>CAMYOC010000001.1 GCA_947259915.1 uncultured Gammaproteobacteria bacterium
TGATCGTCAGCGTGTTGAGACCCCACGAGTCCTGGCCGGAAATCCGGAACCACGCGATGCTGTACGAACCGCCGAGGTCAATTTCCATCGTCGTCCGACCATTCGGGCCGGCGGGAGGTCCGTTCAGCGCTGACGCCAACAGATTGCCGTTGACATCAAACGCCTCGAGCAACAGCGTTCCGTCAGCGGCAAATCCAGCCTCAGCCATGATGTAGCTGGTGAAAGCCTGACTCGTGGTGCCGAGATCGACAATACGTCCATCCACGGCCGTGACGAGATCGCAAACTCCGGCAGCGTTGATTCCGCAGATCGCCTCCGGCGGATCACTGAACACGCCTTCCGTGTTGCCGAAGGTGTAATCCACACCAGATCCGATGAAAAAGTCGTCAACTGCCTCAACAAGCGATCCGAAAGCCGGCGTTAACGCACCCGTCCAGTCCTGGGCCGAGTGGGTGACTAGTGCGGCGTTGGCGCTCTGCGCCCCCACCATCAAAGTCAGCCCAATTAAAAGATGTCTAAAAGTTTTCAATATCCTATCCTCCCGAGCGATGTCCAAACATGCGATGTGTCGGATAGTATCAAGCAAATCCCATGCCACTACATGTAACCCACTGAATAACATGAGACAATTGAGCTATTGGGTGATGTTCGGCGGGGCGGTCTGCAAAGACTCCCGACACAATTCGTGCTCTCAAGTAAGGAAAATCCGGGCGTCAGACCCGGATTCTCCCGCCATCTCAACGCATAACCTATTGATTAATATAGCCTTGCATCTGATTCGCTCGCATTGGCATCATGATTGTCAAGAATTCCGACAGTTCTTTCGATACGGGGAAGCGTCAGGTCCAGCCCCTCGATACCCCCTAGACGTCGGGAGCGGCCCCGTGAAGAAGGGCGGCATTCAGTGCAAACCGGGAGTTCAACCGTTCGCGGCAGCCGCCTGGGCGCGCTCGCCGACAAAGGCGATGGCCCGGTTCAGGCGCTCCAGCGTCCGCTCGCGACCGAGCAATTCAAGCGTCACATCGATCGGTGGCGAGACCGGTCCGCCGGAGACCGCCACCCGTATCGGCTGGGCCACCTTGCCCAGCTTGAGTTCCAGGCTCTCGGCCACGCTGTGGATCACATCGTGGATCGGCTCTGCGCGCCAGTCTTCTAGCACGGTCAGACCGTCACGGACCCGCTCCAGCCCCTCGAGCGCCACCGGCCGCAAGTGCTGTTTGGCGGCTTTTTCGTGGTAGCCGCTGAAATCCTGATAGAAAAACAGCGCCGATTGTGCCATTTCGTGCTGGGTCTGTGCGCGCTGGCGGAAGGCTTCGGCGACCTGTTCGGGCTCCGGTCCGGCCTTAGTGTCCACGCCCATCCGCTCGAGCTGCCACCACAGATCCAGACCGAGCTGTTTGCCATCGGCCTTCATGATGTACTGCTGGTTGATCCACAGCAGCTTGTCCGGGTTGAAACTCGACGCCGCCTTGTTCACATGCTCCAGGTCGAATAAATGGATCATTTCCTCGACGCTGAAGATCTCCTGGTCGCCGTGGGACCAGCCGAGCCGCACCAGGAAGTTGAGCAGGGCCTCGGGCATATAGCCCTCCTGGCGATACTCCAGCACGCTGACCGCGCCGTGGCGTTTTGACAGCTTGCTGCCATCGGGTCCGAGGATCATCGGCACGTGGGCAAACGTCGGCGGGTGCGCGCCCAGCGCGTGATAGATGTTGATCTGGCGCGGCGTGTTGTTGAGATGGTCGTCGCCACGGATCACATGGGTGATCTCCATGTCCATGTCGTCCACCACCACCGAGAAGTTGTAGGTGGGCACGCCGTCGGAACGCACCAGCACCAGATCATCCAGTTCGGCATTCTCGAACACGACCCGACCAAAGACCTTGTCCTCGACCACGACGCTGCCCTCTTCCGGGGTGCGGAAGCGGACCACCGGATCGACGCCCGGCACCGGCTCGGCGCGGTTTCGGCAGCGGCCGTCATAGCGGGGTTTCTCGCCCTTCTCCCGCTGCTCGGCACGCATCACGTCGAGTTCTTCCTTGCTGCAGTAGCAATGGTAAGCATGGCCCTCGGCCATCAGCTTGTCCGCCACTTCCTTATAGCGAGGGAAGCGGTCGGTCTGGTAAAGCGGGCCCTCGTCGGGACGCAGCTTGAGCCATTCCATGCCATCGAGGATCACCTGGATCGCCTCTTCGGTGGACCGCTCCCGGTCCGTGTCCTCGATACGCAGGACGAATTGACCGCCATGACGCCGGGCGAACAGCCAGGCAAACAACGCGGTGCGGACACCGCCGATATGGAGGAATCCCGTCGGGCTGGGCGCGAATCGTGTTCTGACTGTCATGGATAAATGGCCGGTGGATGGCGGGTCGATGCTGAAACCCGGATTCTAGCAAAAGCCGGAGCATCGGCCCGACTTCAGTCGCTACCGGGAACCAGTGGACCCCCTCCCCGCCGCCGCCAGACGATCAATGTCGAGACGGCGAGCACAAACAGCGCGGCCACAGACAGCACGACCTGCCAGTGCTGGCCGCTGGACAGACCCCGTCCCAGCAACGCGAAAGCCACGGTCGATGGCGCGATGCCGATCAGCGTGGCGGCAGCGAATATCCGCGTCGGGATGCGTGAGATGCCACCGACCACGCTGGTGACCAGCGCGTTGGTCCCGGGCATCAGACGCAGCAACAACACCAGCGAGAAACCGCTGCGGTTGATCAGTTCGCCCCAGCGGCCCAGACCCTCGCCATACCGGGCCTCTACCCAGGGCCGCCCGAACCCGCGCGCCAGCCGGAACGCGATCACCGATCCGAAGGAGCTGCCCACGAGCGCCATGCCGAGCGCCAGCGGCAGGCTGAACAGGCTGCCCGCCAGCACCGTCGGATAAACTCGCGGCAGACCGCTGGCGGAAAAGCCCACAAAGACGAGCAGGAACACAGGGACCGCCAGCGCGCTGTGCCCGGCGACCCAGTCGTGCCACACGCTGCGGTACTGATCCTCAAACCAGGTATGCAGCGGAGTCAGGTAAAACAGCGCGATCAGGGTCAGCGGCACCGCCAAAAACGCGGCCAGCGTGCGCCAGCCGGGCGCGGCCACCGGTCCCGGCGTCGATACACTCACCGCCCCGCTCCGGCGCCAGACAAGCCGGCTGGATGGCGAAACGCCGGTTCGTGCGCAGTTTTCGGCGGCGGTTTCCGGCGCATCGGTCCCCGATTTTGCGATCCAGTTCCTTGCCAAAGCCAATACATCAATTTAATAATGCACTCTAATTTATTGGTTTTTATACTTTTTTATTGCTGAGAGCATCTGCGGATATCGATTCAAAGACGCCGGATTCCCGCCATTTGCCGGACCGGTCATCGTTTTGCATTATGTATCCTCCGCGGGTCGACTGATAAACTGCAACGCAATTCAACGCATTAAAACTACCGGGCTCCCCAGCCCAGGACGCGTTCTTGAAGCCAAAACAATATATCCATCTGCTCGCCGGATTCATGCTCGGCAACCTGCTGGCCGCCCCGACGTTTGCCGCGGACGCGGCCAGTGTCGTCGGTACGACCGGCACCCGTTCGGTTACGCGTATCGACGCGATGCCGGCGGTCGAATGGCCTCTGTTGAAATACTCGCGCGAACCGCATCTGCATGCGGCGCTCAGCGAGAAACTGCAACAGATCGGTCTGGCCCGGGCCGCGGCCGACCAGAAGCTGGCTGTGGCGCTGGTGGATATCACCGACCCGGCTGACCCGCGGGTCGCCACCGTCAACGCCCACCAGATGATGTATGCAGCGAGTCTGCCCAAGATCGCGATCCTTCTGGGCGCGTTCCAGAAGGCCGCTGACGGCCAGCTGGAGATGACCCAGGAGAATCTGGATTTCCTCACCGCGATGATCCGCAGCTCCTCGAATGGCGCGGCGAGCACCATGCTCAAGCGGGTCGGTTTCGAATATCTGGCCGAGCTGCTGCAGTCGGAACGCTACGCGCTCTACGACCCGGAGATGAACGGCGGTCTGTGGGTGGGCAAGGCCTACGCCAAGGCAGGCGCCTGGAAACGCGATCCGCTGTACAACCTGTCCCACGCGGCCACCGTGTTCGAAGTGGCGCGTTTTTACTATCTGCTGGAGACCGACCGGCTGGTCAGCCCGGAAGCGTCGGCTCAGATGCGCTCGATCCTCGAAGGCACGACGATCAAACACAAGTTCGTGCTCGGTCTCGAGACCGCGCGTCCGGGGTCGAAGATCCTGCGTAAGTCCGGGAGCTGGCGGACCTTCCATGCGGACAGCGCGATCGTCGAGCGCGACGGACGCCGTTATATCGCGGTGGCGATGGCCAACCACCCCTCAGGCGGTCGCTGGCTGAGCCAGGTGATCGTGGCGATGGATGATCTGATCTACGACCAGGCCAACGTCGCCCACGACCATATGGCCGAATCCCACGCCGAGCCCGTCGGCTTGCCGCAGAACCGGGCAGCCAGCGCGTTCTGATTGCCGGCCCCGCCCGCTCCGCTGATACCTGTCCCTTGCTGACGCCGCACTGCTAGCGGCCGGCTGCCCGTTGTGCAGGCCAGGCGGTCACGCGATGCAATGCGCCTGCGTCCTGGCGGACCCTGCTGGTCCGATCCGACACTTGCGTCTCGGCAGTTGCGGCGGCCTAGTCTGTGCCCAGGGTCGGCGGAGACGGGATCTGAGGCACTTCCGGCTCGCCCTGCCCCGACTCGTCGGGGCCGTCCACACCCTCCGGCTCCGGCAGGCCGTCCGGCCCGTCGACGATCGCAGGGTCACCTTCGAGCACCGGAGGATTCGGCACCACGGCTTCTGCCGCCTGTTTGGCCGCCGCGCGCTCGGCCTTGCGCTGAGCCAGTCGCTCGGCGTGGCGCGCCTCGATCATGCGATGGATCCGCATGGCCAGGGTCTGATGGGCCACCGCGGAGTTCTTGTAGAGCACGTTTGAGCTCACGGCCACCAGATAGTGCACATCGAGGGTCTCCTCGGGACCCTCGACGATCGCCACCGACGCCAGCTGGTTGCGTTTGTTGCCCTGATACTTTTTGCACACAAAGTCCGGCTCGGGCTGACAGCTGTAGAGCGAGCCGGATTTGAAATAGACCGCGTAGTCGAGCAGCGCCGGATGAGACGCATAGCGGATGCGTTTTTGCGTCATATAGAGCAGCCGCTTCATCTCGGTACTCGACCAGGTATCCACCATCCTGCCCTGCTCGATCAGCATCAGCAGATGCACCAGCTCGCGCGGATTGCCATAGCTCGAGGTGCCGGCGACTTTCTGCTTGCCGGTGCGGGTAAAGAAGCTGCCCTGACGCAGCAGATCCGGATCCAGCCCGTTGCGGATCACCGCGCCGTTCATGGCGTCGAGAAATATCTCGCCCCGCGACTTGGGCCCGGTCTCGGCGAAAAACGCGGCCTCTCGCTCGGCGCTGACCGGGTACTCGGCGCCAAAATGCTTGAGCAGGATCAACTGTTTCTCGACCGTGGACGCGGCGCCGTTGTTGCTGGCCGAGAGCATCCAGTCCAGCCATTCATACAGACTGCCGGAGTCACCGGGCCGGACCTGGCGGAAGGCGAAATCCATCGTCTCCGGATCCCAGAACACGACTTCATGATGATCGTAGTTGACGAAGTCATCTGCCACGATCCAGGTGTCCTTGAGAACCCGCTCACGGGCCGCGATGTCGTCGGGATAGATATCCGCCAGCGCCTGGAAGAAGGCCAGACCCACCATCATCTTGCCGACGCTGCCGACGTTTTCGCGGATGCCGCCGTTGAGATCCGCATAGATCGGATTCTCCGGGTCGGTCACATCCAGCACGGCCACACCGTAACGAGCCGCGTCTGCGCCAAGAAAGCTCTTGAGCTGACGGACATAGGTCTCATCGCTTTCGAACTCGAAGCCGTAGTCGGTGTCCCGCAACCGCGGCTCTACGTAGGCCGTGGACAACAGTGCGCCCGGGGAGAGCTTGCGGCCCCGTACTTCGCCGGTCTGTGCGCGCTGGTAGTAATTAAGACGGCGGATGCCGGTCTCGTCATAGGCATCGATGGGATACGCCAGTGCCGCACCGGTGCTGATCACAAATCCGGCCAGCAGGGCCAGCGCCTTTGCTCTTATGTTCATCGTTCACCTCCGGGCCGTTCGGCCATGACCACCGGCCGGTCAGCGTTCTCAGCCAGCCCCGCGTCCAGGTTCTGCAGATAGGTGCTGAGGCTGGCGCGCTTGTTCTCAACAAAGGGACGGATCTGGAACAGATAGAGTTTATCGTCGAGGAAACCGAATTCCACGTCGGCCACCGCCTTCGCGCGCTCCGCCTCGGGCATGTTCTCGAACCAGCCGGGCAGGCGCTCGACAAAGGCCAGCAGCTTGGCGATGTCCGCATTGCTCAGCACCCGTGACGCACCCGAGGCCGGCACCAGCTCCGAGCCACCAGTCGCTAGCAACACGCGTTTCTGCGGTGCGGTCGCCGAGCCCAGCAGGCGGACTTTGCCATCATTGCGACCGATAAGCAGGCTCTCGGCCGCCTGGCCCTCGACACCGCCGCCGACGCCTTCGTTGACTGCGATCGTGATGTAGTCGCGGGAACCGGTCTCCACATCGGCGGTGATCATCACCCCGGACTTGGCCGCGTTGACGCTTTGGTGCAGCAGCACCGAGACATAGACGTGTTCCGGATCGTTCATGATCGACTGCCGCCAGCCGTAGGCGCGCTCCTCGAACGGCGACGACCAGACCCGGCGCATGGCCGCGATGATGTTGTCCTCCCCGACCACGTTGGGCACGGTCAGGTTGAGTCCGGCGCCGGTAAACCCGGCCAGGTCTTCTACGTTGGTGTCCGAGCGGACAAACACGCCGTAGCTGCCGTCGGGCCCGAAGTTGTCCTTCAGTGCCTGCCGGAAGGCAGCCACTTTCTCCTGATTGGCGGGCCTCTCCATAAACCAGCCGCGCACGGTCGCCAGCATTTCATTGGCGCGGCGGTCGCGTTCCGCCGGATCGGTGATCGTATCGAGCTCGTCGTATTGCGCGGTCATCCATTCAAACAACGTGGGTCCGTCCGGCGTCACCCGACGCTCGGTCAGCGCGTGACTGAACAGGCCGAACGGCACCGCCACCGCCGCCGAGACCTGACCCGGGAATTTCTTTGTCAGGTTGCCGACCTCAGCCGCCTTCGGTCCCACCCGTACGCCGGAATCCTTTGGCCCCAGTTCGGTGGACGGGATCAGCCGCTGGGTCTCCAGATCCATGCGTGCGACATCGATGGAGATCTTCTCGGTCGGTCCCTGGATCTCTGCGGCAGCCGCGGGCGCGTCCTCGTCGAGCCGGATTTCCACCACCCCGCCCCGGCTGGCGGCGACAAAGATCTTGCGGCCCAGATAAGGCTCGAGACGTGGCAGCAACGGGTTGGCCACGACCACGTTGGGCACGCCGAGATTGCGCGCCAGCAGCTGGACGTGGGACAGCGCGTTGCCCTCGTTCTCGGTCAGGATCCCGGCCACCACTGGCAGTTCGGAGATGGTCTCAGGGACGATCACGATGGCGTCGGCGGTGCTGCCCTCGCGGGCCAGCGCCTGTTCAAGGGTCAGCAACACGCCGCGGCTGATGCCCGGGTTCAGACTGCGCAGACCGGTGCCGACGGTCTCGCCAAAGATCTGCTGGCGCACGCCGGCAATCTGCATCGCGTCCACCACCAGCGGATTGAGGAGCCGCGAATAGAAGATCATCGGGCTGCCGCGCATGCGATCGGGGATAAAGGTTTCGGCCAGCGGCTCGATCTGCGCCAGCCGCGCGACCGGCCGCTCGAAATAGAACGCCAGCCTGCGGGAAGCCCAGCCTGGCGCACGGCCCAGATAGGCCAGCTCGTTGCGGTAAGCCGATAGCGGCACCTGATCGCGGGCGAGCCGGGTCAGGCTGGCCTCGAGATTGTCGAGCTCGAAGCGGGTCAACAAGCCGATGCCATAGCCAGCCATCGCCATGGACTTCATCAGCGCCAGCGAATCGGCACGGCTCAGGCTGCCACTGTCCACATCGAGACGTTGCGCAAGGCCGAACACCTGGGCGTCGAGACTGTTCAGCAGATCGATACCGTCCAGCGGATGACCGCTGACCGGGATGCCGTCGCGCAGCCGGGCCATGATCTGCCCGAGCGCGCCGATGCGTGCCGCCGGATCGGTCAGGCTGGCGAGTTGCCTGGCGCCGAGACGCAGGTCTACCGCGAGACTGTTGTCGCGGACCTTGCGCGCGTAGGCCTCGATCACCGGTGATGGATCAGGCAGCCGCGCGGCCTCGTCGATGGCGGCCGCCAGTGTCTCGTAGTCGTCTGCCAGCGCCGGTTTGCCGCCGCCGGCCGCATAGTCGCGTACCCGTTGGGCGTCCGAAGGCTCCGGCCGGCCATGGATCTTGTTGCGCAGATCGCCAAAGCCCGGATCGGCGTCGTTGAGCGCCGTCGCCAGACCCCGGATCTCTGAGGCGCCGACCGCGCTCTGGCCATGGGGGATCAGCGCCGCTGCCTGGACCAGCAGCGGGAAACGGCGCTGCTGCCACGCCGGATTCCGGGCCAGGATCGACAGAAATTCGTAGGCGCTTTGTTCCTCGTCCTCGATCTGGAACGCGCCCCGGTAGTAGCGCGCCCCGCGCAGGATCCAGCCGTCGTCGAGATCGATCAGATATTGCTCCAGCACCAGCATGCGGAAGTGATTCTGCTGGGCCGGGCTGTCGCCAAAGTCCTCGGGCCCCAGCTCCACCATCACGTTGGCGATGGGGAAACCGGCCGCGCGCACAATTTCGGTGGACTCGCTCCACTCACCGTGTTGGCGACCGCCGCCATGTTCCGCGCAGGCGTAGGCCTTGGGTGGCAGGATGGTGCCGTCCTCGCAGAACCAGCGGATGCGCTGGAACGGCCCCCGGGGAGTTTCCTTCATCGTCTCGATCAGACCGCGCAGCTGCGCCGCGTCGGCCGGATCGAGGGCTGCAGACGAATCTGATGCCGACCAGGCAACAATCGGTAGCAGGAGGAGGCAGGGAAGGATAAATCTGCGCATGGGAGCATCCTGCGGTCGACGGGAGGGTGACGGTGAACGTGTCGGCGTCGGTTGGGAATACTATCAACCCCGGCGGTCCAATTCAGTACGGATTTCGCCAACTCCAGCAGACGCGTTTAAGAGCCGGTAAGATCGGGGGCAAAATAACCCGTCATCCGGGTGGTTTTCGGGGGAAGCATGGCGAGCAAAAGAACCGGCAATCTGACCGCAGTCGACCGCTTGCTGTCGCTGTTTACCAAGATGGGGCCCGGCGAAGGTCGGGCGGTTATCCTGTTCGCGCTCTATGCCTTCCTGCTGCTGGTCTGTTACTACATCCTCAAGACCACGCGCGAAGTCTTTATCCTCACTGAGTTCGGCGCCGAGACCGCCAGTTACGCGATCGCCACCCAGGCGCTGCTGCTGCTGTTTATCGTGCCGCTCTACGGTCTGCTGTTCCGCGCCGCCGGCAAGGTCTTGCTGATCCGTTGGGTCACGGTGTTCTTCGTGGTCAACATAGGCATCTTCTATCTGATGGGCCAGGCGCAGATGGAGATCGGATTTATCTACTACGTGTTCGTCGGCATCTTCGGCGTCATGCTGATCGCACAATTCTGGGCCTTCGCGGCCGACTGCTTTAACGTCAAAAGCGGACAGCGTCTGTTCCCGGTGATCATGATCGGCGCATCCGCCGGCGCGCTGGGCGGCTCCCAGGCCTTCAAATTTCTCACCTGGCTTGGCATCGACCAGCTGGACATGCTGCTGGCGGCGGGCGTGATCCTGCTAGCGACGCTGGCGCTGACCGAGGCGGCGCGACGCGCCATCCCGACGGGTGCCCGCGGCGTCTATGCGGAACCCACGGACCAGGACGAGAGCAGCGACAATCGTCCCGCGCAGCTCCTCGGCGGTTTCGCCCAGGTCTTTAGCAGTCGCTATCTGCTGCTGATTGCGCTGCTGGTCGTATTGCTCAACTGGGTCAACAGCTCCGGCGAGATCATCCTCAAGGATTTTGTCAAAATCTGGGCCACCGAACAGGCCGCCGCCGGCGTCTATCCCGATGCCGGTGCCGCGATCGGCGCGTTCTTCGGCGACCTGTTTTTCTGGGTCAACCTGTGTGGCTTTGCGATGCAGGCGTTCCTGGTATCGCGGATCTATCGGGTCATCGGCGTCAGCGGCGCGCTGATGATCCTGCCGATCATCGCCACGCTGGGTTATGGGCTGATCGCGTTCGGCATCGCTTTTATCCCGATCTTCAGCGTGCTGCGCATCGTCAAGATCGTCGAAAACAGTGTCGACTATTCGGTGATGAACACCACCCGTCAGGCGCTGTTCCTGCCGCTGAGCCAGGCGGAGAAATACGAAGCCAAGACCGCCATCGACACCTTCTTCTGGCGCTTTGGCGACATGATCCAGGCCGGTGTGTTCTTTATCGGGCTCAACTGGTTTGGCATGACCTTTGTGCAGTTCGCCGCGGTCAACGTCTTTCTCGCGCTGATCTGGATCTTCGTGGCCTTCCGCGCCGGGCGTCATTACCGCCATCTGGTCAGGACCAACGTGATGAACGTGGCGCCCGAGCTCAACAAGCCGATCCCTGATGCGAACGCGACACCCGGCGGCGATTTGATCCATGCATTCGACGAGGACACGTTTATCGACGCCGATCCCGGCGACGTGCTGACGCTCTCCGCCCAGCTCGCCACCGGACAGCCTCTGCCGTCCTGGGTGAGATTCGAGCCCGACTCCCGACGCTTTTCGGGCCGGGTACCGCCGACCGCGTCCGGGCATCTGGAGATCGAGGTCATCGCCACGGACTTCGAGGGCCTCCAGGCCAGCGGGACCTTCTTCGTCTATCATGCCAGACTAGATACCGACCAGGGCGGATAATGCGGCTGTTTGTGGCAACCGGGCCCGGGAGCGCAAAACCGTCCGTGCGTGATCGGAGCCAGACCCTATGCTCGATCTTCTGACCAGCCCCGAAGCCTGGATCGCGCTGGCAACGCTGTCGGCACTCGAAATTGTGCTGGGCGTCGACAACATCATCTTCCTCTCGGTGATCGCATCCCGGCTGCCCGAGCATCAGCGACCGCGGGCGCGGCGTCTCGGACTGCTGCTGGCTATGGGTCTGCGTATCCTGCTGCTGCTAACCATCACCTGGATCATGGGCATGACCCGCCCGCTGTTCACGCTGTTCAATGATCCGGTCACTACCCGGGACCTGATCCTGATCGTCGGCGGGCTGTTCCTGTTGGCCAAGAGCACGATGGAGGTGCATGCACAACTCGAAGGCCCCGAGGTCGACGAAAGCTCCGTGGCAACAGCCAGCTTTGCGGCCGTGCTGGTCCAGATCGGACTGATCGATCTGGTATTTTCCGTCGACTCCGTGGTCACCGCGATCGGTCTGGTCAAACAGGTGGAGATCATGATCGCGGCGGTAGTGATCTCAATCGGCGTGATGATGGTGGCGGCCGAACCGGTCGGCGCGTTTGTCGACAAACATCCGACCATCAAGATGCTGGCGCTGTCCTTCCTGCTGCTGATCGGCATGGCGCTGATGGCCGAAGGCCTCGGCCTCCACATCCCGAAGGGCTATATCTACTTCGCGATGGCCTTCTCGTTCGGGGTAGAAATGCTGAACCTGCGGGTGCGCCGCCGTCGTCGCCGGGTGGAAGCGCCGGTCCAGCTCAAACGCCATCTCAGCGAGAGCCCGCCGACGGACACACAGTAAGATCCGAGCAAGATCCGAATGATTTGCCCCGGCTGAGCCACAGCCGGGCGCAGTGTGCCGACCGGTCGATTGACCGCGGGCGCCGCTGGCTCTTAAAATCCGCCCCCTGTCGAGAACGGGTCCGAGAAAGGGCGATTAGCTCAGCGGGAGAGCGCTCCCCTCACACGGGAGAGGTCGCTGGTTCAATCCCAGCATCGCCCACCACCCGGCACAAAAGAAAGCCACCCGCTGCGGTGGCTTTTTCCGTTTCCCGGTCCCGCCCATGCTCCGGCCGTCCTCGCAGATGTCCGTCGGCCAAGGGCGTGTGGGTTATATACCCCATACCAAAGCTGTCTCAGATCAGGTGAAAAAGATGCGGAAACTGCTAGATTCTTAGTACGGCAGGGGCGCTGATTTGCGGCCGCTCTTCTATGGTCCACGGCTTCCTGCCGGAGACCCACAGGAGCGTGCGATCGTGGCCAGGCCCATCCCTCCCCGCCGTTTCGAAAATATCCGTGAGGCCATGGATGCCGTGCTCGAGGCCGAGCGCGAGGCTCAGGCGACCATGCAGGAGACCCGCAAGGAAGCCGACGTTATCCTCGCGCAGGCGCGGCAACAGGCCCGCCGGATCCAGACCCGCACCCAGGACCGGATCACCCGTATGCATGCCGCCTGCGAACAGCGCACCGCGGCCGAAGTAAAGGCCCTGAAACGCGACGCGGTCTCGGCCATGAGCACGGCGGCCCGGGATCATGACGAATCGGCAGCGATCCAGCAGGCCGCGCTGCGTCTCGCCGAACGGATGACGACACCCCATGAGCGCCAGTAGCCAACTGGGTTACATCCAGGCGCGGCTTCAGGCGCGCCACGGGCAGCGCCCGACGGAAGAGAACTGGCGCCTGCTGGAAGCGACGCCCGATCTGGCGGCGTATCTGCAGGCGGCGCGACGCACGACGCTGGCACCCTGGATCGCCCACATGCCGGCCGAGGCCGACACGCATCGTATCGAACGCTCGTTGCGCGAAGACTGGGTCGACTTTGTTGCCGAGCTGTCCGGATGGGCGCCGGATGCTTGGCAGCCGGCCACCGATTGGTTCGCCACCGTGCCCTATCTTCCGTGCATGGCGCACCTGGCCCGAGGCGAGCCCGTCTCACCCTGGATGCGCGATGACCCGACGCTGAGCCCCTATGCCGCCGAGGATGCGGCGTCTCGTGCCACCGAGCTGACGGAGTCGCTGCTGGCACCTACGCTGGAAGCGATCAAGGCGGGCATGCCACCGCTGGTCGCGTGGACCGACCAGTGGCTGACGCTGGTGCCGGAGGACGCGATCGTCGACCGGGCACGGCTCGGGGAGATGGCGACCGGCATGCTCAACCACTTCCAGAACATCGCGGAGCAGCCCTCGCAGGCGACCCGGGCTCAGATCCACCGGCAATCGATGATCGGTGGCCTGGTGCGCCGCTTCCGCCGCTACGCACGCACGCCGGTGGCGATCTTTGCCTATATGGGCATGGCGCAGATGGACTTCGAGCGTTTGCGCGGCGGCCTGGTGTTGCGGGCCTTGTTCCCCGATCCGGCCGGGAGACCCCAGTGGGCATAAGACCCGCCGCGGCCAGCTGGTTCGAGATCCTCACGCCCCGTGAGCAGCTGACCCGCGCGTTGCGCTGTCTGGCGAAGACCGGCGCGGTCGAACTGCAATGTCATAGCCAGACGACGAGCCCCGCCATGCTGCCGGACCTGAGCCGGGGACTGGAGGAATTCGGGGAATTGTCACGGCGCTACGGCGACTGGTGGCCCAAACCCGTGACCCAGCCGGTAGAGGCTGCGGCCGAACCCGCCGCCCAGCTGGCCGACGCCCTCGCCGCGCTCAGGGCCTGGGCCGAGGAAGCCGGCCCGGTGATCGCCGAGTTGCAAGGCACGCGCCGTATGCTCGGTGATCTGGAGACGCTGGCCGACGCCTTCTCTCTGGAGGAAGAGCGTCTGCCAAATCTGCATCAGCTGGCCGCGGCCGGTCCGTATCTGGAGGGCCGCCTGTATGTAGTGCCCCCAGAGGCGGCGCTGCAGCAGGCGCCACCCTCTGTGTTGCTGCAGCGGATAGAGACGGAGCACCGGCGTTACCTGTTCGCGGTCGGCCAGCGGGCACAAATCGCCGCACTCGACGAGCAGATGAACGCGCTGCGGGCGCGGCCGCTGCCGCTGCCGGAATGGCTGCCGCCGGAACCCGGCAAGGCCCGGGAGGCGGTGCACGCGCGGGTCGCCGCTGGCCGCAAGGCCGACGAGACACTCGTTCTGCGGCTGCAGACCGTGCACAACAAACACAACCTGGCCGAGACCCTGGGTCGCCTGCATCTGCTGGAGTGGTATGTCAGCCACGTGCCGGAGTTACCCACCACGGAACATTTCGCCTGGATCACCGGCTGGACCAGCGATCTCCAGGCCGAGAACCTGGAAGCCAAGTTAAATGAGAAGGATCTCCATTGCCTGCTGCGGCTGGGTGAACCACCGCCCGATGTGGATCCGCCGGTCGTGCTGCGTAACCCGGGGTGGGCGCGGCAGTTCGAATTGTTCGCCGGCCTGCTCGGCATGCCCGGCCAGCAGGACGTGGATCCGAGCCGCCTGGTCGCGCTGATGGCGCCGCTGATGTTCGGCTATATGTTTGGCGATGTCGGCCAGGGCGCGGTGTTGTTAATCGCCGGGCTGCTGCTGAGGAAAAAATTGCCGGCGCTGGGTCTGCTGGTTCCCGGTGGTATTTCAGCGATCGTCTTCGGCTTTGTATTTGGCAGTGTGTTCGCCAACGAAAATCTGATCGCGCCGCTGTGGCTGCACCCCATCGACCAGCCGATCCCGGTGCTCGCCGCCAGCCTGATCTTCGGCGTGTTCGTGGTGTCCAGCGGCCTGTTCCTGGACGCGCTGCAGTTCCATTGGCGCGGCGAGGCGTTGAAGTTCTGGGGCGCCCGCCTGGGTCTGAGCCTGACCTATGTCGGTCTGCTCGCCTCGTTTTTCAACTCAGCCGGTCTGTGGCTGGCGCTGTTGGGCACGGCCTGGTTCATCGTCGGCGCCGGGCTCACCGAGCGCGAGCGCATCGGCGCCGCGATCGGCGACGCCGCGGTAGAGTTTGCAGAGCTGGTGCTGCAGGTGGCCGTCAACACGATTTCATTCGTGCGCGTGGGCGCATTCGCGCTCGCTCATGCCGGCCTGTCGGCCGCCGTCATCGGCATGGCCGAGGGCTTCGATGCCATGGCCGGAAAGCTCGCCGTGCTGGTGTTTGGTAACGCCCTGATCATCGGTCTCGAAGGCCTGGTGGTCGGCATACAAACCACCCGTCTGGTGTTGTTCGAATTCTTCATACGCTTCCTCCGTTCCAGCGGGCGCCGCTTCAGGCCCCTGCCGAGCCCTGACGAGCCTGCCGGGGCGGAGGAGGCGACCAAAGAGCATCAAAGGAGAGCGTCATGAAATTAACCGCCACACTCCTGATCGGCGCATCGGTGGTGGTCGCCATCGCCGCCGTGACCGGCACGCTGTTGCTGGCCTTCCCCGGCGCCGCCTGGGCCGAGGAGGTGGTCGCCGCGGTGGCCATCGATCCGGACATTGTGCAATGGGGCTTTGCCTCCGCCGCCGCCTCCGCCGGCCTGTCGGCGGCCGCCGCCGGCTATGCCGTGGCGCATGTCGGCAGCGCGGCGGTCGGCGCGCTGGCCGAGAAGCCCGAGCTGATGGGCCGCGTGCTGGTGGTGGTCGGTCTGGCAGAAGGTATCGCCATCTACGGTCTGATCGTCTCGATCCTGATCCTGAACCGGCTGGGCTGAGATGAGCGTGCCCTGGTTTATCGGTGACGAGCTGACCGGCGCCGGGTTCCGCCTCGCCGGGGCCCGGGTGTTGCTGGTCGAACCCGGTGACCGTGACAACGTGGCCGTGATCTTCGACCGCGGACAGGCAGACGCCGCGCTGATCGTCATCACCACGGCGGCAGCCGCCTTGCTGCCGGAACGAGAATTTGCGCGTGCCGTGCGCGCGGCCAATCCGCCGGTGGCGGTGGTGCCGGACGCCCGCTCCACCATGCCGCTGCCGGAGATGGGGCACCGGGTGCGCAGCGCTCTGGGAGTCGAATCATGACCGAATTCGAAGGCGTACTGGGCTATCAGGTCCGCACCATGCTCAACGGCATCGCGCTGGATGTGAAGACACGCCGCCGGGCCATGCTGGACACGGCGCATCAACGCGCCCGCGAGCTGCTCGCGCAGACCCGGCGCCAGGCCCTCCAGCGGGTCCATCAGGCCGTGAGCGAGGAACGCGAGCAGCGGGCCAAGACCCTGGACAAGACCCGCGCCGCCCTCGCCTCCCGTCAGCGCCGCCGACAACAGGCCGTGGACGTGGAACGTCTGGAACGGGGGCGCGCGCTGCTTGGCGAGGCTCTGCGGATCCGCTGGGACAACCCGGAGACGCGGGCAGACTGGGTGCGGGCCGTGATCGACGACGCCAAGGGGATTCTGCAGCCCGGTAACTGGCACGTGCAGTATCCGGAGGGCATCGACGAAGCCTGGATCACCGGGCTTATCACCGATCAGATACCATCCGGGCGGTGCCGGACATCGAGGGCGGCCTGCGGATCCTGCGTGGCGCCGCCTGTCTGGAAATGACCATCGCCGGGCTCATGGCCCGCGCCGACGAACTCTCGAGTGAATTACTGGCGGAGATCTACGGCGAACAAGCCGCACCCGCCGTGGAGAGAAAACATGGCTGAAGCTGCGATCCGCTGGATCGGCGGTCCGGTGTTAAAGGCTCTGGTGGACGGCCGCTTCCACGTCCACGAGGCGATACAGGTCGGCGAGCGCAAGCTGCTGGGCGAGGTGATCCAGCTCAACGAGAATCTGCTCACCGCTCAGGTTTATGAGGACACGACCGGTCTGAAGCCCGGCGACCCGGTTACCGGCACTGGTCTGCCCTTGTCCGTGCCGCTGGGTCCGGGGCTGCTCGGACGCATCATGGATGGTCTGCTGCGACCCCTGGCCGATGCCTCAGTGCATTTCTACGCCACCGGGACCGTCGGCCGCCGGGACGCAAAACTCGCGTTCAAACCGACCGTCAGTATCGGCCAACAGCTCGAATCCGGCGCCTTTTTCGGTGATATCGAGCGCGAAGGCCCGGCACTGCACTGCCTGGTCCCGCCGGATATCCGCGGCACCGTGGCATCGATTGTCGGGGCCGGTGCCTACAGTGAGACCGAGATCCTGTGCGTGCTGACAGACGACACCGGCAAGCGCCATGAGCTCGCCATGATCCACGACTGGCCGGTGCGCCGGGCTCGCCCGGTGACCAAACGCATGAACCCGGAAGCGCCGATGGTCACTGGCCAGCGCATCCTCGACACACTCTTCCCGGTGGCCCGGGGTGGCCGCGCCGCGCTCCCCGGCGGCTTTGGCACCGGCAAGACCGTGTTGCAGGAGAGCCTGGCCAAATGGTGCGACGCTGACGTAATCATCTACGTGGGCTGCGGCGAACGTGGTAACGAGATGTCCGAGGTGCTGGATGAGTTCCCGACCCTGGAGGACCCACGCACCGGGCGGCCGCTGATGGAGCGCACGGTGATCATCGCCAACACCTCCAACATGCCCGTCGCGGCGCGTGAGGCCAGTGTCTACACCGCGATCACGGTAGCGGAATACTTCCGCGACCAGGGTCTGCACGTGGCGTTAATGGCCGACTCCACCAGCCGCTGGGCGGAAGCGCTGCGCGAAGTCTCTGGACGGCTCGGCGAACTGCCCGGCGAATCCGGCTACCCGGCTTATCTGAGTTCGCGTCTGGCGGAATTCTACGAGCGCGCGGCCCGGGTCAAAACGCTGGGCGGCGACGAGGGCTCGGTAACCATTATCGGTGCGATCAGTCCGCCGGCCGGCGACTTCTCCGAGCCGGTCACCAGCCATTCCAAACGCTATGTGCGCAGCTTCTGGGCATTGGATCGCAACCGCGCCCAGGCGCGTTTTTATCCGGCGATCCATCCGCTGACCTCCTATGCGGAAGACGTGGATGTACTGGCGCGCTGGTGGCAATTACAGGGCAACCCGGACTGGCGTAACCATCGTCAGCGGCTGCTGACGCTGCTCGAGCAACAGGAAAAATTGGAGCGGATGGCGCGCATCGTCGGCAAGGATGCGCTGCCGCCGGCACAACAACTGACCCTGCTGTGCGCGGATCTGGTCAACGAGGGTTTCCTCTATCAGTCCTCGTTCTCGGAAATCGATCGCTACTGCTCGCCGGCCCGCCAGTCCGCGATGTTGCGACTGCTGATGCATTTTATCGACCGGGCCGGCGAGGCGATCGAGGCCGGCTCCAGCGTCGAAGACGTGGCCGGCGTCCCGGTACTCAGACGCCTGCGCCGCCTGGGCGAAGAGATGGCCGAGGAAGCGCTGGACGAGTCCAAGGCCATCTGGAACGAAATCGACAACGAGTTCGCGGCACTCAAAGGAGCCGACAAAGATGCGCGGTGAACTGATGTTGAACGGCGCCGTGCGGCGCATCGAAGGCCCGCTACTCTATGTGCAGCGCGGCGCGCAGGTCGGGCTCAACGAAGCCGTCGAGATCCTCGGTGTAACCGGCGCGCCCAGGGTCGGGCGGATCGCCGCGCTGGACGACGCCAGCATGATTATCGAGGTGCTGGAGTCCACCACCGGGCTCGGGCTCGAAGACACCCGCATCCGTCTCAAGGCTGAGCCGCTGCGCTTTTCGGTCGGACCGGGCCTGCTCGGACGCGTGTTCAACAGCGTCGGTCAGCCGCTGGACGGTGGCCCGCCGATCCCGGCGGCACAACGCATGCGGATTGACGGTCTGGCGATCAACCCGACAGCGCGCGCCCTGCCCCGGGATTTTATCGAGACCTCGATCTCCACCATCGATCTGATGAACAGCCTGGTGCGTGGACAAAAACTGCCGCTGTTTTCCTGCGGGGGTCTGCCTCACGATCGACTGGCCACACAGATCGCGCAGCGGGCGCGGCTGCGCGGCAAGGCGGCGGGACAATTCGCTATTGTTTTTGTCGGTATCGGCGTTCCCCACGACACCGCCGAAGCATTCCGGCTGGCGATGGAATCCAGCGGCGCGCTGGAGCACACGGTGATGTTTTTGAACCGGGCCGACGAACCCAGCACACAACGTCTGCTCACGCCCCGCTATGCGCTGACCGCGGCCGAGTATCTGGCCTTTACCGAAGGCCGTCATGTGCTGGTGATCCTCACCGACATGACCAACTATTGCGAGGCGCTGCGCGAGGTCTCCGCCAGCCACGGTGAGATCCCCAGCCGCAAGGGCTATCCGGGCTATATGTACTCGGATCTGGCGTCGCTGTATGAGCGGGCCGGCTGCATCAAGGGTCTGCCCGGCACATTGACCCAGCTACCGATCCTGACCATGCCCGGCGAGGACATCGGCCATCCGATCCCGGATCTGACCGGTTACATCACCGAGGGTCAGATCGTGCTGGCCCGTGACCTGGACCACAAGGGTGTCTACCCGCCGGTGGCGGTACTGCCAAGCCTGTCGCGGCTGATGGATGCAGGCACCGGCAAGGGCTATACCCATCGTGATCATCCCAATCTCGCGCATCAGCTGTTCGCGGGCTATGCCCGGGCCACCCGGGTCCGCGTACTGGCCAGCGTGATGGGTCAGGAGGGCCTGTCCGAGACCGACCGTCGCTATCTCGAATTCGGCGACGCGTTCGAACACAAGCTGGTCAGCCAGGACGGCCCGCGCACGCTGGAAGAGAGCATGGACGTGGGCTGGCGCCTGTTGCGTCTGTTGCCCGAGGCCGAGCTGTCCCGGCTGAGCGACGAGCAGATCGCGCAGCACATCCGCCGGGAGACCGCGGATGCCTGACGCCCGGCAAGTCTCGCCGACCCGCAGCGCTTTTTTGGAGCTGAAAGACGAGCGTGATCTGATCCGCGAGGGCTACGAGTTCCTGGACGAGAAACGCATGATCGTGGCCCAGGAGATGCTGCGCCAGCTCGCCGCCTGGGAACGCTTGCGTGACGAGTACCTGAGCCTGAACGCGCAGGCAAACAGCGCGCTGGCGGCCGCGGTGTTCCGCCACGGCTTTGACGGGCTGGTAGTCTATCCGCGTAGGCGGATGAAGGACTGGACACAGCCGCTCAACGCCCATCGCTTCCTCGGCGTGGAGCTGCTGGAGCCCGGTGACGCCGAGGCGCATAGCGATCCATCTGACCCGCCGGTATTGCCCTCTGCTGAAGCCGAGGCCTGCCGCAGCGCCTTCGCCGCGCTGCTGGCCGCGGCGGGACACATGGCCGCCGCCCAGACCAATCTGGAGCGGCTGATCGACGAATATACCCGCACTGAACGGCGGGCCCGCGCGCTGGAGAACGTGATGCTGCCAGAGATCGACGACAGCCTGCGCTTTGTCAACGAACAACTTGAGGCGGTGGATCTGGAAGAAGCGTTGCGGGTGCGTTTCGTCGGCAAGGAGTAGGCGGAGCCTGATTGGCGGCGCAAGCCCTTGTCAGAAAGCCAGCTGCATGAAGGAAGTCCGGAGGTGGCGCACTGAGTCCATCCGCAGCTGCTGGTCGAATCAGAAGGGTTTTTCCAACCGTTCGCGGCCGGTGGCGTGGCTGGGCACCCGGTAGGTGTCCGCATCGGGTTCGAAACGCCGGTGCATCGGATCGCGGCCGGCCAGCTTCATGATCAGGCCGGTCGGGAAAATCGCGATAAAAAAGGTTGCGGTCAGGATAATCGGCGTCACGATCCGCCCGATAAAGTGGCCGAAACGCATCCAGCCCCGATAAACCGGCCGCAGCGAATCCGGTGCCGCCAGCCCCCAGAGCAGAAACACCGCGCCGGCGACCCAGGGCCAGATCGGCCAGGCGCCGTCAAACTGCCACGGCAGAAATAGCCCAAAGATCAGCGGCAACATGCCGGCCATGATCAGACCGAACTGGCGCAGCCCGGCGCGATCAATTTTCGGGATAACGTGGGGCGTCTTGCTCATGATCGACCACTTGCTGCATCCGCGATGATCCGGGGTATGGATCCGCCCCGGCTGGTGGGCATCGATCGAACGACGGACATGTGCATTGCTGTCGACATCAGTCCAGCTCCAGCTTCTCGCGCCAGTCTTCTGCTTCCTGCCACAGCGGCTGCTCCTCTTTGAGCAGCAGGCAATCTTCCACCACCAGCGCGTCCATCTCGGTGCGCATAAAACAGCGGTAGGCGTCCTCCGGCGTACCGACGATGGGCTCGCCGCGGACGTTGAACGAGGTGTTCACCAGCACCGGGCAGCCGGTGCGGCTCTCGAAGGCCTTGAGCAATTTCCAGTAGCGCGGATTGGTGTCTTCGTGGACCGTTTGTATCCGCGCCGAGTTGTCCACATGGGTGACCGCCGGGATCTTCGATCGCGGCAGCTTGAGCCGGGCCAGCCCGGTCAACTCCGCATCCTGCGGACCGACTTCAATCCGCTGGTCTTCCGCCACGTCGGCCACGATCAGCATGTATGGGCTCGGGCTGGTCTGTTCGAAATAATCGCCGACGCGCTCGGCCAGCACCGAGGGCGCGAACGGCCGGAACGACTCCCGATACTTGATCTTCAGATTCATCACCGTCTGCATGTCGCGGTTACGCGGGTCGCCGACGATCGAGCGCCCGCCCAGTGCCCGTGGCCCGAACTCCATGCGGCCCTGGAACCAGCCGATGACCTTGCCCGCCTCGAGCAGACCGGCAAGCTCGTCCATCAAAACCGGCTCGTCCAGCTCCCGGTATTTGGCGTCAAAGCCATCCAGCCCCGCGCGGACTTCGGCGGCGGTAAAGACCGGTCCGAGATAGGACCCGGACATCGCGTCCGGCACGACCGGGGTGCGTGGTTGTTGCTCGTATTCGTGCCAGGCCAGCAACGCCGCACCGAGCGCGCCACCGGCATCGCCGGCCGCCGGCTGCACCCAGATCTGATCAAACGGACCCTCGCGCAGCAACTTGCCGTTGGACACGCAATTGAGCGCCACGCCACCGGCCAGACACAGATTCTTTTCGCCAGTCTCGGCCTGCAGCGTCCTGGCCAGACGCAGCACGACCTCCTCGGTGACCACCTGCACCGATGCGGCCAGATCCATCTCGCGCTGGGTGATGTCCGATTCCGGCAAACGCGGTGGCCCCTCGAACAAGGCGTCAAAGCGCGCGTTGGTCATGGTCAGACCGGTGCAGTAATTGAAATAGCTCATGTCGAGCCGGAAGGTGCCGTCGGGCTTGACGTCCATCAGCTCGTTAAAGATCCGGTCGCGAAAACGCGGCTCGCCATAGGGCGCCAGACCCATCAGCTTGTACTCGCCGGAATTGACCTTGAAGCCGGTGTAATAGGTAAAGGCGGAGTAAAGCAGCCCGAGGGAGTGCGGGAAATCGATCTCCCACAGGGGCTTCAATTCCGCGCCCTGGCCGAGCCAGGTCGAGCCCGTGGCCCATTCGCCGACACCGTCCAGACACATCACCGCCGCGCTCTCGAAGGGGCTGGGATAGAAAGCCGAGGCCGCGTGGGCCTGGTGATGCTCCGAGAACAGCAGTCGTGGCAGATCTTCTTTGTCGCAATCGCCGAGTTTGGCCAGCTCCAACTTTAGCGTGGACTTGAGGTAGAGCTTCTCCTTGAGCCAGATCGGCATCGCGGTAAGGAACGATTGCAGGCCCCGCGGCGTATAGGCGAGGTAAGTCTCAAGCAGTCGCTCGAACTTGATCAGCGGCTTGTCATAGAAGATCACGTGATCCAGATCGGTCAGGGCTAGACCGGCCTCTTCCAGACAGTAGCGGATAGCATTGGCCGGGAAATCCGGGTCATGTTTGCGCCGCGTAAAGCGCTCCTCCTGGGCCGCGGCCACGATCTGCCCGTCACGGACCAGCGCGGCCGCGCTATCGTGGTAATAGGCGGAGATTCCGAGGGTGGTAATGGAGTCGCTCATGATCGGGGGCGTATGGTGCCTGCAGGGGGCTCTTGGCTCAAGCCGGGGCGGGCGGTGTGCCGCTTATTGTGTCTTATCGAGCAGAGCAAGGATCTCGGCCGTGTGCGCCTCCATCAGTGCCTGGTCAGCGCGAGATTCGACGTTCAGACGCACCAGCGGCTCAGTATTGGAACAGCGCAGGTTGAAACGCCAATCGTCAAACGCCATGGACAGACCGTCGACAAAAGCCA
Organism: uncultured Gammaproteobacteria bacterium; assembly: GCA_947259915.1. GTDB lineage: Bacteria > Pseudomonadota > Gammaproteobacteria > Steroidobacterales > XN24 > CAMYOC01. The sequence goes on from CAMYOC010000001.1 coordinate 22,881, forward strand.
GTGACCTCGCCTCGGCCTCATAGCGCTCACGGATCTGTTCCAGCGCTGCGGCCGGGTCGGCGATCTCGCGGTTGATCTCGCCGCTGGCCGGGAAAGCCTCCATCCGCTCGGCCAGCATCGCCGACAGCGGTCGGTCGCTGCGCGAGATTAGCTCCGCGACCAGCAGCCAGGGGATCATGCCCGAGTCGCAGTAGGCAAAATCCCGGAAATAGTGATGGGCGCTCATCTCGCCACCGTAGACCGCGTCTTCGAGCCGCATCCGTTCCTTGATAAACGCATGCCCGGTCTTGCTCTCAACCGGCGACCCGCCGTGACGCTCGACGATGTCGATGGTGTTCCAGGTCAGCCGCGGATCGTGGACGATCTTCGATCCCGGGTGCTTGACCAGGAAAGCTTCAGCCAGCAGACCGACGATGTAATAGCCCTCGATAAACCGGCCCTGCTCGTCGAACAGGAAACAGCGATCAAAGTCACCATCCCAGGCGATACCAAAATCGGCGCCGTCGTCGATCACGGCCTGTGATGTGGCGCCACGGTTCTCCGGCAACAGCGGGTTGGGGATACCGTGGGGGAAAGTACCGTCGGGCTCATGATGGATCTTTATGAACTCAAACGGCAGATGCCGCTCGAGCCGGTCGATGACGAGACCGGCGCCGCCGTTGCCGGCGTTGACGACTATCTTCAGCGGCTTGAGCGCATCCCGCTCGACATAGCTCAGCAGGTGGTCCACATAGGCGGCCGAGGGATCAAAGCGCCGCATCCGTCCGGGTCGGGCGGCCGGTTCGAACTCGCCCTGCTCCGCCAGATGGCGGATCTCGTCCAGCCCGGAATCGCCGCTGATCGGACGACTTCCCTCGCGCACAAACTTCATGCCGTTAAAGTCGGCCGGGTTGTGGCTGGCGGTGACCATGATGCCGCCATCGGCGGCCAGATGAGAGGTCGCGAAATAGACTTCTTCGGTGCCGCACAGGCCGATATCCAGCACATCCGCGCCGCCGTCGGTGAGACCGGCGGCCAGCGCGTTGGCCATGGCCGGACTGCTCAAGCGGATATCGCGGCCGACCACCACCTTGCGCGGGTTCAGTGCCGCCACGAAAGCCCGGCCGATCCGCCGGGCCACGTCCTGATCCAGCTGGTCCGGGATCCGCCCGCGGACGTCATAGGCCTTGAAACAGCTGAGTTGCCGGAACACGACACTCCCCCCGTGTAGTGCGGCGCGTTTGAACCCCATTGTCGCACGTTGCCCGTCGGCGACAACAGTTGTCGCCCGGACCCGTGCGTGCGGCGTTATTCCTGGTTTTTCGAATCGTCCGAGCCGTTGCCGACACGGCCGTAGGTATCTTCAAAACGCACAATATCGTCTTCACCCAGATAAGCGCCGGACTGAACCTCAATCAGATGCAGCGGCATCTTGCCCGGGTTCTCCAGACGATGGGTGGTGCCCATCGGGATATAGGTGGATTCGTTTTCGCCGAGCAGGAATTCATCCTCGCCGCGGGTCACCCGCGCGGTACCCTCGACCACGATCCAGTGCTCGGCGCGGTGATGATGCATCTGCAGCGACAACACCGCACCGGGTTTGACCGTGATGCGCTTGACCTGGAAACGGTCGCCGTGATCGATACCGTCATAGCTGCCCCAGGGACGGAATACCTCCCGGTGCAGCGCGGTTTCGCCGCGGCCGCTGCGCTTTAGCGCCTCAACCAGCTTCTTGACGTCCTGACCACGATCCTTTGGCGCCACCAGCACCGCGTCCTTGGTCTCGACCACGATACAGTCATCCAGACCCACCGTTGCGAGCAGGCGGTCCGAGGCATACAGGTAGCAGTTGCGCGTGTCCTCGACCAGCACGTCGCCGACCTTAACGTTGCCGGCGGCGTCCTTGTCCGAAACCTGATGCAGCGAACTCCAGGAACCGACGTCACTCCAGCCGGCATCCAGCGGCACCACCATGGCGGCGTCGGTCTTCTCCATCACCGCGTAGTCTATGGAATCTGCCGGACAGGCTGCGAACGCCTCGTCACCGAGACGGATAAAATCGAGGTCAGATTTGGCCTGAGCCACCGCATCGACGCAGGATGAAACCATATCGGCGTCAAAGCGGCGCAGTTCCTCGATATAGCGGGACGCACGGAACATAAACATACCGCTGTTCCAGAAGTAGTCGCCCGAGGCGCAGTATTTCTCAGCGGCCCCGGCGTCGGGCTTCTCGACAAACTCGGCCACGGCCGACGGCCCGTCTTTGCTCTCGGCGCGGATATACCCATACCCGGTTTCCGGGCGATCCGGGACGATACCGAAAGTCACCAGGGCGCCGTCCCGGGCCAGTTTCTCGCCGGCCCGGATGGCCGTGTGAAACGCCGCCACGTCACGGATCACATGATCGGCAGGCAGGACCAGCAGAACCGGATCCTCGCCTTGTTCGCCCTGCTCCAGGGCCCGGGCCGCGGCCACCGCGGCTGCCGGCGCGGTATTACGGCCTTCTGGCTCCAGCAGAATTGCCGCGGGTTCTACGTCGATACGCCGCAGCTGCTCGGCCACCAGAAAACGGTGCTCCTGGTTGCAGACGATCACCGGCGGCGCCAGACCGGGCAGGCCCTTCAGGCGCATCAGCGTGTCCTGAATCATCGTCCGCTCACCGACCAGCGGCAGCAGTTGCTTCGGGTAGAGCTCGCGGGACAGTGGCCACAAGCGTGATCCGGAACCACCAGAAAGAATAACAGGAACAATCACTTGGATGACCTTCTTAATCCAGTTAGATGACTTCCCAGTCTAGTCGAGATTTGCCGCTAACGCCAAGCGGGAGTTCACAATTCAGGTCGATGCAATCGAGTCACCACGGCCGATCGCGTAATAGGTAAAGCCATGCGGCCGCACCATCGCCAGGTCGTAAAGATTGCGGCCGTCGAAAATCACCGGGTGCTTGAGCAGTGTCTTGATGCGGCTGAAATCCGGGCTGCGGAACTCCCGCCATTCGGTGACGATGGCGAGTACATCGGCGCCGTCGATCGCGTCGTCCGCCGACTCGCAGAGCGTCAGATCCGACCGCTCGCCATAGATGCGCGCGGCCTCATCGCTGGCGACCGGATCGTACGCACGCACCGACGCACCCGCCTCCCACAGCGTTTCCATCAGCACGCGGCTGGAAGCCTCACGCATATCGTCGGTATCGGGTTTGAACGCGAGCCCCCAGAGGGCCACCACCTTGCCCGTGAGATCGCCGTCGAAATACGCATGGATCTTGTCGAACAACACCCCGCCTTGACGTCTTTCGGGAAGCACGAGCCGCCATAGCCGCAGCCCGGGTAGATAAAGTGATACCCGATCCGCGGGTCCGACCCGATACCGATACGCACCTGTTCGATGTCGGCGCCTACCCGTTCGGCCACGTTGGCCAGCTCGTTCATAAAGCTGATCTTGGTGGCCAGCATGGCGTTGGCAGCATATTTGGTCAGCTCCGCCGAACGGATATCCATCGCGATCAAACGGTCACGGCTACGGTTGAACGGCTCGTAGAGCAGGCGGAGCAGCTCGGTGACCCGGGGATTGTCGGTACCGACAATGATCCGATCGGGACGCATAAAGTCTTCGAGCGCGGCACCCTCCTTGAGGAATTCGGGGTTAGAGACCACGTCGAATTCCAGATCCACGCCGCGGTTCTTGATCGAGGCCGCGACCTCGTCCCTCACCCGGTCTGCGGTCCCCACGGGCACGGTGGATTTGTCGATGATGATCCGGTACTCGTCCATATGCTCGCCGACGCTGCGCGCCACGGCCACCACATGCTGCAGGTCCGCCGAACCGTCCTCGTCCGGCGGCGTACCGACCGCGATAAACTGGAACAGACCATGGTCCACACCGGACTTGATGTCGGTCGTGAACTGGAGGCGCCCGGCCTCGTGGTTGCGTTTGACCACATCGTCGAGCCCCGGCTCATAGATCGGGATCTCGCCCTTGCTCAGGCGCTCGACTTTGCCGGCGTCGATATCCACGCAGACGACATGGTTGCCGACATCTGCCAGACAGGCGCCCGTGACCAGGCCGACATAGCCGGATCCAAATACCGTGATTTTCAACTGGAACCTCCGAGGATCGAACGCAAAACGAAGCTCAAGAGAGGGATTTTAGCCCGGAACCGGTCGGAAAACCGGACCTGGGTCTCAGGCTATCTCGTCACCGTCCTGGCGCCGCGTCGGCAGCGACACGACCGAGCCGGAGCGGGCCGCCACCGGATGGCTGGCGCGCCAGACCCGGTCGACCAGACCGCCGGGGGGCATGTATTCATCGACCGTGTCCCTGAGCACCTCGGACATCATCTCGCAGTTGTGATCCCGGATCGCGGTCTCAAGATTGCGGATCGCCACCTCGATGGCTGACCACGAGACCGAGTGTTCCTTCGCCCGCCAGATCCGCTCGTGCTCGGTCCCGGTGGCATTGCCACTGATCAGCAGTTCCTCATAGAGCTTCTCCGCCGGCCGCAGGCCTGTATACCGGATCTCGATATCGCCATCCGGATTGTTCTCGTCAGCGACCTCGAGACCCATCAGCCGGATCATCTTGCGGGCCAGATCGTCGATCTTGACCGGCTTGCCCATATCCAGCAGGAAGACCTCGCCACCCTGCGCCATGGCCCCGGCCTGGATCACCAGCTGAGCCGCCTCGGGGATGGTCATGAAGTAGCGGACAATATCCCGGTGAGTCACGGTGACCGGACCGCCGTCACGGATCTGCTCGCGAAACAATGGCACCACCGAGCCCGAGGACTCCAGGACGTTGCCAAAGCGGACCATGCAGGCCCTCATCTGACTGCCGCGCGCGACAATACCTTGCAGCAGCATCTCGGCGAACCGCTTGGTGGCACCCATCACGTTGGTGGGATTGACCGCCTTGTCGGTCGAGATAAGCACAAAGTTGTCGACGCCCGCCTTCTCGGCAGCCAGCGCGGTTCTCAACGTTCCGAAGATGTTGTTTTGCACACCCGCTGACATGTTGTACTCGACCAGGGGCACGTGTTTGTAGGCCGCAGCGTGATAGACGGTGCTGACATGGAATGAGCGCAGCATGCGCTCGAGGTATGGCTGATCAAGCACCGAACCGAGGATCGGCAGCAGCTCGACTGTCAGATCGCGATCTTCGATGATGCTGCGCAACTCGCGTTCGATGCCGTATAGCGCGAGTTCAGATCGTTCAAGCATGATGAGACGGGTTGGCTTCTGACGCACGATCTGTCTGCACAGCTCTGAACCGATCGAGCCGCCGGCGCCGGTGACCAGCACACTGCGATTTTCTATGCAGGCGTTGAACAGATCGGGCCGCGGCGGCACCGGGTCTCGTCCTAGCAGGTCTTCTACTTCGACCTCTCGCAATTCATCCAGGCGGGCGCGCCCCGAGACCAGGTCATGGATATCGGGCGGTTTGTGCTCGAGCTGACGCAGGACCGCCCGTCTGCGGCGCCGTGAGGATGAAGGCATGGCGAGCAGCAGACGATCGACGTTTTGCTCCGCCAGCAACTTGGGCAAGTCCGCCGGCGAGCGGACCCGGACCCCACTCACAACGCTGCCGTGCATAGCACGAGAATCGTCAACAAAAGCAACAGGCACGCACTCGTTACTACTCAAGAGTACGTTGGCAAGTCGGGCTCCTGCGGCCCCGGCGCCGTAGATAATTACATTTTCCGTATCCCCGCCCAGGCGATGCAGGAAATCCCGCATAAGGAAACGAGACCCGGCCACGTAGAGAATGCCGAAGGCCCAATACACCGGCACCGCCCCGATTGGCATCGGACCTCTCGTGACAGAGAAGACCAGAAGGATGGCCGCGCTCAACGAAACGCCAAGAACCACGGAGAGAATCGCCCGACTACGCAGAAAACGGACAACAGCCCGGTACAGCCCCAGGGCCCAGAAAACCGGGACAGCAAGCATCGCTGCTGTGAAAATCACTGCCCAAGGAATCGAGCTCGATTGAGCGCCAGACCCAGCGGTCGCGGCGAAAGCAGATAGCAGAGCTAAGGAGATAAAGAAAAGGTCGCTGACAATCATCAGCAGCCTCTTGGCCAACCTCGGCAGATTTATCAGGTACGCGCGCGTTTTGTTGCCGAGCTCGTCCAGACTGAGCTGCATTGCCTCGCCTCCGGTTCAATTCGCTGGGAGTGTCCCAAACATATGTAAAATATGCAATTAGTTTTGCTTATATGGCAATGGGACCCGATTTTATGACCAGTCTATATATCGGCGGCCTTCTGATCGACTCTCATTCCTGCCTGGGACCTATGCCCCTTTCTTTTTCTCAAGGACTAGCGGAGACAAACCTTGGTTCATCCGGAATGTGCCCCGACAGGCGAATCAGTCGTTGAGCCCAGAATCCCGGTCACCCCCTGTCTTTTCGTGTCGTCTCGCACGCGCGTTGACGGCTGTCTTGAAAGTCTCCCTATTCCGGGGAGAATCACGGCGCCATGCTGCCCATCAGTTGAGATACTTCATAGCATCCCGTGCTCGAGACTCGGCGTCTCCACGAGCCTCCTCGGCTTACCTATTTACCGCAGGAGGCTATTTGAGACGCCCAACATCCGTAGTCCCTGGGAGCTTGAGATGGCAATCCTCCAAATGGACCGATTGCGAGGCCTGATCCACAGGAAAATAGGCGATGGTCCTGCCTTGGCAGAGAATCTTCGGACGTCATCGGCACATTCCGTCCAAGAGTAGATGTCAATTTAACCCCCGGTTGTTCGTTTGGTCTGAGACGCGTTTGAGATCAAGGAGTCAAGACCTGTTCCGTTGACGTTCTAGCTGTGTGCTCAGTAGTATCCAACGCAGGCAGGCAAGACAAGTCGCCTTGGAGCCATTATCATCGGTGGTTTGGTCGAAGGCCCTCCCGAAATCGCAGATACACGGAACTCTACTATGCGTTGGCAGCCAGGGGATTGGCCGGCCTCCTTCTTCCTATCGGATCCTAACTGGTTAAGGGAATACAGCAGTCAAAGCTCGGAAACGAGGACGGCATTTCGATGAGCAAAGCGCCTGATGCAAACGACGTAAGAGCCGAATACACGCTGCTGGATCTTTGGAGGGTCGTATGGCGAGATCGGTGGTTGGTGCTGTTGATCACTGTCAGCATAACTCTAGCAGCTACGACGTATTCGTTAATGGCTACCCAGTGGTACCGGGCGCATGCTGTATTGATGTTCGCCGACGAGGGGCTCCAGCCCGGCCTTGGTAGACAACTAGGCGGCCTTGCGGCTCTGGCCGGCCTCAATAATCTCGATGGGGGCAGCAGCCGCGGGGAAGCCCTGGCGGTGCTGCGTTCTCGCGATTTCGCCGGCGAGTTTATTCGCGCCAATGATCTCTTGACGACATTTGCGAAGTTCCCGGAAGGCGCAAGTGTCGAAGCACTCGAAACTGAGTCAGTCTCTAGCATCGACATTCGGGATGCCGTCAGATTTTTCCACGAAAATGTGCTGGGCATACAGGAAGATCGCAACACCGGGCAAATCACGCTCAGCATCTACTGGACGGACCCGAACATCGCCTCCATTTGGGCTGCGGAGCTGATTAGCCAGATCAACGGAAGGATGCGCGACCGTGCTCTCCGCGAAGCCGAGGCTAATGTGTCTTTTCTCACACAAGAGCTGTCGGAAAATAGCATCGTGACACTGCAGCAATCCATTGGCAATTTGCTGCAGAACGAGTTGCAAAAACTCATGCTGGCCCGGGGCAATGATGAATTTGCGTTCCGGGTCATTGATCCTCCCGAACCGCCCGATAAGAGAGCCCGGCCGAGAAGAACGCTGATTGTTGTCACCGCTTTTCTGCTTGCTGGCATGCTCTCGCTATTTGTTGTGTTTGTGCGTCACGCCCTTCGAGATTCAACCCGTTGACAAGAACGATGGGTCAAGCAGGTCCCGGCAGTCGCATCGGTCGAATGAATTCAGGAAACCCGAGCGCTGCTAGCCTGGCTCTGGATTTGCTGCGCTATAAAATGTCACGATTCGCGGCCAAAGCCGATTGTAGGTGGCGGCAGCCCACACCCAAGCAATTTCTACGGCATTTATGGATGCAGCTTCTCAGACTCATACTGTGCTCTGGTTTCAACGTGTTTCGGCCGCTACGCCGTTAGCGTCCAATTGCTCGAAGGCACGCGGCATCATCGGCGATGTGACACCCGTGCTTATCAAGATCGCCTTTGATCGCCAGTCGGCTTTGGGAAAGAAACGGAATGAATTATCAGGCGCACGAAACTGCCGTAATCGACGACGGAGCGAACATAGGTGGAGGTTCGCGAGTTTGGCATTTCGTGCATGTGTGCAGCGGAGCCCGGATTGGGAAGAGCGTCAGCCTTGGCCAGAATGTATTCGTCGGCAGTGGCGCTACGATCGGAGATCGTTGCAAGATTCAAAACAACGTCTCTATCTACGACAATGTACATCTTGATGATGGCGTCTTTTGTGGTCCGAGCGTGGTGTTTACGAATGTCTACAATCCACGGGCATTGGTCGAGCGGAAAGACGAGTATCGCGACACCCATGTGGGAGCGGGAGCCAGCCTTGGCGCGAACTGCACCATCATTTGCGGCGTTACGATCGGGCGGTACGCGTTTATTGGCGCAGGCGCGGTCGTAAATTGCAATGTACCCGACTATGCGCTCGTGGTCGGCATACCAGGGCGGCAGATCGGCTGGATGAGTGAGCATGGGGATCGGATCGCACTTCCGCTGCAAGGTCAGGGTCGATGGCGATGTCCCAGTACCGGGGTCGTCTACGAAATTAATGGGCACGAGTTAAACAGAGTGGAATAATGATGGAGTTTGTTGATCTCGCAGCACAGCGATCCCGGATCGCTGCCGGCCTTGAAGAACGTCTAAATCGAGTCTTCGAGCATGGTCGATTCATACTCGGGCCGGAAGTGGATGAGCTTGAAAAGAAACTCGCCGAATTCGTCGGTACTCGATACTGCATTACTTGCGGGAATGGCACAGACGCACTGCAAATCGCCCAAATGGCGCTCGGCATCGGCCCTGGCGATGAGGTCATCACGCCGGGATTCACCTACATCGCGACGGCCGAGACTGTCGCATTGCTTGGGGCTCGGCCGGTCTACGTCGATATCAATCTAGACACGTACACCATAGATCCGGATGACCTGGTCCGGGCAATCTCACCCAACACGAAGGCGATCATTCCAGTATCGCTCTTCGGCCAGTGTGCCGACTACAATAGGATTAATGAGATAGCCCAAACGCATAACATACCGGTCATCGAGGATGCGGCCCAAAGTCTC
>CAMYOC010000002.1 GCA_947259915.1 uncultured Gammaproteobacteria bacterium
GGCGGTGAGATGGGCACCGGCGTACGAGAGCATGTGGCACAGCTCCCCATCCGCCCACAATCTGGGTGCTCCGCGGGCGGGGACAAAGCTGTCCCATGTGCCGCCGAAGATATGCCGGTTCGCCTTTGGCAGCAGCGGGGTTACGCCGAGCGGAGAGATGACGCGGTAGGCGCGCGCTGCCCGTCTCAAGGTCAGACCCTTGCGCGCCGACTCCTCGATGGCAGCCGTGCTGCCGTGCCACCATAGCAGCGAGGCGATGTCCGTGGCCGGGATACCCGGGATGGCGCACTGGAGATTATCCTCCAGACCTGCCAGCAGGGCCGCGGTATAGCCGCCCATGGAGACGCCAAACACGCCCAGCGGCCCGGGCTCGGTGGCGCGCAGCCAGCTCAACCAGCGGCGCACGTCCCAGATTGCCTGACTGACCGCGTTGATCGTGTCCATCACGTCGCCGACGATAAAGCCGCTCCCACTCACCGCGAAACGCCGGCGTGGGCCATGCATCGGCATCACCGGGAACAACAGATTGAAGCCGAGTTCTTCGCGCAGCAGACTGACCGGGAAAACCTTCAGATCGATCCACGGCACGCCCATGCCGAGACCATGCATACAGATCAGCCAGGGCGCGTCGGGCGCTCCACGCATCACCCACGCGTGGGCTTCGCGGCAAGGCTCATAGCCGAGATAGCGATCCCTGCCCGGCGTGTCCTCTTGCGGTGTAAAACCGCTGTCAAAACGCATGGCCTCGTAATCCCAGCCGGCGCTCCGGGCGCGGCTCGACTGTATCTCACCGTCTTCAAGCGGCGGTGGCGCGGGATGATAATCGGCCGGGTCGTCCAGCCACCCACGCCGCTCGAACAGCGCCAGCGCATGCTCCAGTTCTGCCGCGATCCGGGCTTGCTCGCCGGACGCAAAGGGTGGCATCAACACCGAGGTCAAACCCAGCACCGCCTCGTCCAATCCGACCTCGGCACCGCCGCGGACGCCGGGGTCCGGTTGTTCGATCTGTTCCGGCACCGCGATATGGTTGATCCGCAGCAAACCTGCCGCCACCAGAGCGGCCGCAGCGAGGATGGCTAGCCAGATCGCGGTGCCGGTCGCCACCAGCAGTACCGGGACGGCCATCAGCAATCCCAGCAGGCCACCAAGACCGGCGCTGCGCGTCAGACCGCGCTCACCCGGGAACATAAGCGTGCCCACCCCGCCCACCAGCATCAGGGCACCCGGGATCGCGCCAAGCACAAGGACCGGCAGGCTCTGATCGGCGGCCGTTACGATCCAGGCCACCCCCGCGATAAGCAGGATCCACACCTCAGGACGTCGCAAGTATTCGTAAATCATCAGGTTCCGGGCACCGATTGACACTCTGCTAAGCTGCCGCCTGAACTATAGCGGGGATCGGCCAGCGATGCCGAAGCCTGGAACCGCACGCCCGCGATACTGTCTCTACCGCAATAGCCCGGCCCCGGCGATAGCCTCTCCAGGAAATGCTCGATGATAAAAACTAGCGCGACTGTCTTGCTGATTGCCCTGACCGCCTTGCCGCTGAGCGCACGCGCGGACGATGCAACCGCGCCGCCTGACTTCGACGCCCGGGCATTGCGCGCCCACGTGGAATTTCTCGCCGACGATCTGCTCGAAGGGCGCAATACAGGCACCCGGGGTTACGACCTCGCCGCGCGCTACGTCGCCTCCATCTTCGCCATGGCCGGACTCGAACCCGCCGGTGACAAAGACAGCTGGTTCCAGTATTTCGACACGGTGGAAGGCCGGCTGGTCGCAGATAGCGCAACGACGACGCTGCGCACCACGGGCGGTGATGAGCTGCCCATGGTCTGGCATGAGGACTATGTGCTGGGCGGCAGCTATGTCGATGCCGAAACGCGTATCGACGCGCCGGTGACCTTTGTCGGTTATGGGGTCACCGCGCCGGAACTGGGCTATGACGACTACCAGGATCTTGATGTGAATGGCCACGTGGTCGCCTGGTTTAGCGGCGCGCCCGAGGCCTTCGCCAGCCACCAGCGGGCCTACTATTCCAGCCGCTCCAAGGTAGAAAACGCCGCCCGTCGCGGCGCCATCGGCATCCTCAGCTTCCCCACCCGGGAGCAGGCGGAACGTCAGCCCTGGGAGAGTACCGTCAAGGCCTCCGGCTTCACGGGTATGCGCTGGGTCAACGCCAACGGCGACGTGCAGGGTCTGTTCCCGCCGATCCGGGGTGGCGCCACCCTCAGCCCGGCAGGCATTGAGAAGCTGCTGACTGGTTCCGGCATGACGCTGGAGCAGCTCTATGACGATGCTGCTGCCGGCCGGCCCCGAGCCATGCCGCTGCCGGTCGTCGTAAATCTGTCGCGACGCTCGGAACAGATACCGCACAAGGCGTACAACGTGGCCGCGATATTGCGCGGCTCGGATCCGGCGCTGGCCGATGAGTACGTTGTCCTGACCGGTCACCTCGATCACATCGGCGTTGGCGCCGAATACGACGGCGACACGATTTACAACGGCGCCTACGACAACGCGACCGGGATCGCGATCATGCTGGAGGTGGCGCGCGCGATGGCCCGCGCAGAGACGCGACCGGCGCGCTCCGTCCTGTTCCTGGCAGTTACCGGTGAAGAAAAGGGCTTGCTCGGCTCGGATTACTTCGCCGAACATCCGACCGTGCCTATCGACCAGGTGGTCGCCAACATCAATCTGGACATGCCGGTGTTTGCCTACAAAACGACCGATATGGTCGCGTTTGGCGCCGAACATTCGAGCCTGATCGGGCCGGCGACCCGGGCGGCACAGGCGGCCGGGTTCGAGCTGGCGCCGGATCCGCTGCCCGAAGAGACTATTTTCGTGCGCAGCGATCAATACTCCTTTGTAAAACGCGGAATCCCCGCTTTGTATCTGATGCCTGGCTTCAGCTCGCCGGATCCGGCCATGGACGGCGGCGCCGGATTTATGCATTTCCTGCAGACCCATTATCACAAGCCGTCGGATGAGCTCGAGCTGCCGTTCGATGCCGCCGCGGCCGAACGTTTTACCCTGGCGAACTATCTGATGATCAGGGCGGTGGCCGACGATCGCGCGCGGCCCGCGTGGAACCCCGGAGACTTTTTTGGCGAACGGTTTGCCCGACCAGCGGCCGTCCCGATTTCGGCGCCGGCACCGTGAGTCATCGTTGCTGATACCGGATCAAGGAGATCGACATGAACAAACCACTGACTGCGGCTGCGCTGGCGATGAGTGCGAGCCTCGCTTGCGCGGTATCGGCGGCGGAGCCATCGCCGGCGATCGTCGATGCGGTAAACGGTGCCCAGCGCACGCCGGCGCTGGCGGCCCGTGATGTCTCTCGTCACCCGGGGCCGACCCTGGCCTTCTTCGGCATCGAGCCGGATATGTCGGTGCTTGAGATCTGGCCGGGCAAAAGCGGCTGGTACACCGAAATACTGGCGCCGCTGCTGCGCGAGGATGGCCAGCTCACGGTGGCGATCTTTGGTGACCAGACCGATCAGTTCCGCGACTTTATGCTCAGCGCCAACCAGACGTTTCAGGACAAGCTGGCCGCGGATCCCGAGGTCTATGATCGCGTCGACGTGGTGTCGCTGTGGCCGCCCGGCCAGACCGCCATCGGCGATGACGCGTCCTACGACATGGTCGTGACCTTCCGCAATCTGCACAATTGGATGGCCTGGGGTCAGACCGATGACATGCTGGAGACGCTGTACCGCGTGCTCAGACCCGGCGGCATCCTCGGCGTGATCGATCACCGGGCCAAAGCGGGGGCCGAGATCGACCCGCTGGCGCGTAGCGGCTATGTCGATCAGCAGCGGGCCATCGACCTGATCACCGCGGCCGGCTTTGAATTTGTCGCCAGCAGCGAGATCAACGCCAACCCAAAAGACACCGCCGATCATCCTCGGGGCGTCTGGACGCTGCCACCCACCCTCGCCATGGGTGCGGACGCGGATAACAGCAGCTATCTCGCCATCGGTGAGAGCGATCGCTTTACGCTGACGTTCCGCAAACCAGAAGATTGATCCGCCGGATCCCGGGCGGCGGCTGGACAAGGTCTGCCGCCGCCGCCAGACTTGGCTGTCTCCCAGGGATGATTTTTTCGGGGGCGATATGCGCGGGCTGATGATGGACGATCCGCTGTTGATCACGCAGATCATGCGTTTCGCGGAGCGTAATTTTCCGACCAGCGAAATCATCTCCGTTAGCGCCGATCCCGAGCCTCACCGTTACACCTATGCAGAGGCCTTCTGGCGTGCCCGTCGGCTCGCCAACGCGCTGGCGCGGCTCGGTGCGACACCCGGCGACCGCGTCGGTACGCTGGCCTGGAACGACCATCGCCATTTCGAACTCTATTACGCGAGCTCCTGCTCGGGCGCGGTCTGCCACACCATCAATCCCCGGCTGTTCCCGGACCAGATCGCCTATATCGCCGATCATGCCGGGGACCGCTGGATCTTCGCCGACCCGATGTTCGCGCCGCTGCTCGACGGGCTCGCGCCGCGCTTGCCCAGGCTGGAACGGGTGGTATTCCTGTGCGGCCCCGAGCGGATGCCTGCGAGCACCCTGCCTGAGGCCATCGACTATGAAACGCTGATCGGCGCCGAGACCGACGATTACGACTGGCCGCTGCTCGAAGAGACCACGGCCAGCGCGCTATGCTACACCTCCGGGACTACCGGACATCCCAAGGGCGTGCTCTATCACCATCGCTCGACCCTGTTGCATGCCTACGCCGCCTGCATGCCGGACTGCATGAACCTCGCCAACCGCGATACGGTGCTGGCCATCGTACCGATGTTTCACGCCAACGCCTGGTGTCTGCCCTATGCCTGTCCCATGGTCGGCGCCCATCTGGTGCTGCCCGGTCCGCGCATGGGCGACCCGGCGGCGCTCACCGAGCTGATACAAGACGAGCAGGTGAATTGCAGCATGGGCGTACCGACCGTATGGCTGGGCCTGCTGCAGTATCTGCAGGATAGCGGTCGCGAGATCCCGAGTCTGGAACGCATCGTGGTCGGCGGTGCCGCCTGTCCGCCGATGCTGATCGAGGCCTTCGAGCAGCGTCACGCCGTGCGCGTCCACCATAGCTGGGGGATGACCGAGATGAGCCCGCTGGGCGTGTTCAACAGCCCGACACGCGTCAGCGAGTCGCTGACGCCGCCCGAACGCGAGGCCATCGGCCGCAAACAGGGACGCGGCGTGTTCGGGGTGGAGATGCGCATCGTTGACGACGACGGCGCCGAATTACCCTGGGATGGAGAACAGCCCGGTGGTCTGCAGGTACGCGGCCCGTGGGTCTGTGGCAGTTATTTCCACAGCGACGACGATGAAGCGCACGGCGCCGACGGCTGGTTCGACACCGGCGACGTCGCCACCATCGATCCGCTTGGGTTTATGCAGATTACCGACCGGTCAAAGGACGTGATCAAGTCCGGCGGCGAATGGATCAGCTCGATCGAGCTCGAGAATCTGGCGATGAGCCATCCTGGCGTCGCCGAAGCGGCGGTGATCGCCATCGCCGACCCGAAATGGTCCGAACGGCCACTGCTGGTGGTGGTGAGAAAGCCCGGCGCGGCTGTCGACGCAGAAGCGCTGATCGAATGGTACAAGGGTAAAGTGGCCGACTGGTGGATACCGGATACGGTGCGCTTTGTCGACGAGCTGCCGCACACCGCCACCGGCAAACTGGCCAAGGCGCAGCTGCGCCGCCAGATGGCCGAATCCGCTTAGACCAGACAGGTAACAGAGCGATGAAAATACTGCGCACGCCCGACGACCGATTCAGCGCCATTCCGGATTTTCCGTATACGCCGCGCTACACGGAGATAGACGGGCTGCGCATGGCCCATGTCGAGGACGGCAGTGGTCCGGTGGTGTTGATGCTGCACGGCGAACCGACCTGGTCGTTCCTGTACCGCAAGATGATCCCGCCGCTGACCACCGCCGGGTTCCGCGCGGTGGCGCCGGACCTGATCGGTTTTGGCCGCTCGGACAAACCCGGCGCGATGTCCGACTACAGCTATGCCCGCCACGTGGACTGGACCTGGCAATGGATCGAGGCCAACGGGCTGGAGGACATCATCCTGTTTGTCCAGGACTGGGGTTCGCTGATCGGTCTGCGGCTGGCCGCGGAACATCCGCAGCGCTTTGCCCGGGTGATGGTCGCCAACGGTTTCCTGCCGATCGCTGATCGCCCGGTACCCGCGGCCTTCAAGGTCTGGCGCGCGTTCGCACGTTACTCACCGTTGTTCCCGATCGGCAAGATCGTGCAGAGCGGCTGCGCCACCCACCTGCCACCGGAGGTCGTGGCCGCCTATGACGCCCCCTTCCCTTCCAGCGCTTACAAACCAGCCGCGCGCGCGTTCCCGCAGCTGGTGCCCACCGAGGAAGACGATCCGGCGGTGCCGGCGAATCGTCGCGCATGGGACGCGCTGGGCCAGTGGCAAAAGCCGTTCCTGACCGCATTCGGTAAAAAGGACCCGATCCTGGGCCGCGCCGATCGCCCTTTGCAGGCTCATGTGCCAGGCGCCGCGGGTCAGCCCCATCAGCAGCTGGCCGGTGCCAGTCATTTTGTCCAGGAGGACGCGGGACCGGAGCTGGCGCAGATCCTGATCGATTGGTGCGCGGACTGAGCCGGACCGGCTAACGCTTCTCGATCCGCACCCGTCCGCTGCTGTCGATCTCGAGCTCCGGACCGCCGCCATTCAGTCGCCCATGCAGCCGTTTCGGGTCGTCTTCGTCATCGTCCACCGCAAACGCAGAGCGGATACGGCTATCTGACCTGGCATCGAGGTCGAAGCCGATGCCCTCCGCCAGACCCACGGTTATCGACCCGCCGGTCGTGCTCAGGCTGCTGTGGTCGGCAGGCTGCGCCGTGTAGTCCACCTTGATGCCGCCCCCGACCGTGTCCGCATCCACGCCCGCGCGGGCGTCTTTGACCGTGATGCTGCCGCCGGCGGTACTCAGCCGTGACGGACCCAGCGCGCGCTCGACGCGGATCGAGCCGCCGGCAGTATCGGCCTTGATCGATCCCTGCATCTCGCCCAGATCGATGCTGCCGCCAGCCGTGTCCGCATCGACGTCCTTGACGCTGGCCAGAACCTCGATGCTGCCGCCGGCGGTGTCGGCCCTGACCGGGCCAGTCACGCGACCGATGAAGATACTGCCGCCAGCCGTGTCCGCGTCCACCTCGCCGTCCACGTCACCGACCTCGATACTGCCGCCGGACGTATCCAGCTTCAGATCGAACCGTTTCGGCACCTCGGCGCGGACCTCAACCGCAAGGTCACGATTGTTATAGCGTTTGTGCTTGCCCGGGGTCCGGCCGCGGACGCGTATCTCCTCGCCCTGCTGGTCGAAATCGAGCTCGAATTGATCGGCATTGGCGCCCCGGACCTGGACGGTGACCCGCACCATATTGGATTCGCCGACCTGGACCTTGATACCGCCGGACTCGAGGTCGATCTCCAGACGGCCGCCGTCGACCACTTCGAACTCCCGGCTGATGTCCTCCGCCTGGGCCACAGCCGAAAAATGAGCGGTCGTTGCCAGGGCCAGCGCGCACAGGCTTGCAGTGTGATGTCTCATGATCTCTCCAGCGTGAAGAACGACGGTATATGCCTTTGACGCCAGCGGGCGCCGAGAGGTTTATACGGCATCTTTGCTGCCTTTCCGCCGGTCGGTTATGTTACGGCCTCGCCCACCCGGAGACCGATCTTGACCCTGACCGAGCTGTTTGCTTTTCTGGCGGCGACCTGTGTTGCGGTGCCCCTGTTCCGCATGTTCGGTTTCGGTTCCGTGCTCGGTTATATGGCGGCGGGCATCGCGATCGGCCCCTACGGTCTTGGCGCGTTTGAAGACGTGGACAGCGTGCTCCATGCCTCCGAGTTTGGCGTGGTGCTGCTGCTGTTTATCATCGGCCTGGAACTCAAACCATCCCGATTATGGGTGATGCGCCGGGCCGTGTTTGGTCTCGGCACTGCCCAGGTCATGATTACCGCCGTGGCGCTGGCGGTGCTGGCGTGGGTACTCGGCCAGGGACTCAGCGCCGCCATCGTCATCGGTCTGGGCCTGGCCCTGTCGTCCACCGCCTTTGTGCTGCAGTTCCTGGCCGAGCGCAAGGACCTGACAACGCAATACGGCAGATCCACCTTCGCTATCCTGCTGTTCCAGGATCTGGCCGTAATCCCGATCCTCGCCGTCCTCGCGCTGTTGGCGACCGACGCGGGCGAAGCCGGCGGTGCCGGAACCGTGATGCTCAAGCTGGGGGCGATCATCGCGCTGATCGTCGGTGGCCGCTACCTGCTACGACCGGCTTTCCGGCTGGCGGCGTCGGTCGGCGGTCACGAGGTATTCACCGCGGCCGCGCTCGCCACCGTGGTCGGCGCCGCCTTGCTGATGTATCTGGTGGACGTCTCCATGGCGCTGGGGGCCTTTATCGCCGGCGTGCTGCTGGCCGATTCCGAGTTCCGGCATCAGCTGGAAGCCGAGATCGAGCCGTTCAAGGGCCTGCTGCTGGGCTTGTTCTTTGTCGCTGTGGGGATGTCGGCCGAGCTGTCCCTGCTCGCCGCGGAACCGCTGCTGATCCTGTCGCTGGCCGCCGCACTGCTTGCGATAAAGGGTGCCGTCCTCTTTGCACTCGGCCGGGCCGGCGGCCTGCCGATTCCTGCCGCCCGCGATATGGCATTTGTGCTGCCTCAGGGCGGTGAGTTTGCGTTTGTGATCTTCGCCGCCGCCGTGGCCAAGGGCCTGCTGGCAGCCCAGGTCGCAGATCTGCTGATCCTGGTGGTCACCATGACCATGGTGGCCACACCGCTGCTGGTTCTGGCCAAGGAGCGTCTGTTCAAAGATAAACAGGATGGCACCGCGCAGCCTGAGTTCGACACCATCGACGATGACGAACCCAAGATCATCATCGCCGGCATCGGCCGCTTCGCACAGATCATCGCCCGCATCCTGCATGTGCGCGGCATCCCGTTCACCGCGCTGGAATCCGATATGGAACAGCTGGAGATCGTGCGCAAGTTTGGCAACAAGGCCTACTTCGGTGACGTCAATGATCTCGGCCTGCTGCGAGCCGCCAGGGCCGAGCAGGCAGAGCTGGTGATCGTCGCTGTCGACGGTGTGGAACCCTCGCTCAAGGTAGTGCGCAACCTGAAGACCCATTATCCGCATCTGAAGATATTCGCCCGGGCCCGGGATCGGTACCATGCCCATAAGCTGATGGATCTGGGCGCGGATTTGATCATGCGAGAGACCTATGGCTCAAGCCTGGAGATGGCTACCGCGGTGCTGGAGAGCCTGGGCGATGCACCGGACCGGGCGCGGGGGACGGTGGCGCGTTTCCGCGAGCACGACGAGGCGCTGCTGGCCGAGGAGCACGCGGTGCTCCACGACGAGGGCAAACATATCCAGACGGTGGAGGACGCGCAGCGCGAACTGGAAGTGCTGTTCGAAGCGGATCCGTGCCCATCGGGCACTGCGGCGGCAACGCAGGATTGAAGTAGCCGGGTCTTGCCGCTACCGTGAGCCTGACGGTGGTGGCAGGGAGTGCGCATAGCCAATGACCGCGTTTAGCAACGAATTCCTCCAGGATCTCCCGCCCAAGGAGCGGCGTTACGACACGCCGGTGGGTGAGAACCTGGTTTTCAGCGTGTTCCCCAACGGCGTCAAGGCCTGGGTCCACGTCTATTCCTATGAGGGATTCGTGCGCCGTCGCACGATCGGACTGTTCCCGGAGATGGACTACGCCCAGGCTCAGGCAGCGCTATCCCAGAGCCGTCGGATCGTCGCGGTGGAGCTGCAGCAAGGTGGCTCGCGCCAGCGGGCCCGCGGCATGAGTCGGAACAAGCTCGCGTTGCTGACGGCTGGCGCCGTGATCGGCGGCATCGCCATCGCGCTGATTGTCCGGACCCTGACCGACCGCTCGTCAGCGCCGGAAATGACGCCCCCGGTCGCGTCGGTCGAGGCGGATGCCGAACCCGCACCGGCGACCAGCGCCGCGGCAAGCACCGCATCCGACAGCCCGATGACCCCGATGCGGGAAGACGCGCTTGCGCCGTCAGCCACAGCAGACGCAGATACGCCACCCGGCTCTGAATCACCGTTGCCGGTAGCCGCCGATGCGGCGCTGGCCACAACCGATCAAGCTGGAGCGAGCGTCGATGGCGCCACCGACGCGGCCGTAGAGGACGCCGCGCAGGAAGTCGAGGTCCCGGATACGGACGGGTCTGGCGGTGCCGAATCGCCCCAGACTGAATCGCCGACCGCCCTGGCCGCAGCGACGGACGATCCGCCGGTCGAAGCCGGAGCGACGGACCCGGCCGCCGAGACCAGCGGCGCGACGGACGACCCGGCGCCAGCGCCCGAAACGCTCGACACCTCCGTGGGACAAACCGTCGGCGACGCTGCCACTGCCAGCGAAGCAGACCTGCCGGATCTCGAGGGCTCGGCCGGGATCGCCGACCAACCGTCTGGCGAGACCATCGATGACGCGTTGGAGGAAACGGATGCCGCGGTGGATGCGTTGCCGGGGGCGGTGATTACGCAGCAAGACGGAGACCTCGACGAAGCGGCAGCAGAGCCGGGCGCTGAGCCGAGTCAGGAACCATCAGACGTCGCGCCCCCGGAACAGGCAACCGGATCAGAAGCAGAGTCTGAGCCGGCTGCACCATCCGCGCCTGCGGTCCGCACCCAGCTGACCAGCGGGCTGGCCGATATGCAACCGACTGACAAACTGGTCTCGCCCATCGCCATCGCCGCGGGCGACACACGGCGTGTGTATTTCTTCACCGAAGCCAGCGCCATGACCGGGATGCGCGTCACCCACCGCTGGCAACGTGAGGGCACGACCCTGACTCAGCTGCCGTTCGTGGTGGCCGGCGATCCGTGGCCGATCTATTCGAGCAAGGAGATCCTGGCGGAACAGACCGGCGAATGGGAGGTGAGCATCCTCGACGAGGATGGCACGGTGCTCGCGAGCGAGACCTTCCAGGTGAGCGTCGAGGCGCCCTGATCCGGGCGCGGACTCCGTCGTCCCTGCCGACGATCCTCAGATCCAATGGACCGAACCCATCCCATCGACGAGGATCTTCGAGCGCCCGCGGTCTCGGTCGTGGTGCCGGTGTTCAATGAGGCCGCCAACATCGCGCGGCTGAGCGAAGAGATCCGCGAGGTCCTGGAACACCGATGTGACTTCGAATTGCTGTTCGTCGACGACGGCAGTGATGACGGCTCCGACGCCGTGCTGGCCGGGCTGATTAAGGCGGATGGCCGCATCCGGCACCTGCGTCATCGCTCGCGCTGCGGGCAGAGCGCTGCCTTGCGGACCGGCGTGATCGCCGCAAGCCGTGAACGCATCGTCACCCTGGACGGCGACGGACAAAACGATCCCCGCGACATTCCCTCGTTGATAGACACCGTGGAGCGCGCGGCCTGTCCGCCGCAGTCGCTGCTGGTCATCGGCCATCGTGTCCGGCGCGAGGACCACTGGATCAAGCGTTTGGCCTCACGCATCGCCAATGCTGTACGCCAGCGCATCCTCCGCGACCAGACGCCGGACACCGGCTGCGGTCTGAAGGTGTTCTCGCGCAGCACCTTTTTGCTGCTGCCCTATTTCGATCACATGCATCGCTTCCTGCCGGCGCTGATCCGCCGTGCCGGAGGTGAGGTGATCTCGGTACCGGTCAGGCATCGACCGCGTGAGGCGGGTCGATCCAAGTACGGCATCCTCGATCGTCTGTGGGCCGGTATCGTCGATCTGTTTGGTGTGGTCTGGCTGATCCGTCGCTGTCCTCCGGACTATTCTCTGCTGCCATCAGAGGTCGAACACACGCCGGACACGGAGCGGAGCTAAGGGGACATGAGCGGCGCGAACGGTTATGGGAGCGGAACGACCACGAGCCGCCATGTGTTGCTGCTGTTTCTGTTCGGCGCGGCGGTACTGATGTCCGGTCTCGGGCTGCGTGATCCCTGGGCGCCCGACGAACCCCGCTTCGCGCTGATCGCCCGCGACATGCTGATCAGCGGTGACTGGCTGATCCCACGCGTCGGCGGCGATCTGTATCCGGACAAACCGCCGCTGTTTATGTGGCTGGTCGCCGTCTGCACCTGGCTCACCGGCTCTCTGCGCGTGGGCTTTATGCTGCCCTCGATGCTGGCCAGCCTCGGCGTGCTTTGGCTGGTGTTCGATCTGGCGCGCCGGCTCTGGGACCGGGACACCGCGGTAGCCGCCGGTCTGGTGCTGCTGACTACGCTGCAGTTTCCACTCCAGGCTCACAGCGCGCAGATCGACGCGAGTCTGTGTTTCTTCACCACCTTATCGCTGTACGGTCTGCTCAGGCATCTGCTGCTGGGGCCAGCATGGGGCTGGTATCTGGCCGGCTGGGCTGCTGCCGGTCTCGGCATCATTACCAAGGGCGTCGGCATCCTGCCGCTGCTGATCCTGCTGCCCTGGGTCTGGGCACGACGACGACGCTGGATCGAGACCCCGTCCGGTCCGCGACTGTTGTGGTTCGCCGGACCGCTGGTGATGCTGGCGGCCATCGGCCTGTGGTTGCTGCCGATGCTGCTGCATACCTGGAACAGTCTCGACCCCGATCTGACCGCCTATCGGGACAACATCCTGATGAAGCAGACCATGGAGCGTTATGCCCGGTCCTGGGGCCATATCCAGCCGCCATGGTATTTCCTCACCAACGTGATCCCGTTGCTGTGGCTGCCCACGGTGGTGTTAGCGCCCTGGCTATGGCCACGCTGGCGCGCCTGTTTCCGCGGCGAGTCCACGCCGGTCTTGCTGCTGTTGTGCTGGATCCTGCTGGTGCTGGCCTTTTTCAGCGCCACGCCGGGCAAACGCGGTGTCTATCTGCTGCCGGCGGTACCGGCACTGGCACTGGCGGTCGCACCATGGGCGCGGAGCCTGTCGACGCGGACCGGCGTACGCACGTTGGCGCTGATCTTTGTCGGGCTGGTGACCGTGGCCTGCGCCGCGTTCGCACTACGACCACCAGCGAATCTGATCGAGCAGGCCGGCGCCAGTGCCGGCACGCTGCGCGGATTGTTCGCCGCCTGGTCCCTCTCGGGGATGGCGATCCTGGCGGTGTGCCGCCTTCGGCGCGCCTCGATCGGTGTTATTGCGATGGTGGCGATACTGATGATCGGCTACGGCGCGGTCGTGTTCCCGGTGGCAAACGCGCTGCGCTCCGGCAGCAACATCCCGCGTGCGGCAGAGGCTCTGCTGGAGCGGGACGAGACCCTGGGCCTGGTGCGCTGGAAGGAGCAGTTCCTGCTCCACGCCAGTCGCCCGCTGGTGCACTTCGGTTACCGGCGCAACGTCGAGGCAGAGGAGATGGCGGATGCATTGGCCTGGCTGGGACGGAATCCGGATCGCGCGCTGGTGCTGCGGGAGACTGATATCGAACCATGCTTCAATCCCGAGCGCGCGCAACATCTGGGTTACGCGCATCGCCATGACTGGTATCTGCTGCGCGCGGCGGCGTTGACCGGGTCATGCGACACGCCGGCAGCGCCGGTCTATCGAGTGGAATACAGCCCCGCCGGACGCTATCGACTACCGCGCGCAGACTGAGCGCCTAGCGATAACGCGCGAGGATCGCGCCCAGACCCTCGGAACCCGGGCACAGCGTGTCCCATTCCAGACGATTCAACGGCACCTGCACCGTGTGGTTTAGCATGTGCATGTCCGGTTCGGATCCGTCCACATAGAGCAATCCGGTAACGTGCTCGCCGGCCTTCTGCCGCTTACGCAGGAACGCGTAGGCGCTGGCGCGGTCGGTGGGATCATGATCGGGCGACACTTTGCGCAGAACGATATGACTGCCGTCATGAAGGTCGACCTTGATCGATTCTCCGGCCTCATACTCAGCCATGATCTCGGTCGCCGGCGCCACGAAGTCCGTGTGCACCGCAGGCTGATAATGCTGTCGGGTGAAGGCGTAGCTCTTGGTGGAATCCTCGTGGTCGTTAAACGTCACGCAAGGCGAGAGCACGTCGATCAACGCAAAACCGCGATGCCGCATGGCCGCCTTGATCAACGGCACCAGCTGCGCCTTGTCGCCAGAGAAACTGCGAGCGACAAACGTCCCGCCCATGGTCAGCGCGGTCAACGCCGGATCGATAGGCGGTTGTTCGTTGCGCTCGCCTTTCTTCGCCTTGCTGCCGACATCGGCCGAGGCCGAAAACTGGCCCTTGGTCAGACCATAGACCCCGTTGTTCTCGATGATGTAGACCATGTTGAGATTGCGTCGCATGGCATGACAGAACTGGCCCAGACCGATAGACAGAGAATCGCCGTCGCCGGAGACACCGATGTAATGCAGATCCTGGTTGGCGGCATTGGCACCGGTGGCCACCGCGGGCATGCGCCCATGCACCGAGTTAAAACCATGGGACGCACTAAGGAAATAGGCCGGCGTCTTTGACGAACAACCGATGCCGCTGACCTTGGCCACCCGGTGCGGCGCGATCGAAAGCTCAAAACAGGCCTGGATGATGGAGGCGGTAATCGAATCGTGTCCGCAGCCGGCGCACAGGGTGGACATCCCGCCTTCGTAGTCTCTTCGGGTCAGACCCAGTTCGTTGCGTGGCAACCCGGGATGGGCGACCCTCGGCTTGGGCATAAAACTCATGCGGCCTCTCCCTGCGCCAGCAACCGGCGGATACCCTCGATAACGTCCTCCGCACCGATCGGCATGCCATCGTAATGCAGCACCGGCTGTAGTTTCTCCGGGCGCGCGCCGCCCTCGCTGATCAGAAGCTGGCGCATCTGAGCGTCGCGATTCTGCTCCACGACGAAGATCTGCTCATGTCGCTCGAGGAAGGACCGGACCTCGTCGCCGAACGGGAACGCGCGCAGACGCAGATAATGCAGATGGATGCCCTCCGCCTCCAGCAGATCCAATGCCTCGCGGATGGCACCATCACAGCTGCCGAAGGAGATCAGACCAAGCTCCGTTGCCGAGCGCGCTGGCGTCTCGATGGCGGCAGGCACCAGGCCCGCGGCGGTGTCGAACTTGCGCAACAATCGATCGACCACCGCCTGATACTCCTCGGCATCTTCGGTATAGCGCCCCTCAGCATTGTGTCCGGAGCCGCGGGTGAAATAGCTGCCACGGGGATGATCACCAGGCAGCGTCCGCCAGCAGATACCGTCGCCATCCACGTCATCGTAACGCCAGAACTCATCCATGTTCTCCAGGGTCTCGGCATCCAGCACCTTGCCGCGGTCCGGGCGATACTCGTCGTCCCATTGCAGCATCGGGCACATCCAGTCGTTCATACCGATATCCAGATCCGACAACACCAGCACTGGCGTCTGCAGACGCTCGGCGAGATCAAACGCTTCCACCGCCAGATAGAAGCACTCCTCGGGGTTGGCCGGGAACAACAGCACATGACGGGTATCGCCATGGGACGCATAGGCGCAGGAGAGGATGTCGCATTGCTGGGTACGCGTGGGCATCCCGGTCGACGGCCCGACCCGCTGCACATCGAACAACACCGCCGGTATCTCGGCGAAATAGCCGAACCCGAGGAACTCACTCATCAGAGAGATGCCGGGGCCGCTGGTCGGTGTAAACGCCCGCGCTCCGTTCCAGTTCGCGCCCAGCACCATGCCTATGGCGGCGAGTTCGTCCTCGGCCTGGATCACGCAATAACTTCGCTCACCGGTCTCGGCATCGACCCGCAGACGGGCGCAAAATGACTTGTAGGCATCCATCAGTGAGGTCGACGGTGTGATCGGATACCAGGCGCCCACTGTGGCGCCCGCATAGACACAGCCGAGGCCGGCAGCGGTATTGCCATCGATCATGACCATGTCCGCGGTCTTGTCCATCGCTTCGACGCGGCACGGCAACGGGCACTGGAAGTGCTGCATGGCGTAGTCAAAACCCATGCGGATCGCCTGCTGATTTGCCTCGACCAGCTTCGGCTTGCGGGCGAAGGACTGCTCCAACAAACCGCTGATCACCTCCAGATCCAGATCGAGCAACGCGGCGACAGCGCCGACATAGACGACGTTTTTCATCAGGATCCGCGCGCGTACGCCGTCAAAGTTCTCGTTGCAGATCTTCGACAAGGGGATACCGAGGATGGTGATGTCCTCCCGCTGCAGCTGATGGCTGCGTGGCCAGGTGGAGTCGTAGATCAGATAACCACCCGGGCTGACCTCCTGCAGATCCTGCGCGTAGGTCTCGGCATTCATCGCCACCATCAGGTCGACATGAGAGGCGCGGGCGACATAGCCGTCGCGACTGACGCGGATCTCGTACCAGGTCGGCAGCCCCTGGATATTGGACGGGAAGTAGTTCTTCCCGGCGACCGGCACGCCCATGCGGAAGATGGCTTTCATCAGCAGGCTGTTGGCGCTGGCCGAGCCAGTGCCGTTGACGTTGGCCAGCTTGATGACGAAGTCGTTTATGCGGTCTGGCGCTTGCGGCTCTGCCATGCCTCGTCCTCGTCCACGGCGTAGGGGAACTTGAACTTACTCTTCTGCATGTCCCATGCGGCGGTGGGGCAGCGCTCGGCGCAGAGTCCACAATGCACACACAGGTTCTCGTCCTTGATCATCAGCCGTCCGGTGTATTTGAGCGGAGCGGACGCGAACAGCGCCTGTTCGGGGTTGTCCGCCGGTGCTTTCAGCCTGCCGCGCAACTCCTCTTCGGATCCGTCCGCCGTCATGGTCAGGCAATCGGTGGGGCAGATATCGATACAGGCATCACACTCGATACACAAAGAGTCGGTGAACACGGTCTGCACATCACAGTTCAGACAGCGCTGGACTTCATACGCCGCCTGTTCGGGGCTGAATCCCAGCTCGACCTCGATGTCGAGCTTGCGGAAACGCTCTTTGAGGTCCACGTGCGGCATCAGGCGCCGCTCGGCGGAGTTGTAGTCGTTAGCGTAGGCCCACTCGTGGATACCCATCTTGCGGCTGGACAGGTTCATGGTGACCGGCAGACGATCCTCCAGCGCCTCGCCCTGGCAGTGGCGATGGATCGACACCGCCGCCTGGTGACCATGCTCGACCGCCCAGATGATGTTCTTGGGTCCGAACGCCGAGTCGCCACCAAAGAACACGCCGGGTCGCGTCGCCTGGAACGTGGTCTCGTCGACCAGCGGTACGTCCCATTGGTCAAACTCGATACCCAGATCGCGCTCGATCCACGGGCAAGCATTGTCCTGACCGATGGCCAGCACGACATCGTCACAAAAGATGGTGCGCTCGCCGGTCACCCGGCTGTCGAGGATCCGGCCGCGCTCATCGAGATCGTATTCCATGACATCGAACAACATGCCGCGCAGCCGACCGTTCTCGATCAGGAACTCGCGCGGCGAGTGATTGACGATGATCTCGACGTTCTCTTCCTCGGCGTCCTCGAGCTCCCAGTCAGATGCCTTGAAAAACGCCCGTGGTTTGCGCGCCATCACCTTGACGTCGTGGGCGCCGAGCCGCAATGAGGATCGGCAGCAATCCATCGCGGTATTGCCGACACCGATAATCAGCACCCGTTCGCCGATACGCTCGACATGATCGAAGGCCACCGATTCCAGCCAGTCGATGCCGATATGGATATTGGCCGCCGCCGCTTCCCGGCCGGGCAGCTTGAGGTCCTTGCCCCGCGGCGCACCGCTGCCGATAAACACCGCATCCCAGCCCTCATCCAGCAGCGCACGCATGCTCTGGATACGTTGGCCCAGCCGCAGGTCGACGCCCATGTCGACGATCATGTCGATCTCACCATCCAGCACCTTGTCGGGGAGCCTGAACGAAGGGATGTTCGAGCGCATCAATCCACCGGGTTTCTCCAGCGCCTCGAAAATCGTCACCGCATAGCCCAGGGGCATCAGGTCGTTGGCGACCGTCAGCGATGCGGGACCGGCGCCGACGCAGGCGATGCGTTTGCCGTTCTTCGCCGCCGGGATCCGCGGCAAACGGTCGGCGATATCGTCGCGCAGATCCGCCGCCACGCGCTTCAGGCGACAGATTGCGACGGGCTTGTCCTCGACCCGGCCGCGCCGGCACGCCGGTTCGCAAGGTCTGTCGCAGACGCGACCGAGAATCCCCGGGAACACGTTCGATTCCCGGTTGACCATGTAGGCGTCGTTGAAGTGACCCTGGGCGATGAGCCGGATGTATTCCGGCACGTCGGTATGGGCCGGGCAGGCCCACTGGCAATCGACGACCCGATGGTAATAACCCGGGTCAGAGGTGTCGGTTCGTTTCACTCAGCTCGGCGGCCGCATTGCTGCAGTGCCGCGCTCCTCCATATGCGGTCGTCTGGAGCGACCGTCGCCGCCTAGCTTAGCGACTCATGCAGGAAACACAATGCTGCACTTCCCGGTTTGCAGAACAGCTGCATCCGGGGTGCGTCAGCAGGTTGCCGAACGTGGTGAGGGTCAGGATGCCGGATGACTGATACGGGTGAACTCGGCACCGCGCATCAGCTTGCGGAAGCTGGTGCGATCGACATGCACCAATTCGCGATGATCGCCAGCTTCGAAATACACGTCTTCCATCTTCATCAGCGCCCTGTCGACGATGGTCGGCACCCGGTAGTCGGGTCCGAGCGGGGGCACCGCGCCTTGCTCGCAGTCAAAAAACACGCGACCCATTTCTTCTTCCGACATCAACACGAGCTGCGGTCGCCGCAGCATGCTGCGCATAGAATCCAGATCCAGGTTGTGGCTGGCCGGTATCACCGCCAGCAGCGGTCCCAGATCGTCCTTGAGCGCCACGGCCTTGGCCAGTTGCTCTTCGGCGATGTGAGCCGTGTGCGCGGTTTCGGCGCTGGTCGATGAATGGGTGTGTTTGAGGATCTGGAAGTCGACGTCGGTCAGGGTCAGTGCGAAGTCGACGGTGCTGGCGATGCCCATATTGCCCCCTGATGGCTCTGATAATGCGTTTGTTGTGCCTCAATTATAGCGTGTCCGGTGGTCGCGTCCTAAATCCGCGCTGCCGCCTGTCAACCGATCCGCACCCGGCCCGTTGTATCTCCTGAAGACCCGCTACGGCGGACAAAAAAGGAGATAAGTCAATGAAATTATTGAGAACCGCCGTGCTCATGACCCTTGTTGTCAGCGCGCCGCAGGTCCTGGCCGAGGACGATCTGAACATCGAAGAGCGCTGGGACGCCCGCGGCGATCGCGCCGAGCAGCGTCTGGACCAGCGTGGTGACCGGATCGACCGGCGCCTCGACCACAAGGGCGACCGCATCGATGGGCGCCTGGATGCCCGCGCTGACCGCGCCGCGGCTGCCGGCTATGACGGCGCCGCAGGCCGCCTGGACCGTAAGGGCGATCGCATCGATCGGCGCCTCGACACCAGCGGCGATCGCATCGATGGACGTCTGGATCGCAAGGGACAGCGGGTCGACGATCGCATGGACCGTTACGGCAGCCGCAAGGAAAACCGCGTGGAACACCGCAGTCAGCACCGGCAACAGGTCCGTACTCAACGTAGAGGCAGCTGATCCGCCTCATCCCCCCGGGTCGGTCAGCGAGTGCGTCCGGCCGACGGCCTCACCGCCGTCGGCCGTTTTCTTTATGTTCTGCTCCCCCAGGCTCGGGTGCGACTTCGGCATCTGCGTCCGCAATCGCGGCAGATGCGGCACAGATCCTGTGCTAGCCTTGCCCTCGCAGAATGGGCATCTCCTGGGGGACATCGTCATGCTGAACCTGGTGCGCGAGACGGTCGAGGGCATTCGCCAGCGCAGCCGGCACAAGAGCTTTGTCGACGCGGCCATGGCTGCGTGTGCGATGGTAGCGCTGGCCGACGACGAGCAGCGGCTGTCCGAATTGATCACCCGTGATCGGGTGCTGGTGCGCATCGACGAATTGCGCAGTATCGACCACCAGCAGGCGGTGGCGCTTTACGACGACTATGCGAAAGCGATCCGGCGCGATCCGGGCCGCGGCCGTGAGCAGGCGCTGGCAGCGATCGGCGCCTTCGCGAGCGACCGGGAGGGCGCGGCACTGCTGGTGCGGATGTGCGTGGCGGTCGGCCGTTCGGATCAGACCTTTAGCGCCACCGAGCGCAGCACGGTCGAGGCGATCTGCAAACAGCTG
Source organism: uncultured Gammaproteobacteria bacterium (assembly GCA_947259915.1). Lineage (GTDB taxonomy): Bacteria > Pseudomonadota > Gammaproteobacteria > Steroidobacterales > XN24 > CAMYOC01. The sequence goes on from CAMYOC010000002.1 coordinate 20,092, forward strand.
AATATCCATCCGGGTGACGTAGGGGTCTACGACATCTGACAAGCCGGTATTACAGCATTGTTACCGGGGTCCGGCGTAAAGGTCGATGGTCTCGCCGACCGCCTGGCTACACACCGGACAGAACACCGGATAACGCGTAAACATCAGGCAATTCATCGCCGGCCGATAATAGCCCTCTGCTTCATAGTAAGCCCCCTCGAACGCGCCGACCGCGTCACTGTTGGGCGCGTCGCTGAGCAACTGATCGAAAAAAGCCTGGGCCTCGGCAAACAAGACATTCATCTCGCTCTCGGGCCGGCCCGCGTCCCGGATCTGCTGCCGGCGCGTCTGGTAGTCCCGGGCGTAGTCCTCAAAGGCCGGCTTCGGCCAGGGCGTTGGCACCGGCGTGCTGCCCGAGATCAGAGCCGCCCATTTTGGCGGCATGCCCTCAAGCAGCGCGGTGACATTCGGCTCCCACGGCTCGACATCAGGCTCCTTCGGCTGGTAGGCGACCGGCGAGGTGAAATACTCGTCCGCGAGGGCGGCAAAATGATGACCGAATTCGTGCACGAACAGATAGTCGGCCCAGACGCTGTCGACCGCAGCGGTTGCGTACATGCCATAGATCCCGCCGCCGCCATAGGTCTCGTTGTTGACCAGGATCTGGACAAACTCATACGGAGCGTGGGACGCGATATCCCGCAGCGCACGATTATCGAAGGTCAATACATAGCGTTCGCTGCGGAAAGCATCGTACCGGGTGCCCAGCTCGGAATGACGTTGCAGGCCCGAGGAGGGTCGCGCGACCCCGGAACGGGCGGATGCAGGGGCCATCGCCCAGACGTTGAAGTCGTCCTGGCGCTCGCGGAACGGAGACACCGCAAACAGGGCCGCACTCATGCGTCTCGCATCCGCCTCGAACTTGGCCATCTCGGCCGGCGTGTAGCCGTCACCCAAAATCAACAGATCAACCTTGTCGGCAGGTCGGCCCCGCTCCTGGATAGTCAATAACGGTGCGCGTGCCGGTGATGGGGCCCGCTTGACCAGAATGTCCGCCGGGTCGATGCGGATCTCCCAGGCCGGCACAAACTGGTTTTGCCCGTCCCGGCGCAGCACGCGCACCCGTGCCGGGCCTTCGGGCTGCGGGAAGCGCAGGGACTCGTGGAAGGTGCTGAAGCGCTCTTCGGCCGCCGCCATCTCCTCCCACTCGGGATAGATCGAGCTAAAGCCGCGGGAATACAGCAACTCCCCCGAGGCGTCATCGACCAGTTCAAAGAAATAGTCACCGCGACCGGTGGTATCCACAGCCCGGTCCGGATGGCCGGGCCAGGGCAGCGGTTCGACCACCAGCTCATCAAACGCAAAGACTTCGAGCTCGACGTTGCCGGTGTGGAAATAATCCAGTCGCATGGTGAGCGGTGGTGGTGTTTCGCTCCCGGTCTGGGTATCAGCGCCGGCGGCGGCTGCAAGAATCAACAGCAGCAATGCAAATGACATGCGGCCGGGACGCGCGTGAAAACACCTCATCGGTCACTACTCCAGCAAGTCGGATGGCAGACGCGGTGACGATATCAGCTCGACAAATACCGCCCAGCGCCGCTCCGGATCATCGCCGGCCAGTCGCTCCACATAGGCGCCGACAAGATCCCGGCCGACATTGTAGTTGATGACATAGCTGCGATAGCGGTCGATAAAGTCGACCTTCTTGCTGGCGGCGTCAACTGTCACCAGCTGGTTTTGCACGAGATAATCCACCGTCGCCTCCCGTTCCATCTGCCCCTGCAGATATTGCCGCGCCGCCTCGTTGCCGGCATAGGTAAGGCGTCCCCGGAGTTCCTCCAACCGGTAGTAACGGTCGGCGTCCGACGCGTCCAGACCGGCCAGGGGGAACAACACGTCTTGCTCGAAACGGACCCGGCTTGCGCCAGGAAATGCGATCTTCTGACCATAGTTGGCGCTGCCCTCGGCGATCAGCGACATGGGACTGAACAGCGGAAAGACCGAAAACTCGATCCATCCACGCTCACGCACCAGGCGGGATTCGAGCAAGGCATTGAAGGTATGGTGACCCGGATAGCCCTCGTGGCATCCGAGATCCACCGCGCGATCGATATAGATCGGCAGATCGGTGTTGATCTGGATCAGGCTGTCGGCGTCACCCTGAAACCAGTTGTAGCCCCCCCACGGCTGATCGCTGACAAATTCGACACGCGAGCCGGTCAGGCGGGATGATGAATTGATTCCGGAAGCGCCGCACACGCTCCGGCAGCGACTCGTCCCCTGGCAGCAGTGCATCGATCTCGGCCAGGATACGGTCAAAATAGGCCTGCTCCCGGGGCGGCGATGTCGCGTCATATAGGGCTGCCGTCTCCTGGTCAAAACTGAATTCCCGCCCCAGCAGCATGTCGGCGCGGGTAGCCACGGCGGTAAGCTGTTTGGCCAGGAATGGTCCGCGCAGCGGAGCCAGGGGATCCTCCGCGTTGGCTGGGGCGACGGCGGCCCGGGTCGAGAGTTCGTCAGCCCCATCCCGTATCTCGGCGAGAGACAGAGCCTGCTCGCGCGCGGCCGCACGCCATGCGTCCGGACCGTAGTAGGCGTCCACATAGTTGGGGTCGTGCTCACCCAGGGCGAGCACGAGCGTCACATACTCCCGGGCGATCTTGTCGATATCGGGCCCGGCGGCGGGCTCACTGGGGTCCGGGCTGCATGCGCAGAGACCGGCCGCCAGCATTGCGGCCAGCGCGTAGATCAGTGGCAAACGGTGCACGGACGTCACCTCTCTTGTTTCTTGTCAGCCGGGAAGTCCGCCGGCGGCGATGCGTCGAGTGTAACGCCTGTCTTGCCGGCGGAACTTGCCCGCCCGGTACTTCCTCACTAGGCTTGCGGCAGACCGGTCATTGCGCAGCGTCCCCATGAACATGTTTCGAGCCAGAAGTCTCTCCGCACCGGCGTCGATCCGGAGTCTCTGGATCTGCGGCCTGCTGGCATCACTGTCCCTGCTGATCGCCCCTGGCGTCTGGGCACAGACAACGCCCGAGGACGCCAACGCGACGGCCGCGCAGGCGCCGCCAACGCCGCCCGAGGTCAAACCGATCCCGGTGACGGATATCTCCAGCCGCGCCGAAGCAGATCGGACCGAACTGCGCCGCATCCGCAAGCAGGCCGATCCCGTAGCCGTCGTCGACCAGGTTATCGCGCAGATCGACGGCGCCGAGGAAGAGGTCAAGTCTTCCGCCGAACAACTGGCTGAGCTGGATTTCCCCAGTCTGACCAGACGCGGGCTGCGCAACCTCGAGCTGCGCTGGACCAACACCAGCAACACGATCGCCGGCTGGCAGAAGACCCTGGTTGATCGCTCCACGTCGCTGAATCAGAGTCGGGCGCAGCTGGCGACACTCCTCGAGCCCTGGACCAAGACCTGGGACAACCGGCAGAACGTGCAGCTGCCCGCAGCGCTGAGCGCTCAGGTCTCCGCCATCATCAAGGACATCGAGGCGGCCGACCAGCAGATCAAAGGTCGTCTTGATCGGGGCCTTATCCAACAGACCCGTCTCAGCCGGCTGGTGCTCCAGGTCAACGATGTTCTCGACCGTATCCGCGAGGCGGACGCCTATCAGCGCCAGCGACTGCTGAAGATCGATGCAGAGCCGCTTTGGTCAGTCTTTATCGGTGGCGACAAGGAGACGACGGATCAGCTCGAGGATCAGACCGAAGATGATCTGATCGGCGCCGCGGGCGCTCAGGTCGAGTCAGAGCTCTCCGAGTCAATGGGCTTCGCGCTGGCAAGCGCCGGCGATTATCTGGCCGCCAACCCCGACCGGGTCGCAGCCCATGTGCTGTTGTTCCTGATCCTCTCGGCACTGTTCATCTACACCCGTTCGCAGTTGGGTAACTGGTACAAGGCCGACGAGACCCCGAGTTCGGACGCCCTTGACCTGTTCAGATATCCGGTGGCGACTGCCGCGTTTATCGCATTGTTGTTTACCCGGGCCATGTATCCGGGGGCGCCGCTGGCGCTGCTCGATATAGCCCGGGGATTGCTGGCCCTGCCTCTGGTGGCACTGCTGGCCGCCGCATTGGACAAACGCCGTCGGCTCGGCGCCTATGCGCTGATCGCGGTATTCGTGATCGACTCGATCACCGATAGCATGACGTCCACGCCGCTGGCAGGGCGGCTGCTGCAGCTGTTTGTCGCCGCGCTGGGTCTGCTCGCGCTGCTGCGCGCTGAGTTCGGCATCCGATCTACAGTCGCCAAGATGAGACGAACCTGGGATAAGGCGTCCCGGCTGGTGATCCGCGCCGCCGCTGCGGCTCTGATCCTCTCCATCATTGCCAATTTTGTCGGCATTGTCGCGCTGGCCTATCTGCTGACCAACGCCACGCTGGGTGTGCTCTATGTCGGTCTCGGCATCTTTGTCGCCGCGCTGGTGGCACGAGGTCTGCTTGAGGTGCTGCTGCGCTCACCGCTGACCGCAGGCTTCCGCGGCTTGCGCCAGGCATCGGACATTATTCGCACGCGATTCAACCGCCTGCTTGATATCGCCGCGATTCTCCTGTGGCTCGCCGCGGCGCTAAAGATCTTCGGCGTCCTCGACCCGATCGTCGACGCGCTCGGATCGCTGGTCGGCGAGGACATTACGTTCGGCAATTTCGCCATCTCGCTCGGCGACATCCTCGCCTTTGTGATCGCGCTGTATCTGGGCGTGTTGGTCTCGCGCTTCCTGCGCTTCGTTTTGAGCCAGGACGTCTATCCGCGTCTGCGGCTGCCTCGAGGCGTCCCATCGACCATCAATATGATGGTCAACTATGGCGTCATCACCATCGCATTTCTCATCGCGCTGGCTGCCGCCGGTTTCGAGCTCGGGCGCCTCGCGATCGTCGCCGGCGCGCTCAGCGTAGGCATCGGCTTTGGCCTGCAGGCCATCGTCAATAATTTTGTCGCCGGTCTGATCCTGGCTTTCGAACGACCGATACAGGTGGGCGACACCATCGAAGTTGCCACCCTGCTCGGCCGCGTCACCCACATCGGCGTCCGCGCCAGCACCTTGCGCACCTATGACGGATCTGAAGTGATCGTGCCGAATTCCGAGTTCATTTCGGGCCAGGTGGTCAACTGGACGTTGTCTGACGTGACCAAGCGTCAGCATGTCCCGGTCGGGGTCGCTTACGGCTCCGATCCGGAACAGGTGATCAACCTGCTGATCGAAGTTGCAAGCAAAAACCCGCTGGTGCTGCCAGAGCCAGAACCGTTTGTGATCTTTAACGGTTTTGGCGACAGTTCACTGGATTTTGAACTGCGTGCCTGGTGCGCCTTTAATGACGGCCTCGCTGTGCTGACCCAGCTCAATGTGGCCATCAATCGCGCCCTGGCTGAAAACGGCATCGAGATCCCCTTCCCCCAGCGCGACCTGCATCTGCGTTCGGTGGACGCGGACGCGGGATCCGCGCTGGCCGGCACCGGCCGACGATTCTCTGCCGCGCCGGAGCCGCCGGCCTCCGCCGCCCCCGACGCCACCGCACCGCCTGCGGACTTGCCGGCATTCCCGGCGGAATCGGATGGGAGCGACAGTGCCTGATCCATGCCGAATCTGCGCGGGCAGACCGATCCAGGCGCACCGTAGTGACGCATCGACAGCATGCGTGATCGCGCGACGATGCGATTGACCGCGTTCGAGATCGCCGTCCTGCATCTGCGCCAGCCCTCCGGCGGTGGTCGTCCCGATCTGCCGGTCAACATCAGCGGCGCACGCAATCTCCTGGTAAAGGTCAGGGATGACAGCGGATTGTGCGGCTGGGGGGAGTCCTCACCCCGCGTCGGCATCAGGGGCGAGTCGGTAGAAACCGCCAGAGACCTGCTTCACGAGCAGATTCTGCCGCCGCTGCTGGGTCTCGAACTCGACAATTTCGAGCAGGCCGCCGCGGCCATGCAGCGGCTCCTCGGCGGCCTCGATCCACTACAGCTCACTGCTTTTTGCGCCGCGGAACTGGCTGTTTTGGACCTGGCCGGGCGCAGATTCGGTGTTCCCGCCTGCGAGATCCTGGGGCGCCCACGGCGCGACTCCGTGCACTACAGCGGATCGATCGACGGCAGTGATCCCGAGGTCGTCCGTGACCAGGCGGCCGTCCTGCGACGACGCGGTGTCGGATCGGTCAGGATCAGGATGGGAGTCGATCTGACGCGCAATCTCCAGCGGCTGGATATCGGGCGCCAGATTCTCGGTGACGATGTGGCAATACTGATCGACCCGGAGCAGCGCTGGGACAGTGCCCAGGCCCTGCAGCAACTCAAAGCCATGGCGGATTTCCATCTCGCCGGGGTCGAACAGCCGGTGCCCGCCACGGACCTCGAGGGCATGCAGCGGATCACTGCGGCGGGTCTAACCCCGGTGATCGCGGCCGGCCGGGTGCAAACCCGGCAGGATGTCGAGCGACTGGCCGAGACCGGCGGCTGCGACAGCGTCAGTATACGCATCTCACACTGCGGCGGTCTGCATGGCGCCGGCCGAGTTCACGCCGCGGCCCGTGAGGCCGGCTTGGGCTGTCTGCTGGGCGCCCCGCGCCAGGAGATCGGATTGCTGGGCGCTGCCGGACGCCAGTTCGGCACCCGGGCCGAAGGCCTGACCTGGATGGACGAGTGTGCCGCGCTGGCCATGGCAAGATCGGCCATCTGCGAACCCGATGTGGCAGCAGGGCCCGGTGGTGTGGCGCCGCCGCTGCCTGGTCCCGGGCTCGGCACCACGCCGCAAATCGAGCGGATAGAGTCGCTGCTAAGACAAAAAATCTCGGTCCACTAGTCGGATAGCTGCCCCCCGGCCGACCTCCCCACCCCGTCCAGCGGCGGCTGCGCCCGCTCCCAGCGTGCCCGGGAATCCGATAATCACCAAGTTTTACAAGGGATTCTTGCGTCGCAAAGAATTCCCCATCTTTGATCCAGATCAGTAAATCTCCCCATTGACTGACTTATTATTCGTTCCAGCTAATGCAGACATATCTAATTTAGAGGCCCCGAAAGGGCCCCGCGGCGCAGCTCTCCGGCGCGCCGCACCGGGAAAAGGACATGATGAGGACAGCCCTTGGGCAGCCAGGCTCTGGTCGACAGCGGACCAGCGCCTTTTTTTGTGCCTGCGTCCCGGTGAACACGAATCCCACCAAAAAATTACGAGCAAGGAGGTAGGGAAATGAAGACGACTCTCCACCTGACCATGGCCGCGTTTGTCGGTGTCCTCGCACTGGGTTTCAGCACCCTCGCGACCACGCCGGCGGCAAGTGCGGACGGCAAGGAACTCTATCGCGAGTACTGCAAGGGCTGTCACGAAGAAGGCTCGCCCAACGGCGAGTACACGCCGATGTCGCTGATCCAGGACCAGTGGACCCGGTTCTTCGACAAGAAGTACACGCGCACACACAAGTCGGTTATCGACGAGAAGCATGGCGGCAAGCCGGTCACCGAGACCATCTCGCCGGAAGATCTCGAACTCATCCGCGAGTTTTCGATCGAAGGCGCCGCCGACTCAGAACACCCGATGACCTGTGGCTGACAGGGAGCGAAGTACCATGTTACGCAAACTACTTATCACTACAGCTGCAGCCATCGCGCTGCCGCTGTCGGCACCGTCCGCATGGGCGGATTCCTCCGAATTGACCGTCGACGAGCTGATGCAGCAGGTGGAATGGCTGCAGGTGCAGATGAGCACGCTGCTGAAGCAAGTCGACGAGATGAAAGGCGAGACCGTCGCCACCGCTGAAAAGACAGATGCATTGGCGGAACGCACCGACTATCTGGAAGAAGACGTAGAAGATCTGGATGATCGCCTGATAGGACCGGAAAAACACGCCGTGCTGGACGCGATCCGCTTCGGCGGCGACTTCCGCACCCAGGCGCATAACATCTCCATCGATATGGCGCCGCGCATCGACGGCATCAACGTGCAGAAGGACCTGGTCAACACGCTGTTCTATTTCGGTGCCACCGGCCAGCCGCCGATGACGCCGGATCTGAGCGATGTGGACCAGTTCATCCAGCAGAACTACGACCAGTATCTCTACTATCTGGACAACGTCGTCTCCTTCGATTTCATCAAACAGCAGGTCGAAGGCCTGCAGCAGATGGATCCGGCGCTCGCCCAGCAGCTGCTTGGACTGCTCGCATCCCAGCAAGACAGCTTCATACCCGGCTACAACCATGACAACGATATCGTCTACACCAACCGCCTGCGCATGGAGATGGAGGCGGACGTGGCCGAGGACGTCGTGTTTCAGGGGCGTCTGGGCATGTATAAGGTCTGGGGCGACTCGAGCAACGTACAGGTGTTCAATGGACAGCCGACCTCGATCGGCTGGGACGGCACCACCGTAGGCGTGCCACCGAGCTCGGATATCATCCGGCTCGAGCGGGGCTACTTCACCTGGAGCGACATCGCGGATTTGCCGATGTATCTGTCGATCGGACGGCGTCCGTCAACCGGTGGTGCGCCCCTGAACTTCCGCGAGGATGAGCCGCGCGGCGGCACGCCGATCGGCGCGTTGTTCAACTACCAGTTCGACGGCATCACCTGGGGTTATCATTTCAACGACTACTCGACCTTCCGCATCTGCTACGGACTGGGTTACGAGTCTGAATGGGGCAACGGCAGCGAATATCTGACACCCTCCGACCGGCTCGACGACACCTGGTTTATCGGCGCTGTCTGGGATGTGTTCAACACGGATAACACCCTGCTGCAATTGAATGTGGCGACGGCCCAGGATATCGGCGATGGCTTCAACGGCCTGACCGTGCTGCCGTTCGACCCGATCAGCGGGCAGGATACGCCGCCGGCCGTGATCCGCTACACGCCCACCGACAACATCGGCAACATGAATCTCGCCGGTCTGGTGCTGGTGCGGCATGACGGACCGTTCGACTGGTTCCTCAGCGCGAATTACTCCAAGTCTGATCCGGACAACGTCACCACGCCGTTTGGCGGCATGTTCTCGGACCCGTTCGACAGCCCGGATGACGAAGACGGCCAGATGTACTACGCCGGGGCGAGGTATAACTTCGCCAACAACAAGACCAAGCTCGGTCTCGAGTTCAACCACGGCACCAAGTACTGGTTCAACTTCGCGCTGGCGGAGGACGACTTCCTCGGGCCGAAGACCGGCGTCCGCGGCGACGTTTGGGAAGCCTATCTGACCCACCGGATCCGTGACCGGTTCGTGTTCAAGTTTGACTACATCTACTACGACTACGAATACTCTGGCTCCGGCTGGATCCTGGGCGAGCCCAAGAAAGTGGATGATCTGAACATCCTCGCCACGCCCACCTACGAAGAAGCCAGCAAGTTCATGGCCAGCTTCAGCGCTCGCTTCTGAACCGGAGACTGCCATGCGTATTGTCATGCTGACGACGCTCATTATTCTTGGTTTCGCCGCCTCCGCAACGGAGGCGGCGAACAAGAACCGCCACGAGCGTTTCGTCAAGAACTACGAAGGCACCCAGACCTGTCTGAAGTGTCATGAGGAAGAGGCGGAAACATTCTTCCACACGCAGCACTACCAGTGGCGCGGCGCAACGCCGGACCTGGTCAATTCAGGCGGACAGGAACTGGGCAAGTTGTCCATGGTCAACGATTTCTGCACCAACCCGACCGGTCCGCAGTGGATCGGCAAGGTAAAAAATGCAGACGGCAAGACGCTGGCCAAGGGCTGTTCATCCTGTCACTCCGGTCTGGGCAAGCCGCCGGCTCAGGAGATCAGCCGGGAACAGCTGGAGAACATGGACTGCCTGATATGCCATGCATCCGGTTATCGCCGGGACCTGTATGCCACTGAAGACGGCGGCTGGGAATGGAAACCGATCCTGTGGAAAAACCAGGAGGGTCTGAACTCGGTGGCCAGGCGGATCCAGATCCCGGATCGCACGATGTGTCTGCGCTGCCACTCCGCCTCCGGCGGTGGGCCCAACTTCAAACGGGGCGACATCGAATACACGCTGAAGGATCCGCCCCGTAGCTTCGACGTGCACATGGCGTCGGACGGCAAGGACATGACCTGCGTGGACTGTCACGAAGGCGAGGCCCATCGGGTACGCGGTCGCGGCGTAGATATGGCTGCCACCGACTCGCCGGATGCGCCGCTGTCCTGCGAAGGCGAATGCCATACCGCCACGCCCCACGAGATCACGGCGCTCGACATGCACACGGACCGGGTCAACTGCACCGCCTGCCACATCCCGACCTTTGCCAGGGATGAACCGACCGACATGTTCCGTGACTGGTCGAACATCTATTTCTCGGAGGAGAAGGGGAAATACGTCTACACGGCGGAGTTCGAGCAGAACGTGGTGCCGGCCTACGCCTGGTTCAACGGCAAGAGCCGGGTACAGGTCCCGGGTGTGCCGGTCGACCGGATCGAGTCGGGCGCCGTGGCGATAGTCCTGCCCGAGGGTTCGAAGGACGACCCGGCGGCGAAGATCCACGCGTTCAAAGTGCATCGGGGCAAGTTGCCGGTGCTCGATGACAAGCAATGGCTGGTGCCCATTGCCACCGAGGAGTTCTACGCTCACGGCGATATCGACAAGGCGGTACGCGAGGCGGCGGAGTCCTTCTACGGCATGGACGAGATCGAATACAGCTGGAACGACACCATCCGCTATATGGGTATCTTCCACGAGGTCGTGCCCAGGGAAGATGCGCTCGGCTGTCTGGACTGCCATCGTCCTGGCGGCAGGATGGACTGGCAGGCGCTGGGATACGACGGGGATCCTCTCGAGGACAAACTGCGCGCGTCCCGGTGAAGCCTCCTTGCTCGGGGCGGACCGGCGGGTCACAGGACCCGCCGGTTTTTTCCGATACGCGCCGGGGGAAAGAGTGCAACGGCGGGCCTGATTTATGCCGGCCCGGTCTCCTTCACCGCGCCAGCCGTGGCCAGCGCGCCAAAGTCGAACAACGCCCGATCCATCAGATGCGACGGCGTCACGTTCTTCATCGCCGTCAGGATCGAGTCGACTCGTCCCGGGTGATCCCGCTCCCAGCCCTCGAGCATGGCCTTCACCGCCTTGCGCTGCAGCTTGTCCCGGGAGCCGCACAGCCGGCACGGGATGATCGGGTAGGACCGGCTCTGCGCATAGCGGGCGATGTCGCGCTCGCGGCAATACGCCAGCGGCCGGATCACCACGTTGCGTCCGTCGTCTGAGCGCAGCTTGGGCGGCATCGATTTCAGACGTCCGCCGAAAAACAGATTGAGGAACAGGGTCTCCATCAGGTCGTCGGCGTGATGGCCCAGCGCGATCTTGTTGTAGCCCTCGGCGGCCGCGAAATCGTAAAGCGCGCCACGGCGCAAACGCGAACACAGACCGCACAGGGTCTTGCCTTCGGGTACCACTCGTTTGACCACGCTGTACGTGTCCTGCTCGATGATCCGGAACGGCATGCCTAGACCGCTTAGATAGCCGGGCAACACGTCGACGGGAAATCCGGGCTGTTTCTGGTCCAGATTCACAGCCAGCAGCTCGAAATGCACTGGTGCTGCCCGCTGCAGGCTGAGCAACAGATCGAGCAGCGTATAGCTGTCCTTGCCCCCGGACAGGCAGACCATGATCCGGTCGCCCTCCTCGATCATGGCGAAGTCTTCTATCGCCTTGCCGACCAGGCCACGCAGCCGGGTCTGGAGACGGCGGGAGCTGTTCGATGGTCTTGGGGTGGCCACATCCATAGTCGAATCCGGTTGCGCGGTGTCGGGCGACGGATTCTAGCGCCGGGGCCAGCCGGCGTGAAATGGCTCTGGCGGCCCGTTGACTGCCCAGACGCGTGCCTGCCCCGCCAATCGACCCCGATCGATTTTATTGATGACGTTTCCATCCCCGTTGCCGGCGCCATGACTGGCCTACACTGTAGATGCCGCTACGCTCGGAGTAACGCCCAAACATGAGCCGTTTAGTGGGATCGCTTGCCGTCTATCCGGCCCGGGCGCTGGTCGCCTGGTATCTGCTGCTGGTGCTGGCCGGGACCGGCTTGCTGATGTTGCCGCTGTGTCGGCAGCCGGATCTGGCAGCGATCAGTCTTGGCGACGCGCTGTTTATGGCCACCAGTGCCGCCTGCGTCACCGGGCTGGTGGTCCGGGATGTGGCCGAGTTTTCCCTGGCCGGGCAGGTCGTGCTGCTGTTGCTGATCCAGCTCGGGGGCATCGGCATCATGACCCTGGCCACGCTCTTCCTGGTCAGCATCATCGGCCATCAGACCCTGCGCCATCTGGCTGCTGCCCAACAAGCCGTCGGCAGCGATCTGCAGGCCGATCTGCGCGTGTTGCTCCCGGGTGTGGTGCGGGTGGCGCTGACCCTTGAAGTGATCGGGTTCGTCACGCTGTTGATCGCGCGTTGGGGCGACGGGCCGGCGGTGGAGATCGCATGGTGGGCGCTGTTTCACGCCGTATCGGCATTCTGTAATTCCGGTCTGACCCTTGCGCCGGATAATCTGCAGCCCTGGGCCAGCCAGAGTTTGGTCACAATGCCGATTGCCCTGTTGCTGATCTTCGGCGGTCTCGGCTACCCGGTGCTGGTGGATCTGTTCACCAATGTGCGCCATCGCTGGCCGTTTTTTGGCTGGCGGGATCTCAGCTTCCACAGCCGTCTGATGATCACCGCTTCGCTGATCCTGCTGCTGCTGGGCGCGGCGATGTTTCTGCTGATCGAGCGCGATGCCGCGATGGCGGACCTGGGCCTCGGGCAGGCCTCGGTCGCGGCCTTGTTCGAGAGCGCGACGGCCCGCACCGCGGGCTTCAGCGTCGTCTCGACCGGCGGCTTGAGCACCCTCACCTTGTTCATGCTCGCATTGCTCATGTTTATCGGTGCCGGTCCCAGTTCGACGGCCGGCGGGATCAAGGTGACCACGGTCAGCGCGCTGTTCCTGTACGGCCTGAGCCGGCTGCGCGGCCGCCACCAGGCCGCAGCTTTCGGGCACGGCATCCCGGGCCGCGCCGTGGCGGTCGCCACCGTGGTGCTCATCGTCGGCGTCGCGCTGGTGACCGTGGCCACTGGTTTGATTCTTTTTTTTGAGGACAGCCGGCTGCCCTATGCCGAGACCGGTCCGCTGTTTATCGAGGTGTTGTTCGAGACGGTGTCGGCATTTGCTACCGTAGGCCTGTCCACGGGTATCACCCGGGATCTGAGCGAGCCGTCGCGCATGATCATCGTGATGATGATGTTTATCGGCCGTATCGGACCGCTGGCGCTGGTCGTACTGCTGACGCCGCGCGAACACGGACCCGACATAAAATATCCGGAAGGAGATCTGCAGATTGGCTAAGAAATCGCGTTTTATCCTGCTCGGCCTCGGCCGCTTTGGCGGCGCGCTCGCCCGTGGGCTCGCCGAAAAAGGCCATAAGGTGGTGGGCATCGACAATGACGAAAAGACGGTCGAGGATCTGGAGGAATACCTCGACGAAGCACTGGTGGCCGACGCCACCGACCCGGAGGTCCTCCAGGCGACCAATGTCGGTGACTGTACCGCGCTGGTCGTGGCCATGGGTGACGAGCCGCTCAGGAATATCATCGCCGCCATGCATGCGGTAGAACTGGGCGCGCCGCGGATCATCGCGCGCGGGACCGACCACGAGCACGCGCGTATCCTGCGCAAGCTCGGAGATATCCAGGTGATCCTGCCGGAGCAGGACATGGGCCGCCACCTTGCGGACCACATGAATGCGGCCACGGACGATGCCAAGAGCCAGCCCTCGAAAAAGGCTCAATAGCACTTGAAGCTGCCGCGACAGCCGTGGTGTACTAGGGGTTCTTTCAGGTTGGCTCGAACAGGTCGGCTCGAATCCCTGGCAGCCGCAGGCCTGTACCGCAGTCAGACAGGTACCTTGACGGAGAACCACCGGCGCACACTGACAAATCAGGCCCGGACGGGTCTTTGGGGCCGCGCGTCGCCACCTCACCGAACTGAGAAACTGCAAAACCGGAGAATCAGACTGATGAGATCGCAGAGAATCATGGCAATCGCAGCAGGGATCCTGCTGAGCGCCTCCGCCGCAATGGCCCAGGAGGTCGTGGTCTATCCCGCCAAGGGCCAGAGTTCAGAGCAGATGGAGAAGGACAAATTTGAGTGCTACGGATGGGCCAAGGGCCAGTCCGGATTTGATCCGATGGCGCCGCCCACCGCTTCGACGCCGCCGCCCGCGCAGACCGATTCCGGCGCCAGCGTCGCTGGTGGGGCGGTCAAGGGCGCGGTCCTCGGCACCCTGATCGGCGGCATCGCGGGTGGCAACTGGGGCCATGGCGCGGCCTACGGCGCCGTGGGCGGCGGTCTGATCGGCGGGGTCCGCAAACACGACGACACCAAGCGCAACGAGCAGTCTCAGGAGCAGTGGGAGCAACAGCAGGCGGCTCAGTATCAGCAACAGCGCAACAACTACAACCGTAATTACTCGGCCTGTCTGCAGGGCCGCGGTTATACCGTTAACTAGGAGGGGCTGCGATGAAATACTCTTCAATATTTGCGGCAGCCATCGCCCTGGCGATCGGCGCCATGCCGGCCTCCGCCGCGGACAAGCTGCCAAAAGAACTGATCTGCGCGCCGTCGGAGATCAACATGTGCACGATCGCCGACGGCTGTAACGAGGTGTCACCGGCGGAAGCCAATACGCCGACGTTTATAAAGCTTGATCTCGATGACAAGAAGATTGCCTTCCGTCGCTATGACGGCAGCTACGGTTTCCAGTCTATCGACGGCCAGAAGAAACTGGATAAGCAGTTATTGCTGCACGGTGTTGTGGAATCCACCGAGCGTTCGCCGGACGGCTATGCATGGAGCTTGTCCGTGACCCATAACGGCAGGATGGCCCTGTCGGTCAGCGGGGTGGAAAAGGTCTACACGGTGCTGGGTAGCTGCGAGGCACTCTGATCCGGCCAGTGTTGGGCGCGGACTGATGCCGCGCCGCATTTCACGCAAAAAGAGCCCGGCCTCATCCGAGACCGGGCTCTTTTTTTGTCAGACGTGAATCTACCGTGATCAAGAACCGGTGCTCGGCTCGCGGACCCACCGGACCCTCAGGCGACCAGACCTGCCTCGCCTTCGGCAAACAGCGTCTGCAGATGCCGCGCTGCCCGCGCCTCGCCCGCCTGGGCGGTTTCTCCGTCGATACCCTGACCCTCGGCGTGGATAAAGCGGACCTCGTCGATACCGAGGAAATTGAAGTAGGCGCGGAGATAGCTCTCCTGGAAGTCCATGGCCGCCTCAGGCGAGTCCCCGGCATAGAAGCCGCCTCTGGCGGTGACCACAAACACCTGTTTGTTGCGTAACAGACCGACCGGCCCGGTCGGCCTGTAATCAAAGGTACGCCCGGCACGCCCCACCAGATCGATCCAGGCCTTGAGACCCGAGGTCACGGTGAAGTTGTACATGGGCGAGCCGAGGACGATGTGATCGGCCAGCAGCAGTTCGTCCACCAGCCGGTCCGAATACCGCACCGCCTCACGCTCCACTGCGCTGCGTGCCGGCTCCGGCTTGTTGAAGGCGGCCAACGTGAGCGCATCCGGGTGCGGCGGCGGATTGGCGCCCAGGTCACGGAAGATCACGTCGCCGTCGGCAAAACGCTGCTGCCAGAGCGCAACGAACTGCCGCGTCAGCCGCCGGGTCACGGCGGAATCGGTCATCGGGCTGGAATCAATAACAAGAAGTGTCGGCATGGGCGTCCCTCGGCGGGGCGCCATTATATCGGCGCGGCGCCGGTTCAGGGCATCTTCAGCACGCGCGCCTCATCGCCCCGACCGCGCAGCACCCGCACCCGTTCCCCGGCGGCGAAGGCGACATCGGCCGATTGCACGATCAGCAGGGTGCCACCACGATCCATATCGACGGTGATCTCGAGGCCATTCTCGGCGGTCGCGGCCTTCTCGACCTCACGGCCGGCTACCGCGCCGGCCACGCCACCGACCGCGCCACCCACCCTGGAGCTCGATCCACTGCCGATAAGCCGGCCGAGGCTGTACCCAATGGCAGCGCCACCGGCGGTACCCAGCGTCCCCGCTTCACCCTCGATCCGCACCGGATAGACCGACACGACCTGACCGAAGGTCACCGCGTAAGCCTGACGCGCATCGCCACGATCATAGGAGCGCCCACCCAGGCTCTTCGCGCAGCCGCCGCTTGTGATCGCAAGACACAGCGCCAGCAGGATCTGGATACCGCGGTATTGAAGGTGGTTGTTTCGGCGCATGGCTTGAATCCCGTAATGGCAGAAAGGCCCGCCACGCTGACGAGCTCTCGCCAGCCTGAATGACCCGGTTACAGTTATTTTAACGCCCAAATGGCGCCGCGGTTGACGCAGCAGCAGCCCGGGTTCGCTATTATGCGGGCCCATCGAGGGCGTGCGGCGGGACCGAACAACAAAGGGGCGAATCGATGCAGCAAACACAGGTAACCGAGACCTGGTCATCAAAAATGGTGTTCCTGATGGCCGCGGTGGGCGCCGCGGTGGGGCTCGGCAACCTGTGGAAATTCCCCTACACGGCCGGTGTCAGCGGCGGCGCGGCCTTTGTGGTCGTCTATCTGGGTGCGGTCGCGCTGGTGGCGGCGCCGATCATGATCGCCGAGCTGATCATCGGCCGCCGCGGCAGGCGGAGCCCGCCGGGCAGCTTTAGCGCACTGGCGGCCGAGGCCAAGGCCAGTCCGCTATGGCGCTGGGTCGGCATCATCAACGTGGCCGCGGTATTTATCATCCTGAGTTTTTACAGCGTCGTCGCCGGGTGGGCGCTGGCCTATTTGCCGAAGATCGCCGTCGGCACCTTCACCGGCGCCGACGGTGAGCTGGTCAGCGCCGAGTTCGCCCGGCTTACGGCTTCGCCGGGGGTGCTCGCGCTCTGGCACGCAATCTTTATGGCGCTGACCGTGTTTATAGTCGGCCGCGGCATCCAGGGCGGGATCGAGAAAGCGGTCAAATTCCTGATGCCGGCCCTGTTCGTGATGCTGGTGCTGCTGGTCGGCTATGCCGCCGTCGCCGGCGATTTCGGGCAGGCCATCACGTTCCTGTTCCAGGCCGACTTCTCCAAAATCGACGCCGATATCGTGCTGACCGCTGTCGGTCAGGCCTTTTTCTCGGTCAGCGTGGCCATGGGCCTGATGATCTCTTACGGATCTTATCTCCCCGCAGACACCGACATCCCGCGGGCCGCGTTGATCATCGCCGGCGCTGACACGTTGGTGGCGTTGCTCGCCGGTCTCGCCATCTTCCCGCTGGTGTTTGCCAACGGTCTGGACCCTGCCGAGGGCGCCGGGCTGGTCTTTATCACGCTGCCCATCGCCTTCGGCCATATGCCGGGTGGCGTCCTGTTCGGCTCTTTGTTCTTTCTGCTGCTGATTGTCTCCGCGCTGACCTCGACCATCGCGGTGATGGAGCCCATCGTCGCCTGGGCCGATGAGCACAAGGGCTGGAAGCGCAAATTCACCACGCCGATCGCAGGTCTCGCGGCCTGGCTGCTGGGTCTGGTCACCGTGTTCTCGTTCAACTGGTGGAAGGACTATCACCCACTGAATGACTTCGAGACCTTCGCCGGCAAGACCGTGTTCGACCTGCTGGAATATCTGGCCACGAACATCATGCTGCCGGTAGGCGGGATCCTGATCGCGGTGTTCGCTGGCTGGATCATGCACCGGGCGGCCTCGCGCGAAGAATTCGGCGAGGCGACGTCAGTGCTGTACGGACCCTGGCGGTTCCTGCTCCGCTATGTCTGTCCGATCGCCGTGGGCGCGGTGCTGCTGGCCAGCCTGGGCTGAGACCTGGCCTCAGGGGCGTGCCCTCAAACGCCGGCCGCCTGCCCGAGACCGATGGGGCAACTGACGCCGGTGCCGCCGAGTCCGCAATAACCGCCCGGATTCCGCGCCAGATACTGCTGATGGTATTGCTCGGCGAAATAAAACGTCGGCGCCGGCAGAATCTCGGTAGTGATTTCGCCGTAGCCGCGACCGCTGAGCGCGGTCTGGAATCGCGTCCTCGATGATTCGGCTGCCTCGCGTTGGGCCTCGTCGTAGACATAGATGCCGGAACGATATTGCGTACCGCGATCATTACCCTGGCGCATGCCCTGGGTCGGATCATGCGACTCCCAGAATGTCTGCAGCAGCCGCTCGTAGTCGGTCTGTGCCGGATCGAACACCACGTGTACCACCTCGTTGTGTCCGGTCGACCCGGCGCAGACTTCCTCATAAGTGGGGTTGGGGGTAAGGCCGCCCGCATACCCGACGGCGGTGACATAGATCCCCGGCATCTCCCAGAACTTGCGCTCCGCACCCCAGAAGCAACCCAGACCGAACATGGCCTGACGCATGCCGTCCGGGTACGGCGGCTGTAGCGGGCGACCGTTGACCACATGTGGCTCGGAGACCGCGATGGGCGTCTCGCGGCCGGGCAGCGCCTCTTCCGGGGTCGGCAGACGGTCGAGCTTTCTCCAGGCCATGGCGGGTCCTCCTGTCTGAATATGGGGATTTGAACAAGTACGGTGGCTTGGATCAATCAGCGTGCGCCGGGTTCCCGCCGTTGGCACCGCAGCGGGGGCTGATGCACACTGCGCCCGTCTACCCGTCAATCGAGTCAACTCTTGTCCGACAAACCCGAACGCCGCAAGTCGCGGGTGCCGAGCACCCGGATCGGCCGCATGCTGCGGCTCGGACTGACTGCCGGCGAACTGGCCGCCGGCGGCATCGGCGAGAGCCTGCGACGGATCACCGGTGG
The DNA here is from genome assembly GCA_947259915.1 of uncultured Gammaproteobacteria bacterium. GTDB lineage: Bacteria > Pseudomonadota > Gammaproteobacteria > Steroidobacterales > XN24 > CAMYOC01. Next base: position 38,779 of record CAMYOC010000002.1, read on the forward strand.
CGAACAGGCCCCTGCGGGCAGCGCATTTCTCACTGGCAACAACGCCACCCGCCTGGCCAAACGTCTGGCCCATATGCGGGGTGCAGCAATGAAACTCGGCCAGCTGATCTCCATGGAAAGCGAGCACGTATTGCCGGCCGAGTTCACCGATGCCCTGGCTATCCTGCGAGATGCCGGAGACAGCATGACCGACACCCAGCTCAACCGCCTGCTTGGCAGGGAATACGGCAAGGGCTGGCAGCAGCAATTCGAAGAATTCGACTACGAGCCGGTGGCGGCAGCATCGATCGGCCAGGTGCATTATGCGCGGGCGCTCGACGGCACCGAACTGGCGCTAAAGATCCAGTATCCCGGCGTGGCGCGGAGCATCGACAGCGACGTCATGAACATGGCTTCGCTGTTGCGTGTCTCCAGGATCCTGCCGCTGGAGATGGATATCTCGGGTGTCGTCAACGAGGCGCGACGACAGCTGCGGCAGGAGGCCGATTATCTGCAGGAGGCCGCCTATATCCGCCACTATCGCGAGCTGGTCGCCGATGAGCCGCGTTTCCGCGTGCCGGCGGTTCACGATGAATTCACCACCCGCCGCATCCTGGCCATGGACTTTATGGCCGGCGAGCCCCTCGACGTGCTCGAGCGCGACGAGATCCCGCAGCATCGGCGCGACCGTATCGGTAGCCTGTTCTACCACCTGCTGTTCAGGGAATTGTTCGAGTTCCGCGTGATGCAGAGCGATCCGAATTTCGCCAACTATCTGCTACAGCGGGAGAGCGGCGACCTGGTGCTGCTGGACTTCGGCTCGACCGTGACCTTCACCGAGGAATTCACCGACCGCTATGCCCGCATCTGCCGTGCGCTGCTGGATGACGACGCCGCGACCATGCGCAGCAGTGCCGAAGAGATCGGCTATCTGCAGCCACACTGCAGCGATGATCATGCCGCACAGGTCCTCGACCTGATCCGCATGGTGTGCGAACCCCTGGGTCACAAGGGTCCCTATGACTTCGGTGGCTCGGATCTGATCCGGCGTGCCCGGGACGCTGGTATCGACCTTGTCTTCCGCAGTGGCGAGTTCCATGCGCCGCCACCGGAGACGATATTTCTGCATCGCAAGCTGGTGGGCTCTTTCCTGCTCTGCGCACGCCTGCGCGCCACCTTTGACGTGCGCGAGATGATCGAGAGCTTCCTCGCCTGACCCCTGCCCTGGCGTCTGCGCTATCTGCTGCTGCAGCGTCGCCGTCGCCGCTGAAGATCTGCACGGGCGCCTACCGCCCGGGTCTGACGTTGACCCGCACCCGCAGGGTGGGACCGGGATCGTAAGACATGATCCGCTCATACTCACCGGTGCCGTAACGATAGCGGACGCGATAGCCGCTCACCTCCTCTGCGTACACGGTACGCCGGATGTCCCGGCAGGCAGAAGCGAGCTGGCGGTGGGACTCGCTACCGATCGCTTCGGCCAATCCGGTGTAAACACCGTCCAGCGAACGACTGTCGGTGGCTCGGGTTTCGCAGCGTGTGTCGGTGACTTGTGTCGGTACACGCCGCACCATCGGCTGTACGTCGATCACCTCGGCCATGTCGAACACGTCGCCGTCGGCCAGCACCGGCGCAGACACGGTCATCACGAACGCAAAGCACAGCATCAAGCTCGTTTTCCAGTCCATGGTCAGGCTCCCTTACCCATTGGGAATCCGGCAGCGGCCAGCAGCCGCAGTGCGCTGTCGTATTCCTCCCGGCTGGCGTAAAGCAAGACCACGCGGTGGCGCGCGGTGTCCTCACGGAACCATTCCAGGCGCAACGCCGGCGCGGTCAGCTGCAGAGATTCGACAAAGGCCTCGGCGCGGTAGGGGGCAGCAAAAATAGCCAGCTCCAGTTCACCCTCGCCGGTCCAGTTCTTCGGCAGGGTATCCGGCAATCGATCGCCGAGCACGTAGCGCAGATGGCGGTATATATAGCTGCTGTACCAGCGTGCCCCGTCCGGAACACGCGAGCCGTCAACAGGGATGCGGGCCGGCCCGTAATTGTAGGCGGCCAGCGCCAGGTGCATATCGCCATCGTAGCGTTCAAGCAACTCCACCAGATAGCGGGCGCCGGCATCGACGTTGGCACAGGGTTGATGAAGCTCGGACAGCTGCGTGAAGCCCAGATGCCGCGCGGTGCCCGGCCACAGTATCTGCATCAGGCCACGCGCGTTGGCTGAGGAGACGGCGTTCGTATTGAAGTTGCTTTCGCCTCTGGCCACGGCCAGCAGCAGCGAGACCGGCAGTTCATGGGCGGCGGCCGCGCGACGGAAACAGTGCTCGTAGGGAAACGTCAGCGCGGGATCCCGACCGGTCTCCGAGCGGCGGAATTCACGCCACGCCCTGGACGGATCGACCTGGCTGGCCGCGGCGAGTCCCGCGTCCAACAGCGTCAGCGCGAGCAGGACAAATAGAATCACGCGTGGTCGGCGGGCGTTCACAATTCGCCACCGAGCTCCAGACCGCTGGCCGACTCGAGGCTGGCCAGGTGACGCTGACGGTCCTCCTCACCATCATGGAAAAAAGCGACCCGGTACTCTCCGGGGCCCACACGCAACACGCGGATTTCCTGTCCGGTAGCCTGGACCAGATGACGAGCGAAACCGTCCGCAGAGGCGCGGCTGCGAAACGGTGTCCAAAAAGCAAACCAGTTACCGTCTGCGATTAACGCCTGTTCGTCGACCTGCTCGACGTCTGCCCGGGGATCAGTCTGGTCTTCGATGGACGGGCGCGGGTCTTCGGATAAGGACCGCGGGTCGGCGGTCATCAACGCATCCACCGCAGCCTCCCCGGAAGCGTTTTCGGTGTACTCCATCACCACGGCGTCCGGCGGGGCCACGGCCGCGTCGCCCGGGGCGTCGGTCATGGCCGGGGAAACCTGCGCCCGGGTCTGTGGCTTGGCTGCAGACTCATCGTCTTTGGCCAATCCCACCGACGGCTCGGGTGATGCTGCCGGCATGTCGGTGGGCGCGTCCGCCGCTGCCAGGGTCTCTGCCAGCGCTGCGGGTGTCGCTCCGGCCGGCATCGCCCGCGGCGCGCCGGGACGGCGCATGATCGCCGCCGGGGGCAGGATGCTGGACTGGGCTTCCCCGGCCGCAGGCGCAATCGGCCGGGTGGATGCCGTCTCCTCCAGGTATGTCGCCATCGAGTCCATCGCCGCCGTGACCGCGTCACCATCGCTCAACAGCCACACGGCCGTGCCGGTGACCACGATGCCGGTCAAAAATCCCAGTGTCCTGATCATTTCTCTTCTCCTTTCGAAGCTTGTCAGGCTGCGTATTCAGCGATGGGCCACACGGGCCTCGTCGTCGCCAAAATCCAGCCGCAGACCACGCCATTCCAGGCCGTGATCTCTCTTTGCCGTCGCTTTCGCCAGCGCGCGGTTCCAACGCTCGAGGCCGGCGCCGTTCAGCGCCCGGCCACCGCAATCCGAGGGCAGCTGTTCCACCAGATCCCGGATCCGGCCGCTGGCCCGATCCTGGCTCACGACCACGGCGAATACGGTCAGACTGTCCGCATCGCCGAGGGCGGCGGCCTGGCTGAACAGCGGATGACGCAGCCGGGTGCCGGCTGGCAGCTGCACCGGCGCGGCGATATCGCATCCGGCTGGCGCCATACGCACGAGTCCGCGTCCCGAGCGCAACGCAAGCAGGTAGACCTCGGCGGTCGACCGGGCTTCGATCTCGACGACCAGCCTGGTGTCGACCAGCGCGACCGCCGCCGCCGGCACCAGCGAGGCCGGCCCGGAGCATTGCCCGGATTCACAGGGCTGCTCCATGCGCAGCAGGCGCAGCGGCTCGATACCACCGGGGAGCGGCGCCGCAACCGGGGCGCTCGGGGTATCCGGGACCTGTGCCACCATGGTGCGGCTGCGGGGTTCGGCAACCGCCGGCGCGGCGGCCTCACCGACATAGGCAGCCGCGGCAATACTCGGCAGCGCCTCGTCCGGCGAGGCCGGGCGCACGGACACCCAGATCTGGCGCAGTCCGTCCTCCAGATCGTGCGCCTCCCCACGGATCAGCACGTTGGCCGAAGCCGCGGACTCGACCAGACGCAAGACACCGGCACGCGCCAGATGTTTGGCCACCAGTTCGGCAGTCGCCACGGTGACACCCTCCTCCGTGGATGGCATCACTCTTGCCCGCAGATCCTCGGCCGGATGTGCGCGCAGGTCACAGGCCAGACTCGCGGCAATGCGCGACGCCAGCAGATCTGGCTGACCGGAGGCAAACGGCAGAGACCGCTGTCCGCGCAGCCACTCCAGCTCGTGTCGTTCACCGAGCCGGCGGCGTTCCGTCGATGTCAGGCGACCGTTCCAGCTCCGCGAAAAACCGGCCACCCAGCTGCGGTCGTCCAGATCCAGCACCCGCACCTGCACCCGCGCGTCGAGCCCGCGAGCGTCGGTCTCCACCGCAAGCAGATAGCGCGCCGGCGACGGACGGCAGTCGATCCGGCCGCTGCCGTCATAGTCCAGCGCCGTCTCGCCGCCCGGCGCCAGCAGATGGATGCCGGGTGCCGCCGCCAACCGGTCGCCGAGACGCTCGGCCATCCAGAGACTCAGACCATCGGGCCGTGACTCCGGCTCGCCGCCGCGCATCACGGAGATCTGCAGCGGCAGACCCTTGAAACGGGGGTGGGTCGACAATTGTTCAGTCAGCCAGGGTGTGACTTCCTTATCCAGCCAGACCTTGATTTCCTCTGCGGCAACAGCCGCGAGCGGCCGGATCAGGCCAAGCGTCAGCAATACCAACAGCGAGATCCGCCGCAACCATGGATGTCGTTCAAGCCTCATCGCCACTCTCCAGTCTCACGCGGCCGCGGCTGTCGATGATCAACTCACCGTGATCGTGGGTCCGTAGCAACGCAGCCAGATCCCGCGACGTATGGTCCGGCAGCGTCACGCCCCAGACGGCCTGTGGCACTCCGGGTGAACGGGTCGCGGCGTCGCGCAACAGACGCGGGACGGTGCCGGCGGCGATGGCGTGGAACCGGGATGGCGGCGGTGCCTCGGCGAATTGCGCGCCGACATCGCCAAAACCCAGCTGCCAGGCGCGGCGTCCGTCGATCAAAAACACCCCTGCTTCACCGCGGCTGACCATCCGCAGCATCGCTGCGTCGGAATCAAACCGCAGCGTAAAGCCGCGCTGCTCAGGTGTCGGCTCGGGTGCCGAATCGGGTGTCGGTTCGGTCTCTGCTGCGGGCGTCGGCTCGGCAATCGATTCGGGTTCTGGTTTCGGTGCAGACGCCGGCTCGGTCACCGGCGTGGCACGAGGGATCGGTTTCGGCACGACTGCCGGCGGCGGCGCCGCAGCGACAGGCTCGGGCCGCGGCGGCTGTGTCTCCGGCGCTTTTTGCCGGGGCGCACGCGCAGGTGCCGGACGCGGGATTGGAAGGGTGACGACGCCAGCATCCGCGACCCGGGTCGAGCTGGTTTGGGGAGGCGTCGGAGACACCGGCGTCGTCACAGGGACTGGATCGAATGGGGCAGGCACGGGTGCCGATATCCCGGCCGCCGGAGTGTCACGGCTCGCTGCCTGCTCCACTATGGTTGAGATCGCGACCAGACACAGCGCAAGGATGGCGACAAAGCGCATCACATCCGCCTGCAGCTCCACCTCGGCGGTGTCGCTGGCTCCACTATGCCAGTGGCGGCCGGTATTCACGGCCCGGAGCCTCGCGCCGGATCCGGCGGGGCCAGACGTCGCTCGATCGCGGACAGGCTGATGCGTATCGCGGTGAGATCGCGGCGCTGTTCACGTTCGTAGTAACGTTTCAGTTCGCTACCGACGGTCAGGGTCTTCCACACCCGCATCAGATAGCCGCCGACGCCGCCGAAGATCGTGGTGGAGAGCGCCAGCAGGATGCCGCCGTCGACCATGCGTTCCAGCACTTCGACGCCACCCCCCGGATCGGCATCACCGGCCAGGGCCTGGACCAGCGCACCGCGCATGCCGATTGCGGTCCAGATCACGCCGACACCAAAGAACACGCTGGTCCAGACGTCGGACAGATGATCGGCCTGGCCCACGTCCTGCATCGGCGCGCCCTCGGCCAGCGTCCGGCGCAGTCGCTCCAGACTCAGCGCGTAGAGGGTCAGGACCAGCGCGAAGACCGGTGTGGACATGCCGAGGTTGCGCCAGATCCATGACATCAGACTGGCGAGGCGCTCGCTCAGGGATTCGCCGGCGGTCTGGCCGGCGGCCAGCGCGAGGATCAGCGCCACCAGAGCCACGGTCAGCACACCGGCCGACAATCCTGCAGTGAAACGCTGCCGCTGGGTCGCCATCGGCCTGCTCCTAGCGGCCTCCGGCAGCACAGGCGCGGCAGGTCGCGGCGAGCACCAGCTCGGTCTCCTGCAGCAAGCGGTCGGCGCGATAGTATCCGTTCTGGTCCAGCGACGCCTTGAGCATTCCGCGTTCCTTGTCGGCCAGCTCACGCTCCATGTTGTCGAGCACATCGTCACGCACCGGGCAGGTCTGGGCACAGTTATTGTAGTCCCCCTGCAGGGAGACGAACTTGACGTTGAAGAAACGGTTCCAGGTCTCCTGAGCCTGACGTTTGCTGAGCAGACCCTGATCGCTGGACCAGATCAGGAAGTCGCTAAACGCGCGCTTGTTTTCCGGTTGCGGATCACCCGCGGCTACCTCCAGCAGCTGGTCCATATAGCCGTCAAAATAGGCCACGCAGCCTGCCTGCAGATTGGACTTGGCCGAGTCGATGGCGCTATCCAGATTGCGCGTCGCGGCCAGGCTGCAATCCGGTGTGCTGGTGGCGCAGCCGCCGGCGGCGCCAAGCAGGCCCAGGGCGACAATGGCCCGGAGCACGATTGCGGTTATCGGTCTGTTCATGATGCTTCCCCGTTTGGTTTCTGTGTGTCGCATATCCATCGATCACCACTCCAGCGGACTTTCGTACTCGATCTGACCGCTCCCGGGCGGCGGACCGGCCAGTTCGATCACCTGACCCGATTCACCGAACAGGATCGACTTCACGCCGTTCACCACCTGCTGCATCTCCGGCGTGATCACACCGAAAGACTGGTTCAGCTCTTCGAGCAGGGTGGCGCGACCGATCTCCTCCTGGGTCTGTGCGATCAGCACCGAGGCCTCTTCCATGTCCAGGTAGATATCCGAGGCGACCACGGCCAGTGAGTGATCGGCCTTGCTCCCCGACTGTGCGACCAGGCTGTAGTACTGGCGGAAGCGTTCCGACAGCCGCAGACCGGAGCGGCCGCGCAGCTTCGGCTGGGCCGGCTCGCTACCGTCGGGCTGGTTACCCAGCAGCGTCTCCTGCAGCGCCCAGGGCGTCATTTTCAGACCCAGCTCCGAACGCAAGCGCTTCTCGAGACTGGTGCGGGTGCTGTTTACCGCGCGCTCCATGTCGGGCAGCCGTTGCCCCATCACATCGAGCATCTCCATATAGGAAGCCCCGAGCTGTTTGGCGATCCGCGCACAACCGGGGTCCTCTACCGCGCCGTCGCACTTGCTCTCGACATAGAGCTGTTGCTGGCGGTCGAGCCGGGAGATGACTTCCTGCAGACCGGTCTCCATGTCTTCCGCGACCTGGCCGGTCTCTTTGATGTCTTCCAGCACAGTCGTCGGAAACAGCTGCAGAGCCGGTCCCCGCGCCGCGCCCGTCAACAACGGCGTCGCCACCACCAATAGCGCTATCGCGAATAACCGCGTCGATCCGAATTCACTTGCCATGTCTGCCTCCCTCGGCCCCGCCGGGGCTGTTTATCCATCGGCAGGCCACATCGGGTGCGGTCTGCCGCCAGTCGGGTCTAACGCTAGTCCTTGCAAGCTGAACGGAAGCTGAACAATGCGTTCAGCCACGGTTCAGACCGCGGGCGTAGTGTGGGAGTCGCGATGGGGAGGTCCCCGTCGCCGGGCAAGCAGAAGAGGAGTAAAAACAATGATGCGCAAAACACTGTTAGGACTGGCCGCCGTGGCGATCGTTCTGCCCTCAGTGGCGATGGCTCGCCATAGCGAGTATCAGTACGCGAAGGTGGTCGCCGTCGAGCCGATCTATCGCACCGTCAGCGTCGAAGTTCCGCAGCGCGAGTGCTGGACCGAGACCGTCTATGAACAGACGCCGCGCTATCGCAGCGAACCACGCGGTCACAACACCGTGCTGCCGACGCTGGCCGGTGGCCTGATTGGCGGCGTGATCGGTCATCAGTTCGGTGGCGGCAACGGCAAGAAAGCGATGACCGTGGTCGGCTCCCTGATCGGGGCCAGCGTGGCCAACGACCATAGCCGGCGTCATGCGCAGTCTTACTACCGGCCCCGTTACAGTTCGGTGCGAGCGGTCCCGGTGGAGCGCTGCGAGGTGAGTTACGAGACCCAGCATCACAGCGAGCTCGAAGGCTATCTGGTGACCTATCGCTATGCCGGACGCGAATACCAGACGCAGATGCCGGATCACCCTGGTGATCGTATCCGCGTGCAGGTCGACATCAGCCCGGCCTGAGGCTGGCGGCACCTTGAAACCCGCGACCGTGCGTCGCCAGAGGAGCGGATGAAATTGCGTTGCCCGGGGACATGGATGACAATCCCATCCATGTCCCGATCCCTCCTCACGGCGGCCGCGGTGGCGGGTCTCCTTGTTTTGAGCCCGCTCCAGCCGGCGGCCTACGCGGCAACCGTGGCCCCCGGGGCAGCGGTAGCCAATGCGCCTTACCGGCTGGCCCAGAACGACGGCATCAGCCTGGAGCAGGCGATCAGCAAGGTGCGTCGGCAGTACGGCGACGTCACCATCCTCAAGGCCGAGACCAAGCGCAAAAACGGTCGTCGTGTGCACCGGGTCAAGTTCCTGACCGAAGGTGGCCGGGTGCGCACGGTCAAAGTCGACGCCAACACCGGCGAGTTCCGCTGATCCATCATGCGTATCCTGATCGTCGAAGACGAGGCGGCCCTGCGTGAAGAGGTCGCCCGACGGCTGCGCCGTGACGGCTTCACCGTAGACGAGACCGGCGACGGCAACGAGGGTCTGTATTACGCGACCGAATTCCGTCCGGATGTGGCCGTCATCGATCTCGGCCTGCCGGGTCTGCCGGGCATGGACCTGATCCGGCGTCTGCGCAGGGACGGCTATGATTTCCCTGTCCTGATCTTTACCGCACGGGGCCGCTGGGAAGAAAAAGTCGACGGCCTCAGCGCCGGCGCCGACGACTATCTGGTGAAGCCCTTCCACATGGAAGAACTCGTGGCCCGGGTCAACGCGCTGATGCGCCGGTCCGGCGGCTGGTCCAGCCCGTTGTTGAGCAGCGGCCCGGTGACCCTGGACAGCCGCAGCCAGAGCGTGTCGCTGCATGACCAGCCGGTAGAACTGACGGCCTTTGAATATCGGGTGCTCGAGTGTCTGCTGCTGCGCTCGGGCGAAGTGATCTCCAAGAGCGAACTCACCGACCGTCTGTACGATCAGGACTTCGAGCGCGATTCCAACGTGATCGAGGTCTTTATCGGACGCCTGCGACGCAAGCTGGATCCCGACGGTGATCTGCAGCCCATTGAGACCCTGCGCGGACGCGGCTATCGCTGGCGGCTGGCCCGGGAAGCGGGATGATCGGCCCGGTGTCCCTGACCCGACGGGTGCTGCTGGGCGCCACCCTGTTGCTTGGCGTGTTCTTTGGCCTCGCCTTTGTGGCGCTGGACGAGGGGTTTGGCCGGGCTGCCGAACAAGCGCTCGAAGATCTGCTCGAATCTCAGGTGCTCGGTCTGCTGACCGCAGCCGATCCCGGACCTCAGCGTCAACTGGTGCTACCCGACGCGCTGCCCGAGGCGCGCTTCTCGCGCCCGGGCTCGGGCCTTTACGCCCAGGTGACAGAAGCAGACGGCGAGACCGTGTGGATCTCCGCATCGGCCACGGGTCTGCGTCTGCCCGCGCCGGCGCCGAAGTCTCCGGGCCGCATCCTGTTCAGATCGGTGGAGCTGGATGACGGCACCGACTTGCTCAGCGCCAGCCTGCGCGTCGAGTGGGAATTCGACGACGGCAGCCTGCGCGATTTCATCTTTAGCGTGTCCAGCAGTCTCGAAGGGTACCGTGCTCAGATCAAGCGTTACCGCAAGCGGCTGGGGACGTGGTTTCTGCTGCTCACGCTTATCTCTGTCGCCGCGCAGCTGGCCGCGCTGCGCTTTCTGCTGCGCCCGCTGGGACAGGCGGAGCGCGAGGTGCGCCAGGTCGAGGCCGGCGAGCGTGAGAGCCTCAGCGGAGGTTATCCCAGCGAGCTGGGTGCGCTGGCCGGTAGCGTCAATACCCTGATCGACGGCGAACGCGCGCGCACCCAGCGGTTCCGGCAATCCCTGGACAATCTTGCCCACAGCCTGAAGACACCGCTGGCGGTGATGCGCAGCCAGCTCGAGGGCGGTGAGACCGGCGCCGAACAGATCCAGGAACAACTTGACCGGATGCAGGGCATCGTCGACTACCAGCTGCGCCGTGCCGCCAGCGGTGCAGCCACGCTGAGCCGCGAGCGGACGCGGGTCGCGCCGATGGTCGGTGACATCGTCGAGGCGCTAAAAAAAGTCTACGCCGACAAGTCACCGGAGATCATCAGCGAGGTGGACGACGACACCGTGTTCCCGGGCGAGCGCGGTGATCTGGCGGAGATTTTGGGCAACCTGCTGGATAACGCCTGCAAGTGGTGCCGTCGCCGGGTCAGGCTCGACGTCCGGCCGATCGCCGCGTCCGGCGGTGGGCGCGCCGGGATGCGGATCGTCGTGGAGGACGATGGGCCCGGGATGGCGGTGGCCGAAGCAGACCGCCTGGTCCAGCGCGGCGCCCGTGGCGACGAACAGGTACCGGGTCAGGGGATCGGGCTGGCGGTGGTCAGAGACCTGGTCGAGCCCCGCGACGGCGAACTCGCGATCTCCGTTTCCACGCTCGGGGGCACCCGTATCGAGGTGCGCCTGCCGGGCTGAGGCTCAGCGCCGCCGGTGCGCCCGGGTCTGTTCGTTACGGCAGGCGCGCTCGATCTGGAACGCGATACGGTCCTGCATCCGTTCGGATAATTTCGGCTTGCCCTGGACATACTTGCTGCAGTCCCGCGGATTCAGCACCGTCACGTCGCTGAGTCCCTGACGCTCGACCGACCAACCGGGCAGCGACAACATCGGCTGCACCGTCACTTCTTCGTGCAGAGCCCCGCTCAGCCATTCGGCCATCCAGCGCGCATGCTCACGGGCGCGCCCCACCGCGGCGTCATCACGCACGTCCGGAAAGCTCAGATGACGCCCGTCGAAACATACCGTGGCTTGTTCGGCATGGCGTCTTCCATCGGGCCGCGGGTGCGCCAGGGATTCGACCGCCATCACGCCTGCGGCGGACACCACCACATGGTTGATATTGAACTCCCCGGCCGGCATGTCGTGAAACACGCGGGCGCCGAAACGCATCAGACGATCGAGTTCCTGACCGGACGCGGCCTCGCCGTCCAGTGCCAGTCGGGCCTGGCTCATCGCGCGGTAGGCCAGCACGGTGCGGGCCAGGAAATAGAGGAAGCTGGTCGCCGACATAAAGACGTAAAGCCAGGCGGTCCAGCGCGGAGCGGACGCCCAGCTGCCCGCGGTCAACCATACGGCGTAAAACCAGAGCGGGATGGCCAGCCCAAAGCCGAAGGTCAGCGCCAGATCCAGCTGCAGGGCGTCGACCCGGCGTTGATGGCCATAGCCCGCCGGCCGGAGGAATTCAGTTGTGAATGGATCGCGGCGCTGTCGCTGCTCCTCGCCGCGCCGGACCGCCTCGATCAGCAGCCCGAAAATTATGACGGGAAACACCGCCACCAGCATCGGCATGATGGCGGCCATCAAACATCGGCCCCTGGCGGGTGTCCGCCGGCGCACTGGCGGGCTGCGTTGAGATATTTATCCACAAAGCGGGAGCATATCCCCACGCCCGCGCATCATCTGTGACAGAACGCACACATGCTGCCTGTTATGTCTAACCGCCCGGCGGGCGCTTCAGCTAGATCAGGAGAGTCAGGATAAGCACCAGTCCCAGCAGGGTGCCGAGGTAGGCGCCACCGACAAACAGCTCCGCCGGTTCAAATTCTCGCCTCTGTTCGTCGTAGCCCACCGCCTGTCTCCTCGCTCGGACCCCTCCCGATAGATGATCGGCGCCGCCGTCGCAGCCTCGCGGTCCCCGCCCATGTTAGTTAAGACGCGCGAGCGCCGTCGCTGCCTTCGAATCAGGCCCGGATGAGTCCGGGCTGATCACGGAATCGGGAACTGGGTCCAGGAACTATCGGACCCATAGGCGTATCATCCGCTCGCCGGAGCGTTTGCCGGCACGCTGCAGGACATCGATGAGCCGACCGCATTCAAACACCTACTGGGTCGAACCGAACCGGCTACTGGCCGGTGAATATCCGGGTGGTCGCGACGCCAAATCCACGCAGCGGCGTCTGGCCGCCTATCTGGACCATGGCGTGACCCACTTTATCGACCTGACTCTCAGCAGCGAACTTCAGCCCTACGAGAAGATCCTCCGCAAGCTGGCCACGGAGCGCGGCGTGAACGTGGATTACCGGCGTATCCCGGTCACCGATATGCGTGTCCCGGCGCGTCCGGCAGACATGATCACCATCCTCGATCAGGTGGATGCCGCGATCGACGCGGACGGAACGGCCTATGTCCATTGTCTCGCCGGCATCGGACGCACCGGAACCGCGATCGGCTGCTACCTTGTCCGTCAGGGGCTCACCGGCGATGCCGCGCTGCGTGCGCTGGCGCGTCTGTGGCCGCAGATGGAGAAGTCCGACATTTTTCCAAACACGCCGCAGACCGCGGAACAAAGACAATTCGTGCTGGACTGGCGGGAGCAGTACCGTTGAACACCCGAGCCGCACGGACCGGGCTCACGGACGCCCACCGGCGGCGCCTGGTACTGATCTTCGCCTGGCTGAGCTGGGGCCTGTTCGCCCTTGCCGGGCTCTATCTGATCGGATTCCTCGGCAATTTCATCGTACCCAAAAGCGTCGACACCGGACCGACAACGCACTGGCTCGTGGCGCTGGCCATCAATCTCGAACTGCTGGCTCTGTTCGGATTGCAGCACAGCGTGATGGCCCGGCCCTGGTTCAAACGATGGATGGTCCGCTATCTGCCGCTGCCGGCGGAACGCAGCGCCTATGTGCTCGCCTCGGTGATCATGCTGGCGTTGTTGATGTGGCTGTGGCGCCCGCTGCCGGCCACGATCTGGCGCCTGGATCACCCGCTGGCCCAGGCGCCGATGTGGCTGTTGTTCGCAACCGGCTGGGGGCTGATGGCCGCGGCGACCACCTGGATCGATCAGGCCGATCTGCTCGGCCTGCGTCAGGCCCGCTGTTATTACGCCGGCCGCTTGTATCGGCCGGTCCCGTTCCAGATCCGTGCCGGCTATCGCTTCTGCCGCCATCCGATGATGTCGGGCGTGATGCTGGGCGTCTGGGCCACACCCCACATGACCGTCGGTCACGCGTTGCTGGCTGCCGGTCTGACCGCCTACATCCTCATCGGCATCCATTTCGAGGAGCGCGAGACACTGCGGCAATTTGGCGAGGATTACGCGGCCTACCGAACGCGGGTGCCGATGTTGATCCCGTGGCCGGGTCGCTCTGTGCCCGGCGACGGCTGAGCACGGACCGTGATGGCGTCTGTCCTGTGGCCACCGGTCTCCGGCGGCTGGTCTTAGTACCATTGCACCGGGTGGAGACACGCCTATGCTATAGAAGTGGAGCGTGGTGAATCGATCCCCATGACCCAGGCAAGGCGGAAAAGCATCTGTGACCAAGAAGGCGACTGGGCCGACACCAGCCCGTCCTGAACAAGCCTGGCACGCGAAGGCCCCGGATGAAGTCAGTCAGGTCCTGGACGCTGACATCCAGGGTCTGACCAACGAGGAAGTGACCCGGCGCCTGCAGCAATTCGGGCCCAATGCGTTGCCGCATATGCCGCCGCCGACCTTGTGGGCCATCGCGCTGCGCCAGTTCAAGAGCCCGCTCATCTATATTCTCGCGATCGCCGCCGCGGTCTCGCTGGCCCTGGACGAGGTCAAGGACGCAGCGTTTATCGTCGGCGTGCTGGTGATCAACGCCATCATCGGCACCATCCAGGAGGGACGTGCGGAACGCGCCAGTCAGGCTCTGCAGCAGCTGTTGCGTATCCGCGCCACGGTCCGTCGCAATATGCAGGCCCGGGAAATCGATGCCGAGGAGCTGGTGCCGGGCGATCTGGTCTATCTGGAATCCGGCGGCCGTGTGCCGGCCGATATCCGCCTGTTCTCGACGCACGGTCTGGAGGTCGACGAGTCGCTGCTGACGGGCGAATCGACTTCCGTCGGCAAGGACTCCACCTGGCTGGGGGACGCGGAGACATCGCTAGCCGATCGCCGCAACATGTGCTTCGCGGGCTCGATGGTGATCCGCGGGCGCTGCCAGGGGCTCGTCGTGGCCACCGGGCCGGACAGCGCCATCGGTCGCCTGGCGCTGGATGTGATGCAGTCGGCCTCGGGACGGCCACCGCTGGTGTTGCGGATGGAGGAATTTACCCGGCGTATTGCTATCGCGGTACTGGTGGCCGCCGCTTTTGTCGCCGCCGCCGGAGTGAGTTTTGGCGGCTACGGGATTGCCGAGATGTTCCTGTTCGGGGTCGCGCTGGCGGTCTCCGCCATCCCCGAGGGACTACCGGTGGCGCTGACCGTCGCCCTGGCCATCGGCACCACCCGCATGGCACGACGCGGGGTGATCGTGCGCCGGCTAACCGCCGTCGAGGGTCTGGGCAGCTGCACACTGATCGCCAGTGACAAGACCGGCACGCTGACGTGTAACGAACTCACCGTGCGCGAGGTCCGCCTGCCGGATGGCAGCGTGTTCGAGGTCGCCGGCGAAGGCTTCGTGCCCGAGGGACGCTTCCTGCAGCGCGGCGAGCCGATCGAGCCGGATCAGGGCATCGCGCTGGCTGGCCTCGCCAGGGCGGCGGTGCTGTGCAACGAGGCCGATCTATATCACCGCGACGCCGGCTGGGCCTGGCGCGGAGACGCCACGGACGTGGCGCTGCTGACCATGGCCTACAAGCTGGGATGGCGCCGCGAAGTCTCGCTGGAGCGGCACCCGCAGGTCAACGAGCTGCCGTTCGAGGCCGAGCGTCAATTCGCCGCCAGCTATCACCGCACCGAAGACGGCATCAGCGTCATGGTCAAGGGCGCGCCGGAACGCATTTTTGACATGTGCGACGACGATGCGGCGCGGCTCGCGTCGCTGGAGGCGATGAGTCAGGAGATGGCGGAGCACGGTTATCGCGTCCTCGCGCTGGCCGAGGGCCAGGCGCCTGCGGACCTGAACGAGACCCAGGCGCCGCCGGAACCGTCCGCCCTGCATTGTCTGGGTCTGGTCGGCATGATCGATCCACTGCGCGAGGGGGTGCGCGATGCAGTGAGCGATGCCCGGGACGCCGGCGTCGAGACCATCATGGTGACCGGCGACCATCCCATCACCGCGCTGGCTATCGCCCGCGATCTGGGTCTGGCCTCGTCACCCGACCAGGTCGTCAACGGCTCGGCGCTGGCCAGGAGTTCGCCGGCCGAGTTGTCCGCGCTTATCGGCCGCGCCCGGGTGTTCGCCCGGGTCGCGCCGCATCAGAAGCTGGAGATCGTCGAGGCGGCACGCAGCGCTGGGCAATTCGTCGCCGTCACCGGTGACGGCGCCAACGACGCCCCTGCCCTGCGCAGCGCCAATATCGGCGTGGCCATGGGCAAGTCCGGCACCGATGTGGCGCGCGATGCGGCCGAGCTGGTAATCAGCGATGATCACTTCGCGACGATAACGGCCGGCATCGAAGAAGGCCGCATCGCTTACAACAATATCCGTAAAGTCATCTACCTGCTGATATCGACCGGCGCGGCCGAAGTGGTGCTCGTCGCGCTGGCCATCAGCTTCGGCCTGCCGCTCCCGCTGCTGCCGGTTCAGCTGTTGTGGCTCAACCTGGTCACTAACGGCATCCAGGATGTCGCGCTGGCGTTCGAGCCAGGGCTGGGGGACGAATTGAAGCGGCCGCCGCGGCCGCCTCGGGAACCGATCTTCAACCGGCTGATGATCGAACGCACCGTGGTCGGCGCGCTGGGCATGGGGCTGGTCGGCTTCGCCTTGTTCTTCTGGGCACTGGGGCAGGGCTGGGAGGTGGAGACCGCACGCAACGCCGTGCTGCTGCTGATGGTGCTGTTCGAGAACGTGCATATTTTCAACTGCCGTTCCGAGACGCGATCCGCGTTCACGCTGTCGCCGCTGCGCAGTCCGGTTTTGATGATCGGCATGCTGACCGCGTTCTCGATCCATGTGTCCATGCTCTATCTGCCGATAGGCAAGACGCTGCTATCGACCCAACCGGTCGACGGCAGCTTGTGGCTGATGTTGGTGGCGCTGAGCTTGTCGATCCTCGCGCTGTTGGAGCTGCACAAATTGTCCTGGTATCTGCGTAGACGCAAGCAGCCGGCCGCGAAACACGAGCGTCCCCGCTCAGCCTGATTCGATCCGTGCGGCCGTCTGCTCCAACAGAGCCAGCAAGCCGTCCACTTCCCGGCGATGGCTGCGCACATGCAGACAGGCGAAACGCAGCGTGTACTGCCCGTCCAGCT
This sequence comes from uncultured Gammaproteobacteria bacterium, assembly GCA_947259915.1. GTDB lineage: Bacteria > Pseudomonadota > Gammaproteobacteria > Steroidobacterales > XN24 > CAMYOC01. Next base: position 55,410 of record CAMYOC010000002.1, read on the forward strand.
GTGTCGAGGAGATAAAATAACGGCCGTCCCGATGGACCGCTTGCAACAGCGCCTTGTTGTGCGTCTCGATATCTCCATGCGCCGGGTGATAACGGAAGGTGACCACAGACAGATCCGGCGCCGGACCCGGCTCGAAGCCACGGATCTGGACGAGCCGCTCGCGGAAATAGCGCGCCAGCAACAACTTTTCTTCTAGCGCGGCGCGGAATGGCGCAAGACCGAGCAGCTTCAGCGGCAGCCATAGCCGCAGGCCGCGGAACGGACGGGTGAGTTCCGGCCCCAGGTCAGCCGGTGAGAACACGCCGCCTGCGTCACGGGCGTCCTGCATGTAATCCGCGGTGTAATAATGCGCCGCGGCCAGTTGTCGCTCGTCCCGGGCCAGGATGGCGCCACTACCAAAGGGCAGAAACAGGCCCTTGTGGGGATCCAGCACTACCGTGTCCGCCCGCTCGATGCCGGCCAGACGCTGACGACCGGCACTCGTCAACAGAAAGAACCCCCCATAGGCGGCGTCCACGTGGTTCCACAGCCGGTGCTCCGCCGCCACGTCCGCGATGGCCCCGAGCGGATCGACGGCGCCGACATCGGTGCTGCCGGCCGAGGCCACCACCATCCAGGGCCTCAGCCCGGCGGCCCGATCGGCGGCAGCGCTCTGCGCCAGCGCCGCAGGATCCATGCGCCAGCTTTTGTCCATAGCGACACGGCGGATCACGCAATCGCCGACACCGGCCAGCCGCAGGGCCTTGTCCACACAATGGTGGGTCTGGCCGCTCAGATAGACCACGTTGTGCTCCACATCGCGGGCGCGGATGCCACAGGCCTCGCGCGCCGTCACCACGGCCGCAAGATTGGCGATACTGCCGCCGGAGGTCAGATCACCGCCGGCGCCGGGCGGCAGACCGACCAGATCCGCCATCCAGCGCACCAGCGAGCGCTCCATCACCGCCGCCCCGGGACTGGCGAAATAGACGCCGGAATAGCTGTTGGTGACATCGGCGAGGAAGTCGCCCAGCGCGGACGGGTAAATGCCGCCGCCGGGGATATAGCCGAAATGCCCGCCCGAGGCCGGATTGATCCCGGTATCGAGCACCTCGCGCTCGAGCACATCGAGGATCTCCCGGATCGAGCCCGCGGTGTCTTCCGGCCGGAATGCGGCGAGATCAGGACAAGCGGCGTTTGCGCGGTAGGTGGGGCGCTCGGCCAGCGACGCCACAAAGTGGTCGGCGAATTCGAACGCCTGCCGGGTCATCTCATGACGGACAGCCGCATCCGGATCCAGCTGTCGGGCCATCGCTTCCAGGCGGTGCAATTCGCGTTCCAATCCGTATCCCCCGTGTGATATCGCGGACAAGCATACCCACGCCGGCGGTCCCGGGTCAGCCGACCACCGAACGGCAAAGCCTTATCGGCTATCCGGCGTCAATCCGGAAAACGCCAGCGAGATGCGCTGGCTCGAGCAGGTAGAGCGTCGCGAACCGACACACGACTAGACAGATCGGATCCGGTTCTCCCGCCACGCTGCGCGGGCGGTCACCAGTTCCGCGGGCCGCGCTTGATGCTGACCGCCCCGCGGTCGGTGTTCATGCGGTGGCAGCCGATACAGCTGCCCTGGAAATCCTGAACGAAAACATTGTGTTCCGGGTCTTCGAAATGGATCTCGTGGATCAGCGTGGCCAGAGGGTAGGCCGCGCCGCCATCCTTGTGACACTTGCGACAGCCGTTGGGCACGGTCTTGACGTGGTTTGGCGGGATCCCGTGGCCGACGCGCTGCAGCAGCACGCCCAGCGAAACATAGCCGTCATCGGTGTCATCGTTGTGGCAGTCGACGCAGCCATTCTTCCACACGCCACCGCCCCAGTATTTGCCATCCACTTCCTTCGGCACGGGCCGACGCTTGCGTGGCGTGACCGTGGCCGCTTCCTCGTTGGCTGCGAGCAGATGGACACCTGACGGCACGTCCGTTGCAGCCACTGTCGTCATCTCACCATCGATCGCGGTATTTAGCATCGATCCGGGCACCTCGGCGATGGCGACGGCCGCAAACAAAAGCCCCGCCAACAGCAGCGGGCGGCGGACCGAACGGACGGGGGCTGTGTGCATCATCGGCTCCATCTCCAGGCCATCTCTGATCGCTGGCGCGCGGCGCTCCCGGGGCTGCCGGGCCGCTCGCCGGCGACGACCCGATCATAACCCAGTCGAGCGTGGATTCGTGAGCGGCTCCCGCACCACTCCGTCGGGGGCGGCGACTATGCTTGGGTCAAGGGAGGCTCAATCGACAACCAATGGACACGAACGTAAACCAGCAGGTAGCGCGCAAGCTGGACGAGGCCGCTGAACTCCTCGCTCAACAGGGCGCCAATCCATTCCGGGTATCCGCCTATCGCAATGCGGCCAACACCGTCGAGAAGCTGGACCGGAGCGTGGCCGATATCCTCGATGAGCAAGGGCTGGAGGGCCTGATCGAGCTGCCCACGATCGGCAAGGGCATCGCGTCTGCGATCCGCGAACTCGTTACCAGCGGCCGCTGGAGTCAGCTGGAACGTATGCGCGGCACGCTCGACCCGGAAGCCCTGCTGCAGACGGTCCCGAACGTCGGGCCGGTGCTGGCGGCTCACATCCACGATGAGCTTCACATCGACACCCTCGAACAGCTCGAAGCAGCGGCCTGGGATGGGCGACTCGAGGGTCTGCCCGGTGTCGGCGAGCGCAAGCTGCAGGGGATCCGCGCCGCTCTGGCCAGTATGCTCGGGCGTGCCCGGAGGCGCGACGCCGGGCGCGGCGCCAACGGACCGGATGTGGAACTGCTGCTGCACGTGGATCAGAAATATCGCCGCGCCGCGGAGGCCGGCACGCTGCCCACCATCGCACCCAGACGCTTCAATCCCTCCGGCGAGGCCTGGCTGCCGATCCTCCACACCGAGCACCGTGGCTGGCATTTCACGGCCTTGTTCTCCAACACCGCCCGCGCCCACGAACTGGACCGGGTGCGAGACTGGGTGGTGATCTATTTCTACGACGACAGCCACGAGGAAGGCCAGCACACGGTGGTCACCGAGACCCGCGGGCCGCTGACCGGACAAAGAGTCGTACGCGGACGCGAGACCGAGTGCCGCGCCTGGTATCAGCGGGCCGTTGCCGGTTGATGCCACCGCCCGGGCCTGGCGTGGCGTGGCCCAGGGCCGCCGGAAACGACTTCGGATTTATGCTTATCTCCTGGTGACGTTCCCGGATCTGATAACGCAATCCACGCAAGACAGACGACCGATCTCTTCGATCCGTAGCCCCGTCAGCGTGGCCGCGTAAGGGGATTATCTCGATTTCTTTAGCGCAGCCTTGGCCTCTTTGTGACCCGGATCGAGCGTGAGCGCGTATTGGTAGGCCCTGCGCGCTTCATCTTCTCGCTCCTGCTGCGCGTAGATCAGCCCGAGGCGATACCAGGCCCACGGTAACGGGACCTCATCCTGTCCCGGCTCGTGCTCGACATACTGACTTAGCGCGCGCTCGCCGCGCTCGAGGTGTTGGCCGGAAATAGAGGCCGTCCGCCCGATCTGATACGTGATGCTCATGTCGTCCGGGAATCGCGACAGCCCTTCTTCATACGTCTGTATCGCGTCGTCGTAACGACCGGCCTCGTTGAGAAACAGGCCGAAAGCGATACAGGCATCAGGTTCGTCCGGCTGCAGCGCAAGCGCCGCGCGGTACTCGATCTCCGCCGACGCCGGCTCGTCTTTAGCCTGGAAGACGCTGGCGCGAGCCAGATGTCCCTGGAGTGGATCGAGTCTGGCAATCTCCAGCGCCTGTTGCTCGGCCTTGTCGAGGCTGCCGCCGGCGATCGCGGGCGCGCGGATGTAGTAGATCACCAGACCGTAGCGCGCCTCCACGTTAGCGCCATCCAGCACCACCGCGCGCTTGAAGCTGTCCCGGATCTTGCCGGACAGACGCATGGCCTTGAACATGCCGGCGCCCTGGGCGCTGGTTCCGTAGGCCTCACCGAGGCGCTGAAAATAGACCGACTGCCGGTCATCGATCTCCACCGCCCGCTCCAGCCATTCCACCGCGTCGTCCGTCCGGCCCTGCTGCAGATAGCTGTTACCGATCTGAAATGCGGCCGCGGCATCTTGTGGATCTTCTCGCAGACGGGTCTCGAAAATCTGCTGAGCCTCGGTGTACCGTCCCTGCTCGAGCAGCAGCAATCCCGTTGCCAGGTCCGCCGCGTACCCGCTGCGGGCAAGCAACAACAGACAGGCGATGATGACGGCAGCTGGTCTCACACAGGTTCCTCGGGGCCCGTCCTTGTCTTTGATTTTTGACCCGCGTCCTTATGCAATATAGACACCTCGCGCGTGAAAAGTGCCATGACCGCGAGTGCATGGTCGGACGTCACCGTGCCCCGACCGGGGCAAGCTGGCGCCACAGCGGCCATACTCATCACAGAGTCATGCAATTCAACGCGGAACAAGCCCTGATCCTGGTCGCCCTGCTGCTGCCGCTGTTTGGCGTGATCCTCGGCGTGCAGTGGTTGCGTCGCGAGCGCAGACGCGAACAGCGCAGGCGCGAACAGCGCTAGATCCTGCGGTCAAATGGCCAGCCGTCCTGGCCGGCTAGTTCGCCCGGCGCGTGTGCGCAGCAAAGATCAGCCCGGAGCTGGTGCCTCTCAGCGACCGTCGGCAACACGAGCGGCGCGAAATTCGCTGGTCTCGCGCCATGCCGGGAACGCGTCGCTGTCAGCCAGCCGGTATCCGAGGTCAAAGTACAGCTGTGCGTCCTGTACCGCGCCGCTCAGGTCCCAGTCATCACGATATTCATCGGACGGCTTGTGATAGTGCTCGCGGACATAGACCGAATCGGCCGGGCCGGCATTGAGAAAGCTCAGGCCCGGCACGCCGAACTTGGCCAGACTGAAGTGATCCGAGCGATAGAAATAGCCGCTCTCCGGCGAAGGATGGGGACGGACTTCGCGCCCCTGCCGGCTGGCCGCCTCCCGCGCCAGCTCAGCCAGCGCTGACTGATCCAGACCCAGCAGCGTGGTCTGGGCCTCGGACCCGTTGTGCAACATGATGTCCATGTTGAGCACCGCCACCAGATTGCGGGTCAGGACCGGGGGATTGCGCGCGAAATATAGAGAACCGAGCAGACCCGATTCCTCGGCGGTGACCGCGGCGAACATCACCGAGCGTCGGGGCGGAGGTTCCAGCGCCGCGTAGGCCTCGGCGATCTCCAGCAGCGCCGCGACACCGCTCGCGTTGTCCGCGGCGCCGTTGTAGATCTGATCGCCCTCCAGCGCAGGATCCACGCCCAGGTGATCCCAGTGCGCGGTATAGATCACGTACTCGTCCGGCCGTTCGCTGCCGGTCAGCATGCCGATCACGTTGTAGGAGGCCTGTTTGCGGATCGTGTTTTGGACATCGACGCTGGCGGTCTGCTCCAGCGAAACTGGCAGGAATTCCGCATCCAGCGCCGCTTGCTTCATCGCGTCGAGATCGAGGCCGGCACGCTGGAACAGACGCTCGGCCACGTCGCGCTGGATCCAGCCTTCGATCGCGGCCCGATCGGCGCCATCGTTTTCGGTCACCAGATCCAGCTGAGGACCGACGTTACTGTTGCGGACCACGTCCCAGCCATAGGCCGCCGGCGCCGTCTCGTGGATGATCAGCACGCCGTCTGCGCCCTGGCGTGCGGCTTCTTCATATTTGTAGGTCCAGCGGCCGTAATAGGTCATCGCGCGACCGTTAAAGACCTCCGCATCACCGGTGGCGAATCCCGGGTCATTGACCAGCACTACCGCGGTCTTGCCGGCCCAGTCCACACCGGCATAATCGTTGCGGCCATACTCCGGGGCGATGATGCCGTAGCCGGCAAACACCAGATCTGACGCCTTGATGCTGATCTCATCCACGACTCGCTTGGTCCAGACGACAAAATCGTCCCCGTAGCGCAGCGACTCTCCACCCAGCGCCATCGTGGTCGCGGCGCTGGCGGTGATCTCGACCAGCGGTACCGGCTGCAAGAAACCCTGATCGCCGGCGGGTTCCAGACCGGTGTCCGCGAACTCCTGTTCGAGATACGCCAGGGTGCGGGTCTCGCCGTCGGTCATCGGCGCACGACCCTGCATCGCGTCATCGGCGAGGGCCACGGTACGCCGGGTCATGCCGTCGACATCGATCCGACTCATGGCCCGTGCGGCATCCTCTTCGCTGACACCTGCTCCGCTGCTGCGACCGTTGTCCTGACCGCAGGCGACCAGCAGCAGCCCCGCGGTCACCAGCAGAGAGATCCGGGCCGCCAGCCCCCCGGCGTTTGATGCGTGTTTACCTGGTTTCATGGCGCGCCATCCTACGCGCGGCGACGCGAGGGCTCAACGCAGCAAGCGCCAGGCCTCTGACCGTGGATCAGGCCGGAATGACCATCATCCCGGTAAAGAACGGGTGCAGGAGCATAAAGATGACCATCACCACCATGCCGATCACCACGGTCACCAGGTCTTTCGACCACGACACTGCGGCGGCCTTCTGCCATGGCCCCTCGCGGCGGCTGATCAACACGACCTCCGCCAGGGCCCAGAGCCCCATGGTTCCAAACAGGATCAGCGAGCGGATGTCCCCGTTGGCAAACAGATGACCGGTCGCCCAGACCAGGATCGCGGTCAGCTGCGGATGACGCACGATGCGCTTGATGTTGTTGTCGGTCTTCGCCGCGGCAAACAGCACAAACGCAATCAGTACCAGCAGATAGGTCAGATGGCGTCCCCATACCTGCGGCGCGTAGACCAGCGTCGGGATGGTGCCGCGCCAGCCGATCACGATCAGCACCAGAGACGTGATGATCAAAAGCGAGAACAGACCACGGTAGCGCTGTCCGAGCCGCTCCTTGAGCGCCGCCCGGGGCGCCGGCGCCAGCACCGGGAACAGATGCACCGCAGCCCATAAGGCCACGCCGAGAATCAACAGACCCATTACCTCATCTCCGTTATCAGTGGTGTCCTGATCGATCGGCGCTGGCTATCGCCGCGCCCTGTACCTGCTCCAGCGCCCGCACGGCCGCAGCCAGCATGGCCTCAGGTCCGACCGGCGCGCCGCTGGCCTGTTCCATCCACAGATCCGGGGTCAACCGGCCGATCCGGGACATGCGCTCGAATTCACCGCCCAGATCACCGGCCCGCTCTACCTGCTGCTCGATCTGTAGCGCGATCATCGCGCCGATCGGATAGTCCGGCAGATACAGACGACTGTGGATCATGTGCGAGTAGACGCCGAGCAGGATCACGTCGCGCTGACCGAACACTGGCGCAAAATATTCATTCCACACGTCCTTCGCTATGGTTAGCGTGGCCTGTTTGAGTTCCGCCGGGGTCGCCTCCGGATGGTCGTACATCCAGTGCCAGACGCGCATGTCCACCAGGCCCACCGCGCCGATCTCGGCGGCACCCCAGAAGTCATCGAGAACCTGCAGGGCCTGGCTGCTCGCATCCGGTTCCGAAAGTCCCAGCAGCTCGAGATCCCGAGCCTGAAACACGAATGCCAGGGCCTCGGTGAAGGCCGTGTTGGGTACGCCCTGCAGCGAATAATGATCGATCTCGTAGAGCGAGACGGTCTGCTCGACGTTGTGGCCCATCTCATGGACCGCGATGTTGTAACCCTTGTAATCCATGCCCTCGGGACCGACCCGGGTACGCAGATGGGCTTGGGCGCCGCGCATGGCCGCACCCCAGGCGTGGCCGGATCCGCGGGCCGGCTCGACCACGATCTTCGCCGCGAAGTCACGCGCCTTCTCGCGACTAAAACCCAGACCCGTCAGCAGCCGGGGCATGTCCGCCTCGTAGGCTGCCGCGTCCGGATAGCGCTTACGGGTGATAGCGTCGAGCTGGGCCTCGGTATAGGTGCCGCGGGGCTTGAAGCCGTTGTACCAGATGTCGAACGGCTCCAGCGGCCGGCCCAGGCGGCTTGAGATCAACGCGCCGACGTCGGCGAATGCCGGCGAAGACAGGATCTGCTCCAGCATCGCCTCGACCCGCGGCTCCGGGATCTCCCGGTCCTCGTTGAACCTGCGATCGATGTGGGTCGGCGCCGTGGGTGAATATTGATCCAGCTGCTGCATCGCGTGGAACTGGTTCAGCAGCACCGCGTAACGGGTGTCGGGCTCCGGAGCGTTAATCGGACCGGCGCCAGCGTCCACGGGCCGGTCGGAGTCGGTCACAGCGGCGACGGTGACCTGGTTGGTATAGGGATCCCAGTCGACGGTCGGATTGTCGATCACCACCTCGGGGATGGTCTGGTCCACGATCCGCTCCATCACGCGCTGGATCATCCGCTGGCGGACGAGTCCGTCGGCTTCGCTGTAGTCGGCCTTGATCTGATCCCGCAGATTCCAGTGCGAGAGCAGTTTCATCCTGGCCGGAAACTGGCGCTGGCCCTGGTCGTCGAGCAGATGATGCATCCAGATGTTGTAGTCGGCGATGTACTGGTCGGCCCTGGCGTTCGCGGCGGCGATCGCCTGGTTCACCTCGGCCGGCACACGGCTCGAGAACCGCTGCGCCAGACGCGTTTCGGCCCATTGTCGTCGGGTCCAGGCATCGCCCTCGGACAGACGCTGCTCGAGGGTGGTCAAGGGGAAATTGAGCAATACGGTCAACGCGAGCTTGTTGGCAAACCAGTCCTGGTTGAAATGCGAGCCCGGGCTGTACCCGGCGGAGACACGATCGAAGGGCAGGATCGGGCCCAGCTCCAGATCGGTCTGACGGCGCATGGCCAGAACGATCTCGTTGACGTGGCCGTCGAACTGCTCCAACAGGTACTCGAAGCGCGCGAACATCGCGTCCAGGGTCTGTTGATCGCCGGCAAAGTTGGCGCGTGCAAAGCGCTCGAACGCCGCCCGATCGCCATCCTCCTGGCGCCAGAACCCGGCCACCTGACCCAGACCGCTCTTGACGCGGGAGGCCTGCCCGGCGCCGTACTCCGCGATCATCGATTGTTCCAGCGCAGCCACCGCGGCGGGCATCCAGTCGGGACTGCCAGCGGCGGCCAGCGCCGGCGATAGCGGGCTGAGGACGAAAACGGCCAGCAGCATGGCCGATCGCATCAAATTCATCGGTAGTCTCCTCGTTTTTCCCGCCGGCCGGGGGCCCGCGGTGGACGTTTGCGAGCGTCCGGCAGGCGGCTACATTAGCAGACCGGCTGCGCTCCGTCGTCCCGGCTGGCGGCCACCGGCAACGACAAAGGAGGGTCAAAACCCGACTGGAAAACCGGGCGCCCGACTGCCACGCTTGAAGTAGGTGTTCCGACTATTTCTGGCCGGGACCAATATGCCGGAGAAGCCGAAAATCTCCGGCTCACTCGGGGGTGTTCGATGAAGACCGTCTTCGTTAACCCCGAGCGGTGCGTCGGCTGCCGTCAGTGCGAGTTTGCCTGCGCGGTTGAGCACTCCTTGAGCCGCGATCCGACCCAAGCCGTGTTCGAGATCCCGACACCCCGTCCGAGGATTCATGTATCGCCGGGGCGTGCCTACGCCACGTCCTTCCCCAACAAATGCCGACACTGCGATCCGGCACCTTGCGAGCAGGTCTGCCCGACCGGAGCGATCAGCCGCGATGCTGAACACGGCCTGGTGCTGGCCGATGCTCGCCGCTGTATCACCTGCGCCATGTGCGCCATGGTCTGCCCATTCGACGTGATCACCTTCCATGAGCTCGGCGACGGCATACCAGTGAGGGTAGCGGCGATCAAATGTGACGGCTGTGTCGAACGCGTCGACGCCGGCAGACCACCGGCCTGTGTCGAAGCCTGCAAGACCGACGCGCTGGTCTTCGGCGAACTCAACGAACTAATCGAGGCAGGACGGGCCCGGGACACCACCGCGCTTTTGTCCGCCGCCGCGGCCGCGACGTCAGCAGCGCCTGCCATGCCGGCAAGTATCGCCGGATGGCGCGCCTGGGGTGAGGCGGCGGTCCATCTGAACGAGGGGGTGCATCATGGCCACCACTGACAACACGCGTCAGCTGAGTATCAACAACGACGCGCGGGCGATGATCATGCGCGCCCGCGAAGAGGGCATCGAGACCGTATGGGATCGACTCGCTGCCCAACAACCACAATGTGGCTACTGCGCGCTCGGCGTCAGTTGCCGCAACTGCGCGATGGGACCCTGCCGGGTCGATCCGTTTGGTGAAGGGCCACAGAAAGGCGTGTGCGGGGCAGATGCCGACATAATCGTCGCCCGCAACCTGGGCCGCACTATCGCCGCCGGCGCTTCCGCCCATTCCGACCATGGTCGCGACATCCTCGAGGTGTTTGCAGAGCTGGCCGCGGGCGAGACCACCGGCTACGAGCTGCGGGACGAGACCAAGCTCAGGAACCTGGCCGAGGAATGGGGCATCGATCCCGAGGGCAAAGAACCCCGGGAGATCGCACGCGAGCTGGCGACGTCGATGATGGAGGAATTCGGCATCGTCAAGGGTCGCCTCAGCTTCGCCGACCGCCTGCCCGAGCAGCGCACGAAGCTGTGGAACGATCTCGGCATCACCCCGCGCGGCATCGATCGCGAGAACGTGGAGATGCTCCATCGCACGCATATGGGCGTGGATAACGACTATGTGAACACGTTGCTGCATGGCCTGCGTACCAGCCTCTCCGATGGCTGGGGCGGTTCCATGGTGGCCACCGAATTGTCCGACGTGATGTTCGGCACACCGATGCCGGTGCGCTCAAAGGTCAACCTGGGCGCGCTGCGACCCGAATGCGTCAATATCGCACTGCACGGCCATAACCCGCTGTTGTCCGATGTGATCATGCAGGCGGCGGAGGATCCGGAGCTGGTCGCGCTGGCCCACGAATATGGCGCTGAAAGCATCAACCTGGTCGGCCTCTGCTGCACCGGAAATGAGCTGCAGATGCGCAAGGGTCTGCCAATGGTCGGCAATCACCTGATGCAGGAGCTGGTGCTGCTTACCGGCGCTCTGGACGCGATGGTCGTCGACTATCAATGCATCATGCCGTCGGTCACCGATGTGGCGAAGTGCTTCCACACCGTGGTGATCTCTACCGCCGACAAGGCCAAGTTCACCGGCGCGACCCATGTCTCCTTCGATCCCCACCGCGGTCTCGAGATCGGCAAACAGATCGTGCGCATGGGCGTCGAGGCCTACGACAACCGTAACCCGGAGCGGGTGCGCATCCCCGAAGGTACGGTAGAGATGATGGCCGGTTTCTCGGTCGAAGCGATCCTCGGCGCGCTGGGCGGCACGCCCGAGCCCCTGGTCGAGGCGATCAAGGCCGGCAAGATCCGCGGCGCCGTGGCTATCGTCGGCTGCAACAATCCGAAAGTGCCTCAGGACTTCGGTCACGTGACCCTGGCCAAACGGATGATCGAAAACGACATCCTGGTGCTGGTCACCGGCTGTTCCGCGGTGGCCAACGGCAAGGCCGGACTGATGCTGCCGGAGGCGGCCGAGATGGCTGGCCCGGGTCTCAGGGAGATTTGCCAGGCGCTGGGCATCCCGCCGGTGCTGCACATGGGTTCCTGCGTGGACAACACGCGCATCCTGGTGCTGGCCGCGGCGCTGGCCCGCTTCCTCGGTGTCGACATTTCGCAGCTGCCACTGGCGGGCGCCGCACCCGAATGGTACTCGGAGAAGGCGGTGTCGATCGGCGCCTATGTAGTGGCCAGCGGTATCGAGACCGTGCTCGGCGTGCAGCCGGCGATCTTCGGCAGCCCCAATGTGGTCAAGCTGTTGGCCGAGGGGCTGGACGATGTGGTCGGCGCGAAGTTCGCGGTCGAGCCCGACCCGGAGAAGGCGGCGCTGTTGATCCGGCGCCATATCGAAGCCAAACGCAAGGGCCTGGGCCTGAGTTGTCTCGAGCCCGAGGAGATGACGGCGCAAGCCGCCTGAAACAAGGGCTTGGAGGGTTCGACATGTGCGAACACGAGGGGCTGCACGGACAACATAGTCACGAGCATGGGCACGGACCCGGCCTGCCAGAAAACGCCTGCCCGGAGGATTTCCGGGTCGTAGTTACCGGCAAGGGCGGGGTAGGCAAAACCAGCCTCACCGCCCTGCTGGCACGAATGCTGGCCAGACGCGCCTGGCAGGTCCTCGCGCTGGACGCCGATCCGCAGATGAACCTGCCCTATGCCCTCGGCCTGCCGTTCGAGCAGGCTGCCCGGCTGGTGCCGCTCAGCGAAAACGCCGATTACGTGGAAGAGAAGACCGGTGCACGACCCGGCGAGGGCTGGGGCTTGTTCTTCCGTCTCAATCCACAGGTCGACGATGTGGTGGCGCGCTTTGGCGTGATGGCGCCGGACAACGTCCGGCTGCTGGTGATGGGCAACACGGTGCAACCGGCGGCGGGGTGTCTGTGTCCGGAGAATGCGCTGTTGGCGGCGGTGGTCAACGCCATCGGCCTGCGCCACGGCGAGGCGATCCTGATGGATACCCAGGCCGGCTTTGAACACTTTGGTCGCGCGCTGGCCCGGGGCTTCCGTCATGCGGTCGTCGTCGCCGATCCCACGTTCAACGGCCTGCAGGCCGCGCTGCATGCAGCGCGCCTGGCCATGGATCTGGATATCGGCAGCATCCATCTGGTGATCAACCGGGTGCGTGATGACCGCGACTATGAGCAGGCACTCGAACGGATCGAGACGCTCGGCGGATTCTCGTTTAGCAGTCGCCATCGCGTGCCCCATGACGACCTGATGCTCCGCTCCGAGCCGTCGATCGAACCACTACTGAATACGGACAAGAGCCTGCTCGATGGCGCTTTGGACCAGATTCTTGACGTATTGCTGGAGGACCAGGAGGCACTATGGCAAGCCGCATGCTGATTTTGGGCGCCGGTCCGGCGGGTATCGCCGCCGCAGAACGGCTGCGTGAACTGGAACGGGACGGTGACCAGCGGCTGGACATCACGATGATCTCGGCCGAGCCCTTCCCGCCCTACGCGCCACCGGCGATGGCGGACCACTTTATTCACGGCGGCGAGGAGAGGCTGTTCTGGAAGGGCCGCGATGTGACCGACCGCCTGGGATTGGATTATCACGCAGGCACGAGAGTCAAACGTGTCGATACGCAGCGCCGGCGCGTGCTGCTGGCCGATGACAGCGAGCTCGATTACGAACAGCTGATCATCGCCACCGGTAGTCGTCTCTACGCGCCGCTGCACGGTTATGAGTTGCCCGGTGTGTACAACTTCAAGTCCCTGAGGGCCGCCCGCGAGCTTATCACTCACGTGCGCAAAGGTGATGTGCAACGGGCGCTCGTGGTCGGCGCCGGCTTTATCGGAGTCGAGGTAGCTTTGCTGCTGGCAGATCTGGGCGTCGGCGTGCTGATGCTGGAGAAGAAAGACCGGGTGATGCCACGGCTGCTGGACCGGGAGAGCGCGGCCATCGTGCTCGAGGCCCTGGTCAGACGCGGCATCGAGGTAGAGACGGGCGTCGAGGCGGCGGCGTTTTGCGGCCGGCGCAAGGTCAAACGGGTGCGACTGGAGAACGGTGATCACGTCAAGGCCGACGCCTATGTCGCCGCGACCGGCGTCAAACCGAACATCGAATATCTGGACGGCTCCGGCGTCGAGACCGACTGGGGCGTACTCGTCGATGATGCCCTGGCCACGAACGTGCGCGGCGTCTGGGCCGCCGGCGACGTGGCCGAGACCCGTGATCGACTGACGGGTGAACGTTATGTTCACGCTATCTGGCCCAATGCCGTTGCCCAGGGCCGCGTCGTCGCCGAACGCGTGCTTGGCTTCGACACCACTTACGCCGGCGCGGAGTCCATGAACAGCCTGCGTCATCTGGGCGTACCGCTGATCGCGGCGGGTGCCCGCGCCGGGCAGGAGACGCTACGACTCGCCCGGGACGGCTGGCTGCGCAAAATCTTTATCGATCATGGGCAGATCGTCGGCTACCGGCTGGCCGGGAATATAGGCGGCGCGGGTCTGTATCGCTCGCTGATGCTGCGCGGCATCGACGTCCGCCGTTTCGGCCCGGAGTTGGCGGAACCGGGCTTTGGCATCGGTCAGCTGGTCTCGACCACAGCGGAGGTGGCCGCAGAAAGTTAGGACGCCGGACAATCGCGCCCATCGGCGGCGGCCGGACGGATCCCGCTGAATGACGCTGCTCCGGCGAAGGATGTGCCATGCGTGCCAGAGTGGTCGCGCTTTATGAACGGATCGTCCTCGGCCGACCCGTGGCAGTCCTTCTGGTTACGCTGCTGACAGTGGCTCTGTTCGGTTGGTTCGCGCCGCAATTCCGTCTCGATGCGTCGGCCGACTCCCTGACCCTGGAAAACGATCGCGGCCTGCGCTATTACCGCTCGATACGGGCGCGCTACGGATCCGACGACTACCTGATCGTCACCTACACGCCGCAGGCGGAACTGTTCAGCCCTCAGGTCCTGGAGGACCTCGGCCGTTTGCGCGATCAGCTTGCCGGACTGGAGCGAGTGGAGTCCGTACTCAGCCTGCTGGACGTGCCGCTGCTGGAGAGCCCGCCGCTGGACCTCAGGCAGTTGCCCGAGGGCATCCGCTATCTCCGCCAGCCCGACGTGGATCGGGTTAGCGCGCGGCGCGAATTGCTCGACAGCGTCCTGTACCGGAATCTGATCATCAGCCCGGACGGACGTACCACCGCCCTGCGGGTCGATTTCGCCATCGACGAGACATACCGGCGCTTGCGTGACCGCCGCGATCAGCTGCGCGCGCAAGAGCTGGGCGGCACTCTGGACAGCGACGAGACTGAGGAGCTGGCGGCTGTCAGCGAGGAATTTCGCGCCTACGCGGAAACCCTGATGGAGCAAGAGCGGCAGGACATCGCCGCCGTGCGCGCGGTGATGGCGCAACACGCGGATATGGCCAGCCTGCACCTGGGCGGCGTCCCCATGATCGTCGCCGACTCGATCGCGTTCATCCGCCATGATCTGCTGGTTTTCGGCATCGCGGTGCTGCTTTTCCTGGTGCTGATCCTCTCTCTGGCTTTCCGCCGGTGGCGCTGGGTCGCGTTGCCCATGGCGACCTGTCTGGCCACTAGCATCATCATGGTCGGCTATCTCGGCATGCTCGACTGGCGCGTGACTGTGGTGTCGTCAAACTTCCTCTCTCTGCTCCTGATCCTGACCCTGGCCCTTGCTCTACACCTCATTGTCCGCTATCGGGAGCACCACCATGATGACCCGGCCGCCGACCAGGCCACGCTGGTCAGCCGAACGGTGCGCAGCAAGACCATCCCCTGCCTGTACACGGCGCTGACCACGATGGTGGCGTTCGGCTCGCTGGTCGTCAGCGATATCCGGCCGGTAATTGACTTCGGCTGGATGATGGTGGTCGGCCTGGCCGTGGGTTTCGTCGTCTGCTTCACCTTGCTGCCGGCCGGTCTGATGTTGCTCGAGCCAGGTGAGCCCGCCTCGCTGCATGACCTGACCGACAGGATCACGCGCTTCTTCGCCCGCCTGATCCATCAGCACAGTCCTGCGACGCTGGTCACGTATGGATTGTTGACTGTGCTGTTCCTCGCCGGCACGACCCGGTTGACAGTGGAGAATCGTTTTATCGATTACTACAAGGAATCCACCGAGATTTTCCAGGGCATGGCGCTGATCGATCGCGAACTCGGCGGCACCACGCCGCTGGATGTGATCATCGACGCGCCGGCCGAACTGCCCGAGCCGGAGTCTGTTGGCCCGGTTATTGACGTAAGCGGAGACTCACCCGGGACCGCGGCCGAACACCGGAGCACGACCGAGGATGAGTTGGCCGAGGATGAGTGGGCCGAGGAATTCGGGATCGACTTCGAGGCGGAGTACGGAGACGAGGCCGGCGGTATCACCGCGACCAGCCACTGGTTCAACCACCGCCATATCGGCGAGGTGGCTCGCATCCACGATTACCTCGACGGGCTGCCCGAGACCGGCAAAGTGATCTCGCTGATGACCACTGCGCGACTACTGCAACAACTCGATCCGTCGTTGCTGGAAGACGACTACCTGCTTTCCATCGTCTATCAGCGTCTGCCGGAGGACGTGAAGGCAGACCTCATCGCGCCCTATCTCTCTGCCGACGGCAACCAGCTGCGTTTCGCCATCCGCGTGTTCGAGTCGGACCCGAGCCTGCGCCGTCAGCAGCTGTTGGATGCGATCCGGGCGAAGCTGAGTGGAGACCTGGGCCTGATGCCGGAGCAAGTCCAATTGACCGGCATGCTGGTACTGTACAACAACATGCTGCAGAGCCTGTTTCGCTCGCAGATCCTGACCCTGGGCGCGGTGTTCCTGGCCATCATGCTCATGTTCGTGATCCTGTTCCGTTCGTTGCGGGTGGCGGTGATCGCGGTAATCCCGAATGTCGCATCCGGCGTCTTCGTGCTCGGCCTGATGGGCTGGCTGGCGATTCCGCTGGACCTGATGACCATCACCATTGCCGCCATCACCATCGGCATTGCGGTGGACGACACCATCCACTATGTCTGCCGGTTCAGGAAGGAGTTCGAGACCGATCGCGGCTACTGGCCGGCGGTCCACCGCTGCCACGGCACCATCGGCCGGGCCATGTACTACACCAGCGTCACCATCATGATGGGCTTCTCGATCCTGGCCCTGTCCAACTTCGTGCCCACTATCTACTTTGGCCTGCTGACCGGCTGCGCCATGATCGTGGCTCTGTTGGCGAACCTGACACTGCTGCCGGTGCTGCTGGTAGTGTGCCGGGCTTTTGGCCCGCCGGTTGTCAGTCGCGAGCAGCCGCTGAAATCCGTCAGCGATGCTCGCCATTGGCGGCACATCCGGTCGCGCGTGGGGCGTTCCCGCTAGCGGCGCGCAGCGCCGCCGGGCAACCGTAAAACCGGCACTGAAATCACCCGTTTCCTTGCCATCAGAAGCCCTTGCTCCATCCCAGGCGCTGGTCTGGCCCCGGCGGCAGAGGCGGCAGCGCACTGCCAGCGCGAGAGAGAAAACGGCGGACAGCGTGTCTGTCTTTGTCTGCAGGTATGGCCGCTGCCGCCGGCACTGTTGGAGGCCACCGAATGGCAGGCATTTATGCAAAGCGTGGGCGCCGATAACGCGAGGCAGCTTGCCGCATTGCGCAGCTCCGGAAAGGAGCCGGCTCCCCGCTGATCGACCTGGCTTGCCGCATGGATCCAGCCACGTTCTGACCAGGCAACATGCTCCGCGGGCACCCCCTCGGGACAGCGCTCGCCCGAGCGGCGCCAGATTTCGCATATATCAGCAGGGCACGGATGCGCTAGGATTCCTGTATGAGCGATCATCAACTATCCAAGACCCGCATGCTGTCCGGCTGGCAGTGCGCCAAACGTCTGTGGCTGGACGCCCATGAGCCGGGCGAGGCCGTGGTCTCCCGCGAAACGCTGCGCGCGTTTGCCAAGGGTCATAAGGTCGGCACAACCGGCCACACGCTGTTCCCGGGCGGCCTGCTGATCGGAGGTGATCGCACTACCCCGGCACAGGCCGTGGAAGAAACCCGCAAAGCGCTGACAGGCCGCGACTCGGTGACGCTGTTCGAGGCGGCATTCATTCATCAGCACGTTATGGTCCGAACCGACGTGCTGGTGCGCAACGCGCTCGGCGATCTGCGGCTGATCGAGGTCAAGGCCGCCACCGGTGTGAAGCCCTATCACTATATCGATTGCGCGATCCAGGCCTGGGTGCTGGCCGGGCTCGGGCTGCATCCGACACGGATCGAACTGGCTCACGTCAACAACGCCTTTGTCTATCACGGCCAGAATGATTACAGCGGTCTGCTGGTGTTCCAGGACGTGACCGACAAGGTCGCGCCGATGCTGGAGCAGGTGCCGAGCTGGGTGGACGAATTCCTCGATGTGCTGGACGGCGAACGTCCACCGATCGATCTCGGACCCCAGTGCAAAAACCCCTATCTGTGCCCGTTCCTGGACTATTGCACCCCGCCCCAGCCCGATTACCCGGTCAGCTGTCTGCCCGGCGGCGGCAAGAGCGTGTGGCAGTTACGGGCTGCCGGTGTCGAGGACATCCGCGATATACCCGCCGGCACCCTCGGCAGCGAGATCCAGGAGTGGGTGCGCCGGGTCACCATCGATGGCAAACCGGAACTCAAGCCAGCGGCGGCGGCTGAGCTCGGCACGCTGGGGTGGCCGCGTTATTTCTTCGACTTCGAGACCGTCGACTTCGCGGTGCCGATCTGGTCCGGTACCCGGCCCTACCAGGCGCTGCCGTTCCAGTGGTCCTGCCATGTACAGCACGAGGACGGACGCATCGAGCACCGTGAGTTCCTCGCCGATGCGAACGGGCCGCCGATGCGCGCCTGCGCCGAGAGTCTGATCCTCGCGCTGGAGAGCGAGGGCCCGGTCTTTGTCTACACCGGTTTCGAACAGCGGGTGCTCAAAGATCTCGCCAGCCTGTTCCCGGACCTGGGCGACGATCTGAACGCCATCATCGACCGGCTCTACGATCTGCATCCGCTGACCCGTGCCAATTACTACCACCCGGACATGAAGGGCTCCTGGTCGATCAAGGCGGTACTGCCGACCCTGGCCGGCGAGCCGGGACAGAGTGCGCCGGACTATGACGAGCTCGGCGAAATCCAGGAAGGCACGGCCGCCTCGGAGGCATTTCTCGAGATGCTCGACCCGGCGACCAGTGATGATCGCCGCCGGTCGCTGCGCGGGGACCTGCTGGCCTATTGCGCGCTCGACACCCAGGCGCTGGTGACGCTGACCCAGGCCCTGGCCCGGGTCTGAGTGCTAGGATTCGATCTCAACGCCACCTCAGGACCTGTCCCATGATCACCGTGCATCATCTCGAGAACTCCCGGTCGCAGCGCGTGCTCTGGCTGCTGGAGGAGCTCGGTCTCGACTACAAGATCAAGCTATACAAGCGTGATCCGGTGACCATGCTCGGTCCGGGCTCGCTCAAGAAGATCCACCCGCTGGGCAAGTCGCCAGTCGTGGTCGATGACGGCCGCGTGATCGCCGAATCCGGCGCGATCATCGAGTATCTGGTCGGCCGTTATGACAAGGACAAACTCATCCCGCCGGCGGACAGCGACGCGCGGCTTGCTTACACCTACTGGCTGCACTACGCCGAGGGCTCGTTGATGCCGGTGTTGCTGTTAAAGCTGGTCTTCGACCGGCTCGCCAGCCCGCCGATGCCGCTGCTGATGCGGCCGGCGGCGGCGCTGATCGCGATGGGCGTCAAGGGCAAGTTTGTCGCACCACGGCTCAAGGATCAGCTCGATTTTTGCGAACAATCCCTGGCAGAGACCGGATGGTTTGCTGGCGACGACTTCACGGCTGCCGATATACAGATGAGCTTTCCGATGGAGGCCGTGGCGGCCCGCGGAGCGGCTGGCGACCGCGCCAATATCGCGGCGTTTGTCGAGCGCATCCACGCGCGGCCGGCTTATGCAAAAGCCCTCGAGCGTGGCGGCCCGTACGATTACGCCGACTGACCTGGCGTCTGGTCACAGGAGAAATCCATGAATAGACGATTTGTCTTCGCAGCGCTGCTGATCGGATCGATCACGCTATCGCCGGGCCCGGCCCTGGCCACTGACAACGGCCCGGATGCGGCCAGCGCGCTGATGCGACTGGTGCAGGAGGAGTCTGAGCAGACCCTGTTCCTGCGCTGCTGCTGGGCGCGCGGACGGGCGGGATTCCGCTATTGCCAGGAGTACGGCATCTGCGAATCCGATCGCGAGTCCGTCTGTGAGGGTATCGGCCCCGCGGAGGGCCGCACGCTCGCTTGCAGCGAGGCGCCACCGACGCTACCCGAGGGCGGCTGAGACCCGGGTCTTTGGCCTCACTCTGTTGATTTCACGCGGGCGGCTGTCCCGCGCGAACCGCGCTCGCCGTCATCGTGTGCAGGCTGAAACTGCCGCAAACCTTCATCCTCTGCGCTAAGCTCATTAGAGCGCGCCCGTCCCAGGGTTTTGCGCCATGGGGGATATGAACATGACAATTCACAAGAAAAAAAGTTACGCCAGACCGTTGCTCGCCCTGATCCTTGTCGCTCCGCTGGCGCTGGGAACCTCATCTCTGGCCCAGGCCGATCAATGTTCGGACCCAAGCGATGTTGACGTAAAGATCACTGTAAAAAACAGCTGCGGGATCAGCGTGGCGCCGGCCAACACGGCGGACAAGTGCGGCTTGACCTCGGGCTGCGTCAAGATCAGGAAGGACAAATGGCTGCGCTGGAAGGCCTTGGATGCGGAGGATAACCCGGTCAATTTCGAACTCGTCTTCAGCCCATTCGACCCAAACCCGATCAAATCTTCCAAAGGCTGCGCCAGACAGAAGATCAAGAACGACACACCTGTCGCCGAGTACAAATACACGGTCGTGATCACGGACGGCGATTGTGCGGGCAAGTTCAGGGACCCGCGGATCAAAGTCGAGGATTAGCCACGACTGCTTACGGCGGTCCGGGCAGAGCGAACAAGGGCCCGCGTTTGTCGTTGCCGCGGGTGCTTCAGCCCCATCAGGAGCGCTGCGACCTTTGCCCGATCCGATCGCCATAAACGATGCCGAGCGAGTCTGAAATAAGGGATCTGCCTGCCCGCGGCAGTATGCGGCTGCGCGGGGCTGAGGTGAGCCGGCTCGAGACCTTTGTCGATGCGGCGTTCGCCTTCGCGCTGACGTTGCTGGTGATCTCTTTTGACGAACTGCCGGCCAGTTACTCGGAACTGGCCGAGGCACTACGCAGCATCCCGGCGTTCGCAGCCAGTTTCACCATCATCGTGATGTTCTGGATCGCGCATCGGAACTGGAGCCAGCGTTACGGTCTCGATGACAGTCTGAGCACGATTATCAGCCTCAGCCTGGTGTTCGTGATCATGGTCTATGTCTATCCGCTACGCAGCATGATGGCGGCGGCGATGAGCGCGATAACCGGCGGGTGGGTACCGAGTACGTTCACGCTGGAGGGCCCGGACGAGGCGCGCAGCCTGTTTACCCTGTATGGCGTGGGTTTCACCACCGCCAGTGCCTGCATCGTGTTGCTCAACGTCCGGGCGCTGTCTTTTGCCGATGCGCTGGGTCTCAACGCGATCGAGCGCTATATCACACGGGCGGAAATCGCAGCCTGGTCCATCGTCGGCAGTTTCGGCGTTCTGTCGGCGTCACTGGCTTGGTTGATGCCAGATCGTATGATCGGGCTGGCCGGCTGGAGCTACGCCCTGCTGGGGTTGATCATGCCGATATTCGGCCGCGTCTCGGGCCGCAGGGCCGGACGATATCGTGACCCGGAGTCGCCTGCTGCAAGCGGATCAGCGACCGACAGCGCCGATTGTGGCCAGGGCGACATCACGGAGTAGGTCGGCCACGATCGAGCGCGCACGAAAACAAAAAAGGGGTCCGCCAATCGGCGGACCCCTGTCGTTGCGAGAGAAATGCCGTCCACAGTCCTCTGCACCGTGGACGGAGATTCCACCCTACACTTCTGTCTTCACTTCGTCGGCGATGCCGTCGAGATCATCGTCTTCGACTTCGACGAAGTCACCGCTTGCAGGCACTCCCTCGTCGTACTCGGTGCCGGCATCCAGTCCGAAGCGGATATCAAGCACAGTAATCGCGACATCCGCTTCGACGTCATCAGCCGGTGCCTGGATCTCATAGCGGGAGTTATCCTCACGCTCGAGACGGCTGGCGACGAGATCACCCGCGTCGTTGCGATATGCCTTGACCTTGGCGAAGCTGCCGGGATTGAGGTCGCCGAGATCGAAATGGGCGCTGCCGTCATCGTCGGCAAACAGTGTACGCTCGTTGATCTCGACCTCGATCGTGCCGGCCAGCGGTGGGAAGGCGAAGCTCAGAGTGCCCACCTTGGTCGCGCCGATGGGATCGACAACGGCCACCTGCCCGCGGACGATCAGCTCGCCGTCGTCGTTGTCAGCACCTTCGATCTCGATCTCACGGACCCGTAGCGAGTCGCCGTCGTATTCACCCTCCGCCTTGACAAACTGACCCTCGGCGCTCTGGTCGTCGATGGCGTCGCGCAAACTGGCAGGCTGGTACTCGGTGCTAGCGTCGAAGATGAGCTCCACGCCGCCAATGCTCCAGGTGCCGTTGGCAAAATCGAGGAGGCCCTCGATCTCCACTTCGCCGTCATCTTCATCAAAGTAGTCATCGTCCTCGAGTTCAACCTTGCTGGCGAGGAGATCCTGGGGCGCGCCGACGGGGTCGGGAAGGGTGCCCTCTACCTCGACGTACTGACCGTCCTGGACGCCCGCATCGGGAATCTCGGCACCGGGCGCCAGCGTCACGTTGAGCTGACTGCCATCGGCAAGGACCAGCGCGAAGGTGCTGCCATCAAAGCCGGACACGGTGCCCTTGGCCTCGAATTCATCGTCGTTAGCGTCTTCTTTCTCTATGTAGGTGGCGAATAGCAGACCGTCGGCGTAGAAGCCGCTGACCTCCACGTGGTCACCGTCACGCAGGCTGTCGAAGCCGAAACTGCGGTCGTCCTCGCTGCGGAAGATGGTCGTGTTGTCATCGGCCTGCACCTGCACACCGAAAACGGTGAAGTTCTTGATCGCCGCGTCGGTCGGATCCAATGCCATGTTGGCCACTGGTCCCTCCAGTTCGTCGTCATAGTCGATGCGATCCGCACGGCCGGAGCGGCCGTCGTCGGAGACCGTACCTTCGACCCTGACCACCATGCCGACCGACAGGGCACTGTCGTCGAACGCGGTCGAGTCGTCCACTTTGTAGCTGGCAGTACTGGTGTCAAAGCGGACGCCGTTGACATAGACGCTGCCAAAGCCAGTGATCGGTCCGACCACTGTCATCGCGGTGTCAGCCGGGGGCGGGTTGACCACCGGAGGCGGGTTGTTGGCCACAGCGCCACCTCCACCACCGCCGCCACCGCAGCCGGTTAGAGCCAGAGAGAATCCAAGCGCTGCTGAAAGGGCAGCCAGTCTGTTCGTGTTCATCGGTTCATACCTTTGTTGAGGCCGGGGATCGGTTCCGCTCAGGCCATCCATGTGTGCCCGAGTCGGATTTGACTCTATCTGAAATTTTATATCTGTGCAACTTTATCCCAAATATAAAAAACACCTCCTCCGGACAGATCCATTTTATTTGCCTCGAGTTATCTAGTAATTTATTGTTTTATATAGGTTTTTGTCCATTTGTTCGCCAGTCTGAGTTCCTGTCCTCGAACCCGTCGCTGGTGCCGGATTCCGCCGGCGCGGTGCAGCCGACCCGGCCTCGAAACCAGACAACGCGAGACGCGGCGACAAATTGGTCGTAGACTTCGCTCCTCACGGGACGGTCAAGACCAACAACACTCACCGACCGATGTCATCAAAACGCCCTGCTCCGCGCTCCGACCTCAAGCTGCTTCCGGCGGTGCTGGCCTATGTGATCGCCGCGTGGCTGGCGATCCGGCTGGTGCCCATGGCGGCGGAGGTGCTGGGCTGGCCATCATGGACGGCCGGATTGCTGATAGGTTTTGCTCTGGTGGGACTGCCGCTAGTCCTGGTCCTCGTCTCGCTGCGGCGGCGTTCCAGGGGCGCCGCGGCCACTGCCGACGAGCTGATCCCGTCTGTCGCCATCCTGCCGTTTCGGGATCAGAGCCCCGACAAGGATCTGGGCTATCTCGCCGAGGGACTGGCGGAGGAGCTACAGATCGTATTCAGTCGCACCGACGGCATTCGTGTCGCATCGCGTGAGGCCTGTTTTGCCTACAAGGACAAAAAGGTCGAGATCGCCGATGTCGCCTCGCGACTGAGCGTCGCCAATGTGTTGACGGGCCGACTGCGACCCAAGGGCGACCAATTGAAGGTCAGCGCAAAGATGGTCGAGGCCGGTACCGGCTGGCGCCTCTGGTCCAACGACTATCGGCACGAAGCAAACGACATCTTTGAGGTCCTGGTCGAAATGGCCACCGAGCTGGCGACCGCTCTGGGCCTGGTTATCGATCCTGCGGAGCTACGCCGCTTGTCCAGCCTGCAGCCCGAGGCCTATGCGCTTTATCTGCGCGGTCGGCGCTATTACCTCCTCGGCGGACTGGACAATACGGCGCATGCGGTCGCGTTGTTCGCGCGCGCGACCGAAAGTGATCCCGCATTCGTCCGCGCCTGGATTGCGCTGGCCCGGGCCTATGCCATACAGGCCATCTACTTCGAGGGCAGCGAAGCCGAGCGCAGCGACGCGTACGAGGCCAGCGCGCGGGCTGTGGAACTGGCCCCGGAACGCGGTGAAAGCCACTCAGTGCGCGGCCTGGCGCACCTCGCCAGTGAGGAATACGAAGCCGCGGGCACAGAATTCGAACACGCCATTGCCCTGGATCCGTCGCTGTGGGAGGCCTATTACAACTACGCCCGCGCCGCCTACCATCAGGGGCGGATGCAGAAAGCGCTGGAGCTGTTTGAGACCGCCATCCGGGTGAATCCCGAGGACTATCAGAGCCCGACGCTGGCGGCGCCGGTCTACAAGCATCTGGGCGACAACACCGGTTTCGAAACGGCTGCCCGGGAGGGCGTACGGCGTGCCGAACGGCATCTGGAGGATTATCCGGAGAACCAGCGCGCCTGGTATCTGGGCGCGGTGGCTCTGCTCTATCTGGGCAAGCTGGACCGGGCCATGGAATGGGCCGAGAAGTCCCTGGCCATCGATCCGTCGGACCCGACCATCCGCTACAACATGGGCTGTTTCTACGCCCTCGCCGGCAACGCCGACCGGGCCTTCGAATGCCTGAAAGGCTCGATCAGTTCACGCAGCTGGGTCGAACACGACCCGGACCTGGAGCCGATCCGCGACGATCCGCGTTACCAGCAGCTGCTCGAGAGTCTGGACACGCCTGCATAAGTCTTGCAGCGGCGCTCCTGCCGCTCGCATGCAGTGACTGGACGATACTCACCGCGCCGCGGAAATCGCCGACCATTGCCAGTGCCCACGGGATCCTCGCGGATCACCACATTTGTTCGTCGCCAGCCATAAGCAACCATTTAACCGACTGATTATGTGATCCGGGTCACATTTTGATGCCGGCCCTGTGTGGGACCGGTGACAGTGCTTATCAACGGCCTCTGTTGAAATACGATCCAACAGCATTCTCTCGCTGAGATCTCCGGCGCGAGCGGAGACCGGCGGGACGATTCTCAACAGGTAATTGGCATGAACAGAAAATCCGGATTGTTCGGTTTGAGCGGCGCGGGCATCGCCGCGCTTGTGTTGGCCCTGGCGCTGGCTTCGCCGGAGCTTCCGGCCCCGAGCGACGAATCCGAAAAGGATACATTTCTGGTCCAGGCAGAGAGTGCCGAGATGGCGGCTCGCCTGGTCACACAGAGCGGTGGTCAGGTCAGCGACTCGCTGCCCATCATCCACGCGGTAGGCGCGAGCCTGACGCCGAGCCAGGTCGCGGAGTTGAGCGCGCATCGGGACATCCGCGGCGTTTACTCCAACCGCGAAGTCCGGATCAGTGCACGCAAAACGGACGCTACCCAGCCAGGCAAGGGCAAGAGCAAGACGACCGATTCCACCTCAACCACAGACACGACGACTGCCGATGACGACCTCGATGCCAGTCTGACGGAACTCGTCGTCACCGACGAGACGACCGCCACCTTGAGCGCGGCTCAGGATTGGAAGATCCGCGACGCTGCTGCGGTGGATATCCATCACAAGACGCTGGTCGGCGCAGATAGCCTGGCAGACGCCGGCATCGACGGTCGCGGCCTGACCGTCGCGATCCTGGATACCGGCGTCTGGTTCGATGCCGCGATAGTCCGGTCGCGTTTCTACGGGATAAAGGATTTCACTGGTGACTACACCAGCGGCGATCACAACGGTCATGGTACGCACCTCGCCGGCATTATCGCCAGCGACAGGATGAGCGCGAATGGCGTCTACGAAGGCATCGCTCCGGGCACCAATTTCCTTGCCGCACGGGCATTCGCCGAGGATGGCTGCGGCAGTTATCTCAGCGTGATCAGAGCACTCGACTGGATCGTTGCCAACCGCGAGCGGTTGAACATCCGCGTGCTCAACCTGTCATTCAGCGCGCCGCCACAATCCTATTATTGGGACGACCCGCTCAATCAGGCGGTGATGGCCGCCTGGCAGGCCGGCATCACCGTGGTGGTCTCCGCCGGCAACGCCGGCCCGGATCCGATGACCATCGGCGTGCCCGGCAACGTGCCCTATGTGATCACCGTAGGCGCCATGACCGATAACTACACGCCTTATGATCTCAGCGACGACCGACTGGCTTCGTTCTCGGCAGCCGGCCCCACCTACGAAGGATTCGTCAAGCCGGAACTCATCGCCCCGGGCGGCCACATCACTGCGTGGATGCCCTGGGATGCGTACATACCGACGCACCACCCGGACTCGATGCTCTCCACCGAAATGCACTTCGAAATGTCCGGCACCTCGCAGGCCGCAGCCGTCGTCAGCGGCATCGCCGCGCTGATCCTGCAACAGGATCCCTCACTGACGCCGGATGAGGTCAAGTGCCGGCTGATGAGCACTGCGCGACCGGCCATTGATGCCGAAGGCGCGCTCGCCTACAGCGTGTTCCAGCAGGGCGCCGGGATGGTCAACGCCCTGGACGCGGTCTATGGCTCCGCCAGCGGTTGCGCGAACGTGGGTCTCGATATTGCCAAAGACCTGTCGGGCGAGCAGCACTATGGCGGCCCCGCCAACATGGATGAATCGGGTCGCTTCTATGTGATGGAAGTCGAAGAAACAAATGACTCTGAGCTTTACGATTCGGAAAAGGTAGGGACGCTAGACGGCGACGGCTATATCTGGAGCCGTGGCTATATCTGGGGTCAGGGCTTTGTCTGGAGCCAGGGCTATGTCTGGAGCCAGGGCTTTATCTGGAGTCAGGGCTATATCTGGGGCCAGGGCTATGTCTGGAGTCAGTCGCAGACCTGGGACGAGCAGGCGATCTTTAGCGACAGCCTTGGTGAGGTCATGTCCATCAACGGCTGGGTCGATCACGAATAGCGACACCGCGCTGCCGGCGCAGGGAGAGACCGCATGCCGCTTGCGGGACGTCGATATCTACTAGCCGCCGTGGCTCTGAGTTCTTTGCTGCTCGGGCCGCTGGCTCTGGCGTCCGCGAACTCGCCGCTGGTGCTGGAGCACGTGACTCAGGAGGACGGCCTGTCCCAGAGCACGGTCATGGATATCGTCCAGGACTCACAGGGATTTATCTGGCTGGCCACCGAGAGCGGCCTCAACCGCTACGACGGCTATGCGGTCCGCAGCTACAACCGCGACCGCCACGACCCCACCGCCCTGCGCAGCGACTACATCTGGCAGATACTCGAGGATGGCAAGGGAGATCTGTGGCTGGCGACGGAAGGCGGCGGCGTGGCGCGCTGGAGCCGGAGATCGGACGCCTTCACCAGTTTTGTCCATGATCCCCAAGATCCTCACTCGATCGCCAGCGACAGCGTCAGAGCGCTGGCGGCCACGCCCGAAGGACGCATTTGGGTGGGTACGCGGGACGGGGGTCTCGGTCTGCTCGATCCGTCCACCGGCAGAGTCGAGCGTTACGGTGCGGACGCCAACGATCCCGCGTCGCTCCAGGGCGGGTCGGTATTCTCCCTGCATGCAGACAGCCTCGGCCAGCTTTGGGTCGGTACGGACAAGGGTCTGAGCCAGCTGGATATCGCCAGTGGGCGATTCACCCATTACCGCCACGATCCGCTGGACCCCCATAGCCTCAGCGACGATCACGTCATCTCGGTTTTTGAAGACAGCGTGGGCTCGATCTGGGTCGGCACATTCACCGGCGGGCTCAACCGCCTGGACCGCAGCAGGAGCGGGTTCGAACGATTCCGCCATGATCCTGATCACGCTCGCAGCCTGAGTCACGATTACGTACGCGCCATCTTCGAGGACGACCGCGGCCGGCTGTGGATCGGGACCGAGGACGGGCTCAATCTGATGGACCGGCGCCGCGGCGACTTTACCCGCTATCACAAGGATCGCGCGGATCCGCAGAGCCTGCGCGACGACTACATCATGGCCATCTACCAGGATCAGAGCGGGCTGCTCTGGTTCGGTACTCGTGCCGGTGGTGTCAGCCGCTGGAACCCGGGCAGCTGGGCGCTGGGTCACTACCGCGAGGACTGGATCGCTGATGCCTACGTGACATCATTCGCCGACGACGGCAAGGGCACCGTGTGGATCGGGACACTGGGGTCGGGTCTGGCCAGCCTGGACCTGACAGACCACGAAGTTGTGCCGTCCCCCGCATCGGCCATGCTGGCAGACCAGCGGGTCATGTCGCTGCTCAGGGATCAGAGCGGCCGACTCTGGATCGGCACGATGACCGGCGGCCTGACCATGTACGCCCCCGATAGCGGCGAGGCAACCACGTTCCGTGCCGATGGTGATGATGACGTCTCCCCCGGCGCCGACGGCATCATGGCTCTGTTCGAAGATCGTACCGGCAACATCTGGGTCGGCACATTTGGTGGCGGCGTCAGCATGTTCGACCCCCTGTCACGTACGTTCCGTCATTACCGGCACGACCCGGACGATCCCGCCAGTCTCGCCGGGCGGCGCGCCACCGATATCGTCGAAGACCTCAACGGCCTCATCTGGGTTGGCACCGATAGCGGTGGCTTGAGCATGATCGATCGCGCCGGCGATACGGTGCACTCGTTCCGGCACGACCCCGATGACCCCACCAGCCTCAGCTCGGACTCGATCTATGCCCTACATATCGACCAGGACGGCTCACTGTGGATCGGCACCGCGGGAGGCGGTCTCGACCGGCTGGTCGGCTCCGCTCTTGATGCGGACACGGTCCGCTTCGAGAATCTCTCGCGCAGAGATGGCCTCAGCAGCAACGTCATCTATGGCGTGGAGTCGGATACCCAGGGCGATCTGTGGTTGAGCAGCAACTATGGCTTGATGCGTCTGGATCGCGCCAGCGGGGACATCAAGGTCCTGCATCGCAGCCATGGTCTGCAGGGCGAGGAATTCACCTTCGGCGCTCATCACCGTGGTATCGATGGGCGACTCTATTTCGCCGGGTCCAACGGCATCAACGCATTCTTCCCGCCCGCAATCTTGTCCAGCCGGCCGCCGCCACCCATCGTTCTTACCGGGATCGAGACCCTGAACCAGCCTGCCGGGACCGATCTGCCGTATCCGATAGTCGAGCGCCTGGCGCTCGACTATCGGGACAATGTCCTCAGCTTCGAGTTCGCCGCGTTGGACTTCGCGGCGCCTGAAGAAAATGCGTATGCCTACCGTCTCGATGGTTTTGATCTGGACTGGGTCGATGCGGGCAACGCGCGTCGTGCGACCTACACCAACCTGGACGCGGGCGACTATGTATTCCGGGTCAAGGCTGCCAACAGCGACGGCAGATGGAACGACCTGGGCCTGACAGTGCCCGTGAGCGTGGCCCCGGCGCCATGGGAGACCCCATGGGCGCACGCATTGTATGTGCTGCTCGCGGCTCTTTGCCTGTTCGCCGCCTTTGAGTGGCATCGCCGGTGGCTCGCGCATAAGAACGAATACGCCGCTCGCCTGGAGCAGCAAGTGCACCTGCGGACCGCCGAGCTGGAGGAGCGCAACCAGGAGTTGAGCGAGGTCAGTCGGGCCAAGAGCGACTTCCTGGCACGCATGAGTCACGAGATCCGTACGCCGATGAACGGCGTGCTCGGAATGACCGAACTCCTGCAGTGCACGCCGCTGAATCCAAGACAAAACCGCTTTGCCAACACGATTCAGCAATCCGCACGATCTCTGTTGCAGATCATCAACGATATCCTGGACTTCTCCAAGATCGAGGCAGGCAAATTGACGCTGGAATCGGTGGAGTTCGATTTTAACGAAATGATCGAGGACACCGTGGATCTGCTGGCCAGCCAGGCCAACAAAAAGGGTATTGCACTGATCGGCTCTACACCGCCCGAGCTGGACGGCTGCGTCCTGGGTGATCCGCTGCGCCTGAGGCAGGTGCTGACCAACCTGGTCGGCAATGCGATCAAGTTCACCGATCAGGGCGAAGTAATCGTCAGAGCAAGTCTGATGTCCGAGGACGACGATCGCGTAGCGGTCAAAGTCGAGGTCGAAGACACCGGTCTCGGCATCAAGAACAAGGTCCTGGAGAGCATCTTCGACGCGTTCTCTCAGGCCGACGAATCGATGACCCGGCGCTCTGACGGCACCGGCCTTGGACTCTCTATCTGCAAGCAGCTGGTGGAGCTGATGGACGGGGACATGGGCGTCGAGAGCACGCCGGGCGTCGGCTCCAAATTCTGGTTTACGGTGCCTTTGAGACGCTCGGAAAAGGCGTGCAACACGCAGTCAACCCAGGATGATCTGGCAGGCCTGAGTTTGCTCGCATTGGTCGATCACGAACCGACCCGGGATGCGCTCGAGCGGATGTTCGGCGCCTGGGGCGTGTCTTCGACTGTCGTCACGAACAGCGATGAACTGTTGAGCCGCTTGCGCACGCCCATGGCTGAGGGGCGCCGCTGGGACGCCGTCATACTGGATGCGGGCGATACGCTGATTGATACCCTCGAACGTTTGGGAGAACATCGCTCCACGCCGGGCGCCTGGATGCCAAGAGTCATCGCCCTGACCAGACAGGACGACGCGATGGCCGGGCAGATATCCCACAGTATCGACGCCTGGGTATGCAAGCCGATCAGACAATCACATTTGCGCCGGGCGCTCGTTCAACCGAGGGATAACGGCATACCGTCGGTGGTCGCTTGCCGCGACCCCGTCGCCGGATCCTTGACCGGCCGCGTCCTTCTGGTCGAAGACAATACGGTCAATCAGCTGGTGGCCCAGGGCATGTTGCACAATCTCGGCTGCGAGGTCGCGACAGCCGACGACGGCCAGATCGCGATGGACAAACTGTCGGCGGAGGAATTCGATCTGGTGCTGATGGACTGCCAGATGCCGGTGCTGGACGGATTCAGCGCCACCCGGATGATCCGCGATCGGGGGCAGGACATCCCCATCATCGCACTCACCGCCAACGCCGTGGCCGGCGACCGCGAGCGCTGTCTGGCGGTCGGCATGGATGATTACCTGGGCAAGCCGTTCACGCTGGATTCGCTGCGCCAGGTGCTCATACGATGGTTACCGGCACATCCTGAAGCCGGCGCCGAGCAGGAGCGGCCCGAGTCCATCGCGAGACGGGCTTAGAGCGTCAGGCGCAGCGGACCGCGGCTCAAGGCGCCGCCGGCAACAAGGAGAATTGCAGCCGGTTGTTCAGCGCCGCAATCTCGTTCCATTCACCGGCGGTACGCAGGTTGGCGGGGAACGGATAGCGACGCACCGAGTCGATACGGCTGTGCGCCACGACCTCGACCTCGATACCGGATTGGTTGACCAGCGGCGAGCTGGCGAGGAAATTGGCGAAGCTTACCGACTGTCGTTCACCCAGCGCCACCGAGTTGTCGAGCGGGTGGCCCAGCACGGTGCAGGCTTCCAGCGGCAGGTCCGGGTCGGCGAGTTTAAATCCGCCCGCCTCGTCGCCGACCAGACAAAATTCTCCGAGGTGGGCGTCCAGGCGCACCGTGCCTTCAAAACCGATGGCTGCGAGCCGCGCCAGCAGTTCCTGCAGGGTCTCCAGACGCGCGTCGTCCATCGCCACTTCATCCAGCGGGAAGAAATTGCGCTGGTTGACCGCCCACTCAAGCACGTTGATCAGCTCCAGATACCGCGTGTCGGCTTCGTTGCGCTCCAGGGCGAGGCCGGACAGGAGATCGGATTGCTGGCTCTCAGCCGCCATCCGCGCCTGATCCACGGCGACCGTCAGCCTGGCGCTTGCGGCCAGGGCTTCGTCGCGCTCGGTCGTGGCCTGACGGAACAGCGCAAAAAAGATCAGCGCCGGCAGCAGTGCAAAAACAAGCAACAGCCACGGACCCGGTCGCCAGGCGCGGGTGGCCTCGGCCCGGGCCTCTGATAACTGCCGTTCCGCTTCCTGTTTGTCAAAGATCTCCTCGGCGACCCGCTTGGCGAACTCGCGCTGGCTGCTGAGGATGTCGGAGCGCAGCTCGACGTGCTGATCCTGCAGGATCCGGGTCACCAGGGCCTGGACCGCGATGCCCTGCACATGCTCCGCGTGCTCGGCATCGACCTCTGCGCCCTCAGCGACAACTGCCGGAACCTCCAGGCCCGGACTCGGCGGCCGCTTCCTGGCGCGCTTGTCGGTGACCAGACCCAGATTCAGCAGGACCTCGAACAATTCAGCCGGTCTGACCTGTTTGGGCAGCACACCGACGGCCCCCAGAGCGCGGGCCTGGCCTACATAGACCTCGCCCTCCTTGGCGGTGTACATCATCACCGGGATCATCGCGGTCCGCGGATTCTTCTTGATCGCCGTGACCGCCTCCAGACCATCCATCCCGGGCATGGTGTGGTCCATGAAGACCACGTCCACCGGCTGGCGCTTGAGCAATTCCAGCGCATCTTCGGCACTGGCGGCTGACTCAACGATCAGGTTGTGCTTCTCCAGCAGCGAGCCGAGCACACGCCGGGCAGATTTCGAGTCATCGACGACCAGGGCACGCTTAAAGCTCATGCTCTCCCCTCGGCAAACGCCACAGACGGCCGGCCTGGATAGCTGACCCGGCCGGCATCGCGCGGCTCGCGCGGATTCACATTGATCTTAGCTCAGGACAGGCATCGGCAGCACCCGCCAAGCGCCGTGGTCAGAAAAAAACAGGCCGCGGCGGGCAGATGCCACGCCGCGGCCTGTTGTCAGTCGGATTCGCGGCCACCGCTCCGGCCGCGCCCCGGATCAGCCTTCCAGCTCGACCCAGGTCACGATGACCGTCTCGTCGATGCTGCCGTTGCCGTCATAGTCCATCTCCAGCTGGACCTGATTGGCGGACAACACGGTCGCGGTGATGTTGGCGCCCATCTCGCCCTCGATATAGAGCACGCCGCTGTCCGGATCAGACTCGCCGAAGCCGGTGAATGGCTCCTCGACCCGGTAGGTGACGCTGCCGTGCGTGGGCACGCTTATACGGCCACTGGACTCGAAGGTGAACGCCGGCGGCTGCGAACTCTCGTCCGCGGTCGCCGTGGTCGTGAAGTTCGACAATACCAATGTTTCCACGCCATCGGTCACCGACAGCGAACCGCTGGACATGGTGAAGGTCGAGAGCGGGTAGTTACGCGTATCGATCAACACCGACAACCCGCCCTGGACCGTGGTGATTTCGCCGTTCTCGGTCACCGAAAAACCCTGGAAGCCCATGGTGACACCGATGGCGACAAAGCCGGACAGGAGATCACCGTCAAACGTGTCCACATCCAGGGTCAGCACGCCGTTGACGACCTCGCCCTCACCGTCATCACAGATGGTAAAACGCGCGGTTATAGTATCGCCGGGCGTCAAGGTGTCCTGGCTGGACAGGTTTCCCGAGACCGAGACATTGCCGCCCATCGCACAGGGCGACACCTCGGGACCAAACGGCGCCGAGAGGATGATGTTGACGCCTTTGTTGGCGGCCGTCGCCGAGGCTTTTGACATCGCCGGGCCGGCGCCGCTGTCGGCGCCGATCAGACCGGAACCACCAAAGGCGCCGAGTTCACCTGTGTCGAGCACACCGGTGACCACATCGCCGGCGATCTCGACTGCGTTCTGCGAGCTGATGGTGGCATCAGGCGCGATTACCACCGGCGGATTGCTGCCGCCGCCACCACCGCCGCCACACGCGGCCACGAGAGACAGACCCGCGCCGAGCACGAGTGTTTTGATCAACATCTTCATGGGGATTTCCTCCGCGGGCGGTGCGCCAGGGGCGCGGGGGGGAGTGAGCCGCCCGTCTGTTCAAGAAATTCAGGCTCAAGTCTAGGCAGGGAACCCAGCGCAGGATGTGAACCGGATCACAAAGCTGGCCGGGTGCCGGCGGCCGCGCGGGACCGTATCGTCTGCCCTCACGAATATGGAACGGCGTTTGGCAGCGGCACTGATCGGTCTCACAAAACCGGGCCCCGGATCTGAACGGCAGCAGCGAACGATCATACAGAGGACCCCGGCACGTCGGCAGTCACCCGGCGTCCATTGCGTTGACGCCAGGCGACTGTGGCGGCCGCCAGCAACAGCGCCAACAGCTCGAGTCCAAGCACCCCACCGCCGCCACGAGAGATTGTGACCGGCGCCGGGAAGCTGCCGTCAAAGGAGACATCTTCCAGCGGCAGGAAACTCAACGCGGAGCTCTCCAGCGGTCCGTATTCGACGACCAGGTCACCGTAATCCGCATCGTAGACCTCGATCAATATGTCGTAATCATCCGGCGGGAACCCGGCCACAAGCTCGGTCTCGACTTCGTAGTCGTCGCTGGCGGAGCTGCCGTAAATCGTGAACACACCGCTCTGGTAAAACTGCACCCAGTTACGGCTATCACCGCGCATAAACAGCCTCACGAAAACGTCGGCGTCAAAGAAATCCGTGTCGATGTCGAAGTTCACCCGCAGGTAGGTGTAGAAGCCGTCGCCATCGAAATCGTCGAACAACCGCGTAGTCGCGTTATAGATGCGGAACGCGCAACAGGAGGCCGCCTGCATCTGCGCCGCGGTCGGTCCGGCCGGCTTGGCCAGATGCGCCTCTGCCGGCGGCTCAAAGTCCTCCAATGCGGCGGCCGGGCGTCGCTCTTCACCGCCGCGTTCGCTCTCAAATCCGGCCGCGGAGCGGCTCAACCGCTCGGTCTCTCCGGTCTCGGCGGCCGCCAGCGGCGGCGCCAGGGCGACAACGAACAGCGCCAGCGCCGAAGGCAGCAGATTCTTGAGCGGATTAGTCCAGCCAACAATATTCATTTCGACTCCTTCCATCCCGGCTTTTGCGGGGTGTGGGAGTCATTTGAACCTGTTCAGGCTGAACCGAAGCTGAACCGGGTGGTGCCCGGCATTATGTCCGGTATCGCCGCCGGGACGACGGACCTCAGGCCAGAGTCAGCACATGCTGACCGTAGGCCCGGACCTGATTCCAGTCGGTATAGTCGATCACCGCACTGCGGTCGGTCGGCCCCTTGGTCATCTTCATGATCAACTGGATCATCAGCGTGTCGTACCAGGACCAGGACGGATAATCGACCTTGCCGGCGAAGACCTTCAGATCCTTCGGCCGCCAGGGCGACAGCTCGAGGAACTTCTGCATATAACGATTGCCCTCGACGGTGGCTTTTTCAGGATTACGCGCGACCACCGAAACATTAAAAAAGCTGTTGGGCTTGCGCTCCAGCTGCGCCTGATTCTCGCTGATAAAGCGGAACACGTCCTTGTGATAGGTGCCATAGATCACCGGTGCGCCGACCACCACCACATCCGCGGCGTCCCAGTTGAGGCCCTCATAGATCGCCTCATTGATCGGCATGGTCTCGCAACGGCCGCCAGCATCAGTGATGCTCTCGCTGATCCGCCGGGCTACGCGGGCCGTATGGCCCATCCGGCTCATGTAACAGAGCATTACAGAAGTCATGATTGGTGCTCCTCGTCAGGCCTTACCTGGTGTGACCCCGCATCGGCGCGCGACCCTTGCCAGATTATAAAAAGACCTGAAGCGGGGCTTGTTGACGTGGATCAGGACCATGCCCTATGGCAGCGGCGCGGGCAGATCGGTCCGGCCCACTGGCGCGCTAGAGCCAGCCCTTCCATTTGAAGAAAAACCCGATACCGATCGCCGAACCGACCATCAGCCCTACCGTGATGAAGAATGCTTGCGGGTCCTCGGTGCCGGGCAGGCCGGCGACATTCATGCCGAATAATCCGGTGAGAAAAGACAACGGCAAAAAAATCGCGGCGACGATCGAGAGCACATACATCCGTTCATTCTGCTGTTGCGCCATGCGACCGAGAATTTCTTCCTGCGCTACC
The DNA here is from genome assembly GCA_947259915.1 of uncultured Gammaproteobacteria bacterium. GTDB lineage: Bacteria > Pseudomonadota > Gammaproteobacteria > Steroidobacterales > XN24 > CAMYOC01. The sequence goes on from CAMYOC010000002.1 coordinate 91,197, forward strand.
ATCGCCCGCTCGCGCACCAGATCCAGATCTTCGAGATAGCGGGTGATGCGGTCGCCCTCCTCGCGGATTTCAAATGCCTGCTCCCGGTCCAGCAGCCCGGAATGATTCCGCGACAAACTCTGCAACGCGTCTCGCTGCGGTCCCATATAGCGCCTGAGATGTGCCGCACGGCGCCGTATCTGCGAAAACTGGCCACCATAGCCAGAAACCTGGCCCTGACCGAACTCGACCTCCGCCGTCTCCAGTTCCTCATCGAGCTGATCGACGACCGGGCTGATACGATCGCCCAGGGCCCAGGCGAGTTTAAGCAGAAAATCGCCCGCACCCTTCGGGCCCTTGCCCGCCGCGACTTCCTGCGCCAGCGCCTTGACCGACTGCAGCAGGCGGCGCTGGCTGGTGATGATGCGCATCGGCTCCAGCCACACCCGCAACGCCACCATATCCTCGATCGCTTCGCCGGGGTTCAGGTTCACGCCGCGCAGAATAATGAGCAGGCCGTCTTCATGCTGCACACAGCGCGGCCGCGTATCCTCGTCGAGCAGCGCATCGGCGATGGTTTCATCGACACCGCTTTGCTCGCGCAGCCAGCGCTGCGCGCGAGGGTGTCTCAGGTCGAGATGGATCCAGGGCGAGGTCAGTGGCGTTGCCGGCTTCCCGAACCCGTCCCAGGACAACGGTCTGCCGTCGCCCTTCCCGTCCAGTTCGAACGCAAAGATCAAACCGTCGTTGTCATCCGCGCCTGGGTCAGTCATGACTTGCCTCGTGTGCTGGTCTGGCACCGCGCCATCATAGCAAGCACGGAGAGTCGGGCGCACAGCCGGCATGCGACGGGCATCCTTGCCAGGGATGGAAGGACAGACAGACCGCGCGCATGAACGCCTGCCGACGATCCCGATTTCGACCACACCGCGCCGACCGTTCGCTGGCGACGAGCGGACAAAAAGAAGGGCCGGCCCTGGCTGCTGCCGGGACCGGCCCTGTTCTTGCTGGAAGCCAGTCGCAGGCGATCAGCCGCCGGCTTTGAGCAGCTCTACCTCGAAGATCAGCACCGCGTTGGGGCCGATGTCGCCCCCGGCGCCACGCTCGCCATAGGCCAGCTCAGCGGGGATGTAGAGTTCCCACTTGGCGCCCTCGTTCATCAGCTGCAGTGCCTCGGTCCAGCCCGCAATCACGCCGATGACCGGGAACTCCGCCGGCTCACCGCGCGCGTAAGAGCTGTCGAATTCCGTTCCGTCGAGCAGCGTCCCGCGGTAATGCACCTGGACCACGTCCTCGGCGGTGGGCTTGGCACCGTCACCCGGCTCGATGATCTTGTACTGCAGACCGCTGTCGGTGGTGACGACACCGTCCTTGGCCTGATTGGTCTCCAGGAACGCGGCACCCTCCATGAGATTCTGCTCCGCCGTCCTGTCCCGCTCGGCCTGAGCGGACTGTTGCCGCTTCTCCATTTTCGATTGCTGCTGTTCGACAAACGCCTGCAGCGCTTCTTTGGCGTCGTCCTCGCCCAGACGCGGCTCGTTGCCTGTGATGGCATCACTGATACCAGCCGTCAGTGCGTCCAGATCGATTTCCAGCTCCTGGGAACTGAAACGACCGCCTATATCTGTGCCGATCACATAGCTGGATTTCTGCGTCAGCGATTCCAGCACCAGCGCCTCATCAGCCGGGGATGTCTCGCTGTCCTTGTTCATGAACGTGGCGATCGCCGCGCCCGCGATGACACCGACCACAAACCCGCCGATCAATTTCCCATTGGACATGTTTCTTCCTGCTCGTTTGAATAAGAATCGACCATTATATGGTTTCTCCGACCTCGCCGCCTACCTGCCGGCCCGGTGGCCCAAAAGGCCCAGGAGGCCCGGCGCCGAGCGGCCGGCCACGGGCCGATCGCGCGCTTGTCAGCGATAGCCCGCGGCCTGAAGTGAAAACAGATGCGCGTAATGACCGTCCAGGGCCATCAGGGCTTCGTGGCTGCCGCGCTCGATAATGCGACCGTCCTGGATCACCACGATCTGGTCGGCCATGCGTACCGTGGAGAATCTGTGGGATATCAGGATCGCGATCCGTTGGGTGGTGAGGCGGCGGAAATGTTCGAACACCGTCGCCTCGGCGGCCGCATCCATCGCCGCCGTCGGTTCGTCGAGCACCAGGATGTCGGCCGCCGAGCGCATAAAGGCTCGCGACAGCGCGATCTTCTGCCACTGGCCACCCGACAATTCCTGACCGTCCTTAAACCAGCGACCGAGCTGAGTGTCGTAGCCAGCCGGAAGGCTATCGACAATCGGCGCGGCCATGCCCATGCGCGCAGCTTCCTGCCAGCGCTTTTGGTCCTCGAAAAAACGTACGTCGCCAGCGCCGATGTTCTCGCCGACCAGCAATTGGTAGCGGGCAAAGTCCTGAAAAATGACACCGATACGTTGTCGCAGGGCGCCCTCGTCCCATTGCTCCAGGTCGAGACCGTCGAGCAGGATACGACCGTGGTCTGGTGCGTAGAGCCGCGTCAGCAGCTTGATCAACGTGGTCTTGCCGGAGCCGTTCTCCCCCACCAGGGCCAGCGACTCGCCAGGACGGATGTGCAGATCGATATCCTGCAGCGCCGGGCGGCTGGCGCCGGGGTAGGTAAAACTGACGCCCTCGAAACGCACGCCGTCCTCCGGGATGGGCCCGCGGACGATCTCGGCGCTGCGTTCCGGCACCGGCGTCTCGAGAAATTCGTAGAGCGTGGACAGGTAAAGATTATCCTCGTACATGCCGCTGATGGCGGAGAGAATGGCGGAGACCGCCGCCTGCCCCTGGCGGAACAGCATCAGATACATGGTCATCTGACCGATGGTGATCCGGCCGAGCACCGCGGTGGTCGCGATCCAGGCGTAAGCACCGTACAGGGCCACGGTACCGACCAGGCCGAGGCCGAAGCCCCAGGAATCGCGGCGGATAGTCAGGGCTCGATCTTCTTTGTACAGCCTGCGGAAGATGTCGCGATAACGATCCATCAGCAGCGGACCGAGGCCGAACAGCTTGACCTCCTTGGCATGATCCTCCCGCGCCAGCACCGTCTCCAGATACATCTGCATGCGGGTCTCCGGCGAACGCCAGCGGAACAGCCGGAACGCGTCGCCCGAGAACTTGGCCTCGGCGAAGAATGAGGGCAGACCGGCCACCATCAGCACCGCCACCGCCCACGGAGAGAATTGAACCAGGATCACACCGTAGCTGAGCAGAGAGATGCCGTTCTGGCCCAGACCGAAGGTGCGCATCACCAGAGACAGCGGCCGGCTGGACGCCTCGCGCCTGGCGCGGGTGAGCTTGTCGTAAAACTCGGAGTCCTCGAACTGAGTCAGCTCCAGCGTCTGGGCCTTCTCCAGGATCATCACGTTGACCCGGTGTCCGAGCTGGGCGCGCAGCAGCGACTGGCACAGGGAGATGCCGCGCTGGGCGCCGGCGAGGGCAGCGACGATCACCCCCTCCACCGCCACCAGCATGAACACGCGCTGCAGATCGGCCCGACCGCCCTGCTCCACCACCCGCATCGCCGCGACCACCGCGTCGATGACCAGGGCGCCGACCCAGGCCATCGCGGCCGGCAGCACACCCGCCGCCAGCGTCAACAGGCCGAGCGCGATGGTCAGCGCGTGGCTGGTCGACCAGACCAGCTCGATGGCGCGGCGGCTGTAACGGAACACGCCGAAAAAACCGCGGGCGACATCGCCGGCGGCGACGGAATTTACGGGAGGGGGGCCGTGGGGCATAGGTCCGGCAATCCTACCCTATCTGTACGCATCCAGAGCGCTGGTCGGGCACTGACCAGGCACGGGGATTTGACTTAAGCACCACGTCCCGTTGCCGGCCCCGGGCGCCGCCCCTGACTTCCGCGGCTGATTACGTATACTGATTGCCGGTGCATCCAGGGACGGCGGAATCCAGGTGACGACGCAACGGATCAGCTTGGAGGTTACGGGTATTGCGGCGCTGCTGCGGCGGGATTTCGCGTATTCGCTAGCGCTGTTCCTGCTCGGTGTGGCGGCGCTGACCGCCTGTCTGCTCACCCGTGAACCGACGCTTGCGCCGAGCCCGCCGGGCTACTTCTTGTTCTTCCTGCTCTATGGCCTGTTCACCATCGCCATGGGCTACGAGCATCCCCGTATCGGCTATGTTTCCTTCGACCGTGTCGCCCAGGTCGCGAGCATCCTCGTGCTGGGTCCGGTGGACGCCGCCTGGATCGCCGGGCTCGCCTCGCTGCTATTCCCGGTGACGCGTCTGGCGCGTGGCGTGCCGCTGATTTCGGTGCTGACCGCGGCACTCCACAACGCCGGTCTGATGGCGCTCATGGTGCTGGCGTGCGGCACGCTCTATGTGCGGATCGGCGGCCCCGCGCCGCTGGGCTGGATCGACGCAGCCAGCGTCTTGCCGCTGGTGTTGCTGCTGTTCAGCATGCAGGCCTTCAATGATTTCGGCATGCGGGTGATGATCTCGATCCGTGACCGCAGTCTGCTCAAGGATGTCAGCTTCTTCGCCTTCCTGGTCGAATCTTCGGCCGGACTCGGCGGCATCCTGATGGCGATCGTGATCAATCGCATGGAGCCGCAGACCATCGTGCTGCTGATCGCGGTGATGAGCCTCGGCATGCTCGCCTTGACCCAATTCGCCCGGCTGCGCATGCAGCTCGAAGCCCTGGTGGACGAGCGCACACGCAAACTCAGCGAAAAGAGCCGGGAACTGCAGCGGCTGGCGACTCACGATCCGCTCACCGGCTTGTTCAATCGCCGCTTTGCCGACGACTATCTCGACGAGCGTATCGAGGAATTCAAGCGCTACCAACGCGGCTTCAGTATCGCGCTGGTCGATCTGGACCACTTCAAACGTATCAATGACGACTTCTCTCACGATACCGGCGACCAGGTGCTGCATTTGATCTCGGCCTTGTTGTCGGATCGCTGCCGCGAGACCGATATGGTGGCGCGCTATGGCGGCGAGGAATTCCTGCTCTGCTTCCCGGGCACCGACGTGGCCACCGCGCGCGATCTGTGTGAGGAATTGCGCGTCTCGATGGAGAGTATGGACTGGGGCATGATCGCGCCCGGCGCGGTCGTCACCTTCAGCGCCGGAGTGGCCAGCATCCGTCCAGGCATGACCAGGCGGGCCTTGCTCAGCGAGGCCGATGTGCGGCTCTACGAAGCCAAGTTTTCGGGTCGTAACCGGGTGGTGCCGCACAGCCTGGCCGGGCGTTATCGCTAAACCCGCCGAAGGCACTCATTTCGCACCCTGCCTGATCGCCTGCGTCTTGCGCTGCAAGATTGCGGCGGCCTTGATGCCTCGTCTATAAATAGAGTGCGGTCGCAGTTTTCGAGTACCGCATCGACGACGCTGAAGGGAGAAACATCGTGGCTCTCCGCAAACTCGGCAAGACACTGCTCGACAATCTGCTCGAGGGCACCGGCGTGGAGGTCGGGGGCGACCGGCCCTGGGACATCACCGTCAATAATCCGCGCTTCTATCGTCGCGCGCTACGCGGCTCGCTGGGCATCGGCGAGGCCTATATCGACGGTGATTGGGACTGTCAGGCTCTGGACGTGATGTTCCAGCGGGTGCTCGGCGCCCGCAAATGGCGCAGCCCGCTGTTGCGCTTCGCGCGCGCGCTCAAGGTGCTGCAGGCCAGACTGACGAATCTGCAGACCCGGCCACGCTCGATGGCGGTCGCCGAGGAACACTACAACCTCGATCACCGCATGTATGCGCTGTTGCTCGGCCCCTGGAACCAGTACACCTGCTGTTTCTTCGACGGCACCTCGGACCTCGAGCAGGCCGAGATCAACAAGCTGGAGATGATCTGCGACAAGCTGGAGATCGGACGCGGCGAACGGGTCCTGGACATCGGCTGCGGCTGGGGCGGGTTTGCCAAATATGCCGCCAGTACCCGCGGCTGCGAGGTCACCGGCATCAGCCTGTCCAGCGAACAGATCGACTATGCGCGTAGCTACACCGCGGGCCTGCCGGTGACGATCCGTCAGATCGACTATCGCGACCTGCCACAGTCGGGGCTACCAGCCTTCGACAAGATCGTCATCGTCGGCATGATCGAACATGTCGGCTACAAGAACTACCGCAAGCTGATGGATGTGGTGCATCAGATGCTCAAGCCGGACGGCCTGTTCCTGTTGCACACCATCGGTAATCGTGACGAGACGGCAGTCGTGGATCCGTGGATCGAGAAATACATCTTCCGTAACTCCATGGTCCCGGCGATGGGCCAGCTGACCCGGGCTGCGGAAGAAAACCTCGTCATCGAGGACTGGGAGAATTACGGGCACTATTACGTGCCCACGCTGCAGGCCTGGTACGAGCGGTTTAACGCCAACTGGTCACAGATCCAGGCCCTCGACACAGAGAGACCCTTCGACGAGCGGTTCAGGCGGATGTGGAATTATTACCTGCTGTCCTGCAAAGCCGCGTTCGAGGTCGAAGAACTCCATCTATGGCATCTGGTGATGACGCGCCGCGGCTCAGGCCGCGGAGTCTACGACCGGGTCAAGCATTACAGCAACCGCCCGCGGGACGCCGAAGCGGCGCCGCTGCAGATCAGGGCGACGAGGCGCTGACCGATCCGGGGCGCGCCACACGTGGCTCGTATTTTGACCGGCATGATGCCATGACAACCTGAGAATGCTTCGGCGATTGTCGGACCGACCGCGAGTCAGCTGGCGTCGTAGGCTTCTTTGAGCCAGGCTTTCAGTTCTGCGTCGACATCGCCTTTCCTGCTCAAACGGACCCGGTGACTGACCATCGCGTTAAAGCTGCCGGATGCCTCCAGACGTGGTCCCGGCGGTGTGCCCTTCAGGTTTATCCCCACATCCACCCGGTCTTTGGTCGAGGCCTGGATCAGCGCGAACTGCTTTTTTCGGCGCAGGCTGACATAGGCTTTTTTTGGCGCGATCTCGACGTCGGGACCGAACTTCTCGATCGCCTTGATCAGCGCATCATAGATCGGCCGCAGACCGGCCTTCGCGCCGCCGTACTGTGCCGCGACCGGATCCTCGTCACCCGTCGTCTTGTCCTTGGCCAGGTGATGATGGGCAATGAGATTGGCATACCCATGCGTCACGCCGTGTTCGGATTTCAGATGCTTGACGATCTCGCCATGCCTGGTCTGCGTTGTCCCGGCCAGCGCCTTCAACCACTGCGCCAGAGACTTACCGGTCTTCTCCGGCAGATTGTCGATCATCGACTGGGCCATTTCTTCCGGTGACTTTGCCATCGCGGACCTCCCTCTGGATTGATGGAAACGCCGGGCAGCTCCCGAGAGAAAAGTGTAGTCGTCGCGGTCCCGCCACGCGACATTGCAGGCAGACAGGCTATTCCATCGGCAGACCGGCGGCACGCCAGCCGTCACCGGCCGGAAATCCCGCCATGTGATGCCCTTCATAGCCGCCCGGGAACACGTAGACCTTGGTAAAACCGGCCTGCTGCTGCAGCGCATAGGCCGCCTCGGTGGCGCGCATGCCAAGCGAACAGAGGATGACGATGGTTTCGTCCGTGCCAAAGCGCTCGGGCACGGTCTCGATAAAGGCCTCGTTGACCCCGGCCTTTCTGCTCCGGTACGACCAGGTCACCAGCTCCGCCTGCGGCGCACGGCCGTCCTCTTCGAACTCCTGTTGCGTGCGCACGTCGAGGATGCGGAAGTCGCGGCCCTCGGCATACCAGTCGGCGACAGTCGGAGCGTCAACCGCTTGTACCTTGCCGGTGTAATCGCCGTGCTGGTCGTGGCCGTCATGCCCGCTACAGGCCGTCTGAGCGCACGCGATCACGACAAGAACCAACAGACGTAATACGTGTTTCATTATTTACTCCGGGTCAACCAGTGGGCACGGTTTGCACGCCGCCATGGCGCAGGTCAGAGATCCGGCCGGATGCCGGGACAGCAGCGTGACACAAAAGCAGGAATCGGGTCTGCGCTGCACGCGACTATCGATGCCGGGCAAATCCTTCGACCACGCATCGCGCCTGCGGTTGCCCGAGACCATCTCAAGGGTCCGCAACCGCGCAGCCAGGGTCGGTTTCTCCGGCCTCGGCCAGTCGCGCCCCGGTGCTGGCGAGAGCCGCGGTGAAGGCGCTGCCCGGCCCGGCCGCTGCCTGGGCCCGATCCAGCGCCGCCCGGGCCTGACTCAGACATCCCTGATCGGCCCGCAGATTGGCCAGATTGTTCAGCGCGGCAGTAGCGTAGCCGGGATCCATCGCAACGGACTCATACAGCCCGGCAGCCTCGTCCAGCCGGCCGCTGGCGTAACGCACGTTGGCCAGCCCCAGCCGCGCGGCCCCGAGCTGGGGGTCACGGCTCAGCGCGGCGGCGTAGGCTCGCCCGGCAGGCTCCAGCGCCCCTGCCGCCTCCAGATCGGCCACCGCCGAGAGATAGGTCGGCCAGTGCGGGTTCGCCGGCAGTTCTCCGGGCACGAGGGCGACGATGCCCCAGTACCCGGCCAAGCTCCAGCGGCGCAAAAAGTCGTCCGAGGCCTCCACGCGGCGACGCTCGGTGCCGGATCGCAGCAATATTGTCTCAGCATCCTCATCGGCGCCGATCACCACCGCGTAATGCCACACCGGCAGACGATTCAGACCCAGATTCTGCAGCACCAGCACCGGATGCCCGCCAGCCAGCTGGGCCAGCAGGTCAGCCAGCTCAGGTCGGAGCGGATAGACGACGACCCCGCGCTGGCGGGCCGCGGCGATCATCTCCGGCTGCAGGCTACCCTTGCGCGCCGGCACATAGACTTCCCCAACCAGCGCATCAGGGGCCACCGGCTGTCCGGCCGCGCCCAACAGCGTGGCCAGCGCGGCCGGTCCACACTGGTAGTCCGTCTGCGGATAAAACGGCGTCGCGGTCAGCTCGATGCGGGGTAGGGTTGCTGCCGGCCATTGATCTTGCAGCAGCGTCGGGCCGGCGCAACCGGCCAAGGCGGCGGCCGCCATCGTCGCGATCAGACGCGACCCCCTGACCAGGATCGATGGGTCGGGGGTCAGAATTTGGCGAAGATGTTGATCACGCCGGTGAGTTCGAGGATCAGCAGCACCAGAAAGGTGATACCCAGGACCTCGAAAATGCCGATGCCACCGGCCGGCAGTTGATCGAATTTCTGCTCCAGCGCGACCAGCTCATCCTCGCTCAGCGCGGCGACCCGCGCCATCGCGTCGTCGACGCTCACGCCGTGGGCCACCAGCACCGATTGCACGTCGGCGCGGGCCAGCACGGTTTCGACCGATGACAGCCGCTCGGCCCGGGCCGCTGTCTGCATCGCATCGGCGGTGCCGATAATGCTGGCCGACGCGGCCTGACACAGCGAGAGGTTGAGCACACTGGCGGCCAGCAGCATGGCCACCCCACGAACGAAACGGATCGACATGATTCAGTACCCCAAGGATCTGGACAGGCGCCCAGTATACGGTTTTCCGACAGCTCGACGACAGTCCAGCGCCGCCTCTGCGGATGTCAGTGTCCCACACTCCAAACTTCGCCACGGCTTGCCATACTTGCTGTAGAGGTGCGGTTTTATGCAAATTCGGATCCACTGGCTGACGCTGGGTATCATCGCGATCGCCGCGGCGGGTTGCGGGGCCGCCGCTGCAGCCGATGACATGGAGGCCCGCCGCGCGGCTCTGCTCGCGGAAATCGAGGCCGATGTCCGCCTGACCGCGGCGGCCCTGGGCACCGACCGGCTCGACCCGAGGGTGCGCCAGGCCATGGCCACAGTGCCAAGACACGAGTTTGTCCCCGCCGACGAACGCCGTTACGCCTACGCCAATCAGCCGCTGCCGATCGGCCATGGGCAGACCATCTCCCAGCCCTACATCGTCGCCATCATGACCGACCTGATCGAGCCGGAGCCGGATGATGTGGTGCTGGAGGTGGGTACCGGCTCCGGCTACCAGGCCGCGGTGCTGGCCCGCGTGGTACGCAGGGTCTGCAGTATCGAGATCATCCCGGCCCTGGCGAAGCGGGCCCGCCGTGATCTCAACCGGCTGGGCTTCGGCAAGGTCGAGACCCGGACCGGAGACGGCTATTACGGCTGGCCCGACTGCGGACCCTTCGACGCCATCGTCGTCACCGCCGGCGCCGCCCACATACCGCCGCCCCTGATCGAGCAGCTCAAGCCCGGCGGGCGCATGATCATCCCCGTCGGCAGCCGCTTCCTGACCCAGCAGCTATTGCTGGTCGAAAAGGACGCCGCGGGCGACGTCACCACCCGCCACGTGTTGCCGGTGCGCTTTGTGCCGCTGACCGGTGGTCACTGACAGACGCCCGGTGAATGCGCCCAGCGCCAGCGGCAACCGGGCCGGCCCGCCACTGGTCTCGCTGAGCCTGGCCTCAGCCGCGGCCCTGGGCTATCAGATCCTGTTGCTGCGTCTGTTCTCCATCATCCAGTGGCATCACTTCGCCTATATGGTGATCAGCCTGGCGCTGCTGGGTTATGGCGCCAGCGGCACGTTCCTGACCCTGGCCCGGCAACGATTGTCCGGGCATCTGCCCGCGGCCTACGGTCTCGGCATCGGATTGTTTGCACTGTCCTGTCTGCCGGCGTTCCTGCTCGCCCAATACCTTGCCTTCAGTCCCGAAGAACTGCTGTGGCGGCCACAGCTCATCTGGCGTCTGGGCGCGCTGTACCTGGTGCTGGGCCTGCCGTTTTTCTTTGTCGCCTGTGCGGTGGGTCTGGTGTTGATGGGCTGGGGTCGACTGGCCGGCCGGGTTTATGCGATAGACCTGATCGGTGCCGCCGCCGGCGCGGCCGCGGTCATCGCTGCCCTGTGGTTGATGACGCCGACGGTTGCGCTGACGGCAGTGACCGCGCTGGGGCTGCTCGCCACGCTGGTCGCGACACGGGAGACCGGCCACGGCCGGCGGCCATGGACCGTAATCGTGATCCTGGCAGTCGCGGTGGGCGCATTCGCTGCGCGCGGTCTGCAAGCGCCGCTGGCACTTTCGGCCTACAAAGATCTGAGCCAGGCCCTGCAGATCGCCGGCGCGCGGATCGAGACCACGCGCTCGGGCCCCCATGGCCTGGTCACCGTGCTGGCCAACAGCGAGGTGCCGATCCGCGACGCGCCCGGTCTGGGATTGCGTAACGCCGCGGAACCGCCGGAACAAAAAGCGCTGTTTATCGATGGCAATCTGACATCCGCCATCACCCGGGCCGATGGCCTTGCGGCGGATCTCGCCTTCCTCGCCGCCATGCCCAGCGCCCTGCCTTACCGTCTGCAAAAAGCCGAACGGGTGCTGATACTGGACGCCGGCGGCGGCTTGCTGGCGCTGCAGGCCCGCTACTTTGGCGCCAGCGATATCACCGCGGTGGAATCCAACCCTGCGGTGCTCGATCTGGTGCGCGATGAGTACGATCGCTTTAGTGGCGGCCTCTACACCGGCGCCGATATCCACGCGGAGCGTGCCAATGCGCGGGCATTCGTGGCCGGCACCAAAAATACCTATGACCTGATCCAGGTGCCCGCCGCCGGCGCCCTGGGCGGCGGCGCAGCAGGGCTCTTTGCCTTGAGCGAGGACTATCTGCGCACGCTCGAGGCGGTGGCGACGCTGTTCTCCCGACTCGCCCCGGACGGTTTGCTGGTCATGCATGCGTGGATGCAGCTGCCGCCGAGGGACAGCCTGCGCCTCGCCGCCACGCTGATCGACGCACTAAAAGCCCAAGGCGTCGCCGCGCCCGGGAGACAGATGATGGCGCTGCGTGGCTGGCAGATGGCAACGTTCGTAGCCAGGAACGGCGCGTTCAGCCCGGCCCAGATCGCGACGCTCTCAGGATTCGCAGACAGACACGGCTTCGATCTGGCCTGGTATCCCGGTATGCAGGCCACCGAAGCAAACCGGGTCAACCGGCTGACGCAGCCGTATCTGCACGAGGCCATCGCCGCATTCGTGACCGGCAACGGTGAAGCCTACACCCGGGACTACAAGTTCGATCTGACGCCGACCTCGGATCGCAGGCCCTTCTTCCACAACTTCCTGCGCTGGCGGACCCTGCCCGAGGTGCTGCCGCTGGTCCGGAGCGGCGGCATGCCGCTGCTGGAGTCAGGTTATGTCCTGCTGCTCGCCGCGCTGGCTCAGGCCATTGTTTTGGGTCTGGTACTGATCGTGCTGCCGCTGGCCGCCGGCGCGCCGCGACGCAGCCTGCGCAAAAAGCCTGCAACGAGCCGGCGCACGATCGTGTATTTCCTCGCCATCGGGCTGGGCTTCATGTTTATCGAACTGGCCGCAATCCACCAGTTCCTGCTCTATCTGGAAGAGCCGATCTACGCCTCGGCCATCGTGCTGACCGCGTTTCTGGCCTTCGCCGGGATCGGCAGCTACGCCAGCGCGCGTTTCGCCGAGGTCATCGGCGAACGACACACCAGCCGACTGGCAGCGCTGGCGGTGATCACGCTCTGTCTGGCAGGGGCACTATTCCTCGATCAGTTGCTCACACTCAGCGCCGCAGCGCCCCTGTCGGTCAAGATCGGCCTGTCCCTGTTGGTGATCGCGCCGCTGGCCTTCGCCATGGGTCAGATGTTCCCCACCGCCCTCACCGCTCTGGCCAGACAGGCGCCGGCCCTGGTGCCATGGGCCTGGGCGGTGAACGGCTGTGCCTCGGTGGTGGGTGCGGTGCTCGCGACGGTGCTCGCGCTGGCCATCGGGTTTGACGGCTGCCTGGTGGCGGCGGTGGTGATGTACACACTGACGCTGGTGAGCTTTCCACGCTGAATCGTCGACTAACGCTAGTGGCGATGCTCGACCAGAATCCGAAGTGACGAGAATTCGATCTTATCCTGCGGTCCTGTTCCGGCAACGTGACTACAAACCCGATCATCGCCCGTTGTGCAGGCGAACTGCCCACCAGACGCCGGGCTGGAAAATCCTGGTCCTCGCCCTGCTTAACGTTCAGCGTCAGTCACGCATAAAGCCCGCTATCAGTCGGTGAATCCCAGCCGCCCGGGCCGGCGCGCTGCGTCGGCGGGATTCCCGACCCCTCCGGTAATGTATCGGATCAGCCTCCGTCCTGTAGCCAGCCGCGCAACTGCTCATACAGATCGAGTCGATTGAGCATCGCCAGATGCCCCATCTGGTAGCCGATCCATTGGCGGCTCCCCGGGATCGCCAGCGTCCGTGCCTGATCCGGATGCCGTCCCAGCGCGCTGTCGAGCGGCACCAGTCCGTCTCCGATCAAGCGTTCGCTCAGCTTGCTGCGGCTAGCGCCAAGTGTCGCTGCCGCCGCATAGCAAGATACGCTGGCCGGCAGCGGTACTACACGATGCGCACCTGCGGTGATGCTGCCGTGACGCAAGTCGGTGATGCCGGCACTGCGCCGCTTGCCGATGCGCGTAAGCGGCGCGGAATAGGGACTCAGATCCATCAGGTCGTCGAGCCGCTGACCGCCGCGCTCGAGCGGCGCGCCGTGATGTGGCGTGCCCAGGAACACCAGCTTGCGCAGCGACCGCAGCCAGATGTGCCCCGTCTGCTGCGCGTGCTGACAGGCGCTGCGGGCCACGAGCCCGCCCATGCTGTGCCCGATCACGACGAGTTCCTGCACCGGCTCGGGCCAGCTGCGGACCAGTCTTTCGAGTAGCCCGGCGAGCGCTGCGCCGTTTTGCGCCACGGGCAGGCCGCTGTTGTAGCGAAGATAGAGCGGCAAGTAGCAAAGATCACCGGCCAGCGCTGGGCCGTGATCGTGTCCATCGCGCTGCCAATGCCCGTCGCTCAGGCACAGACCATGCACCATCACCAGCAGTCTGCCCCCGGAAGCGTCCGGAGCATCGTCGTCCATGGCGCTGATCGGGCGATCGGGATTCAATGGTCTGCCCCGATAGCGCAGGCTCATCTCGATGGCGAGAGGGTTGTCAGTGTGGGCCAGATAGTCGCCGTAGACCCCGTTCAGAGCCGACAGGAACGCATCGCGGCCCGGCGTGGACCCGGCGGCGGGTAACAGCCCGGCGACCGGGGCCAGACCCGAGTCGAGGCCCTGGCCGATCAGACGCATGGTGCCCTTGATGCTGCGATAGACAAGGCCGGTGATGCCGCGGGTCGGATCCGTGGCTGCGGCCCCCAGCGGGCCCGGGCGCTGTTGAATGGTCCGATGCATACGCTCAACGATCTCCGTGATGCCCACTGTGGCATCGAATGCCAGGCGAGTGGCGCCGCGGAGATCCGAGAGATGTGTGCGATTCGGTGCGGGCATGGGCAGCGTCCTCGAGCGCGGCTGGCGCATCGTGCATCCGCCCCGGCCGAGAGCGCCAGGACGATATCCTCGGATGCCGGATCGTCGAGATCAGGCGAGGGTAGTCTACGCGACGATCACAAAGGCATGTCGGGCTGATAGCCGTGCCCGGTCCGGATACCGGTCAGATAACGCCGGGGCAGCAGCAGCGGGCTCGCGTCAAACGTTATCGCGGGCATGGCCTGTGTCTGGAAGTGCGAGGCATGCTCGTGGCGGGGATAGAGCGGCACTCGAAGGATCCTCTCCGGACCGTCCGCGACCCTTGAATGCCGGTCGAAACTTGTGGCCCGGGGGTCACCAGGGCCCGCGGCCGGTCGGTCAATCGAGCGGGCGGCTGAATTCCTTTTCGCCCAGGGTCTTGACCGTCGCGGTGGGGTTGTCGGAGACGTACTGCTCTTCGAGCTGGCTGTACTGACCCTGGAGCCTGACCACCTCGTTGTTCAGCGTCGCCACTTCGAGTTCGCGCCGACGCAGGGCATTGGTGAGGATGGCCACCGCCTTCTCCTTCTCGCGCAGCTTGGCGACGAGCGCGGCGGCACCTTCTTCGGTCGACTTTGCGCCGGAGCGGCGCAGATCGGCCACCTCACTCTGCAGGGATTCGACCAGGGTGACGTTGGATTCCACAGTACTGCGCAAGCGGCTCACCTCGGCCTCACGCTCGCGCAGATGGGCGCGGATCCGGGACAGCTCTTCCACATCCCGCTGCAGGCTCTCGATCAGCGCCTCTTTGGAATGGCTCTCTTCCTGGTAGGCTTTAGCCTGTTGCTCGCGATCATCAAGATCGTGTTGCAGCGCACGCACGTTTTTCAGATCGCTCTGCAGGGTTTCGATCAGCTCCAGCTGTGCAGTGACGTTGGTCTCCAGACCACGGATCGTATCGTCTCGTGCGGACAGCCGATTCTCCAGATTCTGTCTCGCGGATTCGGCAGCGCGCAGCTGATCATCAAGCTCCTGATTCTCGGCCTCGCGCCGCTGCAGCGTATCTTCCAGCCGCGTCGCGGCGCGGGTCTTTGCGTCAAGCTCGGTCTGTAGCCGGGCGATAGCGGATTCCTTTTCGGCCAGGCGCTCCGCCGTCCCGCCCTCCTGGAACCTGGCCAGCTCGGCCTCCAGCTCGGTGTTGCGCTGCTTGTATTCACCGATGCGCTCTTCGATCGAGGCCTTGATCACACGCAGGGTGTCGACACCGCGCTTGAGCGCAAAGTTGTTCCGCTCATGCCGCACGACGTCTTCACGCAAACGCTCGAGTTCAACCAGCTGCTCGCGGGCCTCGGTCTGCTCGGCGCCGAGGGTCTCCAGACGCTGCTCCAGCTCCTGGACACGCTCGCGGGTGGAATCCAGCTCGCCCGAGAGCCGGGCCACGCCCGCTTCTCTCTCGGCGAGGGTCGCCTCCAGACCCGTCGCTTCGCTGCGTTCGTTGTCGAGCAAAGCCTGCAATTCGTCGATCCGCGCCTGGCCCGAGCTGAGATCACTCTCCAGCCGCTCTATCTTCTCGCGCTCTTCCTGGGACAGGTGGCGGTCACGTTCTTCGAGCGCTGCGACGCTGGACTCGAGCACCGCGATCTTGGCGGATCTGGCCTCGAGATCCGCCCGCACACGGGTCAGGTCGTTTTGCTTGTCTTCGAGCTCCCGCTGAGCCTGATTGGCACGGTCATGCCATTGTTCCAGCTGAACCGTCTGGGCCTCGACCTGCTCGGCGCGGACCCGGACCTCTCGCTGCAACGCGCTGACGGCACCATCGCTGACCGCGAGCTTCTGCTGTAATTCCTCGACCATCGAGCGCGCGGCATCGATCTGGTTCTGCGCCTCGTCGAGCTCGCCGGAACGATTGCCCAGCCGCTCACCTTGCTCTCTCAGCCTCGCGCAGGCCTGATCCAGCTGCTGGCCCAGCGCTGCGGCCTCTGCGTTACGCTCTTCCAGCCGGACGGCCAGCTCTTGTGCCTGCCGCTCGCGGTCTTCGGCGCGCTCCATGGTCTCTTCAAGCGATTGCTTGAGACCGCCCAGCTGTTCGTCGCGGTCGGTCAGAATCTTGCGCTGGGTATAGATTTCGTCGGCGCGGATGCGCAACTCCTCCTGGAGTGCGCCCAGTTCCGTGCGATCCCCTTGCAGAGCCTGCTCCAGCTCAGCGATCTTGTCCTGGCGACTCTCGAGCTCCGCGCCGAGTTCGGTCACGGCCTCGATCCGGGTCCAATCCATGCCTTCGTCGGGGCGCTGGGTCAGCGCTTCGACCAGAGCATTCTTGTCCTTGAGCTCGGTGGACAGCGCAGCAATACGCTCGTCCCACTCTTCCAGGGCATTGGAGAGCAGGGAAATCGCCCGTTTCGTGGACGTGCGACCGATCATGCGCGGCTCCTCATGAGGTTTGCCGGATTATGTCAAAACATTCGATCCAGAACTATGTCAAACGTAACGGCACAAGTCACCGCTGCCATAGGATCGGGGTCACAGTTTCACAAGGCCGCCAACAGCGGCTTTTGGCCTGAATCCGCCGGAATGGCGTCGGAGCATGGCGGATTCCGCCTTGCGGTGGCGCTATCGCCGCGAAATTCGGCATCGGGTCCGTGGTGACATCCCGTGGCCTGCGTGGCTAGGTAAAGACCACCGCCGGGGGTCTGAAGCCGCGGGTGGCGCCCCGGCAACCGACCGGTACCATTGCCATCCCCGGCCGGCTTGTATTGTGGCCCGATACCTCAGGGGCCACCCTGGAGCCACTTGAACATGAAAATGCTCATGGGTTTGTACTCGCGCCGCTGAAACAGGCGATGCGCCACTTCGTTGTCACCAAACACGTGCAAACCGATGCCGTCGAGTCCTAGCTCCAAAACCTCTTCTTCCAGCACGTTGAGCGCGCGCGACGCGTGGCCCTTATTGCGATACTCGGGCTCTATAAGCATGTCGCAGATATAGGCGGTGCGCCTGCCTGCGCGCTCCCGCTCGGTGATCCATACCGCACCGACGACGGTGTCGTCCCACTGGTCGATGATGTCGAACAGATAATTGTTCGGCGTGGCCAACCCTTGTGGCAGTAATTCGTCGAAGGTCTCCCGGGCCCGCAATACCGCGGTGGCCTCTTGCCATTCTCCGGATGCGACCCGCTGGCCGGCGTAGTTCGGGTCCGAACGCATCACGAATTCGGCGAAGCGTTCTTCGCTCATGGGTCTTAGGGCGGTTGCCATGCTCGGAGCCTCCTCGGCGCCGCACCAGGTATGGCGCCAGGATTTCCAGTATAGACGCCGCTGCAGCCCAAATCCGGGTGGGCAGACATAAGACGGCGACAGATCGACGTGTAGACCACCGAGCTGCCCGCGCAATCAGGCTCAGTCGTAGTGCTCGACGTCGTCGGGCACCCGGACCCAGTCATGGCGCCGCGCCTCGTACACCGACACCCTGGGTGGGGGGAAATCCGGGTCGGCGAAGGCACCGACCGGTACAGCGACAAACTCCGTCATGTCCTCGATCTGGTAGTACACCGTCGAACCGCAGACCGGGCAGAAATAAAAGGTGATGCGGTTGCCTTCATCGCCCATACGGACATAGGCCGTGCTGGATCCCTTGGTCTCGACCTGATCGGCCGGGAACCGGGCCTGGGCGCCATAGGTGCTGCCGGTGCGCCGCTGGCAGTCGAGGCAATGACAGACCGACACGCGCAGCGGATCGACATGGGCGATTAGCTTGAGCTGGCCGCAGCTGCAACCGGCATGCCGGATGGTCATGATCGTGCCCCGTTTCCCGCCACGGCAGCCGCCACCGGCCAATTAGCTGGCGGCCTTCTCGCTGCTGGCCTTTTTGCTCGCGGCTGCCTGCTTGGTCGTCCGCTTGCGCGCGGCCGGTTTCTTGGCCGCCGCCTTGCTGGCCGCTTTCTTTCTGCCCCCTGTCTTGCTGGTGGCCTTTTTCTTGCCGGTCTTCTTGCGCGAACCCGCGCGGCTGGCCTTTTTGCCCACTGGTGCCGCAATGATGTCACCGGGCTTCCAGGTCTTGCGCGCTTCCTTGGCCAGCTTGACCACCTTGGCGATGTCGGCATCGGTGTAGACGCCGTTGACACCGGAGATCGCCGCCAGCTTCATGCCGTGCTTCAACCCCAGCTTGTAGATCTCCTTGACCTTCTGCCACTCGGTGTCGCGGCCGATGGTGAACACCTCGAAGCGGCCTTCGAGAGCCAGCACGATGGTCTCGGCGAGACAGGCATAGATGACGTTGTCCGGCAGCCCGATGTTCTTCATCCGGACTTTACTGGGCAGCTCGATCTCGCCGGACTCGATCACCAGCACATCGGGCCGCTTGGCCACCTCCTCGGGCGGCAGATCCAGCGGACGCGCCACGTCGGTGATGACACAGCCGGGCTTGACCTTGGTGATGTCGAGGATCTTTTTGCCGGCGCCGGAGGTGGACGTGACGATCATGTCCATGTCGTCCAGATACTTCTCATAGTCGGTCGTGGCCACGACCTTGACGCCTGGCGTCTCCTTCAGGATCGAGGCCTTGAGCTGATCCAGCTTCTTCTGCGTGCGCGCCGCCAGATAGACCTCGTCGAAGGCCATCGCCAGCAGCCGCGCGCTGACCGAACCGATCGAACCGGTGGCACCGATGACCATGGTCTTGGCCGCCACCTTGCCGTTCTTGCGCGCATGGACCAGGTTCATCCGGCGCATCGCGTCGTGGGCCGCCCACAGCGCGCCGGAAGCCGAATAACTGTTCCCCGTGGTTACCGGGAGCGTGGCCCGCCGCGCCACCGTGATGCCGGCATCGCCGACCACCTTGGTGAACGCCCCCAGCCCGATAATTTGAGCACCCATCTTCTCAGCCATCTTCGACGCAGATAGCAGGCGTTTGTAGGTGAATTCCGGACTGCGGCTCAGCATCTCCTTCGGCGTACCGCCGACCGAGATCAGCCAGCCTTCGGCTTCAGCACCGGTGGGCGAGATGATGTTGTCCATCTTGCAGTAGACGATCGGCGGCATATGGGCGGCGGCCCGCTCCACCTGGTCCATGATGATCTTCGGTGTGCCCTTGGGAATCGGGAAACCCTTCTTGATGTATTCCTGGCTCAGCGGATGGACGACAAATGCGAAGCGGCGGATATTGCGGAATTCGCCAGTGGGATAGAGCAGCCTCGGCTCGATCTTCAGCTCCTCGACGATCTCCTCCAGATCGTGGTCCGACAGCTCCTCGGAGGTGGTGTCCATGGCCGCCAGGATCATCGCCTGGATGGTGCTTAGCCCCACCACCCGCTCGAACAGCATCGGCGAAACATCGACCACCAGGTTGACGTTGCACTCCTTGAAGAACTCCAGCCGGTCGTCGTCGATGGCCGAGGTGATCAGGGTCTTGCCTTCCAGGGTCCGCGCATCGCCAAATGTCTCGATGTCGTCAAATGTGCCGACGATCACCTGGCACTTGGCCATTTCCTTGGTCAGGATGCTCTTCTTTAGCCGCTTCGCGCCGGGGATCTTTGACAGGCTCCGGGTCGGCAACACGGACGAGGCGATATGGGCGCCGCGGGCGTACATCTCGAGCTGATCGAGCGAGGTCAGCACCGCCGGCGCTCCGGTCTCCAGCACCGCATCGGCGAACCGCAGATTGGGGGTGTAGTCGCCCATGGCCTGGGCCATGTCGTAATTGACCATGCCCGACATGAACAGCACCAGATTGTTATAAAAGTAGCGGCCGAAGGTGCGATGCACATGCCGCACCGCCCGGATCTGCAGCAGGCGGCGCAGATTGGCGCCGGTGGTGGCAGGAACCCGGGTGACGACCTTTAGCAGGCGGTCGGTGTCCGCATGGACGTGCCAGCGACTCCCCATGTCGTAGTGATCCCGCAACATGCCGAGCGCGATGGCGTCAGCCTCGGACTGGTAGCGGCGCAGCAACTCCCAGGCCTTGCCCTCGTCGCCGTCCGCGCCCACCCGCTTGACGTTAAAGTTCTTGCCCAAAAACCGGGTCTTGAATTCATAATCCTTGGCCGATGACCCCAGGGAAACGCTGACGACTTTCTTCATGAGACGACTCCAGATCGATACTCCACGGCTGCGCGGCCCCGCTGGCAGCGCTACCGGACATGCTGCGCCCTCGACCCGCGGCATAGGGCCTCGGCGTCGGACGCAGACGGCCGGTGACCCTCAATTACACCCTGCCCGGCGCCCGGGCACAACACAAACAGTCAAATACCGTCGTCGCGAGTCCGTCAATACCGCGATATCGCGATCAGACCATGCCGGGAATCCCGTCCGCCAGACGCTCAGGCTGCCTGCCCGGTGCCGGATTGCCTATACTTGATGATCTGCACACGATCCGGCACGGCGCCGGGCGAATAACAAGATGAGAGGCGCGTCCATGATCCCGTTTGGCGTACAAGTGACTGGCTATCAAGGCCTGATGAAGACCCTGAAAGGCATCGTCAAGACGCTGCCCTTTCCCAAGCCCACACTGTTTACCGGGCCCGGCTCCTCGCTGGAGATGTGTGACGCGATCTCGCTGATGGGCGCGCACAAGCTGTTGATCGTCACCGACGCGATGCTGGTCAAGATCGGCCTGCTAAAAGATATCGAGAAACGGCTGGACAAGCTCGGCGTCCGCTATGCCATCTACGACGGCGTCAAACCCGACCCCACCATCGACCAGATCGAAGCCGGGCTGAAGCTGCTCAAACAGGAACGCTGTCAGGCGATCCTTGCTGTGGGCGGCGGCTCCTCCATCGATGCGGCCAAGGTGATCGCGGCGCGGGCCACCAACAACAAATCAGTGTCACGGATGGAAGGCATGTTCCGGGTGTTTACCGCGCCGATGCCGCTCTATGCGGTACCGACGACCGCCGGGACGGGCTCCGAGGTGACGATCGCCGCCGTGGTGTCCGACCCGGTGAAGAAAAAGAAATCCGCGATCATGGATCCAAAGCTGGTGCCGCTGATGGCGGCGCTGGACGGCGCACTGATGACCGGGCTGCCGGCGCCGGTGACCGCAGCCACCGGGATGGACGCGCTGACCCACGCGGTGGAGGCCTATCTTTCCGCCAACGCGCTGCCTGAGACCGACGGCTACGCACTGGCGGCGACCCGTCTGATCATGGAGAACCTGCCGCGGGCGGTGGCCAAGGGCACGGATCTCGAGGCCCGCCAGGCCATGGCCTTTGCGTCTTACTATGCTGCGCTTGCCTTCACCCGGGCCGGTGTGGGCTATGTGCACGCGATCTCGCACAACTTCGGCGCCTACTACCACACGCCCCACGGGCTGGCGAACGCGATCGTGATGCCCTATGTGCTGGATTACTCAAAGCCCAAGTGCACCCGGCGACTGGCCAAGCTCGCCGAAGCGGCCGGGCTCAAGGAAAAGGGTGACCGGTCCCAGGCCCTGGCCAACAAATTTATTGACCACATCCGCGCGCTGAACAAGGAATTCGGTATTCCCGAGGGCCTGGAGGCGCTGAAGAAATCCGATATCCCGGCGATCGCCAGCAGTGCGCTCAAGGAAGCCCACTTCACCTATGCGGTGCCGCGCTATATGGACCAGCCGACCTGCGAGAAATTGATCAGCAGGATGCTGGCATAGAAGACCTGCCTGCTCTGCATGGCGCCCGCGGGACCGCCGAGGATACGCCTGTTAAAATTTCGTTGACGCGAAGTCGGCGCCGTCCACGGCGCTGCGAATCCCCCCCCGGGCCGGTGCCCGACTGCAGCGACAAGGCATCCACGGGGCGGGCCGAGTCGCTGACCGACTGACTGAACGAGCGGAGACTCCATGGACGTATTTGGCGAATGGCTGGCCGTCGAGTTTTTTCACAACACCGGCAGGCAATGGCTCCTGGCGATCGGCATCGCCGCGCTTGCGCTGGTGCTGTTCTTCATCGTCAAGCCGCTGTTACGATCAAGGCTGGCCAGGCTGACGGCGCGCACCAATACCGACTGGGACGACGCGGTGGTCGAGCTGCTCGGCAACACCAGGTCCCTGGCGCTGGTCATCTTCGCGCTGTTCTTCGGTTCGCTGGTACTGACCCTGCCTGGCAAGCTGCGGACCGTCGTCGTGTCGATCACGCTCATCGCGCTGATCCTGCAGGGCGGCCTCTGGGCCAGCCAGTTGCTCCAGCACCGCCTGCAGTGCGCCATCAAGAAACGCCGCAAAGACGACCCGGGGAGCGTGGCCGCCCTGAACGTCACCAGCTGGATCGGGCGGCTGATCGTCTGGTCGGTGGTGGTACTACTGATACTCGACAATCTCGGCATCGACATCACCGCGCTGGTGGCCGGACTGGGCGTCGGCGGTATCGCCGTAGCGCTGGCGATTCAGAACATCCTCGGCGATCTGTTCGCCTCCTTGTCCATCGTTCTGGACAAGCCCTTCGCTGTCGGCGATTTCATCATCGTCGGCGACTGCCTGGGCAGCGTCGAGCACGTGGGTCTCAAGACCACGCGTTTGCGCAGCCTGTCCGGCGAGCAGCTGGTGATGTCCAACGCCGACATGCTCTCCAGCCGGATCCGCAATTACGGACGGATGTACGAGCGCCGGATCGTGTTCGGCCTGGGCGTCACTTACCAGACCCCGAGGGACAAGCTGAAGAAGATCCCGGGGATCATCAAGGATGCCGTGGAGGCCGAGGATCAGACCCGCTTCGATCGTTCACACTTCAAGGCCTACGGCAGCTTCTCGCTGGACTTCGAGACCGTGTATTACGTAGTGGCGCCGGATTACACCCTGTATATGGATATCCAGCAGGCGGTGAATTTCGCTATCCATGAACGCTTCGAGGCCGAAGGCATCGAGTTCGCCTACCCGACACAAACCCTGTTCGTGGAGCACGCCGCAGGCGCCCCGGCTTCGACGCCGCCGCCCCCGGATCCCGGGTAGGGACATCACCGGTGGCTTGATTCCACCCCGACCCGGATCAGCGCCTGGACCTGGCTACCGACCTGCACGGTCGGGTCCACCGGCGGTCGTCGGCTGGTCGAACTCCACCGGCGCCGGTGTGTAATGGTCCGTACAGAACAGCCCGTGCAGCACTTTGTGCCGATAGCGGAAAATCCGCGTCAGCTGCCTGCGCATCAGCGGATGAGCGATCTCGCCGATCGGCGACAACGGCAGCCCATAGTCAACATGATCCCGGACCAGCGTGCCCGCGTCAGTCTGCGCGAACTCGTGCCGGTGCACCCAGAGGCCGAATGGGCCGGACATCTGCTCGTCGACGAAGCTCTCCGGCGGCGTCCAGCTGTTTATCCGGGTGCGCCAGCGGAACGGTATCCCCCAAAGCCGGAGTCGATACTCGACCAGCGTACCCTCCACCACTTCGATCGGTTGCGGCGTGAGGATACGGAATCTGAGTTCCGGCGGCGTGATGCGCTCCAGATTAGACGCGTCGCAAAAGAAAGGGAAAAGGCTCTCTCGCGGCAGCGGCACGAGTAACGCAGTGTCGAGCGTGTGGATCGTCATTGGCGGGATAGCTTACGAGCCATTTCCAGGGACAGTTTAGCCGTTCCAGCGTATGCACTAAAATATAGCGCCGCCGCATTTTCCGCTGCTAAGGCGCCGGCGGGCAGGCCCGGGCCGTCGTTGCGGGACATTCCACCGGAGATACGTGACCGATGTTGGACCGATCGAGAAAACTCTGCGTCTGTCTGTCCGCTCTCGTCATCAACTGCGGTAGCCTTGTCGCATGCACCAACGAGCAACCTCCTGCAACGGACGACCGCGATCAAACGGGAAACCTTTCGAGTGAGCATGCGATGCCTGACAAAAAGAAGCGACTGACTATAGACGAGCAGGTTTCGATCGCCCGTCAGGATCTCGCGCAACGCCTGGAGGTCAACCCGGATCAGCTCACGGTCGAGTCGGCGCAATATGTGAACTGGCGTTCCGGTGCCGCCGGATGTCCGCAACCCGGAATGTCCTACACGATGGCCATAGTCCGGGGCGTGTTGATCCTCCTGCGGGTTGACCGCGCAACGTACCGCTATCACGCGGTACGCGGTAAATCGCCGTTCTATTGCCCATCCACCCAGGCACAGGAACCCGCAACGGGAGCGGACGGAGACGTCATGTAAGCACGTGTCGAGCCCATCAGCATCCCGCCACGGCTGATTCAAGGTCGGAATAACTGGAGAGCGTTTCGATAAGACTGCAAGTGAGTCTAATCCGGGCGCACGGCAACCACGAACTCGCGGTCCTGAGACCCATGACGTTTTCAAGGTGAGATTCCCGCGATGGGAGTCGATCGATGCCGCAGCAAAGCCATTCAAAAGTGTGTGATCGGTAAAAAAAAGCCCGCGACGCGGGCAGACTGGAAGCGTCGCTGGCTTTCAATTTGAACAGACGGCCTGGTAAGACCCGATTCCTCTAGAATATGCGCCCGTGCTTTGCCTAAATTCGTATACTGTCCCCGATTATCTGGGGAGGAGCGGACGCTGGTGCCAGCAACCGGGCTAAAGACGTTTTGGAGCGAACTCAGACGACGCAAGGTCGTGCGCGTGGCGGTGGTCTATATCATCGTCGCCTGGCTGTTGATCCAGATCGCCGAGGTGATCTTCGAGCCGCTGCAGCTACCCGACTGGTCTCTGACCCTGGTGATCGTCCTCGCTGCGCTGGGCTTCCCGCTGGCGCTGGTTCTGGCCTGGGCGCTGGAGCTGACGCCGGAGGGCCTGCAGCGGGAGCAGCCGACCAAAGAAGCCCAGGCTCTGGTTCCAGCAGGCGCGATCGAGAAAGGGCCGGCAGCCGCGCCCGGCGCTGCGGCCCGCACTGACACGCGACGCGCCATCGCGGTGCTGCCGCTCGCCAACATGAGCGGCGATCCGGAGAACGAGTTCTTTAGCGACGGTATCACCGAGGAGATCCTCAATCTGCTGGCGCGGATTCCGGATCTGCGCGTGATCTCGCGCACCTCGTCGTTCTCGTTCAAGAACACCACGCTGGATATCCCGGCAATCGCCCAGCGGCTCGGGGTCGACATCGTGCTCGAGGGTAGCGTGCGCCGCATGGGCCAGCGGGTCCGCATCGTCGCCCAGCTGATCGATGCCGCCAACGACGCCCACCTGTGGGCAGCGGGTTATGACCGCGAACTGGAGGACATCTTTGCGGTGCAGAGCGAGATCGCTCGCAGCATCGTCGATGCGATGAACCTGGATCCGGAGACCTGCGTGGACTGCGGCGGTCAGACCACGAATGTAGACGCCTACGACTACTATCTGCGCGGCCGCCAGTATTTTCATCAGACCACCGAAACGAATCTGAAATTCGCACGGCAGATGTTCAGCAAGGCGATCGAGATCGATCCTGACTATGCGCGTGCTTATGCCGGTCTGGCTGACACCGAGAGCTTTATCGCGCAATGGCAGGATCGCTCCCCGGACCATCTGCAGGCGGCCGATGACGCCAGTCGCAGGGCCCTGGAGCTGGCACCGAATCTGGCCGAGGCTCATGCATCCAGAGGCTTCGCCCTGTCCTCGAACGGTAAGTATGAGCAAGCAGCACGGCAGTTCGAACAAGCACTGACCCTCGATCCTCAGCATTACGAGACCCTGTATCTCTACGGCCGTTCACGCTTCGCCGAAGGTAAGCTGGAACAGGCGCTGGATCTGTGGCGGCGGGCCCATGAGTCTCAGCCGGACGAGTTTCAGAGCCTCGCGCTCGCGTCCGGGGCCCTCAAGGCGCTGAACCGTCAGACCGAAGATCCGGAAGCATCCGCTCGTGCCCTGCAGGCAATAGAAAAACGGCTGGAACTCAACCCCGACGACCTGCGTGCGTTGAGTCTGGGCCCCGGATTGCTGGTCGATCTGGGTCGCACGGACGACGCGCTGGCCATGGCCGATCGCGCGGTCGCGCTGGCACCGAATGACGGTGCCGTCCTGCACAACGCCGCCTGTACCTATGCCTACGCGGGTCAGACCGAACAGGCCATCGAACTGTTCCGGCGGCGGATGAAGACAGCCGGCACCATCCACACGGACTGGATCGACCACGATCCGGACTTCGACAGCATCCGCGACGACCCGCGGTTCATCGCGCTGATCTCGGGCCAGCCCAAAGCTTAGGCGACGGTGCAGATGGCCCGACGAGCAAGGCCCACAGCGCTGTGGGTCGGAGGCCGCTTCCTGGATTCTTCTCTCAGCTGCGAAATTTCCGATGACCCTGATCAACAGAGATCGCGATTCCCCGGTGTCCTGGTTGTTGTTTCCGCTGCGCGGGGACGCGCTGGGCGTACTCGTGGTGTTCGCGCTCCTCAACGCCCTGGCGGACGCGGCGGGCTTACTCGGTATCTGGCTCAAGATGATCCTGTTGGTAGCGATCTGGGCTTACGCCTTCCGACTGCTCGACAGCGTGGCGGAAGGTCGGCATCAGCCACCGGAGATGTCGGCATCAATGCTCAATCCGGTCGACGAACGCCGGCCGCTGTGGTTACTGCTGGTGGCAGGCATCGGCTACGGCATCAATGCGGCGCTGGGTCCGTCGCTGCCAGCGGCTGCCGCTGCGGCGCTGGGCTACATTCTGCTGGCTCTGCTGCCGGCGGCCATTGCTATCCTCAGTCTGCATGACGCCGCGCCGACACGGATTCTCAACCCGCTGGACATCACGCGTGCGGTCCGGGGCATGGGCAAGTACTACCCGGTGTGTCTGCTGGTGCTGGTGCTTGGTGTGTTTCTTTTCCGCTTCGCCGCGGTCAGTCCGTTGTTGCGACCGGTGTCAGCCTTTCTCCAGCTCTATGCATTGCTGGTCGTCTTTAGCGTGATCGGCGGCACCCTTTATCTGCGGCGTCACGAGCTGGGCACTGCGACGGTGGACTCCCCCGAGCAGCGCACGGCACGCGAGCTGCTGGAGCAGGATAAGGGGCACGATGAGATGATCGACGAGATTTACAGATTGAGCAGGGCCGGCAAACTGACAGCCGCCTACGAGCAAATAAAACAACAGGTGACCGCCCCCGGCAGCCCGGCCTTGCAACGGGCGCGGATTTTCGAATCCCTCAGCCGCTGGGATGACAAGCGTCTCGCGCTAAAAATCGGACGGGAGCTGGTCGGCGAGCTGATCGAAATCCGACGCAGCGGCGATGCGCTGGACATCATGGCCCGATGCCTTGAGTGGGACCCGACATTCCGGCCGTCCCGGGCCGCCGACGCGATCCGGCTGGTCAACGAGGCACGTGACCGCGGACAAGCGGTGGTCGCCGACACGATCCTCACCGATTTCGAAGTCTCCTATCCCGATGATCCTGCCGTGTCAGTTGCGCGGACGCTGCGCGGCGGCTGAGCCGCGGATCAGCGATAACGCTCGCCAAAAACGATATCGACGCGCAGCGAAAACCGGAAGCTGGCATCGTAGTCGTCCTCCTCTCGAAACAGCAGCTCCGGCCTGAGTTCGACGAACAGCCATTTCTTATAGGCGCGGAAGCGCGCCCGGATCTGGGTGTAATACCGGTCGACGTCCCAGTCCGGATCGTCATCGGCGTCCAGCCCCAGATCGTAAGCGAGCCCGACGCGCCCACTCAGTTTCTGGAACAGGGTGAATTGCTGCCGCGCCTCGACCCGATCCTTGCTGTCCCGGTAACGGAGGCGGCTGGCCGAGCGGAATAACCAGCCCGGGTTGATACGCCGATCGAAATCCAGCCGCGTCTGCAACTCCGTGCCGTCATCCAGATACTCGGCTGCACCGGCCACGAACCGCATCAGCCAGTCGCCCGGCTCTGCGTAACGGATCGCCCGTAACCGTACGAAGGGATCGGCCGGTCCGGCCGCCCTGACGCCGACGCCGGGCCGGAGATCCCAGCGGCCGGTACCCCGGATCTGTCCTTCCAGCCCGATGTTGTAATCGTTGTCATCCAGCGCGTTGGGGATCGAGTCGGAGCCCTCGCCGCTAACGTCGTCCGGGTCCCCGCCTTCCACGAACAGACGCAGGCGCTCGCGTGTCCCCGGCAGGTCGATACGCAACCGGACGCGGGCTTCTGAGCGCGTATCCTCGCCACTCTCCCAGCTGTTCTGCAGGCTCAGACGGGCGTAGCTCTCGGTAGCATCGGCATAGCCACGATCATCGGCAAAAAAAGCGTCGATGCGTCGCGCGGACCGTTCCACGGCGCTGGAGATGCCGCCATGGACCGCGTGGATCGTCTCCGTGTAGCCATCGGCATGAACATCGGCAGACGGCTCTCTGGCAACCGGCTCGACAGCCTTGTCCGGTTCCGGTGCAGCCGCTTCCCCGGCGACGTCATCGCGCCGGGCCACCGGTCGTTCAGCGTCCAGGTCGGCCGCCAGCACCGACGAGCCGGCAAGTAGCATCGCCGCTACCAGACAGAACCCAGCGCGGGACCAGCGCCCTGCTTTCAGATAAGGGATTCTGCCGGCGGGGCGCACAATCGGCGCAACCTCGTATTTTGGCCAGTCCTGATCAAAGGTTAGCAGGCGCGCGCGTGAGTGCAGGCCGCTGTTTCGACTTGCCACGGCCGCGGATCAGCCAACGCCCCGGGCCTGATATGATCGGGACGCAGCCACGCATCCCACACGCATCTGCAATGAGTTGAGGGAGCGGGTTGCGCCTTGTTGCCGGCTGATCACAGCAGCCGGATCACGCCACCGCGTACCGCCAGGAGTGCTGTATGGAAGGACTATTCGATCCGGGCCTGATACAAGAGTGGCTGAGCCAGGCCCGGGACTGGATCCTCGCGAACGTTCTGGTCATGGGTACGCTGCTGGAACTCGGCGTAATCGTCATCGCCGCGACGCTGGCCTGGCTGCTCGCGCGGCCACTCGGCAACAAGCTGACCCAGCTGCAAGATCGGCACGCCGCCTACGCCGTGATCAAGACCATCTGGCATGTGATCGACGAGGTGTTGTTCCCTGCGATCTGGCTGATCCTGCAGTGGGCCGCGGTGGCCATTGCTACCGCGGCCGGTCAGCGCCACGGATTGCTGACTGTTACCTCCAGCCTGCTGGCCGCCTGGGTCGTCATCCGCATCGCGTCGATGATGGTCAAAGACCGGTTCTGGCGCCGTTCTATCGCCACCATCGCCTGGATTATCGCAGCGCTCAACATCGTCGGCCTGCTGCAGGCGACCGTCAACCTGCTCGACGCGGCCGGCGCCACATTCGGGTCCGTCAGGATATCTGCGCTGGCCGTAATCAAGGGCATCCTGGCGCTGGCGGTGCTGCTCTGGGTCGCGACCATCGTCTCGAACATATTCGAACGCCGCATCCAGACCGCGCCGAACCTGACGCCTTCCGTGCGGGTCCTGCTGATCAAACTCTTCAAGATCTCCCTTATCATTCTGGTGGCGCTGGCGGCGGTCAGCTCGGTCGGCATCGACATCACCGCCTTCGCTGTCTTCGGCGGCGCCATCGGCGTCGGCATCGGCTTCGGTCTGCAACGGATTGTCTCGAACCTGGTCAGCGGCTTGATCCTGCTGCTCGACAAGTCAATCAAGCCAGGTGACGTCATCGCCATCGACGACGACTATGGCCGCGTCGATTCGCTGGGGGCGCGCTATGTCTCGGTATCTACCCGCGACGGCATCGAATTCCTCATTCCGAACGAGGACCTGATCGTCAATCGGGTAGAGAACTGGTCCCACAGCCAGGACTTCTACCGCATGCGAATGACGATCGGCGTGCATTATAAATCCGATGTGCGCAAGGCCATCGCACTTTGCCTGGAGGCTGCAAACGATACCGAGCGGGTGCTGACCGACCACCCGCCCGTGTGTCAGATTCGCGGCTTCGGGGACAGCTCCGTGGACCTCGAACTGCGCTATTGGATCAACGATCCGATGAACGGACGGGCGAACGTCAATGGCGAGATCCTGCTAAAAATCTGGGACAAATTCCACGAGCACGGTATCGAGATTCCGTACCCGCAGCGCGATCTGCACCTGCGCACACCGGACGTGGACAAGCTCGACCAGATGGTCAAGCCTCCGGCCTGACGCATAGACGAAACGGGCATGTTTGGCGCATGACGCAGCAGTGCGCTTGCGCCCGGGAGGGCGGCTACGAGTAAACTGGTTTGGCCACTGAACTCGCCGATCTCATCAAGATATGCCCACCCGCTACATGCAACGCTTTTTCGACCCGCAATCGATCGCGGTCGTCGGCGCATCAGAGCGGGAGGGGAGCCTCGGCGGCACCGTGTTGCAAAACCTGCTCGACGCCGGCTATCCCGGCACGCTGATGGCGGTCAACCGGCATGGGGGCGAGCGGATCCTCGGCGTGCGCCGCTATGCGAGTGTCGCCAGACTGCCTGAAGCGCCGGATCTCGCCGTTATCTGTACCTCGCCAGGCGCCACGCCGGAGATCGTCGGCGAGCTCGGAGAGAAAGGGGTGCACGCGGTGCTGATCGTGATGGGCGGATTGTCCCTGCCGGCGCCCCTGCTCCCGGGCAGGCTGGGTGGCGCGGTGGAATTCGCCCACAACGTCCTCGGCGTCCGTCTCGAGAGCGGCAAGACCCTGAAGGAGGCGGCCTGGGAAGCGGCCCGTCCCCACGACATGCGGATCATGGGGCCCAACTGCATGGGCATCATCGTCCCGGGCAAGCGGCTCAACGCCAGCTACGCCCACACCATGGCTCCCGTCGGCAACGTCGCCTTTGTCGGCCAGTCGGCGGTGTTGGGTCTGGGGCTGGTCGACTGGGCGCAAGGCCGCGGTCTCGGCCTGTCCCACATCACCACCCTAGATGAAAGCCTGGATATCGACATCGCCGACGTGGTCGAGTATCTGGCCGACGATCTGAACACCCGGGCGATCCTGATACACGTTCAGCATCTGGAGTCGGGCCAGCGTTTTGTCTCCGCGCTGCGCGCCGCTGCGCGCGGCAAGCTGGTAGTCGTGATGAAGAGCCGTCGCGTGCCTCAGGCCCGGGAGAACCCCGAACCGGTCGCCGCCGGACTGACGGATGGTGACGTGGTCTACGATGCGGTGCTGCGCCGCGCCGGCGTGCTGCGGGTAGAGCGCACCGACGAGATCTACAACGCGCTGGAGACATTGATCCACATGCGTCGACTGCATGGCGATCGCCTGGCAGTCATCTGCAATGGCAGCGGCCCGGCGACGCTTGCCACCGATCATCTGATCCGCAGCGGCGGCCGGCTGGCCGAATTGAGTGAGGCCACAATCGAAACCGTCGGCAAAGATCTGGCGCCGATCTTCCGCGGCGACAACCCGGTCAATCTGTTCGCCATCGCCACCCCCGAACGCTTCGCCGAAGCACTGGAGATCGTGCTGGCGGATACCGGCGTCGACGCTGTGTTGTTGGTGCATGTACCGATCCGTATCAGTCCGTCCCTGGCCACGGCCGAAGCGATCATCCCGGCGGCCCTCGCGGCCAGCAAACCGGTGCTGACAGCTTGGATGGGCGAGGACAGCGCAAAGGCCGCACGCACCGCCTGCGACGATGCGGGTATCCCCACCTTCGATACGCCGGAACAGGCGGTCGACGCATTCATCCACATGAACGAATACCGGCGCAACCAGGAACAACTTGCGCAGTTGCCCCCGACCCCCGGCTCGGCAGAGACCCGATGCGATCTCCCCGTCGCCTGGGCGCTGGTCGGCGATGCCCTCAACGCCGGGCGGCAACTGCTGACCGACCAGGAATCCATGCGCCTGATCGAAGCCGCCGGCATCCCGGTGGCGGAAAGCCGTTATGCGTCCGACGTCGCCGGTCTGCGCGACCAGGCGGCCGGGCTTGCGCCGCCGTATGCCCTGAAAATCCTGAATGAGGTGGTCTGCCGGCCCTTCGCTGACCTGGGCGCCGACTTCGCCGCCAACATCGGTACACCCGGAACAAGCGAGCGGTTTGTCGCGCTGGATCTGGGTTCAGCCCGGGAACTGGAGGACACCGCCAACGCGCTGGCCGATACCGCCCAGGCCAGCCACCCGGATCTGCCGGTACAGGGCTTCAAACTCCAACGCATGCGCCGCGGCATGAATTCGCTGCAGCTAAGTATGGGCATCACGCGCGATCGGGTGTTCGGTCCACTGTTGTTCTTCGGCACCGGCGGCAACCCGGCCAGCGCGATGGCCGACCGGCAGGTGGGCCTGCCGCCACTGAACACGAACCTGGCCCGGCTGCTCATCGATACCACCGACGCCGGTCGCGCCCTGGGCGCCTATAGCGCCGATGCGAACCGCGATCGGGACGCGCTGGCCGGCATGCTGGTCCGGCTCAGCCAGCTTGTCGTGGATGTACCGGCGATCGAAGCGCTGGAGATCAATCCGCTGATCGTGAATCGAGACGGTATCCTCGCGCTGGATGCGAAGACCGAACTCGGCGAACCCGCCGAGTTCGCCATCACCCCGTATCCGGCGGAACTGGAGGAGACCGTCACCCTGCCCAGGTCGGGTCGCCAGATCCTGCTCAGACCCATCCGCGGCGAAGATGCGCCGGCTCACGCGTCATTCGTCCAGCGTTTAAGCCCGGAAGCCATCCGTTTCCGTTTCTTCCAGCCGCGCTCGAGCTTTACCCATCTGGAGCTGGCCCAGGCGACACAGATCGATTACTCGCGGGAGATGGCGTTTATCGCGTCCGCCGAAGACGAGGCAGGCAAGCCGGTGACACTGGGCGTGGTGCGCGCCTGGACCGATCCGGACAACGTCAGCGCCGAGTTCGCGATCATCGTCGACGACGCGATGCGCGGCGAGGGCCTGGGCCGTCTGCTGCTGGAGAAGATGATCGAATACGCGCGGCGACGCGGCACGCTGGAATTGCGCGGCACCGTGCTGCCAGACAACCACCCCATGTTGCGGCTGGCAAAGAAGCTCGGTTTCGCCAGCTACTACAGCGAAGAGGACGCCGCGACCGTGGTCACGCTGCGTCTGAATGAACCCACCGACGACTGGCAGCGCAGCCGGCTGCAGTAACAGGGCAACCCCGACGCAGCGTCCGGCACGGCGCGTTTCGCAGACTATACGGCGTGTCGCCGGCCGGGTCTCGCGTCACCCGCTTTGTTGCAGCACACTGCGGAGCTGCTCGGCCACGGTGCCGCCGTCGGCAGACTGTTTGGACAGCACTTGCAGCGTGGCTTGCTCCAACTCGCGGATCTCCGCCTCGGTCAGGACTTTTGGGCCTGATGTCCGCGACACGCTGCCAGCTATGCCGGGGCCATTATTCCTTTTTGCCTGACGGATTCCCGGGCCAAAAAAAAGGCCGCCCACCGAAGTGGGCGACCTATTCGTACAAGGTCCGCGAGGGGCTATTCGGTGCTGATATTGACCAGCGTCAGCCCGATGATCCCGACCGCGTCGCTATGCGAGACCGCGCCGAGGTACTTGGTGTCGGGATTGAGCCCGGTCCAGTCCACGGTGATCGTCTCGGTCGTGCCGACGGTGGCCGCGCCAGGCGCGGTCACGTCCATGTTGCCGCGATCGTCGACGAGGCCGAAGGTCCAGTCGAACAGCGTGTAGTTCGCGTCCGGACCGTCCGTCTGCCAACCGTGCACGGCGACGTAGTAGGTCGTGTCACCGGGCAGGAGCACGTCCACCTGCTCGGCGCTGGTGCCCGAACCGCTGCCGCCGACGAAGCCGAAACCCGAATTGTAGACGTACAGGTCGAGGTCGTCGGCGCCGTCCGTGAAGTCGTCGAACAGCGACACCCGCAGGTACGCCGACCCCGCCGGCACGGTCACCTGGTGCCAGGTGATGCCGGTGCACTGGAACGGGAACGCGCCAAAGTCGCAGGTCCCGAGGGCCGTGTTGAAGTCGTTGTCCGGATCGTCGTCGACGTTACCCGTCTGGGTGTCGGCCGGCGCCAGCCCGTGGGTACCGGCAGTGTAGTCGCCGGTGTAGCCGAACGTGATGTCGAAGTTCAGCGACCCTTCGACGCCACTGCCGCCAACCTCGGCCGGAGCGCTCAACTGGGTCGGACGAATCGCGATGGGGCTGCGGACGTTATGCGTACCATCGTTCCAGGTGAGTGAACCGAACGCCCACGCGTCCGGCACGACCGACGAGTTCGCGGTAAAGGTCACCGTATAGGTCGCCTCCTCACCCTCGCCCAGAGTGATCGACGTCGGCGAGACCGACACATCGACGCCTAGCGGCGCGTCCACAGAAACCTCATAGGTGGCCGTCCCCTCGGTCACGCTGGTGACCGTCCTCTCCACCGTGGCGATGCCCGCAAGCTGGGCGACCGCGATCGACGGGTAGTTGAGGTTGGACGGATCCAGCGAAAAGCCGTTGCTCTCGAGGAAATCGCAGGTCGACGGATTGATGTTCTCCGGGTTGGCGCCGCAGAGGTAGGCCAGGTAATCAAGGAAGTCCGCATCGTAAACGAGACCCGGATCGACCGCGGAGTTCGGCACGATGTGGCCGCCGCCGAAGTCGAAGGGATCCGCCGGTGTCGAGCCGTCCTCCTTCACGACATCCTGGCGACCCGTGGTCACCATGGCGGAGCGGATCATGGCCGGGCTCCAGTCCGGATGGGCGTCTGTCAGAATGGCGCCAAGCCCCGCCACGTGCGGGCTCGACATCGAGGTGCCGCTGCGGTAGCCGAACGCCTCGCCCTGCGGCCCGAAGAACGGCTCTTCGCCGATCCCGGCCAGGATGGAGACGCCCGGTGCGGTCACATCCGGCTTGATGATGTTGAGGCCGCCGCCGTTGGGGCCGCGGGACGAGAAGCCCGCCATCACGTTGCCGAGGATCGGCTCGTTCTCACGTATGCCGGCATCCAGCGTCACGTTGACGGTGGCGCCGCCCTCGATGGCGTCCTTGATGACCGTACCGTCATCCAGCCGGATCATCGCGCCCGGGATGCCGCCGACGAAGTCGCCGCCCATCACGATGGGGGCACCGGGCACGCTGTTGAACACGAGGATGGCCGTCGCGCCCGCGGCCAGCGCGTTGGCGTGCTTGGTGCTGAAAGCGCAGGCGCCGCGCTGAATATAGGCGACGTTGCCCGCGATGTCCGCCGCATTGGCCAGCGGGTCACAGCCGTTGAGCGGATCTGCGATGACGAGGTCGCCAGTCACCGCACCTTCATTGAGCGGTCGCGCGATAGCAGACTCGCGCGCCTGATAGAGGCCGGCCAGTCCGCCCGGCGCGTTGACCTGCAGCGCCAGGGCGCTGGTGAAGCCGGTGCGGGTCGAGGCGCCGACGGTCGTGATCCAGGCGGCGACAGCCGGAGAACCAATCGTGTCGGCGCCGGGGCCGCTGTTGCCGGCCGAGGTGGCGACGAAGACGCCCGCGTCGGCTGCGAACAGGAAGGCGATGTCGTCGGGTCCCAGGGTCTGGGCGCTCGAACCGATCGAGTAGTTGATCACGTCGACGCCATCGGCGACGGCCTGATCGATCGCGGCCACCAAGTCGGAAGTAAAGCAGCCCTCGCCGTTCCAGCAGGTCTTGTAGGAGGCGATGCGTGCACGGGGCGCGATGCCGCTGACGGTGCCAACATCCACGCCGTAGACGTTGGCCGGGACGTCCTGGTTGCCGCCGGCGGTGGTCGCGGTGTGGGTGCCATGGCTGGTGTCGTCGCCGTCCCGGCCGGACTTGAAATCGCCCTGGATGATGCCGGAATTACCCGATTGATTGACGGGACCCCGGCCGATCGTGAAACCGCTGAGGTAATGGCGAATGCCGATGAGCTTGTTGTTGCAGTCGTTCTGGGAGATGCGTTCGCCGGACTGGCAGCCGCCATTCCAGCCCGCGGGCGGCGGACCATAGGCAAGATTGTTCTTCCCGCTGCCGCCAGCGGCATCTGAAAGATCTTCCTGATCCGACACGCTGGGATGCTCCGGCCAGATGCCGGTGTCGATCACGCCGATGATGACGTCCTCGCCCAGGTAACCCAGGTCCCAGACGCTATTCGGATCGGTCAGGCCCAGGAATTCCGGACTGGAGTTTGTCTCCGGTTGGCGCAGTTCATCCTGCCAGACGCCCATCACGTCACCGCGGGCACCGAGCGCCGCTGCCTGGGTGGCGGAGAGTTCGGCCGCGAAACCGTTGAAACTGTTTACGTAGCTATAGAGCTTCTTGTCCGACGCGCCGACCGCGGCGAGCGCCTCGGCGTGCTTGCCGCGGAGGTAATCCGCGTATTTCTTTGCATTATTACTGTTCGGATTAAATTTTTTGCCGGATCCGGCGCGCGTGGCTTTGAACCCGTTAGTGCCCCCTCGATAAGCCACGGCAGGATCATCCTGCATGCGGATGAGATAGACCTTTGACCCCTTGTTCAACGCGACGGCATCGCCCGGAGCGGCCGGTACGGCCACCTCGGACTGGGCCGTCCCGGCAGCGGCGAACACCAGCAATGCGGCCGCCACCAAGTGTAATGTTCTGTTCATGTTCCTCTCTCCATATGTCGAGTCAGGATTGAATCGGATCCCGTATCTCGTTTTTTGCGTAGTTTCAGGCGCGAATTGACAGGAGTTTTTGCAACAACAATATGTTTCGGAGAACGATATCAAGGGCCTTTAACTGCTGTGATCCGCGGTGGTGCGCATCCAGGACCAGACTCGACCAGCATAGTCGCCGCTGCCTGGACACGCATCATAGATCGCTATTGAGGACCGGCCATTTTCCCCCGGCCGGGCACTTCGCAAACTAGCGCACCCGGCTGGCGAGTTCAATGCGCGCCTTTACATAATCTCCCCATGACTAGCATTTTCATGATCCTGCGTTCCGGAATCCGCAAGTCGATACGGTCCCGTCGCGCAAGCCGTTAAACCTCCCGATCGACCCGGAAAGTTTGAACCGGGAATCCTCCGCTCTGCCGCGGCCTTGCTTATCGGCGAAAAGCTCTCGGCTTGTCCCGGGTCCCCGGTCCCTGGCAGGAATTCGCGTACGTTCGGGGTGTTTGCCAGAGAGCTTGTACGGGTGGGCAATGGCTCTGCCAGTGCGAGCCTCCGGAATGGGCAAGACCGAAAGTGACCGACAGCATCCCGCCGATTCGCCGTGTGCGAATGCAGCACGCTCAGATCAAGCGGGTCCAGTAGGATATGGGCCCGTGGAATCCTGCGTCTTGTACAAAACCTCCGTCAGTACGTAGGAAAGGAAATCATGCCCTTACACACGCCAGTCCGATGTTCGTCTCATGGCACAAACTTTCTTGCCGTCTGCCTGCTGTTGGTCACGGTTACAGCCGCGGCCGCCGAGCAATTCATCCTGGTCATGCCGAGCGACGAACCCGACAGCTTCGTGGTGGAAGTGGAATCCGGCGACCCGCCGGGATTGTGGCTCGACGGCGAACCACTGGCCGCGAGCTTTGAGCCGATCGGTGACGGCCGCTTTCGTACCACAATCTCCGGCGTCCCGGCCGATGCCGCTCGGCTGAGCACCGGTACCGGCGGCCCTGCGGTCTCCATCCCGATCCGTGCCGCCACGTCCGAACAGGCGCCGTTCAACGACCGCGTCGTCTATCACATCATGGTGGGCTACTTTGCCAACGGCGCCAACGCCAACGACAAAGCCGGCATGCGCCGCTGGACTCACCGGCGTTATGCCGGCGGAGATCTGCAGGGGATCCTGAGCAAGGCCGATTATCTCGGCTCGCTGGGCATCACCGATGTCTGGCTGAGCCCGGTCTTTCAGAGCGAAACCTCCCATGGCTATGACGTCCAGGATTATTACCGTATCGGTGACTCGCGCGCGGTACCCGGCGATCGGGACGCCTCGCTGGCGCTGTTCCAGCAGGTCGTCAAAGCGCTGGGCGACCACGACGTCGGTGTGATCCTTGATCTGCCGCTGGACTACGGCGCCGGCAGCTACGACCGCCGCGCCGGCGACCCGAACCGGCGCAAGCCGAAATCCACCAAGCCGAAACAGGAAGCCGAGAAGGTCTGGGAAAGCTGGGGCACCGGGTTCAAGTACTGGAAGTTCAGTGACGAAGACACGCGTCTGTTTCTGATCGAAGTCGCGCAGCACTGGTTGACCGAGGGCGTATCCGGTTACCGGCTCGACTATGTCCGTGGCGTCGATCACGCGTTTTGGGCCGAACTCTATGCGGCACTCAAGGCCGAACGCCCCGAGGTGTTTGTCTTTGGCGAGGCCTGGCAGGACGCCCACGGGCCGGGCCGCAACATGACCGATATCGCCGAATATTATGCACCGGTGCCCGATATCGGACCGCAGTTCGATTCGCTGATCGAGTTCCCGATGAAGATAGTGATGACCGACGTCTTCGCCCGCGGCGAGGATGCGCGCCAGCTCGAGCAATGGCTGCAGGCCACCGGGCAAGCCTATGGCGGTCATGGAAATCCGATCTACTTTCTCGACAGCCACGACATGTCTCGCTTTACCGACTGGGCGATCGACCGGGGACCCGAACGCCTGAT
The DNA here is from genome assembly GCA_947259915.1 of uncultured Gammaproteobacteria bacterium. Lineage (GTDB taxonomy): Bacteria > Pseudomonadota > Gammaproteobacteria > Steroidobacterales > XN24 > CAMYOC01. The sequence goes on from CAMYOC010000002.1 coordinate 129,657, forward strand.
CGCCGCGGTCACGTTTATGGCGACGCTGCGCGGGCCGATGATCCTGTTTTACGGCACCGAGACCGGACTCTTTGGCAGCCAGGCACAGCCAGGCTTTACCGATTCCAGTCGCATTCCGATGCCGTGGGAAGACCTGAACAAAGGCCTGATCGCGAAGATGACCGAGGTGATCTCGATGAAACGCGAGCATCCGGTGCTGCAACGCGGCGCGCGGCTGCCGCTCTATGCCGACGATGAAATCGTGATCATGGCTCGCCAGGACGAGACTCATCAGGCGCTGGTGGCCGCCAACACCGGCTCCGGGCCGAGGACGATCGAGTTTGATTTTCCGGTCACCGAGGACGCGGGATTCACCCCCGTCGTCGGACCCGGTCCGTCAGCGGTGGCGGGCCGTTGGCACTGGGAAATTCCTCCATTGACGGTAGCCGTAGCCATTCGGGCGCGCTAGAGGCCGCACCAGCCGCTTGCCTGTCTTAGAGCGTCGGTGAGGCGCCCTGCCCCGCAAACACGGCGTCCTTGTAGCGCGCAGGATGGTTCGGCAAGCGCACAACGTTTCCCGAAAGCTCAGGCATCGCTCGCGATCAGCCGATCTGGCCTTCGTCCCGCCTTGACCTCAGCGCCGTGATTCGGCTTCTATACTTGGGAACCTGGAAGGCGGTTCCAGGCATCCCGGGGACCCGGATGCCCAGAACCGTTGGTCAGCGACGTGAATTGGGGGGAGCCAATGAAGGTCTATCGATCAATATTGACGGCCGGCACGGCATGTCTGGCGCTGTGTGTGGGCACGACCGCGTGGGCCGATTACGTGGGGTACTCGGTCAGCGAGGACGGGCGGGCCCCACTACCGGAGCGGGTCGACGACATCGAAGCCAAATATCTGCTCAATGTGGAATGGGGCGAATACGCGGGTCGCAAATCCCGACTCGGCGTGCTTGAAGTGGACAACACCAGCTCGGCAGGCTCATTCACGGTCTCGGGCCCATATGGCGACTACGCGTCGTCCGGCGGCAGCACCGTCCCGGTCAACGGCATCGAGGCGATCGTCATCGACTCGCTGAATCGGACCGGTCGCTTCCGGCTGGTCGAGCGCACCGAATTGAACAGCGTGCTGGGTGAACAGGATCTGGCGGCCTCGGGCCGGGTCGCCGCACCCTCCGGCGCCAAGACCGGAAACGTGCTCGGCGCCCAGTACCTAGTGCAGGTAGTGATTACCGACTATGAGTCCGACGTCGGCGGCAAATCGATGGGTGGCATCGGCGGTCTGGTCGGCCGGGCGGGTGGCATCCTGGGTGGCATCAAGACCAAGAAGGGACACGGCCGGGTCGGGCTCAACGTCAGGTTGATCGATGCCGAGACCAGCGAGATCGTATTTACCAAACAAATCGAATCGGTGATCAAGGAGTCGGGGCTGACCTTTGGCGGGTTCGGCATCACCGGCGGCGGCGGACTCGGTGGCTTTGTCGATGAATATTCAAAGACCCCGGTGGGCCAGGCGGTGATCGCCGGTGTCAACGAAGGTGTGTTCGAACTGATCAAACAGATCGGCGAAGCCACCGCACAGGGCTCAGTGGTCAAAGCCGACGCCAACCAGATCTTTGTCAACCTGGGCGCCGACTCGGTAGCGGTCGGGGATACGCTGCGGGTCGTCGAGATGGGCGAAGCGCTGATCGATCCGGAAACCGGCATATCGCTCGGCGGCTCGGAGACCGTGGTCGGCGAGATCGCGGTCGCCCAGGTCAACGAGAAGTACTCGATCGCGACACCGGTCTCGCTGAGCAAGGTCCCGGCTCGCGGAGACAAGGTCGTGGCGACAAAAGCCGCGGAGCCGATGCAGTTCGCCAGCAGCTGGACGCCACCGAAATAGGGCGCCAGCTGTAGCCGCGCAATCGATGTGTATCCGGGTCACGATACGCTCGGCTCCGATTCGGCGTGGTCCTCGTCTGGAGCCTCATTTGACTTGAGGTTTGCAGACCGCAGAATGCCAGGCAAGCGATCCTTGGGTCGCTTGCGGCGAAAATAGCAATATGAACGAGTCGAACACGACAGTCCTGGTCACCGGTGCAACCGGCTTTATCGCGCAGCATTGCGTGGTGCTGCTGCTCAACGCGGGCTACCGGGTGCGGGGCACCGCGCGATCGGCCACGCGTGAATCCAAGCTCAAGGCAACCCTGGCGCCGCACCTGGCCGATGGCGCTGCGGCACTGGATCGCTTCGACATCGTCCCGGCGGACCTGACCGCCGATGCGGGCTGGGCCGAGGCCGTCGCCGGCTGCCGCTATGTGCTGCACGTGGCGAGCCCGTTACCGCGCACCCCGCCAAGACACGAGGACGAATTGATCGTGCCGGCCCGCGATGGCACGCTGCGGGTACTCAAGGCAGCCGCCGGCGCTGGTGTCAAACGGGTCGTCCTCACCTCTTCCGTCGCTGCTGTGCTTTACGGGCGCGATCGTAGCCGGACTTTCGATGAGTCGGACTGGTCGGATCTCAACGCCGCCAGCATCGGCGCCTACGAGAAATCGAAGACTATCGCCGAGCGCGCCGCATGGGACTTCATCGCCTCACTCGATGCCGATCACCCACTCGAGCTGACGACCATCAACCCCGGGCTGGTGCTGGGCCCGATCCTCGACCAGGACTACGGCACCTCGGGTGAAGTGGTGAAGAAGTTGTTCGATCGCGACTTCCCGGCCTGTCCGGATCTCAATTGGGCGGTGGTCGACGTGCGCGATGTCGCCGCCGCGCATATCGCCGCGATGACCGAGCCCGCCGCGGCAGGCGAACGTTTTATCTGTGCCGTCGAGAACCACTCGATCCTGGATATCGCGCGCATCCTCGACAAGCACTTTGCGGACCGGGGCTTCAGAATCCCCACCGGCAAGCTGCCGGACTTTGTGATGCGTCTGGTGGCCGTGTTCGACAGGACCGCGCGTCTGGGCCTCAATGATCTCGGCGTAAAACAAAATGTCGATAACTCGAAGATCAAAAAGATCCTCGACTGGGAACCGCTGGATCTCGAGGAGATGGTCGTGGCCATGGGCGAGAGCTTTATCAAGTACGGCGTGGTGACGCCGAAATCCTGAAGCCACTGTCGGCGACCGACTCGCAGGTCCGTCTTCTCGCTGCAGGGATCATTGCCGCCTGATGCTCTGCAGTCGGCCACCCCCTCGCCCGTGTCACGTATCGCCGCGGCGGCTTGCACCGAGTGTGAACCGCTTCGCAGGTTACGCTCGCCGCCTTACTCTTCGAGTGCCGAGACGATGTGACGCCAAATGGTCGGGTTGAATCCCATGCCCAGGTGCGGGGCGCGCACTTCGACATGGCGCACGTTCTCGCTGTAGCGGTCGATCGAAGCCTGCCAGGTGACGACCCCGTCACTGCGACTGTAGATCGCAGTGATCGGCTGACGGATCGGCCGCGACTCACGCCCCTGGATCTCTTCCTCGATCCAGTCCAGGTCCATCCCGCGCTTGCGAAAAAATGGCGCCGCTGCAGTGTACTTCGGTCCACCGACTGTGGGTGTGCCCATGGTGATCACCCGATCGACGACATCGGGCAGGTCCCTGGCCGCCTCGCGCGCCAGATACCCGCCCAGGCTCCAGCCGATCAGCGCGACCGGTTGGCCGAGCGCCTGGTGACGCTCACGCACGCGATCGATCAGGCGGTCACACAGATACGGCACGGAGGCCTCACCGGCATAGTGCGCCCGCGGCGTGAACTGCCAGGTCGGAGACAGGTCATCGAGCGTATGCGGCAGATCGACACCCGCCTGGTTTTTTCCAAGCCCCCAGCCCTCAGCGCGAAAGCCGATTCGGTTCAGATAATGACGCAGCGGCGCGGTATAGCGATCGTCCGAACCGAATCCGGGCACGACGATCACGTGACAAGCACTGCGCGCGGTGCCGGGACGCAGTTGCGCACTCATCAGGGGCACGACCATCCGCGCCAGGTCGATCGCGGTACGGCTCTCGAGCAATAGCGCACTGCGTTTGGGTGGCGCCAGTGGCGTCGTTGTTTCACTCATGTCATTCAGGCCTCGGCTGCAGCCCGGCGGGTCCGTCCAGGGACCTGGCCGGCAATCATGTCCGGGTCGATGGTCTGCAGATGTGACCGCATCCGGTTCATCTGCTTCTCGGTGTCCCGCAGCTCCGCATCGTCAAACGGCGCGAGCTGTGTCTCGATAAACAGCGCCGCGGCCGACCGCGCCTGCTCCAGGAGCGCCTGTCCAGGACGAGTCAGATGGCAGACGATGGAGCGACCATCCAGCTCGTTGTGCCGGGTGGTGATCAGCGATCGCTGCTGCAGCCGATGCAACACGCCGGTGATGTTGCCGCGTGTCACCACCAGCTCCTCGGCGATGTCCTTTGGCGTGGCCTGGCCCGCGAGCTGATGGATCGCGTTCATCACATCGAATTGCGGGATCGTCAGGTCGAAACTCCTCAGCAGCTGCGCATAGCGGCGCGTGCATTCCTGATAGGTGCGGACCACGGCGAACCATGAGGCGGCCTGGAGTTTCCTGCGCTTGGGGGTGTTCATAAAGAGGGAGTCCGGATCGATATTTGATTGAAACTTAAACTAATAAAGTTTAGGTATCAACTATCTTTGCGAGCATCCGTTCTTGATGAGGGACCGAAAACTGCCGTCGCTGGTTGGCCGGCCAGAGCGCAATGGCCGCAGTGAATTCAGATTCCCTTTTGTCGCCACGGTATATTGGGGAACAATATCGGCGACCCGGTTAACGGAGGCCCGCGTGAAATCCTGCTGTGAATCCGGTTGTGCCGCCGAGTCGCTGCGCGACAGCCAGCGCGGCACGCTCGTCAAGGTGCTGTGGATCAACGCGATCATGTTCGTGGCCATTGTCGCGGCCGCGATCTATGGCAAGTCCACCGCCCTGCTCTCCGACAGCCTGGACAACCTGGGCGATGCGCTGACCTACGGCCTGAGCCTGTTCGCGATCTCCCAGGGTGCGGCCACCAAGGCGCGGGTCGCCGTGTTCAAGGGCGGACTCATCTTTCTCGCCGCCAGCATAGTCATCGCCCAGGTGATTCATCGCCTGCTCCACCCGGTGCTGCCGTCCTACGAAATCATGGGCGTGTTCAGCATCGCCGGACTGGTCGCGAATGGTCTGTGTCTGTTCCTGCTGTGGCGGCACCGCGAAGACGACATCAATATGAGTTCGGTCTACGAGTGTTCACGCAACGACATCGCGTCGAATCTGTCGGTGATTGTAGCGGCGGCCGGCGTATGGCTATTCAGCTCGGGCTGGCCCGACATCATCGTCGGCACGCTGCTCGCGGTGATGCTTCTGCGTTCCTCGGCCCGTGTGATCAGGGGGGCGCTGGCCGAGTTGAGGCAGTCACGCCGATCGCTGACGCCGGACCCAAGCTAGTGGAGTCGGTTCGCTTGATCGCGGTTGGGGTACGACCTGTTGTCATGGAGCGCAGCCACGGACGCACGTTCCGCGCTGCCACAAGAGACAGAGTCGAAACGAAATCATTTCTTGCTTGACACCGACGCCAGCAGGATGACCGTGCCGGTGTTCGGTTCTTTAGGTTAAAGGTGTTACGCAGGGGGACAACCGAAGAAAACGAACGCGGGCACCATTCACGTTGCGGCAACAAGATTCAGTGGCGGCTCCGATCGAATCAGCTTTTCGGCCGGCCCTTGTCCATCGTGCAAAAGTCGCCGCCACAGCTGACCGCCATGCTGGCCCCGGTCAGGCGGCCGAACAAAATCAGGGTCATGGCGATACCAGCCACCATCGCCAGATAGGCGAACAGCGCGTGTAAGGACAGCGACGGCAGATCCTGCATGATCGCGCCGGACAACAACGCCAGGAACAACCAGATGGCGACTTCGCCGCTCGCTGACTGGATTCCGGGTCGCTCGACAAACCCGTCTACGATCTGGCTGGAGTATGCCCAGCGGCCATGGATCGCATAGATCCCGCCGCTGCAGATACCGACGATCGCCGCGCCGGTGGACAATCGATAGCGACCCGCTGTCAGTCCCTGCCACAGGCCGTCGCCACGCAGGTTCGGAACGATAATCTTCACGATCTCCCTCAGGCCCCAAAGCCCCAGCGCGGCAAGCAGGACCAACCTCGCCCGCTCGCTGAGCCACGGCGTCGCAGGATCCGTAACGATGTCCATCCGCGACAACGCAGCGGCGCCAGCCAGTACGCCGAGCACAAAAGCCGGCAGGGTCAACGCCATGTGGATGTTGCCCTGAGCGATCTTCGAGATCGTGGAGAAACTGCAGCCGCCGTTGATCGCAGCACCGATGCCGAACACGAAGCCACCGATGAGCGCCATCTGGATGCCCGGGTGCGGCTTTGCCGGCCGCGCGAGATCCGGCATCCACAGCACCAGCAGGCCGTTGACCAGCAACACCCACAGGACCACCTTGGCGAAGCTCAGAAATACCCGGGCGGTCCGCGAGGACATCACCTCCGCCACCGCAGCCACGGTACAGATGCTCGCCCGATAGGCGGAGAATCCCAGCACAAACGCGAGTACGGTGGAGAGCAATAGCAGCGTCATAAAAGGCTCACTTCGGACCAGGCCGCATTCAAGGCCGGAGAATATACGAATTTCGTCACGCGTCGCCCGGCCAACAACGATCCCCGGGTCTTGGCTCAGCCAGGACGGATCACCGTGCCCGCGCTACGCAGTGGCGTTGCGGACACCGACCCCACCGGCTTGCGGCCGACCGGCATCCTTTCCCCACTGTCCTCATTGCGGCAAGGCGCTGTAGCCGGCAGCGCGCCGGCGAATCGGAGTCAGGGGACAATTCTTGCTAGTCTGAGGAGAATTGATCTGTGCTGCCCTGTTGAGAGAAGAGAGCCACCATGGGAACGTCGAGCGTTGCGAGCCGGATTTTCGCGCTCAGCCTGATATTGGGGCTGGCAGTCTGCGCATGGATTTCTCCCATTGACCAGAAGGCAGGTGACAGTCTCGATGACGGTCTGGCCCGGGCATTTGTCACGTTCGCGACAGCGCGGGGACTCAACTCGGCCATCTCGGTAGCCCAGGGCACGGAAGTCACCGCCGGTGTCGGCATGAGCGCGACATTCAGCGTCGGCCAGGTCCTGGATCCGATCAACGATCTGGTCGAGCAATTTTCAGACCTGATGCTCCTGGCGACGGTGTCGTTCGGCGTCCAGCAGGTGCTGCTGGTGATGGGTCAGCACCCGGTCATCAAGATCCTGCTGACGGCGCTGCTGCTGGTCTGGGCCATATGGTGCCTGCGTGGTCGATCCTCACCACCGTGGCTGCACGGCTTGCTCACGCTTCTGCTGATGGCACGCTTCGCTATCCCTCTGGCGAGTCTGGGTACCGATGTGGTGTTCCGCCTGTTCCTCGAGCAGGAGTACGCGGCCAGTGAACTGGCGCTGAGTGACGCCGCGACGTCGATCCGGGACATGACGCCGGATCTGTCGCCGGCGCCTGACGATGAGGAGGCCGGCGCTCCAGGCGAGAAGGGTCGGTTGGAGCAGTACTGGGATCAGCTCAAAGGCGCGGCGCAGGGCCTGGACCTGACGGACAGATTCGAAACGCTCAAACGCAATGCCGGCGATACCGTAGACAACGTGGTCCGACTGATCGTGGTCTTTTTGCTGCAGACACTGGTCATCCCGCTGGCGATCCTGTGGGGGCTCTACGCCATCGCGAGGACCGTCGTCAATTCGACCACCCGGGCCGCGATGCGGCGGCTCGATGACAGTGGGACCTGAATCGAAGACGCGGCGCAGATGACCGTGCCGGTGTTCGGTCCCTCAGGTTAAAGGTGCTGCGCAGGCGGATAATCGATGAAAACGAACACCGGCACCATTCACGTGTTCCAATAAAAGGGCCATGAGCTCGCTGAGATTCGATGTCTTTGGCCGCGACCTTCTGCTGCTGCGATCTGAAAGCGGATGGGACGCGTTCTTCCCTGGCCCAGACGGGAAAAGGAGGCCGGCCAGGGAAATCATTGTGCCCGCCAGCGTCACCGAATCAGAACTCGAGCAATACCTCGGCGATCTGTGTCACGAATGGGCCACCGAGCAACATCCGGTAGTGAAAAGACGCGGCTGACGGCCGACTGTCCCAGCATCTATCTCGCGTTTCTGGCCCTACGGGAGGTTGTCGAGCATTTGCATTGCGGACTGCCCGACCTCGTTGTCAGCACCCATCTCGACCGCAGTGGTCAGCGCCGAGCGTGCTTCCTCAATATTGCCAAGTCGGGTGTTGACGAATCCCAGCGTCAGCCAGATTCTTTGGTACAGAGGGTCCGTAGCGATGCCCTCGTTCAGGATATTCAGAGCCTCGTCGGACCTGCCGAGATAAAATAGCGTGATACCAAGATTGTTATAGGTATTCACATTCGGGCCAAACGTAAGCAGCCGCTCGTAGGTCTCCGCCGCCTGCTCATATTGCTTGTTGTTGAAAAACTCATCGCCGATCCGGCCCAGCTGCGCCGGGTCTGTCACCGCCGACACATCGACAGCCGGGGACCCAAACTGCCCGGACGCCGTGCCCGCGATGGAGTCACGCCATACCGGTAGGGATGGGCGTGCTGCGCCAGGGCCCGCTGTGTTCGCACCTGCTTCATCAAGATAGTGATGGCGCGTGGCGGCGAATACAGCCAGCCCGAAAGCCACCTGAAATACAGTCATCGAGATCCAGAATTTGGCGGTGCGATTCATGACAATTGCTCGTGATCTTGTGTCCAGGATGGTGAATTGTACAGGTTCACCGCTCTGAGAATGCCCAGGCGGCCGGCGCGGGTCCGGACCTGATAGCAGGGTCGGTTATTGGGACTCATAGCTCGAAGTGCCTTAAGATGCGCTCCATGACATCGGCATCGACAAGCCATACATGGGTGCGCAGGGTGGCATTACTGTGGCGCAGCCAGTCGGGTGGGGTTTAACCAGGGGAGAAATTGGTCATGGGTGATTCAGTCGCGTCTACTGACGACAAGCTGTTCAACCGCAAGGTGATCGAGTCGTCCATACGCGTCGCTCTCATCTTCCTGCTGGTGCTGTGGTGTTTCAACATTGTCCGGCCGTTTGTTCTCCTGACTCTCTGGGCCGCCATCCTCGCAGTAGCCGTATTTCCTCTGTTCGAAAAGCTCCAGGCCGTGCTCGGCGGCCGGCAGAAACTCGCTGCCACCCTGATGACGCTGATCGCCGTGGCTATCCTGGTCATACCCACTGTCATGTTGTCGGAATCCGCCATAGAGAATTCGCAGCTGCTGGCAGAGCAGATGAAGGCGGGCACGCTCCACATCCCGCCGCCGCCCGAAAGTGTCAAAGAATGGCCGCTGATCGGCAAGAAGCTGCATGGCGCGTGGGACCTGGCATCAACCAACCTGAGCGCCGCACTCAGCAATTACTCGGATCAGCTGAAAGACCTTGCAAAGTGGGTCCTGTCGGCCGCGGCCAGCGCCGGCATCACGGTCCTGCAGTTTATCGTCTCCATCATCATCGCGGGGACGTTGCTGGTCTACGCAAAAAGCGGCGCTGACGCGGTCGACAAGATATCCAGGCGGCTGATGGGAGGAAAGCTCGGACGAGAATTTGGCAGCATGGCGGGCGCGACGATCCGTAGCGTCGCCCAGGGCGTGCTCGGCGTGGCCATTATCCAGGCCGTGCTTGCGGGCATGGGCATGCTGATCGTCGGGGTGCCCTATGCCGGCCTCTGGTCGCTGCTGGTCTTGTTCCTGGCTATCGTACAAATACCGACCATCATCGTCCTGGGCCCGGTCATCGTCTATGTCTTCACCATCACCAGCACCGTGCCCGCCGTCCTGTTCATGATCTGGAGCCTGCTGGTCGGGGTGAGTGATTCCTTCCTCAAGCCCTTGTTGCTTGGTCGCGGCCTGGAGACGCCGATGCTGGTCATCCTGCTCGGCGCAATCGGCGGCATGATCCTGTCGGGCATCATCGGACTATTTGTCGGTGCTGTAGTCCTGGCCGTCGGCTATGAGCTGTTCTTGATTTGGCTGAATGAAGATGCCGAACCCGAGGCCAGTCCTCAAGGAAAATGATGTCGGTGCCGGTGTTGGGTTTCTAAGGTTTCACGGGTTTCGCGGGCGAAAAACCGAAGAAAACGAACACAGGCACCACCAGCTCGCCACGGATTTTCTTCACGGTACTTTGAACTCCTGACTTTCTCAGAGTCCAAAAATATATATGGCTGCCGCGGCCGTTATGGCCCGGTTTCCGCCAAACCCGCAAGCGAGACCTACATGCGAAAACGAATGCACCGCATATCTCGGGCGTGGACTATCCTCGCCGTTCTGGTGGCGGGGTGTACCGCCATGCCGGTGGAGAACATCAGGGAGACCAACGCATCGAATATCAGGAAGCTCGAGCCCGGCATGAGCAGACAACAAGTCGCCGACATCATGGGCACGGGCACCTCACAGGCGCGGGAGGGCATTTATCTCGAGCAACGTCTGATGGGATATGTCGATCTGACCGTTTCGAACCCGTATCGCACAGAGACGATGGCAGTCGGTGGCGACAGTTTTGAGATCCTCTACTACTACGCGAAGACCGGCGGCATGCGCATGGGCTACTGGGACACGCAATTCGACGAAGGGACCGTGCCGGACCGGTTTCTGACGCCCGTCGTGCTGAAGAACGGCAAGCTCGTCGGTTTGGGTGCGGAAGTCCTGGTCAGACAGGGCCTGATCGAAGCGCCCCGATTCCCGGACCAGGACGGCTGGATTCTGGTTGGGAGCTGACGCTATCCGGCCGACGGTCCTGCTGGCAACTTCGCGTTTGCCATCCTCGTGCCTGGCGACATCAATCCCAAGGCAGTGACGGTGCCGGCCGAATATCCCGCCTCGCTGTCCGGCGACACCCCAATGAAGATCGATAAGAAATAAGGGCCTCAGCCCTGTTTCGCGCGATTACCCCTCGTCCGACCGCCCCCAGACCGAAGGATTTTTTCAGCCCAACCGTCTTAGCTTAGTGAGGGCAGACACCCTGCGTATTCCGGGAGCGGTCCGATTTTTTTGGTTTTCTATCTGCGACGCGGGCAAATAAGCAAAGAAACCGAACACTGGCACTGTTCACCTGGGATCGGGCGTTCCCGCCCCGTCCGTTGGGCGGGAAGCGATTTATTTGACTGGTAGGAGGGACATGTTGTGGTAACAAAACGTTCAACATTGAGGATCCCATGGGCGATGGCGGGTGCCGCGCTGATCGGGTTGGCGGTCCCCATGGCCGCGTCCGCGACCGAGCCATGCGGCGACTTTGGCGAGTGTAAAGTGCTGATTGAAATCAATTCTTCGGATGGCGACATCGGTTTCCATTTCCTTATGGACGGCGACGATTTGAATTCGGCGCGGCTGCGTGATCCGGACGGCACCAAGGTGTTCGAAGACCAGGCCAAGGGCCCGCTCACGGAACAGAAGCTGACCGAGACCTTTGCCGAGAGCGCCGAGCCGCTTTGCTGGGCCGATCCGGACGCGGATCCCGAAGACCTGGAGGACATCGTCACGCTGGAGGAATTCCTCGATCGGTGGCTGTACGGCACCTATGTCTTCACCGGCAATTCCGATGGTGGCGAGAAATCCGAAGGCGAGACCGAACTCACCTATCATCTCCCCGCTGCACCGCAGGATGTAGATTTCGACGGCAGCATGATCACCTGGGAAGACGGGGATGATCTCGGCAACTGTGCGTCGGCAATAGAGTTGACTCAGCTCGTCATCGCTGAGGTGCTCCCGATCCATCCCGAGGACGTCCTGGTTGAAACCTATGAGGTGGTTCTCGAGCCCGACGTCGACGGTCCGACCGGGAACCTGAAGTTCACCATCCGCGTGCCCGGCGACATTAGTCCCAAGGCAGTGACGGTGCCGGCTGATTATCTCGCCTCGCTGCCCGACGACACTCCCGTGAAGATCGAAGTGGGCGCGATCGGCGGCGAAGACAACGCGACGTTTACTGAGGTCGACGGCTTCTGCGTCAACGAAGTCGAGGGATGTGAGGAGGAGTAGGCAGAAAAAAATGGGGTCAGAGAGATACGTTTCCCTGTTAGAGGAAATTACTCTCTGAAGGCGGTTCGGTGCCCGGATCTTCTCCCTGCTCCTCCCCGGTGGCGGGGCACTCTATCGGGCACTCGGTGCTGACCCAGAGCGTCCCGCTACCCGCCGGCAGACCATCAGCTTTGCCACCAGACTTGTCGCTGCCCGATTTCACATGGACGGCCTCGACCGTAGCGCCGGGACAGGAGAAGAAGCCGACGTATGGGTCGACCAGGTCTTCGAGATCGTCATACTTGATGTAATAGGACGACTCGCCGTCAGTGCACTGGACGACCACGTTGGACAATTCCTTGCTCGAGCACGCACGGACGGTAGATTCGTCCTCCAGACACGCCACAACGTCGGCCACGCTCTTCTGGTTCGGCGCGGCTGACGCGGTCGCGGACAGTACCAGCATCAGGCCACAGAGGCCGGCAGCGCCCAACCCGGCACCGATATTCTTGCTTAAGTTGATCATGATGACTCCCTAGTTCAAACGAACCACTCACGCTATTAGTCGTGAGCCCGTGGACGCGGACCACCGGGGGAAGCTGCGACGAGAGGAGATACGGGAAGCGCCGAAGGCGCTCCGCGAGCATCGGATCGGACTTAATCTCATCACTGGCGACCCCGCTGTCATGGACGATTGCCGTCTGTAGACCGGTAGCTTTGCGTCCCCACCTTTCGATGGGTTTGCCTTTATCAGCGTCTTCACTGTGTGACGGTTGCGGGTGTGATTCAACACCCATTTGACAGAATGCAGCCGCGGGCGGAAACCGGGGTCAGCATTGGTTTTGCTCTAAATCATGAGAAACCGCTCTCTGAGCTTTGTTTTTCCTGGACCTGACTGAGGCGACACAGATCGAGTACACCCGCGAAATACCGTTTATCGCCAGCGCCAAGGACAAGCAAGGCAAACACGAGACCCTGGGCATGGTGCGCGCCTGGGCGGAGCTGGACAACATCGCGGTCTGATTACCAGGACAGTGTAATTGTCGCCCTCGACCTCCCTGCCGGAGAGCGGGGGTCCCACAACCTGGTCGACTGGCAAAAGCCGGGCTCAACGTCCATTTTTTATCTGATCGGCCTTCAACCCAGGATCAACAACGGCACCAATGTCGACCCGGCAAATCCATTCGGGTTCGCGGCTGCAGACCTGACTCTGCTATCCCTGGAGCCGGGTAACTGCTACGCCGGTAATATCTTCTCCACGGCATTCTCCATCATCGGGTTCCTGCCGCCGTGTCCTTAAAGTAGACGGGGGTCAGAGAACACGCTGTTCTCTGACCCCGTTTGCGGATCACGTTTGCGGATCAGTTTGGGCCAAGGGTTGCGCTGCTAGGGCGCAGGTGGTTCGACGATCACCAGATCGGCAACGAGCTCGCAGCCGACCGGCACTGGGTCGGTATCACCGAAGGCCTCGATCAGCGAGCCGTTTTCGAGCACGTCGGGGTCGAGCAAATCGAACAGCGTGATCACCGCATCATCGGCCAGCACCTGGACGATCCTGGTATCGGCGTTGACGCAGACCGCCACCAAAGTGTCGGCCTCCGTCCGCACGTTCAATACCGCATCTGCCCCGACAATTTGAGCGCCCGGGATTTCCAGCAAACCGCTCACCGTGTCGCCGGCAACTTCGTTCGCCAGCACGACCAGCGACGCATTTTGTTCAGCACCCACCGGCAACGCGTCGATCGAGCCGATGTCGCCAGTGCTGACGTCGCTTTGCGCCAGCTCGGTGCCATCAGCGCGGAACACGCGGGTGCCGGGCTGCATCCGGGTGGTGATCACCGTGTCGCTCTCATCGGGATCGAAATCGAAACACTGATCGGTATCGCAGGCCGCCGGGTCGCTGGCGACCGCGCCCTTCTCCGTGCCCCAGCCACCGGCGTCATCCGGCTGGCGGTCGCCGATCTCGAGGACCACGGCATTGAGATCGAGCAAGGCATCGGCATCGTCGGTGTCCACCACAAAGCCTATCGCCGTCAGCAGATCGCCTTCCGAGACGGCCGAGGGACCCACCTGATCTCCGGTGTCGTCAAACGCGCTGGCACTATCCGCAAAGACACGCACACAGTCAGCCGGATCGCCGAGCGTCGGTCCTCCGGTCTGGGAAATAAACTGCAGGTCGCACAGCCGGAATGATTCGACCAGGATATCCGGGGCAAGCCCGGTCTGGATGGAGCCGGCTTCAACCGTGCCGAACACCCGTACCAGCCGGTCGGGCAGCAAGAGATCGCCCTGATAGACATCGACAAAGACGATCGGCCGCAGTCGCAGTTCCTGGTTGCCGGTCTCGACCACCTGGAACGAGCGCCTGGCATCCATGTCCAGCTTGATCACGGTAGTGAAGTCGCGGCTGACCTCGAACGGCCCGCGGGGATTCAGATCGATCTTGCCGTTGGCCGGCAGCTTGTCCAGCAACACGGTCTCGTTGTTGACCATGTCGATCAGTTGGACCTTCGACAGCACCAGACGCACCTTGTTGTAGCGCCCGGCCAGCACCTTGGTATTAAAGGCCAGATCGGCCCAATCGCTCATCTCCAGCAGATCGAAGGTGACCTCAGGCCCGTCATAGATATCGACCTGGCCGCCGGCACCGATCAACGTGATACCGGTGACCGATACCAGCATGCGCTGGTACTGGTCGGTCGGCCCGTCCGCGAACAGGACCACCACATTACCGGTGGCCGCGCCGCCGCCACCACCGGAGCCGCCGCCACAGGCGGAAAGGGACAAAGTCGCTGCCAAAACAATCGCCGCGGCGAGGAGTCTTCGAGTCATGGTGTTCTCCAGATCCGTGAGGCCGGACCGAGCGCTGGGAAAGTCGATATCACCAGCTAGCTTAGGGGCCCCGTAGAGCCCTTTCTGTGACGCAGGCCACACTCCGGAAGCATCCGGATTGGGGGGTCGGCCCAGGTCGGATCCTGAGATGTCGGTGCCAGATGCCGGTTCCGGTGTTCGGTTTCTTAGGTTTCACGGGCTTCGCTGGCGAATAAGCGAAGAAAACGAACACCGGCACCACTAGACGTAATGGAGAGCTACTCGTCCCGTAACAGCGGTGCCAGCATTGTTTCCATCTGCGCGGCCTTCGCGAGACCGAACAGTCCGATGGCCTCGGCCTCTGCGTGCGTGCGCTCGCCGCGGGCGACCTCGCAGAACGTCCGTACGGCGCGCCGGATGGCACGGTACCAGACATCCTCGGAATAATGGTATTCGCCATCGGTGAACGGCATGCCATTGATCAGGAGCGGGTCGAACCACCAGTCCTGGCCGACCCGGAAGCCGCCGCTGAGCCGTGCCGTCGCCGATTCGCCGATGACTGTCATATCGATGAGGATCCCTTCCAGCGGATGGTCGTAAAGCGACACGTCGAGCATCTGCTCCGCGTTGGACAACAACACGCCGACATTCGCGCGTCCCTGACCCACTGCAAGGGTCTCGGTGCGGAAAGGGCCAAAGAGATAGAGCAGGAACGACAGCGGATGGACCGCGACTTCCATAAACCATTCGTCGGGTGCCTTGTCGGCAGGGAGATTGACACCCACCTGCAAAAGGATGCGGTGCACCTTACCCAGATGGCCGGCCCGGATCCTCTGCGCCAGCACCCGGGCCGAATCCAGAAACGAAAACGTGTAGTTGACGTAGATCTGTGCATCGCTCAGCCGCTCGAGCCAGGCGGGATCGGGCACCCGGCCGCACAGCGGTTTCTCACAGAACACGAGCTTGTCTTTGAACCGATCCAGATATTCGACGTGAGTTGCGGTCGGCGATGCGATGACGATGACATCGCAGTCATCCAGCGCGGCCAGGTCATTCGTCCCGACAGGTACGCCCTCCGCCTCTGCGACCGCGGCTGCCTTGGCGGCGTCCTGGCCGACCAGCGCTGCGATCTCGCAGCCGGCCTGACGGAAGGTGCCGCAGTGAATCCGGCCCCAAACGGTGCCGATAATCCCGACTTTCATAGTTGCCCTCTGATCCATGATGCCTGTTTGGTCCTGGCTGCTTCAGGCTGCACTAGGACAAGCATATCAGGCATCCGGGTCGAACCCGGGCAGGCCATCGATGCTGCGCGCATTGTTTTCCTGGCGGTACAGCGCAAGCACTTCGTCGCCCTTGTTCAGCGCCCAGCGATCCAGCGTATCTCTGGGTTTTTTGAATTCGCATAGCGGTACCCCATAGCCACAGGAATCAGAAATGCGTTCCACGTCGATGTGGATGATCGAACGGGTACCGGGGTTCTCCGGGAATTGCCGCGCGAGTTCCGCATAGCGGGGATGCGTGTTGCCTATCACGCTGCCCTGGCCATGGAATCTGATGATCTTGGGCGGGCCCTCGAACGCACAGAACATGATTACGATGCGCCTGTTTTCCCGCAGATGCGCGATGGTCTCCGCGCCGCTGCCGGTATAATCCTGGTAGGCGACCTCGGTGCCGCTGATGACCCGGAACGAGTCCCCACCCTTTGGGGAGTTGTTGATATGCCCGTCGGCGGCAAGCGGCGCGGTGGCTACAAAAAACACGTGTTGCCCGGCCACCCAGGCCGCGAGTTTGTCGTCGATAGAATCGTAGACCTTGCCCATTTGCTACCCCTTACTCAGCCCTGGCCCCACGCGCGCATAAGTCTCACATAACTTGCCGGCCAGACGCCGCTTGTCCTCGGCAGGGAAGTGACCGTTCAGATCGAGTTGCGGGCAAGGCACGGCTTGTTCGCTCCGTTACATTGAGAGCCTACGCCAATACCGGGAATAATAAACCTGAGGTTTTTTCCTCGCGAGGCGATCTCGACACCAGTTGGCAAACTTGCTGGCAGTACAAGAACTGATTGCTCCCCTGGGAGGAGCCAGGGGTGCCGGATCGTAGTATCGTTGCGATTCGCAGCCGAGGGCTGCCGATTGTGTCGGGCCCGGCTCCGTAACTACGGAACAACGACCCGGCATGGTTACTCGCAATGTGGCCCCAAAAGATTTTCTTGCCGATCCAAAGGAAGACTCATGCACAAACATCTCCCTATCACCGTTCTCACCGTCCTCTTTATCTGCGTCCTGGCCGCGGCACCGCACGCCGTCTCGGCTCAGGAGCAGGAAGCGCAGAAGGCGGTCCTGGTCACCGGTGCCAGTTCCGGCATCGGCCGCAAGATCACGGAGGTGCTGGCCGCGAACGGTCACTTCGTTTACGCGGGTGCGCGCAAGGATAAAGACCTTGCCGAACTCAACAAGATGGACAATGTCGAAGCCGTGCGCCTCGACGTGACCGTGCAAGATGACATCGACGCGGCGGTCGCACGGATCACCGAGGCTGGCCGTGGTCTGCATGGCGTCGTCAACAACGCCGGCGTCGGCGTGTTCAGTCCGATGAACGAGACGCCGGAGGCAGACATCGACTTTGTCTTTGACGTCAATATCTACGGCCCGTACCGGATTAACAAGGCCTTTACCCCGCTGCTCGCCGAGAACAAGGGCCGCACCACCACCATCGGCTCGATCGCCGGCTTTATCTCGGGGAGGCGGAGCGGCACTTACAGCATGAGCAAATTCGCCATCGAGGCCTACACCGACGCGCTGGCCGCTGAGTTGGCCGAGTCCGGGGTGCTCGTCAGCGTGATCGAGCCCGGCGGCTTTAAATCAAAGATCCGGGAAAAAGTCGTCTTGCATGCCATGGGTAAGACACTCGACCAGGCCGGCGACCTGACCGCGGAAGAACAAGAGCAGCTGAACAAGATGAAGGAACGTAACGAGAGCCTCAAGGAGCCCGACGAGGTCGCCGAGGCGGCCCTGCACGCGTTGTTCGCCGAGAAACCCAAGCCACGTTACATGGTGGCGCCCGACGCGGAAGAGGCTGAAGCGACCATCCGGGCCGCGCTGACGCGGGTGGCGCAGCTCAACGCGGACCAGCCTTACAGCTACACCCTGGAGCAGCTAAACAACATGCTCGCGGAGCTGGTGGCGGAACAATAGCCAGCCCTAGCGAACAGACAAAGCCCGGCACTGGTGCCGGGCGCTGGCCGCGCTGCGCGAGACGGTAGATCAAGGCTGGATATTTGTCGAAGATTTCCATGAAGACCTCGCTCCGCTGTATGAAGAGCCCGAATACCAGGCGATCATGGCCGAAATCAGAGCGACGCACGCCGAACAAATCAAACGCCTGCGGGCGATGGAAGGCTAGCGACAAGAACGGAGCTTCGTTTCGAACCCGCGTTTTCTTGTCAGGATCACGCCGACCGGGAAACTACGACCCGGTGTCGCTACCGCATGCAGCAACGGCTTCGCGCACCCGCTGCGACAGTTGCTCGCTGGTGTACGCGCTCTTCTCGAGCACCTCTTCGACCCGACCACGCAGACGGGCGCGGTCCTCACCGGTCAGATCCTTGGCTGTGACCACGATCACCGGTATGTGTTGACACTCCGGTCGCTCTCTCAAGGCGGTCAGGAAATCAAAACCATCCATCACCGGCATCATCAGGTCCAGCAAGATCAACTGGGGCAGCCGGCTCGCCACCAGATCCATAGCCTCCTGGCCGTTAGCGGCCTCCATCACCTCCCAGCCCGCCTTGGTCAGAGTACGGGACATCACCTTGCGCGTCTCCGGGTCGTCTTCGACCAGCAACGCGGCGCCGCCTGCGCGATGATAGCGGCTCATGGTCTTGTGCAGCAGTGCCCGGTCGACCGGCTTGGTCAGATAATCCACTGCACCGAGCGAGTAGCCTCGCGTCCGGTCCTCGATCATGGACACCATGATCACAGGAATATCACGCAGGGCCGAATCTGCCTTCAGCGCGCGCAACACAGACCAGCCATCCATCTCCGGCATCATCACATCCAGGGTGATGGCGCCGGGCCGCATCTCATGGGCGAGGCGCAGGCCCTGTTCGCCGCTGAACGCGGTGATGACATGGAAGCCGTCCTTTTCGAGGAAACGCCGGATAATCTCGCTGGCCTCCGGATCGTCGTCGATCACCAATACCGTGCTGCCCTCGGTCTCCTGGCCCGGGTCGGCAGACGTCTGCTCGGGTGTCTCGGCGGGATGCGCATCGGCCTTGGGAAGCTCGGCTGGCAGCCGGATAGTAAAGGTCGAGCCCACCCCCAGCTCGCTGGTTACGGTCATATCTCCACCCAGCAACTGGCAGAAACGTCGCGATATGGTCAGCCCCAGACCGGTGCCGCCGTAATCGCGCGTAGTGGAGTTGTCTGCCTGGGAGAACTCCTCGAAGATATGCTCCAGTTTGTCTTCAGCGATGCCGATACCGGTGTCAATGACGGCGAAATCCAACCACTCACCGTCCTCTGCCCGTTCCCGCTCCACACGCAGTGTGATGGAGCCGTCGTGGGTGAATTTGGCGGCATTGGAAAGCACGTTCAACAGCGTCTGACGTAACTTGGTGAAGTCCTGGAACGCCGTACCGAGTGCCTCGCCGCGCTCCACCACAAGGCGATTATTGTTATTCAGCATGAGCGGCTGGGCCGTCGAAGAGACCTGATCCAACAACTCGCCCACATCGATGTTCTCCGGGAAGGCTTCGGTCTTCCCCGACTCGATCTTCGACAGATCGAGGACGTCATTGATCAATGACAGCAGATGAGTGCCGGCCTGGTTGATCTTTTTCAGGTCGGGGATGAAGTCATCCTGTCCTGTGTCCTCTGCCTCTTCCGTCAGCATTTCGCTATAGCCGAGTATCGCGTTCATCGGTGTGCGCAGCTCATGACTCATGTTGGCGAGGAAGGCGCTCTTGGCCATATTGGCCTCGTCGGCTGCCTCCTTACTCTCGCGTAATGCGTCGTTCGCCCTCGCCAGCTCCTGCTGATGGGTGTGATAACTGCGCAGGTAGCCACGGAAAGTCCGGTAGGAGACAAACAGGATAGCGATCAGGATCAGGATCTGGGCGACCCCGGTTGATATCAGCGTGTAGCGCGCCACCCTGGAGTTGTCCTGAGCGGTGTCGTAGACCTGCTGGCTAAGCGCGATCTGGGTCTGGCCAAAGGCGGCCAATGACTCCTTCAGCGTGTCGTATTCGACCTTCTCCTGTTCCGTCACGCTGATAAACGACGCCACCCGGATACCCTGCCCAATGTAATAGCGCGTCTTTGCCTGGGCCTCGCGGTAGCGCTCCCAGGCCGAGCGGATGGCGGCGAATTCGCTGTATCCGGGTTTGTCGGCGCCGCCCTGATCGAAACGTTCCTGGATCTCTGCGAGGCGTAGCTCCAGTTCACGGATGCGCTCGTCCAGTCGCTGCGTGGTCTGAGCGACCAGGGTCTCATTCGGGGCCAGGACGGACTCCATCGACAGCATACGGATGTCTGCAATCGGCGTGGCGATTTCTCGCGCCAGCTCGTCCAGCCTATCCGCCGAGTCACGCATCGTGACGATCGATCGACCAACGTCATTCAGGTTGAGCAGGTTGTGCAGGCTCTGACCGATCATCAGTGCCGATGCGATCAACAACAGGATGATGATCCGTCGTGACAACGAGCGCTCGCGCCTGACGCCTCCCTGATCGCCGGTTCCCGACCTGCCGGCCATCTCTTCCCGACCGCTCACGGCCCCGCCTCACCGATATGCTGCCGGCTGATCCGCAGCGGCACCTTGCGTTCCGCCGGATACGGCGCGTCACCCCTGACTGACCAGTGCTGATCCGTCACCTGCAAATCTCGCAGGTAGACAAAAGCCGAGCGTCCGGGCGTGAACACCACTTCCTTGTTGACCGCGTAGACATTGTTCGGGGTGGGCAGGAAAACCATGTAGTTCCTTGCGTAGACATAGCGGATGAAGTCAGCCAGCATCGGCACGTATGCGTCAGACTCGATGTCCGTACCGAGCAGGCGCTGGGTCAGCTCCACCAGCTCGGGATTGTCGGGAATAGTCGACCAGGGGGTCCCCGGAAGATAGACAAAGAACGCCGCCCAAGGGTGCTTGTACCAGTCGAAGTTACCCCATAGCAACAGATCCCAGTCGATCTCGTTGGTGTCATCCAGCGTGTCGAAAAGCTGGCGGAAGACCTGTTTCTCGCTGTCTACGACCTCCGTCTGCAAGTCGATATTGACCTGCGCCAGGAAGTACTGGATGTCCCGGATCAGAAACAGGAAGCTCTCCTGGACCAGCAACGTCAACTTTAGCGGCTGGGCGGGGTCGAGACTGTTCTCCTGCTGGAACTCCTGCACCAACGAACGCAGCACCGCGGTGCTGAAATCGTGCGACGCAGCGTACGCGGTGAAATAGCCGTCCAGCGAGCGGATCGCATCGGCGACACGATAGAAATTCGGGGATACCATGGTGGGCGACTGCACACCTTCACCGACCATCGAGAGATTCAGCAAGTACTCCTGGTCGATAGCATGGTTGATCACATAGCGGATACGGTCATCAAGGATCGCCGGCTGGCCGTTGAGCATGTTGAAATGCATGGCGTAGTTATTCATCGACGACGATACGGCGAGCTTGGCGTAGGTTGAGAGGACCGTCTCAGCCGCATGGGCGAACGGCACCGGCGTGATGTCGATCTTGCCCTCGCCTGACAGGGCCTGCTCGCGGGCCGCCTCAATCGACAGTCCGGTGTATATCGTGATGGTCTCTACTTTTGGTTTGTCCTCGCCCCAATACTCCGGATTCGCCTTCAACACCACCTCCGGCGAGCTGCGGTCCCCTTCAACATAGCCCTTGTGCAGCACATACGGCCCGAGCGCAAAGGGCCCCGGCTCGGCCAGATTCGGACACGTCGGCTTACCGTTCCAGCCGTGTTTCTGCAGATACCCGGGTGTATAGAACTGCAACCAGATGGCGTCATGCAAGAACACGCCATAGGGCTCAGCCAGATAGAAGCGGACAGTGTAGTCGTCGACTTTCTCCACCCGATCCAGGATCGTACTGAGCTTGGTAAAGGTGAACGGTTGCCGCTTGAAGTACTGCATGTTGAGCAGCACTGAATCAGCATTGAACGGGCTTCCATCCTGGAACCGCACGTCCTGACGCAGGCGGAACTCCCACACCCGATCGTCGAAATTACGATGGCTCGTGGCCAGATCGTACTGCCAGCCCTTGTCGTTGTTGGCGGGACGAACCAGCGAGGCATTGATGGCATGGGAGATCGCAAGATAGGGGAGATTCGGCAGAAAAAGTTTGACGTGCGATCCCTGCTTCAGATCACCCGTTACTTCGCCAGGGGCGGGGTCTTCGGCAAGCCCGATGTTCGGCGCCGCGGCGCCTGCGGTTTGCAGATTTCCCGACAACAGGAATATCGCAACCAGCGCCAGCCGCGACCGGGCGGAACGATGCGGTCGACCATAAGGCTTGGGATTGAATCGGTCTTCTGGCGGGTTTTCCGTCGCTCGCACAGAGCGCCTATCAAGATCAGTCACGCCGATGCAGTTCCTCGTGGTCGGGGCCGTCAGGCACGACAGTCCGTGCAGTTCGTCGCGTGTAACGCGCCTGAGCATAAACGATACCGGACCCGTGCGTCTCACGCCTCAACGAAACCGCGCCTGTTGCCGCCGGAATCCTTCGCACACGCGGCCACGCGGAAATAAGCGGACAGTGCACTCTATTCCCCTTGGTTCGGCCCACCGCCAGAATAATGAGCCTTTGCCATGGCATCCAATGCCCGGATCGGACCTCGCCAAGTGCCTGATTACCAATGAGTAAGCTTCGATTCCGGGCCGCGGTTAGCCCTTAGCGCTGCCTGCCTGGCGGCCGAAACGTGTCGCTAAGGGAAAACGCGCCTGGAACCGGCCAAGTTGCAAGACGGCATCCTGGGGAGGACGATACCGGGCCTGGAAATACAACTCCGACGCCGTTTTTTCCGAACCCAGATTCCGAGGACCGCGATCATGCCCCAAGTACGCGCTTACGCTGCCGAGTCGAAGACCTCCGCGGTGGCGCCTTTCTCTATCGAGCGGCGCCAGCCGCGTGCGGATGATGTCGTCATCGAAATCGATTACTGCGGTATCTGTCATACCGACATCCATTTCGTCCACAACGACTGGGGCAACACCATCTACCCGGTCGTGCCCGGTCACGAAATCATCGGACGCGTCACCGCCGTCGGTGACGCGGTCAAAGGCTTCAAACCAGGAGATCGGGTCGGCGTCGGTTGCCTGGTCGACTCCTGCCGGTCCTGCGGCTCGTGCGAAGAAGGGCTTGAGCAATACTGCGAGCAAGGCTTGACCGTCACCTACAATGGTACCGACCGGCATGACGGTACGCCGACCTATGGCGGATACTCCGAGCGTATCGTCGTCAGCGATCGTTTCGTGCTGCGGATCCCCGACGCACTGGATCCGGCGGCGGCGGCGCCGCTGTTGTGTGCCGGCATCACCACCTACTCACCGCTAAAGCATTTCGGTGTCGGCCCCGGCCATCGCGTCGGTGTCGTCGGTATGGGCGGACTGGGCCACATGGGCGTCAAGTTCGCCCGCGCGCTGGGGGCCGACGTCACCCTGTTCACGCGCTCCGCGTCCAAGATGGCCGAGGCCAAAGCACACGGCGCGCACAACGTGGTGATCTCGACCGATCCCGAGCAGATGAGTGCCGCGGTTGCGAGCTTTGATTTCATCCTCGACACGGTGCCGGTCGCACATGACCTCAATCCGTACCTGGCCGCGCTGAAACGCGATGGCACCCACATAATGGTAGGCATGCCCGAGCCGATCGAGCCACCGGTGGATGGCGGCGCCCTGATCTTCGGTCGTCGCAAGCTGGCCGGCTCGCTGATCGGCGGTCTGCCGGAAACTCAGGAGATGCTCGACTTTTGCGCCGGGCACGGCATCGTCTGTGACATCGAGATGCTCGATATCCAAAACATCAACGAAGCCTACGAACGCATGCAGCGTGGCGATGTCCGCTACCGCTTCGTGATCGACATGGCGACGCTCAAGACCTGAAAAAGGTGTCAGCCAGTAATCGGTCGCTTAAGACCCGTTGAGGCCAGCACGGTTTGTTCATGGTCCCGGTAGTGCCGGCCCCTGGTCTGTTGTGACCGGGGCTCCGCTATCGTCGACCGCGCTTCAGGGCCCGATCACGCCGCCATAGGCGACGCCGGTCAGCCGGGCCATGTCGGTTTTGAAGGTGGTCAGATCGTCGACCGCGAATTCGCTCAGATGGTGATGGCCTGCGGCGCGGGCCAGCACGGTCATCAACTCCACCGCGGCGGAGAAAAACCGGGCCAGCCTCTCGGCGGCCAGATCGACCGGCAGACGCGCGCGCAAGTGTTGTTTTTGGGTCGCGATGCCGACCGGACAATTATTGGTGTGGCAGGCGCGCATACCGAGACAACCGATAGCCTGGATCGCCGCATTTGACACCGCGATGCCGTCGGCGCCCAGCGCCATGGCCTTGGAGAAATCGGCCGGATGGCGTAAGCCGCCGGTGATGATCAGGGTCACGCCGGCGGCCTGGGACACATCGAGATGGCGCCGGGCCCGGGCCAGCGCCGGGATCGTCGGTACCGAGATGTTGTCGCGGAAGATCAGTGGCGCCGCGCCGGTACCGCCGCCGCGGCCATCGAGGATGATGTAGTCCACACCAATCTCGAGCGCGGCGTCGATGTCCTTCTCGATATGTTGCGCGGACAACTTGAAACCGACCGGGATGCCGCCGGTCTTCTCGCGCAGCTCGGCCGCGAAGTCACGGAACTGTGCAAGATCGGTCCACTCGGGGAACCGCGCCGGTGAAATCGCCGGTTCGCCTTCGGCGAGGTGTCTGACCTCGGCGATCTTGCCTTTCACCTTTTCGCCGGGCAGATGGCCGCCGGTGCCGGTCTTGGCCCCCTGCCCGCCCTTGAAATGGAATGCCTGGGTCCTGCGCACCTTGTCCCAGGAGAACCCGAATCGCGCCGAGGCCAGTTCATAGAAATAGCGGCTGTTTGCGGCCTGCTCCTCGGGCAGCATACCGCCCTCACCCGAGCAGATACCGGTCCCGGCCAGCTCGGCGCCTTTGGCCAGCGCAACCTTGGCCTCTTCGGACAAGGCGCCAAAACTCATGTCCGAGACAAACAGCGGGATGTCCAGACGCAGCGGCTTTTTCGCGTTGGGGCCGATGACCAGGTCTGTGCCCACCGGTTCCTCATCGAGCAAGGGTAGTTTGTGCAGCTGCCCCACCACGAACTGCAGGTCGTCCCATTTGGGCAGCTGCTCCCGCGATACCCCCATCGCCGCCGCCGGCCCGTGGTGACCGACCTTGCTCAGCCCCTCGTTGGCGAGCTTGCGGATAAATTTGACGTGTGGCTCATCAACGGTCCCGGTCGGGTCCTGATACAGCCCCTGATAGGTATCACGATCATAGGGCTGAGGATGCGCTTTGGCCCAGGCCGCGATCTCGTCCTGATCGACGAACACCTTGCCGTCCTCGACCCAGGTCTCGAACCTGTGCAGCGTCTCGCTGTTGTCGTACTCGCTGACGCCGGTATCGAGGCGATAATCCCAGCCGTGCACCCCGCAGATCAGATTCTCCCCATCGACATGACCGTCCGACATCAACGCGCCGCGATGCGCACAGCGCCCGTAGAGCACACTGACCTTTTCATCAAAGCGGACGATCACCAGATCCACGTCCGCCACCAGCGCGTAGGCTGGCGCCCGGTCTTCCAGTTCATCCCAGTCGGCAATGGCTGTCTTGTTCATTGATGGCGTGTCCTTGTTGATTCGTCTTCTGTGCTAAAGGGCCGGGGTCGGCGCGAGTATCCGGATGCGCTCACCCAGGGGAGAGTCTACGCATTTCGACAGTCGGACCACGACAACGATCCGATACGCTGAGATCGTCTTCTGATCGCAAGCTCCGGATCCACGCCACCGTCAACGCTAGTCTTCCGGATCCTTCAGGAAGAGTCGCATCGCCATCCTCTGCAGCAAGCCACCATAGGGCGGATACAGCATTCCGGTCGGGAAGAAACGGTGGCGGCGGAACACCGCCTTGGCGTGGGACAACTCGCGGAATCCTTCCTCGCCATGATAAGAACCCATGCCGGAGTTGCCGATCCCCCCAAACGGCAGGTCGTGCTGGAACGCGTGCCAGCCCCAGTCATTGATCGATATGCCGCCCGAATGGGTCTGCTTTTTAAGGGACTCGAGCTCTTCACCCTCGACGCCAAACGCGTAGATGGCAAGCGGGCGCGGACGCGCGTTGATATAGGCGAGGGCGTCTTCGATGGTGTCATAGGGGATGACCGGCAGGATCGGGCCGAAGATCTCCTCCTCCGCCAGACCCATGTCGTCACGAACCTCACTGACGATGGTCAGCGGTAGCTGACGCCCGGGGCCGTGCTCGCCAGCCACCACGGCCCGTCCGCCCTTTGTTTCGGCGTCCGCGACGAGTCCACGCAGCCGCTCGGCATGGCGCTCGGTGATGATGCTGGTGTAGTCGGCGTTGCCCTGGACCTGCGAGTACATACGACCGAATGCTGTCACGACCGCCTCGGTAAACGTCTCGACAGACCCCCGCTGAACCATCGCGTAATCGGGTGAGAGACACACCTGGCCGGCGTTAAATGCCTTGCCATGGGCGATACGCTTGGCCGCATCGGCCAGGTCCGCGCCCGGGGCGACCAGCGCCGGCGACTTGCCACCGAGTTCGAGCGTGACCGGGACCAGATGTTCGGCGGCGGCGCGCATTACGTGCCGACCCACCGCCGGTGAGCCGGTAAACACGATATGGTCGAACGGCAGCGCACCAAATGCACGCGCCTCCTCGACCTCGCCACCAAACACCGCGACCTCGTCCTCGTGAAATGCATCGGCAAGCATCCCGGAGACCACCTCCGTGGCCCGCGGTGTGAACTCGGACATCTTTATCATCGCCCGGTTTCCGGCGGCAAGTGCTGCAATCAGCGGTCCGATCCCGAGATAGACAGGGAAGTTCCAGGGCACGATGATGCCCACCACGCCCTTCGGCTGGTACTCGACCCAGGCGCGATTGGTGGCGAACAGCAGTTCGGTATGCCGCCGCCGCGGTCGCATCCAGCGACCGAGATGCTTGATCGCGTGGTTGGCTTCCAGCGTCGGCCCGAGCACCTCGATCAGACGCGTCTCGGTGGCCGAGCGGGTGCCAAAGTCGGCATTCACCGCCCGTATCATCCGTCCCTGCCAGCGCTGCAACACGTCTTTCAGGGCTTTGAGTTTGACCTGACGCTCTTGCCGGCTCGGGAACGGGTGTCTGGCATATGCCGCGCGCTGCGCCGCCAGCGTCGACTCCATGCGTTCGATGATCTCGCTCATGCTGACACCTCGTCTTTGGGCGGGATCGCGCTCATCGCGTGCTCCGTGATCGCGGTGATCGTCAGCGAGGGATTCACCCCCGGGTTCGCGGGCATGGTCGAGCCGTCGCAGACCAGCAGATTTTTATATCCGAACACCCGGTTCTTGCCGTCCACCACGCCGCTGCCGGCGTCCTTACCTATAGCGGCGCCGCCGAGGATATGCGCCGTGGTCGGTATATTGGCGACGGCCTCGAGGATCATGCTTTGTGCGACACCGCCGGTCTTCTCCGCCAGCCATTGCGCAGCTTTGTTTCCCGCCGGGATAAAGGTCGGGTTCGGCTTCTCCGGATCCTGCCGGGTCGACAGCCTGACGCCGGAACCGAACAGCCGCGGCCGGGCGGTCAGTGAGATCGCGTTGTCCAGGCTCTGCATCACCAGATACATCACCGAATGGCGCGACCAGCCAAACGGCCAGAGTGTTTTCAAAAAGGTGATCGGACGTCGCAGCATCGCCCCGAGAAGCTTGAACGGGCGCGTCAGCCGCGTACCGTCCCCGACCAGCATCGTAAACAGCAGGTTCATCGCGTCACCCTTCTCGCCGTAGGTGACAAACTCGATGTGGGTATCCGGCTGCGGGTAGATGCTCCCGCTGATGGCGACGTCACGCCACGGCTCGAGATCCGTGTCCGCCGGCAGCGTTACCGCGAGGACCGACTCACTGTTGGTGCGTACCAGCGCGCCGAGACGATCGCTGAGCTTTGGCAGTGAACCATTGTGCTTGCAGTCGGCGAGCAGCTGGTTGGTGCCCAGCGCACCGGCCGCAAAAATCACGCCCCGCGCAGTCAGCCGCTTACGCCGCTTGTTGACCCAGGCCCCGGGGTATTCGGTGCTGACCTGATAACCGTCCGCACCGTCTGTCCCGCCGAGCGGACGCACGTCGGTCACCTCGCGCTCGGCGATAATCTCCGCACCGCGCTTCTCGGCAAACCAGAGGTAGTTCTTGACCAGCGTGTTTTTGGCGCCGACCCGGCAGCCGACCATACACGCACCACACCGAGTGCACCCGGTGCGCGCCGGGCCTTCACCGCCGAAGTAGGGATCGGGCACTTCCGTGCCCGGCTCGCCAAAGAACACCCCGCAAGGCGTGCGCGCGAAGGTCTCCGCCACACCCAGGCCTGCACCAACCTCCTGCAGCAATCTTTGACCATCACTCTCGAACGGCACCTGCTGTACACCGAGCATCCGCTCGGCGACCTCGTAGTGAGGCGCGAGTACTGTCGCCCAGTCCGCCAGTTCGGCCCATTGCGGATTGTCGAAAAATGCCGGCGCCGCCCGGTACAGGGTGTTGGCATAGACGAGGCTGCCACCCCCCACGCCGGCGCCGCTGGCGATAAACACGTCCTTGAAGGGCGTCAGACGGAAGATGCCGCGCAGACCGAGCAACGGCGCCCACAGCCAGTTGCGCAGATCCCAGGTGGATTTGGCAAAGCCGTCGTCGGCAAACCGCCGCCCGCGCTCGAGCACCGCGACTTTATAGCCCTTCTCCGCCAGACGCAGTGCCGAGACGCTGCCGCCGAAGCCCGAGCCGATGATGATCCAGTCGTAATCGAAACCGTTGTCGCTGTTTTTCATTGGATCCTTGCCTTGCCAGCGTCAGTCAACCGCCGCAAGGGCAGAATCATACGGGGCGGGTGATCACAGAACGTAGCGCGACAAGGGCCGGAGAGCAATCTGCCCTGCGTCTGCCAACAACTTTCGAGTCCGTGTCGCTGGCTGGTGGTTCGGGTTTCCCGAAAAACCCGCGACGGGAGTGTTGCTTCTATTGCACTGCAGCAGCATTCCTGGCACCGGTGCCGGGTTCGGTTTCTATCATCGCTCATGGTCGCGGTCCGCCGGGCAGATCCGGTCATTACGGAAAAACGGCCTGACAACGGCCCGACACCGATACCGCGCCTGCGGTTATTGGTGCAGATGTCCACGTGCCGATGTATCGACCCGGCGCCCTCCATGGTGCTGGCATCACAAGTCAATTAGATTAGTGATAGCTTCAGAGATGACGCAAACCGGCGAGGTTCGGGTGATGGGTTACACGCGAGTGGTCACGGCGGGGATCTTCGCATTGCTGCTGGCCGGCTGCGCCACTGCGTCCAGGCACCCGGGAGCGCAGGTGGGGATGGATCGCGAAGCCCTCCTGAGCGGGCCACCGGGACTCGCGGCGCCGGCGCCCGAGGTGGACGTCCTGGCGCTGGATGACGAAATGCGTGCCTATCTCGCCGAAAGAATACCCAAAAGCACCCACGACTGGCGCAAGGCGAGAATGCTCCTGGAGACACTCTTCGCCGACGACGGCGTCCGGCTTCGGTACAACAGGGTACAGACCTACACTGCCATCGAGACTTTCCACGCTCGGGAAGGTAACTGTCTGTCTTTCACCAACCTGTTTATCGCCATGGCCCGCGAGCTCGGTCTGCAAGCCTCCTTTCAGGAGGTGGAAACGCCCGCGACCTGGGATGACCGTGGCCAGCTGTACATCTCCAGCCGGCACATCAACGTGCTGCTCAGATACAAGGTCTTCGATGACCAGGTCGTCGATTTCGACATCACCAACTTTAATCAGGCATACCGCCGCAAAACGATCTCAGACCAGGCCGCGCTGGCCCAGTACCACAACAACATGAGCGTCCACTGGTTGCTGCAGGAGGAGCCGGGCAAGGCGCTGGCGCACCAGAAGCTCGCGCTCAAACTGGCACCCAGGACGGGCTATATGTGGACAAATCTGGGGGTGGTGTACTCCCGCTTTGGCTACCCGGACTATGCCGAGGCGGCCTTCCTCACCGCCCTGTCATACGGTCGGGACAATCTGCTCGCCGTCAACAACCTCGCCCGTCTGTACGCACAGCAGGGTGAGACCGAGCTGGCGGCGTTTTATGACCAGCAGGCCGAGTCCTTCCGGCGCCGGAATCCGTTCTATCTCTATGCCCTCGCCAAAAAGCACTATGCTGCTGGCGAATATACCGAGGCACGGGCTGCACTCCGGCGTGCCATCCGCTTCCAGCCAACGGAACACGAGTTCTACCAGCTGTTGGGCCTGACCGAGCTATCGATGGGCGACGCGGATCGGGCGCGGGAGTCTTTCGAGCTGGCGCTGGAGTACGCCCGGGAGCCGGAAGAAGAGGAACTTTACAACCGCAAACTCAGACTGCTGGCGGGCGTCAAAGCGGAGTGACAGACGACCCATGTTTCCTGCCCATGCCCCGGTATCCGGGTAGGCAAAATCCCTGATCTGCCGGTCATCGAGGCCGTGACGGAGCACGGCTGCAGCCGGTCTGCGCGGTGCATGTTCCGGAACAAAGCCCCATTACCCGCTCAAAACCCTAGAATACAAGCCCCGAGCCTGACCGGACCGCCATCCACTGCCCCACCATGAACACCGCCGCACAAACCTCCTTCGCCGCCCTGCTCCGCCTGCTGCGCTATGCCCGCGGCTTCCGGCGGCGGATCGTGTTCGCCACTTTCTACTCGATCATGAACAAGCTGTTTGACGTAATGCCGGAGATCCTGATCGGTATCGCGATCGATGTGGTGGTACGACAGAAAGACTCGTTTGTCGCCGCGATCGGCATCCCCGATCCCAAATGGCAGCTCGGATTTCTCGGCGCGCTGACGCTGTTCGTATGGATCTTCGAATCAGTGTTCGAATATCTGCTGCTGATCTCCTGGCGCAACCTGGCGCAGGATCTCCAGCACGAGATGCGGCTCGACGCCTATGAACACGTACAACGGCTCGACCTGGCCTATTTTGAGGATCGCAGCACCGGCAATCTGGTGACGATCCTCAATGACGACGTCAACCAGCTCGAGCGGTTTTTGAACGGCGGCGCCAACGATCTGATCCAGGTAGTGACCACGGTCGTCGTCGTCGGCGCAGTGTTCTTTGCTATCTCACCGATGATCGCGACGATCGCGTTTACCCCGATCCCGCTGATCGTGATCGGCGCATTTTATTTCCAGCGCCGCGCCCAGCCGCTCTACGCCGAGGTCCGCGAGCGCGTCGGCAACCTTGGCTCGAGGCTCTCGGCCAACGTGTCCGGCATCACCACAATCAAGAGCTTCGCCACCGAACGCTTCGAGGCGGAGCGGATCCGCCAGGACAGCGCGTCTTATGTGGACGCGAACCGCAAGGCGATCGCGATCAGCTCCGCGTTTATCCCGGTCATCCGCATGGCGATCCTCGCTGGCTTTGTCGCCACCTTCCTGCTCGGTGGCTGGATGACGCTGGAAGGTACGCTCAATGTCGGCGCCTATGGCGTGCTGGTCTTTCTGACCCAGCGTCTGCTGTGGCCGCTGACCCGGATCGCGGAGACCGTGGACCTCTACGAGCGCGCGATGGCCTCGTCGCGACGCATCCTCGATCTGATCGAAACACCGGTCGAATTCCGGCAGGTCAATTTCGCCTATGCCACTGGCGAAAAAGTCTTGCACGACATCGACCTGACCATCGAAGCGGGCAGTACCATCGCCTTTGTCGGCCAGACCGGTTCCGGCAAGAGCACGCTGATCAAGTTGTTGCTGCGTTTTTATCAGCCGGATTCAGGTCGCGTCCTGGTCGACGACCAGCCGATCGAGGCGGTCAGTCTTGACAGCCTGCGCCGCAAGATCGGTCTGGTCAGCCAGGACGTGTTTTTGTTCCAGGGCACGATCGCCGAGAACATCGCCTACGGCAGCCCCGACGCCACGCTGGAAAAGATCAAGGCGGTCGCCGAATCGGCGGAGGCCACCGAGTTTATCGACCGCCTGCCGCAAGGTTACGACACCGTCGTCGGCGAGCGCGGGCAAAAACTCTCCGGCGGTCAGCGTCAGCGCTTGTCCATCGCCCGCGCCCTGATGAAGCATCCGCCGATCCTGATCCTCGATGAAGCCACCTCGGCGGTGGACAACGACACCGAGGCCGCGATCCAACGCTCGCTCGAGCGGATCGGGACCCTGGTCATCGCGCATCGATTGTCGACGATTGTGAATGCCGATCGGATCTATGTGATGGACAAGGGACGCATCGTCGAGAGCGGGAGACATGGGGACTTGCTGGAGCGCGATGGGATTTATGCTGCGCTGTGGTCGGTGCAGACCGGGCGGCAGAAAGTGTCATAAGGGCGTGCCGGAAAAAGGGGAAAAAGTTGTCAGGTTTACTTTCTTCAAGAGAAAATAAACCTGACACCTTTTTAGAGACGAGGTCGATTATTGTGAACGCAAGTCGATCCGAGTGGCGAAACAGTAGCCGTTGTGCGTTTTTGAGTCATCGAGCCTCACGAAAACCTCCATGCCCGTCGCCAGGGCCAGTTGGGCCTGGTCCAGCATGCGATAGGCCCGCACCGGATCCGTGTGTGTGCCGTCGCAACTGAGCGTAATCCACCAGGCCTTGCAGGTGGGAAGCACCCCGGTGGGACTCTCCGACAGTCGCACCATGCATCCTCCGTAGGTTTCGTCTCCGGTCACCATTGTCCGCTCGACGAACGCGATGATACCTGCCTCATCGGCCGATGCGGCCGAAGCGTACAGACAGGCCACCGCCACTAACAAACCCTGGACTATGTTCTGCAATCTCATCGGTGTTCTCCAGTCATCGGCGCATCAGTCGCCGGGCGTCGCCGCGATCTTTTGCCACCGATTATGCAACAACACGGCATCAACAATCACAAACCCTCTCAAAGCGTTCTGGCGGGGATGTATCTCCACACCCGACCGCCCATCAAATCGTGAAGAACGGTGGGCACCCGTCTCCCGGTGTTTCGATCAGATCGAGGATGCGTCGCGACGAGGCCATCGCGCGCTCGTAGAGGTCCACGGTCTCCGCGATCCGGGTCAGCGGCCACAGCAGAC
>CAMYOC010000003.1:0-52389 GCA_947259915.1 uncultured Gammaproteobacteria bacterium
GCGGGTAAACACGAGCACCTGGCGCCAGTTCCCGGACCCGATCAGGTAGGACAGCAGCTCACGCTTGCGCGCGCGGTCCACCGGGTGGACGATCTGTATCGCGCGCTCGGCGGCGGTATTCTGCCGCGCCACCTGGATCTGCGCCGGGTTGTCCATGAACTCGCCCGCTAACTGCTTGATTTCTTTTGAGAATGTCGCCGAAAATAGCAGGTTTTGGCGCTGTCTGGGTAGCGCTTTCATGACCTTGCGGATATCGCGGATAAAACCCATATCCAGCATGCGGTCGGCTTCGTCCAGCACCAGCGTATCGACGGCGCCGAGCGAAATCGTGCCTTGCTGCATGTGATCGAGCAGACGCCCCGGTGTGGCGACGACGATATCAACGCCCTTGCGTAATTTTGCGATCTGCGGATTGATGCTGACGCCGCCGAAGATCATCGCGGAACGGAACGGCAGATACCTGCCGTATTCCCGCACGCTGTCCGCCACCTGGGCGGCAAGCTCCCGGGTCGGCACCAGCACCAGCGCGCGGATATGGCGGCGCTGTCCTTGCGGGTCAGAGTCCTGCAAACGCTGCAGCAGAGGCAGGGTGAAGCCGGCGGTCTTGCCGGTGCCGGTCTGGGCGCCGGCCAGCACGTCGCGGCCGTCGAGGATAAGCGGGATAGCCTGCTGCTGGATCGGGGTCGCTTCTTTGTAACCCTGTTTTTCGACCGCACGCAGCAACTCGGCCGAAAGGCCGATTTTTGAAAATAACATTTTGTGAAAACTCCGAGATCGCCTCGCCCAGAAGCCGCCGTTGATGGGGGAATTGGGTCGGTCCAGGCTGGATCTGTGTAGGACTCCGACACCCGCACATCTGCGGGCCGGGAGTGGTCGGCGCAGACCGAAGTGCGCCGGAACGGAGCGGACTATAACAGAAGCACGGGGATTGCGCGCTATCCGAGCCGGCAGATCCAGACCAGAACGGCGCCGTCAGTGGCGCCGCTCGCAAACCGCTTGCAAACGCTCCAGCGTCGCTGCTGCCGGGACGGTCATCGTGCCGCCCTGGTCCGACATGCGCTGATCCTGGGCGATGGCATCGCCAACGCCACCCGGGGCAAAGCAAGAATCAAGCCGCCCACGGTCCCGACTATGGTCTGCATATTTTTTCCCGTTCCATCCGGCATCCCCGGCACCGGCGAAGAGACTCGCCCGGTCCTCAATCGTCTCTGGCGTAGCCCGGCGCGCCGACATGACTGTCGATGCCGCCATAGATGATCGTCGACGGATAATACTCGGACTGGAGCTGGACCTCCCCAGCAGCCGCGTCGCCGGACACGCTGGCGATAAATGCCAGCATCATGTCGGTGCCGGCGGAGACGCCTCCAGCACACCAGATATCGCCATCACGGACGAATCGATCTTCGACCACCTCAACGTCACCGAGCGCCCGCAGCCGGTCCAGCGACCCCCAGTGGGTGGTCGCGCGTTTGCCGGACAACAGGCCCGCTGCATGCAGCACGAAGGAGCCGGTGCAGACCGACAGCACAGCTTTGCAGCGCCGTGCCTGCGCCGCGACGAAGGAGAGCAGGGCCGGGTTTTCGACTTCGCGGCGTGTGCCCCGGCCACCTGGGACCAGCAGGTAGTCCAGCGGCGGACAATCTTCGAAACTCACGTGCGGATTGATCGAGAGTCCCTTGGCACAGATCACCGGGTCCACATGTTCGGCGACAATCAAACAGGTCTCCGGCCCGTCCGCGACCGCGCTCCACATGGTCAGCATCTCCCACGGCCCGGCGAAGTCGAGTTCCTCGGCTTCAGCGAATATCAGAACGCCAAATTTCATCCCATTGCCTCCACCGCAACATGGTCCGCCATGCCGGTGAGCCTTAACCGACGGGTCTCGGTCGAGCTCCCCGTCAGTCCCGGCCGGGCTCGACCAGTACGCACTCTTCAGGGACCGTCATGGACTGCCCGAGAACTTCGCTGATCCGGATCAGACCGTCATGATCGCGGGCGAAGCCGTCAAGCGGCTCGTCCAGTTCCATGCCTCTGAATTCGATATAGATCATCTGATACGGCTGCGACGTATGGGCCCGGTAATAGTTGAGCAGCGGCTCCTGCACCCACTCGCTGGTGCTGATCCAGAAGGACTTCTTGCTGTCGCAGGGCTGAAATACCCTGACCTCATGGCCCCAGACGTAGACGCCGCGATGGACCTGCTCCGCCTTGCTGCACGCTGCCAGGAGCAGGATAGCCAGCAGACAGCTGGCAATCGCGCCGCCGGGCCAGCGTAAGCGGTCCATCGATCCTTCACGTCCGACCGTCGCCGCCCCTGGCAATTCGCTACGGTCTTTCACGATGCAAAAATACCCGGGTTGTGCCGGCGCCAGATCGCCAGCTCGACATCGGGCGGCAGCGATCCATCTGCGCTGAACAGGGGGTGACTGATCCACTCGAGACAGGTATCGACCATCGTCTGCATAGAGTAGAAGAATATTTCGGCGCCCTCCATTACCGAGACCACCGGGCGGGCCAGTCTCGAGTCGAGGGTTTGCGGGCTGCACGGCAGCACCAGCCAACCGCCGTTGAAAGCCGCAAAGGGGAAGCAGTCTGTCAGCGTCAGACCACTGATGGCCGGCGCTCCGGCATAGCCCGACATCATGCTGAGATATTCGCGTTCCGCGTTACGCAGACTGCAAAACGCGTCATCCCGGAACCAGAACGGATATTCGGTATTCCAGGCATCTTCGGCCTGTCCGCCGCGCCAGCCGTAGAGCGCGGTCAGCTCCTTTGGTAGCGGAGCAGGGAACCAGGCGCATTCTTGTGCCAGGGTCTCGGCGTCGACCGGCGGCAGCAGCGTATCGGAGACGCGCAGGCCCTTGGCTTCAAATGCTTGCCTCATTGCTTCGAGCTGCGACTGGAAGCGCTCGCTCGAAAATGACGGCCGCCGGATCGGAGGTGCGGATGGCTCCGACCGGCGGTCGCAGCCGCCGAGCGGCCAGCTTGCCGCCGCCAGCATGGACAACAATCCGTGGTTAAAATCCCGACGCTTCATCGGAAGTGTGCCATCCGCAAGTGACCGAAGGGACAGTGTAGCGTCGTTCTCCATCGGCTTGCCGCTCAGCGGCGCTTTGCAGCGGCCCGGGCGTGCGATGAATTCATGCATTGCCACTATCCTGCCCGATGACGCCTCCGCGGGTCATGTGGTCGAGTCGCTCATCGGGTGCCGGCATCGCCGTGCATCCACGAGAAATTCAGAGAACGTCCAGGGCCTTCAGACATGATTTCCCCAACTCCACACGCTTGCCTGCGTCACTTGCTTGCTGGATATCCATGTTGAGTGCAAACGGATACACCTTGTCGTCTCTGTTCACCCAGCCGACCCACCAGCCGGTTCCGGGTTGCGGCGCGTTCTCCCAGCCGGTCTTGCCATACAGCATCCAGTTCTCGCCCTGATCGACCAGGAGAATATCGCGGACGCTTTCTTGCATCTCCTGAGGCAGGGGCAGATCGTCTTGCGCCAGATCGGCAAGAAACCGGGTCTGCTCCACAGCGCTGATTTTGAGCGGTCCAGCCAGCCAGAAACTATCCACAACGGTACCGATATCTGTGTTCCCATACTTGAGCGCGGACACGTTCTGCTGCATCCGCTCAAGACCGATACGTCGGGCAAGCTCCTGATAGATCGCGACGTTGGACATGGCAATAGCTTCCCTTAGTGACATGTCCCGTTCCCAGGATTTGAAGGCCTGGGGTTGCCCCCCAAACGGAAGGACTTCATCGACGTTATCGACCGCGCCGACGGCCAGACCGATCAAAGTATTGGCGATCTTGAATGTGGAGGCCGGGACCAGTCTTGTTTCCGCACGTGCCGGGTTATGGCCGACAAAGCTGTCTGCGTCGACGTCGTAGAGGACAAATGTGCCGTCCGCGCCAGCCGTTTCGAACAGCCCCCGGATCTCGCGGCTTTCTTTCCAGTCCGCTCCCTGGGCATGCAAGGTCAAAAACAACGCAATGATGGCAGTGACGCTTTTCATGGTTTCCTTCAATTTGATGCGGCTCAATGTGCGATCAGAGGCACGGGCATCGATGGGTCCACGGATTGACGCGATCGACTTGTGGTGCTGTGGGCATCATTCGGCCAACGGTCGGAATTTGTTGTTCGGACCGGGCGTGACATAGACGATCTGGCTAGGCTCAACAATGTCCACAGTGTGCCAGATACCCTTCGGCACGATCAGTCCGTCGCCAGGCGCTATCTCCACTATCTCGACCGGGTCTGTTTCGAGCGTCACCCTGACCCGACCTGATATGAGGTACAGCAACTCATCTCCATCGGGGTGCATCTCGCCGCCGTGCGGAGAGTTCTCGGTCATGGTGGCGATGCCAAAGGTGACGCCGGACACCGGGATCGGCGGATCCGGTCGCTCCGGCACGAGTGAAGCAGACAGCCCTCGGTTCAGCGCGACTACATGGGTCGATGGATCGAAGCGTATAGCTTTGGTCATTTTCGTTTCCTCCTCGAGGATCCCGGTTATGGCCGGACGCCGGTCCGGCGTCCTCATCGCGGTTGAGAACGGCTGCGCAATCGCAGGAATCGCACCCATCGCGCCACTATCCGCCGCGTGCTGGCTCCAGGTACCCGATCACGCTCTCGATGAATACGGGAATACCGGCGCTTCGACCGGGAACACGCCCCTGATCATCGGATTATTACCCGTCAACGGCTTCCTTTGCGGCTTGAGCAATTCCAACTTGTCGGTACTGAAGTGAAACTCTACGATCCTGTCATCTGCGCTGGCCAGATAGGGGTAGAGTTTCTCGAACCGCGGCATGTTCTCAGCGACGATATCAAAAACACTCAATTTGTCTCCTGTTCTCGCATAAGAAACCAGACAGTCGAGATCCGGGATCCGGTAAATGCGGTCGCGCAGTCGATACAACACGTGGAACATCAGCAGTTTGTCGTTGAGGACGCCGAAACGATCAGAAACGGACGTCCGTCGTTTGGCGTACTCATGGATCATCTCCAGATCCTGCGGCAGTCCGGGATCGAGCTTTATCAAGCCGCCACAATTGGGAACGGGCGTAACCTGTGTTGTCTCGATGAATTCGTCGATGGGGCTGAATCCGCATCGGCCGTAGTAGGGCACCGCGTCGGCATCTGCGAACAGAAAGATCCCGTTGTGTTTGTTCCGCGCCCGGGCCAGTCCAAGTTCGGTGAGCTCGCGGCTCAGTCCCCTGCGGCGCCACCCGGGTAGCGTGCCGACACCGGAGATCTGTGCCAGGCATGTTTTCTCCCCGTTTATGACAACATCCAGCAGATAGATACAGACACTCGAGACGACGGTGTCTCCCCGGAAGAAGGAGAATGGCGTATACGCGGGGTCCCAGAAACCGCCTTCATCCCAGGCAGAAAAATCCAGGCCATGGATGTTGGATATGAACGTCTTGAATGCTGCCCGAGCCCTGGCGTCGTCCCAGTATTCAGTCCTCAAGTCGAGGCAAATGCGTTCGGGTTCAGGAATGTCCATGGCCGGGTAACGTCAATCCGAGCTGTCCGGCCGCTGCACTAGCTTGCCCTGGCGATCAGTTTTTCCAGTTCCACCATTTCCTAAGCTCCGGGTCCTGATCATCGGAGGTCGCGGCATGGACCGCACACCGAAAGGAATAAAGGACGCATCGGTCAATCTTCTGGCCTCTGAGACTGCATAGTTCGGCAAACATCCGCTCGGGATCCTGGCCGCGCAGATCGGCCGGGGCGTGAAACCCCAGATCTCTCAGGACCCGCGCCAGGCTCGGGCCGATGCTCGGAAGAGACCGAAGGTCATTTGAATCTGTTGGCTTTCCCATATTCGATCCTCGATTTGTGCCATCCCGACTCACCCATCGGATTCAAGATGGTTGGAGATATCCCATTCACCCCAACGTCTTACTATTTGTCCGTTGTGGATCTCGATAATTTCGATGCCGGTTATTGTCGTGAGCCGACCCGTCGGTCCTGCGCCCAGATAAGACTCTCGATTGGTCCCCTCAGCCGCCCAGCGGACCGCGACCCTGGAAGCCGCTTCATCCACCACCAGATCGGTAACCCGGGTCTGCAGGTCGGGGAATGCCCTGACCAACGCGGCAAGACCCTCGGCGAAACCTTCCTTTGTGCTCGCACGGCCGGCAGATGTGCAGTCCTCGAATGATCCCGCATGCAACGCATCAAAGCGTGACCAATCGACCGGGACACACCACAGTGAAATCCATTCGGTGGCAACATCGGCAAGGTCTGAACGGTTGGCGACAGAAGGCATTGCGGTGCTGGCGCAGCGGTGATGAGAGCAGCGCTCCTATGGGGTCCTGGTGTAGGTGGTCTCGACGGCTTTGGATTCTGTCCCGTCGGGGCTGACATTGTAGGCCGTGATCGTCAGGTGATCATCGTCAAGTAGTTCAAATGTGGTTCTCCAGCCCCACTTTGGTTCCCCCTCGCCGACATCGTATTCGCCACGCACATCAAAGCCATGTTCTGTCGCTTCACCCTCCGAGAACATGATCGCGTAGTTCATGTGGAAGTCGTCCACCCAGACGGATTGGAACAACTTTGTCACCGAATTGAACGCGATTGTCTCGTCACCGTGCCGCGGTTGCCCCTGGATCGTGCTCGCATACGTGTGACGAAGAAAACGACCGTCCAGCACACCCTCGAACTCGCCGCTAACACTTGATTCATCGGCAAGTTTGTCCGGTTCAAACCACGTTCGGCATGAGCCCTGCCATTTCCCTGTCAGCTTTTCGAACAATATCGCCTGGTTCATGCGATAAACCTCTGTCTGTCGGAGCCAGGGACTATGGGTAAGGGTCCGCTTAAAATCCAATGCGCGCGAGTGAATTCAGCAGGCAAGGCGCAATGAACACGCCCAGCCCATGGATCGCTGATAGTCAGGCATCCGTCAACTGCCGGGACACGCCGCGCGCTGGTACGAAAATTCTATGCGTCGCTGTTCATCCTTCAGCTGTCCTTCTATCCACCCCAGCAACGAGTCCGGTGCGCTGAATTGATACCCGATCCGCTGCGGGAAATCATGCTCTGGATTCTCGAAGACCACACTCGAGTCGCTGATACTTATAGACAAGAAGACGGCAGACGGCTGCCCGGACGGATACGCCTCATAGGCCAGCCCATCGGCATGCCCGCGTATTACGACAAGCTCGAAACCGGCCAGCCGATCGTCCCGCACGGTGCGACTGACGCCGACCATGCTGTTGCCGCGTGGCCCCATCCAGTGTTCTTCAACGGTTCCCCCGGGCTTCTCGAGTTCCCAGCATCCCTGTAGCCAGCCGACGCGCTGGATTCCAGCAGGCGGTGTGACCGCACTTCCGGTTGCAACCGTCATCACGAGGACAATCGCGATGGCTGTTTTCATTCGAACGCCCATAGATCGCTACCCGGCCGGAACCCCATTGCTACAAAGCATAGCTGAACCTCGCCAGGCCAGTTGCTGCGACGGATCTTCAGTACCGCAGCAAACCAAAAAACGCGATCAAAACCAAGGTCAGAACAATACTCGGGCCGATTCCCGCGATCCGGCTGCCGAAAGAGAGAGACCGGTAGGCGCCAAGCGTTCTGCTCAGCAGGTAGAGCGAGAAAATCAGGGTGACGACGAGCATCGCCAGCAGCACCAGGACGGCGTTGGCGGCGCCGGCAAATCCACCCTCCGGGTTGGGGGCGAATCTCGGCACGATCAGGGTCAATGCACCAAGAAGAGCGCATACGCCGGATAGCCGGTAGATTTGTGTGTCAGTCGTTCTCACGGATCAGTCCTGTGAGCAGCATATCAGCAACCGCACGCTGTCCCAGCGGCAGCTCCGATCAATGATGATGCTCCTTTTCATGCGCGCGGGTGAAGCCGGGGAACCGCTGGCTGGCAAACCTGGCATGACAGTGTGCGCAGCTCTCCACCAGCCGGGAATAGTGGAAAGCTGCCAGTTCGGCATTATGTGCCTCAGCGGCGGCCCCGAGCCGGTCGGCCCGCCGATGAAATTCCGCATCGAGCAGTTTGAATTGCTCCGGCAGAGCCTGCTTCAGCTCGTTGGCCTGAGCCGGTGTCAGCGATTGCTTCATTATGTAGCTGGCACTGATCTTTGCACTGGTCTGTTTGACTGACCCCCAGTCAGCCGTCGCCAGCGATACCGCGATGCCCTGTATCCCGGTGGAGATCTCACGCATTTCCGCACGCAGAAGATCCAGCAACTCGGGTGATAGCTGGATGTCCTGACCTGCGGGCGGATCTCCGTCAGCCCGGATGCTTGCTGAACAGATAAACAGGCAAGCGAAGACGCCGATTATGGTCATGATGCGGATTTTCATAGGTTCACGCTCCCTGCCAGGGTGGCCATGCAAGTCACACGGCCTATGGATCTCGCAATGGGACGACCGCCATCGTTCCCAGGAGTTTTGACACAAGTGTCTCGGTCGAGTCCGCCAGGCAATAGACTTCGGATTCAACCACCATCAGCTTGCGCCCCGGGTTGATCACACGGGCGCGACAAAGCAGAGCCTCACCTCGGGCGGGGCGGAGCAGGTTGATCTTGAACTCCGCCGTGAGCACGATGTCGCCTGACCCGGTCAGCGTACCAGCCGCTGCGCCGGCCGTGTGATCCGCCATGGTCGATTGAACACCCGCATGGACGAATCCATCCTGCTGCAGATGTCGTGACCCGATCGTAAGCTTCGTTGCGCATTCTCCATCTCCAGCCGAGACCAGGTCGATGCCGAGTGCTGAGATAAACGGGGCGTTTTGAAAGATGCGTCTGATTTCTTCGATGTTCATGGGGTCCAGGGATTCTCCCGGCGAAGGCTGCCGGATTGCCTAGCCATGATAAAGCGCGACGATGCCGAAGGTGTTGTTGGTGCCGTGGGCGAGGGCGGCCGGCCAGATGGACCATCGCGCCGCGATGGTGACCGCACCGAATACCAGGCCGCTGACTGCGGAACTGACTATTCCGGTGTGGCCCTGATAGGCATGGACCAGACCAAACAGTACCGCTTGCAACACCAGCGCCACGATCACTGCCGCGCGGGTGTCGCCGAGCGCGTATGAGATCCCGCGCAGCAGCACGATGCGGTAGGCAAGTTCCTCGCCAAATGCCGCGAAGGTCCAGCTGGCCAACAAGAGGGCAGCGAGCGATGTCGGCGAACCTTCCACATCAGAGAAGCGTTCCAGATTGCGCGGGCCGCCAAAAAGCGCTTCGAGCATCGGCTCAAGCGCCAGCGAAGACACCCGCAGTATCGCCACCGCGACAAGCGCCAGTGCGACATGACGCCAGGTCAGGCGTATCCCGAAGCCCAGCCGATTGAGCGGCAGATCTGCACGCACGAGCAGTATCGCGAACAGGACGGTGACGAAGATGTATCCCGGTGTGGCGTATCCGCTCAGCGGCGTAAGTGGACCCGGATACACAGATGCCAGACGCAACATGCCCATGAACAACAGCCCAAGGGCCAGACCGGCCACCAGCCACGCAATCCTGGTCCTCGATGCCTGGGTCATGGTGCCTCGTTACCCAATGAACCGGGTCCGTCAAGAAAACGCGCGCGCTGTTCCCGGGTTGGAACAAAGCATGTGTCTCTCTTGCCGAACCACCGGTAGCGATTCCGCGCGATCAGCCCATATATCCGGTTCCTCAGACTTCTGGGTATCACCCGGAACACCCGCAGCCAACGCCACGGCCCGAGGTCTCGCGCGACCTCCAGCGCCGCATCCGACTCGAGGTAAGCGTCCGGGCCTCTTAGCAGGAGGAAGCTGCGGGCATTGGCAGGATCTATCCCGTGCTGCTCCAGCAGCGTCTGACCTAGCGAGCTCTGGAGTGGTGCGAAGCGAATCCGGCCTGCCTTATCGTTATTCAGGATAAAGCGCACCGCTGACGAGCAGAGGTTGCAGACACCATCGAAGACTACGATGCTTTCCGCGGTGTTTATCACAGCCTTTTTAAGCGGCGGCGAGCGCTCTTTGGAGAACAGGGCAGGGCGACGGCCCGGTTGTCGCAATGGCAAGGCCAGCGCTCGGGAATGCGGTTGAGCCACTGCACGGCCCGCGGAGAATTAGTCAAAAACATAAGGACATCCGCCATATTCATTGAATGCACCTGCTCGGAATGCACCTGCTCGCGGCAACACGAGCGGGCGCTCGATGGGTACCTTGATAGTGTTGCAGTCAAACGTGCTGATCGACAAGGATCGGATTGCCATCAGGGTCCACCAGGACAAGACTCGCCGGCCCGCTGCTGGCCTCGTCAGCCTCGCTCATAAGCTTGACGCCCGTGGCTTTCAGCTGCCGCTGTATTTCACGGACGTCGGTGAATGTATCTACCGGTGCGGCGGTCTTGTCCCAGCCGGGATTGAAGGTCAGCATGTTTCTGTCGAACATCCCCTGGAAAAGCCCGATCGTATGATCGCCGTTTCTCAGGATCAGCCAGTTCTGTGTGGCGTCTCCGCCAACGACCTCAAACCCGAGTTTTTGATAGAAGGCTCTTGATGCCTCCAGGTTCTTGACGGCGAGGCTAACTGAAAATGCACCGAGGTCCATGATCTTCTCCCTGGTCAATTACTTACTGAAGGTTTGGTCTCCTGACTGCGGAGTCAACCGGATAGGAGCCAGCGACTGATATCCAGACCCTGCGCCAGTCTGCCATCCAGTTTGAGCGATTTGTCATGCGGCGACGGCTTCTCGATCGCCCGCGGCATTTCGCACTACCACTACTGTACTCAGAGCGATCCGACGGCACATGACGGTGACTCGCCCAATCGTCTTCACGATCATCGCTGCTTCCGATCTCATGGGTGCCTCCGCGGGTCCGAACGATGTCGGCGCCAAGATTCCCGAGGAACGAGAGCAGAGCTTGCTTCATCGAGATTCGAGCTGCCTCGACCGATCCACTACAAAGATATATGTACGCGAGTCGAACATGCGCCCCGTGATCAAATTCGTCCGCGCCCACTTCGAGTCTCTCAAACATCAGGCGAAACTCGTCGTCCTGCGGAGATGTTCTATGTATCACCGCAACCTCCACACGGCTGACATCGGGCACCGTAGACACGTTGCGATTGACGGCGACGCGGTGTGTCTCGCACCCTACGGATACCGACGCTTTGTCTCAGCAATCGAGCCGGCAACGAGTTGCTCCAGGACATCGAGCCTCACGTCGGAGAGCTGGCGAACAGACAGGCATGACTTGCCCATCTTGTGCTTTCCGAGTTGTTCGAGAAGCCTGGCATGGCCGTCAAAGTAGGCCATCAGGTAGATGCTTATGTCTCTCTTGCGGGAGGAGAACCCGGTCAGATGGCAATCGCCTTCCCGGCCACTCTCGTATTTGTAATGATAGCTGCCGAAACCGACGATGCTCGAGCCCCACATCTTCGGCTGGTGTCCGGAGACTCTGGTCATGAGCCTGGTGAGCTCGTAACAATCCTGTCGCCGGGTTTCGTCAGCGATTGCGTCCAGATATGCCTCGACGGTCGCCTCGGTGTGTCTTGTCTTGTTCTCGGCCATGGTGCGCTCCATCCCATACGGTGGCGTGGCGCCCGACCGGACAGGTCAGGAGCGGGCGACCGTTGTTTCCGGTCATGCGCCCCTCGGTCCCGGGGCCGTTTCCGT
Organism: uncultured Gammaproteobacteria bacterium; assembly: GCA_947259915.1. Lineage (GTDB taxonomy): Bacteria > Pseudomonadota > Gammaproteobacteria > Steroidobacterales > XN24 > CAMYOC01. The sequence goes on from CAMYOC010000003.1 coordinate 11,625, forward strand.
AGACGGTTGTTATGCGCCCTTGACGGCCCGTCGTCAACTCCGCGTTTTTTTCCGGCTCGCCCAAGCATTGCCTGGATGAATCGCAGCCAATGTGATCCGAGTGGCGTCACTCAAATTGGTTTCAGGCGGATATCAGGTCACTGCAGTCGCGGCGGGTAGCGTCTGCTAAGAAAATAAGCAGCCAGCAGGCCGAGCGCAACGGCGAGAAACGCAAATCCGGCCAGATAGCCTGCCAGATTCTTCGTCGTCGAGAACGTCGCTGCAAGGCTGCTGACCGCCAGGACAAAGGTAGACAGCGTAGCGATAGCCACCGGTCGCAGGCGCTTGCTGAATTCTTTGTAGGTGCCCACGCCGAACCTGGTATCAACAAACCTGGTGACCAGAGGCAGGTCCTCCATGAGGCTACGTCGCTGCCAAAACGTGATAACAAGGCAGCCCGCAAACAACGCCATGAGGCCTACTACGATCCACGGCAGGTAAACCTCTGACACCCTGACCATCGACATTGTTGCGGGCATTGCGAGGCCCTGGAGAAACGCGTCAGACAGCAAGTAGATCCAGAAAATCCCGATCAATACAGAGCCTATTTTCATCGCGGATTCCGGGGAGGCGGTCGCTGGCGTTCAACAAACGAGCGAGATGGCGCTCCGGCTGAACGACTTACCGTGGATGGGTGTACTGCGATGCGCTAGCTCCGGGAGCCATAGCTTTCATAATTCGCTATATAGTCGTCGAGATTTTCCGCGAGCATCTTCCTGTATTGTTCAGTGAAGTAGCGAATCGCTTCTTCCTTGTCTTTCTCCATTTCTTCAGCGCTGGACACGGACGTCGCAACATTGAACGAATTGAATCGGGCGGCAGCATAGAGCAGGGATGAGCTGACCTTGCCGACGGTAGAGTCTTTGACCAGCTCATTGGCAAGAGCGATCACCTTGTCCGCTCTCTCCCAGAATTCCTTTGGCGTTGGATCATCACTCATTGGTATCTCTCTTTATCTCTCTCGTCATTCAAATCACAATTTAGACCTGCCATGCCGTTTCGCGGCGGCGCCTGGCCAGACTGCGACACGTATAATGCCCGGAACCCGCAGCCGGTCTTGCCCGGTGTGCGCAGACACTACAGACCGGAAAAGGAGACATTTTGCCATGTCCACGAGGAAGCCGCGCTGGATCTTCCCCCTGCTGGTCGCTGTCCTGGGCGCAGTCGCATCCTGCACTGGTCAGGAGCCCGAAACGCCGGCAGCGAGTGTGACGTCGATGGCGGAAGAGTGGGAAGTCGACTTGTTCGACGACTTCGACCGCTTCGATCCGGAGAACTGGCAGGATCAGCTTCTCTGGGTCAACGACGAGGATCAGTGCTACGTCCGGGACAATCTGCACGACACGCGGGCAGTCAGCGACGGCACGCTGAAGCTCCGCGTGGTCGACCTCGGCGAGCCCGTCGAATGCGACAACTTTAACAAGGCCGAAGAACAGCACCCGCCCACGCGGTACGTAGCGGGTCGGATCGCCTCGAAGAACCGCCAGGAGTTTGTGAAGGGGCGCTGGACCGCACGGCTTCGTGTACGAGACAGCGGTCAGGCCGGCATGTTCCCGGCGTGGTGGCTGCTTGGAGCGCGCAACAATGAGCCGCCGATCGAGGAGGAGGACGAGAACATCTGCTGGCCGATGACCGGGTCGGGAGAGATCGACATCTTCGAACACCACAGCGACGGTGGGCCGGACCACTACGCCGCCCGGGCCATAAAGAGTCTCGGACACTGTGGTGGAGGCGACTGGCAGCAGCTGATGCACGTTCAGGAAGCCACGCTGGCCGACTACCACGAGTACGCGGTCGAATGGGACGGGAGCGATCTCCTGTTCCTCCTCGACGGTGAAGTGATCTACCGCAGCGAGGGGCAGGGGGACCAGTTCCCCGAGCCGCTCTTCGCCGTGTTGAACTTCGCCAAGATCAACCCGTCCCCGATGACGGTGAAGAGTTGGACGATGGAGGTCGACTGGGTCAAGCACGAGCGGCGCGTAGAGTAGCGCGCTGTCCGGGATTCGCCGTCAACATTGGCTCGCACTCGGCGACATCCTTGACTGCAACCCCCTGCAGCTCACTCAGCCGAACTGCGGTGGCCTTAAATTCCTCGCTGTATTCATATGTCGTTCCGGGGCCTGGTTTTGGCATCGTGTATCAATCCTGAATCGTTTCTTCAGGGTGTCCACCAGACTGTGGGAACTGTCCCGGTCCGTGGCATGCCATTGCCAGGCATGTGATACGCCGGAATGATCCCGGTATCCGTTGGCCTGGCGACCGCGATGATGCGAATATGCTTGACCTCTGCTCGCAGACGCACAACATCTCAGCCATAGGTGAACACGTCGAGTTTGTTGCCATCCAGGTCACGGAAGTAGGCCGCGTAGAAGCCTTCGCCACCAACGGGGCGCAGACCAGGAGGGCCTTCGTCGGAGCCCCCGAGTTCAAGTGCCTTCTTATAGATACGATCGACCTGGTCGCGCGAATCGGCTCCGATGCCGACCATCACGCCATTACCCACCGTAGCCGGTTGACCATCGTAGGGTTTCATTATGCAGAGCATCGGTTTGTCCATTGCTGCGGCCCATGCATAGCCGCGCTCGCCAAACTCCATCATGCGAGTGACGCCCATTTCCGCCAATAGTGCGTCGTAAAACGACGCGGCGCGAGGGAGGTCATTTGTACCAAGAACTACATATCCAATCATCGGGATCTCCTTTGGGGGGTGGTAGTTGTCTTTGAATATCAACTTGTCTACGTCATCATGCTCCAAACGCATGATGGTCGCTCAGACTGTTATGGCGCCTCAAGTGTCAGATGCAGTGACTGGTTATAGAGCAACACTCGCAGTTCCCCGATGCTCATCGTCCTAACTAGCGGTTAGCGGCTCAATCAGCCCCGGGAGTCACCGGTAGACTCACGTACTCCCTCAATTCAGTCAAAGATAAACCGTTCAGTTCATGAACATGACTATAAACACGAAACTCACGAATTGAAGAATCCATCCGAGTACCGGAACTACTACAAAGATCCAAACTTTCTTTGTACGACTATAAATCCTGTAGCCAATCACGGTTGCGAGGATAAGCGGCAAATAGAGCCATGCGATAACCGAGATATACAAGAACGGTGGGTCTTCGGGCGCAGGCTCCAGAGGGGGGATTATTGGCGCCAGGGTCGATAGTCCCCAGTAAAAAAAGGGGATCAAAAAAAATGCCCAGGCTTTCCTAGTGGCGTTAAAGACGACAAAGGCCAGAGCAACGCTTATATAGGGATGTAGGGTTATCTGTATCAACAATTCGACCAGGCCTTTTAAGCCGGGCGGTCCGGTTGCCCCCGCTGCATAAGCCAGCTTCCATGGCATCAAAATGCTAAGCAGGCCTGCAAGCCGCAAACTCACGCGACGTTTAGGGGCGAATAGCATTTTCGGATTCATAGATAGCTGTCCAAAGCACGACCGATTTGTGGAAGACCTCTATGGGGTGCGATTTCGACCGGTCGACGCAACGCATTGGCTAAATCGTTTAGCCGGTGTTTCATGACGATGGCTGGCGTTGATCCATGACGTCTGCCTGCTTTAACTCGTCAGGAGGCGGCCTTCTCTCGCAATTTGACGGCGGTTCCATAGGCTAATAATTCTGCGGCGCCTTGCATTACCGGGGACGTGGCGAAACGGAGGCATACAATTCCGTCCGCACCGAGTTTTCTGGCTTCGTCTAGCATGCGATCAATCGACTGCTCACGAGCTTCCGCCAGCATCTTGGTGTATTCAGAAATCTCTCCACCGACCAGATTTCGTAAGCCAGCAACAATGTCTTTGCCAATGTGCCGAGCACGAATCGTGTTGCCGCGAACAAGGCCGAGTGTCTCCGTTATATAGAAGTCGGCAAATTCATCCTGAGTGGTCAATTTCATTTGGATTACCTGTCAACGTTCTTCGAGTAGTAGTCATCATCCTTGTTGCGTAGCCTTTCCTTGAGCACTTTGACGAACAAGACTCCTACCCCGAGCAACACGACGAAACCGATCAAACCGAAAGGAAACGCAGCGATCATACCGGCCATCATTGCCCCAAGGTAGATTACTGCTACTACCCCAAGACACGAGTAGCCCACTTTCTCATAAATATCCATGTTCGTTGTTTTCCGCCTCCTAATGGTCCGGTTCAGCGGTGGCGCGCGAGCGGCGTCCGTCGCAACCGGTTGTCAGGTGTTCGTCGGTGACGTTCATAACCCGAGTTCGGAAAGACCCACGTGGTCGTCAGGACGTCGCCCGAGCGGCCAGTGATACTTTCGGTCGCACTCTCTAATGGGAAGATCGTTGATGCTGGCGATGCGGCGCTGCATCAGGCCGTGCTGGTCGAACTCCCAGTTCTCGTTGCCGTATGAGCGAAACCAATTCCCCGCGTCATCGTGCCACTCGTAGGCGAACCGAACCGCGATGCGGTTGTCACGGAAGGCCCAGAGTTCCTTGATCAGACGATAGTCCAGCTCCTTGTTCCACTTGCGAGTGAGGAAGTGGACGATGGCATCACGACCGGCCAGGAACTCCGAACGGTTGCGCCATTCGCTGTCAGGAGTATAAGCAAGCGACACCCGGTCAGGCTCGCGAGTATTCCAGGCATCCTCCGCCAGCCGGACTTTCTTGGCAGCGGACTCGGCATCGAAGGGTGGAAGCGGTGGCCTTGCGCTCTCAGCTGTAGCCATTGCGGTCACTCTCCTGTTGGTTAAGCGTGCGAAGACGCGTAACGCTTGAGTTCGGTCGCCAGGCCAGGGAGGCTTATCGGCCGGCGCGAATAGTCCGGCAGATCCCTGCGTTGTTCATCGTTCTATCCTGAATTCGATCGTTTGCTCCCTGACCGTGCTGATCGGGTGGACAGAGTCTGCTGCTGGTCAAGGCGTCAGCCTGTGAGCGCGCTGAGTTTTGCTTCGATCTCCGCCCCGATCGCGCCATAGTCCATTCCATAGAGATCTTCGCGGCCTTCTGTCGCGCGGGTGATGATCTCTGTCTGGATGCGGCCGCGGCGCTGGGCCTCGGCATAGCCGATATCGTCGCGGAACATCACCATGGCATAGCGGGGCACGAAGCGGTCCGGGTAACGGCGCTCGAGTTCGAACGCAAGCTGTTTCCTGAGCAGGAACCCGGGATCGGCGACCGAGGCGCGCATCTCGATATAGTTCTCCAGCGCCATATCGGCAATGGCGTCGGCGTTGGCCTTGCGACGCTCGTTGTAGAGCGCAAAGGTCTTGGTCCAGTCTCCGCCGGTCGCGTCGAGACAGCGGTCCATCTCCAGACAATCCTCAAAGGCGCAGTTCATGCCCTGGCCGTGAAACGGCACAACCGCGTGGGCGGCATCACCGAGCAGCGCGAGGCGGTCGTCGAGATGCCAGGGCTGGCAGCGCACGGTACCAAGTTCGCCGGTGGGGTTGTGCAGCCAGTCGCGCTCCAGATTCGGGATCAGCGCCGAGGCATCGGGGAACACCGTGTCGAAAAAGGCACGCGCGTCGCGTGGGTCTTCGAGTTGATCGAAGCCGGGCTGATCTCCGGCCTCGGCGCCCGGCTGACCGATCTTTGGAAGGAACAGAGTGACGGTAAAGCTGGCGTCCAGGTTAGGCAGCGCGATCAGCATATAGCCGCCTCTTGGCCAGATATGCAGCGCGTGCGGCTCCATGCGGAAGCCGCCACCCGCGTCCGCGGGGATGTTCAGTTCCTTGTAGTCGTGATCCAGCATGTCCACCGTGCAGCTGTAGCCCGGCCGTTCCAGCAGGGCCTGGCGCATGATCGAGCCGGCGCCGTCGCCGCCGATCGCCGGCGTCATCGGCGCCTCGATCTGCACGTTGGCGACCTGATCATGAAAACGCAGCAGGCGGCCGTCGAGATCGACCTCGGTGCACGGGGCCTCGAATTGGATCTGCACGCCAGCGGCCTCGGCCTCGTCCATCAGCAGCGCGTTCAGCCCGCCGCGGGAGACCGAGTAGACCACTTCCCAATCCCTCTGGCCGTAGGGCTGCAGATTGGTGTTGCCATCGAGATCGTGGACCATCCGCCCGCGCATCGTGGTCAGCAGCGCGCGCGCCTGTTGCTCGAGTCCGACACCGGCAAGCGCGGCCAGACCGCGGTTGGCCAGGGCCAGGTTGATCGAGCGTCCGGCGGAGATGGTCTCTTTGCGCATGTCGGCGCGCTTTTCGAACATCCTTACCGTGTAGCCGCGCCGGGCCAGATACAGCGCCATCAGTGCGCCGCCGAGTCCGGCGCCGACAATGGTCACCTCGCCCCGATGCTCGTGTTCGCTCATGTGAATTGCCGGCGCAGGATATCGACAAATCGCCAGACGTCCTCGAAGCTGTTATACAACGGGACGGGAGCTACCCGGATCACATCCGGCTCGCGCCAGTCTGCGATCACGCCGGCGTCCGAAATCGCTTCGAACACCGCGCGGCCGTGCTCGCGGCCGCCGGCCAGGCTCAGAGAGAGTTGGCAGCCGCGTTGCGTCGGATCCCCGGGCGTAAAGATCCGCACCTGTTCCGCCAGCAATTCGTTCAGCAGCGCCTGCAGATAGCCGGTCAGCGCGATTGACTTCTGCCGCAACCGATCCATCCCGGCATCCTCGAACAACGACAGCGAGGCGATCAGCGGCGTCAAAGAGAATATCGGCGGGTTGGAGAGCTGCCAGCCTTCCGCGCCATTCATCGGCACAAACTCAGATCCCATCTGGAACCGGGTGGCCTTGTCGTGGCCCCACCAGCCGGCAAACCGGGGCAGGTCGAAGGCGCGGCCATGCCTTTCATGGACAAAGCACCCGGCCACAGCGCCGGGCCCTGCATTGAGATATTTGTAGCTGCACCAGACCGCGAAGTCCGCGCCCCAGTCGTGCAGTGCCAGCGGCACGTTACCGGCGGCGTGGGCCAGGTCCCAGCCCACCGCGCAGCCTTGTTTGCGGGCCAGCGCGGTGATCGTGCCCATGTCGAACAACTGGCCGGAGTAGTACTGCACGCCGGGCAGCATCACCAGCGCGATCGAATCGCCGTATTGCTCGATGCAGGCCGCGATGTCTTCGTCTTCGATCCCGGCCTCGCCATCCCGCGGCGTCAATTCGACCAACGCTTCGTCGGGATCGAAGCCGTGGAAGCGCACCTGGGATTCGGCGGCGTAGCGATCCGACGGGAACGCCGGTTTCTCGATCAGCAGGCGGAAGCGTTCTTTTGTCGGGCGATAAAAGCTGACCATCATCAGATGCAGGTTCACGGTCAGCGTATTCATCGCGACGACTTCTTCTGCCTGTGCCCCGACCAGCGCCGCCAGCGGATGGGCGAGCTGTTCGTGATAGGCCATCCACGGGCGAGTCGCACGGAAGTGACCCTCCACGCCAAGCTCACGCCAGGCCTCCAGTTCCTCGTCCATCAGCTGCTGGACTTCGCGCGGCTGCAGACCCAGCGAGTTGCCGCAGAGATAGATGCTGTCGCCGTCCGGGCCCGGCGGGATATGGAACTGCTGCCGATAGATGGCCAGCGGATCGCCGGCGTCTTGTTGGCGGGCGTAGTCGATGGAGGTGTCGGTCACGGCGCCACCAGCGCGTAGAGCAGGGGTCGCGAGGGGGCGGCGTCGGTCATAAACGGCGGTAACTGCAAAGACAGGGCATAGAGACCGTCGGCGACCCTGTCCGGCACATAGATCATCTCGGTCACGGTGGCGTTCTCGCGGTCACGGTCCGTCTGGCCGGCCAGACCCCAGAACAACCGATGACCGGCGAGCTTGCCGTCGTCGTGGCTGCGATCGATGGAAGGCAGGTCGCACAACAGGTGTTGCACGCCGCGATCGACCATCAGCCCCAGCGCCTCCAGCGAGAAATAGGGTGGTACCGGCTCAGCCGTGTAGTCCTGTTCCGTCTTGGATGCATCGTTGGGCAGCGTGCGCACCACCAGCGCAGCGGGCGCCTCGGGCAGTTCACCAAGGTCATCAAGCGCATTGCGCAGCGCACTCGCGGTCACCAGGCGATCACCGGCTCGGGGCGCCGGGTCTGCGGTCTCATCGCTGCGCGCGGCGTCCACCGTGTCGACGCTGACCAACGCGGTCAGCATCATGGGCGCGAGCGCCTTGCCGGCGATGCTGACCCGTTCCCGGCTGAGATGGCCGATGCATTCCGTGTGGGTGCCGTTGCAATGGGGCACCAGCGTCAACACTTCGCAATTACAGCTCCCTCCGGCGCGCACATCACCGACAAAGCCATCGGCTTCGAGCGGCTTGGCCCGCGCCGGCGGCGCACCAAAATGGTTCGGCTGGCGGCCGCCAAAATCCAGCGGGATCGAGATATCAATGGCCACAGGATCCACGCGCCGGGATCCGGTCGCCGTAAGCAGGTTCAGCGTGCTCATAGGAAGCGCTCCCGCTCCAGATCAAGCCAGGCCAGCGCGCTGCCCGAGAGCAGGCGCTCCCTGATCGCCGGCGCCAGATCCAAGCTGTCGATCAATGAGCCGGGCACGGTCTCGCCCAGCGGGAACGGGTAGTCGCTGCCCATCGCGATGCACTCCGCGCCCATCAGATCGATCATATAGCGCAGCATCAGCGGATCGTGGACCAGGGAATCGACAAAGAAACGTCCCAGATAGTCCCGCGGGTTGCGTTCGTTCTCCACCGCGCACAGATCGGGGCGGACCTTGAAGCCGTGCTCGATGCGGCCGAGGGTGGCGGGGAAGGCGCCGCCGCCGTGAGCGAAGGCCACGCGCAGATCCGGCAGACGTTCGAACACGCCGCCAAAGATCATCGAGCAGATCGACAGTGAGGTCTCCGCCGGCATACCCACCAGCCACGGCAGCCAGTATTTGCCCATGCGTTCGCGGCCGAGCATCTCCCACGGATGGACAAACACCGCGGCGCCGAGTTCGGCACAGGCCTCGAGTACCGGGTAGACGTCCGGGTGATCGAGGTTCATGCCGTTGATATGGGAGCCGATCTCGATCCCGGCCAGCCCCAGCCGCATGCAGCGCTCCAGTTCGCGGATGGCCAGATCCGGGTTCTGCATCGGCAAGGTGCCGAGGCCGATAAAGCGTCGCGGATATGCGGCGACCAGGCTGGCGATGTGGTCGTTGAGCAGTCTCGCCAGGTCCAGTGCGTCTTCCGCCTTGGCCCAGTAGCTGAACATGATCGGCACCGTGGACAGCACCTGGACGTGGACCCCGTGGCCGTCGCAGTCGGACAGACGCGCGTGCTCGTCCCAGCAATTCTCATCGACTTCACGGAAAAAGCTGCCGTCCAGGGTCATGTGCGAACAACCGGGGCCGTGGCGCTCCAGCTGCACCCAGCCGCCATAGCCATAGCGTTCCTTCAGATCCGGCCAGTCCGGCGGCAGGATATGGGTGTGGATGTCGACCTTGAGTACAGGCATGCGTGTGTCTCAGCCGCGCCGCTCTGGCGGCAGCTCGCTGACATGCCCGCATTCATCGCAATGGCGCAGCTCCGCATCAGCGTAGTAGCGGTCGAACAGCGGCGGCAGCTGGGTCACGATATTCTCAAGGTGAAAATACTCCTCGTAGAGCTTGTGGCCGCAGGCTTCACAGAACCAGAGGAAGCCGTCCTTCTCTTCGGGCAGACGCGGACGTTCGATCACCAGACCGACCGTGTTTTCGAAGCGTTGCGGCGAGTGCGGCATGCCCGGCGGCAGCAGGAAGATCTCGCCCTCGCGGATCGGGATGTCGACGAACTCTCCGTCCTGCACGGTCTTGAGGATCATGTCGCCCTCGACCTGGTAGAAAAATTCCTCGCCCGGGTCATAGTGATAGTCCTGACGCGAGTTGGGGCCGCCGACCACCATGACGATGAACTCACCGTCCTCGAACACCAGCTTATTGCACACCGGAGGCTTGAGCAGCTCGCGATGATCCTCGATCCATTGCTGGAAGTTGAAGGCCTTCAATGGTCGCATCGGTGTCTCCTTGAGCCTGGCGCAGTCATCAGTCGCCGCCCACATCGCTGCCGTCGGTGACGATGGTGGCAATGCACTTTAATTCGATCGAGATCGGCGTCGGCAGGCTCTTCACTTCTACCGTGGTCCGGCAGGGCGGGTTATCGCGGAAATACTCGGCGTAGATTCGGTTATAGATGGCGAAGTCTTCCTGCATATGGGTCAGGAACACGGTGACGTCCACCAGCTGGTCCCAGGATGAACCGGCCTCCTGCAGCACCTGACGCACGTTGCGGAAAACCGAATGGCATTGCGCCTCGATATCGCGGCTGACCACGCGGCCATCGGCGTCCAGTCCGACGCCCGGGATCGCGTTGCTGTCACGCACCCGAGGCCCGATGCCGGAGAGGAACAGCAGATTATCCACACGCCGCGCGTGCGGGTAATGACCCACCGGTTCCGGTGCGCCGCTGGCGTGGGTGACGTCGTTCTGTTTGCTCACGTGTTTGTATCCGCGTATGTCAACGATAACTGATGCACACGTTTTTCGGTTCGGTGAAAAAACGCATGGCCTCGAAGCCGCCCTCGCGGCCGACACCCGAGTCTTTCATGCCGCCCATCGGTGTGCGCAGGTCCCGCAGCATCCAGCAGTTGACCCAGACCATGCCGGCTTCCAATTGTCGCGCCATCCGATGGCAGCGATCCACATCGCGGCTCCACAGTGATGCGGCCAGCCCGTAGCGGGTGGCGTTGGCCTGGGCGACGGCGTCCTCCTCACCATCGAACGGGCTCAGGCTGACGACCGGTCCAAAGATCTCTTCCTGGTTGGTGCGGCAGTCCGGGCCGAGACCCTCGATCAGCGTCGGCGCGACGAACCAGCCATCGCGACAGCGCGCGGCGTCCGGCTGCACCCGCCCACCTCCGCACAGCACGCGTCCACCTTCCTGGCGCGCGGTGTCGATGCAGCCGAGGATCTTCTCCATATGCGCTGCAGAGACGACCGCACCCTGGCTGGTGTCCGGATCCAGCGGATCGCCCACGGTCATCGCCTCGACCTGCTCGACAAAGGCATCGCGGAACCGTTCATAGATCGACGCTTCCACCAGCACGCGGGAGCCGCACAGGCAGATCTGCCCCTGGTTGGAGAACCCGGCTCTCAACGTGCCCTCGAGCGTGCGTTCCCAATCGCAGTCGGCGAACACCAGGCTCGGGTTCTTGCCACCCAGTTCCAGCGACAATTTGCGGAAGCGCGGCGCGGCCGAGGCGGCGATGCGCGCGCCGGTGGCGGTGCCGCCGGTAAATGAGATGGCTTTGACGCCGGGATGATCGACGATCTGCTGACCGATGCCAGGTCCGGTGCCGTGCAGGATATTGAGCACGCCCGGCGGCATGCCCGCATCCTGGCACAGCCGGGAGAACAGGTACGCAGTCATCGGCGTGATCTCCGAGGGCTTGCCGATCACGCAGTTGCCGGCGGCCAGCGCCGGCGCGATCTTCCAGGTGAACAGATACAGCGGCAGATTCCAGGGCGAGATGCAGGCGACAACGCCGAGCGGATGACGCAGGGTGTAGTTCAGCGTGTTGTGATCGGTAGCGTGGGCCTCGCTGTGGAATTGCGTCGCGGCGGCGGCGAAGAACTCGAGATTGGCCGAGGCGCGCGGGATGTCGACCGTGGCGGCCACGCTGATCGGCTTGCCGTTGTCCACGCTCTCGGCCCGCGCCAGCATCGCTGCGTTGTCGCGCACCAGCCGCGCGAGCCGCTGCAGCACCCTGGCCCGGTGATCCGCGGTGGCCGCACTCCAGTCCGGGAACGCTGCTTCTGCGGCCGCCACTGCCAGGTCCAGATCCTCGCCACCGGAATCCGGCAGCTGTGAATAGATCAGTCCGGTGGCCGGTTCGGGATTGTCCAGATAGCGGCCGGCCACGGGTGGACTCAGCTCGCCGTTGATGTAGTTGGCCAGGCGCTCCACGTGTCCCTCAGAGGCTGCCGGTGCGGCCGCCGTCCACCGGCAGATTGATGCCGTTGACGTAAGACGCGGCCGGGCTGGCGAGGAAGGCGACGACGCTGGCGATCTCACCCGGTTCGGCGAAGCGCCCGGCGGGCACCAGCGACAGCGCCTGCTTGCGGATGAGCTCGATCGGCTGGCCGGATTTTTCGGCGCGGCCCTGGAAGATATAGTCCAGCCGCTCGGTGGCGGTAAAACCCGGCAGCACGTTGTTGACGGTGATCGCCAGCGGGCCCAATTCACGCGCCAGCGTCTTCGACCAGCTGGCCATGGCGCCGCGCACGGTGTTGGACACGCCGAGACCGGGTATCGGCTCCTTGACCGAGGTGGAGATGATGTTGATGACCCGGCCATAGCCGGCGTCTTGCATCCCCGGACGCAGAACCTGGATGATCCGCTGGGCGGCGAGCACATGCTGGGCAAACGCGGCCTCGAATTGCTCAGGACCCGCATCGATAGCCAGCCCCGCCGGTGGCCCGCCGGTGTTGTTGATCACGATATGCACGGGGGAATCTTCCGCGATGGCCTGCATGCGCTGGCTGAGCGCACCGCCGTCGCTCAAGTCGAGCGGGATGGCCTGATGTGTCTGACTCGCCCCACGCGCGAGTTCGTCGAGCAGGCTGGCCAGCGCAGCCGCGTCCCGGGCCACCGCCAGCACCTCTGCGCCGGACTCGGCCAGCGCCAGCGCCACGGCGCGGCCGATGCCGCGGGAGGCGCCGCAAACCAGCGCGCGGCGGCTGTCGAGTCGAGTATTCATGCCGGCTCCGTTGCGATCTTTTTGGCTGTTCCTATGGCAGTTCCTTTTGGGCTCATTCTAGCCCATCGACCGGGGCGCCCCGCTCACTTGGGCGGGAACAGGGTCGGCCGCAGCACCTGTTTGCATTTCACTCGCCGCAAGCGGACCTTGCTGGGCTTGAGCTGCGCCGCCGTCAGGCAGCCGCCCCAGACGCATCCGGTGTCGAGAGAGACCACATTGGGACGCACCATTTCACCCAGTGTGGACCAGTGGCCGAAGACGATACGCAGCTTGGCGTTCTTGCGTTCGGGCACGTCGAACCAGGGCACGTACTTGCGCGCCCGCGGGCTGGGACGGCCCTTGCGAGTCAGGTCGAGATTCCCGTCCAGGTCGCAGAAGCGCATCCGTGTGAACACATTGGTGATGTAGCGCAGCCGTTCCCAGCCGCTCAGCGTCTTCGACCACCGCACCGGCTTGTTGCCGTACATACGCTTGAAGAACGCCGGATAATCCTTGCTTTGCAGGAACGACTCCAGCTCTGCGGCGGCCGCCAGCGCGGTCTTCAGCGACCACTGCGGTGACAGGCCGGCGTGGACCAGCGTGTAATTGCGCGCCTTATCGTGGTGCATCAACGGGCGGGCGCGCAGCCAGTGCAGCAGTTCGTGCGCGTCGGCGGCCTTGAGGATCGCGTGCAGCGTGTCCTTATTGCGCAATCTGTCCGGATTCTCGGCCGCCGCCAGCAGGTGCAGATCGTGATTGCCGAGCACGCTGATGGCACCGTCGCGCAGATTGCGTACAAAACGCAGGGTATCGAGCGAATCCGGGCCCCGGTTGACCAGGTCGCCGGTAAACCAGAGCTGGTCGTTGCCGGGGTCGTAGTCGATCTTGTCCAGCAGCCGCAACAGCGGATCCAGACAGCCCTGCAGATCGCCGATCGCGTAGATCGCCATGGGCGCTCAGTTCAGACTGCCGGGCACGGCCAGCGTAAACGGGGCGATCGCGGCATTGAAGCAATGGCCGGCATCGTCGACCATCTGATAGCTGCCGCGCATGGAACCGACCGGCGTTTCCAGTATCGCTCCGCTGCTGTAGCGGAAACCCTCACCCGGATTCAGATGCGGCTGCTCGCCGACCACGCCATCGCCGCGGACCTCACTTTCGCGACCGTTGGCGTCGGTGATGATCCAGTGGCGGGTCAGCAGCTTGGCCGGCACGGCACCCTCGTTGCGGATCGTGATCGTATACGCAAACACATAGCGATCCGTGTCCGGGTCGGATTGCTCAGGCACGAAGGTGGTGTCGACGTGAACCCGGATGGTCTGTGCAGCAGGCTTCATGACGGATGCCGCAATCACCGTCGGACGCGGACCGCCAGCACGTCGCAGGGTGCGGCGTGAAGGATGGTGTCTTCGGTCAGATTGACCATTACGCCGAGTCCATGGCGCTCCTTGCTGCCAATGACGATGAGGTCCGCCTCCAGCTCCTCGGCGACACGGATCACTTCGCTCTTGACGCTGCCGGTGACGACCTGACGTTCATGCTCGGCCGCGCCAGCCTGGCTGGCCAGTTCTTCGAGGCGGCGGCGGGCGCCTTCGGCCAGCTCCTGCTCGATGTCTACCGCCGGCAGGAGCGCCTCGCCCATAGGTTCTACCGGTATGTATTCGACCACGTGCAGAAGATGAAGCTCGGCACCTAAACTACGGCTCAGGTGCAACGATTGTTCCAGTACCGGCCCGCTGGCCTCGGACAGGTCGATGGCCACGAGAATGCGTCGATAATCCGTCATGTTCGTCACCCCCTGTCTGCCCGCTTCCGGCGCCTGCCGGCTGGCATCGGCTTGAGCGGAAACCTTTTATCCAAAGTATACGTGATGCGGAACGCCTTTGAGCGCACCGGCCTCAGTCTCCGCTTGGCTGCACCTTACGGCCGAGCGCTACCGCCAGCCGGGCGAAGTCGTCAGGCGCAAGGGTCTCAGCGCGGGCCGATGGATCGCAATCCGTGGCGGCGATGGTGTCCGCATCGAGCAGCGGCCTCAGGCTGTTGCGCAGAGTTTTGCGGCGCATCGAAAAAGCCTGGGATACGACCTGGGCGAACAGGGCAGGATCGGCCTCGGGGAAGGGCGTCTGCGGCCATGGCGTCAGCCGTACGAATGCGGAACGCACCCGCGGCGGTGGCGTAAACGCGCCCGGCCCGATATCAAACAGGTGATCGACCTGGCAGCGCGCCGCCAGCATCACCGTGAGGCGACCGTAATCGCGGCCGCCGGGCGTCGCCGCCATCCGCGTCACCACTTCTTTTTGCAGCATGAAATGCATGTCATGGATCGGCGTCTGTTGTGCCAGCAGGTGGAACAACAACGGCGTGGAGATGTTGTAGGGCAGATTGCCGACCAGCCTCAGGGGCTGATCCGGTTCGGCCAGCGCCGCGAAATCGAAAGCCAGCGCGTCGGCGCTATGGACCCGTAGCCGGCCGAGCCCGGCGCAACTCTGCTCGAGGAGCGGGATCACGTCCCGGTCCAGTTCCACAACATCCAGTTCGCCAAGCGCCCGCAGCAGCGGCACGGTGATGGCGCCGCGGCCCGGGCCGATCTCCACCACCCGTTCGCCCGGTTGCGGGTCGATCGCGGTGATGATGCGTCCGATGACGCCGGGATCGTGCAGAAAATGCTGGCCAAAGCGCTTGCGTGGGCGATGGCTCACCGGTCCGCTGCGCCGACCATGCGTGCGGCGCAGATCACCGCCTCATAGAGGCTGCCGGCATCGGCGCGGCCGCTGCCGGCCAGGTCCAGCGCGGTGCCGTGGTCCACCGAAGTCCGCACCAGCGGCAGTCCAAGCGTGATATTGACCGCCCGACCAAAACCGGCGTATTTCAGCACCGGCAGGCCCTGATCGTGGTACATGGCCAGGACCGCGTCGGCGCCGCTCAGATGTCGCGGCGTAAACAGGGTATCAGCGGGCAACGGGCCGACCAGATCCATGCCGCGTTCGCGCAGCGATGTCAGTGTCGGTGCGATGATCTCCAGTTCCTCGCGCCCCAGATGGCCGCCTTCGCCGGCATGGGGATTGAGACCACAGACGAGAATCCGCGGCCGCGGTATGTCGAAGCGCTGGCCCAGCTCCCGGTGCAGGATTTCGATTACCCGCTGTAGCCGCGGTCGCGTGATCGCGTCCGCCACCGCGCGTAGCGGTAGATGGGTGGTCGCCAGCGCCACGCGCAGCTCGCCGGCCGCCAACATCATCACCGGCAGCTCGGCGCCGGTGCGCGCGGCCAGATACTCGGTGTGTCCCGAGAACGGGATGCCGGCGTCATTGATGACGCTTTTTTGCAGCGGGGCGGTCACGATGGCCTGGCAGCGGCCCGCCTGACACGCGTCCACGGCCGCGTCCAGCGTGGCGAGGATGGCGGTGGCGTTGGCCGGATCAGGCTCGCCGCATCGGATCGGCGCGGCGAGCGGTATGTGATGCACAAGCAGCGTGCCCGGCCGATGTTGCGGCAGGTCTTGCGTCGCGCTCTCGAGGCTGACGGTCAAGCCGAGCCGCCGGGCGCGATCATCGAGCATGTCGCGATCGGCGAAGGCGATCAGCCGCACCGGCAGCTCACGGGCGGCCAGAGCGAGACTGATGTCAGGCCCGATGCCGGCAGGTTCGCCGGGGGTCAGGGCGATGACGGGCAATGAGCGATTCATCGGATGGTCAGGCCGGGTGCGGCCGCAGCGGGAGAGCGGGGCGGGTTAGCCCCGAACCTCGACGTAGGCCTCGTCGCGGAGTTCGCGCAGCCAGATCTCGGTCTCCTGTTCCTGTTTGCTGGCGCGGATAGCCTGGATCGCGCGCTGGCGTTTGACCTCTTCAGTCGTGTCGCGCTCCTGACGATCCACCAACAGCACCAGATGCCAGCCGAACTCGGTGCGAAACGGCATGCTCATCTGTCCCGGCTCCAGTCTTGCCAGCTGATCCTCGAATACCGGGACGAACGTACCAGTACCGGTCCAGCCGAGGTCGCCGCCGAGCGGCGCCGAACCCGGATCCTCGGATTCGATACGGGCTACGTCGGTAAAATCCTCGCCGTCCTCGATCCGCCCCCGCAGCTGGAGCAGCTTTTGTTCGACCGCGGTCTCGTCCAGGACTTCGTTGGGCTGCAGCAGGATATGGCTGACCCGGGTCTGCAGCACGATGATCTTCTCGGCGCCGCGGACGTCGTTGAGCTTGAGCAGATGGAAGCCGCTGGGGCTACGGATCGGATCAGTGAATTCGCCCGGCTGAAGATCGTCGATGGCGTCGAAGAAAACCGGCGGCAACTGCGCGCCCTTGCGCCAGCCCAGGTCACCGCCGTCCAGCGCGTTCTGGCCCTGGGAATATTCCACGGCGAGCTCGGCAAAGTCCTCGCCCGCGACCAGGCGCTGGTAAAGCTCCTCGATACGCTCACCGGCTTCGCCCACCTCTTCCGGGGTGGCATTGGGGTCGACCGAGATCAGGATATGGGACAACTCGTAGTCGATCTGATCGCCGACGCTACTCTCCTGTTTATCCAGAAAGCGCTCGATTTCCCGCTCGGAGACCGAGATCCGCGCCACCACGTCGCGCTGGCGCAGGGAATCCAGGATCATCTCGTTGCGCATGTCCTCGCGGTACTGGCGATAGTCGATGCCCTGGGACGCCATCGCCCGGGGCAGATCGGAAAGCGAGATGCCGTTGCGCTGGGCCACCCGTTGCAGCGTGCTGTTAAGCATGGCGTCCGGGACCCGCACGCCGAGACGGCCGGCTCGCTGCAGCTGCACTTCCTGGGTGATGAGCTGTTCCAGAACCTGGCTCTCCAGGACTTCCCGTGGGGGCAGCGCAGTGTTTTGATCGCGCAGCTGCCCGGCCACTAGGTCGACCTTGGAATCCATCTGCGACTGCAGGATGACACCATCGTTGACCACGGCGACGATACGATCCAGCAACACGCCGGTATTGCTCAGGGTCTCCTGCGCACGCACGCCGGTGCTGGCCAGGAAACTGGCGATCAAGAACAAAAAAGACAGGGTACGCATAGTCTGGAACCGGTGCGTATTACTCGTAGACGGAGTACCCAAGAATATCACTTTCGAAGCGTTCACGGGCACCGCTGCCGACACCGGCCAGGCCCTTGAACTCGATCTGGAACAACACCGAGGTGTCGCGGGAACCGTCCCGGTTGCTGATGTTGCGCTGGCTGGCGAGGCGAGCCGCCCAGCAACAGCTCTCATATTGCAGACCGACCAGACGCTCGATCGAGGCGTCTTCCCGCAGCGAGTATTCCAGCTGCCCGACAAAGCTCCAGTGGCGGGTCAGGGGCCAGCCCAGCGAAATCTCCGCCTGTTCCAGGATGTCGGGACGGTAACGGTAGGAGATATTGGCCACTTTGTTGGATTCCGGCCGGTATTGCAGACGTACCTCGGCCAGCGACGTGCTGTTGTCGCTGACATCCCACTGATAGCCCAGGTCGGCGTTCCAGTTTTTGAAGATATCCAGACCCAGTTCCAGCACCATGTCCGACTCGTTGTCTTCGTCCGCGGGCTCATCGGGCAGACCGACTTCTCTGTCGCCGAGATAGAAGATCTGACCCAGCGTGGCGGTCAGGAATTCGCGGCCGGTGTTTTCCCGCAGCAGGCGCGAGGTGATGCCGAGGCTGAACTGGTCGGTATCGCCCAGCCGGTCGCCGCCGACAAAACGGTTAGGCCGGAACAACTGCACCGAGTTGAAATCCGGCAAACCCGTGTCGAATATCGGTATGTCGTCCTGGTTGCGGTCCGGGATATAGGCGTAGAGCATCCGTGGCTCGATCGTCTGCAGATAACGGCCATCGCCGGCCGAGCGCTCGAATAACAGCCCACTGTCAACGCTCACGATCGGCGCCGACATTGACGGGCTATCGTCTTCACCCGGTGCGGTGTTGTCGAGGTCATATTGAGATGCATGCCAGGCGACCTTGGGTACCAGGAAATAACCCGGGCCTTCGATAGGCAGACGCAATGCAGGTTCCACGGTGGCGCGGAGGCCCTCGACGCCGCTGTCGCGACGGAAATTTACGAACTCACTGCTCCAGTCAAAGCGCAGCGCGGACAATCCGGTGGGTAAAGAGCCGTTGAACAGAACCTGGGGCAGACGCTCGTAGGGTTTGTCGTCAGAGACGATCTCATCGTCGATGGTCTGGTAGTTGCGCCCGCGAAAGACCACCTGCCAGTTCCTGGCCAGATACTCGATCTCCAGGTTGCGCAGCAAATGGGTCTGGCTGGTGGCGCTGGCGCTGGTGCCGAGATCTTCGAAATATTGCTTATCGGATACCTCGGAGATGTCACTGGCGAAGCGCCAGCCTTCGCGAAAGCGGCCGTCGTGTTCCCAGTGAGTGAGCCGCCGATTGCCGTCACTCTCGTTGTCGCTGTGCAGGTACTCCAGTTCGAGCAGGCCGGCGCTGGCCGGGCGCAGATAACGGAACTCCGACAGCCACTGTACGCCGCGTTTGGACATTACGCGCGGGGTAATGGTGGCGTCATAATTCGGCGCGATGTTCCAGTAGAACGGTACCCGCACTTCGGTGCCTGAACTGTCCGAGTTGCGGAATTCCGGGAACAGCAAACCGGACTTGCGGCTCTTGTCCAGCGGGAACGAGATGTAAGGCAGATAGGCGACGGGTACGCCGAGAAAATCCAGCTTTACACCACGCGCCGAGCCCTTGGAATCCCGGGTGTTCAGCTCCAGCTTCTCGGCCGAGAACTCCCAGTCCGGATCATCATCCATGCAGGTGGTATAGATCACGTCGTCGAGCTTGACCTTGCCGTCACCGCGGATGCGGATGCGGTCGGCGCGGCCCCGCGCCGGGCGCCCGGGCAGCACGAAGTCGGCGTCGCGGAACTGCGCCTCTTCGGTCTCTGTGTTGTAACTCAGATCGCGCGCCTCCACCTGCATGCGTGGCTCACGGTAGCTGGCTTCACCCTCGATAGTGACGACACTGGTCTCGGGATCGTAATTGACGCGGTCGGCATCGATCCGGTGCGGGCCCTGGATCAGTTCTACGCTGCCGGTGAACACCGATGCGCCTTCGCGGGTCACTTCCGCGCGATCCGCGGTGACCGAGAGTTTGCCGTTGTCACTGTCGTCCGCTAAAGGCTCGACGACCGGTTGCGGACAGTCTTGCGGTTCCGCCGACGCCGCCGGAATCTGGCCGAGCATCAGCAGCGCAAGCACTGCCGGCGCGAGTCGTTCTGTTGTCATTCTCGCGGCCTTGGTCTGAACTGGCGCTAACATGGCACACTTGTCTGTGCCCTTCAATGACGGAGCGTTGCGACCATGGCAGGGGGTGAGAGTTCCAAACCGCGTCCGGGTCCTCAGCAAGAGGATGCCGGGACGCCATCGCGATGCGCGATGATCCTTGCCGCCGGCCGCGGTGAGCGTATGCGCCCGTTGACGGATACGCTGCCCAAACCGCTGCTGCCGGTCGCGGGCAAGCCGATGATCGAATGGCACCTCAAAGCGCTTGCCGAAGCCGGGCTGCAGGAGGTCGTGATCAATGTCAGCTGGCTGGCCGAGGCGATCATCGCCGCTTTGGGCGATGGTCAGCGCTGGGGTCTGCGCTTGCACTTCTCCCGCGAAGGCGAGCCGCCGCTGGAGACCGGCGGCGGCATAGTCCGCGCGCTCCCGTGGCTCGGCGAGGGACCGTTCCTGGTGATCAACGGCGATGTATGGACCGATCTGGATCTGGCTGGGCTGGTGATGCCCGAGGCCAGGCTCGCCCACCTGGTGATGGTGCCCAATCCGGAACATCATCCGCACGGCGATTTTTATCTGCACCAGGGACGGCTGGCGACCGCGCCGCCGGGCGCCCGGCTTACCTTCAGCGGCATCGGTCTTTATCGGGCTGCCCTGTTTGATGAATGCGGACCCGGGCGTTTTCCACTGGCCCCGCTGCTGACCGCGGCCATGGACAGAGGTGAGGTCAGCGGGGAAGTCTGGGACGGCGTATGGAGCGACATCGGCACCGTAGCGCGGCTGGAAGCCCTCAGACAGACCGCTGGCACCTAACCGGCGGCGCGCACCGGCGCATCCGGCAGACCAAGACCTGCGAGCAGGCGGGGGCGTAGCCGCGCGCCGACCTCTGGCACCGTCGCCTCGACCCCCAGATCGGCGAGCCGGGTGACTTCCAGACCCTGATAGCCGCATGGGTTGATGCGCCCGAACGGCTCCAGATCCATGTCCACGTTAAAGGCCAGGCCGTGGTAGCAGCAGTTGCGGCGGATGCGCAGACCGAGGCTGGCCAGCTTGCGCCCTTCCACGTAGACGCCTGGCGCGTCGCGCCGGCCATAGGCCTCGAGGCCCCAGCTCGCCGCTGTGTCGATCACCGCCTGCTCGAGCGCGCAAACCAGCGCGCGCACGGTCAAGCCGAGCCTGCCGATGTCCAGCAGCGGATACACCACCAGCTGCCCGGGCCCGTGATAGGTCACCTGGCCGCCGCGGTCGATCTCGACCAGCGGGATCTGGCCCGGCGCCAGCACGTGTTCGAGACTTGCGTTCATGCCCAGGGTGAACACTGGCGGGTGCTCGAGGAACCAGATTTCGTCGGCGGTACCGGCGTCGCGTTGCTCAGTGAATTGCTGCATCCGCCGCCAGGTCGGCTCGTAGTCCACGCGCCCGAGCTGGCGAATCTGCGGCGACAGTGGCGCGTTCACAGCACCATCAGGATGTCTGGATGCTGGCTCAATTCCTCGTAGAGCCCGTCCAGCTGGGCCTTGCTCTCAGCGCGGATCAGGCAGGTGAGGGCGACAAATTTGCCATCTCGGCTGGGCCGGCCGCGGATATGGTCCGGCTCCAGCGGACCGGCATGGCGCGCGACGATTTGCGTGACCATCGCCTCAAAGCCCTGGTCCGCTTTGCCGACGATCTTGACCGGAAAATCGCAAGGGAACTCGAGCGGGGTGTCTTTCTCGCTCATGCCCCCGAAGCCTCCGTGCGTGCGCCTACTCGAACCACATCAACACGCTGTCGGACAGCTGCTGCCACAAGCTGCCTTCATCCACCTTCTGTAGCGGGAACAGGGGCCGCTCGGCCACGGGTTCGTCATCGAGCGTGACCGTGAGCGTGCCTACGGATTGTTCGGCATCGAGCGGCGCCATCAGCGGCGTTTGTATTTCCATGGCCGCGGAAAGATCTTCGTAGCGGCCGCGGATCACGGTCAAAAACAGGTCCTGTTGCAGACCAATTCCGATCTGCTCCACGCTGCCCTTCCAGACCCGCTGTCGGGTCACTTCATCGCCGGCGCCATACAGCCGGTGGGTCTCGAAAAAGCGGAAGCCGTAGTTGAGCAGAGCCTTGCTCGCCGCCACCCGGGTGCGTCCGCTGGGGCTGTTGAGCACTACCGAGATCACACGTCGTCCATCCCGTTCGGCCGAGGTCAGCAGACAGTAGCCGGCACTGTCGGTCCAGCCTGTCTTCATGCCGTCGACGCCGGAGTCGCCGAGCAGACGATTGCGGTTTGGTTGCGAGATGCCGTTGTAGGTGTACGAGGGCTGTGAATACCAGGCGTAATAGTCCGGGAATTCGCTGATCACCGCCCGTGCCAGCCGCACCAGATCCCGGGCCGTGGTGTAGTGGCCTTTGTCCGGCAATCCGGTGCTGTTGAGCCAGTTCGAGTTTTGCAGACCGAGTTCCGCCGCGTAGGCGTTCATCAACGCTGCAAAGGTATCTTCGCTGCCGGCCACGTGTTCGGCCAGCGCGATGCTGGCGTCGTTGCCGGATTGTATGATCATGCCCTGCAGCAGCTGTTCTACCGTGACCTGGGTGCGCGGCTCGAGGAACATGCGCGAGGTGCCCATGCTCTTGCGCCACGCGTGGTCGCTGATAGTGACTGTGTCCTGCAGGGCGATATTGCCCGCAGCCAGTTCACGGAAGATGACGTAGGCGGTCATCACCTTGGTGATGCTGGCCGGCTCGATCGGGGCATCGGGCTCCTTCGCCGCCAGTTCCTCGTTGCTGTGGAAATCCACCAGCAGGAAGTTTTCCGCCTGTACGGCTGGCGGTGCGGGCACCGGCCGCAGATCGGAACCGACGGCGGGTAAGGTGCACAGGGCACAGAGGGCGAACAGCAGGGCGCCCGGGCTTCGCTTGCTTGGCATTTTCTCCAGGGATTCTTTGAATTCAGTCAATACGCGAGGCTGCCAAGTCTAACGTCTCGGCGGCGTGAAAAGTAGCGGCCTATTCCATCGCCATGTGTGCGTCATCGATACCCAGTGCCTCGGCCTGGGCCACGACCCAGTCGAAGTACTCGACGCTGGAGACCGGCCCGACGCGGACCCGGTAGAGGCTACCGCCCCGGTCCGCCCGCACCACCACGTCCTCGACACCGCGTTCGCGCAGGCGTTCGGCGAGATTGCGGGCGTTGCGGTCCTCGCCGAACGCGCCGACCTGGACATATATCTTGTCGCCGCCGGCCGCGGCGTCGACGGTGGCCAGGGTCGCGGTTGCTGGCGCAGGCTGCGGCGGCGCCGCGGCGCCGCCGGGCTCGATTACTTTAAGCTCGACCATGGCTGTTCCGGCGCGCAGCATGTCCAGGCGCGCGGCGGCGGCGTAGGACAGATCGACGATGCGATTGTCGACGAAAGGACCGCGATCATTGACCTTGACCACCACGCTGCGGCCGTTGGCGAGATTGGTGACCCGGGCATAGGTAGGCAGCGGCAGCGTCTTGTGGGCCGCTGTCATCACATACATATCGTAGGGCTCGCCGCTGGAGGTCAGCCGGCCGTGGAACTTCTCTCCATACCAGGAGGCGACGCCGCGCTCGACATGGCCATTGGCGGAATCCAGCACATAGTAACGCCGGCCGAAGACTTCATATGATTTCGGGTTGCCGCGGCTGCTGCGCGCCTCATGACGCGGCACCGCGTCGGGGACGCTGGATACGTCCGGTGGCCGCGATGGGGCACGGTCGGTATGGACCGGCCGGCCGCAGCCTGCCACCAGCACGACGGCCACGACGAGCCATGGCCAGCGAGACCTAGCCGGGTTGCGCAACGTCGTTGACCCTCGCCGCTATCTCGTGGCCGAGCTGATGCACGGCCATCGCGTACATGTTGCTGCGGTTATAGCGGGTGATGACGTAGAAGTTTTTGAACCCCACCCAGTATTCCGGGCCGCTTTCCTGTTCCAGTTCGAACAGCATGGCTTGGTCGCCGGTGTCACCGCTGCAATCGAAATCCACGCCCGCCGCCGCCAGTGCGCTGGGGGTCTGATCCAGACGCAGACCCTGCGACAGCGCCGTCTGCGGGACGCTGCCGTTGGCGCGGGTGACCACCCGCTCGCCGGTCTGCCATTTGTGTGCCTTGAAGTAGTTGGCGACGCTGGCGACGACATCGGGCCAGCTCTGCCAAAGGTCTATGCGGCCGTCGCCGTCGCCGTCAGCGGCGTAGGCGCGGTAGCTGCTGGAGATGAATTGGGGGCCACCCATGGCGCCGGCGTAGGAGCCGGTGGCACTCAGAGGGTCGAGACCCTGTTCACGGCTCAGCAGCAGGAATTGTTCCAGCTCCCGGGTAAAGAATTTGCTGCGCGGCGGATACTCAAAGGCAATCGTGGCCAGCGCATCCAGCACGCGGTAAGAGCCGGTGATGCGGCCGTAGAAGGTCTCCACACCGAGGATGCCGACGATGATCTGCGGCGGCACGCCGGTTTCGGCGCTGACACGCTCGAGCAGCTCGCGATGGGTGTCCCAGAATTCGACGCCGGCGGCGATGCGTTTTTCGGTGATGAAGATCTTGCGGTACTCATACCAGGGCTTGACCTTCTCCGCCGGCCGGTCCATGGCCTCGATGATGCGCGGCTGGATTTCGGCCTGGCCGAGGATCTGCAGCGACTCTTCTTCACTAAAGCCGTGTTCGCTGACCATACGCGCCACGAACACCTGCACGTCCGGTCTGGAGGTGTCGAGGGCGTGGCCAACGCCGGGCGCGAGCAACGCTATGCAGATAGCGCCGAGGATCCTGGCCGGCCGGATAAGGATGTTCACTGGGTGACAAGCTTCCTGTGCGAATGGACCGACATGAGAATACCGAAACCGGCCATCAGGGTCACCATCGAGGTACCGCCGTAGCTGATCAGCGGCAGCGGTACGCCGACCACCGGCAGCAGGCCGGTAACCATGCCGGTGTTGACGAAAACGTAGACGAAAAAGGTCAGGCTGATGCTTCCGGCCAGCAGGCGGCCGAAGGTATCCTGGGCCTGGGTCGCGATGTAGAGCCCGCGCATCACGATAAAGATGTACATCAGCAGCAGGCTGCACAGACCGAGCAATCCGAACTCTTCACCCAGCACCGCGAAGATGAAGTCAGTGGCACGTTCGGGCAGAAATTCGAGCTGGGCCTGAGTGCCGTTTAGCCAGCCTTTGCCAAACACCCCGCCGGAGCCGATGGCGATCTTCGATTGGATGATGTGATAGCCCGAGCCCAGCGGGTCACTCTCCGGATTGAGAAAAGTCAGCACCCGCTGACGCTGATAGTCGTGCATGTTGAACCACAGCAACGGTGCTGCCGCCAGGGTCAGCACGGCCGAGACCAGGATCAGACGCAGAGACAGTCCGGCCAGCAGGATCACGATCAGCCCGGAGGCGGCGATCAACAGCGCGGTACCCAGATCCGGCTGGCGAGCGATCAGCGCTGCCGGCAGGATCACGATGCCCGCGATCACCACCAGCACTTCCGAGATCCTCGGCGGCAGCGGCCGTTCGCGCAGATACCAGGCCGCCATCATAGGCGCGGCCAGCTTCATAACCTCCGAGGGCTGGAAGCGCAGCAGGCCCACGTCCAGCCAGCGCTGGGCGCCTTTGCCGACCTCGCCGACGGTGAGCACCAGGATCAGCAGACCGAGACCAATGGCGAAAAGCCACGGTGCCCACATGCGCATCATTTTCGGCGGTATCTGCGCGACGATCAGCATCACCACGACCGCGATGCCGATGCGCACCGACTGACGCGTAAGCAGGTCAGGGTTGTAGCCACCGGCGCTATACAGCACGAACAACCCAAACGCACAGACCATCAGGATGGCGAACAGCAGCGGGCCATCCAGCCGCAGGCCGGTGAGCAGGCGTTGCGCGACCGAGATGGGCCGCGGCCGGTCCAGCGGTTCGTCGAGCATCATCATTGGGTTTCACGCAGCAGATAATTATCCAGCACTTCCCGTGCCAGCGGTGCCGCGGTGCCGCTGCCGCTGCCACCGTTCTCCACCAACACGGACACGGCGATGCGCGGATCCTCTGCCGGCGCAAACGCGATAAACAGGGCGTGGTCGCGCAGCCGCTCGTCCAGTTCCTCTGCGTCATACTTTTCATCCTGAGCGATGTTGACCACCTGAGCCGTGCCGGTCTTGCCGGCGATCCGGTAAGGTGCGTCAGCGCCGGCCGCGCGGGCCGTGCCCCGAGGCCCGTGCATGACCTCGATCATGCCCTCTATGGCGGCGTCCCACAGCGCAGGATCGCTGACCTCGACCGGGGTCAGGGCCTCGGGTTCGAATTCGAGCATGTCGCTGCTGGCGGGGTCGCTGACCGCGGCCACCAGGGTCGGCCGGAATGCCTGGCCGCGCCCGGCGATGAACGCAGTCATTTGCGCCAGCTGCAGGGGTGTGGTCTGCAGAAAGCCCTGGCCGATGCCGGTGATCAGGGTCTCGCCGGGGAACCAGACCTGGTCCTCGCGGCGCCGGAAATTATTCCGCTTCCATTCGCGTGACGGCAGCGTGCCGGCTTTCTCCGCCGGCACATCGATGCCGCTGCGATGGCCAAGGCCAAAGCCGTCGAGGAAGTCATGCATGTTGTCGATACCGAGCTTCAGCGCCAGCTCATAGAAATAGACGTCACAGGATTGGGCGACGGCGTCATGCAGGTTCATCGGGCCGTGGCCGCCACGCTTCCAGTCGCGGAAGCGATGGCTGCTGCCGGGCAGGGTGTAGTAGCCGAGACAATAGACGCGCTGCCAGGGTGCCACCGCTCCATAATGCAGACCGGCCAGACCGAGCACCGGCTTTATCGTCGAGCCCGGCGGATAGAGGCCACGCAGGGCGCGATTGAACAGCGGGATATCCGGGTCTTCCTGCAGCCCGCGGTATTCCCGCGTCGAGATGCCGGCGCTAAACAGGTTGGCGTCGTATCCCGGCTGGCTGACCAGGGCAAGCACGTGGCCGTTGCGGGGGTCGATGGCGACGATCGAGCCTCGGCGCCCGGCCAGCGCGGCTTCCGCGGCCAGTTGCAGCTCCAGATCGAGCGTGAGGAAGACGTCTGATCCGGGGCTGGGGCTGGTGCGTTCCAGCTCCTGCAGAATGCGGCCCTGAGCGTTGACCAGCACCTGACGGTAACCGACGCTGCCGTGTAACGCGTCTTCCTGGGCAAACTCGACGCCGATCTTGCCGGTATGCGTGGTGCCCGCATAGTCGCCCGGTTCCAGTCGCTGGAGATCGGCCTGGCTGACACTGCCGACATAGCCCAGCGCATGCACCGCCACCGACCCGTAGGGGTAATGACGGATCAGGCGCGCCTGGATCTCCACCCCAGGGAATTGCTGTCGGCGCACCGCAAAGCGCGCCACTTCTTCCTCGCTGAGGCGATAACGCAGGGCCACCGGGCGAAAATTCGGCTGCCGCCGGATGTCCGTGCGCACCCGCTCCAGATCATCTGCTTGGAGCAGTCCCAGCCCGACCAGTGCCTCGAGGCTGGCGTCGATGTCGTCCACCTGTTCCGGGATCATCTCCAGCTGATAGGACGGCAGGTTCTCCGCCAGCACGATGCCGTTGCGGTCGTAGATCAGCCCCCGGGTCGGCGGCAGTGGCTCGATCCGCACCCGGTTACCCCGCGAGAGTTCACTGAAATGCTCGAATCGCAGCACCTGCAGATCGACCAGTCGCACCATCACGAACAGGGTCAGGCCGACGACGATGGCACCGGAGGCGAGCACCCGGGCCAGGAACAGCCGCTGCTCGCGCCAATGGTCCTTTAGTCGCGTTGTCACGACTTCAGCGCCTGACCCGCGACGCGACCAAGCGGTCGGCAAACCAGGTCAACGGCGGCCACACCACCATCGACGAAATGACTGGTGCCAGACGCAACCAGCCGCCCTGGAGTTTGCCGGTCATGCCGTCGATCCAGAATCCGAAAAAACCCAGCACCGCGATAATCAGGCTGACCGATATGGCCTGCTGCCAGATCGGGAATACGCGCAGTCGCTGGCACAGTTTGATCGTCACATAGGCGGCCAGTGCCAGGGACAGCGCGTTCTGGCCGAGTACCGCCCCTTTCAGCACATCCAGCAGCAGCCCAATCAGCCAGGCGACCCCGACCCCGTAGCGGCCCGGCCGGTGCATGCTCCAGTAGATCACCGATAAGGCCACCCATGGCGGACGCCAGGGGGCTACGGCCTCCGGCATCGGCGCGACTTCCAGCGACATCGCCACCAGGAAAAACGCCAGTACCGGCCAGATGCGGTAGCGATTACTCATGGCTCGGGGTCCGCTGCCGCGGCCGCGTCTTCGGTCTCGTCCCCGTCGTCGCTTAAGGTGGTCTCGTCCGGCACGCGATCCTGTTGCCACACCAGCAACACCTCGCGCTCACGGTTCAGCGCCGCGCTCGGGTTAGCGATGATTTCGGCAAAGGGTTCGCCGGGTCGGCGATCCACCGTCAGCACCCGTGCCACCGGATAGCCATAGGGGAACGCGTCGCCCAGGCCCGAGGTGACAAGCAGGTCGCCAGCCTTGACGTCTGCGTTGTTGGGCAAGAATGGTAACAACAGCCGGCCGCTGTCGCCGGTGCCCAGGGCGATGGTGCGCAGGCCGTTGCGATTGATCTCCACCGGCGTGGCGTGACCAGGATCGCTGATCATGATGGCCTCGGCGCTGAGCTGTTCGACTCGCGTAACCTGGCCGACGACGCCAGCGGCGTCGAGCATGGCCTGTCCGACATAGAGACCATCGGCGATACCCTTGTCGATCACCAGGCGATGGCGGAACGGATCCAGGTCTACCGACAGGATCTCCGCAACCAGGATGCGGTCCGGCAGGCGCGGTCGCGATTCCAGCAGCGCACGCAGGCGGTCGTTTTCGGCCTGCAGTGTCTCGAGTCGCTGCAGCCGCACCCGGGCCTCGAGCTGCTCCCCGCGCAGCTGCGTATTGTCTTCCTGCAGCGAGCGCCGCGTGCTCAGCGCGTCGCCTGCCCATAGAAAGGCGCGGGATGGCAGATCGACGATGACACGGATGGGGTAGGCGGCAACCGACAGCGCCTGGCGCACGGTCTGCAAATGACCGCGCTGGTGATCCAGGTACATCAACAGAATCGAACACACCGCCAGCAGGAACAAGCGCATGCCCAGAGAGGGGCCGCGCGTGAACATGGGCTTGTGATCGCTGTGTTGCAGCCCGCTTAACTCACGGTGGGTGCGGGGATTTTCGCCATGGGCGAGTATTCTCGCCCGAGCCGCGCTGCGGCGCCAGCCCGGGCTATTCGAGCCCGAATAGCCCGGGTCCGTGCTGGTCCATAAGCTCCAGCACTTTGCCGCCGCCGCGGGCGACGCAGGTCAACGGCTCATCGGCGATAACGACCGGCAGGCCGGTCTCTTCCATCAGCAGCTTGTCCAGATCGCGCAGCATGGCGCCACCACCGGTCAGTACGATGCCGCGCTCGGCCACATCGGCGCCCAGTTCCGGCGGTGTCTGCTCGAGGGCCGCCTTCACCGCGCCGACGATGCCCTGCAGCGGTTCTTGCAGTGCTTCGAGGATCTCGTTGCTGTTGAGGGTAAAGCTGCGCGGCACCCCTTCTGAGAGATTGCGCCCCTTGACCGAGATCTCGCGCACCTCTTCGCCGGGGTAGGCGGAGCCGATGTCGTGCTTGATCCGCTCGGAGGTCGCTTCGCCGATGAGGATGCCATAGTTGCGGCGCACATAGGCGATGATCGCTTCGTCAAAACGATCGCCGCCGACCCGCACCGAAGCGGCGTAAACGATGCCGTTGAGGGAGATGACGGCGACTTCGGAGGTGCCGCCGCCGACGTCCAGGACCATCGAGCCCCGTGCTTCGTGTACCGGCATGCCGGCGCCGATCGCCGCCGCCATCGGTTCTTCGATCAGGTAGACCTTGCGCGCGCCGGCGCCCTCGGCGGACTCGCGGATCGCGCGTC
This sequence comes from uncultured Gammaproteobacteria bacterium, assembly GCA_947259915.1. Classification (GTDB taxonomy): domain Bacteria; phylum Pseudomonadota; class Gammaproteobacteria; order Steroidobacterales; family XN24; genus CAMYOC01. The sequence goes on from CAMYOC010000003.1 coordinate 41,438, forward strand.
GCTCGACCTGGGTCGATCCGTAGGGCACGCAGACCAGCACTCGCGGGCTGGGGCGGAAGTAGCGGCTGCCGTGGGCTTTCTTGATGAAATGTTGAAGCATCTTCTCGGTGACGGTGAAATCGGCGATGACACCGTCCTTGAGCGGCCGGATGGCGGTGATATTGCCCGGTGTCCGGCCCAGCATGTTCTTCGCTTCTGCGCCGACCGCCTGGACGGCGCGGCCACCCCGGGCAGTTTCCTCGCGGATCGCGACGACCGATGGCTCGTTGAGCACGATGCCTTTGCCGCGCAGGTATATCAGGGTATTCGCGGTGCCCAGGTCGATGGAAAGATCGTTGGAAAAGTAACCGCGCAGGCTTTTGAGCATGTGAGTGCAGATCCTGTCAGGGGGGAGGGGTCGGATAAACGCCTAAATCTAGCAACGGGGGCGACTGACGGCAAGCGGCGATGTATTATAGCCAGCTTGTCTGATCGCGCTCGAATCTGCTCAGGAGTGACGCATGGCACTGACCCGACACGAGGTGGAAAACATCGCCCATCTGGCTCGTCTGCGGATCTCCGCGGACGAGGTGCCCGGATATGTGGAGAGCCTCTCCCGAATCATTGATTTCGTGGCGCAACTCGATGACGCGGAGACCGACAAGGTCGAGCCGATGGCTCACCCATTGCATATGACGCAGCCGCTGCGGGTTGATGCAGTGACCGAGGAAAACCAGCGCGAGCTGTTCCAGACCAACGCATCCCGCACCGAGCGCGGCCTCTATCTGGTGCCCAAGGTCATCGAATAATCCGCGATCAAACGCTCCCGGCCTTCGTGGCCCCGGGAGCCGCCACCCTCATTCACCGCCGGTGCCACGGGCCCGGCGCCACGACGACAGGATTTTTCCATGCACACCCGAACCCTGGCCGAACTCTCAGCCGCGCTCCACGCGCGGGAGGTCAGCAGTGTCGAATTGACGCGCCATTTCCTTGCCCGAATCGATGCGCTGGCGGACAAGCTCAATGCCTTTGTGACCGTGACCGCCGACGCAGCCCTGGCCCAGGCCGAGGCCGCCGACGCCGTCCTTGGCGCCGGTGAGGCCGGTCCTTTGACCGGTATCCCTCTGGTACACAAAGATATTTTTTGTACCCGCGGTGTCCGCACCAGCTGCGGTTCGCGCATGCTCGACAATTTCGTTGCGCCCTATGACGCCTTTGCGGTCGAGCGTCTGGCCGAGGCCGGCATGGTCACGCTGGCCAAGGCAAACATGGACGAGTTCGCGATGGGTTCGTCCAACGAGACCAGCTGGTACGGCCCGGTGCGTAACCCCTGGGACCTGGACAAGGTCCCGGGCGGCTCCTCCGGCGGGTCGGCGGCAGCGGTGGCCGCGCGGCTGGCGCCAGCCGCGACCGGCACCGATACCGGTGGCTCGATCCGCCAGCCGGCAGCCCTGACCGGGATCACCGGACTCAAGCCGACCTACGGGCGGATCTCCCGCTTCGGCATGATCGCCTTTGCCTCGAGCCTGGATCAGGCTGGCACGCTGACCCAGACCGCCGAGGACGCGGCCTTGATGCTGACGGCGATGGCCGGTCACGACCCTCGCGACTCCACCAGCGTCGACGAGCCGGTCCCGGACTACCGGGCCACGCTGGGCGATGATCTCGAGGGGCTGCGGGTGGGTGTGCCGCGGGAGTTCTTTGACGAGGGCCTGGACGCGGCCAACGCCGCGGCGGTGCAGGCGGCGCTCGACGAATTCCGCAAGCTCGGTGCAACGGTGGAGGACGTCAGCCTGCCCAATGTCGGCCTGTCGGTGCCTGCCTATTACGTGGTAGCGCCGGCCGAATGCTCGTCCAACCTGTCGCGCTACGATGGCGTGCGTTTCGGTTACCGGGCCGAAGATCCGGTGGACCTGGAGGATATGTACAAGCGCAGCCGTGGCGAGGGCTTCGGCGCCGAGGTCAAGCGGCGCATCATGACCGGGGCCTACGTGCTGTCGGCGGGTTATTACGACGCCTATTATCTCAAGGCCCAGCGCGTGCGCCAGCTGATCGCCGAGGATTTCCGTCAGGCCTTCGCATCCGTGGATCTGCTGCTGGGGCCGACTACGCCCACGCCGGCTTTCGCCCTCGGCGCCAAGACCGACGATCCGGTGACCATGTATCTGAACGACATCTACACCATCGGCGTCAATCTGGCGGGTCTGCCCGGCATGTCCGTGCCCTGCGGCATGGTCGACGGATTGCCAGTAGGGCTGCAGCTGATCGGCCGTCACTTTGACGAGGCCGGGTTGTTGAACGCGGCGCATCGCTATCAGCAGGTCACCGACTGGCACCGGCTCGCGCCTGGCGGCGAGTTCGCGTGAGCGCGGCCGGATCTGTGCTTACGGAGGGATACGCATGACTTGGGAAGTGGTCATCGGGCTGGAAATCCATGCCCAGCTGAAAACGGCCAGCAAGATATTCTCCGGCGCCGCCACCGCCTTTGGCGCCGAACCCAACACCCAGGCCTGTCTGGTTGATCTGGGCTATCCGGGCGTGTTGCCGGTACTCAACCGGGAGGCGGTCCGGATGGCGGTGCGCTTCGGTCTGGCCAGCCATTCGACGGTGGCACCGCGCTCGATTTTTGCGCGCAAGAACTACTTCTACCCGGACCTGCCAAAGGGCTACCAGATCAGCCAGTACGAACTGCCGGTGGTCCACGACGGCTGGGTCGATATCACCCTCGATGACGGCGCAGTCAAACGCGTCGGTATCACCCGTGCTCATCTGGAGGAAGACGCCGGCAAGTCTCTGCACGAGGACTTCCACGGCCTCTCCGGCATCGATCTCAACCGCGCCGGCACGCCGCTGCTGGAGATCGTCTCGGAGCCGGATCTGCGCTCCGCGCGCGAGGCCGTAGCCTACATGAAGCTGATCCATCAGCTGGTGCGCTATCTGGATATCTGCGACGGCAACATGCAGGAAGGTTCGCTGCGCTGTGACGCCAACGTTTCCGTGCGCCCGCTGGGGCGACACGAGTTCGGCACCCGGGCCGAGATCAAGAATCTCAACTCGTTCCGTTTTATCGAGCGCGCGATCAACTTCGAGGTCGAGCGGCAGATCGACATCATCGAATCAGGCGGCAGCGTGGTCCAGGAAACCCGCCTGTATGACTCGGCCAGGGACGAGACCCGCCCGATGCGCAGCAAGGAGGAGGCCAACGACTATCGCTATTTCCCCGATCCCGATCTGCTCCCGGTGGAGATCGATCGCGCTACCGTAGATGAGATCCGTGCCGAGCTGCCGGAACTGCCCTGGGAGAAGCAGGACCGCCTGGTCAGCGATTACGGTCTCTCCGCGTATGACGCCTCGTTGCTGAGCGCCAGCCGCGCGATGGCGGACTATTTCGAGGCCGTGGCCAGCCGTGTCGGCGACAAGAAAGTGGCTGCCAACTGGGTCATGGGCGACCTCTCCGGCGCCCTCAACAAGGACGGGATCGGAATCGAAGCGAGCCCGGTGAGCGCGGAAGCGCTGGCCGGAATGTTGTGCCGGATCGAGGATGGCACGATCTCCGGCAAGATCGCCAAGAGCGTGTTCGAGGCCATGTGGGCGGGCGAAGGCAGCGCCGACGCCATCATCGAAGCCCGCGGTCTGAAACAGATCACCGACAGTGGCGCCATCCAGGCGGTGATCCAGCAGGTGTTGGCGGACAATCCAGGCCAGCTCGAGCAATACCGGTCGGGCAAGGACAAGCTGTTCGGGTTCTTTGTCGGTCAGGTGATGAAAGCGACCCGCGGCCAGGCCAACCCGGCGGAAGTGAACAAGCTGCTCAAAGAGATGCTGAATGGTTGAGTCGCGCGGGCTCAACGACGCGGATTGTCTGCACCGGTTCCTGTTTGAACACATGCCGGTCCGCGGTGAGCTGGTCCATCTGGACGAGAGCTGGCAGCAGATCACCGCTCAGGCCGATTATCCGCCGGCCATCCGCCGCGCCCTCGGCGAGGCGCTGGCGGCGGCAGTGTTGCTGGCGTCGACACTCAAGTTCGAAGGCAAGCTGACGCTGCAGTTGTCCGGCGACGGCCCGATGCATCTGCTGGTGGTTCAGTGCACCAATCAGCAGGAAATCCGCGGCCTCGCAAAGTGGCGCGGCGAGGCTCCCGAGGGTGATCTGCGTAGTCTGTCCGGCGAAGGCCGGGTCGCGATCACGATCGAAACCGGTCAGGGTCAGGAGAGCTATCAGGGTATCGTGCCCATCACCGGCGCCAGCCTGGCCGAGTCGCTGGAGACCTATTTTCAGAACTCGGTGCAGGTACCTACGCGGCTGTGGCTGGCCACCGGTGCAGACGGCGCCGCCGGCATGATGCTGCAGCGTTTGCCCGATTCCTGGGGTGATGAGGCGGAGCATGCATGGGAACATCTGCAGGTGCTGGCGGACACGCTGTCGCGCGACGAACTCCGGCATCTGACCGATCGGGACATCCTGCGACGGCTGTTCCACCAGGACGACCTGCGTCTGTTCGAGGCCCAGCCGGTCCGCTTTTGCTGTTCCTGCAGCCAGGGTCGTGTGGAGAGCACGCTGCGTATGCTTGGTCGCGACGAGATCACCGAACTGCTGCGTGAGGAGGGCCGGGTCGAGGTCCGCTGCGAATTCTGCAACCGCGCCTATCGCTTCGACGCCGTGGATGCGGAGTCCCTGTTTATAGATGTGCCGCCCGGATCCGGTCCGGAGGTTTTGCATTGAGCTCGCGGCGCTGAGTCGCGGGGATTTATCGGGTTCATTAAAGGGCCCTTAACCTGGAGAGAGGCAGAGATGAAAGCATTGATGCGAGGAATACTGGCCGTGATGGCGCTGACCGTTGCCGCCGGTGTGGTTCAGGCGGCCGGCAACCCGGTCCTGGACCGGGTGATCGAGAGCGGGCAGCTGCGGGTCGGTATGTCCGGCAGCCAGCCGCCGTATAACGTCGTCAGCCGCGACGGCGCGGTAATCGGACTGGAGGTGGACCTGGCCAATCTGATCGCGAGTGGTCTGCACGTGGATCTGAAGATCGTGCGGGCGCCGTTTGGGGAGCTGCTGAAATCCATGGAGCAGGGCAAGGTGGATATGGTCATGTCGGGCATGTCGATCACCACGCGGCGTACGCAGAAGGCCGCGTTTGTCGGCCCCTACATGCTATCGGGCAAATCCATCCTGACCCGCTCCAGCGTCCTCGCCGCGGCCCGCGAGGCAGGTGAGATCGACGACGCCAAGCTGACGCTGGCGGCGTTGAAGAACTCCACCAGCGAGGATTACGTACAGAAGATCATGCCCAAGTCGAAGCTGATCACCGTCGACGACTATGACGACGCGGTGAAGCTGCTGCTCGACGGTCAGATCGATGCGCTGGTCGCGGATATGGCGATCTGCATGCTGACTATCCTGCGCCACCCGGATGCCGGGCTGTCGACGCTGAAGGAGCCGTTCACCTTCGAGCCCATCGGAATCGCCGTGCCCGCCAACGATCCGCAGTTTTTGAATCTGATCGACAACTTTGTCGATACCGCGGAGAGCATCGGAGCGCTGGAGAAGATGCGCCAGAAATGGCTGCGGGATTCGGCCTGGGTCATCGCCCTGCCATAACCGCGGCTGTCGCCGGAACGAGGCCGGATCCCGTCGGGATCCGGCTTTTTTTGCGCTTGCAACAAAAAGCACTTGCAAAATATAAAGATATCTTTATATTCGATAGAAATCCCCGCAGGCACAGGTGTCATGGACAAGCTCGAAGATCTTTTGCATGCGTTGAAGGCGGCGGCCGAGCCGACCCGGCTGCGGCTGCTTGCGATCTGCGCCCGCAGCGAGCTGACGGTGAGCGAGATCACCGATATCGTGGGTCAGAGCCAGCCGCGGGTCTCCCGCCATCTGAAGCTGCTGTGCAACGCGGGTCTGCTGATCCGCTATCGGGAGCAGCACTGGGTGTTTTATCGCGTCCCGCGAAGCGGGGCTGGCGCCGGTTTCGCGGCGAGCTTGCTGGCGCAGCTGCCCGCGGCCGATGTGCAGCTGGAGCTGGACCGGCGTCGGGTCGAATCGGTCCTGCAGCGACGCGCCGAGGCTGCACGGGCACTGGTCGAAGGCGACGGTCCGGGCGCCGCCCGGGTTGAGGATGAAGCCACCGTGGACGCGTTGATCCTGACCTCTCTGCGTGGCGAGGCCATCGGCGAATTGCTCGACATCGGCACCGGCAGCGGCCGTATGCTGCGGCTGTTGGGGGAGGGCGCCGGCCGCGCCGTTGGCATCGATATCTCCCGCGCGATGCTGATGCTGGCCCGGAGCAACCTCCACGCCGCCGGTCTGGATCACCTGTTGGTGCGTCAGGGCAATATGTATCAGCTGCGATTCCCCGACTGCAGCTTTGACACGGTGACCATCGATCAGGTCCTGTTCGAGGCGGAACAGCCGGGGCAGGTGTTGCGCGAGGCGGCGCGGGTGCTGCGCCGTGGTGGCCGTCTGCTGCTGGTGGAATTCCTGACCGCCGACACGGCCGCCGATACGTCGGCGCCGGCGGATGATTGTGTCGCCATCGACCGTCGCCGTCTCGACGGCTGGTTCGACGATGCTGGCCTGGCGCTGGAGCACTGGCAGCAGCTGCCTGGTCATCCCTATCCCGTTTTCCTGTCGGTCGCCCGGCGGGAACCCCGCGACAAAAAAGTCGCGGCCTGATCGCTTGCGGAGCCCGTCATGACTGCACGCACACGCGTTTCCTTCGAGTTCTTCCCGCCGGCTACCGACGAGATGGCCGAGCGTCTGTGGCGCTCGGTGCAGCGGCTGGCGCCGCTGGATCCGGAGTTCGTGTCCGTCACCTACGGCGCCGACGGCTCCACCCGCGAGCGCACCCACAAGGTGGTGGAGCGTATCGTGCGCGAGACCGGTCTGGTCTGTGCGCCGCATCTGACCTGTGTCGGCGCGCCGAAGGAGCAGGTGCTGGACATCGCCCGGGACTATGCGCGCATGGGTATCCGCAATATTGTGGCGCTGCGCGGCGATCCGCCCGCCGATACCAGCTGTTATCAACCGCATGCGGAAGGCTTCGCCTATGCCGCCGATCTGGTGCAGGGTCTGAAGACGGTTGCAGATTTCGATATAAGCGTCGCGGCCTATCCGGAAGTCCATCCGGAAGCCAGTTCGCCGCTGAGTGACCTGGAAAATCTGAAACGCAAGATCGACGCCGGCGCCAGCCGCGCGGTGACCCAGTTCTTCTTTGATAACGATCGCTTTCTGCGCTTCCGCGACCTGTGTGCGACCGCCGGCATCACGGTTCCGATCGTACCGGGTATCCTGCCGATCACGCGTTTCCCCCAGCTGCTCAGGTTCGCCGAGCGTTGTGGCACCACCGTCCCCGACTGGTTGCGGGCGCGATTCGAGGGTCTCGACGACGATGCGGACACCCGTCGCATGATCGCTGCCAGCATTGCCATCGATCAGGTGCAATCGCTGCGCCGGCACGGGGTCGAGGACTTCCACTTCTATACGCTAAACCGCTGCGAGCTGAGCTTCGCGATCTGCCACAGCCTGGGTCTGCGGCCGGCGCCGGCGGCAAAGAGCGCCTGAGCCGGTGCTGCGATGAGCCACAGCGTACGCCAACAGCTCAGTGACCTGATCGCCCGGCGCATCCTGCTGCTGGACGGTGCTATGGGCACCATGATCCAGGCCCATGAGCTGGAGGAAGCCGATTTCCGTGGCGAGCGGTTTGCCGACTGGGACCAGGATCTCCAGGGCAACAACGATCTGCTGGCCCTGACCCAGCCGGATCTGATCCGCGAGATCCATCGAAAATATCTGGCCGCCGGCGCGGACATCGTCGAGACCAACACCTTTAACGCCACCGCCATCAGCCAGGCCGACTACGGTCTCGGATCCATCGCGTACGAGCTCAACCTGGCGGCGGCGAAGCTGGCCCGCGAGGCCGCCGATGAATTCAGCGGCGCCGACCGGCCGCGCTTTGTCGCCGGCGTGCTGGGGCCGACCAACCGCACCGCATCGCTTTCGCCGGACGTCAGCGACCCGGGTAGCCGCAACGTGCGCTTTGCCGAGCTGGCTGAAGCCTATCGCGACGCAGCCAGGGGTCTGCTGGACGGCGGCAGCGACATCCTGCTGGTGGAGACGGTGTTTGACACCCTGAATGCCAAGGCGGCGCTGTTCGCTATCAGCGGCCTGCTCGAGGAGTTGGGTCGCGACGTGCCGCTGATGATCTCCGGTACCATCACTGATGCCTCCGGGCGCACGCTGTCGGGCCAGACCACGGAGGCATTCTGGAACTCGGTGCGCCACGCGCAACCGCTGGTAATCGGGCTCAACTGTGCGCTCGGTGCCGATCAGCTGCGTCCCTATGTGGCGGAGCTCTCGCGTATCGCCCATGTGGCGGTCAGCGCCCATCCCAACGCCGGTCTGCCCAATGCATTTGGCGAATATGACCAGAGTGCGGAGGAGATGGCCGAGATCATGGAGGAGTTCGCCAGCGCCGGCCTGGTCAACCTGGTTGGCGGCTGCTGCGGCACCACGCCGGAGCATATCCGGGCCCTCGCCGAGGCGATGGAGGGACAGGCGCCGAGACAGATTCCGGATATACCGCGTCGCTGCCGTCTGTCGGGTCTCGAGGCGCTCAACATCGGTCCGGACGATCTGTTCGTCAACGTCGGCGAGCGCACCAACGTGACCGGGTCGGCACGCTTCCGCAAGCTGATCGAAGCGGATGATTATCCGGCGGCGCTGGAAGTCGCGCGCCAGCAGGTCGAGAGCGGCGCACAGATCGTCGACGTCAACATGGACGAGGGCATGCTGGATTCGGTCGCGGCGATGCAGCGCTTCCTCGATCTGCTGGCCGCGGAGCCGGACATCGCCCGCGTGCCGGTGATGATCGATTCTTCACGCTGGGAGGTGATCGAGACCGGGTTGCGCTGCGTGCAGGGCAAACCGGTGGTGAATTCCATCAGCCTCAAGGAAGGCGAGGCCGCGTTTGTCGAACAGGCTACGCTGGCGCGGCGCTACGGCGCCGCGATTATCGTGATGGCGTTTGACGAACATGGGCAGGCCGAGAACCTCGAGCGCCGTATCGAGATCTGCGATCGCGCCTATCGCATCCTCGTCGACACCGTGGACTTCCCGGCCGAGGATATTATTTTCGATCCGAATATCTTTGCTGTCGCCACTGGCATCGAGGCGCACAACCGCTACGGTCTGGATTTCATCGAGGCGACGGCGGCGATCAAGCAACGCCTGCCCCATGCCCTGATCAGTGGCGGGGTCAGCAACGTCTCGTTTTCGTTCCGCGGCAATAACGCGGTGCGCGAAGCCATGCACGCGGTTTTTCTGTACCACGCCATCCGCGCCGGTATGGACATGGGCATCGTCAACGCCGGCCAGCTAGCGATCTACGAGGAAATCCCCGACGAGCTCCTCGCGGCTGTGGAGGACGTGATTCTCGCGCGCCGGTCCGACGCTACCGACCGCCTGCTGGACATCGCCACACGCTATCAGGGCCAGGGCGGCACCGAGCGCAAGGTCGACGATGCCTGGCGCCAGCTGCCGGTAGCCGAGCGTCTGACTCATGCACTGGTCAAGGGCATCGAAGACTATGCGGTGGAGGACGCCGAGGAAGCCCGCCAGCTGGCCACCCGCACCCTGGACGTGATCGAGGGTCCGCTGATGGATGGCATGAACGTGGTCGGCGATCTTTTCGGTGAAGGCAAGATGTTCCTGCCGCAGGTGGTCAAGTCAGCGCGGGTGATGAAGAAAGCGGTCGCGCATCTGGTGCCCTTTATCGAAGCCGAGTCCAGCGGCGAGTCGCGCGCCAGGGGCAAAGTGTTGATGGCCACGGTGAAGGGCGATGTGCATGACATCGGCAAGAACATCGTCGGCGTGGTGCTCCAGTGCAACAACTTCGAGGTGATCGATCTCGGCGTGATGGTGCCCGGGCAGAAGATCCTCGACACCGCGGTCGCCGAGGGCGTGGATATCATCGGCTTGTCCGGTTTGATCACGCCGTCGCTCGACGAGATGGTCCGGGTCGCCGCCGAGATGGAACGCCGTGGCCTGAACCTGCCGCTGCTGATCGGCGGCGCCACGACCTCGCCGGCGCATACCGCGGTCAAGATCGATCCCGCCTATTCCGGGCCGGTGCTCTATGTCAAAGACGCCTCGCGCTCGGTCGGCGTGGTGCAAAAACTGATCAGCGAGGATGATGGCGCGGCGTTTATCGCCGATATCAAGCGCGCCAACGCGCACAAACGGGAACTGCATCAGCGACCCCGGGCCAAGGCACCGGTGCTGTCGCTGGAAGAGGCGCGGGCCAATGCCGTGGCGATCGAATGGAGCGACTACGAGCCGCCGGCGCCGGCACGCCCGCAGCGGCAGGTGTTCGAGGATTATCCGCTGGCGGAGCTGGTCGACTACATCGACTGGATGCCGTTCTTTAACGCGTGGCAATTCTCGGGACGCTTCCCGGATCTGCTGCACGCACCGGCCACCGCCGACGCCGCCAGCGCGCTATACCGTGATGCACGCCGGATGCTGGACCAGGTCATCGACGAATCATGGCTGACCGCGCGCGGTGTCATCGGCTTCTTCCCGGCCGCCGCCGACGGTGATGATGTGGTGGTGTTCGCCGACGACGAGCGGCGCAAGATAAGCGAGCGCCTGTGCTTCCTGCGCGAGCAGCGGGGCAAGGCGGCGGGCAAGCCCAGCCTGTGTCTGGCCGATTTTGTCGCGCCAGCGGCGAGCGGACGGCGCGACTGGGTCGGCGCCTTCGCGGTGACCGCTGGTCTTGGCATCGACGAACACGTGAAACGTTTCGAGGCGGCCCACGACGACTACAATGCGATCCTGTTGAAGGCGCTGGCCGATCGCCTGGCCGAGGCCGCAGCCGAACGTATGCACGAGCGCGTGCGGCGCGAGTTCTGGGGCTATGCGTCGGAGGAGTCACTGGACAACGACGCGCTGATCCGCGAGCGTTATCGCGGCA
>CAMYOC010000003.1:52428-71977 GCA_947259915.1 uncultured Gammaproteobacteria bacterium
GGCTATCCCGCCTGTCCCGACCATACGCAAAAACAGATCCTGTGGCGGCTGTTGGACGTGGAGGCCGGGATCGGCATGCGTCTGACCGAGAGCTTCGCCATGTGGCCGGCGGCGGCGGTCAGCGGGTTCTACTTTGCTCATCCGGACGCCCGCTATTTTGCGGTCGGCAAGATCGGGCGCGATCAGGTCGAGGATTACGCGCGGCGCAGCGGCACCAGCTTCGCCGAGGCGGAGCGCTGGCTCGGCCCCAATCTCGGCTATCCCGCCGACGCTGCCTGACGACCCGGGGCGGCTTGATTCGCGCTCGCGACCGCGCGAGACTCGGATTATCTCGCTTCAGGACATTCCCATGACCCAGTTCGTCATCAGCGGCAGCCACCGGCTCGCCGAGGTCCGTTATGAAATCCGTGGCCGGCTTGCCCGCCGGGCGCTGGAACTCGAGAAGATGGGCTACGAGATCATCGCGCTGAATATCGGCAACCCGGGGCTGTTCGGGTATCGCACACCGGAGACCATGCGTCTGGCGATGATCGAGAATCTCGGCGCCAGCGAACCCTACAGCCACCAGAAGGGCATCTTCCCGGCCCGCGAGGCGGTGGTGATGCAGCAGCAAAGCCGCGGCGTGCTGGACGTGACTGCCGAAGAGGTGTTTATCGGCAACGGCGTCAGCGAGCTGATCGATCTGACGCTGCGCGCGCTGCTCAATCCCGGTGATGAAGTCCTGCTGCCGAGCCCCGATTATCCATTGTGGACCGCGGCCACAGTGCTCAACGATGGCTGCGCAGTGCACTATCCCTGCCGCCCGGAGCGCGACTGGATACCGGATCCCGATGAGATCGAGTCGCTGATTACCGACAAGACCCGCGCGCTGGTGCTGATAAACCCGAACAATCCCACCGGTGCCGTCTATCCGCGGCCGGTGCTTGAGGCCATCGCGGCCATCGCCGAGCGTCATCATCTGGTGCTGTTCAGCGACGAGATCTACGACCAGATGACCTATGAGGGCGCGGAGTTTGTGCCCATGGCGACCCTGGTGGAGGACACGCTGTGCGCGACGTTCAGCGGCCTGTCCAAGACCTATCGAGCCTGTGGTTACCGCGTCGGTTGGGTGGTGTTCAGCGGCAACCGCGAGAACACCGGCGCCTATATGGAGGCCCTGGAGCTGCTCGCAGCGCTGCGCCTGTGCAGCAACGTGCCGGGCCAGTGGGCGGTGCAGACCGCGCTGGGCGGGTTCCAGAGCGTGGGCGAGCTGGTGGGCGAGGGCGGGCGTCTGTTCCGCTCCCGGCAGGCGGTGCTGGACGCGGTGGCGGCCAGCGAATTCCTCGAGCTGACCGCGCCGATGGGCGCGATGTATGCGTTCCCGCGGGTGAAAACGGACCAATTACCGGATTTTGACGATTACCAGTTCGCGCTGGACCTGCTAGAGCACAAGCATGTGCTGGTGGCGCCGGGCATCAGTTTTAACGTGCCCTACCGGGATCATTTCCGCATCACCACCTTGCCTGAGCGGACCGTGCTCAAAGACGCCATGGACCGCATCGAGGAGCTGCTGCACAGCTACAAGGTCAGCGAGATCTGAAGCGGGCGCAGGCCGGGCACTCGGGATCCGGCGCCAGACCCAGCGAGCGCCACTCACCGCGCCAGCCGTCATAGACTGCCAGCCGTTCGCCGTCGCCGCGGCTGATGCCGACGATCAGCTTGAGCGCTTCCACCGCCATCAGCGCGCCGACCGCGCCGACCACCGGGCCGAGGATGCCGCCACCGCTGCAGGTCTCGAGTTCCTCGCCGTCCTCATGGTAAAGACAGCGATAGCAGGCGCCGGCCGGCAGATCATTGCGGAATACCGCCAGCTGGCCCTCGAGACGGATCGCGGCGCCGGAGATCAGCGGTCGTCGGGCAGCCAGCGTGGCCTCGTTGACGGCGAAACGGGTGGCGAAATTGTCGCTGCAGTCCAGCACGACCGTGCAGCGCCCGGCCAGTTCGGTAAGCGCCGCCGGATCCAGACGCTGGTCCACGATCTCGAGGTTCACATCCGGGTTGAGCGCCGCCAGCCGTTCGGCCGCCACCTCTGTCTTGCGTCGGCCCACGTCGTGGACCGCAAAAAGAACCTGGCGATGCAGGTTGGACAGATCCACCGTATCGAAGTCGTTCAGATAGAGTGTGCCGATCCCGGCGCCCGCCAGATAGCTGGCGACGGGCACACCGAGCCCCCCGAGACCCACCACCAGCGCAGAGGCCTCGCCGATCCGGTCCTGACCCGCCTCGCCGATCTCCGGCAGAGACAGGTGGCGGCCGTAACGGGTGCGCCGTTCGTTCATGGCGGCACGGCCGGCGTCGCAACCCGGATCCAGGCGAGGTTCTCGTTGGGCACGATCCAGGTCAGGTCGGCGTCGCTATCGTAGAGAAAAACGAAGCGGCTGCTGGTGCCCAACAGGAGCGTCGAAAAGGCCTCGCGGGCGGGCGCGGCGTCGATCAGCATGACCTGGACGCTGCGGCCATGGCCCTCGCGGATCTGATCCGCCCGGAAATCCGAATACAGCCAAATGAACATGACCACATACAACAGGAAATACAGGATCGGTGACAGCCGGTTGAAATCCGACTTCGAGAAACTGGCGTATTTACGCATCCACCATGAGCGGAACTCCCGGCCGGCGAAGCGGCGTGCTTCCCAGTTGACCTGCTGTTGTGCCAGCTTGCCCACCAACACGGCGCTGAGCGCGAGCACGAAGGTGATCGGCTCGCGGAACGCACCCATGAGGAAATCCGTGACATCAGCGTAGTGGAAGAAATTGACGCCGAAGCGCCGGAACAGCGTCCACTCGTAGGACAAACCCAGCAGCGACACGAGCAGATAGGCGCTGGTCAGCCCCAGAGCGGGATGCTGCGCCAGCAGCGCAAACAGCCTCCGGATCGGGTCTTCCCGTGCGGTGCTCGTCTCCGGTCCGGTCATTCCACAAACCGGCATTCGGTCACGCGGTCATGGCCCGCGGCGTCCTGATAACAGGTGATGTCGTAGTAGCGCTGTGCCTCCAGCAGCCGGCGTATGCCGCGCTCCTGATCGGTGCCGTGTTCGAACAGCAACCAGCCCTGGCGGACGATGTAATTGTGCGCCCGGTCGATGATCTCGCGGAAGCACTCCAGGCCGTCGTCGCCCCCGGCCAGCGCCAGCTCTGGCTCGAAGCGCAGGTCACCAGCGAGCAGGAATTCATCGCGATTGATCACATAGGGGGGGTTGGAGACCACCACGTTAAATTTTTGTCCGCGCACCGCATCGAACCAGTTGCTGTGCAGGAACTCGACGTTGTTGATCTTGAACAACTTGGCATTGAGGCGCGCGATGGTCAGTGCGTCTTCGGAGATGTCGACGCTGATGACCTCGGCCTGCGGCCGCTCATGGGCGATGGCCAGACTCACCGCGCCACAGCCGCTGCCCAGCTCCAGCACTCGCACCTCCTCGTCTTCCGGGATGTGGTTGAGCGCCTTTTCCACCAGCAACTCGGTCTCGGGCCGCGGGATCAGCACCTGTCGATTGACCCGCAGCGGCATCGACCAAAATTCCCGGACGCCGCTGATGTAGGCCATGGGCTCGCCCGAAAAACGTCTGCGGATCAGTAAGTTGTAGCGATGGCGCTCCTCTTCATCGAGCATGCGCTCGGGCCAGGCGTGGAGGTAGCTGCGCGGCTTGCGCAGCACCAGACCGAGCAGGATCTCGGCATCCAGACGCGGGCTGTCGCTGCGGGTCGCCAGCACGGCGGCCGCATCGGACAGATAGTTACCCAGCTCAAATTCGCTTTCGTATTTCATACCTTTCCGCCGCGCTGGCGTAGAATGCGCGGGCCCGTGCACGCGGCTATTCTAATTCAAGCAGCAAATCTCCGGAGTCCGGATGACCCATTACCGCAACGTGCTCGAGATGGTCGGCAACACCCCGATGCTCGAGGTCAGCCGGTTCGATACCGGCCCCTGTCGCCTGTTCCTCAAGCTGGAGCTGATGAATCCTGGCGGTTCGATCAAGGACCGAATCGGAATCTCGATGATAGAACGGGCCGAGGCCCGGGGCGATATCAAGCCGGGCGACACCCTGGTGGAGGCCACCGCCGGCAACACCGGGATCGGGCTGGCGCTGGTGGCCGCGCAAAAAGGCTATCACCTGATCCTGGTGCTCCCGGACAAGATGAGCCAGGAGAAGATATTCAACCTGCGCGCCATGGGGGCGGAGATCGTGTTGACCCGATCCGATGTGGCCAAGGGTCATCCCGAGTACTACCAGGACCTGGCGCGCCGCATCGCCGACGAGAGCGGTGCCTATTACATCAATCAGTTCGGCAACCCCGACAACCCGTTCGCCCACGAGGAGACCACCGGGCCGGAGATCTGGGCGCAGATGGACCACGATGTGGACGCCATCGTCCTCGGCGTCGGCAGCAGCGGGACGGTCAGCGGTCTGACTAACTTTCTCAAGCGCGAGGCCCCGCATGTCGAGCTGGTACTGGCCGACCCCGAGGGCTCGATCCTGGCCGACTACATCAAGACCGGCAAGATCGGTGAGAGCGGCAGCTGGCTGGTCGAGGGCATCGGTGAGGACTTTATCCCCGACATCTGCGATCTGTCCCAGGTCGGTGCGGCCTATAGCATCAGCGACGCCGAATCCTTCGCCACCGCGCGCGAGTTGCTCGGCAAGGAGGGCGTGCTGGCCGGATCGTCCTCGGGCACGTTGCTGGCGGCGGCGCTGCGCTACTGCCGTGAACAGACCCGGCCAAAACGCGTGGTGGTGTTCGCGTGCGACACCGGCAACAAATATCTGTCCAAGCTCTACAACGACTTCTGGATGGAAGACCAGGGATTTATCCAACGCGACCATCACGGCGACCTGCGCGATCTGATCGGCCGCCCGCACGGCCGCCGCGCGACGATCACCGTCGGGCCGGACGACATCCTCACCACCGCCCACAACCGCCTGCGTAACGCCGGCTTCTCACAATTACCGGTGATGGAAGACGAACGCCTGGTCGGTGTGGTCACCGAGGACGACATCCTGCGTTATGCCTTTGGCAAACCGGATCTGCTGGATCATCCGGTTCGCGCAGCCATGCGCACCGCGTTCCTGCAGGTGGACCGCCAGACCTCGGTCAACAATCTGGTCGCGCTGCTGCACGGCGATTCCTACGCCGCCGTCACCGATGACGACGGCGATACCTTTCTCGGTCTGATCACCCGTAGCGACGTGCTGAACTTTCTCCGTCGCCTGCACCAGGACGCCCGACATGAGCAGTGACAAAAGCAAGGCCGGTTTCGCTACCCGCAGCATCCACGCGGGGCAGGCACCGGATCCGTCTACCGGCGCCATCATGCCGCCGATCTACGCCACGTCGACTTACGTCCAGGCCAGCCCGGGTGAACATCTCGGCTACGAGTACTCGCGCAGCCAGAATCCGACACGTATGGCTTTTGAACGCTGTATCGCCGATCTCGAGAGCGGCAGCCATGGGTTCGCCTTTGCCTCCGGCATGGCGGCGATCGCCACGGTGCTGGAGTTGCTCGATGCCGGCAGCCACGTGGTGGCCATGGACGATCTCTATGGCGGCACCGGACGGTTGTTCGACCGCGTCCGCCAGCGCTCGGCCGGCCACGAGTTCAGCTATGTCGATCTGTCGGATCTGCCGGCGCTGGAGGCGGCGCTGCGTCCGGAGACGGCCATGATCTGGGTGGAGACACCGACCAACCCGATGCTCAAGCTGGTGGATCTGGTGGCAGTGATCGATATGGCCCGCCAGCGCGGCATCCCGGTCGTGGTCGACAACACCTTTGCCACGCCCTGGGCTCAGCGGCCGCTGGAGCTGGGCGCGGATGTGGTCATCCATTCGGCCACCAAATTTCTCAATGGCCACTCCGACATGATCGGTGGGGTAGCAGTGGTGCGGGACGAGAAACTCGCTGAGAAACTGGCCTTTTTGCAGAACTCGGCCGGCGCCATCCTCGGTCCCTTTGACAGCTTCCTGGCCTTGCGCGGTCTGAAGACCCTGGCGCTGCGCATGGAGCGTCACGTCAGCAATGCCGCTGCCATCGCCAGTTGGCTGGAGACCCATCCCGCGGTGACGCGGGTGATCTATCCGGGGCTGGAGTCGCATCCGCAGCATGATCTGGCGATCCGCCAGATGCGTGGCGGCGGCGGTATCGTCACGTTCTTTATCGACGGCGGTCTGGAGGCGGCCCGCGCGATGCTGGAACGCTGTCGCGTATTCGCGCTGGCGGAGAGCCTTGGCGGCGTGGAAAGCCTGATCGAGCACCCGGCCATCATGACCCATGCGTCGGTGCCGCCGGCACGTCGGGAAACGCTCGGTATCGGCGATGACCTGATCCGGCTGTCGGTGGGCGTCGAGGATCCTGAAGACCTGATCGGCGACCTCGAGCACGCGCTCGGCGGTGATTGAAGTCGCCAATCCCGGCGCCAAGGCGAAGCGGATGGATCCCTATTTCGAACGACCTCGTGGCGTGCTGACCGTGCTGGCGGACGGCTTTGTGCTGGCCTGGCGCGTGCTGCCGCGTGCCTGGCAGCCCTGCCTGCTGGCGCTGGTGCTCTATCTGCTTGCCGGGCCGATCATCACGGCCCTGACCGGCGAGGATCCCAATGACCTCGGTCTGGGTACCCCGTCGGAGGCCGAAGCGGTCGTCGAGGGCGCCACAGCGGCGTTGCTGCTGGGGCTCTATGTGGTGTTCAACCTGTTCCTGCTGATCTGGATCACGGCCATGTTGATGGGCTCCATGTCCCGGCTGGCCGGGGGCGAGGTCGAGCCCGGGGCAAGGGTGGCCGTGAGCCGCGTCCCGGCCATGTTTGGAGCGATGCTGCTGGCCGGGCTCGCGGTGGCCGCGGCTGCGGCGATGCTCGGTGGGCTACTGGGCGTGTTGGCCGGATGGCGCACGGACGCCGCTGCTCTGGCGGTGATCGCGGCCGTCGCCTTCCTGGCGATGATCCTGATGCTCGGGCCCGGTCTGGCCGTGCTGGAACGAGTGGGCCCGATCCGCGCCATGAGTCGCAGTGTGAAATTGGTGATGCCGTACTGGGCGCGCGTGGCGGCCTTGCTGCTGATTTTCTTGTTGATCAACGCCGGCGTGGCCCTGATCCTCGGCCTGTTGGTGACGGTGCTGCTTCACTTGATCCATCCGGATACGCTGACGGCCTTGCTGGCCCACGTGATCAATCCCCTGATTGGCACTGCGTTCCTGGTGGTGGGGGCAGGGCTGGTTTGCTCCCTGTATTGGGATCTGCGGGCGCGCGAGCGGGCTGGCGGCTGAGCTCAGTCCTTGCGGCGCAGGAAGTCCGGCACGTCCAGCCCTTTCTCGATCAGGAATTCGGGGTTGAACAGCCGTTTGCCATAGCGCAGACCCGAGTCGCAGAGAATGGTGACGATGGTGTGGCCGGGGCCGAGATCTGCGGCAAGCCGGATGGCGCCGCATACATTGATGCCGCTCGAGCCGCCCAGACACAGCCCCTCTTCCATCAACAGACGGAACACCATCGGTATGGCATCTGCATCTTCGATGCGGAAGGCCGTATCGATCGGGGCTCGCGCCATATTCTCGGTAATGCGGCTGTTGCCGATCCCCTCAGTAATCGAACTGCCTTCGACCGCGATCTCGCCGCGGTCGTAATGGCCGAACAAGCCCGAACCACCGGGGTCGGACAGCGCGATCCTGACCGCCGGGTTGTGTTGCTTGAGCGCGCGACCCACGCCGGCCAGGGTGCCACCAGTGCCCATGGCGCAGGTGAAGCCATCGACGCGGCCATCGGTTTGAGTCCAGATCTCGGGACCGGTGGTCTCTTCGTGGAAGCGGCTGTTGGCGACATTGTCGAACTGGTTGGCCCAGAAAGCGCTGCCGGGGCGTGACGCGTTCATGCTCTCGGCCAGCCGCCGCGAGACATGCACGAAGTGCTCGGGGTTGCGATACGGCACCGCCGGGATCAGACGCACTTCGGCGCCGTAAGCACGCAGCGTCTGGATCTTCTCTTCGCTCTGGGTTTTTGGCATCACGATGATGCTGCGATAGCCCAGCGCGTTGCCCACCAGTGCCAGCCCGATGCCGGTATTGCCGGCGGTCCCTTCGACGATCGTGCCGCCGGGTTTGAGCTGGCCCTCGCGTTCCGCCTCGCGCACCATGCCGAGCGCGGCCCGGTCCTTGACCGAGCCGCCCGGGTTGAGAAATTCGGCCTTGCCGAGGATCTCACACCCGGTCGCCGCCGATGCGGCGCGAAGTTTGATCAGCGGAGTCCGGCCGATCGTCTCCAAAACACTGTCGAATGTGTCCACGTCTGCCTGTTCCTTGCTGCCCGTTTATTCCGCCAACGCCGCCAGCTGGTCGGCCTGATACTCGCTGGTCAATGGCTCGATCACCGCGTCCAGGTTGCCGGCCAGAATATCGTCCAGTTTGTACAGGGTGAGATTGATGCGGTGGTCGGTGACTCGGCCCTGAGGGAAGTTATAGGTGCGGATCCGCTCGGAACGATCGCCTGAGCCCACCAGCAGGCGCCGGGTTTGTGCCTGTTCGCTGACCTGCTTTTGCTGCGCTTCGTCCAGCAGGCGTGCCTTGAGCAGCGACATGGCCCGGGCCCGGTTCTTGTGCTGCGAGCGCTCGTCCTGGCATTCGACCACGATGCCGGTGGGCAGATGGGTAAGGCGCACCGCTGAATCGGTTTTGTTGACGTGCTGGCCACCCGCGCCGGAGGCGCGATAGGTATCGACCCGCAGGTCCGCCGTGTTGATCTCCACATCCTCGACCGCTTCCGCTTCCGGCAGCACCGCCACGGTGCAGGCCGAAGTGTGGATGCGTCCCTGAGACTCGGTCTCGGGCACCCGCTGTACCCGATGGGCACCGGACTCGAATTTGAGGCGGGAGAAGGTGCCCTGGCCCTCGATGCGACTGATGACTTCCTTGTAGCCACCGTGCTCGCCGTCACTGGCGGACAGGATCTCGACCGACCAGCCCCTGGACTCCGCATAGCGGCTATACATGCGGAACAGATCGCCGGCAAAAAGAGCCGCCTCATCGCCACCGGTTCCGGCGCGGATCTCCAGATAGATGTTGGCGTCGTCGCGGGGATCGCGCGGGATCAGGTGACGCTTGAGAGCGGCTTCCAGGGCCACCTGCCGCTGTGCCAGACGCTCGGCTTCTTCGCTGCCCATGGCCCGGATCTCAGGATCGGGATCGGACTCCATCTCGCGGGCCCCCGCCAGGTCGTCGCCGACCCGATTCCAGGCCCGGTAGTCCTCGACCAGCTCCTCGAGACGCGCGTACTCTCGTGCCAGATCCCGAAAGCGGGGCTGATCGCCGATGATCTCGGGATCCGACATCAGCGCGCCGACCTCCTCGAAGCGATCGACGAGACTGCTCAATTTTTCTCGCAGGGACTCTTTCACTGTCTTGACGGGATTGTGGATAGCGCCGGCAAAGGGAGCGGAATACTAGCCCAAATCCGCAGGGCTCATCCGCCCCGGCACCGACGGGCCGGGCTATTTTTCCTTATCGAGCCCGAACAGATCGCGCGCAGCCAGGAGCAGATCGTCGTCGCCGCGTTCCCCGGCCCGGCGCAATTGGGCGCTGGGCTGGTGCATCAGCTTGTTGGTCAGCGAGTGGGCCAGAAAATCCACCACCGCGGCGGGGTCGCGGCCACTCTCGAGCAGCTTGATCGCCTGCTGAGTCACGTCAGTGCGGATGCGCTCTGCGCTGCCGCGCATGGCGCGGATGGTCGGCGCCGCGTCCCTGACCTTCTGCGCCAGCGCGAAGCGCTCCACCTCGGCTTCGATGATCTGCTGGGCCTGGCGGGCGGCTTCCTTGCGCGAGCGCAGATTCTCGCGGATCACGTCCTGCAAGTCATCGACGGTGTAGAGATAGATGTCCTGCAATTCGGCGACCGCAGGGTCCACGTCGCGCGGCACCGCGAGATCAGCGATAAAGATCGGTCGTCTGCGGCGCGCCTTCAGCGCGTTCTCGATAGCGGATTTTTGTATCAGCGGTGCGGGGCTGGCGGTCGCGGTAATAATCATGTCCGCGTCGGCCAGATGGTTCGGGATCTCGTCGAGGCCGATAGCGAAACCCTTGAATTCCTGGGCCAGGGCGCGCGCCTTGCTGACGCTGCGGTTGGCGATGATGATCCGTCCGATGCCGCGTCGCTGCAGATGGCGGGCGGTCAGCTCGATGGTCTCGCCGGCGCCGACCAGCAGCGCGCAATGCTTGTTGAAGGAGGCGAAAATCTGTCGCGCCAGACTCACCGCTGCGTAGGCCACGGACACCGCGCTGGCACCGATCTCGGTGTCGGTACGCACGGTCTTGGCCACAGAGAAGGCCTGCTGGAAGAGCGGATGCAACACCGGTCCGGCGGTACCGACGTCACGCGCCACCCGGTAGGCATCTTTCATCTGGCCGAGGATTTGCGGCTCGCCGAGGATCGCCGAGTCGAGGCCGCAGGCGACGCTGAAGGTATGGCTGATGGCCTGGTCCCGGTCCAGGGTGTAGAGGCACTCGTCCAGCTGACCCTCAAGACGGTGATAGTCGGTCAGCCACTCGCGCACCGTGTTGCCGCTACCCGGTCCGCACTCGCTATAGAGTTCGGTCCGGTTGCAGGTCGACACGATGACCATCTCGTCGATCGCGGGCAGACCGACCAGCTCACGCAGGGCCCCGTCCAGCTGATCGCGGCCGAACGCCACCCTCTCCCGGATGTCTACGGGGGCGGTCCGGTGATTAATTCCCATGATCTTCAGTGCCATATGCGAGCGAACGCCGTAGCGGGAGCCTGAACAATTGTCCGGCAATGGAGTCGTACAGACAAGGCGCCGAGGCTTCCCGTGCCCCGCCAATCAGTTATAGTGCCTGTCCACCGAGCCTTCCTGCCAGCATGAAGAAATATCTCCTGTCCCTGCTGACCGCCGGTCTCCTCGCCTCCGCCTGCGCCCAAACCGGTCAACAACGGGCCGACGAGGCCGACGCCGGCCAGTCCGCCGAACAGCACATCCTGATGGCCGAACTGGCCGTCCAGCAGCACGATTTCGCCGAGGCCGCGCGCCAGTATGCGTTGGCACTGCGCAAGAGCGACGATCCCGAACTAGCGGCCCGCGCCGGACCCACGGTGTTCGACTATGGCAGCTATGACGAGGCGCTGAGCGCCGCCCGGCGCTGGATCGCGCTTGACGCGACCGCGGTGCAGCCTAGGCGCGAGCTTGCCAGCCTGTATCTGCAGCGCGGACGGGTGGGCAAGGCCATGCCCGAGCTGGAGTGGCTGTTTCAGGCAGTCAGCGCAGAGACCGATCAGGGTTTCGTCGCGCTGCTGCCCCTGCTGACCGAGAGCGGTGATCAGCCAGCCGCCTACGAGGCGATGCAGCGGCTGGTCCGGGATCATGAAGACGATGCCACCGCTCACTATGCGCTGGCTTTTATGGCTCTTGGCGGCGGTGAGCCCCAGACCGCGCTGGACGAGTCCGAACGCGCGCTGGAACTGCGTCCGGACTGGGCTGAGGCCGCGGTGCTGCGGGCGCGCGCGATGATGACGGCCGGTCAGACCGAGGCGGCCATGGATTCGCTACGCGACTGGCCGGATTTCCGCGAAAATCCGCGGCTGCGTCTGGAATTCGCGATCCTGCAGCTGGCCGCCGGCCGGGTCGAAGAAGCGCGTCTGGAGCTGGAACTGCTGCTGGCCGATTATCCGCGCCTGCCCGGTGGGTTGCGCACGCTCGGATTGCTGGAGTTCCAGAGCGGCAACTACGAACTCGCCGAGCGCTATCTGATCGAGTTGATCGGCACCGGCCGCTATGTGGCTGACGCGATGTTCTATCTTGGCAGCATCGCCGAGATCGAGAACGATCTCGATGGCGCCGCGAGCTTCTACGCCCGGGTCACCAGCGGCGATAACCTTGCCGCGGCGCGCGTGCGCCTGGCCCTGATCCTCTATCGACTGGGCGATCCGGACAGTGCGCTGCGCAGCCTCGAACTGGCGCCGGGCATGGATCTTGAATCGATGCTGCAGGTGACGGGCGCCCGCGGCGAGCTGTTGATGCGGCTGGAGCGCTACGACGAGGCGCTGGCCATGTACAACGCCGAGCTGGAGCGTTATCCGAATGAGCAGAGCCTGCGGTACTCACGGGCTTTTCTTTATGATCGTATGGGCCGGCTCGACGACGCGCTCGCGGAGCTTCGTCAGCTGCTCAAAGAAAATCCGGACGACCCGATCGCGCTCAACGCACTGGGTTACACGCTGGCCGATCGCACCACAGATTACGACGAGGCCTACAGATATATCAGCGCGGCCCTTGAGAAGACGCCCGACAGCCCGGCGATCATCGACAGCATGGGTTGGGTGCAATTCCGCATGGGCAATCTCGAGGAAGCGGAGCGCTATCTGCGCAAGGCCTGGTCCCTCGACAGCGACCCGGAGATCGCCGCCCATCTGGGTGAGGTGCTGTGGGTCATGGGCGACGAGACCGGCGCAGAGGAAATCTGGTTCGATGCGCTGTCACAAAATCCTGACAGCCGCATCCTGCAGGAAGTGATTGACCGGCTGCAGCAATGAATCGGTTTATAATCGCGCTCCTTGCACTGTCCTTGCTGGGAGGATGCATGGCACCGCGGGATCGAATCGGGGAATCAGTTGAACCGGACTGGCTCGAGCGCCGGGATTTTTTGCGTCGTCTGGACGACTGGCGCATGGAGGGGCGGATCGCGCTGAAGACCGGCCGGGACGGATATAACGGCACGCTGTCCTGGGAGCAGCTGGAGGACGACGTGGACTTCCGTTTTCGTGGTCCCTTCGGCTTTGGCGGCTTCCGCATCCACGGCGACCTTGACCGGCTGCGGGTCAAGACCACCGGCGGAGACGACTTCTACCTGAAAGATCCGGTGGTCGAGATGCGCGAGCGCTTTGGCTGGAGCGTACCGGTGCACAGCATGCGTTTCTGGATCGTTGGCGTTTCGGACCCTGCCATGGCGGCCGACGAGGTGGTCGACGAGGACGGTTTCTTGCTGGAACTGGAGCAGGGTGACTGGGAGGTCAGCTACGACGGCTACCGGGTACATGAGGGCCTGGACCTGCCACGCAAGATCGTAATGGTCAACGGCGATGTGCAGATCCGGGTGGTCGCAGACCGCTGGCGGCTTGAGCTGCCGGAGCAGGACGAAGACCTGCTATGAGCCCATCCGCCGGGCTGGGCCCGGACTGGGGCGCGGTCTGGCCGGCCCCGGCTAAGCTCAACCTCATGCTGCATATCCTCGGTCGCCGCGCCGACGGCTACCATACCCTGCAAACCGCTCTTCAATTCCTCGATTACGCTGACGGACTGCGTTTCCTGCCGGCCGCGGACGGCCGCATCACGCGGCCAGCCGGTCTCGCCGGACTGCCGGAAGAACAGGATCTCGTGGTGCGGTCAGCCGGTCTGCTGCAGGCCGAGACCGGTTGCGGGCAGGGTGCCGAGATCCACGTCTCGAAGCGCATCCCTGAAGGTGGCGGTCTGGGTGGCGGCAGCTCTGATGCCGCGACCACCCTGGTGGCGCTAAACCATTACTGGGGCACCGGTCTCGATCACCAGCGGCTGCAGGAGATCGGCGCCACCCTCGGCGCGGACGTGCCGGTCTTCGTGGCCGGGCGGGCTGCCTGGGCCGAGGGTATCGGCCAGCAGTTGACGCCGCTGGACCTGCCCGAGCCCTGGTATCTGGTGATCGCGCCGGATTGCCGGGTGCGCACCGCCGATGTGTTTCAGGACCCTGGTTTGACACGAAATTCGGCCCCAATCACAATATCCCGTTTCCTTGCCCAAGGGGGCGGAAACGACTGCACCGCAGTGGTGAGGCGTCGATACCCGCAAGTGGCTCGCGCGCTGGACTGGCTGGCTCAGTTTGGTGAAGCGCGACTGACCGGGACCGGCGCCTGCGTATTCGCGGCATTTGAAGGTGAGCGAGAGGCGCGTGAGGCTGGCGCGAAAGCGCCGTCGGAGTGGCTGGCATTCGTGGCTAAGGGCCGCAATCGGTCGCCTCTGCTGGACTTTACATAATGGCCGCGAGACGGTCGTGCGGCACCGGCGATTGGGGTGTAGCCAAGTGGTAAGGCAGCGGGTTTTGATCCCGTCATGCGCAGGTTCGAATCCTGCCACCCCAGCCATCCTTGCCTGTAGGGGCGGGGCCTAAGGCCCTGGGCGGATGGATGCTGATGGATTTTGATACACGGCGGCAGACCGCCACGGCAGACGGACAGGCACGGGAGCGAAACGTGGAACTCGGCATGATGGCGGTCTTCTCCGGTAACGCGAACCGGGAACTGGCCGGTAGTATCGCGAAGCATCTGGGGTTTCCCCTCGGTAAGTGCCACGTCGGCAGCTTTAGCGACGGCGAGGTCACGGTTGAGGTGATGGAAAACGTGCGCGGCCGCGACGTATTCCTGGTCCAGTCGACGTGCCCGCCGGTCAATGACAATCTGATGGAGTTGCTGGTGATGGCCGACGCGATGCGGCGCGCCTCGGCGGCGCGCATCACCGCGGTGATCCCGTATTTCGGCTATGCGCGTCAGGACCGTCGCCCGCGGGCGCAGCGGGTGGCTATAACGGCCAAGCTCGTCGCCAGCATGGTGGGGGCAGCCGGTGTCGATCGAGTGTTGACCGTTGACCTGCATGCGGACCAGATCCAGGGATTCTTCGACATCCCGGTGGACAACGTGTATGCGTCGCCGGTATTGCTGCACGACGCATGGAAACAGCGCTACAGCCCGATGATCGTGGTCTCACCCGACGTCGGCGGCGTGGTGCGGGCGCGGGCCCTGGCCAAGCGCCTCGACGATGCCGACCTGGCTATTATCGACAAGCGCCGGCCGCGGGCCAACGAGGCGAAGGTGATGCACATCATCGGTGACGTGGAGAACAAGGTCTGCGTGCTGGTCGACGACATGATCGATACGGCCGGCACTCTGTGCCAGGCGGTCAAGGCGCTAAAGGACCAGGGCGCCACCAAGGTGGTTGCGTATATCACCCACGCGGTGTTGTCGGGGCCTGCGGTCTCGCGCATCAATGATTCGCTGCTGGATGAACTGGTGGTTACCGATACCATCTCGCTCAGCGATGAGGCGCGAGCCAGCAGCAAGATCCGCCAGCTGACCACGGCACAATTGCTCGCCGAGACCATGCGGCGGATCAGCGACGAAGAGTCGGTCAGCTCGCTTTACGTCGACTAAGGATTTTTTTGACCGGCCATCGTGGCCGGTCGGGTTCCGATGCGTCTGGTCGCGGATGCATCGGGTGTTACTAAAGACGGAGAAAACGAAAATGAGCCAGAAATTTAGCCTCCAGGCGGAGGAACGGACCGATCAGGGCAAAGGTGCGAGCCGCCGCCTGCGTCGGGCCGGCAAAGTCCCCGCCATCCTGTACGGTGGCGGCCGTGATCCACGCCCGCTGAGCATCGACCAGACGGCGCTGCTGCACAATCTGGAAAACGAGTCCTTCTATAGCAGCATCCTGACGATCAGCGTGGGTAAGCAATCCCAGCCGTGTCTGCTGAAGGACCTGCAGCGCCATCCGGCCAGGCGTCAGATCATCCACGTGGATTTGCAGCGCGTGCTGGACGACGTCGAGATCCGGGTGCGGGTGCCGATCCATTTCGTCAACGAAGACATCGCCTACGGCGTCAGGCAGGAGGGCGGTGTGGTCGCCCATCTGGTCAACGAGATCGAGGTGAGCTGTCTGCCGAAGAATCTGCCTGAGTACATCGAGATCGACATCGCCGAGCTCAAGCTCGACGAAATGGTGATGCTGTCTCAGGTCGTGGTCCCGGAGGGCGTCGAGATCGTCGATCTCACCCACGGCGACGAGCAAGACCAGCCGGTGGTCGCCGTCCAGCGCATCAAGGTGGTCGAGGTCGAGGAAGAAGTCGTCGAGGGCGAGGAAGAAGTGGCGCCTGGCGAGGTGCCGGTGGCCGGCGCGGAGGACGAAGAGACCCCCGCCGAATAAACGGCCGGTCCCTGCTGAAAAAGGGGGTCGTCCACCGGGCGGCCCCCACTTTGTTATATGACACAACATCGCCCCATCAAGATCGTGGTCGGCCTCGGCAATCCGGGCGACCGCTATGAGCAGACCCGGCACAATGCCGGATTCTGGTTCGTCGACCGGCTGGCGCGGGAATACGGCGGCGTGTTCCGCGAAGACCGGCGCCACCAGGGCGAGATCGCTCGGGTCACCATCCGCGACGTCGATCTGCTGTTGCTCAAGCCGAATACCTTTATGAATCGCAGCGGCGCTTCGGTACGCAGCCTGGCTGCGTATCTCAAGGTCCCGTCCGATTGCGTGCTGGTAGCCCACGACGAGCTGGATCTGCCGGTCGGTACGGTACGGCTGAAGCATGGCGGCGGGCCCGGCGGCCACAACGGCCTGAAGGATGTCATCGCGCATTTCGGTCGTGAATTTTATCGCCTGCGCATCGGCATCGGTCATCCCCGCGAGCAGGCGGACGTGATCGATTACGTGCTCAACCGGCCCAGGTCAGAAGAGCGGACGCAGATCACCGACGCCATCGAACTGGCTGCGGACGTGCTGCCGGTGATGCTGGCCGAGGGCGAGCAGCGGGCCATGCACAAGCTGCACAGTCCGACGCGACCGGCGCCGGGCGAAAAAGACTCTGCCGGCGACAGTTGAAGGGGAACGCAGCATGGGGATAAGAGTCGGCATCGTCGGACTGCCCAATGTGGGCAAATCCACCTTGTTTAACGCGATGACCTCGGCGGAGATTGCCGCGGAGAACTACCCGTTTTGCACCATCGACCCCAACGTGGGCGTGGTCGAGGTGCCGGATCCGCGGCTCTCGCGTATCGCCGGGATCGTCAAACCTCAGCGCGTGGTGCCGACGACTTTCGAATTCGTCGATATCGCCGGTCTGGTAAAGGGCGCCTCGAAGGGCGAGGGTCTCGGCAACCAGTTCCTGGCCAACATCCGCGAGACCGATGCCATCGCTCACGTGGTGCGTTGTTTCGAAAGCAGCGACGTGGTCCATGTCGAGGGCGTGATCAATCCGGTGGCCGATATCGAGGTGATCAACCTCGAGCTGGTCCTGGCCGATTTCGAGACCGTCACCCGCAACCTGGAAAAAGCGGTGCGCAACGCCAAGACCGGCGCCAAGGAGGCGGTGGCCTGGCGCGAGCTGCTGGGCAAAGTCGGCGATCATCTCGACCATGGGTTGCCGGTGCGCTCGCTCGGACTGTCCAGCGAAGAACGCGCAAGCTTGCGTGTGCTGCACCTGTTAACGATGAAGCCCACCGTTTATATCGCCAACGTCGCCGAAGACGGTTTCGCTGACAATCCCTATCTGGACCAGATCAGCGCGCTGGCCGCG
The DNA here is from genome assembly GCA_947259915.1 of uncultured Gammaproteobacteria bacterium. Taxonomy (GTDB): domain Bacteria; phylum Pseudomonadota; class Gammaproteobacteria; order Steroidobacterales; family XN24; genus CAMYOC01. The sequence continues at coordinate 69,781 of CAMYOC010000003.1, forward strand.
GAGGAGAACGCCGAGGTGGTGCCGGTGTGCGCGGCCATAGAAGCCGAGATCGCGCAGCTAGAGGAGGCCGACAAGACCGAGTTCCTGGATGCGATGAACCTGTCCGAGCCGGGTCTCAACCGGGTGATCCGCGCCGGTTACCGGCTGCTCCATCTGCAGACATTCTTTACCGCCGGCGAAAAGGAAGTCCGCGCCTGGACCGTCAGGATCGGGGCTACGGCCCCCAAGGCGGCGCGCGAAATCCACACCGACTTCGAGCGTGGCTTTATCCGCGCCGAGGTCACCAGCTATGACGATTTTGTCGCCTGCGACGGCGAACAGGGCGCCCGCGAGGTCGGCAAACTCCGGCTGGAAGGCAAGGACTACGTGGTCAAGGACGGCGACGTGATGCACTTCCGCTTCAACGTCTAGCGCCGTGACAATCCCGGTCTGCGCCAGGGCGTTTGCTTGACAGGCCTGACCCCGGCTAGGAGAATTCCGCGTTCTTTCAGGCCCGTCCGGGCCACCGTGTGGTGATGTAGCTCAGCTGGTTAGAGCGACGCACTCATAATGCGTAGGTCGGTGGTTCAAGTCCACCCATCACCACCAATCATTTCAAGCACTTGCGAGCTCCCTGGCAAAGTTCAAAATTGTCAGTGCGGGAGTTTTGCGGGACCTGCTGATCTTGCTCGCTGCCTCGATCAGGTTACCGATCTCAGCGGCGCTGTAATGGGTCGTGATCCGCCCGCTCATGTGCCCCAACAAGTCCTGCCGATCTTCAAAACTCACGCCAGTGGCGGCGTATAAGACGAATAAAGAGGATACCCGAAGTACGGCGGGCCGAGGGAAATGCGCTTAGCGCCATGAGGCACGGTCGTATCCGAGGATGAGGTGCCGCGGGGCGCGGTGAACGAACGGGATTCTGGCGGTGCCGTCAGACGGCACTGCCCGGGGCGTTCAACAGCCAGGTGCGCCGGTTTACTCGCGACTGGATCCACGAATACAAGGAGGAAAGGCCACACGACAGCTTGGGAGAAATACCGCCGGCCATGTTCAGACGACAGATCGAAAAGCGCGAAAACTCCAGTTCTGGACCGTGTCATTGACGCAGGAGCTTACGCGGCCGCCCCACGCTAAATCTGAAGAATCAGAAGGTAGCGCAGGGGTCCTCCAGAATTCTCTTCCCGAACCGGATCTCCCGCGCTGTGCTACTTTTAAACTAATAACCACAGGTTCAACTTCCCGGAGGCCTACAGTGTCTGCTCCAAAAGACAGTACGACAAGCCTTTCCTGGCACCACGAACCGCAAAATTTCTCGGACAGGTTAGCGCTGAAGTTCGTCAAGTTCCTGCGCTTTTTCGCTGATACGTTTTTTGCGAAACGTTACGGGCACCGGGCCATTGTTCTGGAAACCGTCGCTGCTGTTCCGGGGATGGTCGGCGGCGCACTACAGCATTTGCGATCATTGCGACGTCTGGAGGACGACGGAGGATTGATTCGTAAGCTTCTGGATGAAGCAGAAAACGAGCGTATGCACCTCATGACGTTCGTACAGATAGCAAGACCCACCCAGTTCGAACGTTGGTTGATCCTGCTCAGTCAAGGCGTGTTCTATAATTTTTTCTTTGTGCTTTACCTGATATCGGCCAAGACTGCGCATCGTGTCGTCGGGTACTTCGAGGAAGAAGCGGTGATCAGTTACTCCCATTTTTTGGAAGAGATCGATGCGGGCAGGCACGAGAATGTTCCAGCGCCCCAGCTCGCCATCGACTACTGGAACCTGGAACCCGGGGCCCGTCTGCGCGACGTCGTTCTGGCAATTCGCGATGACGAGGCGAGCCATCGCGGCGCCAACCACGAAATTGCCGATATGCTTGCAGCCCCAACAGCCCCCCCGGCCAGAGGTGTAGGCGCGAAATAATGTTGGATGAGTCGAATAAGGGGATACGCCAGGTACGTACGGTCATCTGCGTATTCAGCAGGTTCCCTTGTTCTGAACTACGCTTACCGAGGTACGGCAATAAATATAATAAGTGCCGGCAGGGCGCTTCAGCACAGCGCAACCCGCGCAAACCATGATGCGACCGTTTCGACCAGGTTATACGCGTGGTTGTCTGTAGCGTATAAGACGAATAAAGAGGATACCCGAAGTACGGCGGGCCGAGGGAAATGCGCTTAGCGCCATGAGGCACGGTCGTATCCGAGGATGAGGTGCCGC
>CAMYOC010000004.1 GCA_947259915.1 uncultured Gammaproteobacteria bacterium
TATGTATTACTGGGTGCTAATGATGCGCGAGTTCTTTATCGCGGTATCCAACTTCCGTGACCTGATGCGTCTGAGCATCCGCAGCGAACTGGATCCGGAAGATCGTGTGGATCTTCCCGGTGCCGCCTGAGCGGTGTGCCCACCAATCTGGCGTCAAGATCATTCGCGAGGTCTGGCGCCTTGACCCGTTCCTCCACAGCGTTGCGCTCAGTCAGACGCTGAACCAGCTCTGCATGGCCGGGCGCAAGCGCAGGTTCTTTTCGCTTCAATCGCCTGCCCGAACTGCGCGCGCGAGGATTGCCGGTCCGGATCGGACCGGCCCATCTGGACCGGTTTTCGGTGCAGCCGATGATGCGCATTTGAACCCGGGACAGCACAGCGGCAATCCGGGCGCGACTCCGGGGCGCATTATGGTAAATAACCGGTAAAACCTGTGCAATCCGGGTGATTTTCAGCTATAAACACGTGACACCATGAGGGGGTGTACGCGCAGGTCAGCAGGGTCATTGCGACTCTGCATCAACATTTTGTAGTCCCTGATCTCTTCCGCAGACGAGCCGGGAAGCTCTCGCGGATGTGGGATTTGGGCTCGGTTCTGTTTTTGTTGCAGATCTGAGCCCAGCGGCACCCATCTCTTTGGCGCAAGTCGAGCACTTCAATGGAGAGACCAATAATGAAACATCGGAAACTTATCGCCGGCGTCGGTGCCGCCCTGTTCGGGGTAGTACTGGGCGCGTCTGCGGCACCGCCGACCGACAGGCTGGCGGCGCGATCGCAGCAATTGCCCGGGAATATCGAACAGCTCAGGCTGCCGACGCCGATAGAAACGCAGGGTGTCACCCTGGATCGCGTCGAGCCCGCGCTGCTGGATGCCGAAGGGCGGCAGCAGGTCATCGTCCGGCTGCGTTCGCCCTCGGTGGCAAAACACTCCGGCAGATCGCCGTCCGAACGCATCAGCCAGAAGTTCCGGCTCCAAAACGAACAATCCGCGTTCGTCAAACGAGCAAAGAAAATGGCGCCCTCGTCCAGGAAGATGACCAGCGTTCAGACCGTGTTGAACGCGGTGTTCCTCGAGGTCGACGCGAAGGAGATTCGTGAACTTGCCACGGACCGGGACGTCCTCACCATCCATCGCGTCCGTGATTACCAGATGGATCTGTCTGAGACCGTGCCCTACATCGGCGCCACCGCGGTGCAGAACGCCGGCTTCGACGGCAGCGGCGTCAGTGTCGCCGTGCTTGACAGCGGCATCGACTATACGCATGCCATGCTTGGTGGCGCGGGCACATTGGCAGCGTATGAGGCAGCCTGGGGTACCAGCTTTGCGGATCCCCGGAACACGACGACCGACGGCCTGTTTCCGACCGCACGGGTGGTCGACGGCTATGACTTCGTCGGTGAGGAATGGGACGGCGGCACGGTAAACACGTTAACGCCCGACCCGGATCCGATCGATGCGCCAGACGCCTCCGGTCCGGCCGGACACGGCACGCACGTAGCGGCGATTATCGGCGCCAGCAACGGCGTGGCCCCCGGCGTCGATCTTTACGCAGTGAAGACCTGCTCCGCCCGGTCCAGCGCGTGCAGCGGTGTGGCGCTGATCCAGGGGATGGACTTCGCGGTCGATCCGAATGGTGACGGCGATCCTTCCGATGCCGTAGATATCATCAATATGTCGCTGGGTGCCAGTTATGGTCAGCCCTTTGACGACGACCTCTCGCAGGCCGTGGAAGGCGCCGCGGCGCTCGGCGTGCTGACCGTCTCGTCCGCCGGCAACAGCTCTGATAAGCCTTACGTGAACGGGACACCATCGTCCGCGCCCAGCGCGATTTCGGTAGCGCAGACCCAGGTGCCCTCAGCCGCGCTGCAGCTGATCACGGTTGACGGCGCCGACTATCCGGCTGTGTTCCAGCCCTGGTCTGCGCCGCTGACTTCGACGATCTCTGCGCCCGTCCAGTATGGCGACGGTGTGGGCGGCAATGACAACGGCTGTGCGCCGTTCGACCCCGACTCGTTGGTCGGGCTGATCGTGCTGGTCGATCGTGGGGCGTGCAACTTCACGCTGAAGATCAAGAACATCGGCGATGCCGGCGGTGAGGCCGGCATTATCGGGCTTGTTGCCCCCGGTGCCCCCTTTGCAGGCGGTGACGGCGGAGATCGGCCGATCGACATCCCGGGCTTCATGATCAACCAGGACGACTCGACTGCCATCAAGGCGCAGATCGGCAACCCGGGGATCGGCACGATAGATCCCAACAACCAGCTACCGCTCGTCGGGCAGATGGTCGGCAGCTCTTCGCGTGGTCCACAGCATGAGAACACGACGCTGATCAAGCCGGAGATCGGCGCGCCCGGCGCGTCCGTTTCGGCCAATTCAGGTGAGGGCACCGGCGAATCGGCCTTTGGCGGGACCTCGGGTGCCTCGCCGATGGTCGCGGGTTCTGCGGCACTGTTGTTGGATGCTTATCCCTCCCTGAGCCCGGCGGAAGTCAAGGCCCGTCTGATGAACAACGGTGAGACCAATATCGAAACCGATCCGTTCACCGGTCTGGCACCCATTACCCGCATCGGCGGCGGCGAGGTCCGCGTGGACCGCGCGCTCGACGCGCCGGCGGCGGCATGGGACGTCGATACATTGCAGGGCGGACTCAGCTTCGGCTTCGTCGATGTCGACAAGGAGACGGTCAACCTGCACAAGAAGGTGTTTGTCCGCAACTACTCGGATGAGGACATCGAGTACAGCGTCACGCCGACCTTCCGCTATCAGGACGATGCGGATAACGGAGCGGTCTCCGTGTCCGTGCCTTCCGGCAAGGTCAAGGTCAGAGCCCATAGCGACAAGACGTTCAACGTCAAGATGACCATCGACGGCTCGCTGCTCCGGGGTAACTTCATGAACTCCGGCAACGAGGGCGCCAACCCGTCAGGTCTGACCACCAACGAGTACGACGGCTATCTGATGCTCGACGACGGCAGCCATCCGATCCACCTCGCGTGGCAGGTGTTACCGCGCCAGGCTGCGAGCGTGACGGGGCGGCAGGTACTGCGCTTCCGTGGTGGCGAGGACTCGGTCAGTCTGACCAACAGAGGCGTGGGCACCGCGCAAAACGATGCCTACTCGCTGTTGGCGGTAAGCCCGAACCTGCCGGAAGGCGGTGCGGGTCAGCAGGCGCCGACACCGGATATCCGGGCGGTCGGTATCAACACCTTCCCGGTACCGGCAGGCTTCTGCTCGGCAGATCCCTCGTTCCTGTGGGTATTCGCAATCAATACCTGGGAACGGCAGGAACATCTGTTGCCGGTCAGCCACCAAGTGCAACTCGATATCGACCAGGACGGAGACGTCGATTACATCGTGCTTAACCGGGACTTATCCGGGCCGAACACGATTTCCGACGGACGGCAGCTCAGTTGGGTTCTCGATGTGGAGGCGGGCACCCTGGGGGCCTTCTTCTTCGCCGAGCACGCGATGAACACCGGCAACACCGCGTTGATCGTCTGCGGCGAGCAGGTCGGCCTTACCGCTGACGATCTGCTGGCGACCAACGTCAACATGGATGTCTTTACTACGGACTTCTATTACGGCGGTCCCGGCGACCAGGTGACGGGTCTGACCGTCACGCCGCTCGGTGAGCGCTACCTCGGCTTGCCGGAGGATCTGCCAGGTGGCACCAACGGCAACATGGACGTGCTGGACTTTGGTCCATTCCCGGGCAACACCGACGAGCTCGGTATCATGCTGTTCACCAACGGTGATCGCGGCACCGGCGCGCGCGGCGGCGCCACCCAGGACACGGAGGCCCTGCTCTTCGAAGCCAAGTAGTTCCGAGTCATCGCGGGTAACCGCAAGGAACGGAAAAGGCCCCTCTTCGGAGGGGCCTTTTTTGTTTATGGCCGCTGGAGTTCAGCCGGTACCCGGCCGCGTCGATCGACTATTGAGATGCTCTCGATCCCGGCAGGCAAATTCCTCGCAGAGCCGGAATGCCCCCTTTTTCCGGGCAACTCCGTGGAACTCGATTCGCTCGACCGACTACCGGGATTCCCTGGAACCCGGCAGGGCCATGCCCTCGCAGAGCCGGAATGCACCCTGTTCCGTGGCCCGGTAATCCAGCACCTGGCCGGCCGCGTCGAGGACGACCCAATAACCCGGCACCGTGGCCTGGGTGTAGACCTCATCCGGCTTTGCGAAGAGGTGGCGCACATGCTCCAGCTCCCCCCATGTAGGCGTGCGCTTCTGGAGCGACACGGAGATGTGCTCCCAGCCCATCCCCCAGACGCTCC
>CAMYOC010000005.1:0-15481 GCA_947259915.1 uncultured Gammaproteobacteria bacterium
CCTATTTGATTTTGACTTTCCATTTGGACATAGCTGAATAGTCGTGGCGGTGGCGTCGCCGGTCCGGCCAGCCTGAATAGCCGACCAAGGGACTGGAATCCCCTGGTCTCATCGCCTCCGGTGCCGTCGTACCCGATTGACTGAAAAGGAAAAGTGGTGGGCCCGCCAGGACTCGAACCTGGGACCAAGGGATTATGAGTCCCCTGCTCTAACCAACTGAGCTACAGGCCCTCCGGAGAGGGCGCCAGTTTACCGCAATCCCCGGAGGCCGTGGATGGCGTTGACGGATCAGGCGGTCCCAGACTTGGCCTCCGGTTGGATGTGGGCTCTTGATGCCGGCAACGGAGAATTCTAGGCTGTACCCAGAAGGCTCCGGAGAGCCTCCACCGGGGATTCAGGAAACGAAGTAGGAGCGACAGGGTGACACCCGATAATCTGCTCTGTTGGAAATGCGGCGCATCGCTTGAAGAGCTACCGCTGCCTTTGTCGAGGACCGCTGAGTGCACCGCGTGCGGGGCCGAACTGCACGTCTGCCGCATGTGCCGTTTTTATGACACGACCGTGGCCAACCACTGTCGCGAGCCCGTGGCGGAGCCGGTGGGCGACAAGACACGGGCCAATTTTTGCGGCTATCTGGAACCGAACCCGGCTGCGTGGCAACCCGCCGATGACTCTCCGGCAGCAACCGCACGCCAGGGTCTCGAGGATTTGTTCGGCGGCAGTGGCGATACGCCGGCCTCCGACGCTTCCGATCCTGTCTCGCAGCTGGATTCGCTGTTCGGTAAGGGCGAAGACAAGGGCTAGTCAAAAGCAGAGGCCGCCGGGCTGACGGTGCTTACCGACAACCCGGCGGCCTTTTCTCGTCTGCGTGATCAGCCCTTGGGGATAAAGATCTTCTGACCCGGATAGATCTTGTCCGGATCCTTGATCACCTCACGATTGGCTTCGAAGATCTTTTTGTAAGCCATCGCGTTGCCCAGATGTTCCTTGGCGATCCCGCCCAGCGTGTCGCCGGACTTGATGGTGTAATACTCGCCGGCCTCCTCCTCTTCTGCAGCCGCTGGCGCTGCTGCTTCGGCGGGGGTCGCTGCGGCCGCTGCCTTTACCGTCAGCCCGTCCGCGTTGACAGACTTTACGCCCTGGGTGTTGCCGGCGGTCAGGGTCGCGACGCGCTTGCTGCGTGGGCAATCGCACTCGCCTGCGAGCGTCACGACACCATCATCGAATCCGACCTTGAGGCCTGAGATCATGCCCGGCATGCCCTGGGTGAGCTGTTTGTGGATCTTCTCGGCGGCGTCCTCGTCGCTGCTAAAGAGTTTGTCGCCCACGTCGGCGATAAAGTCGAACATTCCCATTTTGTTGCTCCTTTTTGGAATAAGCGTGGTTACAAAAATCGATGACCGCTCAGCGGCCGAAGAACTTGCCGGCCATACCGAGCAGATCATCCGCAATTGATCCGTCTCCGTCGCTGTCCAGCAGCGAGCCGAGCATCCCGGCCGGGTTGCCGCCGCTGCCACCCGCGGACTGGCTCTGCTGGCCCATGGCGCCCATCATCGCTGCGGCGACCATCGGCAACATCTGTTTGATGATGCCGGTGTCGACGCCGGTGCTCTCCGCTGCCCGCGCCGCGACGTCACGGCTGACCTGCTTGCTGCCGAAGATGTGACCGAGGATCGCGTTGCCGTCCTGGATGCCGACGGCCCCGGTCAGCGCAGAGGGATCCTTCAAATAGCGGCTGTGACCGCCGTTTTGCAGAGCCTTGACCATAGCCTCCATGCCGCCGGGCTGGGCGGCATTTTTCTTCAGTCCGGCGCTCAGGGCCGGGATCAGCTTGTCCATGACCGCCTTGGCCTGGCTCTGGCCCAGACCGAGGTTGGCGGCGATGGCCTGGTTCGCGCCGGAGCCGGCGGCGCTGTTGAGGATGTCCATCAGGTTCATTGTCAGCTCCCTTGCTGTGGCCACCGAACCCGGGCCCCGGTGGGACCGATGCCGTCGGTGGCGATGTGGATTAAAAAAAATAGCCGCATGACCGCCGAAAAGCCACCAGGAGTGAGCTTCCGAGGCCGATTGCCGGTTGATACACAGACTATACTCGACTGTGTTCACGCCTGTCGGCTGCACCCGGAGAGAATCTTGAGAGCGTCAGATCTGCTTGTTCAATGTCTCGAAGAGGAAGGGATCGAGTTTATTTTCGGTGTGCCCGGGGAGGAAAACGCCGATTTCATGATGTCGCTGGAGAACTCCGAGCGCATCCGTTTTGTCCTGACCCGTCATGAGCAGGGTGCCGCCTTTATGGCCGAGGTCTATGGGCGTCTGACTGGCAATCCGGCCGCCTGTCTCGGCACCCTCGGCCCTGGTGCCGCCAACCTGATCACCGGTGTCGCCGATGCCAATATGGACCGGGCGCCGATGCTGGTCCTGACCGGCCAGGGATCGACCCGGCGATTGCACAAGGAATCCCATCAGATCATGGACGTAGTGGCCATGTTCGAGCCGGTGAGCAAGTGGGCCACCAGCATCCGCCACGCCGACACCATCCCGGAGATCGTGCGTAAGGCGGTGCGTCTGTCCCGCACCGAGAAGCCCGGCGCGGTACATATCGAGCTGCCGGAGGACATCGCCAAACAGACATCCACCTCGAAACCGCTGCAGCCCCGCCGGTATCGGCGCTATGTCCCGGACGACAAGATCGCCGATCGCGCCTTTGACATGCTTTGCTCGGCGAAGCGGCCGGTGATCCTCGCCGGCAACGGCTGTATCCGCAAACACGCGCACAAACAGCTGAGGACGTTTTGCGAGCGCACCGGTATCGGCGTGATCAGCACGTTTATGGCCAAAGGTGTGGTGGATTACGATGCGGACTACTGCCTCTATACCATCGGGCTGGGCTCCAAGGATCTCCCCGCGCTGGTCATCGATGACGCAGACCTGGTCCTGGCCCTGGGTTTCGACATGGTGGAATACCATCCGCAGCTGTGGAACCCGGGTGGCGACAAACGCATCATCCATGCGGATTTCCTGCCTGCAGAGATCGACGAGCACTATCTGCCCGAGGTCGAGCTGATCGGCGAGCTGTCGCACACCTTGTGGATGCTCAACGAGCGCCTCGAGCGGAACCCGGCGCCGGATTTCGACCTGGGTGGGCAACGTGAGATGCGCCAGCGCATGGGCGAAGAGCTGGCGCGCCACGCGGACGACGACACCGAGGGTCTGATCCGGCCGCAAAAGGCAATCTGGGACGCCCGCCAGGTGCTCGGGCCCAACGACATCCTGCTCTCGGACGTGGGTGCCCACAAGATGTGGATCGCCCGCCATTACCACTGTCACGAGCCCAACACCTGTCTGATCCCGAACGGTTTTTGCTCAATGGGATTCGCCTTGCCCGGCGCCATCGCCGCCAGCCTGGTGTACCCGGAACGCCGCATCCTGGCCGTCGCCGGCGACGGCGGTTTTTTGATGAACGTCCAGGAGATGGAGACCGCCCGGCGTCTGGACAGCAACTTCGTCACCATGGTGTGGGAGGACGGCGGCTACGGGCTGATCGCCTGGAAACAGGACAATGAATTCAAGCGTCATACCGACCTGTCTTTTGGCAATCCGGACTGGCTCGGTCTGGCCCAGGCCTTTGGCTGGCATGGCCATCTGGTGTCGCGCAGCCGTGACCTGCAGGGGACTCTGGAAAAGGCCTTCCAGGAGCCCGGCCCCAGCCTGGTCGTGATCCCGATCGACTACAGGGAAAACCCGGCGCTGACCAAACGACTCGGCGAAATTACCCAGCCGATGTAAGGACATGTCGCGATGAATCGCTATCCACTGATGATTGCAGCAGATATCCCCGCCGCCGGTGTGGCGACGGTCAACGCACCCTACGACGGCCAGGCGATTGCCGAGGTGGAGACCGGTGATCTGCGACATGTCGAGGCCGCGTTGTCTGTCGCCGACGGACTGTTCCGGACACGCGATGCCTGGCTCCCCGTCCATGCCCGGGTCACCGTGCTGGAAAGGGCCGCAGCGCTGATGTCGGAACAGGCCGAAGAGCTGGCGCTGCTGGCGGCCCGCGAGGGCGGCAAGCCGCTACCCGATTCACAGGTGGAGGTCGCGCGGGCCGTGGACGGCCTGCGTCTGTGCATCGAGTCCATCCGTAGCCACCAGGGGGAGGTGGTGCCGATGGGCGGCACCGCGGCCGGGGCGGGTCGTCTGGCGTTCACCCGGCGCGAACCGATCGGGCCGGTGGTCGCGGTCAGCGCGTTTAATCACCCGCTCAATCTGATCGTCCACCAGGTCGCGGCTGCGGTTGCCGCCGGCTGTCCGGTGATCGTGAAGCCGGCCGAGGACACGCCCTTGTCGTGTCTGCGCTTTGTCCAGTTGCTGCGCGACGCCGGTCTGGCCGAGGGCTGGGCCCAGGCTTTGTTTACCGCAGATCTGGCGTCCGCCGAGGCGCTGGTCACTGATGCCCGTGTGGCGTTCTTCTCGTTTATCGGCAGTGCCCGGGTCGGTTGGATGCTGCGCTCGAAGCTGGCGCCGGGCGCGCGCTGCGCGCTGGAACACGGCGGCGCCGCGCCGCTGTTTGTCGCCGCCGATGCAGACCTGGACGTTGCAATGGCCGCGGTCACCAAGGGCGGCTTCTATCATGCCGGTCAGGTGTGCGTCTCGGTGCAGCGGGTCTTCGCGCACCGTGATCTCGCCCGGGAGTTCGCCGAGCGTCTCGCAGCGAGTGCCGGTGCGCTGCGGGTCGGCGACCCGACATCGGGGGACACGGAGGTCGGCCCATTGATCCGGCCGCAAGAGGTGCGCCGGGTCGGCGCATGGGTCGAGGAGGCCAGCGCCGCTGGCGCCGAGGTGTTATGCGGCGGAGAGGCGCTCGAAGAGACCTGCTACGCCCCGACGGTGTTGTATCAACCGCCCGACGATGCCCGGGTGAGCACCGAGGAGATCTTCGGGCCCGTGGTCTGTGTCTATCCCTATGACGATCTGGATGACGCCATCGCCCGCGCCAACGCGTTGCCGGTGGCGTTCCAGGGCGCGGTTTTCACGGCTGATCTGGAGACGGCGTTGCACGTGTTTACCCGTCTCGACGCCTCGGCGGTCATGATCAATGACCACACCGCATTTCGCGTCGACGGCATGCCTTTCGCCGGGCTGCGGCAGTCCGGTCTCGGTGTGGGCGGTATCCCGCACACGATCGACGATATGCAGATCGAGAAGATGATGGTGGTGAAGTCAAAGCAACTTGCCTAGCTCGATCGCCACCGCCGAAGATGATCCGTATTTCCGGGTCAAGGTATTGGAAGGAGAACTCCCGTGTCGAAATTCCTGTGGCAGATTCCCAGCCCCGACAAACCAGAACCGGTGGCGCGTCGCGGTTACGAGCTGATCCGTGATCCGCTGCTGAACAAGGGTTCGGCCTTCCCGCAGGATGAGCGGCTCAAATTCGGGCTCGATGGTCTGCTGCCGACGCGGGTCAATACCATGGACGAACAGGCGGCGCGATTCTGCCAGTTTCTGGCTCGCCTGAACGAGCCGATGAACAAGTATGTCGAGCTGGCTGAACTGCATGATCGTAACGAGAATCTGTTCTACCGGGTGCTGATGGACGATCTCGAGAACCTGATGCCGATCGTCTATACGCCGACCGTGGGCGAGGCCACACGTGAGTTCAGCCACGTGTTCCGCCGTGGCCGTGGCGTGTGGGTGACACCCGATCACCGCGGTCGCATCGAGGAGATCCTGCGTAACGGCACAGTCGGGCGGGATATCCGCCTGATGGTCGTCACAGACAGCGAGTCGATCCTAGGTATCGGCGATCAGGGTGCCGGCGGGATGGCGATTTCGATCGGCAAGTTGTCGCTGTATTGCGCCGGCGCCGGTATCCCGCCGGCCAATACCTTGCCGGTGTGTCTCGACGTGGGCACCAACAACGTGTCGCTGCTGGACGACAAGCTCTATCTGGGATGGCAGCACCGGCGTCTGAGCGGTGATGCCTATTTCGATTTTATCGAAGAGTTTGTCGACGCCGTGGTTGAAGTGTTTCCTCATGCCTTGCTGCAGTGGGAGGATTTCCGCAAGAACAATGCCGCCATCCTGCTACAACGTTATCGCGATCGGTTTTTGAGCTTTAACGACGACATCCAGGGGACCGGCGCGGTGGCACTGGCCGGCATCCTCGCGGCGATGCGTAAATGTGGCGGTGATCTGCGCGAACAACGCTTCGTGATCCATGGTGCCGGCGCCGCCGGTCTCGGCATCGCGCGCCAGATCGAGTCGGCGGTGAACGCGGCTGGCGGCGGTGAGTTTCCTATTGCCTGTCTGGACAGCCGGGGTCTGTTGGTCGCAGATAGTGGATTCGCCGACGGTTACAAAGCTGATCTCGCGTGGCCTGCCGATCTGGCGCGGCAATTCGACCTCTACGAACCGGCCAAAAGACAGCTTGCGAACGTGGTGGAGTCGTTCCGGCCGACCGTGCTGATCGGCACCTCGGGCACGCCCGGCGCGTTTGACCGGAATATCGTGGAGACCATGGCCGAGCACTGCGAGCATCCGGTGATCATGCCGTTCTCCAACCCCACGGATTTCGCCGAGGGCAGACCCGAGGAGATCATCCGCTGGACCAGGGGTCGTGCCTTTGTCGCGACCGGGAGTCCCTTTGCGGACGTCGAATACGAGGGCCGGCGCTATCGCATCGGCCAGGGCAACAATGTCTTCGTATTCCCGGGTCTGGGCATCGGCAGCCTTCTGTGCGGGGCAAGCCGGATCACCGACACGATGATCACCGCAGCGTCCACCGCGCTGGCGGCTGAGGTGTCGGATGAGGAGCTGGCCGACGGCATGCTGTATCCGGCAGTCAGCCGCTTGCGGCCGGTATCGCGTGTGGTCGCCGCGGCGGTCATGGCCCAGGCCGGCAAGGAGTGCGTGGGCCAAAGTCTGACCGATGAGGAGATAGAGGCGCGACTGACCGCGGCGAGCTGGAGTCCCGCCTATCCGAAATACGTGCCCGCCTGATCCCCCGGGTCACAGGCTTCGGTTGCGAGTCCCTTTCCCCGGGGGATGCGCAACTGCGCCAAATGGTCTATCTTCCTCCACAGATCCGCCCAAAGCCCAGCTGAGATAAGAGGCTCCGGATGAAATCCGAACAAAAAACAGACAAAAACATCAACGCCGAATGGCGCTTCCTTGCCCGCCGGGTCCTCGATCTTTGCGCTGAGATCAACAGCCGGATTCTGCGCGGCGCGTCGTCTTCCGAGGGCCAGCACCAGCTTGCTGCATTTGTCGAACGGCGGGACACCGCCATGGCCCTGCTGCAGGCGGCCAGCCAGACGCCGGCGTCCGGCCCGGGGCGATATCTGGCGCATCTGCGGCGTCTGGTCACCGGTCTGGAATGCTCGCGCTCGTTCTTTGTGCCGACATGCGGAACCCGGGAGTCAGCCTGACGCGAGCGCCCAGCCGCCTCGCTGAATCGATGAGCTGAAACGACGACGCCCCGCATGTAAGCGGGGCGTCGATCTGTCTATGCAAGGCTCCGCCGGCCGCGGGTCATTCCTCGAGCAGGAAGCTCCGCAGCTGCTCGGAACGGCTCGGATGGCGCAGCTTGCGCAGCGCCTTGGCTTCGATCTGACGGATCCGTTCGCGGGTGACGTCGAACTGCTTGCCGACTTCCTCCAGCGTGTGGTCCGTGTTCATGTCGATACCGAAGCGCATCCGCAGCACCTTGGCCTCGCGCGGCGTAAGACCGGCCAGCACCGCATGGGTGGTTTCCTTGAGACTTTCGACGGTGGCCGAGTCGATGGGCGAGGCCACCGAACCGTCCTCGATAAAGTCGCCGAGATGCGAGTCTTCATCGTCGCCGATCGGTGTCTCCATGGAGATCGGCTCTTTGGCGATCTTCAGCACCTTGCGCACCTTGTCCTCGGGCATCTCCATGCGCTCGGCCAGTTCTTCCGGCGTCGGCTCGCGCCCCATCTCCTGCAGCATCTGCCGCGAGATACGGTTGAGCTTGTTGATCGTCTCGATCATGTGCACCGGGATACGGATGGTGCGCGCCTGGTCGGCGATCGAGCGCGTGATCGCCTGGCGGATCCACCAGGTTGCGTAGGTCGAGAATTTGTAGCCGCGGCGGTATTCGAACTTGTCGACCGCCTTCATCAGGCCGATGTTGCCCTCCTGGATAAGATCCAGGAACTGCAGTCCACGGTTGGTGTATTTCTTGGCGATCGAGATCACCAGACGGAGATTGGCTTCGACCATCTCCTTCTTGGCCCGACGCGCCTTGGCCTCGCCGATCGACATCTGCCGGCTGATCTCTTTCAACTCATGGATGCTGAGACCGCTGTCTTCTTCAACCGCGATCAGCTTGCGCTGGCAGCGCTCGATGTCCGGCCTCGTCTTGGCGAGCTGGGAAGAGTGTTTGCGCTTGGCCCGGATGTGCTTGTCCAGCCAGTCCAGGTTGGTCTCGTTTTGCGGGAAACTGGCAATGAAATCCTTGCGTGGCATGCCCGCCCCACGGATACAGATCTGCATGATCTGGCGTTCCTGGGCACGTATATGGGCGATGGTCCGGCGCAGGTTGATCGACAGGGCCTCGAAATGCTTCGGCGCCAGCTTCAATTCCATAAACTCGGCGGTCAGTTTGCCGCGGCTGTTGAGCACCCTGGCGTCCTGACTGCCGGACTTGAAGATGCCGTTGATGACCTGCTTGTGCAGACGACGCATCTTGGCCATGCGGGTCGCCAACTCTTCGAGATCCGGTCCGACGGGTCCAGTGCCTTCCTCGTCAGCTTCGTTTTTCTTGCCGTTGGCAGCCTTTACTTCCTGATCCGCGGCATCGGGATCGATAAAGCCGGTGACGATATCGATGATTCTGCCCTGACCCGCGACGGCGGCCTGATAGCTGCCGATCAGCAGGTCCAGCGTGCCGGGGAACATGGACAAGGCGCGGCGGACCTGTTCCAGGCCCTCCTCGATACGTTTGGCGATACGGATCTCGCCTTCCCGGGTGAGCAGTTCGACCGTCCCCATCTCGCGCATATACATGCGCACCGGGTCGGTGGTGCGGCCAAATTCGCTGTCCACGGTGGCGAGCGCGGCGGCCGCCTCTTCGGTGTCGTCGTCGTCGTTGCCTGAGACTGCGGCGTCCGTCAGCAGAAGTTCTTCCGCATCGGGCGCCTTCTCGTAGACCGTGATGCCCATGTCATTGATCATGTTGACGATATCTTCGATCTGCTCTGGATCGACGATGTCGTTGGGCAGGTGATCGTTCACCTCGGCATAGGTCAGGTAACCCTGCTCTTTGCCACGGGCGATAAGCACCTTCAGTTGCGACTGCTTGTCCTCGGGAACGATGGCTCGTTTTTCGGTCACGCAAAGAACCTCAATATCAGGCGAACGAACGCACCAGTATAGCAGGCTGGCGCGCCTCTCTCCACATTAGTCTGTGGCATTTCCTTCGCTGGCAGCGACTGTGGTGCTTCGTTGCAGCAGTCCCCGCAGCTCATCTTTCTCTGCCTCATCCAGCCCCTCGCCGCGCGCCTTTTCCAGCAGGAACTCGGTCCTGCGCTCCGGGCCCGCCTGGGCGACCAGGCGCACCAGGGTGTCGGCCAGGACCGTCGGCGCCGCCTCGCCGGTAACCAGGGCCTCGCTGGCGGCGAGTTGCAGCAGGTGCGGTTGTTCCGGCCGGCCACGCCAGCGTTCGAGCAGGCCTGCCGGGCTTATATCTGGGTTTGATGCCGAAATTTCAAGGAGTTCCATCAGCAGCGGCATGCCTTTGAAATCCACGTCCACCAGCCGCTCAGGGATATCGGCTGTGGCCGCGGCCTGCGGGTGATGGAGGATCAGTGCGATGGCCTGGCGGACCAGGCTGGAGCGCGGGTTGGGCGGGCGCGCCGCGCCGCGCGTCGCTGGCCGGAACCCCGGTGGCTCCGGCCGGTCATCGACCATGCGCTGGGCCAGCTGATGTGGCTCCATGCCGACCCGCTCCGCCAGCTGGCGGGTCAGCAGATCCCGGTAGATCCCCTCGGGGATCCGGCGCATCAACGGCCGTGCCAGTTCCGCCATACGGGCCCGGCCGTCGAGGGTGTCCATATCGACCTGAGCGGACAGCTGGTCGAGGAAATAATCCGACAACGGCAGCGCCTGATCGAGCCGGGCGGCAAAGGCGTCAGCCCCTTCCTTGCCCACCAGCGAATCGGGATCTTCGCCCTCGGGCAGAAACAAAAAACCGATCTGGTGACCTTCCTCCAGCGTGGGTAGCGCATTTTCCAGCGCCCGCCAGGCCGCTTGCCGGCCCGCACGATCGCCGTCAAAACAGAAGATCACTGTATCGGTGACCCGGAACAGGCGGCGCAGATGCTCCTGGGTGGTGGCCGTCCCCAGCGTGGCGACCGCGTAGCGGATGCCGGCCTGGGCCAGACCGACCACGTCCATATAGCCTTCAACCACGACCAGCCGGCTGATATCCCGCAGCGCCTGTCTGGCCTCATACAGGCCGTAGAGTTCCCGTCCCTTATGGAACAGCGTCGTCTCCGGCGAATTGAGATATTTCGGCTCACCGCTGCCCATGATCCGCCCGCCAAAAGCGATGGTGCGCCCGCGGGCATCGCGGATGGGGAAGATGACGCGGTCGCGGAACCGGTCATACCAGCCACCCTGTTCGCGCTCGATGATCAGGCCGCAGTCGGTCAGGCGTTTGATCCCGGCTTCGTCCTTGCCGATACGTGACAACAGCGCATCCCAGGCGTCCGGGGCATAGCCGATGCCAAACAGCGCCGCGGTTTCACCACCGAGCCCGCGCTGTTTCAGATACTTGATCGCTGCCGGGCTGTCCCGCAGGCCCTGAGCATAAAACTCGCTTGCCCGCGCCATCGTCGCGTAGAGATCCTCGCCGGCTCTGGGGCTGCTACCTCCGGTCTCCCGGGGCACCTCGACGCCCACCTGTCTGGCCAGTTCCTCGACCGCTTCGACGAAGTCCAGGTGGTCGTGTTCCATCAGAAAGCCGAGCGCGGTCCCGTGAGCGCCGCAACCAAAGCAATGGTAAAACTGCTTGGACGGGCTGACGGTAAACGAGGGCGTCTTCTCGCCGTGGAACGGGCAACAGGCCTTGAATTCGCGCCCGGCTTTTTTTAGCGGGACGCGGCTCCCCACCACCTCGACCACATCCACGCGGGCCATCAGGTCGTCGATAAAACTCTGCGGGATGCGGCTCACCAGGGACTCCGTCGGCGTCGGGACGCGTCGTCGACAACGACACGGGCGGCCCCGGGATGATCAACACAAACGCCTTCGAGCATTGTGTATAAATAGCCCAACCAGCTGAGAAATCAAGGGCTTGGAAGTCCGCCGAGGCTGAGTCGGGAACAAGCCGGGGGCGGTATTAACCGGCGCCGAGCCGCGCCTTGACCTTCGCGCTGACCGCAGCCATGTCGGCACGGCCCTCGGCCAACTGCTTTATCTGGTTCATCACTTTGCCCATGTCGCGCATGGACCCGGCCCCGGTGTCGGCGACGACCTGGGCGATCATCGCGTCCAGCTCTTGTTCGCTCATCGGCTCCGGGAGATATTCGTCGAGAAAGCCGATCTCGGCTTCCTCGCGCTGCGCCAGTTCCTCGCGATCGCCGGCCCGGTATTGCACCGCCGACTCGCGCCGCTGTTTGATCATCTTCTCGACGACTGACAATACCTGAGCATCGTCGAGCTCGATGCGCTCGTCGATTTCACGTTGCTGGATGGCGGCCAGAGTCATGCGCAGGGTGGACAAACGGTGTTTGTCACCGGCGCGCAGAGCCTGTTTCATGTCGTCGCCGAGGCGGGCCTTGAGCGACATGGATCAGGTGCGGCCGTCTTTAGTAGAGGCGCACGCGGCGGGACTGCTCGCGCTGGATCCGCTTCATGTGGCGCTTGGTGGCAGCCGCCTTCTTGCGCTTGCGCTCCTGGGTCGGCTTTTCGTAGTACTCGCGACGACGCAGCTCGGTCAACACACCGGCTTTCTCGCAGGCACGCTTGAAACGACGCAGGGCAGCGTCAAAATACTCGTTCTCTCGGACCCGTACGCTAGGCATCTAGAAATCACCGTCCTTACACAATCACGCAAACGCCGCCCTCGAGGCGGCGCAAAGAAGCGGAATATTAGCGCCCGACGGGTAGAATTGCAATCCAGGCGGGCCGTGAGGAGCCATTGATGAGGGTGCTGGGTATCGAGACCTCCTGCGACGAGACAGGCGTCGCTATCTATGATTCCGGGCGCGGGCTGCTCGGACACGCGCTGTACAGCCAGGTCGCCCTGCATGCCGAATTTGGCGGGGTCGTGCCGGAACTGGCGTCGCGTGACCACGTACGCAAGCTGATACCGCTGATCAGGCAGGTCATGGCCGGGGCGGACACCCCGGCCGGGGAGATCGGAGGCGTCGCCTACACGGCCGGTCCCGGTCTGATCGGCGCGCTGCTGGTCGGGGCGGCCCTGGGCCGCAGTCTGGCCTACGCCTGGGGTGTGCCCGGTCTGGGCATCCACCATATGGAGGCGCACCTGCTGGCGCCGATGCTGGAGACACCGGCGCCGGAGATGCCGTTCGTGGCTCTGCTGGTCTCGGGTGGCCACACCATGCTGGTCGAGGTGGCGGCACTCGGACGCTACCGGGTGCTCGGCGAGACTCTGGACGATGCGGCCGGTGAGGCCTTTGACAAGACCGCCAAGCTGTTGGGTCTGCCCTATCCCGGAGGCCCCGCTCTGGCCGCTCTTGCCGAGCAGGGCACGCCGGGAGTTTTCGGCTTCCCGCGCCCGATGGTCGGCCGGCCCGGTCTGGATTTCAGCTTTAGCGGCCTCAAGACCGCGGTGATGATCGCGGTAAACCGGATCGAACTCGATGACACGGTTCGCGCCGACGTGGCGGCGGAATTCCAGCAGGCCGTGGTCGATACATTGGTGGTGAAATGCCGCCGGGCGATGGCACAGACCGGCGCCGGGACCCTGGTCGTGGCGGGCGGCGTGGGCGCCAATCGCGCCCTGCGCACGGCCCTCAAGCAGGAGGGGGTGCAACAAGGCTGGGCCGTGTTTTATCCCCGCCCTGAGTTTTGTACCGACAATGGCGCGATGATCGCCTACGCTGGTATGCTCCGCCTCCGCGCCGGAGAGCGCGCCCAACTCGCCATCGAAGCCCGGGCCCGATGGGGCCTCGAGAGTCTTCGGCCCCCCGGCGAATCCCGGCCGGATTGACCTGATTCATGGACACGATTTTTCTAAAAGACCTGCGTATCGAGACCGTTATCGGCATCTTCGACTGGGAGCGCTGTATCCGCCAGACGGTCAGTATCGATCTGGAGATGGCCGCAGACATCCGGCGCGCGGCGGAGAGCGACAGCATCGAGGACACGCTGGACTACAAATCCGTGGCCAAGCGTCTGATCGGGTTCGTGGAGCAGTCGGAATTCGGGCTGATCGAAACGCTGGCGGAGCATGTGGCCCGGATCGTGGTCAAAGAGTTCGAGGTGCCAAGTGTCCGCGTCACCCTGCACAAGGGTGGGGCCATCCGTGGCGCAAAGGACGTAGGCGTGATGATCCAGCGTAGCCGGGACGACTACGATGACTGAGGTCTATGTCGGAGCCGGCAGCAATGTGGAGCCCGAGCGCCATCTGCGCGACGCGCTGGCGGCGATGGCCGAGGTTTTCGGTGTCATGAGGCTCTCACCGGTCTACCGCAACAGTCCCGTCGGGTTCGACGGCGGTGATTTTCTCAATATGGTCATCGGCTTTGACACCGACCTGGACATCAAGGCTGTGGCGGCGGAGCTCGAGCGGATCGAGAACGCGGCCGGCCGGGTCCGCGGGGGCGAGAAATTCGTCCCCCGGACGCTGGATCTGGATCTGCTGTTATATGGCGATTTGATACACGGTACCGACGAGATCCAGGTGCCGCGGGACGAGATCACGCAATATGCATTTGTATTGCGGCCGCTGGCGGACATCGCCGGCGACCGCGTCCATCCGGCGACAGGACAGACCTTTGCCGGGATGTGGTCCGACTTTGACCAGTCCAGCCACCGGCTGCGGACGGTCGATCTGATGTGGGTGAGCCAGTGAACAAAAGATTTGGCAACGGGCGTGGGTTTCTGTATCTCGGTCTGGCGACGCTGTTGGTTTTTGTCGCCGGCTGCGGCGGGTCCTCGGGTGGCTCCGGCCCGCAGGCGGCCAATTGCACGGTGGTCGGACAAAATCAGTTCGTCATCGACGTGATGCAGGATATCTATCTGTGGAATGACCAGCTGCCGGTGGTCAACGCCGCCGACTTCGATTCGCCGGAGGCGACGCTGGAGGCGTTACGGGCGCCGCAGGACCGGTTCAGCTTTATCACCTCCGCGGCCGCCGACGATGCGCTGTTTGGCGAGGGCCAGGTCGCGGGGATCATTGGTTTCAGAAGCGAAAGCCCGAATCCCGATGAGCGGCGGGTGATCGATGTCTTCGAGGGCAGTCCGGCCGACCTGGGAGGCCTGGCCCGCGGCGATTTCATCACCGCGGTCGACGGGATTCCCATCGCCGATGTCCTTGCCGATCCGGGGTTCAGCCCGTCCCTCGGCCCGAACGAGGTCGGCGTGACGGTCGAGCTGTCATGGCGCAACGTGGCCGGGCAGGATTTCACCAACGTATTCGAGAAGGCGGTGGTCACCATTCCGCCCGTGTCCGCGCTCGAGGTGCTGGACACACCCGCTATAACGGTGGCGGCCTGTTGTCCGTCGCAGAAGTCCTGTCCGATCTGATCGGTGGCGAGCTGACCCAGGCCCAGGTCGAGTACACGTTCGAATACAACGCCAACAACAGTTTCCGCAACCGCACGGTCTTTTTCAGGAATCGCGCGCAAGCGCTGGACCTGCGGCGGATCTTCTTTATCGTCACCGAGTCGTCTGCATCGGCCAGTGAGCTGGTGATCAATTCCCTGCGCCCCTACATCGATGTCGTGCTGGTCGGCGCTACCACCTTTGGCAAACCCGTGGGCCAGCTCGGCTACACCTTCTGCGAGAAGATCCTGCGGCCGGTGTCATTCAGCCTCGCCAATGCGGACGGATTCGACGACTACTTTGACGGTTTTGCGCCGGATTGCACGGCGGCCGACGATCTGGATCATGCGCTGGGAGATCCCGTCGAGGCGTCTCTGGCGGAAACGCTGTTTTATGTCGAGAACGGCAGCTGCAGTGTGCCCGCGGCCGCACGGCAGAAGGCAGCGCCGAGCGGATTGCCCAGTGGGCCCAAGCCGCGCTGGCACTTGTTCGAGGCCGACTGACGCCAGATCCGCGGTGGGCCGCCGTTTGTTCGACGCGGACTGAGGCCGGGCCCCTACCAGCCGAGACTGCGGCCGCCATCGACGGCGATGATCTGACCGGTCACATAGCCGGCGGAAAGCAGGTAGCGGGCACAGCCGACGATATCTGCCGGGTCGCCGCTGCGGCCCAGACAGGTCTCGTCCAGGATCTTCTGCTTGCCGGATTCGCTGGCGCCGGATTCCGG
>CAMYOC010000005.1:15507-17233 GCA_947259915.1 uncultured Gammaproteobacteria bacterium
GCCGGATTCCGGCCACAGGATAGGGCCTGGCGCGATGCCGTTGACCCGCACCTCCGGTCCCAGGTCCCGCGCCAGGGCCAGGGTCAGGGCCGCCAACCCGGCTTTGGCGGCGCTGTAAACCGCATGATCAGGCAGCGGTCGTCGCGCGTGGATGTCCACCATATTGATAATCGATCCGCGTCGCTGACGCAGCGTCGGCGCCGCCGCCTGGGCCAGGAACAACGGCGCCTTGAGATTGCTCCCGACCAGCTCATCCCAATTCGCTTCGCTGATTGTGCCCAGCGGCGTCGGATAAAAACCCGAGGCGTTGTTGATCAACACATCCAGCCCGCCGAAGCAGGCGCAGGCCTCGTCGACCAGTGCAGCCAGAGCCGAGGTTTCAACCAGGTCCGCCTGCAACAGCGCAACACTCCCGGTGCGCCGGCTTTCAAGCTCGTCGCGCAGAGATTCGGCCTGCGCGCGAGAGCCGCGGTAATGGATGACCACGCTGTATCCGTCGTCATGCAGACCGCGGGCCAGGGCCGCGCCGATGCGGCGGGCTCCACCGGTAATCAGGGCCACCGGCGCCGCGTCGGGCTGGTGGGGAGATTCGGCTGCCATTAGGATTCCCGCTGCGCCGGCCAGCCGCCGGCAGATCGGAACCCATCATACTGCACCATGGTTGCCAAACCGGACGAAGGACGCATGCCACAGCCGGATAGTGCGGCGCTGGCGCACAGCGACGCCCTCTCGGCGCAAATCGCCGCTGAGATCGCTGCGGCGGGTGGCGCGATCCGGTTCGCCCGGTATATGGAGATGGCGCTATACACGCCAGGCCTCGGCTACTACAGCGCCGGGGCCGCGAAATTTGGCGACGCGGGCGATTTTGTTACCGCGCCGGAAATCTCTCCGCTGTTTGCCCGCTGTCTGGCGCGCAATTGTGCCGCGGTGTTGGGCACCTTGTCGGGGGTGGGATCGGAGGGTGGCGAGATTCTTGAACTCGGTGCCGGCTCCGGCGCCATGGCCGCGGAATTGTTGCTGGCCCTGGAACAGCTGGACGCGTTACCCGCGCATTACCTGATCCTCGAGACCAGCGGCGAGCTGCGACAGCGCCAGCAGCGGACACTGGCCGATCGCGCGCCCGCACATATCGATCGCGTGCGCTGGCTGGATTGTCCGCCGCGGGCGCTGCGCGGCGTGATCCTGGCCAACGAGGTCATCGATGCACTGCCCTGTGAGCGTTTCCGGATCGGCGAGGACGGCATCGAATACCTGGGTGTCGGCTGCCGGGACGGGGGATTCGACTGGCAGGGCCTCCCGGCGGATGCGGCGCTGCTGGACCAACAGACGCGGATTGCGGATGCGCTCGGCCAATCGCTTCCTGCAGGATTCCGCTCGGAATGGCGGCCGATGCTCGAACCCTGGCTTGCCGGCATCGCCGGCGCGCTGGAGCAGGGGTTGTTGCTGCTCGTGGATTACGGCCTGCCCCGGGCCCAGCTCTATCATCCCCAGCGTAGTGACGGCACTTTGATCTGCCATTATCGGCACCGCGCTCATGATGATCCCTTCCTGTGGCCTGGGCTGCAGGACATCACCGCCTGGGTCGACTTCACGACGGTGGCGGAAGCCGCCCAACAACATGGTCTGCTGCTGGATGGATTCACCACCCAGGCGGCTTTTTTGATCGCGTCGGGCCTGGAGGAGGTCCTCGACCCGGCCGCTGAGGCAGACCCGCGCCGGCGCATGG
>CAMYOC010000006.1 GCA_947259915.1 uncultured Gammaproteobacteria bacterium
GCCTCCGCCGGGCCGCTGATGCGCAGCTCGAAGGGCCAGTCGTCGCCCGGGCCGACCGTGTACTTGCGTACTCTGGTCATGCCTTGTGTGTAGTTCTCGTTGAGCCAGGGCTCCATCTCCTGGAGCAGCGGATCGACGTCGGCAAAACTGTGGGTGTTGACGATGAGCTGAACGTACTCGGGATAAGGGAATTCGGGATCGACGGGAAGATAGAAACGTGGCCCGCCAGCGCCAATGAACGTGCCTACATTCCTGACCCGCGGATCGCCGGTCAATCTCTCCTCGATGCCCTTGGCGAGCGCCGAGACGCTCTGTATGGGCGTGCCTTGCGGTGCCCAGTAGTCGATACGGATCTGGGCGCGGGTGGAGTCGGGGAAGAATTGTTGGGGCACGCCAGTGAAACCAGTAGCGGCGGCGATAAGCAGAATGCTGAGGCCACCAATGGTCAGGATCCGGTAGCGGACCGCGCCCTCGAGCAGACGCCGATAGTTGCGGAAGAACCCGGTATCGAACGGATCGACATCCGGATCGTCGTTCTTCGGTGGTTTGAGGAGACTCATGCAGTTCAGCGGCGTCACGGCCATGGCGACCAGCCAGCTGATCAATAATGAGGTGGCGACCACGACGAACAGCGTACGACCATATTCGCCGGCGTCCGCCTTGGCAAAATAGACGGGGAAGAACGCCATTAATGCGACGACGGTTGCCCCCAGCAGCGCGGTAGAAGGTTTGGCGGCGGCTTCGATGGCAGCGTCTTTCGGCTTCTTGCCACGGGCAAGACCGACTGCCATGTTGTCCGCAACGACGATTGCATTGTCCACCATCATCCCGAGCGCAACGACCAGTGCACCCAGAGAGACGCGCTGGAGATCGATCGCCAGCATCTTCATCACGATGAACGTGCCGGGAATCGTGACGATCAGTGCCCAACCGATGGCCAGACCCATGCGCCAGCCCATCGCCAGCGCCAGCACCACTAGCACGATGATCACCGCCTCTATCAGATTGACCACGAAGGCGTTGATCGACTCCTTGACCAGATCGGACTGCCAGACGAATCTCTCTGCCTGGATGCCGGCCGGTAACTGCGGCAGGATCTCCGCCAGACGAGCATCGAGCGCTGCGCCTGTGGTTACGATATTGCCTCCGCTTACATTGGCGATCTGGATCGCGAGAGCCGGCTGGCCCTGGAAGCGCATCTGAGCGATGGCTGGCTCGAGGTACCCCTGCCGGACAGTGGCGACATCCTTGATCCGTATCAGTTCCCCCGCCAGCACATCCGCACGACTGCCGGACCGGGCCTGACCGGTTGGCTGCGTGGATTCGATGTCACGCGAATAGGGCGCCAGCTCGGCACCGATGCGAGTCAGCGCGTCGAGGCCCGATCGGCGGATCACGAGCTCACCGATGTCCTCCGGGGAAGCAAAGGTGCCGGTCGTCTCGATCCGCAGCCGCTTCTCGGGCACCTCGATGGCGCCGGCTTCCACCACCATGTTCTGTGTGGCCAGCGTCGCGATGATGTCCTCGGTGGAGATCTTCAGCTCCGCCAACTGGGCATCCGAGATATCGAGATAGATGACTTTCGGTTGTACCCCCCATAAATCGGCGCGCGCCACCCCGGGAACAATGCTGAGTTCCTTTCGGATCTGCTTGGTGTATTCCTCTAGCTCGGCGTAGCTATAGCCGTCGCCGGTCACGGCCAGCACGAACCCGAACACGAAGCTGAAATCGTCCATGATCACGGGATGCGCCACGCCGGGCGGGAAGTCCGGGACGATGTCCCGGATCTTCTTGCGCAACTCGTCCCAGACCTGCGGCAGAACGTCGGCCCCGTACTGCTGCTGCATCTCTATCTTGATGATCGACAACCCGGTCCTGGAATAGGAGGTCAGGTAGCGGAGCTGTGGCATCTCCTGCAGCGCCGTCTCGATGCGGTCGGTGACCTCCAGCTCAACCTCAGCGGGCGCGGCACCCGGGTACTGGGTAATCACTGCGCCAATCTTGACGGTGAAATCCGGGTCTTCGAGCTGGCCCAGTTGGAAATAGCTGTAGACGCCGCCGACCACGACGAGGAACACCAGAAAATTGGTGAGTGTCCGGTTCTCGATCGCGAAACTCGTCAGATTCATGCCAGGTCGCTCTATTGAGACGGGTCGAGGATACGGATCTCTTCGCCTTCCGCGAGCGTGTTGACGCCCTTAGTGACGATCCACTCACCCGACTCCAATCCTGACGTGACCAGTACTCCGAACTGGGCCAGATCACCCAGCTCGACCTCGCGGCGGCTGAGCGTATTCGTCGTCTGGTCCACGATCCAGACGTAGCTCTTGCTCATGTCATCGCCGGTAAACACGGCGGTCAGAGGAATCTGCATCCCGACCAGCGACGTTCCCTCCGGCGGCCGGGCGACGACGGTGGCTGTGCCGGCCATGCCGGGCAGGATCTCGGCGTCTTCCAGCTGCGCCATCTTCAGGGTCACCGGGTAGGTGCGGGTTGCTTGCGATGCCTCTCTTCCGATCTCGCTAATCTCGGCCGGCACCTTGATACTGTCGAGCGCATCGAATGCGACCGCTACCTCGGTGACGTAGGGTGCCAGACCGATCAGGTTCTCCGGGACGTTGATCACGAACTCGATGCTGGACGGATCCAGCAGACGCAGTATCGGCTGTCTGGCTACGACCGTCTCGTAGTTCTCGACGTAGGTCTCTACGACGACGCCGGAAAACGGCGCCTTCAGCTCTGTGTAGCTGAGCTGGTCCCGGGCGTTTTGTACTCCCGCCTGCAATGAACGCACGCCGGCGCTGGCCGAATCTCGTAGCTGTCGGGCCCGGTCGACAGCGGTCTGACTCGTCGCCCCGGGGTCTTCTTTAAAGACGCTCTCGATGCGCCGGAGATCAGCCTGTGCCCGGGTCAGGTTGGCTTGTTCATTCTGCAGCTGCCCTTCGAGTCCACGCAGATTCGTCACATAGTTCTGCGGGTCGATCCGCGCCACCACATCGCCTTCCTTGGCCTCGTCACCGACGTTGACGGGCAGCTCGATCAGTGGGCCCGACACGCGGAACGATTGATTGACTTCTTGTCCGGCCCGGGCGCGGCCAGGAAAACCGCGCTCAGACAAGCCGCTGGCGTCCGCCACGCGCATGGCGAACACATTGCGTGGTGCTGGCGGCGCCGCCACTTCCTTCTCGCACGCTCCGACGAGGAGGGCAGTTGCCAGCAATGCAGCCGTGAGCGGTAGCGAGAGCCTGATGGCGTTCTTATCATTTGAGCTGGTGTTCATCGGCTACCTCTGATGTCGATGCCGCTGAGTTCAATTATCGGCGCAGGGTGTTCTGCTCAGGGGCCTGTGGACCCGGTGCCTTATCGATCCGGTCCGCGCCACTTGTCGCGCTCCACGGTCGGTACGGGCTCCACCGTCTCGGCGAGGAGGAGACCGCCCCGCATGAAGATCGGCGGCTATCGGTTGGTAAGTTAGTTCACGTAACGGAAGCAAATGACTGAATTAAATACGATTCTTGCCGAGATTCTGTGTGTTATGGAGACCAATAACTGATCCACGGTAACAATGAAACTTGGCGTTTTCTATCCAAAATCCGACAGTTGATTTATAGGTGTAGACAATTCATCAGGCTGGAAACCCGGTTCCCGAGCACATGCCGGCCGCCCCATCCGTACGCCCCGATCCACCGCCTGTTTGTGTGATACTCATCGGACGTCAATCCCGCTTGCCCAAAAGCATCCGCCTATGACCGTCGAACAACAGATTTGCCATTCAACCGACGAGATTATTGAAGCCAATCGAGAGGTCGGCTGGGAAACCGAATATCGGCAGCTGGAACCGGGGCCTTATATTGGCCAATTCGATGTGCGGACAAGCCGCGACCTGATGCTCATTTCCGAGACCTCTAGTACCGGATTGGAAGTTCGGGGCGACACGCCTGTCGGCTACGAGATGATGTGTTTCTTCGCACCGAGTCCCGCCGTAAACCGGGTAGCAAACAACAGACTTCTGAACCGCGACGGCGATTGTCTCGCGGTATTGTCGGGTTCCGGGTTCGAAATCTCACTTCGAGGGCCAACTACAGCTTGTCAGCTGCTGGTGCGAACAGGCCTTCTGGCTGAGTTGTGCGAGCGACTAAGGACCAAGGCTCCGTATTCTGCGGAACGGCTGGCGGCAGGGACGGCAGGGAACGCGGCATTGAGTCGCAGGATGATCCGCGATATCAGCCAGCTGTCACGCACGCGTATCGGGAGCCGGCTGATCGCGGAGGAACGCGCCAATCGACTGATCGGGGAGTGTGTATCGAGCATCTTTGACGTCGAGATCGGGCGCGAATCCGGACAGCCGCTGTTCCGGTCATCGAGGCGACGTGTCTTCTGCAAAGCTCGCGACTGGATTCATGCGCATGCAGACTCACAGATTTCCATAGCTGATGTCTGCGAATATGCAAATGTCAGCGAGCGGACTCTGCAGCGCCTGTTCCAGGATTTCTACGGACTAACACCACAGCAATACATTTACCGCATGCGTCTGCACACGGTGCGACAGGCATTGTGTCTCGCCGAGCCGACTGAAACGACCGTGTTGGAAGTAATTACCAGCCACGGATTTTTCAACCAGGGCCGGTTCGCCGCAGCGTATACGGAATTTTTTGCAGAGCGCCCGAGAGAGACGCTAGACTTCAAGCCGTCGTCGAATTGACTGTGAAAAGCAGTCGCCGGGCCTGACCATTCCGGTATCGTTCGAAGACAACTATTCGCATCATCGCTCTGCGGGAAACGAATCCGCAGTCCATTCTTCTGATCGGGTCTCAAGTCTCGCCGATGCTGTGCTGGCGCCGTTGGATTCTAGCGGCTATCCGGAAGCTTGTAGTTCCAACGCAAGCTGTCGGGCCGCCACTGCGGGAGGATAAACGTCGTCGGCGTCGACATAGGCGGCGAGTGTTTTTTGCAGCGCTTGCCGGGCAGCTTGCAGATTGCCTCGCGCATGCTCCAGCTGAGCCAGGCGGAGATTGGCGACAGGGTGGGCCGGGTCGCTGACCAGAACGTCATCCAGTATCTGTTGCGCTTCGTCGAACTCACCAGTCTGCGTGAGGTTGTGCGCCAAAGAAAGGTGGATCGTTGTCCGGTCATTCCTATCTTCCCGGCTCAACACGGACTGACCAAAACGCTCCAACGCGCTGCGCCCGTAGGCGATCGCTTGTTGCAGATCACCGTCAAGCTCGGCCAGCCGTGCGCGTGCCATATCGACTCCGTAGTAATAGCGTTCCTGCTGCATCAGCTGTAAGAATGCATCGACTTTTTCCGTGTATTCGGCGCTTCGTTGACGGTCGCCGCTCGCCAGCCATAGCTTCAAAAAGCCCACGTCGGCCAGCCCATCGAGCGGCGGCTCAAACTCGGCTTGCAGACGACTCAATATGGCCAGACCGCGCTGCGTTTCATCAGCCATCGCATAAGCGTCGGCGTAATGCACATGGGTCATCATCAGCAGATTGATCGGCTGCAGATAGGCCTGCTCAACCTGGTAGAGGCGGTCGACAAGATCCAACGCGTTCTTCAGCTGTCCGCGCGCCTGGTAGTAGTCGATCCAGCCGCGTACCACCCGTGCCTCCTGCTGCGGGATCCGGGCGATCGTCTCGGCGTCACTCAATTGTCGGCGGGCTGCATCGAATCGGCCCTCGCGGAGTGCGAGGTCAGCGAGTCCGATCACCGGCGCCACCAGCGCCGGGGCCAGCAGTTCCGCACGTTGGTAGTTCTCGCGGGCGGCCTCAAGCTGCCCGGCATCGGCGAGGGTTGCCGCCATACTAACCATGGCCGTCTGATCCTCGGGGTTGCGCTCCGAGTACAGCGAGTAATTGGTGATGGCGCGATCGAAATCGCCTAGCACTTCCTGCAGTTGGGCAATCCACAGCAGGACCCTGTCATCGTTGGGGTCCAGATCATAGGCCGTCTGGAGCTGGATCAGGGCGTCATCCGGCCGATTGGCGACCTGGGTATAAGCGGCGGCCAGATATTTACGCGCCAGCGTGTTCTCGGGATACAGCTCCACCCACATTTCGTAGAGTCGGAGCGCCTTCTCGGGCTGACTGCGCAGCATGTAGTTCATGCCCTTGGCAAGAAACTTATCGTCGTCGGTGAGCTTGTAGTCGTGCTGCAGCGCGTTGCGGACTGAGGCCGCAGCCGCGTCCATGTCGCCGAGTTGAAAGATCGCGCCGGCCAGCATCATATGGACGGGAGCAAAACTGGGGTCTTCCGCAACCGCCTGGCGCCAGTACTCGACTGCCTGCGGCAGGTCGTTGTCCAGATGCTCGGCATTCAGCCCGAGGACCGCAAATCGCAAGGCTGCCCATGAATCTGCCCGGTCGGCCAGACCCAGTCGTTCCCGGCCGTCGCTCTCCGGCAGATCGATCGCGGCCTGCATCCGCTCGCTGAGACGATCGGCGAGTATCAGTACGTCGGGCCCGGACGCCTGCTCCGAGAACACCAGTCTGGCGTCATGAGTCCGGTAGGCATCAAGTTGTAGCGTGAACCCATCGTCTTGTTTGTCGAAGGCGCCACTGATAAAAAAATCGCGGCGCTTTCTCTCGGCAATAGACTGCATCAGCGCCGTGGGTACATCGAGACCATCGGTGAAGCCGGCTCTGCTGAATTCGGTAAAGCCGCGCGCCTCGTATTCCCGATACGGCGTCCAGACATCGACAAACAGGCTCCGATCCAGGTTCGTGGCGAGACCCACGGTGAGTCCGTATTGCAGCCAGTCCAGCTCCTGATCACCGCTCTGGTTGTCGAGAAAAAACACCGCGATCCGTTTGCGCAGCTCGGGTTTTGCCAGCACCCGTTCGACCTGCTGGCCTTCCTCATTGGTGACCGTCACTGTTGTAGTGGTCGCGCCCAGTTCCTGGCCCTGAAACAGCGCCGCCAGCAAGGCAATGCTGACCAGCACGTTTATCGGGATCCCGATCTTCTCCACCGCGGTCCATTGGTCCCTGCCCGGTGCGCCATGGAACCACGCGAGCATCAGGACGGTGGGGACAAACGAGGCGAGCAGGACGAGCAGAAAATCCACCAGCGTCTGGGACAAGTCATAGCGCTCGACGATCAGATTGGAGAACTCGACCGCGATCCAGGCACCGGCGAGGTAGAGCCCGAGGATCTGCGGCAGGCGGCGGTGCATGATGGCCTTGAACAAGGTGGTCTCGCTCATGGAGCGGTATTGTCAACCAGGGGGCGCAGAATTGCACTGTGTCGGTAGCAAAATTTATCGACAAGACGCGGCA
Source organism: uncultured Gammaproteobacteria bacterium (assembly GCA_947259915.1). Lineage (GTDB taxonomy): Bacteria > Pseudomonadota > Gammaproteobacteria > Steroidobacterales > XN24 > CAMYOC01. The sequence goes on from CAMYOC010000006.1 coordinate 7,278, forward strand.
GGATGAACAAAGACAGCGGGAGCCGGCATTCCTGCTCAGCAAACTCGACTGGATCGCAATGCGAACGCGGCCAGGCCGGGAGAACATTGTCGTCGTCCCCGTGATCGACCGTAGAGCACCCGGCTTTCACGGGATGCATTCCAGATCTTTGTGTCGAAGGACCCAGCGCGCCGCTTCATCCTGCATGATTGCCATGCTCGCGACCTCGCCATGTTCTTTGACGGCGGCCAGATACCGCGAATAGAGCGTGGGGCTGCCCGTCACAACGGCCATCGATCGCTGGAAGTTTTCCAGGGCCGTGGTATCCGCGCTCTCCCTCGATCGCTGGTATCTGTCGACCACCGTCTTCAGTTGCTCCTCGTCGCCAAGCGCTTTCAGGGCGACCTGCTGGATACCCAGGGCCATCCTCTGGCCTGTCAGCGTCTTGCCTTCCCTTTCGGACAGCTCGCCGTAGCGAAGACACGCGTAGGCCCAATCCACACTCTGTGCCGACTGCTCCCGACACAGATTCAAATATGAAGAATAATTTGGCAGATTGGTGCCGGCGAAATCGGCGCCCAGCGCGACACGATCTCGAAAGGGCATGTCACTGGCGGCGGCGAACGCACGCTCGATCATCTCGATGGTGTCCGGCCAGTAGACCCGACTCTCCGATGCCGAAGCCGCTCGCTGCATCGCGCGTAACGCAGCGCCTTCGGCGCCGGCGCTCATGCGGATCAGAGCGGCTTGTACCCACGCTTCGCCATTCTCGCTGTCCAGCTGCAACAACCGATCCTGCCAGGTTTGCAGCGGACAACCCGTGTCGGCATAGGCACCCGCGCAAAGATGTACTGCACCCCACGCACGAAACGCGTTGTCCCGGTCCGCGGCCAGGGCTCGGGTAATCAGTTCGATACGTTTGGCCGGATCATCCTCGAGCAGCGCCGCCGCATGCAGATGCTCCGGATCTCCGGACACCGCCAGACGATGCTTGGCTGCGTTCAGCGTTTTTTCATATGCCTCGACCGCCCCGGAGAAATCGTCCATAAAGCGATTGGCTTTTTGTTCAAACTCGTCGTAGTCGCACAAGTCCTCCACAGAGAACGTGTATGACTCGCCGGAGGGGTCTTCGACAGTCAGGGTTTGTGCCCCGGCTGTTGGTGACGCCGGCGCCAGGGCAGGGAAGACCTCTGGCCTGATTGACTGGACCACGGGTGCCGATGACCAGCGGCCAAACAGAAACAACAATCCGAGCGCCGATAACAGCAGCATGATCAGCGTAATCGGGCGTTTCAAGAATGGTGGGTCAACAGCCAATGTCCATATGCGCTCGGGTTGGTGGAGAGCAGGGGCATCCAGGTGAGCCCTACGGCTAGGTCCTGTATCTCGAGCAGCCAACATCGTCACTGCCCAACGCGGTTCTCGACGACCCGTGAGTCGCCCGTCTAACGATCGATCTGATGCAGGATCTGCAGCGCCAGATGTTCCATGCGCTCCAGGCTGACGTCGGCCTTGTCGAGGAAATCCTTGTCATAGTGACCCGGCTTCGCCCAGTCCTTACCGGTGATCTGACAACGCTTGGCGAGTTTGTTCAGGCCCAGGTCGCGCAGCGCGAAACCCAGCTCGGTCCACAACACGGTCAGACGGCGTTCGGCCCCATGGTCACGCTTGCCCAGGTCCTGCATCTGTCGCATATAGACGGCGGTCTCGCGGGCCGCGGTAATCACCTCGCGCAGTGCCTTGACCGACTGCGTTTTCCGCGCATCGCCGGCACGATTCAGGTTTGTCAGCCACGCCCTGACGTGTTTGAAGATATCCCACAACAATGACGGGCTGACACCGGGCATGGACAGATCCTGGGGGGCTCAGGGGCTCATTGTCGCAAATAAGAGACGCCGGTTCATCGCCGGTAACCCCGTCGGGCTCCGGCGGCAGAGTTTGTACGCAGGTCCCGTGAGGCCCTGGCGCTCACTGAGCGATCGTCGGCGGAAAGCGGCTTTAATGCCAGAGACCCAGGATCAGCCCGTAGAGCAGAAACTGGACCGTGTGATAACCACCGTCGATCAGCCACAGACGTGGGCTCTTCTGCGAAAAAAGATAATTCACGCCAAAAGAGGACGCGACCAGCCCGATACCGACGGCCAGACCCTTGCCGACCGCAGAGCCGAATGCCGGTGCGGGTCCGAGGAGCATCGCAAATACATAGGCGGCCAGCAGCGCAAACACAAACGAGCCGCCAAAGATCTTGCCGGGGTGTCCCGCCTGCTCATTGACGCCGGTCTCTTGCAGCCAGGCTTTGCCAAACAACGCCGGCGAATACCAGGCGCCCCCCAGCGCGAAAGCCGAGAGCGCCGCGGCGAGAACGGCCAGATGGTTGATGTCTGCCATAGTCTTCCCCCCCCCTTACTGCCAGAAACATTCGAACTATCGGGACATTTTCCCAGTGTAGTGCAGACTCGTCGCCAAAACCTGGCCGCGGTCCGTGCCGCTCAGCTCTTGCGGAACCGACAGGTATGTAGACGCTCAGGCGGGCCTTGGGAACGCACGCGCCATTGATGGCTTACGTTGGCGTTTTCCGCTCACTAAGATAAAAGTGCCATAGCAGCCGTGCAGCAACCGCGCGCCACGGTCGCCATGACTCGCTGATCTCGCGCGCCTCGTCCGGTGTCGGACGCCGCGTCCAGCCCTTGACGCGCTGGATCGCGATCTCGAGCGCCAGATCGCCCCGCGGCCAGATATCCGGTCGTCGCAGCACCATCAGCAGATAGATATCGGCGGTCCAGGTTCCGATCCCCTTTACCTGTATCAGCCGCGCGCGGGCATCCTCATCGCCGAGTCGGTCGAGACCAGCCAGATCGAGGCTGCCATTGATCACGGCCATGGCCAGTTCGCGGCCATACCGGGTCTTCTGGCGACTGAAACCGATCTGTTTCAACTCCGGGTCGCCCAGCTGCAAAAAATTGGCCGGCGTCAGCGTATCGACCGCGGCAACCAGGCGATCGTAGGCCGCTTTCGCCGACGCCAGAGAAACCTGCTGCTCGAGGATGATATGGACCAGGGTGTGGAAACCCTGGTCCCGTTCCCACAGCGGCGGCGGTCCATAGGTCGCCGCAATCCGGGCCAGGTCATCGTCCTGTTCGGACAATGCGTCTACAGCCTTGAGCAACGCCGGGCGGCTTAGTCGTCTCGTCATTTTGTGATGGAATTGTAGTCTGAGACCGATTCCAGAATATGTTGGGCCAACGCGTAGGTAACAACAATCCGGCGCGACTCGTCAGTAGGCGCGGCAAACTGACCACTGCAGAGCTGACGCGCTCGCACCGGTTCCGGCGGTGTGCCGGGTTTACCAGGACACGCCCGGCGCGGTACCAAGATAGGTGTTGGATTCAAGCTGTTCCAGCATAAAGTCGGCGACGTCGGCCCGCGAGATGCTCACGGTCGAAAAAAAGTTACCCACTCCGCGTCCATGCCGCAACCCGCCTTGTTTTGCAGCATTCTTTAGTGCCCCGGGTCTTATGATGACCCAGTCCACGCTGCTTGCCGCGATCACGCGTTCCTGCCGTGTCTTGTCCCAAAAATAGAAAGGCAGGATCACCGGGATCGTAAACAGCGTGTAATAAAGACCCATTCTGCCGGCGCTGTCGCCAATGCCGAGGGAGGTCTCGCAGATAAGTCGCGGCACCTGTTGAGCTTCCATCGCTCGCAGGATGTTGCTTGTCCCCGCGGACAAAATCCGGGTTGGGTAGAAAAACCGTTTGTGACCAAGCGCGCAGACCACGGCTTGTTGGCCGCGCATGGCCGTCTCGACCGAACCGTAGTCCAGCACATCCCCCTGTATGACGGTCAGTTGTGGATGATCGATCTGAAGCGCAGAGGGACTCCTGACCAGCGCGGTGACCGCGTAACCACGCGCCAGGCCCTGCTCAACGAGCTGACGCCCCGTGCCGCCGGTTGCGCCCACAACCAGGATCCGCGCGGGGCGTTCGCAGGGCTTGCTCTCCGCTGCCATCGCACCGGATCGATGTCCCGCGCGTGCCAGCGCAGCGGAGAGGATGATCGCGTAAACGGCAAACCAGAAAAGAAACGTCATTTTGTACTCGCCTGTCAGACCAGCTGTCGTCCGGTGTTTACGGTCGCGTGCCGGCACAGCAGAAATTAAGGTCAACCAACGTATGCGCCATGACCAACAGGAATGACCGCTGACCCTGGCCGTGAATGACCCTGACACTACTCCGAATGGTTACCGGGGCCAACTCGCTAAGGGCATCGTTGAGTTGAACACGGTGACGGGTTACACCCGCCGGCGTAAACCGATCGGCGCTCGCCCGCACTAATACAGGAGAGCCGGGCCGAGGGATCATATGGCCGTGAATTGCGAAACCAGAGCAGTGGCCAGATACCCTTGATATCGTTACAGAAATCCGATCGGAGTAAACCGATCATAGCCCGGACGCACTAACAGCCAAGATGATTTGTAATGAACTGGGATGACAAATCCGATGCCGACCTGGTCAGGCTGTTCAAATCCGGCGAGCCGGCTGCGTTCGATGCGATCGTGCTGCGTTTTCAGGACCGTGTGTTCCGGCTGGCCTGCGTTTGGCTCTACGACGAGCAGTCCGCAGCCGATGTTGCCCAGGAAGTATTTGTCCGTGGCTACAGCGGACTGCGTTTGTTCCGCTTCCGATCGGCGCCGTTTACCTGGCTCTATCGGACCACGAAGAATGTCTGCCGGGAGTTTAATCGCGTTCGCAGGACCGAGCCGCTCGATCACGAACCCGTGGACACGAGTGCGACACCAGAGCGCCATGTTGCGAACTACCAGGGTGCGCGGCGAGTCCGGGAGCTGGTGGCGACGTTACCGAAACGACAACAGGAAGTCGTGATGTTGCGAATATTCGAAGACCTCTCGGTCAGGGAGACTGCACAGGCCATGGGTTGCCGTGAGGGCACCGTCAAGGCCTTGCTGCACCAGGCGGTCAAGCAGCTGAAGCTGAATAATGATGGCGCAGGATCCGATCGTGAATAGAGAATTGGACCAGCTAAAGCGCGGCTACCGGGACATCCATGCACCGGCGTATCTGGCGACCCGTATCCGCGCCGCGGTCGCGGGACGCGGCGCCCGTTCGCACCGGTGGATATGGGTAACCGCCGCCACGGCCATCGTCGCTGTGGCCTGGCTGCTGCCGAATCTGTTGCAGCGACAGCCTGCGGTATCGCCCGGAGCGAGCAGGCCCTCGTTCTCAACGCTGGCGGCATTAAGACCGGCGACACCGGCGGTCAAAACACCCGGTCTGTCTCAGCTGCGCAGCGTAACGATGCCGGCCATGTCACCCAAACCCCAACTGAAACCCCACCCGGAATCCGACAAACCGCAGACTCGTCTGCATATCGATGATGCCTACCTGGAGGAGAAAGACCATGCGCACGTTTAAGACATTCGCTATCAGTATCACCGCCACCCTGTTGCTGGTGGCTGCACCCGGTGCTCATGCGCAAACGCAGGATGATCTGCGTCTGATGCAGACCTTTTTGTCGATCATGACCGATTATTTCGAGATAATCGAGTCGACCTACGCTGTTGCGTCGAGCCCCGAGAAAGCAGCCATTATGCAGATGCAGAAGATCAAGGAAGTGTATGAGGACCGTGGCGAGAAAGTCCGTTCGGTCGAGGTGCTGCGGGAAGTCCTGGACAAAAGCAGCAGCCCGGCGATCCGCAACGCGGCGTTTATGTTGCTTGGCGACACGCTGAAGGACGCCGGACGGACCGATGAAGCGCTGGAGTATCTGCGGCGCGGGCTGGCAGAGAACATCCAGGCGGCCGAATAACCTGTCGGTGCGATGCCCGCAGGGCCACCGTTTTTAGGTACTCTTGGGTCCAGCATGGTTTATCCGCATAAAGCCTCGAGCTCTGGCAACGCTGGCTGTCCGGTTGCTTGGACGCAGCCACGCTGCGCGCGGTGTCATCGGTAGTGGTGCCAGACCCCAAGGCGCTTCCTCTGGTGATCGCGGTCACAGGACACCGTGATCTGGTGCCATCGGAGGTGCCCGGCATCCGCGATCAGGTGCGGACGTTTCTGCACAAACTGCAGCACCTCTACCCGGACCGGCGGCTAAGGGTGATGTCGCCCCTCGCCGAGGGGGCAGACCGCCTGGTCGCGGAGTGCGCGCTGGAACTGGATATCGACCTGACCGTGCCTCTGCCGATGCGGAAGGATCTGTATCTCGATGATTTCGTCACCGCCGAATCGCGCAGTCAATTCAAGATGCTGTGTGCCAGGGCCAGCGAGATCTTCGAACTGCCGCTGACCCGCGGCGCCACCGAAGGCCAGTTATCGTCACCGGGGCCGGCGCGAAGCCGCCAGTATGCCCAGCTCGGGGTCTTCCTCTGCGCCCATTGCCACATTCTGCTCGCAGTATGGGACGGCAAGTGGACTGATGACCTGGGCGGCACCGGACAGGTCGTAAAGTTTCATCATGACGACATCATGCCCGGCTATACCTCGAGGAGTGTCGCCACCCAGCAGATGCTTGTCGATGATGAGAGTGACCTCGTCTATCATATTGTCTGTTCGCGGGATCGTGCGGACGGTGCCCCGCTCGAAGGCCTGGCACCGCTGGAGGGTTATTGGTTCAGCAACGATAGCGCTCGGCCGCGGAGCAGCGAGATACCGCCGCAGCACCGTTTGATCTTCGAGCGCAGCGGTGAGTTCAGCCGCGATGCGATTCGTTTTGCTGATGAGATCGAAGCTGGCAAATATCCACTCTTCGATGAACAGCAGCGCGCTGATCTTCCGCCCGGTGTCGAGGACATCAATCGCTTGTTCTGTGTCGCCGACTGGCTGGCGATCCGTTACCAGCAGAAGACGCTCCTCGCATTACGCGCGAGCCACATACTGGCGTTCCTGATGGGTCTGATGTTCATCCTGTATATGGATATCGAGAGCTGGCCCTATTTTATGCTCGCGTTCCTGGTGTTTTTCCTGGTCGCGGCGGGGTTGCAGACTCTGGGTCAGCGCCGCGGCTGGCACCGCAAATACCTGGATTACCGGACGCTCGCCGAAGGCCTGCGGGTTCAGTTCTATTGGGCGGTGGGCGGAGTCGCAAACGAGAACGTATCCAAGTTCGCTCATGACAATTTCTTGCAGACCCAGGATTCAGAACTCGGCTGGATCCGCAATGTAATGCGTGTTGCGGGGACGCGCTGCGATGTCCAGTCGAACAAGGCCCAGGCCGGCCTCGATTTTGTGCTGGGCGAGTGGATCGGCGATGCCGATAGCGGCCAGCTGGGTTACTTCGCCAAGAAGGCCGTCGACAGAATCGCCCGCAATCGGCTGACGGAGCGGCTTGGCCAGCTGAGCTTGCTGACCAGCGTCGCGGTGGTCTTGACCTTTGTCGTGATGGGTTCCGGGATGCCGGATACCTTGATCAGCCCCCTGACCGTGATGATGGGAACGCTGCTGCTGCTGTATGGAATACGCCAGGGCTACGGATACGCTACCGGCGAGAAAGAGCTGATCAAGCAATATCAGTTTATGCACCGGATCTTTCAGAACGCGCGGCAACGGCTCGACAAGACCAACGACCCGGTAGAGCAACGACTGATCCTGAGGGCGCTGGGAGGCTCTGCGCTGGACGAGCATGCGGAGTGGCTCCTGATGCACCGTGACCGGTCTGTCGACCAGGGCGAGATCTGGCGCATGAGCAGCTAGATCGAATTAGTGACTGCGAGGCTTGACTGGATAGGAAGCCGTATGGCCGGGTGGCTGCCAAGGCAGGGGCGTTGTAGAGGTCATTGACTCCGAATCAACGGTCAGTGCCATCTGACTTTGGTTTCTCGGGCTGCTCCCGGGGGCCGCGACCCTTCTCTTCGGGTTGCTCCAACACGGACGCAAAGCACCAGGCGCGCATGCATCCGGTCCTCCCATACGGTCGTGGGCAGTTCGCCGCAAAGCGACAGATACCGGTCATCGTCGATGCGTGGTCTTTGTCCATACCCTGAATCCTCAGTGCTGGTGGGCACGGCCTCTGATTGATCACACTGCCACCCGCCAGATCTGCGGCCTTCGTCCGCCGTGTCTGTTGCCCATTCTCTACGCATTACATCGGCCGTGGCACCAGAATCTTTAGTCCGTGGCATAAGTGGCCGACATGGGTTTCAAATCACAATTGCCGCCAGGTTTCGCGCAATTGCCTGCGTCTGCTGCCGGAAACAGGTCCGAGCGCGGGTTGTGTCCGGAGAGTCCGGTCCCGACTTTATTGTTCGATTCACAATCCCTGTAAAGTCATAAAGTTGCGTCCATCCGGCCCAAGAACCGATAATTCGGCGTCTGACCGAACCATCCGTGTCCGGCCTGATCCAATAGCCCAGACACGGTTCCGAATTCTCAAGGGCAGTCTTCCATGACACGAAAGCTGAAACGCTACTTGCTGATCGCCGGTATCTTCGCCGTCGCCATCGGTGGATCGGTGATGTTGAGCCAGATGAAGCCGCCGCCGGAGAAGAAGGAGTCGACCAACGTCGATCTGCTGATCGACGTCATGCCGTTGGTGGCCGAGACGGTCAGCTTCGAGGTACAGAGCCAGGGCACGGTCCAGCCGCGCACCGAGACCGTGCTCAGCGGCGAAGTGGCCGGCGCCATCGTGAGTATCTCGCCGAAGTTCATCCCGGGTGGCGTCTTCGGCAAGGACGAAGTGTTGATGCGCATCGACCCGACCAACTACCTGGTCGCGGTCGATCAGGCCAGGGCGCTGCTGGCCCAGCGCCAGATCGAATACGACGGCGCGCTCAAACTACGCGAACAGGGCTATCGCGCCGAGGCGGAACTGGCCTCTGCCAAAGCCGCACTGGCATCCGCCAGGGCCGAGCTGGTGCGGGCGCAGCGTAATCTCGAACGAACCTATATCCGGTTGCCCTATGCCGGCATGGTCCGCGCCAAGGAGACCGATCTTGGTGAATACGTCAATGTGGGAAGTCGTTTGGGTGTCACTTTTGCGACCGATTACGCAGAGATACGTCTGCCGCTGACCGATGCGGATCTTGCCTTTGTCGAGCTGCCGGCGGCGACAGATGCGGCTGGCAACACAGCTGGACCAACGGTAACGCTGTCGGCCACCCAGCGTGGACAGGAGCGTACCTGGGAAGGACGCATCGTGCGTAGCGAGGGCGTCGTGGATGAAAACACGCGTGTGACCTACGCTGTGGCACGCATCGAAGATCCATACAGAATGCAGGCAAACGACAACGGGGTCGCGCCGTTGCCTATGGGCACATTTGTGGCGGCCAGCATCGAGGGCGCTACCGTGGACAGGGTGGTGCGGGTGCCCCGCAGCGCGTTGCGTGGTAACGGACAACTGGTGATCGTCGACGCAGAGAACCGGCTGGAGATCCGCAACGTCACGAAACTGCGCGCCGATGAGGAGTATGCCTATCTGATCGGCGGCGTGGAGCCCGGCGAACGTATCAGCCTCACGGTGATCGAGAACCCGATCAACGGTATGCGCGTGCGCACCGAAGACGATCCGGTCGAACAGCGGGTCGCGTCCGAGACCAATACCGAGACCGATACCGATACCGATACCGAGACGGAGCAGGCACGATGACTCCACGGGGCGTGACCGACCTCAAGGGCATTATCGCGTGGTTCGCCAGCAACCACGTCGCCGCCAACCTGTTGATGCTGTTGATCGTCGCCTTTGGCGTGGTCTCGGGCTTTAGCATCCGTAAACAGACCACGCCCGACTTCGAGTTGCGCAATATCCAGGTCCGGGTGCCGTATCTCGGTGCCGCACCACAGGAAGTGGAAGAGGGCGTCGTGATAAAGATCGAGGAGGCGATCCAGGATATCGATGGCATCGTCAAGATCAATTCGACGGCGGCCGAAGGTCTCGGCACCGTCACCGCCGAGGTCGCCACCGGCGAAGACATCAACGAGATCATGAGCGAGATCAAGACCCAGGTCGATGCCATCGCGACGTTCCCGGGTCTGACCGAGAAGCCGGTGATCTACAAACAGGAGATCCCGATCCATGTCGTGTTTGTCTCGATCCACGGCAACATGGATGCGTTTGCGCGTAAGGCGCTGGCCCAGCAGGTCCGGAATGAATTGATGACCATGCCGGAGGTCAACCAGGTGCAGTATCTGGGTGATCGCGACTACGAGATCAGCATCGAAGTCTCGGAGCATATCCTGCGCCAGTACGGATTGACCATGAGCGAGGTCTCCCAGGCGGTGAGAGACTCCTCGGTAGATCTGCCGGGCGGCACCATCAAGACCACGGGTGGCGATATTCTGTTGCGCACCGAGGGGCAGGTTTATACCGGTCTGGAGTTCGCACAACTGGTGCTGCGCACCTTCCCGGACGGGACCCGGCTCACGCTTGGCGATATCGCCAACATCAACGACGGTTTTGTCGAGACCGACGGCTATGGCCGTTTTGACGGTCAGCCGAATGCGTTGCTACGGGTGCTCGCAGGCGGCCAGCAGAACGAGCTGACCACCGCGCACACGGTACGCGAATACATCGAGGAACGCGCCGAGAGCTTGCCCGAAGGCATTAGCATGGACGTGTGGATAGACCGGTCCCACTACCTGCAGGGCCGGCTCGATATGATGATGAAGAACATGCTCCAGGGCGCGGCGCTGGTGTTTATCATCCTCTCGCTGTTCCTGCGGCTAAAGATCGCGATGTGGGTGATAATCGGCATCCCTATCGCCTTCCTCGGCACGCTGTGGCTGATGCCGCTGGGCCCGTGGCCGGTGACCATCAACATGGTCAGCCTGTTCGGATTTATCCTCGTGCTGGGTATCGTGGTCGACGATGCGATCATCATCGGCGAGAGCATCTATACGAAGATCCGCAAGGACGGACACACGCTGGACAACGTGATCAAGGGCGTAAATCGGGTGGCGGTGCCCGCGACCTTCGGTGTGCTGACCACGATCGCGGCGTTTGCACCGATGTTGTTTGTCGGTGGTATCGCGGGCGCCTTTTTCGAAGCCATGTCGATGGTGGTGATCCTGTGTCTGATCTTCTCGCTGATCGAGTCCAAGCTCATCCTCCCCGCGCATCTGGTCCACGCCCGGATCGCGCCGATCGATGACGCAGAGATCTTCCGGCCCTATCGCGAAGCCCCATGGTATCGATGGGTGCCGCGATTCTTCCAGCGTCTGAACCGAAATATCCATATCGGGCTGCGTAACCTCATCGACAAACGCTATCGGCCGCTGCTCGAGAAGGCAGTGGACAACCGCGGCGTTACTTTCAGTCTGTTTGCCGGCGTGCTGGTGCTGACAGTTGGATTGATGAACAGCGGCATCGTGCGGACCGTGCTGTTCCCCGATGTGCCGGGGGACTTCATCCAGGTGCAGATGACGCTGCAAAACGGCACCGCGCCCCGGGTCCGCAATGCCGCGCTCGACCGGCTCGAGCAGGCGGCGCTGGAGCTCAACGAGGCCTGGGTGGCCGAGAACCCCGGGGCGGATCCGCCGATCCATCATCTTGGCGTATTCACCCAGGGCGATACCGGCGGGCAGATCTTCGCCGAGATGCCGATGGATGAAAACCGTCCGCTGGACGGCGAGGACATCGAGATCATGTGGCGCGATCGCGTCGGCGAAATCGCCGGTGTAAAGGAGTTGACCTTCTCCTCTGGCACAAATATCGGTGGTGATGCGCCACTCAGTTTCAATCTGATCGGCTCGAATTATGCAACGCTGGAAGCCGCCGCCAGAGAGCTCGAGAAAAAACTCGGTGAATATGACGGCGTGCTCGATATCCGTAACTCGATCGCCACCGGCGGCGAGGAGATCAAGCTGTCGATCAAGCCCGGAGCCGAAGCACTTGGGTTGAGCATGTCTTCGCTTGGTCGTCAGGTGCGCCAGGCATTCTATGGTGAAGAAGCCCAGCGGATACAGCGTGGCAAAGACGAACTCAAGGTGATGGTGCGTTATCCGGTGGACGAGCGGCGTTCGATCGCCGATCTCGAGAACATGCGTATCCGCACCGACAGCGGTGACGAAGTCCCGTTTTCGTCGGTGGCCGAGGTCACCTTCGGTCAGGCCTATTCCTCGATACAGCGACAAAACCGCAAGCGCGTGGTCACCGTATCGGCCGACGTGGATGCGGAAGAAGTGGAGCCCAGTGCCATCATCGAGGAGATTTCCGAGCAATACATCCCGGATCTGTTGAGCCGTTATCCCGGCGTCAGCTATGGTCTCGAGGGCGCGAGCCAGGAAGAACTCGAACTGGTCCGCAACCTGACCGTTGCTTCGATAGCCGCACTGTTCCTGATCTACGCGTTGATCGCGATCCCGCTGCATTCCTATTCACAGCCGTTGATCATCATGTCGGTCATCCCGTTCGGGCTGATCGGTGCCGTAGTCGGGCATGTCGTGATGGGTAGCGCGATCAGCATGTTCTCGCTGTTTGGCTTGATCGCGCTGGCAGGTGTGGTCGTCAATGACAGCCTGGTCATGGTCGATTTTATCAACACGGCCAGACGCGACGGCGTGCCAGTCAGAACGGCGGTGATCGAGTCCGGCACGCAACGATTCCGTGCCATCATCCTTACGTCATTGACTACCGCGGCCGGCCTGATGCCGATCATGCTCGAGAAGAGCGTGCAGGCTCAGTTCGTGATCCCGATGGCTATCTCGCTGTCCTTCGGCATCGTCTTTGCGACGGTGATCACGCTGTTCCTGATCCCGGCGCTCTACATGCTGCAGATCGACTTCGGCAAGCGCATGCGAGCGTTGAATAATCTGCTGCTGGGGAGAGAACCGGTGCCGGAATCCGAGGCGGCGGAGCGCAGCTGATCTGAAAAAACGCGCCGCCTCCTCGAGGCCAGAATCACTTCCGTGGGGAATAGCATCTGCTGGACATACTCCCTCAGAATGACGGAGAAGCCGTTGTGCTCGAGTGCTTCGGACATACGGACCCCGCGGCACCCACCCATAAGTGACGGCGATAGCCGATACAGCCGTTCGTAGATCCCGCTGCCCGGCGTCTCACCCTGGGTCATATTCGCCAGGACCAGCAGGCCGTCTGGTTTCAGGACGCGGCGAAACTCCGTGATGGCCTGAGTCCATTGCGGCTCGTCCAACAGATCGAACATGTAGTTGTTCAACAACACGTCGAACGAAGCGTCTGGTTCGGCAATGGCCAACGCGCTCCCGATCGACAGTTGATAATTTGTAAGCCCCGCCTTCTGGAGACGCCGCTTCGCCTTTGCCAGCATGCCGCCGGAAATATCGATGCCAATGTTTCGGCCCTCAGGATTCCTTCGGACTATGTGGACGAAGGCGAGCCCGGTGCCGACGGCCACCTCCAGAACCTGCTGGCCAGGGTGGATATCTGCCAGCTCAAGCGCGCGATTGCGTGCTTTCGATTCGGTCAGGTGACCCCAGAGGTCATAAACCCCGGCCAACCGGTCATACAGGACCGCAACATCGCTCTGCGATACTCTGGCTTTTGCCGGCGGGGATAACTGATCCATACCTATAAATATAGCCATCAGAGGCTCGGTTTCCGGAGATTTGGACACATCGGCCTCACGTCCGGAAATCGCGCGACTATGGGGCCTCACACCAGGACCTTTCCCATCGCGAGCTGCGCGTTGCCGTTCGCCGGGTAAGGTCCGCCGGATTCATGCCTGTATCGTCGCCGATGCCGCAGGCCGCTATGGGATGGAGCTATTTGACCTGAACCGACTTTCAACCTCCGTAGCGATACTCGTCGCCCAGGTTGTCCCAGTCCACCGGCCCCTGGTCGAAACGATAGTCGAGACGTTTCAGCACGATGTCCCAGGCGCCGTCGAAGTAAGCGTAGACCTCGTCCCAATCATGCCCCTGGCCCCACACGGAGTGGCGTAGCCGAAGGGCGGTCGCGTCGTCGGCGATCGCCGAGAATGTGATTTCAACGACGGTCCGCATCTCACGGATCCTCGGCCACTTTGGCGGCGCGCTCCAGCTGAACGCCAGACGTTGGTCAGGTTCGATAGCCAACAATCTTGCCCCTTCTTCGCCGCGCTGACCGGCTGGGTTATCGGGGAAGAAAAGGAGCTCATAAGGACCGTCGGTGCGCAACTCGATGTGGGCGCGTCGCGCGAAGAATGACTCTAGTCCGTCTGCGGTTGTCCATGCCTGCCAGACTTGCCGGATGGGCGCCCGGATGATGATCTCTTTGACGATTGCGCGGTCGGTGGCGTGGCTGTTCATGGTCGGTACCAGTAGAAGCAAAGCTAGTCCAAAAACGTTCTTTCTCATCACGTGGCTCCCTGTTGCTCCTCCGGGGCCACGTTGCCAGCGATAGGGAGAGGCTGGTCCGTCTCCAGCAGTGACTTGAGGCTGCAGATGATGGCACTCCAGCCCTGACGCACGCGTTCGTAGGTCTTACTGCCAGTCTCGAAGTTGTCGTGAGTGATGCGCAGACGACACATTCCCGGCATTGATTCGATGTCGAAGGTCACGCGAGAGGGGCGCTCGACCGCCAATTCTTCATCGTAGAGAGAACGCCAGGAATAGGACAAGCGCGTCGGTTTGTCTGCTACAAGGACTTCGCCTTCGATCACTGCGTTGTCCTCACCGTTTGTGAATACGACTGGTGAGCCGGGCTGCCAGTCCGAGCGGATATGGGTTTCGTGGAAGTATTGACTGGTAAACGCCGCGCTGGTGAGGGCTTCCCATATCTTCTCGGGCGTGGCGCGGATAAAGGTCTCGTAAACATACTCAGGTTTGCTCATCGTTGTTCTCCTCCAGCGCTTTTTTCAGGGCGGTCACGGCGGTGAGCTGCCGCCGGGCAAACTTCCTGATCCAGCGCTCGCTGATTTCCTGGATGGGTGCCGGGTTCAGATAGTGCAATTTCTCTCGTCCTTGCCAGTGCGTCACGACCAGGCCACTGTCGGTCAGTATCCGCAGATGCTTCGAGACCGCCTGCCGGGTAGATCCCGCGTCCTTGCACAGTTCCCCCAGAGTCTGACCATCGCGTTCAAACAGGCTGTCCAGTAATGCCCGGCGGCTGCGATGGGCCAGCGCCTTGAAGATTCTCTCCATGGTGGGTGATTATATGCAACCAAAAGGTTGCATGTCAATCCCTTACATTAATATTGACCAAGCCTCTTCGATCACAAACAGCTTTTTCGAGGTCTCTACCACTTCCCAGCTACCCTCAAAGCCTCTGGGGATCACAAAGCGGTCACCGATCGACACCAACACGTGACTTGTCCGTGATCCTTCCGTGATAACTGACCCGGATACTGACCTCCACTCGAAGTTTCTGCTTCAGATGGAGGTTTGCTCAATGAATACATCCCTACGCGCCGTGGTGGCAGCGCTGGCGCTGTTGACGGGTCACGCGGCGAGTGCCGCCGACTTCAATGTCCGTATCGTCAATCTGACCAATGGCATCTGGTTTACGCCGTTCCTGGTCGCCGCGCATCCGGCGGGTACCAGCCTGTTCGCCGTCGGCCAGCCGGCCTCGACCAACCTGCAGGCGATGGCGGAAGGCGGAGATATCTCCGGTCTTGCCGCCGATCTGCAGACGCTAGGCGCCACCATCGCCGAGAATCCCGCCGGTGGACTGCTGGCACCGGCGACGAGTACCGATGTCGACCTCAATACAGACGGCAGCAGCAATGTCCTCCTGACGGTCGTAGCGATGCTGCTGCCGACCAACGATGCCTTCGCCGGGCTGAACTCGGTGACGATCCCGACAGAGCCCGGCACCTATGTTTTCGAGGTGCCAGCCTACGATGCCGGTACCGAAGCCAACGACGAGTTGTTGACCGGCGGCGGTGCGCCGGGCGTGCCGGGTATACCCGCGGATCCAGGCGGTCTGGCCGGGACCGGTGGCACCGGTGTGGCGGCCGCGGATGCGAACAGTACGGTCCACATCCACCGCAACTCACTCGGTGACACGGATCCGATCGGCGGCCCCAGTGATCTCGACAGCACCGTCCATCGCTGGCTGAACCCGGTCGTGCGCGTCGTCGTGACGGTTCGCTAGGGGGACATCATGATCAATCTGTCGACAACAATGAGCCGAGCGCTTCTGCTGATCCCGGGTGTTCTGCTGCTCCAGGCCTGTGGCGGCAGCAACGGCTCGGGCCCACCCGCGCAGCCGACCACAGCCAGTTTTGCGGTCACCGTATCCAATCTGACCAACGCCCAGCCGCTTTCCCCCGTGGCGGTGATCGCGCACGCGGACGGGTATCGGATCTTCGCGGTGGGCACCGCCGCGTCGGTGGGTCTGGAGGAACTGGCTGAGGGCGGCGACAACACGGCCTTGCTGGCCGAAGCCGCCGCGGCTCCCCAGGTCGCGGCGACGGCATCGGGTGCGGCGCCGATCGGACCCGCCGGGAGCGAGGTCGTCAGCATCGAGGTCCTGGAAACCGAGCTTCCCGGTCTGCAATTGAGTGTCGGAACCATGCTGGTCAATACGAATGATGCCTTCAGCGGCGCCAATGCAGCATTGGTCGGTGATATGGCTGTCGGTGACGAGCTGAGTTTCTACAGCATTGCCTATGACGCCGGGACCGAGGCGGACACGGAGCGTGCGCTGGAGATCCCCGGTCCCGCGGGCGGGGGTGAAGGATTCAATCCCGCGCGTGACGACCAGGCCGATCGAGTAGCGATGCATGCCGGCGTTGTGAGTCAGGACGATGGGCTGGCCACTTCCGATCTCAGCGAACAGGAACGTTTCGACAACCCGGTCGTGCGTATCCGGATCGAGCGCGTCAACTAGCCAGGTCTGAGCCGGGGGCGCCGCCGGACGGGCCCGGCGGCTGCGCTGTGATATTCAGGAGACATCTCCGGTCTACTCTCTGCGGACGCTCGAAAAGCCGGGACTGGTTGACGCGCACCACCGCGGGGGTCAGATGAGACAGCGACGGATCCTCCTTGTGGAGGACGAAAAGGACATCGCCGATCTGGTGGCATTGCACCTGAATGACGCCTGCGACGATCTGGTCGTCGCCAGGGATGGGCACGAAGGTATGCGGCTGGCAATGACAGAATCATGGTCCCTGGTCGTCCTCGACCTGCGGCTGCCCGGACCGGATGGGCTGCAGATCTGTCGCGAAATCCGTCGGTCGCGACCCTATCAGGCGGTATTGATGCTCACCTCGAAGTCCTCCGAGCTTGATCGCGTGCTCGGTCTGGAGACCGGCGCGGACGATTACCTGACCAAGCCGTTTAGCGTGCTCGAACTGGTTGCGCGGGTGCGGGCGATCTTCCGTCGCGTGGAGAGCATGCAGCAGACGCGTACCGCCGAGGCTCCCGGGGACCGGGTCGTTGCAGCCGGCGCGCTAAAGATTGATCCGGCACGCAGGGAGGTCACGCTCTGCGGCAAGTCGGTCGATCTGACCGCCAGGGAGTTCGATCTGCTCGAGTTCTTCGCACGCAACCCGGGGCGCGTATTCCGGCGGGTGGATCTGCTGGACAAGGTCTGGGGTTATGGTCATGACGGTTATGAGCACACGGTCAATTCTCACATCAATCGTCTGCGCGCCAAGATCGAACGTGATCCGTCCAAACCGCGGATGATCGTGACCGTCTGGGGCGTCGGCTACAAATTCGCGGGTGGTTCAACAACTGAAACCGAGCCTGCGGGTCGATGAATACGCTATTTGCAAAGTTGTCGGCAGCGCTGCTGGTGATCGTTGCGCTGATGGGTAGCGCCTTATTTATCGTCGACTGGATCTATACGCGGCTCTACTACGAGGAGCTGACCCAGCGGCTCAATGCGCCGATCGCGATGTATGTGACCGGTCAGCGCGAATTGATCCGGGACGGCGTCGCTGACCTCGAAAGCCTCCGCGAGTTGGCCAGCCATGCGATGGTGATCAATCCGGCTGCCGAGATTTTTCTGCTCGACACGAGCGGCAGGATTCTCGGTCATGGTTTGCCCGCGGAAACGGCGCTGAGGGAGAGGGTCGATCTGGCACCGATCGGAGCACTGATCAACAACGCCGCGACGATGCCGGTCCGGGGCGATGATCCACGCAGCGGATCGACGCGTAAGATATTCTCGGCCGCCGAAGTAGTCACCGACGGCCGGCTCGAAGGCTATCTCTACGTCGTGCTAGGTGGACAAGCCTATGACGCGCTGGCCGGAGATATCGGTGATTCCTACGCCGGCCGGGCCAGTGCGATCATCGCGCTGGTCATCGTCGCCGCCACGGCGACGGTCGGACTGCTGGTGTTCGGATTGTTGACACGCAGGCTGACCCGGCTCGGCCAGGACATACGCCGCGTCGGTGACTCGGGTTTCGATGCGGAGCCGGCCGTTAAGCACACAGCGTCCGGTGGCGACGAGATCGACCAGCTCGCGCGCGCGTTTGTCACAATGTCGGCACGGATCAAGGAACAACTGGCCCAGCTTCGGGAGAATGACCGTCTGAGACGTCAACTGGTCACCAACATCTCGCACGATCTATTGACGCCGTTGGCGGCAATGCAGGGCTATCTGGAGACGCTGACCATCAAGGGCGATTCCCTGTCGGCAGACGAGCGCGACCGTTATCTGCAGATCGCTCGGCGGCACACCGCGAGGCTCGGCACGCTGATCGGTGATCTGTTCGAGCTCTCCAAGCTCGACTCAGCCAGCATGACGCCAAATCTCGAGGCGTTTTCCCTGCCCGAGCTGGTCCAGGATGTCGCCCAGGAGTTTCAGCTCCAGGCCGAGAAGAAGGCGATTCGTCTGTCGGTCGAGCTGGAATCCGACACCGCGTTTACCGTCGGCGATATCGGTCTGATCCAGCGGGTGCTGGAGAATCTCGTGCGCAACGCGATCAAGTTCACACCGCGCGGTGGCGAAGTCTCCTTGAGCATCGCCGAGCGTCCTCAATCGGTGGCCGTGGCGGTCTCCGACACCGGGCCGGGGATTGATGATCGGGATCTGCCACGGATATTCGACCGCTTCTATCGGTCGGAGCAGGGCGAGGAGGCCCGGTCGGAGTCCTCGGGTCTCGGCCTGGCCATCGTCAAGCGGATTCTCGACCTGCACGACAGCCGAATCACGGTCACCAGCAAACTCGACGCCGGGACCCGATTCGAGTTCGAACTGCCTCTGCACAAGCAGGCGGCCTGACAAAATCGGCGTCGAAAGCGGGTGGATCCGGGCAAGGGGCAGGGCATAGCCCTGTATTAGGGTGGCCGCCTGGTCAAACCGACTGGATAGCGGCTTGGCCGTCGAAAGGATAGTCGAGACGTTTCAGCACGATGTCCCAGGCGCCGTCGATGTATGCGTAGACCTCGTCCCAATCACGCCCCTTCTTCATTTAACCCTCGTCAGGTATCGGCGCGAGTTCTTTTTGTTTGAATGCCTGGATCTGCCTGATCTCATCAGCACCAAGAGGTTTGTACCCACGGAAAAAGGGCCAGCCGTATCCCCAGCGGAACCGGGTCGGTAGATAGGGCGTGCCGCCGACGCGGACCCCGGCGAGCATCAACGCGGCAATTTCCGGTTCGCCGACGGCCACCACGCATGCCCGCAACGCCCGATCGGCTTCGGCGCGTTGTTCGCGGGTGCCGCCCTTCCAGTAGGCGTAGTCGTGTTGATAGCAGCAATCCAGCCACAGCGTCTTCTGGCCAGGCGTGCCGTCCGGGAACGCACTGCAGCCATCCGAGGTAAACGGCGCGAGATCCGCAAAGACAGTCGGGACGTGAAGCAGTGCCAGGAGAATCAGGAGCTTTCTAGTCTTTTTCCTTTTCTTCCTCATCGTCCGTTACCGCATCGACGACCGCGCCGCCTGCCTTGACCGGGACCTTCGCGGCCTCCACGGCCACCGTCGCGGCGGTGCCCACCACAGTGCCCACGACCATTGCAGTCATGCAGCCCTGGAGCATCAGGGTGATCAGGAGGGCGATCAACAATCTGGGCATCGGGATCCCCGGCAGGATAGTCGAGAGGAGTATACGCAATCTTTGTCGGCGCGCGGCAATCCGCAAGGCACAGAGTCAGGCTCGAAATCACGGTCCTTGAAGAGTGCTGGTGCGAGCGGCCAGTGGTCATCAGGTGGGTAACACAAGCTCGATGTTTAACGCCTGATGCTGGCTCGCAAGCAAGATTCAGGAGAGACCTGCGCCGGCTGCGGTCACGTCGCGCTGGGGCCGGGCCATTCCCTGCGCAGCAGACCCAGAAGGATCGTATCGCGCAGCTCGCCCAGATGATGCCAACGTTCTCTCAGGTGGCCTTCCCGCACGAATCCCTGGGATTCGAACAAACGCAGGGAGCGCTCATTGTCGGGATCAATATCGGCCTCGAGTCGATGCAAACCCAGAGTCCGGAACGCGAACCCGACCAGCAGCTCCAGGGCTTCGGTGGCATAGCCACAACCCCATACGGACCGCGCCAGCGCGATACCCAGTTCGGCGCGTTGATGCGTCAGGTCGATTTTGAGCAGGGTACAGGTACCGATCACCTGGTTTGTCTGCCGCGAGCAGATACCCCATTGAAACAGCTCTCTCGCGGCAAAAAAACGGTGAATCTCGTCCACCAGCGCCGTTGCGGCGGGCATATTCGCGAGCGGCGGCGAACTCCAGAATTCCATCACGTGATCGTCGCCAAAGATCGCCAGCAACGCGGGCGCGTCCTCCCGGGTCAGCCAACGCAGATCCAACCGGTCGCCGGGCAGAGTGGGCAGCGTCTCACCCCATTCATAGCCTGCCATCATTTCTCCCGGCACCCCTGGCTATCATTGGCCTGTCACTCGATGTTCATCAACCTGTCTCTTGCATCGTGCCGGCATCAAACGCGAGCCTCATTCAATGCCCGGCTGCTTAGGCACGACTTCTCCGCTCCGAAGTTGCAGATAGGCCGCCTTCACCACCTCGGGACCATACTGGCGCTCGAGTCTCCGGATCGCAAAGTGTCCGCGAGCCATGTCCTGAAAGTGAGAAATAAAAATCGTGTTCACAAGGCCGCCACCTACCGCGCCCAAAACCGGGATGGTCTGCGCCATCGCCTTTTGCGTCACCACGATCCCAAAGCGCGCTGCTATGGCTGCAACAAGGCGCACCAAAGGTGGCCCACTTGCCTTGCCGACACCATGCGACGCGACATACTGCAATGCGTCTGTGACAGCCTTGCTCAGGGCTACACGCACGCCATAGTACGAGGTCTCGGCCGCATCATCTTTGCCCGAGACACGACTGCCCATCGCAAAGACCTGCACACAATTCATAACGGTTTCGGGATCCTGCGGGGACTCGCCCTCAGCCCGCGCAATATCGGCGATGGATCGGAACATGATCCCGGTGGTCAGCGGCAGTTCCACCACCAGTGTCTGGAGGCCAAAAAACCCGGAAACGGCTCCGGTTGTAAGCGCCGCTGCCTTGTGCAGCCCGGGGCTGGCCGGCGTTTTCTCCTGTCCCTGTATGCTCCATATCGAGCTCTGCATGACGAATTCGATGGCTTTTTGGGTCGATTGACTCACCATGTTGACCACAGGTTCCGGCGCCTTTTTACTCAACTGCCGGGTGAGCGCTTCGACCGGCATGCCTGCGGCAGAACTCAATTGCACCCACCACGACGGGTTCTCGAGCGTCGTGTATGCCTGGTCGAGTATCGCCAAATCGGTTTTGGTTAGCTGCATGTCAAATGGGCATCTGCAAAGCAGGGTCAGACAACAGAGTGCAAAGTTGTTTGCCTCTCCGTCAAGACTTTCGGTTTGACCGTCTGGGTGTTTGGATCCGGCGAGGCATCTTCCTGGTGCGAGGGGATGTTGGGGCGTCGGCGGGCCGACAAGGGTTCTCATGGCCCGCGCAGACGCGATTTCCCGTGCTCAGAACCCAACTCTCGCCGGTCGGCTCGGTGTGCAACCGTCTTTATCCGCGACAAGTGCGCCGCTGCATGAGGTTGATATTATGGGTTGGTCTCAGGTGCCACGCGCCCTGCTCGCGGCCACCTGCTGGCGAAGCTGCGTCAGCAGCGACTCACGGTCGAGGCCGCCCTTTTCGATCAGCCCGACCACGTTGCCGTCCAGGCGCCGGCGGTCGTCTTCGTCGATGTCCTTGGCTGTCACTACCACGATGGGGGCAGTCACGGAGGAATCCATTTTGTGCATCTCCATCACGAACTCGAAGCCGTCCATCACCGGCATCATCAGGTCGAGCAGGATCAGCGACGGGGTCTGTTCGGCCAGCTTGTCGAGGGCCACCTGACCGTTCTCCGCCTCGCTTACCTGCCAGCCCTCCAGCTCGAGGGCGTGACGCAGCAGTTCCCGATTTTCCGCCATGTCGTCCACGACCAGCGCGTGGCGTTCGGTGTCATCGGAGGCGTAGCGATCCAGGATCTGCACCAACTGGCCCCGCTGCACGGGCTTGGTCAGAAACTCGGTCGCCCCCAACGCATAGCCCAGCGCACGGTCGTCGGTCATCGTCACCATGATGACCGGGATGTCCTGCGTCGCAGGGTCGTCCTTCAGCTGACGCAGCGCCTCCCAGCCGTCCATGCCCGGCATCAGCACATCCAGCGTAATGGCCGCCGGGTGCAGCGTCCGCGCCAGGTTCAGCGCTTCCTGTCCGTCGCTGGCGGTGACCACTTTCATGCCGGCCTCCTGTAGCGTGCGTCCGAGCAGATCGAGCGCATTGGGATCGTCGTCGACCACCAGCACGACCGGTTCGTCGCCCGGTTCCGGTATCACGATCGGCGCGGTCTCGCCCGCCGCAGCAGATTCCTCGGCCTTATCTGCCACCTCCAGCGGTAGCCGGATGGTAAAGGTCGAGCCTTCACCCAAGATGCTCTCCACGGTGATGTCACCGCCCATCATCTGGCAGAAGCGACGGCTGATCGGCAGGCCAAGACCGGTACCGCCGTAGTTGCGGGTCGTGGATTCATCAGCCTGCGAAAACTCCTCGAACACGTGGTCGATCTTGTCCGGCGGAATGCCGATGCCCGAGTCCTGCACCGATATCCGTATCCAGTCCGCGCCATCTTCCTGCTCGCCCTGTACCAACAGCTGGATCTCACCCTCGTGAGTAAACTTCGCCGCATTGCTCAGCAGGTTGAATAGCGCCTGGCGCAGCTTGGTGATGTCGGCCCGCATTTCGCTGATGCCCTCGTCTACAGTCACCTTCAGCCAGTTGTTGTTTTTCTTTATCAGGGTGTCGATGGTGGACACCACGTCTGCCACCATCCCCGGGACCTCGAAGGTCTCCAGAAAGAGCTCCATCTTGCCGGATTCGACTTTCGCGAGATCGAGTACATCGTTGATCAGCGACAACAGATGCGTCCCGGCGCCGTGGATCTTCTTCAGATCGCCGGCCACCTCCTCATTGCCGTCGTCCTCCGCATCCTCCATCAACATCTCGCTATAGCCGATGATCGCGTTCATCGGTGTGCGCAGCTCGTGGCTCATGTTCGCCAGGAAGCCGCTCTTGGCCTGGTTTGCGGCTTTGGCAGATTCCATCGCGTCCTTTAGCTCCTCGGTGCGTTGGGCCACGGTCGCTTCCAGGTTAGCGCTGTGCAACTCGAGCTCGCGATTCTTCCGCTGAACTTCGGCCATCAGTTCCTCGCGGGAGAGATTGTTTATCCGCCCGCGCTGCTCGGCGACGAAGGTATCCGTCGCCTCGAAGGCCAGATCCGGCAGATGCTTGAGCGCGCGGAGTCTGTGCAGGCCGTCACCGGCGCTGCGGCGGCTAAGGCAGTCGAAGAACCCCGCCAGCCCGGCGAGTTCGCGGGTCTCGCCGCGGCATTCGAAATCGAGCACCAGCTGCGGCGGGGACAGCTCCATCGCCAGCGCGACCGCGATGCAGGGCTCGGTGTTATTGCGACGCAGTCTGCGCGCGGCCTCGGAGACGGCGGTCGCCAGACGGGTAGTTTCGATCGCGTCATAGCCGAGAGCACTTGCGAGGCCGCGGATTTTGTTGCGCGCGTCGTGCACCGACGTCTGGTGCTCAAGGCTGATGCGGCCGAGCTCGATCATGAGCCGTAGCGCACTGCGATGCAGGCGGCGTCGTCGTGATCCTTGCCAAAGCGCTTGACGATATTGCTTGCCACCTCCTCGGGGGGGTGGCGCAAGACGCCAGGATAATCGTCCGCCGTAAAGCGGTCGCTGACGCCGTCGGTATAGAGAACGACCAGATCTCCCGGCTCCAGCTGGAGCGTCTGCGGTCGGAGCGTGCGCATGTTGTGGCCGAGGATGCCGGCCTGGGAGACGAGCCGGGTTTCCGCCTTGCCAAATCTACGTATTGCGGTATTGCCGATGCCGGCGTATTCGATGAGACCCGTGGCGGCGTCGATGGCACACAGACCCACGACAGCACCACGGGTGCCTTTCAGGTGTTGATGGAGGCGCTTCATCACGCCGGACACGTCGGCGTTCCCGTAGCGAGCCAGGTACGTATCGATCACGTGGGTCAGTTCGTGGGCCTCGGGCCCGTGGCCGAGCACGTCGACGATAGCCACGAACAGGCCCTGCTCGAGCGGCCGGATCACCACAGCGTCTCCACTCAGCCGTTCTCCGCGGCAAGGCCGGATGGTGCTCGAATGTTGCAGCAGCTGGTCCACGTTCAGATCCATTTGCGTACCGTCACCCGGGTGCCCTCACCAGGTGCCGACTCCAGCGAGAACTCATCCATCAGGCGTTTGACACCGGGCAGACCCAGTCCCAGGGTGCCCCCGGAGCTGAAGTGATCGCTCATCGCCGCCTCGCAGTCGGCGATACCGGGTCCGTCGTCTACCACCTCGATCTCGATCCCGCGGCGGTTTAGTTTTTTCACCCGGCGCAGCCGGATTTCGCCACTGCCAGCGTACTTGAGGATGTTGCGCACCAGCTCGGAGACCGCGGTAGCGATCAGGTGGCTCGGGGTCTCGGCGAAGCCTGCTTCCCTCGAATACAGCGTCGATTCGAGCACGCTGCGTCTGACATCCGCTTCGTTGCGGATCGTTCGCTTCAGTTCGGCGCTCATCGAGAGTCCCCGGGTGTCTCCCCGGACTCCGTCGGCAGATCAATGTCCGGTTCAGTATCGCGCTGGGGGCCCGCTTCCTCATCGCTTCCGAATTCGGGTTCGGGTTCGGGCTCCGGCTGGAGCAGGGCATACGCCGCGTCCAGGTCTACCGCAGTCCGCAGGCCGTCCACATCGGCACCCGCCTCGACCAGGGCGGAAACGACCCCCGGCCGCAGACCCACCAGCACCGACTCCGCGCCCATCACCGCGCTCATCGTGATGATCCTGCGCAGCGCGGCGAATTCAGCCGAATCGAGTGTCTCGAGACCGGACACGTCGAGGATGACCCCGGGCGAGCCCGTCTCATGAATACGGCGCAGCAAATCGTCCCGGAATCGGGCGAGCACGTCGTCGTCAAGATCGACCTGGATCGAGGCCACCACGAAGTCGCGGCTCACCTGTATAGCGATCCCGGCGGTGTCGGCATTTAGCGGCATCGGCGGTCCGGGTCAGCGCACAATCACGGCGCGCCGGCAGGCGATCCGGGAGTCGAACGGCAGGGTTATGCCTCGGCCGGGCGCACTCAAGCGGATGCGGGGCCCGTGGAATTTGGGCCCCGGAGGGCACCACTGCCGGCAGGCAGCGGTGGATGTGGCTTCGGTGGCGCTCATGCGAGCCTCGTGGCGAGTTATCCTCCGGATGATACCCCAAAGGCCCGGAAAGCCACGCCAGATCCCTGGAACCAGTGAGACGCGGCGTAGGGGAGGCGAGCCGTCGCACCCGGAGCGGAGGGTCTGGCGCGACCTGGCGCTATGAGAGAGTCACATCTCTCTGCTACGCTAATAGGCCCACGAATATTAGTCCAACCGCGCAGCAAATTTCAGGCTCATGGAGCAAGAACGATGAAGGCAGTACAAAAAGAGACGATGGCATCCGATGACCTGATGGCCATCTATCAGGCACTCGATCGGGTGCAGGCGATCATCGAGTTCGACCTGGATGGGACCGTGCTGTCGGCGAACCAGAACTTCCTCGATATTTTCGGATATCAACTCGACGAAATAGCCGGCAAACACCATCGGATGTTCTGCGATCCGGACTACGCGGAATCGGACGCCTATGCGGAATTCTGGCAAAAGCTCGGACGCGGCGAACTCCACTGTGAGGAGTTCAGGAGACGGGGAAAGGACGGCCAGCAGATCTGGCTCCGGGCCTCCTACAACCCTGTGTTAGACAAAAACGGAAAGCCTGTCAGGGTGGTGAAGTTCGCGACGGACGTCACCGCATCGAAACTGCAGATCGCCGAGTTCGAAGGCAAGGTCCGCGCCATCGAGCGGGCGCAGGCTGTGATCGAGTTCGAGCTTGACGGCACCGTGATCACGGCCAACGACAACTTCCTGAGCATCTTCGGCTACAGCCGCGATGAGGTCGTCGGCAAGCACCATCGGATGTTCTGCGATCCCGGATACGCGGAGTCGCCTGAGTACACCAGACTCTGGCAGAAACTCGGTCGCGGTGAGTACGTTGCCGATGAGTTCAAGCGGATCAGCAAGGATGGGGCGGAGATCTGGCTTCAGGCCTCCTACAATCCGATCTTCGATATGAACGGCAAGCCGTTCAAGATCGTCAAGTTCGCGGCGGATATCACCGACGAGGTGCAGAAGAGAAGCCTCGCCATGCTGGAGATGTCCACGCCGGTCACCAAGATCTGGGACGGCGTGTTATTCGCGCCGATCGTCGGCATCGTCGACTCCAAGCGCTCCGTCGACATCATGAACAAGGCCTTGTCCAGCATCGCCGACACCCGCGCGAGCACGTTGTTGCTCGATATTGGCGGTGTCGCGGTGGTCGATACCGCGGTCGCGAATCATCTGATCAAGATCGCCAAAGCGGCGGTATTGATGGGGTGCAGGACGATCATCTCGGGCATTTCGCCGGCCATCGCACAGACCATCGCGGAGCTGGGCATCGAGCTCGGCTCGATCCAGACGACGTCGACGATCGAGACGGCTCTCAAGTTTGCCTGTTGCCGCATGCAGAGCGGTCAGACGCCGACTATTCCTGACTTAGGGGCTACGGTTCTCTGACTCAATTGTCCCTGCGGCACGTAGCTGCTGCCCGGGTGACGACCCTGTCCTCGGACAGGCCATGAGTTGTCATCTGCCGATCAGCCTGCGCTTGTCGGCCGGGCGCATCCGCTTTATCGCATATTCTCTCTTCAAGGCGGCGCTGCGGTCGTCGGCCTCCTCGCGATAGACCAGCTCGACGGGCAGTCGGGATCGCGTATAGCGGGCCCCGTCGCCGGCATTGTGCTGCAGGACACGCGCCTCCACATCCCTGGCGATGCCTGTATACAGGCTCTGGTCCGAGCAGCGGACGATATAGACGTACCAGTCCGAGGACATAGCTGTTAGGCATTCCACAGCTGTCGACTGGCGGAAGCAGTCGAGGACGCGAGCGATCCCTTTTCAACGCGGCACATCGGCTGTATCATCTCGGTCTGCCAGACGAGAGCATCCCAACTCCCGTGTCAGGAATGGGTCACAAAATTGGGCTAAGCGAAATATCGCCACTGGATTCGCGCGATGTAGTCGACGAGATTCTTGCGCCGCAGCGCGTCGTCCTTGATCGGGCTCATCAGAGGGACCTGCATGATGTTGGCCAGCATGCCGTACGCCACCGCGTCGATCTCGGTAGCGGTTTCGCCCATCAGGTATTGTTTGTTTGCCAGGAAGTCGGCGATGGCAGCGATGTCCCTGATGCCGATGGCGTGGATCTCCTCGCGTGAATGGTTCCCGAGGCCCTGCGCCTCGAGCTGACGTCGTACGCCCCGCCTCGCGATCGGTGCAATCACCTGCCGGACCAGGGCGGGGATCTCCCCGAGAACCGTATTGCGAGTCATCGGCCAGTTTTCTTCGACCATCCAGCGGTCGTAGACCAGGGTCCAATAAAGATTCTCCTCGATCAGGCGCCGCATCGAGAGAGCAATAGCCCGCTCGTCTGCGGACAGGCCAGCATCCGGATCGCAGCCAAAGCGCTGCTCGAGATATTCGATGATAAATCCGGAATCGCCGATCTTTTTGCCCTCATGTTCGATCCATGGGAGCTTGCCCTTTGGTCCCTTGAACGGCGTCGCGTCAACGACTGCCTCGTAGGGAATCCCGGCGATGCGGAGATAGGCCTCGAGCTTCAGGGAGAACGGACCGACCGACGGCAGCCCCCAGCCACCCGGTATCTGATGGACGATCAGCTTCGACAAGGCCGTCACCTCTCTGGTTCGCTCTTTGCGCCGCGAGACATTATCGCAAAGCGACAAGCCCTGTGTCGCCGGCATCCGTCAGCCTGATCGAACGGTCAGGCTCCAATATGCAGGTCTTCAGCTGAGACAGCACGGACCCTGACCCCAAAGCTGTCGATGTTGGTGAGCGTGGCATTGTGGTGCTGGATGATCTCAGCAGCGGACAGATGGGCGTTGTCCTCGGTCGTATGCGCGTCCGCGACCAGCACGACCGGATATCCGAGCGCCAGTGCTCGGCGGATCGTGGTGTCGACGCAGAACTCGGTCTGCATCCCGCATATAACGAGATCAGTGACGCGGTGCTGTTTGAGGACGTCCTGCAACTCTGTGCGGTTGAACGAGTCCGGGGTTGTCTTGCGGATACGCAGGTCTGACGGCGCGAGGTGAAGCCCATCGGCAAATTGCCATGCGCGGGATCCGGGCTGCATAAAACCCGATTCAGATTCATGCTGGATAAACACGACCGCGGCACCGGCGGCACGCGCCTTCTCGGTAGCCACATTGATTCGGGCGATGACCTGTTGTGAATCGAATGCGGCGTGTTCGCCTTCGCATAGCCCCTGTTGGACGTCGATAACGAGTAGTGCGGTTTTCATCAGTTCGTGATTCCTTTGACTGTCCGCTTCTTGCGGCCCGCGGCCCATGATTCTGGATAACAGATCACAGGAGAAATCATCTCTAAGTTATTGAAAAAATAATCGTCAGCGTGCCCAATTTTCTTTACCCTGCCAGGGGTCTAAAGCCAGGGCTTGCCGTCCATCGGCAAACCTTTTGAGTACCTCAACGTGCCGCGCAGAAAGCGATAGATCAGCCACACGGGAAACAGCGCCGACGCGCCGACCAGCAGAAAGGTCGCGATGATGGAAATCGGAGCGTCGGTGTTCACTCCGGCAAAACCGGTGAACAACAGAAGGTAGGCGAGCGGGAGCGCCGCGACGACCATGACGCAGGTTGTCAGTTGCCAGTTCAGGTGTGTGCGCAGCCACGGGGTCATGACTTTCCCGCGTACTGCGAGCACATAGACCGCGGAAGCGAGCAGCGCGAAGGGCATCACGAACGTAACCCATTGCAGGATGTAACCCCATAGCACGAGGTCCTTCTCTTTCTTGTCGGGTGTCGTGAATGTCTCCGTCATCGCGTTCCATCTCGGTTGCCTGCAGTGGTGGCCTTCCAGTAGCTGACACCCATCAGGATGCACATTGCGGTGCCGAGTATCGACGACGGCACAATCTTCTGGACCGGAAGGTGGCCAGCCGCCGCGGCCCAGATTCCGGTGATCACCAGCCCGCTGATGACCGGGAAGATCGTGAGGAGCAGAACCCCCTTACGCTCCATAGGCCTCCTGTATGCCCAAAGCAGCAATGCGGTCCAGCCAAACATCAACGAGGCACCGAGACCCATCGGGTATCTGAACTCCGCTTCTCCCATGCGGCTGGGCATCAGCATGAGGATACCGATGATGCCATCGGCGACAGCGCCCGCCATGTAGCTTGCCTTGAGCCATCTGAGTGCGGATCCCACTGCTGCTCCAGCCGGCCCGAGTGCGGTATCCCTGGTCATCAGGAGATCAGGCCGAATGCTTGAATTGGCGAAGGCATAGATTCCTGGCTCCTGCGATCAGGGTTGCTTTGAGGCCCAGATAGCCAGTTTGTGCCTTATCGATTTCTGTGAGACCTGGTCTTCCGGGATTGGGGTGATCAACTTGTCGTGGATAAGCAGGCGGTAAATATATTCGAGCTTTTCATTTGCCGAATCCGTGGGCTCGAACTCTACGGCGCCTCGTTTCTCGCCGTACTCGCAGCCGATGGCGATCGCCTTTTTGACCAGTTCTTTCTCATTTTTCAATTTCTTCATTGGAACCTCGCAGGGATGAGGCAGGTAGTCCACTGTCCTTCTGAGCCGCGGGCGGGACCCGTTCAGCATTCGCGAGGCGTTTGCTGGCCACGCTGAAGGTAGCCTGGCGTCAGGCAGGACGGAATTCACAGCTGGCAGTCAGGGCAGCACGCATTATTCGCAAGATAGGCGAAAAGGGTCTCTGGCTCCAGGTTGGTCACCACCGAGCGGCCCGGATTGAGAGAACGCGGTATCCCACAGATACGAGGTGGGGCAGGACGTTTACCCGACGACGGTCAGGGAGCGCATTTCGTCGGCATCATGACCGATTGTTGTAATAATGCGACACCATAATACGCCGTATTCCTGTTGCGGAGGACGCCAAAACTCTCAATAAATCAATATTTAGCCCGGCATTCCTGCCCGACAGAGGCATGTTTCTTTTGCAAAAAGGCGACAAGCTCCTTTATAGTCCGTTCGAATTCGAACAAGAACAAGTGGAAGTACAGGCAAATGTTTCGCACTTACTGATTTACGTCCGTATGACGGAAAGGAGAATGGTGTTGTGAAGATATCGTATTTACCAAGACTCGCAGTGGTGGCTCTGGCCCTCATTTTTAGCGGCGTCGCCCAAGCTGAGATTCCGCTTGTCAGCGGGACCAACAATGACCTGAGCATGTACGGCTGGCTGAAGCTGGATGCGACGTATCAGGACGACGACATGAACAGCAAGGTCGCGCCGCGCTTCGCCGTCGAGAGCGGCGATGAAGGGACCAATCTGACCGCGATGCACAGCCGTTTCGGCCTGAAGTGGGCCGGCCCGCAGATGGAGTATGGCTACAAGGTCGGTGGCGTCTTCGAGATCGACCTGTTTGACGGCTCGTCGAACAACCAGATGGATCTTCGCACCCGACTCGCTGCCTTTACGCTCTCCAACGGCACGTCGACCTGGCTGTTTGGGCAGCACTGGGATGTGTTTTCGCCGCTGGGTCCGACGACGCTGATGACAAACGGCTATCTGTGGCAGACCGGTAATCTGGGATTTCGTCGTGCGCAGGCACGCTACACCTACCAGGGAGAAGCCTGGAATTTTGCCGGCAGCATCAATGACCCCAGCACCGGAGGCGGCACCTCGGATGTCGACTCGCCGTTGCTCGAGGGCCGTGTGGGTTACGACTGGTCAGGCGCGAAGTTCGGTCTTTCCGGCACCTATGGCAAGGACGAGACCACAGTGTCCAGCACGGACGCTGACATCTGGGGCCTCAGTGTGGATGCGATGATCCCTGTCACCGCGGAGATCTACTTCAAGGGCGAGATGGCCACCGGCGAGGACCTCGGCGTGTTCCTCAGCCGCGGCAAGGTCAACCCGCTGACGGAAGACGCACAGGAAACGTTTTCCGCCTGGGGTCAGTTCGTCTACTCGGGCGCCGACTGGAACTGGTGGATCGGCGGTGCAGTCGAGACCGTCGATGACACCAATGCAGGTGACATCGACGATACCTACGCGTTTTTCGGCGGCGCGCAGTGGAAGTTGAAGAGTACGGTCACCGGCGGCAAGCCGATTCTGATCGGCGCCGAGCTGGCGAGCTTTAACAGCAGTACCGACGGCGGTGGTGATGATCCGGACTCGCTCCAGCTCATCCTCAGCGCGCAATACACGTTCTAGCCAGACGCAGATTTTCGCAGGACTCGTTTGCGGGGCGGAGCCATTGTCGGCTTCGCCCCGTTTTTGTCTGCAGGTCAGATATCGTCGGTGACCTGAGCCCCGCTAGCCGGCGTATTCCGTGTGAGCGTCTCCGTCGGATTTCTCCTTCACAAATGCCTCGAGCTGGGCCATCCGGCGCAGGGCCCTGATGGGTCGATCATGGTTGTAGTCCTGCCGCCAGGCGGCCTCAGACGAGAATCCTTCTCCACTGCTCCAGCTTGTCCGCAAAACTCAATGAGGCGTTGGCCGGACTCGTCGACGGCAGCCGGGCGTT
This sequence comes from uncultured Gammaproteobacteria bacterium, assembly GCA_947259915.1. Lineage (GTDB taxonomy): Bacteria > Pseudomonadota > Gammaproteobacteria > Steroidobacterales > XN24 > CAMYOC01. The sequence continues at coordinate 39,254 of CAMYOC010000006.1, forward strand.
GGGCAGGCTGGAATGGGATTTCGACAGTTGGGGCAGTACATGTTTCAGATAGGACGCTTCGGCCTTGGCCCCGTTGAAATAGACCGCACCAATCTGCCCATGGCGATCAAAGAACGAGGCAAAGTCGTTCGGCACGATAGAGGACTCGACGATATCGGAGTCCAGGCTGCCCGACCGGGTGCAGGCCTCCAGCACGTCCCATAGCGCAATCCGGTGTTCGACCAGTCCCGAGCATCGTAGTGCATAGGGCAAGCCGGCATCGATGCCGAACAGCCTTTCCATGATTGGCCAGAATGCGTTGCGCGGATGAGCGTAGTACTGCTGGGCGCGCAGGGACGCCTTGCCCGGCATCGAGCCCAGGATCAGGATTCTGGCGTTGTTATCAGATATCGGCGGGAAGCTCTGGATGAACGACATGTGGATTCAGGGTCAGGCGTCGGTAGCTCTGGGCTGTTGGGAATGGTCAAACAGGGCCGAACAGCCAGTCATGCAATAGCCTGCCCCGAGCGATCGTGAACGCGCCGGCGTCGGGCGATTTGTGCTGCCGCTGGTCAAGCTGACCAGCGATGGAGCTTGGGGATATTTCGTGTGAACAATCGGGCCACAAATCTCGGGATGCCGCATTCAGAAATTTTCTCAACGCAGAACCGCTGCATATCCTCTGCGGTAAAATCGGGCTGAGTAAATGCGCCGCTTGCGTAACACAGGCTGCAATATTCATTGTTCTTGCTGCCATCAGCATTGCTGCCGCCACCCTGCGGATCTTTTTTCATCGGCATCCCACAGCTTTGACATGATTTGCTCATGATTTGCATCCTTTTTGTTGCCGGATGGATCCTGGCGCAGACGGCGCGCGATTCTTTCAGAGCCAATCGGGTTGCCAAATCCGGCCCACCAGGCTTGCCAGAAGGATCGCCAACGCAATCAGCACCACCGTTCCGCTGGGCACCACCCAGAGGAGCGCGACTCTCCGGCGCCTCCAGGCAAACATCCCCGAGACGAAAGATACCAGCAGGAACAGAAATGCAATTGCGGCGCCACCAAAAATCAGATCCAGTTGTGCGGAAAGTTGATCCCACCCCGGATATCCGTCGTCAGTGAAGAACACTATCGCCGGAGTCAGAACGACGGAGGTCACCGCCAAAACGAAGGCGATCCAGGATATTCGATAGCTCTGGTCAGTCATCGCGCCTCGACTCCACCGACTTGCGAGTGAGAAAGGCGTCAGGCTTGTTGTTGTGTGCAGGCGGCAGGATCAAGCGGAGACTTCCGATCCCGCATATTCCTCGATCCGTATTTCGGGATGTTCTCCTTCGACCGCAACGCGAAACCAGATAAACGGCAACAGCGGATTCGGCAACCAGTACTTCCACCCGAGGTTCCTCGTTACCGTGCCGTCTGGTGCAACAAAATCAAGCCACACATACAGGAACTTGTAGATACACAGGCCCGGCAAATAGTTGACCCTGAAGCCGTCCGTCACCAGATGCTTCTTGCGAATATAGAAATTCCCTTCAAACGGAGTAATGCCCCAACCGATCGGCCCATCAGCGATCAGGCTGTTGGATCCCGAGTGGAAAATTCGTATGCATTTGTGACTCAAGCTGACCACCCGGGGATCGAGTTAACCCGCGCCCGTCATTGCGCGAGCTCCTACGCCGTGCAGGGCATGTTTTCTTATGCCTCGACCATGTCGTCTTTGAGGCTCAGGACGAACGTGACGACTTCGTCGCATTCTTTCTGGGGAACCTTCAGCGACGCCATGGTCGCGCCAGCATGTTGGAGGAATACGGACCAATCGCTTTCACTGATCCGCATGCCTTCGTGAGATAGCTTCATATCCCGCCCGGTGTAGTAGACGGGACCACCGGCATTCGCACACAGGTAATCAATGAGTAGTTGTTTCTCCCGCGCTATGCCGTCGTCTCCCCGATGCTCCCAGAAACGACCCAATTGAGCGTCTCCTCGCAACCTGGGCAGTAAGTCATTGGCAAAAGCGGTAATACCGTCGTAACCGCCAAGACGTTCATACAGTGACTGCTGATTCATGACTGTTCTCCTGTGGGCTGGGAAGCCGGCCGGCTCAGAGACAAGTATAGATAGTAAGCGTAGCGGGGTATTGGCCCCCATTCATCCCGTCGCCCTTGCCAATGCTTCGTGCACCGCCGCATTGACTGGTTCCGGGGGCTGGAAGCCCTGGGCAATGATAATGGCGTGAGGCTGTGTCACCGCAACGAGCATGGGATAACCGTGGACACCCATACGTGCAACCTGCTGGTACTCGGCGACCAGGGCTTCAGCGGTTGCGGGGTCAGTCAGTGCGGCCTCGACCCGCGCGCGATCCAGTCCCACATCCCCGGCCAGATCGCAGAGGACCGCCGTGTCCGTGACGTCGCGGTTGTCGCGATAGAAGGCGGCCTGGACCGCTTCGAGGTAGTCGAGGAGGGTAGCTGGGGCGAAGTTACGCACCGCCAACACAGCCTGGCAGGCGGGTCGCGTGTCGTAGGCAAAGTCGTCCCGGTCGAGGAGATCAAAGGTGAAGGGTTGGCCGGATGCTTCGGCCACCCGTCTCCATGCGGTCCGCAGGTAATCTTTTTGCTCCGGTCGCAATGGCTCGGTGTCTTCCCGCAGGGCCCCCAAAGCGACAGTGATGGCAACGTCACCGGCAAATGCAGTCTGCACCCCGCGCAGGCTGGGGCCAAAACCGTAGCACCATGAGCACATCGGATTGACGAAGTAGAGCAGATCAAGCGACATCGGTATTCCGGTCAGACTTCCGAATGTCCAGACTCCGTCTACGGTGCGCAGCGGGAATCATCTGTCGGCTCATTGTGTACCGCTTCTATGTGATGGCCATCACAGTCAATGATGAAGGCGGCGTAGTAGTTGGCTCCGTAGTGAGGTCGCAAACCCGGGGCTCCATTATCCGTGCCTCCATGATTTAGCGCTGCGTGATAGAAGGCATCAACGGACTCTCGGGAAGGCGCCGAGAAAGCCAGGTGGAACTGTGGGCCAGCACACGCGGGTTCCTCACTTTGTTTGATCGCGAATCTGTCCTTGTCGTTTTCGATCCCGTAGCCTACGAACCCGTTACCGACACACACCCTCCTGTATCCGAGTTCCGGCAAGGCAGCGTCGTACATCGAGGCGGACGTCTCTATGTTTCGTACTGGCAGGGAGATGTGGTGCAGCATGTCACCTGGCTATCGTTCCGAAACATCAAGCGCAGCAAAACAGCACGCCATCGTCTAAGACAGCAAACAGCATCTAGCGCCGCATGGTGTACGCATCGCGCTGAGCATAGACGTGCTGTTCCCAGATCCGGCCCGCGCGTGCCGCGTCGGGTGCCGGTTTGCGGATGATCTTCATACAGTGCGCCATCTGCTGTTCGGTACTCGTGGATTTGCCGTACAGATCCAGCGCGTACCCGGACATGTCCCGGATCAGACAGTCGAATATCTGGTCGACGAGATCGTCGTCGATATCACACAGACGCGCGTTCTCCAGGATCAGTTGTGCATAGACGATCGTTGCAAACAGCTCGCCGCCGGTCAGCAGGAAATCGACATCTTTCATCTGCTCCGGGGTGGGCGGCGCGCTCGCCAGCAGATCACGGAAGGCCAGCGCCTGTTCGCGGAAGACGGCCACGTTGGGTAAGTCGAATCCGTCGAACGCGGCCTGCCAGTCGTGGAAACGGATCTTTCCCAAGCCGCCGGTCGGTCCCTGGTCGAACAGGAACGTATCGTCACGCGCCTCGTTCTGTGTCGGAACTTCCGCGTAGTCGGCGTGATTGAAAAAGTAGTTCGGCATGAACTTGACGATCAGCGCGATATTGACATGCACCGTGCCTTCCAGCTTCGGTAACGCGCGGATATCGACGGCGGCCTGGGTAAAGTACATGTCCTTCTCGAAACCCTTGGCGGCGATCACGTCCCACATCAGGTTGATGACCTCCTCGCCCTGGGTCGTGACCTTCATCTTGGTCATCGGGTTGAACAACAGATAGCGCCGGTCCTCGAGCGAAGCCGTGCGCATGTAGTCGGCCGCCCGCAACGCGAACAGCTTCATCGCGACCAGCCGCGCATAGGCATCGGTGAACAACCGTCTGACGTGAGGGAAGTCGGTGACCGACATGTTGTAGAGTCGGCGACCGGCTGCGTGTTGTATCGCCTCGTAAAAGGCATGGGTGCAGATCCCGATCGAGGCCCAGCCGAGGTTGTATTTGCCGATGTTGACGGTGTTCAGCGCGGCGTTCCACGCGTCTTTGCCGCGATGGAGGATCTCGGCGTCGGTTAGCGGGTATTCCTTGAGCCTGAACTCGGACACGTAGTTCTGACTGGCGACGACGTTTTTGACCAGCTCGTAGCGTGGATGACCGGACTCGGCGGCGAAGAACAGATACTCATCGCTGTCGGCAAACTTGCCGAAGGTCGAGACGATCGCGGCTTTGTTGCCGTTACCGATGTAGTATTTGCTGCCGCTGGCGGTGTAGCTGCCCTCGCCAGTCTGCGAGACGATCATGTCGGTGGAGTAGATGTCGGCGCCATGCGTCTTCTCGGACAGGCCGAACGCGAAGATCGCCCCATCCTTCAGCAACTCAGCCGTGCGTGACTTGGTCGCTTCGTTGCCGCTCATCCAGATCGGCCCGAGACCCAATACGCTGACCTGCCACGCATACCAGTACGGCAAGCCGTAGAAGCCCAATATTTCGGCGAACTCACAGATCCGCCAGGTATCCCAGCGCGAATCGTCAGCACCGTAGCCTGCCGGCGTGGAGATCGTCGCGAAAACCTGTTCGTTGCGCACGAAGTCGAGAAACTCGCCGTACCACTCATGGGCGTAGTAGTCCCGCTGCAGCTGATCGTTGCCCCGGGTCTCGAAAAAATCGATGACTTTGCGCATCAGATCCCTGGATTTGGCGTCGGGATAGAAGCGGTCATGGGCGGCGGGATTGAGCAAGATCGTCGTGGCGCTGCGGGCAGGGGCAAAGCCAGAATCGGGGTCAGTGGGGTTGGGCGATACCATGGTGAAGCTCCGGGCAGGACAAAGCGGATGGGATGTCCAGAAAGTGTACAAGGTCGGTACGGCGGTCGCTATTGGCCTGACACAGACAATGGTTCATGGCCGCTCCGAAGAGGGTCCTTGATTCATGTCATCGCCGGATCCCGCCCCTCGTGCTATATCCATGTAGTCAGAGGGCTGAAGGTCCGGGATTTCGGGCGCGTTCTGGCGACGCAGGATTTTTCTTCTCAATATTGACCCAACGGTAGTCACCACCATGGACGACAAAACCCGCCAACCCTATGTCTTTTCATTCGATGCCGGCGACGGCAAGAACAAACAACTGCTGGGAGGCAAAGGCGCCAACCTGTGCGAGATGACCCAGATCGGGCTCAACGTGCCGCCCGGTTTCGTCATCAGCACCGAGGCCTGTCTCGCTTTTCTGGATTCAGCGGACGGCGAGCTACCGGCCGGGCTGAAGGAAGGTGTCGAGGTCGAGATGAAGGCCCTCGAGAAGAAGACCGGTAAAGGGTTCGGCGACGCTGACAATCCGTTGCTGGTGTCGGTGCGTTCGGGATCCGCGCTGTCCATGCCCGGGATGATGGATACCATCCTCAACCTGGGGCTCAACCAGGCGACGCTCAAGGGCCTGATCAAGCAGACGCGCAACGAGCGCTTCTGCTACGACGCCTACCGGCGCTTTATCCAGCTTTTTGGCAAGGTCGCGCTGGGGATCCCTGACGAGGAATTCGACCGGCCCTTCGAGGAGATCAAACAACGTGCCGGCGTGAAGGCCGACGTGGGTCTGACTGCCAATAATCTGAGAGAGATCAGCGAGCGTTTCCTCGCGGTGGTCCGCGAACAGACCGGCCGGCCGTTCCCGGAGGACGTCAACGAACTGCTCGAACTGGCCATCAAGGCGGTATTCAAGTCCTGGATGGGCAAGCGGGCGGTCGATTACCGGCGCGAGTTCCAGATCACACCCACGATGGCCAACGGCACCGCGGTCAACATAGTCACCATGGTGTTTGGCAACATGGGGGACGACTGCGCTACCGGCGTCGGCTTTACCCGCAACCCGGGCACCGGCGAGAACGAGATGTTCGGCGAGTACCTCGTCAACGCACAAGGCGAGGACGTGGTGGCCGGCATCCGCACGCCAAAGCCGGTCAAGGAACTGGACCAGGATATGCCGGAGATGTACCGGCAACTGGTAGAGCTGCGCGACAAGCTGGAGTCCCATTACCGGGAGGTCCAGGATTACGAGTACACCATCGAGAACGGCACGCTCTACTGTCTGCAGACCCGTAACGGCAAGATGAATGCCACCGCCATGGTGCGGACTTCGCTGGAGATGGCCGAAGCGGGGCTGCTGAGCCGGGAAGAGGCCCTGATGCGGATCAATCCGGAGCTGCTCGAGCAACTCCTGCACCCGCGGCTCGATCCCGCCTACGAAGCCGAACCCGTGGCCCAGGGTCTGCCCGCGTCTCCGGGCGCGGCCTCCGGCAAGATCGTGTTCGACGCCGACCGTGCTGAGCTGATGGGACGGGCAGGGGAGAAGGTGATGCTGGTCCGCGAGGAAACCAAGCCGGAGGATATCCACGGCTTTTTCGCCGCCGAGGGGATACTCACCAGCCGCGGCGGCAAGACCTCCCACGCCGCCGTCGTCGCCCGCGGCATGGGCAAACCCTGTGTAGCCGGTGCTGAAGGCATCGACGTCAAGGTAGAGAATCGCCAGGCTCGGGTCGGCGATCACATCCTGCACGAAGGTGATGTGATCACGATCGACGGTGGCAACGGCAATGTCTATCTCGGCCGGATCCCGACGGTACCGCCGGAGTTTTCGGACGAGCTGCGCACCTTGCTCGGTTGGGCGGACGAGATCGCACGAATCCATGTGCTGGCAAATGCCGACACGCCGGATAGTGCCGAGAAGGCGGCGGATTATGGCGCCATGGGCATCGGCTTGTGCCGCACCGAGCGCATGTTCAACGCCCCGGAACGCCTGCCGTTGGTGGTCGAGATGATCCTCGCCAACACCACAGAGGAACGCCAAACGGCGCTGGATCATCTACTGCCGGTGCAACGCGAGGATTTTGTCGGCTTGCTAAAGATCATGGCAGGCAAACCGGTGACCATCCGCCTGCTCGACCCGCCGATCCACGAGTTTCTTCCCAGCGAGCGGCAACTCGAGCGGGAGCTCGCCCATCTGAATCAGCTGCGGTCCACGGTCGAAGGCATGGAGGACCTGATGGGGGCCATGCAGATGTTGCGTGGTAAGGAGCAAGCGGCGTCGCTCGCCGCCAGCATGCCGATGTCCGGAGAGGGGATCGAACTGATCGACGAGGCCATCGCCAAGAAGAGGTTGATGCTGGACAAAGTCCGCGAGCTGTTCGAGGTCAACCCGATGCTCGGTCACCGCGGCGTGCGTCTGGGCATCACCTATCCCGAGATCTACGCCATGCAGATCCGGGCGGTGCTGGAAGCGGCCGCCGAGTGTCTCAAAGAGGGCATCGAAGTCCACCCGGAGATCATGGTGCCGCAGGTGTGCACCGCCCAGGAGCTGCTTCGGGTCAAGGATATCGTCGAGTCGATCAGGCAACAGGTGGAAACGGAGCGGCAGGTCAAGCTGGACTTCGAATTCGGCACCATGATCGAAGTCGTGCGCGCCTGCATGCGCGCCGGCCGACTGGCCGAGGTCGCGGAGTTCTTCTCATTCGGGACCAATGACCTGAGTCAATCGACGTTCTCGTTCTCGCGCGAGGATGCGGAGAACAAATTCCTGCCGTTCTATAACGAGAACCAGATCCTGCAGGACAATCCGTTCGAAGTGCTCGACGTCAAGGGCGTCGGCCAGCTGATGAAGATCGCCGTGGAGTGGGGCCGCAAGAGCCGGCCGGATCTAAAGGTCGGCATCTGCGGCGAGCAGGCCGGCCATCCGGCATCCATCCGCTTCTGCAACGACATCGGACTCACTTATGTGTCCTGTTCACCACCCAGAGTCCCGATAGCACGGCTGGCCGCGGCCCAGGCGCGGCTGTTGGAACAGAGAGCGGAAACCGGGCTTGCAGCGGTGAGTTCGATGTAAGCACCAGGGAAGAAACCGGTTTTCTTGCCGTTAAACGCGGCTCGACCTAACGCTCGAACAGGATGGCGCTGCCTCTTCGCGTCTGCTTGGCGGTGTACATGGCGGCATCGGCCTCGCCAAGTGCGGTTCTCGAGTCCAGCGCCTCGAAGCCGAGCAGGCGGATTCCTATACTGATTCCCACCTGCAAGGTTTGCTCGTCAAAAACCATGGGGTGCTTGACCAGCTCGATCAGCTTTTGCGCCGTCTGCACCGCGTTTTCGGACGCCCGTGTCTGGTCGGGATCAAGCCGATTGACAACCAAAACGAACTCATCGCCTCCCACGCGGCTGGCCATATCCTCGGCTCGGGTGATGGATTTGATCCGTCTGGCGGTCTCAACCAGTACCGCATCGCCTGTGTCGTGCCCGTGGAGGTCGTTTATCTGCTTGAATCCATCCACGTCAATCAACAACACGGCCGCGGGAATGTGGTGTTTCTCGCTTCCGGCCAAAACCTCTTCAAGATGTTTCGACAAGACACGCCGATTCGCCAGTTGGGTCAATGGGTCGGTAGATGCCAACTCACTCATCTGAGACAGCATCGCATCCCTGCCTTGGACAAAGGGCTTGATGACCCAAAGGTAGAGCGCGGGTGTGGTCAACACCGCCAACAGCGCGACATCGAAAATAGCCAGGTAGAAATTGCCGGCGCGAATGGGAATGGCTGGTGCGACCAGCATGATCGCCAATTCCGTCAATCCAACGATGAGGGCGATCCGGAGGACAACCTGTCTTGTCGTGAGAAGTGGCGCGGGTTTCATTGGGCGCTATCGCCTCGGCTCAACTGCTGACACAGGTCTTGCATCTGCAAGGGTTGAACTAGATCGGGATCAGAGACCCATTGTTGCCACATTAGCGGAAAAGGGCCTCTGGCCGCTGTTTGTTCTGTCACAAAAAGACAATAATTAAATCTGTTGCCGAAAAAAGGCCGGGCTTGCGCCCGGCCTCAAACCCAGCAATACAGCTATGCTCACGGTGTATTCAACGCATCGGAGATCGCCTGGACGTCGTCGGGGGTGAGGAAATCCAGGAAACCCATGCCGCCCTTGTTCTGGTCGATGGCGCCCTGTATTTCGGCGGCCGAGGCACCGCGCTTTTCGGATTCCGCGATGGGATCATGACAGGCTTCGCAGAATTCCGCATAGAGTGCGAATCCATCGATTACCGGAGTCGTTGACGCGGTAACCGTGACCGAATCCGGGTCGCTGTCCAGCTCGCCATCGTTGACCACCAGCGTCGCAACATAGTCACCGTCGACATCGGGGGTGAAGCTCGGTGACGCGGTGTCGGCGCCGCTCAAGGTTGCGGAGCTGCCATCGGGTACCGTCAACGACCAGCTGTAGGTGATGGTATCGCCATCGGGATCGCTACTGCCGCTGCCATCCAGGGTCACCCCGGTACCCGTCTCCACCTCCTGGTTCGGGCCCGCATCGGCGATGGGAGCCTGGTTGGCCGGTGGCGGAATCGAGGAAGCGGTGACCGTGACCGAATCCGGGTCGCTGTCCAATTCGCCGTCGTTGACCACCAGCGTCGCAACATAGTCACCGTCGACATCGGGGGTGAAGCTCGGTGACGCGGTGTCGGCACCGCCCAAGGCCGCGGAGCTGCCATCGGGCACCGTCAACGACCAGCCGTAGGTGATGGTATCGCCATCGGGGTCGCTGCTGCCGCTGCCATCCAGGGTCACCCCGGTACCGGTATCCACCTCCTGGTTCGGGCCTGCATCGGCGATGGGAGCCTGGTTGGCCGGTGGCTCCGCGGAAGCGGTGACCGTAACGGTGTCAGGTGCGCTGTCCAATTCGCCGTCGTTGACGACCAGCGTAGCGACATAGTCACCGTCCACATCCGGGATGAAGCTCGGCATGGACGTATCGGCGGCAGCCAGATTTGCGGCACTGCCATCGGGTACGGTCAGTGACCAGCTGTACGTGATGGCATCGCCATCGGGGTCACTGCTGCCCGTGCCGTCCAGCTGCACGCCGGTGCCCGTCTGCACAGCCTGGTCCGGACCAGCGTCGGCAACCGGCGGCTGGTTCTCGGCCGGCGGCGGCGCATCTTCGGTCTGGTCGGCGATGATCGTATCGGCAATAAAGCAGCCGTTGTCGGGTTCGCCGTAGACGTCGATGGTGAGCCCCGGCTGCAGATCGGCATAGCTGCCGCGATCGCTGATCAGCCGGCCTTCCACCAACCGCACCAGGAAAATGTCCGTGCGCAGCGGTACGTCCACGCACTGGTCGCCGGTATCGGTGGCAAGCATGAGCCTGCGATCGTCGCCCGCAGTGAGGATTTCGCCGCGCAACACTTCTTCGCCGTCGGCATCGATATCCAGAATCGCCAGTGCGGTCTTGAGCACATCGGGCGCGTCGTTCGCCAGCATCAACACGCCGTCGAACAAGCCCATGACACCGTCGCTGATCGCATCGTCACCCAGACGCACGCCGTTGCGTGAGTAGATCTTGGATCCGTCCTGGAGGCGGGCGGTGACCATGGAGCCCTCGCCAAAGCCCTGTCCCGGAGCGAGCAGCAGATCGAAATCCCGGCCCGCGTCGACGTCGGATTGTGCGGTGCCCTTCAGGCGAGCAAACGTGCCGGCCTCGCCGAGCTCGACAACGACGGCATCGAGGGTGAAGTGATCGTGGTCGAAGTCCTCACCATCATCATCGTCGTCATCGCGTCCGGAACGATCGTCGTCCGAATCATCATCCGAATCGTCGTCGTCGTCATCATCATCGGAATCCTTGCGCGCGAGGAGACTCATCTTGTCCTCACGGCTTGAAATAAAGCCGATGGCGGTGGCGAACTCGCCGCTCATGATGGCGCCGAAATCCGTCGGGTCGCCCGAGGGTGCGAAGATGCCGGTATCCGCAGAGGTCACGACTTCGACACAGTGCTCTTCGTCGAAATCGTCGACATCGTCCCTGTCGGACATGAGTTCCTTCTGGCACAGCTCGAAGCGTCCGAGGTCATAGTCCACCTCGCCGATACGGCCATAAATCCTGGACAGACGCCCGGGGCCGACGTCGTCGAGTACCCGCACGAATATCACCGGGCGGAAGTGCCATTTGCCGTTGCCACTCTGGTGATATTTGATCGACTTTTGTGCGTCGAAGTCCATCTCGATCAGCAGATTGCTGTTATCGGTGACTACGAATTCCCGGCGCGGGTTGAGATCCATCTTGCCGTTACCCGTCAGCTTGGGATGGACCGAATAGTCCACCGTGCCGTCATCGTTCAATTTGACGAGTTCGAGGTCTGCCAGGATCAGGCGGATCTTGCTGTAGATGCCTGTGTCCACGTCGGCGATGGCAAACAGCTCCGAATAGTCGGCCAGCTGTTTGAGATCGATCACTTGGCGACCGCTAAAAATATTGGCCGGTCCGTCTTCACCCAAAAGGTCGATGCTGGTGATGGTGGCCAGTATCTGATCGAATTGGTCCGAGTCGGCATCGGTGATCACAATGCCGACCGTGCCCTGGGCCTGGTCGGGCGGCGGGTTATTGACGATCGGTGCATCGGAGCCACCGGAACCGCCGCCGCAACTAGCAAGCAAGAGCGCGGTAGCCAGGAATGCCGCGGCGTAAAGAGAAAGCTTTCTTGTCAACATGAGAAGGTCTCCTGTTGTTTTTCTAAATAGATCATTTGGGAATCAGGTTTGCGTACTTACGATCTTGATCGCGTTTTGTATTTGTGCGAATCGAGCACAGATGAAAGAAGATATGGGCAAGTCTAGCGGATAATCAGGCTGCCGGCATCGCCAGGTACGCATAAATACCTACTTCCGGATGCACACCGGTTCGAGGTCTTTTTTGCAACTGCCTGGGATATATTAGTTTTTCTTAATCCGGGTGTTTGGTGGCCGGCGCAGGCGCCAGGATCGGGCGGGTGATGGCTTGCGCGAAAATCGGCCCTAAAATCGCTGCATCTGGCGCTGGAAAGGACAGCGTCAGGATTATTATCTCGCTCAAACAGCAAACCAAACCGGACACTTTTTGACTGCGTGACCCGCTGCCAGTTGGCGTGCTGGGATCCGCCGGTTGGGCGCGGTGCTTAGCGCAGTGCAATCGTCCGGCGGGTGTAGAATGCCGCGACTCGTGCGAACAGCGGAGAGCGTACTCATGCCACGTCTTATGATCCTTGCCGTCACGCTGACGGTTGCCGTGTTGTTGCTTGCCGTGCCTGGCGCCGATCTCATCGCCGCGAGCCCGGAGCCGACCGTCGTGCTCGAAGTGCCGGCCGGGGCCCAGGCCGGGCCGGATTTTGATGTCGAAGCCGCGACCCGTGCCTATATCGATCTGATCTCAGTGGAAGAGCGTGAGAAATCCGATGCCTATAGCGAGGGCGGCTACTGGCTACAACTCTGGGGGTTCCTGTACGGGCTCGGCGTGGCGTGGCTGCTGCTCGGCACGCGGCTATCGGCCAGGATGCGTGACCTGACGACCCGCATCACTCGCCGGTTGCCGCTGCAGACCGCGCTTTACGCGGTGCAGTACGTTGCGCTGACAACGCTGCTTGTTTTCCCCCTCACGGTCTATCAGGATTTTTTTCGCGAGCATCAATACGGTTTCGCCACGCAGACTCTCGGTCCATGGCTCGGCGATCAGGGGATGGGGTTGCTGGTCAACGTCGTGCTCGCCGCGGTGGCGATGATGCTCGTCTACGCGGCGATCCGGCGGATGCCCCGACGCTGGTGGGTCGGTGGCGCGGTCGCCGCAATGTTTTTCTTCGTCGTCGTCAATACCATCGCGCCGGTCTATATCGCGCCGTTGTTCAACGATTACCAGACGCTGGATGCAGGACCGACCCGCGACGGTATCCTGTCGATGGCCCACGCCAACGGTATCCCGGCCGATGATGTGTACTGGTTCGATGCATCCCGGCAAACCACGCGGATCAGCGCCAACGTCAGCGGGCTGCTCGGTACCATGCGCGTGGCACTCAACGATAATCTGCTGAAGGAGACGTCACCGCAAGAGATCGAGGCGGTGATGGCCCATGAGATGGGGCACTACGTGCTAAATCACGCGTGGGAGTCGATCATCTATTTCTCGCTGTTGCTGTTAGGCGGCTTCGCTTTCGTAAAATGGACCTTTGACAAGGCCCTGGCCCGCTGGGGTCAGCGCTGGGGCGTAAGCGGAGTGGCGGACACCGCCGGTCTGCCGCTGTTGCTCGCGCTGTTCTCGGTCTACTTCTTCCTGATGACGCCGGTGTTCAACGCCATCATCCGCAGTGGCGAAACCGAGGCCGATCTGTTTGCGCTCAATGCCTCGCGCCAGCCGGACGCGTTCGCGCGCGTGGCGATGCGCACGTCGGACTACCGCAAGATCGAACCCGGCCCGCTGGAGGAGCTGATCTTCAACCACCACCCCAGCGGTCGCACCCGCGTGCACATGTCGATGCAATGGAAGTCGCAGCACCTCGATGAGGCTGCGTCCGGGGATGCCCGCGAGGTCGCGAGCAACGAGTGATTGCGATAGCCAGGCACCGTATTGGTCGGTACGTGGACAGTTTGCTCCAGCGCCTTGTAGAGCCATGGAGGGGGGGTTGCGGGTCCGCCTTCGGTCAGAAGCAATTATTTGCTCCCAAACAAAACCCCGCCGAAGCGGGGTCTTGATTGCCTCATCCCCGGTTACTCTTGTTTGGCAGCGCCGAACCGGGGAGAAGAGCGTCAGTCAGCGCTTTTTGCGTATGCGCGCGTATCCGAGGGCAACAAGACCGAGGCCAAGCAGGGCCAGAGTCTTCGGTTCGGGGACATTTGCATATACAACAACCGGGGCGTCCTCCTCTTGGGTGAATTCATTCCCGTCGAAAAAGAGTTCGACAAAACTGCCTTCGATCACGCCCCCCGCATTCGTCATTGGAGACCCCAGGCTGATCGAGAGACTGTCGCCGAAAATGGATCCAATGCCTGAGAAAAAAGAGGCATCGCCCGCAAAGGCGGTGAAGTCGTCGCCGAAGAATCCCTCTACGGCGACATCCGAGAAGATGCCTGTGTCAGCGTCAAACGTAAACACACCAAACGGAAAGCCGGATTCCGGGCCCTCTACCGTCCACTGAACAGGTACAGCATTTGCCGCCATCGGCCCCAGGGCGACTAGTAAGCCTGCTGCAAATACTGCTTTCATCCGCCGTTTCATCGGTCCGTCCTCGGGTGGCCAGTATCTACTGATTAAAAAATAAGCACGATTCGTGCCAGAAAAAGACAGTGCAGGGTTTTCAAGAGCTTGTACTGGTCACGAATTGCTCGCTCTGCAGCATATGTAGAGTCAGCCGACACCATCTGAGCCGAATCAAGCTGGTAGGACAGTTTGGAGACGCTATCGGTAGAGCGATTGAAAGAGAGTATGGCTTTCGTCCAGCAGTCCAGCTGATAACAGCCAAGGCGCTCAGAACCGCGATCGCTTCCAATCCGTATCCGCAGGCCGCGTCCGAGCCGAGGTCTCTACACCTTTGGCGCTGATGCCGCTGCGCCCATGCCGGGCGGCCTTTAGCCGCCGTCCTCTTGTGCTGATCCGTCCTGCAGCATTTGAGCCTCGACCGGGAATGCCGCTTCCAGCGCCGCTCGCATGATCAGGCGAATCGGCGCATTTTCGTCGTTGGAGACCACAAAGATCCCGACATCACGCGCGGGGGCGAGATAGAGGAAGGAACGGAAGCCATCATCCTGGCCGCCGTGGCTGGCGGCGAAAATTCCGCCCCAGGGAAGACCGAGGTTCCAGCCGATACCACTCAGGCGATTCGGATCATCCGGCCAACTCCACGCGGATGACCACATCTCCTTCATCGACTCGGGCGATAGAACGCTGACGCTGCCGAAGGAACCGCCATTGAGCATCGCCGCGGCGAAATTCGCCATATCCAGAATGCTGCTGTTCAGGGTGGAACTCGGGGCATGCCGGCGATTGTAGGGATAGTGCGCGGCGACCTGCCGCTCGGGTGCGCCGACGTGTCCCTGCACGCGCAGTTCCGACGGGATTTCGGACGCGATAAAGGAGCTGGACCGCATCTGCAGCGGTCCAAACAGATGCGCCGCCATATAGTCCTCAAAAGACTCATCGGCGACCTCCTCGATCACGAGACCGAGCAGCTCGAAGCCGATATTGCTGTACTCGCGATTTGTTCCGGGATCGAACAGCAGCTCCCGATCCGTCTGATCCCGAATCCAGCGCCACAGAGCCTCGGGGTCATGCTGAGGCCTATCCCACTCATAGTCTTCAACATCCGGCATGCCGGCGGTATGGGTCAGCAGCTGGCGCAGGGTGATGTCCCCGGACCGGGGATCGGCCATGGAGAAGTAGGGCACATGTTTTGTCACCGGGTCGTCCAGCGACAGCTTCCCGGCTTGCGCAAGCTGCATGATCGCGACGGCCACCAGCGGTTTGGACACTGACGCCCAATGAAACACGGATTCAGGCGTCAGCTTGTTGTCCGTGCCCAGTTCCGCTACGCCATAGGCCTGCGCAAATACAAGCGCGTCATTGGCGAAGATGCCCACGTTGAAGCCGGCCACGTTTTCCTGCAGCAGCAGCGCCTCATAGTGGGCATCCAGTGCTTGGTGCGGCGGCCATTCATCTTCGGACAGCGCAGGCTGCCATGCACTTGTGGCCAGCAGTATCAGCAGGACGCTGCGGTGGATTTTTTTCATGATGGGTTGCCCGGCACTGTCTCTCGCTGTGAGCAGGGTTCGCTGGAAATGTACTCTATCGCGCGGAACGTTGTCAGGTTCAATCCATTGAATAGAACCTGACACCTTTGCTGATCTCGATGTCCCGTTTCTTCCAGCTGGTCCCCGAGCTGTTGCGACACATAACTTTTTATTGGGCGTCCGAAATGGGGCAAGGGGGCTGGGTTCGGGCATGAGCATCTCCGACCGCGCGTCATCCCTAACCTGGCAGTTCCGTGCCCGCCTGCTGGCGCGACTCACGGCGACAGTAGTGAGGCCCTAAGGGTTTTTCCCTATGGCACGGGCACCGAGCCGAGCCGATGCTCAATATAAAGAGGGTCGTTGCCTCATTCCTGGCGCGTTGCGCTGGCCGGAGGCCGCTTATGCAAATACCGCCGGAGACCACCTTCCGCAATCTCGGTCACTCGGACTCGAGCGGACGGGTAGTGCGCCAACGCGCCGCCAGGCTGGAGCGATTTTTCGATGACTTCGTCGCCCGCCGGGTCGTCGTTGAAGGGCCGCACGAGCATCGCCACGAGGGCATCGATCTCGATTGGCTCGACGCTGGCGACCCGTCGCCTCTCCCGAAAGTGGACTCCGAGGAGGGGCCCAGAGCCAGGCAGGTGGCGCCGATGAGCCGATTCTTGTCGGTGCGGCCATGAGCGGAGAAGGGCCAGCGGTCCCAGGGGGTCCGGCCTGGCGTCATTTCCGTCATGAGGCGGACATGGGCGTAGAGGGGACCGGCCCCGGGATCGAGCAAGCGTTTGAGCAGGCGGCCGTCGCGCTGACCGCGATCGTCACCGATCCCGAGCGGGTTGAGCCTGCGCAGGCGGTTGGGGTGCTCTGCGAGGCGTCGGACGCGGAGCTGCTGCTGGTCGACTGGCTCAATGCCGTGGTTTTCGAGATGGCCGCCCGGCGCATGCTGTTCCGACGGTTCCGGGTGGTGATCGACAACCACCGGCTCCAGGGCACGCTATGGGGCGAGCCGGTCGACCGATCCCGGCACCGGCCCGCGGTCGAGGTCAAAGGCGCCACCTATACCGAGCTGAGTGTGTCCCGTCAGGCGGACGGACGGTGGCGCGCCCGCTGTGTCGTGGACGTCTAGAGTTGATATATGGACACTGGATTATTCGTGCGCCGCTCAGCCACCCGCTGGGAGGTGGAACCACACGGGCCGATGCGGGTGCCGGCGGTGATCTATGCCGACCAGGCCCTGATCCGGGATATGGACCGTAAGGTCTACGAGCAGCTGTGCAATGTGGCCAGTCTGCCGGGTATCGTGGGGGCGGCCTACGCCATGCCGGATGCCCACTGGGGCTACGGCTTCCCTATCGGCGGCGTCGCGGCTTTCGATCGTGAGCAGGACGGCATCGTCTCTGCCGGTGGTGTCGGCTTTGACATCTCATGCGGCGTGCGCGCCCTGCTGACCGGCATCGACGCCAGGGCCATCGAGCCCGTGAAGAGCCGGCTCGCCGACGAGCTATATCGCACCGTCCCCGCCGGGGTCGGCAGCGTCGGGGAGATCCATCTCGATGACGCGGCCATGGACGCGATGCTGACGGGTGGCGCGCGCTGGGCGATCGACGCCGGCTTCGGCGAGGCCGACGATCTGATTCGGCTCGAGGAGCGGGGCAAGATAGACGGTGCCGACCCCGCTGCGGTTTCGGCGCGGGCACGGCAGCGCCAGCGCGACGAGATGGGGACGCTCGGCTCCGGCAACCACTACCTCGAAGTGCAGCACGTCGTCGAGATCTTCGACGCCGAAGCCGCTGCTGCATTCGGTCTGCAGCGCGACGACATCATCGTCAGTATCCACTGCGGATCCCGCGGTCTCGGTCACCAGATCGGTACCGAGTTCCTGAAACAGATGGTCGTCAGCGCGGCGGAACACGGTATCGCGCTACCCGACCGTGAGCTGGCCTGCGCGCCGATCCGTTCAGAGCTGGGGCGAAGCTATCTGGGCGCGATGCGCGCCGGCATGAACTGCGCGCTGGCCAATCGCCAGATCATCACCCACCTGGTGCGCCAGGTATTCGCCCGGGTCCTGCCCGAAGCCGAACTCCCCGTGCTCTACGACGTCTCCCACAACATTTGTAAGGAAGAGGAACATTGCGTGGATGGCTGCCCGCGCCGACTCTTTGTGCACCGTAAGGGCGCCACCCGCGCCTACGGACCCGGTCATCGATCACTGCCCGAACGCCTGCGGCCCTGCGGCCAGCCGGTGCTCATCGGCGGCTCCATGGGTACGGCTTCCTACGTCCTGGCGGGGATGGTCTCGAGCGAGGAGCAGGCGTTCAGCTCCGCCTGCCATGGTGCCGGTCGCGCCATGAGTCGCCATCAGGCCAGGCGCCGATGGCGCGGCCGAGAGGTGGTCCGCGAGCTGGCCACCCGCGGCATCCAGATCCGCTGCCCTTCGATGCGCGGGGTCGCCGAGGAGGCGCCCGGCGCCTATAAGGACGTCGCCGCGGTCGTGCGGGCCGCCGAGGCGGCGGGTCTGGCACGCGCTGTCGCCAGACTCGATCCGCTGATCTGTATCAAAGGTTGAGGACCATGAAACAAGCCAAGGCTACTGCTGCACCGGGCGCGCTGAAGGCCGCGCAGCTGTTCACCCCGTGTGACCCGGCGCTCCTCGGTTTCGAGACCACGGCGGACATCGGGGACGTCACCGAAGTCATCGGTCAGGGTCGGGCTCTCGCGGCGCTGGAGTTCGGCAGCCGCACCCGGGGCAGTGGTTTCAATCTCTACGTGCTGGGTTCACCGGGCAGTGGTCGGCATCGGGTAGTGCGCGAGTTCCTTGAGCGCGAAGGGGCCGATCGTGCCGCCCCGCCGGACTGGTGTTACGTCAATAACTTCTCCGACCCGCAGCAACCGCTCGGCATCGCGATGCCTCCCGGACGGGGCGCGGAACTGCGCCATGATATGCGCCAGCTGATCGAAGACCTGCAGGCTTCGGTGCCCGAGGCATTCCAGAGCGAGAACTATCGCGATCGCCTCAGCGAGATCGAGGGGGAGTTCCAGGCGCGCAATACGCAGGCCCTGGAGAGCCTGCAGAAGGAGGCTGAGGCCGAGGGCATGGGTCTGCTTCCCACGCCCCATGGGTTCGCCATCGCCCCGGTCCGGGATGGGCAGGTGCTGCCCGAGGAAGAGTTCAGCGCGCTCCCGGAGGATCAGCGTGTACGCGCCACCGAGACCATCCGGCGCCTGACCGAGAAGTTGCGCAAACATCTGGAGAATGTACCGATTTGGCACCGGGAGCGGCGCCAGCGCATCAAGGAGCTGGATCGGGACGTGATCATGCTCGCGGTCGGCGCGTTGATCAAGGATCTGAAGCTCCGCTATAAGGGGCTGCCCGGGATCCCTGAATATCTGGATAGGGTCCAGCAAGACGTGCTGGAAAACGTTCAGGACTTCCGCGCCGTCGAGAAAGAGCGGGGCATGCTGCCGCTGCCGATGCACGCCGAACCCGACGAGCGATTCCGCCGCTACGAAGTCAACGTGGTCGTCAGCCACGAGCAATCTCGCGGCGCACCCATCGTCTATGAGAGTAATCCGAGCTATCAGAATCTGGTGGGACGGGTGGAGCATGTCTCGCAATTCGGTACGCTGAGCACGGACTTCACCATGATCCGCGCCGGCGCCATGCACGCGGCGAGCGGCGGATTCCTGGTCCTCGATGCGGAGCGGCTGTTGCTCCAGCCCTTCGCCTGGGAGGCGCTCAAGCGCTGCCTGTTCGGGGGCGAGGTGCGCACTGAGTCGATGGCACAGATGCTGAGCCTGGTCAGCACTCAGGGCCTCGAGCCCGATCCGATGCCGTTGCAGATCAAAGTCGTGCTGATAGGTAATCGCCTGCTCTACTATCTGCTGTGCGAATACGACCAGGATTTCCCAGAGCTGTTCAAGGTGGCGGCGGACTTCGAGGATCAGATCGAGCGCAGCCCCGAGAGCGTGCGCCTGTACGCGCGTATGCTGGCGACAGTTGGGCGACAGCTCGATCTGATGCCATTTTCCGTCGCGGCCGTCGCCCGCGTGATCGAGCACAGCGGGCGCCTGGTCGCTGACAGCGACAAGCTGTCCACCCATCTGCGCAGCATCACGGATCTGATGAGCGAGGCAGATTACCTGGCCCATCAGCAGGCCGAAGAAGTGGTCTCGGATCAACGGGTCGATGAGGCGGTGGCGTGCCAGGTGGCGCGCCTGGACCGGATCCGCAGCCGCATCTACGAGTCCATACAGCGGGGCATGATACTGGTCGAGACCGATGGCGCCCGCGTTGGCCAGATCAATGCGCTGTCGGTGATGCAGCTAGGTGCGTTCAGCTTCGGCCAACCGGCCCGAGTGACAGCTACGGTGCGCATCGGCGAGGGAGAGGTCGTCGACATCGAGCGCGAGGTGGAGCTTGGCGGGGCCATCCACAGCAAGGGCGTGCTGATCCTGTCTTCCTTCCTCGGCTCGCGATACGTGCGCGACATGCCGCTGTCGCTCCATGCCAGCCTCGTGTTCGAGCAGCATTACGGCGGTGTCGAGGGCGACAGTGCCTCGCTGGCAGAGCTGTGCGCGCTGCTGTCCGCCATCTCCGGCGTGCCGCTGCGGCAGTCCCTGGCCGTGACTGGCTCGGTGAATCAGCACGGCCGGGTGCAGACCATCGGCGGTGTAAACGAGAAGGTCGAAGGGTTCTTCGATATCTGCCGGCAGCGCGGCGCAGGTGGTGACCAGGGTGTATTGATCCCGGCGGAGAATGTGCCCCACCTGATGTTACGCAAGGACGTGCGCGAAGCCGTTGGCGCGGGCACCTTTCATGTCTATCCGGTTCGTACCGTCGACGAGGCGCTGGGCCTGCTGACCGGCGTCGAGGCCGGGGTGGCCGGAGATGCCGGGGAGTTTCCTGAAGACTCTGTGAACGGACGGGTTGCGCAGGGCCTCCGCGAATTGGCGCAGCAGCGGCGCGAGTTCGGATCTCGTGACGGCGCGGCTGCGAGCGGCGACGGCCAGCCATGATCGAACTCGCCATCAAGCGCAAGACGCGGGTGCTTGTTGCACTGGATCCGGCCGCTCCGATGCCCAGCGCGCTGGAAGCGCTGACCACGCTGGCAGCTGATCTGAGCCCGGAGTTGATTGGGTTGTTTGTCGAAGATGCCAACCTGAGGCGTCTGTGCAGCTTGTCATGCGTGCGCGAAGTCAGCATGGATACCGGTATCGAGCGGGGTCTCGATCTGGGGCTGATGCTGAACCAGCTGCGGGTCCAGCGTCTCCGCATGGAGCGGCTGCTGGCGCGGGCAGCTCGGCAGCTGCGCGTGCCCCATCGCGTTGAAGTGATCCGGGGCGAACTCGTCGAAGAGCTGCTTCGGGCCGCGGCGCTAACGGATCTGTTCCTGGTCGGCCGTGCCAGCGGTATGGCCGGCGCGCGTAGCTGGATGGGTTCACGGCTGCACGAACTGGTTGGCACGGTGCCGGGCACGGTTGCTATCGTCCATGAGCCATGGCGCATCGGCCATCGCATCCTGGTCGCCTGTGATGGCGATGCGGCGGGGCGCGCAGCGCTGACGCTGGCGGCGCGCCTCGCTGGCAGCGAGAGAGTCGAGCTGGTCGTGGCGCTCGGCGATGGCGGGCTGAGTTCCGCCGCGAAAAAAGCGGGGTTGATGGCGACGCTCGCCCGGCAAGCACCGCTTGTCGACACCCGCTGGGTGGAGCTCGGCCAGTTGATACCGGAGCGGCTGGCGACGTTGGCCCGCGGCGAGCAGGCGAGGGCGGTCGTGCTGGGAGCGGGTGACCCCGGGGCGGCCGCGCAGATGGTCGAGGCCCTGTTGCAAAAGCTATGCTGTTCGATTGTAACCGTGCGCCCGCCACCCGGGGCCGGCTCTTCCGGGTCCGCGGAGGGGTCCTGACCGACTTCAATCTGCCGGTTCTGGTAACGGGGATCCTGGTCGGGTCCAGAGGGCAACTTCCCTAAATCAGCGAAGATGCGTCTCTGATTCCTATTTTCCCCCCCCGCCCGGTCCGCGCTGTCGAGCAGCATTCCCGGTTACCTGCCGCCATGAACGGCGCACGCTAACCGGCCGTCGCTGGCACGCATGGTCTACGCCGGTTGAGAATCAGCCGCCCGGCGGCGTCAGCGTCGCACCGAGCTGCATGTTCCAGTCGAGAGAGATGGGGGTCAGAGACCAGTTTTCGCTACGTTCGCAGTATATTGGTCTCTGACCCCCTTTTCGTTTCCGATCGCCTAGGGCGTGTAGCCGTCGCTCAGCGTCGCAAGGAAGGCGACGATGGCCTTCTCCTGCGCGTCCGTCATGTGGAGGTTACCGAGCTCCTCGGTGTTTACGTTGTCCTCGACCTCGGGCGCTGGCCAGCAATCCGCCTGCAGGGCCGCGGCCTCGGGCGTCAACGGATCCGGGCAGGCCGGCTTCAGGTCACGCGTATTGTAAAAGTGCACGATCGTTTCCAGGCTCTTGAAGTAGCCGTTGTGCGCAAATGCCTTATCGGCGCCGGGGACCGGACTCGCAGCGACGTTGCGCAAGGTCGGCACACGCTGCTTACCGTAATTTTCGGCCGCGAATTCTGCGTACTCCGGTCGCGTGTTCAGGAAGCCGCCGAGGCCCGCATCGACCCAGTCCGCGCCGTCCGGATTGAATGACGATGTGTACCAGGGATTGTCGGGATTTCTGGGAACGCCCAGGTTGTCGTAGGTATTGTCGGTGAGCAGTGGCGGCTCGCCGCCCGGGCCTTCGTCCAGGATGTGACAGTTGTCGCAACGGCCCTTGCCTCGGAACAGCGCCAACCCCTGCCTCTCCTGCTTCGTGAGTTTGACCTCGCCGCGCAGGTAGGCGTCGTACTTGGAGCTGAACGCAGTGACCTCGGTCGAGTCCTCGTAGCGCCCGATGGCGAGCGCGATCGAATTGTAGGCCGTATCGACGCTGCCCCGGTCCTCCTCGGACAGCGCCACTGTAGTGCCGGGCGTGGCGCACACGGTCTCAATGTCCTGGGGCCAGACGATGTCGCAGTCATCGGGTCCGAACACATCCTGGTAGTTCGTCGGATAGCTCGCCGTGCAGACCCGGTGGACGACGCAGGCGTTGTCGGGCAGCGCCTGCTCGACGGGGTTCAGGAACGGCCCCTGCGCCTGGTCGGCAGCGGGGTTACCGAGCTTCTCACCGGTGGCGCGCCCGTCCCAGAAGTTGCCGCCGATGAACAGAATCTCGGTCTTGTTCTCATTGTTGTCTTTCTCGTCTATGAAGAACAAGATCGGGCTCCGGCTCGCATAGGCCGAGCTCGGCGGCTTACGGTTGCCGAAGCGGCCCGGGATGGACCCCTCATAGACGGACCCGGCCGCGTTGATGCTCTCGATGGGTCCGGTAAAGCCCCAGGCCGGATCGTGGCAGCTGGCGCACGACTGATTGCGATTGATGGACAGGTCTTGGTCGAAAAAGATCGACTTGCCGAGCTGCTCGATCGGCAAGAGCTGTGCCTGCGCTGCGCCGCCGGTCAGCAGTCCGCCAATCAGGACTGCCAGGCCCAGCAACACAGACCTTGAAGATGTGGAGAATAGACGGGAATGTTTCATGGCCAGCCCTCCCAGGTCGTGCCTAGATCTTGCGTCCGGCGGACTCAGACCAGCTTCGATACCGTACGGTCTCTGTGCAGCCGCCGACACGCCACATTGCTTGGCGGGCGTTTGCCAACGCGATAGCAGGTTGGCAAACAACCCTTCGCTTTCTCCGCCTTCCCCACACAAATATATAGACCAGGGATGCGAGCCCCGCAGACATGCTGGCGAGGTTCGGGTCGCGGGTCGGCCAAGGATGCTTCCGTTCGAAAGCAGACAAAATGCTGCAACGCCGGTAAATGAGGAATAGGGCTTAGACCGCTATTCTCCGGAGAACGGACACAGGGACTATTCGCCCTGGAAGAATTGACCCAGCACTCTCCGGCCGCGCGGCAGTTGGACCCAGTATGTTGTCCATTCCGATATGAGACCGAACACCGGCACCATCCGCCTTCTGACGAGTCAGCCCCTGGACCTGTCCGCGCCATCGCAGGTCTGCAGAGCCGCCTTCACGGGAACTCCACGCGTTCAGGCGAGCGTGGTAGCCTTCGTCAGGCCGATGTGTGACAGGATCTGAAGTCCGATGTGCTGCGGGGGGGTCTGATGGCGTACGACGTCTTTGTTTCCTATTCCCACGAGGACAAGCTGACGGCGGACGCCGTCTGCGCCACCCTCGAAGGCCAGGGGATCCGCTGCTGGATCGCACCCCGGGACATCACTCCGGGTCAGGAGTGGGGCCAGGCGATCATCCAGGGCATCAGCGGAGCCCGGATCATGGTGGTGGTGTTCTCCCATCATTCAAACGAATCGCAACAGGTCATGCGCGAAGTCGAGCGGGCGGTGCACGCGGGGATAGCGGTGCTGCCGTTTCGTATCGAGGACGTGATTCCGTCGGGTTCGATGGAGTACTTCCTCAGCTCGATGCACTGGCTGGATGCGCTGACCGACAATATGGAGGAGCACATCCACAGTCTGGCGGCGAGTATTCGGGCATCCCTGGACATCGATGGCGAGTCCGCCGCGAGCAGGCCGCAAGGTGTCGAGTCCCCGCCGCGGCCGCAAACCACACCAGCGCACGCCGCCGCTGCGTCGTCCTCCTCCGGGCGCAACAAGCTTATCCCCATCGCAGCAGCGATTGCCGCGGTTGCCGTGCTGCTCTATTTGGGACTGTTCGGTTTCCAGGGCGGCGATGACGTCAGCCACGATGGCGACGCGCGCCCGGCGCTCGAGGTCCCTGAACCCGCGGACATCAGCCGGCCCGAGACAGAGCAGCAAAGCGTGCGCGACGAGCAGCCAGTGGGTGTGCCCACCGGCACCTCGCCGAGCGCTGATGAAGATGTCCTGGCCGAGCCGCTGAACGCGGATCTTGAGCAACCCGTCGAGTCGACGATGCCTGTTTCGGATCCGGTGCCTGCCCCGATGCCAGCACCGGTCCAGGCGCCGGTTGTTCGCGCCGTCGAGCCGGAAGCGGCCGGCCCGGTCAAGACTTTCGTTGCTCCGCCGGCGAACGCGGTGGTGGCGGAGACCCCGGGCGATTACGAGTACGCCTATCTGGTCCATGCCGAGGTGGAGGGCGAGTTGGTCGATCAGGATTTTGCCGTGATAGACCTGGCCTCGGCCCCCAACGGCAGTATCCGGGAAGCCGCTCGTTTCCGCGTGGTCACGACGGCGCGTGTGGTTGATACTCGTGAACTCCAGTACTTTGGCCGAACGCAGACCCATTACACGGTGTCACTGACGCTGCGGGTGACGGATTTGAGCAACGGCGCGATGGTCGTGGGACCGGTCAACTCGACGGTCCAGTACACGTCAATCAATGTTCAGGAAAACCTCCAGCAGGCAGCCCGCGAGTTGGCGCGCAGGGCCGCCGAGGACCTGAGGCAGCTAATTGCATAGCTGGCCATAGTTGGCGATGGAGCTGGACTTCGTCCGGAAAGAGGGCAAGGTGTCAGGTCCATTCTTGTGGTCAATTTATTGAATGAACCCGACCTTTTCCTGCCACTTGACGGGCCAGATCAAACGGGCCGGACATAAGGGTATCAGGTCTATTTCGACGAACTCTGAATACCGCAAGAAACAAACGTGCCGCTCATTCCTCGTCTATGCTTCTGATGTGATTGGCATTTCGAACAGGAGCAGGCTGATATGAACCGTCTCTTTCCTGGCGTCGCGCTGATGTCCGTCCTGACCCTGGCCAGCGCCCAGGACACTGCCCCGGATCAGGATGGCGCAGTGACTGCCGGTCCTGATCTGCGTCAGATCGCGAGCCAACTCGAACCTGAAAAAGTCAGTTTCGGGGCATTCCGAAACACGTTCGGCTTCACCGAGTCGTCTAAATTCGGCATCGTCCATATCGACCGCGAGGGTGACATCATCACCTACTATCTTGGCAACAACGAGCGCATGGAAGCCTACGCAAAGGCCATGGGCGGACGATCCGCCGTCCTGGGTTCGGGAGGCTTTTTCGCGGCCACGGCGGAAGAGGGCATCTGGGCAGGTCGATCGTCGATGTCATCCGATGACGGACATGTGGTCGAGTGCGCCCTTCGCTTCCGGGTCTCGGACCGGATGCTGCAGGAGAACACCTGCGCCCAGGCGGAAGTGGGCGAAGGGAGTCCGGAAGAATAGCAGCAATGGGTCTGGTCTGACCGTGCAAGGTGCCGGGTCTGCCTTCAGGGATATAGACTCGGCACCTTTTTCTTCGGGACGTATTGGATACCGCCGGCGGCATCCAAATAGATCCGGTAACTATTCCTAACCCGGCATATTTTTTCGGAGTGGCCCTCACCGCCGAGCTGAAGGCAATGGAAGATCTCACAATCTGGAAAGCCGCATCTGAGAGTTGCGCCAGTCAATGGCATCTGCTGATAAACGGCTAGAATCAGGGGTGTAAAGAGCGCCGAATAATTGTTCCGGATCGAAGATGCCGAAGAAAGCTGATCCAGAAGATTCGACAAGTGCCCAATCCGAGAAACCGGGCTACGGTCTGGTGATGATCTTTTACCTCGTATCGGGGGCGTTCGGCATTCTCTATTTTGCGTTTCTGATCGTATCTCTATGGCTTCTTGATCGGGGATTCCTCGCAGACGAGTCGCTTACGCACTTCCTGGTCTTCGGGTTTCCGGGATTGATCCTTGGCTTCCTGCCGTACGGATGGCCGGTCGGAATTGTTTTGCTAATCCGATATCGCCGCTCATGGCGAGTGGTGATTCCGGCAGCTGTCCTGATTGCGTTCGGCGTTTCCTCACTCTTTAGCAAAGCCTTGCTGTTGCCGGCTTCAGTCAACGATGTTGCTCTCGTTCTTTACATCGTTGCCGCGTGCGCAGTCGGTATCGAGTGGCTCGCGAGGGATTAGAGTGCCGGAGGCAACTATATAACCAAACCCGCCAGGTGCCGGCCTGGTTACCTGAGCGCTGTTCCGGCGTAGTCGGCTATACCTGCCCTGGAGCGTCAGCCGACCTGGGGCTCGACAGGCCGACCGACAGGCATAAGGTTACCTCCGGCACCGTCTTTCACGCCGGCAACGCTGACTGGCAACAAGTCAATATGAGAACATCGGCACCGTCAGACCGCCCTTAGATACAAACGTTAACTTTGAAAAACAGGGAACATCCATGAGTACTTATCCAAGAACATTCTCGCATATCGGTATTTCCGTTCCTGATGTCGAGAAAGCGGTCAAATTTTACAGCGACGTGATGGGCTGGTATCACATCATGGAACCCACCGTCATTCACGAAGAGTCAGATACGCCGATAGGGCAAATGTGTATTGATGTCTTTGGTAAGGGCTGGGGCTCTTTCAAAATAGCTCACATGTCTACCGGCGATAAGATCGGTGTTGAAATGTTCGAGTTCAAGAACAATGAAAGCCCCAAAGAATTCGAATACTGGAAGACGAGCACCTTCCACTTTTGTGTTCAGGATCCGGACATTGAAGGTCTGGTAAAAAAGATTGTGGAACACGGCGGCAAACAGCGCATGCCTATCCGCGAGTATTACCCTGGCGAGAAGCCCTACAGGATGTGCTACGTCGAAGATCCCTTTGGCCTCATCTTCGAGGTCTATTCACATAGCTACGAATTGACCTATTCACAGGGCGCGTACTAAAAAGCCAACAAACAAAGTAAGCTTACGCATCAATGCGCGGCTTCTCTCTGAGAAACCGAATGGACATTCTCCTTCTGTGTTGTGTTCATCTGAACGATAGACGTTTATCGGTTTCGGAGGCGAAGCCTACTTTCTATATCCGGAGCAGCCGAACCTTGAAAACCATGGATGCTTGCCAAAGTGGTCACGCGGAACGGGCTCACCGTGAACCAGATAGTATTCAAAGCCCCTCAGCACCGACGACAGGTAATCGCTGAGGAGTGGCTTGAGACGCAAATGATGCGGCAGCCACCGCAAGACTGCGGGTAAGTTCTGCAGTGGATATGGATAGACCGCGATCGTGAGAATTGAACTCTGTTCGCTGACGGATCGAATACGCCACGAAACAAACGAGGGCTTCCCGCCATTGCTGCCGATCTCAAGGTCGTAGCCAATCTGATCGATCCAGCGGCAGAATCGCCGCTCGAAGACCCGGCCGTTCAAATAGTGGACTTCGTCTCGAGACTGCTCGCCAGGCCATTGGTGGACAGGATTCGCCGCACAGAACGGGTGACACCGTTCGAGATTGCCAGCCGACGAGATCGCCGCCCAGACCTCCGCTGCCGGAACCTCGATTGCCTGCGCCACCACCACCGGCCATCTGAAATGCGGTCTTGGGTTGTCCCAGTTTGGCACTTTCACTTCCGCCGCCACAAAACGATCACCGTACTCACTCCAAAATCCTTCCGCCTGATCCGCCCATCGGAATCCAGCCCGTAATAAGTCGGATACCCGGGTACGGAAGAAACCGAACGCCGGCACAGCTTGCTGGGCGAATTGCTCGCGCTGGTCTGCAGGCCTCACTCCTGCCAATGTTGAGGTTGCTCCAATGTTGTTGCGCACCGGATCTTTCCCCGCACACTACCGATTACGCCTGCCTTTAGTTCTTGCACCATCCAGGCAGCCTCGTGCGCGGCGGGTATTGGGTAAGGCGCCTCAAAACCAAGCGCTCCCGCTGGTCTGAATCCAAACCTGGGATAGTAGCCGGGGTGACCAAGCACGAAGATCAACTCCACTTCTGCTGCCGCAAGCTGCTTCAATCCCTCATTGATCAATGCGCCCCCAATTCCTTCACCCTGATGATCCTTTGCAACTGCAAGCGGTGCCAAAATCTGGGCGGGAACGGATTGATCCTTGGGCTGGAGCCTTACCGAAGAAAACAAGACATGGCCAACAATCCGCCCCTCCATTTCTGCCACCAATGAAAGCAAGGGCTTCGCCGTTTCATCATCGAGCAGTCCACAGACCAGGCCAACGACTTCCTGGCCTTCCTTTTCGCCGAACGCGCTCATGTGGACAGCGCCGATGGCAGCACGATCAGAATCTTTTGCTTGTCTTATATTCACGGGGTGATTCCTACAGAGCCAGTTAACGCCTGCGTTCAGGCGCGTATGACGTAATAACCGTACTTGCGGCAGCGAAAATAATGAGCAGCGGGTCAAACGTCATCTGCAACGCTTTGCTAGCGGCAATTTCTTTGTCGATTCATGGTCTATCGGCGTAGCTACGCTGGTTTGAAGTCAGCGCTAAAACTTACCATTGTCGTTTTTCCACTCGGTGCGTGGTGGGATCGCCTCGGTGGTGTCCCAATGCTCTACCAGCTTGTCATTGGCAACGCGAAAAAGGTCGTAGAACGAGGAGTGCACTCCATTCAGGAAGCCCTCACTGACAGAAAGCACGAAATTCCCTTCAGCCAGAAGACGGTGGATTCTGTCATAGCGTATTGTGATGCCGTCGTTGGATGGCGGCCCAAACAGGGCCAAACGCAGAGCCGAGAGACCATCACCGATGCGTGGGTTATGCTCGGTGTAGTCCTCGTCATCGATAAACTGCCCCAGCTTATCCGGTTGTCCACCGATGAGAACCGTTTCAACGAAGGCTCGCACGATTTCCCGGTTGGATTCCGTCTTTTCGAGATCGGTGGCTTCGGTCGGACCATCAACCATAGTATGACCGGAGGGGCTAGGGCCTTGTCGTGCCTGGATATTATCCCAGTGCTCGACGGTCAGATCGCCCTCAAATCGAAAGACTTCGAAGCCTATTCTCGAGCTGCTGAAGTCATATTCTGTATGGCCAAATACGTAGTCGCCGTCAGCGAAGATCCGCACGATATTGACCCGGGGAGAGCTTTTCGACAGGCGCTTAAACAAAGCAGCCAGGCCCTCACCCCCTTCCTGAGTTTGTGGGTTGTGCTGAATGTATTTGTCAGGATTGACGACAGCCACCGAGGCCTCGTCACCGGTTTCGATACCTTTTAGCAAGGCGCAAATCTGTTTTTTTCTTTCTGCTTTCATCCGTGCTGCCGTATCTTCATGGCAGCCAACGCCCGAATCAAGCGGCGCGCGGCAAGCGCGACCGCTTGACCGGAGGGTCAGGCCACACCGGCGCGTAGAAGACCATTGATCTTGAGGACGGTAGCCCAGTTTCTTGATGTAGCTGTGTGGCCTGGCCTGGCAAGCAGGGCCTTGGCCAACTTGCTTTCCAGTATGCCGCCTGCGCAGTGCAGGTACGCCGCGTGTTTGCCGATGGCGAACTGCTCAGGTGGCTGAACCAGGGGCGCCAGGCTCGACAGACTGACCAAGGCCTGGCGTTTTTGAGTGAAGACCACAAGTAGCCGCGAGTGGTCCTCCGCACCTGCGGCGAACGGACACTCGGCTACTGCCGAAGCGAACTCGGTAGAGGCCTTCACAACGACGGGAACTTCGAACCCGAAGCGCTCGACGAGTGATGCAGCAATGGATCTGGCGTGCGCCAGAGCGGAGCGTCCTGTACTACTGAACACCGCATTACCGCTGTTCAGCAAGGTCTGAATTGCTGTGAAGCCTTGTCCCTCAAGCAGCGCACGAAACTCGGCCATAGGCACTCGCTTGGCCTTGCCGATGTTGACGCCGCGAAGCAGGACTACGAACCGGGGCATCGGTGTGGCCTGACGATGAGTTCAGCGGCCCAACAGGCAAGGGCGCGCTTGAAGTAAACCCGCTTCCCCGGGTACGCGACGGCCATGCGCTCGAAATACTCGATGAACGCCTCTTTGCCATCGGCTACTTCAGGATTGTGCTGAATATACTCAGCACCGGTGAAGCGCTCAATGGCTTCACGTGGCTTGCACTGATTGAACATCAGGTTATAGAACGCCTGGGCGTTTGCCTTGTTCTGCTTTGGATCGCTCATGTTCACATCTGCGCTACCGGAGAGGGCGTCAGGTCCATTTTCCGCTTCGACGACAGGAAAACAAACCCAACGCCTTTTCCCAGTGCGCAGCTTCTCTCTGGGAAACCGATCACCTGCACCGTCCGCCCCTGTGGAATTGGTTTAACCGGGCGATTATGTGACGGTCCTCTCAGAACGCCGAAGCGGGCGCGAGATTCCCTTGGCCTGCGCCTCCGCGTGTCTGTGTTGAAATAGTCTCCAGGATGAATCAGGCAGGGAAGCAGCGCGGCTGCGGCTCAGGAGCCTGACATCAGGAGATCAATCGGCGCCGATTTGCGGGATCAACAGGCGGTCGTGCCCGGTGAAACACGCATGCCCGGATCGATGAGATCCACAAATGACGGAACGGCTATCCCCGACCTGCACAAGCGCACGGGGCAACAAGAAACGGAGAAACAGATATGGAATCCTACGACCTGCTCGATATGCTCTTTCGGTTCTTCGGCTACGTCTGGACCGACTAACCGGGAGTGATCTGGGTGTCAGGGACTGATTTCCGCCCGACTCTGGTGGATTGGTCTCTGACCCCGGATTCTGCTTTTTTACCTTCATTCAATAGCCCAGGAAACCGAACACCGGCATTCTTGTATCATTTTGTCAGGCGGCGCAGACAAGGGACTGCTGGGCACCTTGATCGATTGCACTTCCCCTCCCTAGTAACTCTTGCTCTGAGTGATGCCATCCGCAATCTCATAGTAGTCTCCCTTGTCCTCGACGAATGTGTGCTTCGCCAGGTGCGATTTCGTCGGGGAGTCGAAGAGCCCCATGGCCACGGCGGTGAACTCGTAACCCTCAATGGTTGGCTTCCAGAACAGCGTTGACCCGCAAACAGAACAGAATCCGCGCAAGACTTGTTCAGATGACTGATACCAGCCGATATGCCGGGCACCATGAATTGTCAATGCATCACGCCTGACATTCACGGCAGCGAGAAAGTGTCCCGACTGCTTCCGACAACTCGAGCAGTGACAAGCTTCCGGCTGATGCTCAAGCTCCCCGGAGACATCAATCCGCACTCCACCGCAAAGACACGCTCCGTTGAGCATAGCGTTATGACCCGATGCCATTAGCCGCGTCACCCAACGACTCAGTCAGGCCGCGTGCGTATTTATGAAGTTCTTCCACGATCTTCCCTCAATGCGCGCCGGATAAAAGTGCGGGCGGTTGTGTATTGCCGGGCCGTGTTTATCGAGATCCACCGTGATATTGGGTACTTTCCGGCCCACGGATAGACACCGACTCCGAGCAATTCCCTGTCGTCTAGCGCGTCGATGGTGCGCATGACCCCCTGGAAACCCCGTTCCAGTCTGGCACGAACGGAACTGTAGGATTCGCGTCGTGCCGCCTTGACGATGTCTGCATTGAGTCGTGGAGTTTCTTTCCACCGATAACCCCCGGCGGGTGTAACGGGCGTCTCACCTCGTTTCCCCGCTTCGATCCAGTCAATCACATTCTCGGTCCACCAGGCGCGCACCACCAATAGATCCTTCACGCTCCAGTCGTCAACACAGGAGAGGCTGCCTGCCCGAGGACCGGCTGCCTCAAGCTCGGCCTGCAGCTTATCAAAGGCTGAGCGGGTCAGGTCTGTGAGTTCAGCGCGTGTTGTTGGGATGGCCATGGTTGCATGTCGCCGCTACACCCCGGTGCTGCCGGGGTATCCGATATCATCTCCGATTGAAAAGCCACAGCATGCCAATGCGATAACTCGTGGCGCTGTGCGCCGCATGCGTACCGCCTTCGATGGTGACCGCGTGGATTGCCCAGGGTGCGTCGGCGCGGCCCGTCCAGGCCTCGAACCAGGCGAGGGCGGCTTGTCTCAGATTCGGGTAGTCGCGAGAACCGCTTGTCACGACGAGACCGAGATCGTCGCGCTTCGCTCGGACGGGGTCTTTGAAAAACCGCTCGCGCCCAGGATCGAAGGCAGGATTGCTTGCGATGCGCCCCCAGAACAGATCGGGATCGGTAAAAGCAGAGTAAAGAACCAGATAACCGCCCCGGCTCTGTCCGAACAGTATCCGCCTGCTGGTATCGATCCGATATCGGCTCTCCACATGCGGAAGCAGCTCGGTTTTCAGAAACTGCAAAAATGCAGGGGCACCGCCCTGATCCGGTCCCGAATCGGGCGCCGGCGCAGAGAAATCATAGCCACGACGATTGATTGCGGGGTCGAAGGAGCCGTATGCAATGCCGACGATAACGGCTTCCGGCAATTTCTCGTCGTAGTTGAGAAACAGATGGTTGGGAGCAACGATTGGAAACAGCGAGTCCCCGTCCAGGACGTAGACTACCGGGTAGCTGGTGTCCGTTTCCGCGTCGTAACGCTCCGGCAACCGGATAAAGACATGGAAAGGGCGGCCGACAATCTCCGAGTCAAACCTGAAATAGTCGCCCTTCAGGGCAGGAAGAACATCAAGCGGGGCAGGCGGAGGCTCGCCGCCGTCAACCTGAGCTGGCGCGACGCGGGGCAACAGAGCGAGCGTCAGAATGGCGGCAGCCAGTCCCATTCCAGAGACCCTATGCATGATATCTGACACCGGATCCGATCCCCTGCGGCAACGCCGCTTCAGGCGGCCGTTGTCGTCTTCTTCGATACCCAGCCACCCTCGCCTTTGTCATTCTCCACCCAGATCCAGTCGTTGAGCTCACGGTGCAGTAGAAGAGACTCGCCCTCGGCGGTATCCAGCTAACGGCTGAGCCCCGAATTCTAAGGTTGTTGCCATGGATAGAATACGCTGAGCGACTCAACCCGGTATTCGAAAATGCCAGCCTGCACCCCTGGGTCCGCGCTTATCAAAGCATTGGCTGAGTCCAAAGAGTCTGCCCTGATAATAATCACGCCGAGATCTGCGTATCTGGCGCCAAAGAGGATGGTGCGCTCTTGTCTCAGGCGCTTCAGATTAGCGGAATGCTCGTGGAATTGCGGTTGTTCCGCAGGTGGAGCGGACTCGTCCCAATTCGCTCCCGTCTCGAAATGCACGATAAACATTTGCTCTGAGTCCACCCCGTCCGCGAACGCGAACGCCGGCAGCAAGAGCGTGAGAACGACTACACAAATTTTGATAAACATCGGACCATCTCCATTCGCCTGAATGTCCAATTGACGCCCGGAGTGGCGTGTCTGTCGAAGGACAAAGCGGGGGTTAGCGTTCGGGTTCCCATAGCCAGATGAACCGAACACCGGCACCGACTCCCGTGTTGGGCGGCGACGCGGTTGGCGCTAGGAGAACTTTGCATAAGGGCAGCGTGCAGCCAGAACTTCTGCGAGGAGAGCCTTGTCCCGAAGCGGCATGGCAGCAAGGCGTAGAGTAGAGCCATCTCTGAACGCTAGCTGCAACGTGTTTTGCACGATCGAGGCAGAGCGCAAATCACTAAGTGGCTTTGACGCAACGATCCACCGGTTGGCAAGCAATTTCTCAATCTTCTCATCAGTAATGCGGAGGGAAAACGCGGCAAGGCAAAAGAGGATAACGACCCAGATTCCAGGGAGACCCAGTACGAGGACAAGCAACGCCCACGGTTGTTTCGCTTCCGCGTCGGTGACCGCAACATGAATCAGCGCGGCCGCGGCAGCTAACACGCCCAGGAGAGCGAAGATCCCTAGTGTCGGCAGGGCTCGCCCAATCTGGATAGGAAACGTAGTGCTCAAGTCGCTGTCCAGCGCTCCGCATCAGCGGCCAGCAAAGCGCGCAGCGGTTTGCTGGTCCGATTGCATACGTTTGTTAGGTGTTCTGCCCGGGCGCATATTTTTCTATTACCTCTGCTTCGGTCATTTCGTTTGTATTGTTGGCAAAGCTGTAAAAAGAAGGTTTTCTATCAACAAATACTTGTAAGCCAAAATTGAAGCTTTCTTGATTATCAAAGAGACCTGCTGGCATTTGATGTCCATTGATTGCTTTGAGCCGGTAAAACAAGTGACTACCGCACTTCTTGCAAAATCCTCGCTCTGCCCAGTCAGAAGAATTGTAGACAGTAATATTCTCGTCTCCTTCAAATGCGACGTCTGTTCCACAACTTACAACTATCAGGGGCCCGCCACCCCATCTCCTACACAGGCCGCAATGGCAAGCGGCAACACTATTACTTATGTCCTTTGCAGTAAATTGTACAGCGCCACAAAGGCATTGCCCTTTTCCTTCAGTCATTTCTCCTCCAATACTTCGATCTTGTGCGAACATCTAACGTTGGCTTCACCTGCAAGCGCTGGCCGGCGCGAGACGTGCGTCAGCACGGTGAGTGACGGACGCGATAGTCCGCTAGACCTTGATGGGCGCGTGGGGATAGCCCGGCTGGCGATTTTGAAACGACAGAATATTAGGTTTCTGAATCACTCCCGCATCAATATCCACGGCCCGGCGAATGGTTTCATTTTTCTGCCAAGCATCACGACCTGCCACAACGGTTGGTAAATGGACAATGAGAGCTCCAGAGACCGATCGCGAGGCACTTTCCCAGAGATAGCTCGGCGTATGATCCACGGCATAGTAGTCTACGGTCCCAATCTTAATCATTGGATCTTTGAAGGTGGTTGGTTTGGCAAAAAAGAAGCCCATCCCCTCGTCGCAGCTAATATCGATGATCAGACAGCCTGGCTTGAGTGATGTTTCTTCCCCTTCGATCACGAAATGCATGGGGTTGTCAGGTTCTTGAAATATTCCATTTATGATGATGTCTGATTCGTTGATCAGATCGGTCAACGGTCGCTCAGTACCATCGTGCTCCACCACCAACAGACGTGCTTCGCCCTCAATGCCTTCGCGAATTCGGACATAGTGACAATCAAGGATCTCCTCACGAACCTCGTGGTCAGGACGCTGAATGCAGATCGTAATATCTCTAAAGCCGCGTGCCTTGAGGGCGTATATGGCGCCACGGCTGACCGCACCAAAACTGAAAATGATGGTTTTGCGTCGGTTCCCATAGTGCCCGTCGATGCCTCTTAGCTGTAAGGCATGCAATATCGCGCAGTAGCCGGCCATTTCGTTGTTTTTGTAGAAAGTGTGGCGGCCAATTTGCCCGTCGGGTCCCCAAACAAACATTTCCTCAAAGGCAATGAGCGTCAGCTTGCGATCGATCGCGGCTTGGGTAATTGACGATTGCTGTACGCAATGCGGCCAGCCCCAAAGAACTCCGCCCTCGCGAAGTTCTTCTAAATCAGATAGCACTGGCTTGGGGATAATTACGTTCCCAATATCGGCCAACAATTGGTGGCGTGTAGCGATACCGCCGGTCTGAGCAGCAATCTCCGAGTCTGCAAATCCGAATGGTGCTCCGTAACCTTCTTCAAAGATCAACTGGCGGCGAACGTGTTCAGGAATGCGCGGCAAATGCTCCGGGTGGATTGGAGCACGTCGCTCATCTTCCTTTTTTGAAGTCCTGATGACTCCAAATGACAATTTACTCACGTTGTTTCCTTTTCTTTAAGGCAATTGCGATCTGTGAGCTAATGAAACCATTGGTAACAGTCTAAATGGGCTTGGTGCTTTGTGCTTGCTTAATCGTTTCACCAAACCATGTTCTCAATCTTGTGAGTCGTGGGTTGCGGCGCAATCGGGGTCGAACCGCAGTTTCCTTCGTCTATCGCGAGTCAGGCATCTTTCGAGGTCTACGGCTTCGTCCAGGCCTCACCGACCGGCGCAACACTGCTTCGATCTGGTCTTCGCGAATAACCGTGGTTCGACCCCCTGAGAACCTCATCCCGGTCGTTTGCCGTGGCAATAGCGGTACAGTCGCGGCTCGGTATCGTGGCCAACGTCCATTGGCGCGTATGGATTCTCCTCGCGCACCGTTTCCAGTCCGGGATACAGGTAGTCGTCGATCGCAAACAGGTAATGCTCATTGAGCAGATGTCCCCAAGCTCCCTCCTGTCGGTAAGCAGGTCCATCGATCTCGATCTTGCTGTTCGGCGACAGGATGCCGAGACGCGCAACGATGTCGAACTCGTTGGCGAAATGTTCGAGATAGGGGAACGCCCTGCCACCGCGATGTGCAACATATTTCATCTTGTCAGCGCAGTTCGCGAAGGTGTAAATCTCGAGCTTCTGCAGTCGCTTCAACACACCCGAGGGCGTCTCCGCGCCGAACACAGACAGGGAGAGTGCCAGATCGTCACATATTGCCTTGTCGACATCGGTCTTGACGCCGCCCATCAGTAACTGCGTGTAGTCGTGCCAGGCGACCTTCCGGCGTCGCGTCGTCAGCAGACGCTGATCCTTTAGCGTCTTGGCAATGGCGCGGAGCACATTGGCCATGATGATTGTGCCCTGTGAGTGGGCGATGACGACGACCTTCTTGATGGCCGGCGCATTCAGAGCTTCGAGAATCGCCGACGTCGCTTTCCATGCGGGTTCCGTCATCGTCTTGCGATCCTCGCTGTTGGGGTCCTTCTTGAATCCCTTGCCCAGCCCACACTCGACCAGGTCGACGAGGAGTGAATCGGTCGCGTTCTGCATGACCGTGATCGGGCGATGGAAGAGCTGCGCAAGAAAGGCGGCATTGAGTCTGGCGACGTCCTCGTTCGTGGCGACGCCGTTAATGAAGAACCAAAGCTCGTCGGGAAAGGAGCGCGTGCTGCCAGACTCGTCACTCTGCCGAAAGAATCGGCTCGGACGCCAGAACAGATGCGTGACAAGATCCGGCATCAGCATCTCGGCCCAATCCGGCGCCGACCAGGGGCGCGCCGGGATGGTCGCGTCCCGCAGGTACTTTAGGGTGCGAATTGGCTGCCATGGATCGAGTATTTCGAACTCGGAGTATTTTCGCGGCGACCGAATCCAGCTGTCCACCGGGCCGAACAGAGACCGCACATATAGCGGTGGCCGCATATTGGCGGCGTCGGCGGCGATACCCAGGAGGTCCTTGAGATTGTTGGCATGCGGCCAAATAGTGGTCGTCAGCCGCGGCTGCCTGGCTTTGGTGGTGGAAGTTGGCATGACCGGGTCCCCCGAAGTTAGCGCGGGACGCGGAGCAACAGGTCAATACGCCCGTTTGAGTGGCGCCCCGAGGTTTTCTGATCTCTCAATAACCAGCTAGTCCCAAACCCCTGGGTTAGCCATCAGGAGATGTACGTATCATTACCGCCTCCTGGGCAGCGTCCTGCCTTGAGGCTACCTGCTTGCGCAGACGGTGCCACCCGATGTCCCAGATTGCGTGGAATCTGCGTTCAAGGAACAGGTGCTCGACCAGGGGCGATAGAAAGAACAGCCACCGGACCGCGATCTCCTCGTAGCCCTCCACAATCACTCCGCCGGCTGCTGTAGAAAAGCGAACCTCGCCTCGTCCACGCCAAAAGCCCCGGAATACCCAACGGACCAGTTCATTCGGGTTGTTTTCGGTATTCCTCGCCACGAGCGGGAAAGGAAAACCCTTTATTGGGACCGCAAACCAGCCATCGCCATATTCCTTGACGTCACTGGCCAGTCCAAACAAACGTGTCCAGTCGGCGGGCGTCCGGAAATAGGCGTACACCTCGCCGGGGGGGAGGTCGAACTCGTGTCTGAATCGGATGATCATTGCGAGAGTTTGGTTCCGGTCATAGCTTAATCGAGAAGTTTAGTTCCGGTTATAGCCTAATAGCATTTCCGAGGCGGGCAATAAGCCAAAAAGCCATGCCCGGCAACAGATTGCAATACCGGTGGCCGTTGAACAAGTAAAAAGTGAACGCCGGCACCCATGTCTTGGTTCCCGAAAGTCAGGCAATATGGTGCCAGGTCTATTGTCTTGATGGGTGTTTGGTGCACGGGAATCCAGAAAGATATATAGACCTGTCGTCATTTCTGTTTCGAACCAGGAGCAAACATGTCATCTCATTTTTCCAACTCACGTCGACTCGGTCTGATCGCGGCAATCGTTTTCGTGGCAGCCTGTTCGAAACCGGGCGAACAAGCCGAACTCGCGAGCAGTGTCGATACCGGGATGGACACGCTGGTGACTGCCGAATGGCTGAGCGAGCACCTCGGAGATCCGGACCTGGTCGTACTCGACTGCACGGTTATCGTGGAAGCAACCGAAGAGGGCGGTTTCCGGAGTGTCAACGGAAGAGCCAACTTCGAGGCCGGCCACATACCGACGGCGGGGTTCGCCGATCTGATGGGTGATCTGGCCGACGGCGACAGCCCATACGAATTCGCCCTGCCGACACCGGATCAATTCGCTGCGGCGATGGGCGCGTTGGGCGTCGGCGACGATACCCGCGTGGTGCTCTACGATACGTACAACTCGGCCTGGGCCGCCCGGGTCTGGTGGATGCTGCGGTGGATCGGTTTCGACCGGGCAGCTATCCTCGACGGCGGGCTCAACGCCTGGAAGGCCGGGGATCGACCGCTGTCGACCGAGCCGGCGGAGCACCTCGCGAGGACACTCACCCGTGCTGTACGACCGCAAATGATCGCCGGCCGGGACGAAGTATTCGCGGCGACCGAAGACGACGCGGTCAACCTTATCGACTCACTGCCCGCAGGCCACTACCGGGGCGACTGGACGATGTATGGGCGGGCCGGTCATATACCGGGCGCTTCGAACGTCCCGACCACGTCAACTGTCGATGACAGCGGTCGTTATTTGCCAGCCGAACAACTGGGAGCCATCTTCGGCGGTGATCACAACGCCCGCGCCATCACTTATTGCGGCGGCGGTATAGCCGCCGCGTCCAACGCTTTTGTCATGACCCGGCTCGGATTCACGGACGTCGCCGTCTACATCGCGTCACTCCAGGAATGGACCGCCGACCCCGCCAATCCGATGGAGACAGCAACGGAGTTTGACGAGTTCGATGAATAGGGCTGCCATCCCTGGGGAAAACTTCGGTTCGACCCTGGTTTTCCTTATTAGGTACATCCTTGTCCAAAGATCACGTGCGCCAGCTTCTGGAATAGAACGCTTTGATCCTTGG
Source organism: uncultured Gammaproteobacteria bacterium (assembly GCA_947259915.1). Taxonomy (GTDB): domain Bacteria; phylum Pseudomonadota; class Gammaproteobacteria; order Steroidobacterales; family XN24; genus CAMYOC01. The sequence continues at coordinate 78,823 of CAMYOC010000006.1, forward strand.
GGAACGCAAGATGTGTAGTCCAATCAAGATCAACACAGCAACGATCACAAGCGCAGCCAGCCATTCAGTATTCGAGTTGCGATAACCGCGCACAAGACTCGCGATCATCTCATATAGAAGGATTGCCGCCACAACAATAAACCCGCTACCGGCCAGAATCCGTGACCAATCCTTTCGCAACAAGATTCCGGCAAAACATAACGAGGAGGGTAGCCAGACGGCGAGTGGTATAGCCAGCTCATGTAGCCGATCGCGCTCAAATAGCAGCTGCCAGACGATCCCGGATAGACCGAAAATAAATACGATTCCGAACAACAACAAAAGAAGAATTACTGTTGGTGGCCAGTTCTCTGAGGCAGTACTGCCGGTGTCTGCCGCATTTTTGCCGCGTATCGCTAACCTGCGACTTGCCCAAAGCAATATGTGGCCCGCCAGCCATATCGCTGCGGCGATAGGCACAAATACAAGCCCCGGAGGGTGGCCGCCGGTCGCGGTCGCCAGCAGAGTACATATGCCGGCGCCGATAATTGCCCAGACTATGTGCAGCCAGCGAAATACGCGTCTTAAGTAATCAGTGGGCATAGAAAATGGGGTCAGCAAATGGGGTCAGAGAAAGAAACCGAACACCGGCACCGAATCTCCACGTGGCATCGTGAATCACTCCTGAGTCGTTAGTTCAGGGCGCCCACTAAACCGTGGGGACTATCCGGTCCGCCGCAGCGAGCTGTCAGGCGGTGGTGAAGTACCACCAGATGACGATTCCCGCCACAGTGATCCCGACTACCGAGAGTATTGTCCTTGCGCTAACATTTGTTTGGCGTGGGGTCGAGCCAAGATCTACCTTCTCCCAGGTGAATTCACTTTTCCATCGATCGTGGCCGGTGAGATAGCGTTGCAGTGTCTCAACAATCTGGTCCGCTTTCAGGGGAGCGTCAGCGCATGAATAGTGTTCCTCGATCGAGCCATCTTGATACTCGAGAACAAATCCGGATTTTGTGCTTCCGGATATTTGTATGTACGTCATTTCGTCCTTAGCGAGAATGAGGAAGAAATCGTCCGTATCCGCGAATGATGCAACAGTCCGCGCTATCAGGTCGGTGCTGATGGGTAGGTCACTTACGTCGCCATTAATGGAAAGCTGCATAGTGGTAGTCGCCTAACGATAGAACTCAGCCGCCGCGAAGCGGTCGGCTGGAGCGATTTGTTCTGCGGTTGGCGTGAAACATAGGTTCGGGTTCAAGCCTTCTTTTTCTGGAATAGCTTGTCTGCGCGCTTCTCCATCTCATCGGCGATGAAGCGGCCAGCCTCCCCGTTTTCACGCAGCTTGTGGATTATCCTGTGATAGCTCTCAGCGTCGCGATCCTGACTGAGCTTGAATACGCTGTCCAGTGACTTGACCTCAATCTCGAAGGCAACGATCGCGTGAACCAGTCGATCCGTGAGCCTCTTGGGCAGGTTCTCGAATGTGGTCGGAGATTGTTCGTCGTCGCCCTCGAAGTGCAGCGAGGTTTTCTTGAGGACCCGCACCAGTTCCGGCCCTTCAAGAAAACGGATGGTGCCTTGGACGTGCACGCTCATGTAGTTCCAGGTGGAGGGCGTGTGCGGGTCCGAATACCACGAACCGCTGACGTAGGCGTTGTGGCTGGTGAACACGACCAGCACGTTTGGGTTGCCCTCGAACGCCGTGTGATGGTCCGTGTTTTTCATCAGGTGGCCACGCAGGAACTGGTGACCATCGCGCTCCTCGAAGAAGACAGGAATCTGCGTCGCTACGGGCTGTCCGTTCGCGTCGCAGCCAGTGACGAAGGCAAAGGGGTGCTTGCCAATGAACTCGCGGAGCACCCGTCCATCGGTTTCCTTGTGATAGGGGAGATCGTACATGGGTTAACCAGGTCTGTTCGTTGTCGGGACCTTCGTGTTGCCTAAGGCCGCAGAACTTTCTGATAGGCACCCGAAATCGGGCACTGTTCCTGGCGCAAAACCGGGGAATAGCACGGTGGTGGTCCTAGCAACCATCTGATTGTCTTATCTGAACGCGCGTGACCACATGAATATCATGAGTGAGGCGTGATTGTGATAGGCGATAGTCCCGGCCAAAGGAACCGAACACCGGCGCTGAATCTCGCGGGTCAGTTCTGGCAACAAGCCATAAAGCTAAGACCGGCACCCATTCCCGCTACTTCTTCTTTTTGGCAGCAAGCCGCTTCTTCACTTTCGCCACCTCCGCCGAAGATTTCTTTTTGTGGGCCGTAACCTGCTTCTTCAATTTGGCGAGGTCGGCCGCCGCTTCCTTCTTCTGGGCAGCGAACTGTTTTTTCAGCTTGGCTACCGCTTTCTTCAATTCCGCAACACGTCCTGCCTTCTTCTTTGTTGATTTTTTCTTTCTGGATTTCGCCATGATCATCTCCATGCATTTCGGGACGGGAAGAGCCCCGAGAGGCCCAAAAAACTCAATGCGCCATACCTTATGGTCGCCCAATGCAAGCATACACGACCGCCCAATCCGTAGCATATGGGTTCGAGGGCACTGCGAGTTATAGAGCTGTGACCGGCACCCATTCCCGTTCCTAAAGCTATGACCGGCACCCATTCCTGTTTCAGTGCCCGATTGCGTTGCGGGTCATTCCACTGTTTGCGATGCGACGTGTGCAGCGAAGCCGGTGCCGGCCTCGGTGTAAATATTAAATACCGTTGCAGCCCCGGCTTTCCTAAGCGCCTCTACGTCGTCTGGATATCGCGCCGTCGCGGCGACCCGCCCGGTGAACCGGCTCGCTTTAAGCTGCTCGAGGACCAATAACGTCGTACTCAATTTCGGCAATGTCAGCATCACCAGTTCAATGGTGTGCAGTTCCGCAATTCGATCCCAGAAATCCGCATCACTTGGGTCGCCGAACCATACGTTGCGTCCAGTCGAGCGTTGTTTCCTCACTTTGACCGGATCAAAATCCACGCCGATAACGGCCTTACCGAACAAGTTATGCATCTCGTCATAGGCCCCAGTGCCAATCCGGCCCATCCCGAGCACCGCAATCGTGGCTCCCTGGGTGTCGAGCAGTTGGTCATCGGGTAGACGTTCGTCTCTTTGGAACCGTTTCCAAAGGGTCCGGTGACGGCGATGGAGTCGATGCGATTTGCCGTTTAGTACCGCAGAGACTGCCAGTGACAGCGATAATGCGATCGCAATGACGATCAGCCACTCCGCGTCAATCCAGCCATTGGCCACCCCAATCGCTGCCACAATCAATCCGAACTCACTGTAGTTGGCAAGGTTCAACGATGCCATCAATGCGGTACGCGCGCGCAGTTTGAAACCGGTGAGCAACGCAAAGAAGAGGCCCGATTTTAGAAAAACAAACGGTGTGATCACTACGCCGAGCGCCACGGTCTGCAACGTTGGCTGACCCGATAGGCCAATTGACAGGAAGAAACCCAGCAAAAACAGATCCTTGAAGCCTAACATGGTCTTGGCCATCTCCTCGGCCTTTGCATGATTGGAAATCAGAACGCCAATAATCAGTGCACCCACGTCGCCTTTCAGACCGACCAACTCGAAAACTTCAGCCCCACCGAGCGCTAACAGCAACCCATAGAGAACCAGCAGCTCATCATGGCCTACGCGCTCCAAAATCTTATGCAGTACCGGGCGCAGAGGAACGAGCATCAGCAACAGCAGCGCCCAGGGCGATGGGACCTTACCAGCGGAAATGACCAGGAACACGGCCGCGGCGAGATCCTGCATCACCAGGATTCCGATAGCTATGCGGCCGTGCAGCGAGCGCATCTGCGCTTTTTCTTCTAATACTTTGACGACAAAAACGGTGCTGGAAAAACTCAACGCGAATGCGATCAATAAAGAATCGCGGAGCGTCAGGCCGGTCTCGAAGGGTGAGCCGAACAGGGCGAACGCACTGATCAGCAACCCGAAGAGTCCAACAGTAAAAGCCGTGTGCAAGCCGGTGACGGCCCATACTTCAGGTCGAGCCAGCGTTCGAAGATTGAGTTTTAGGCCAACCGTGAACAACAACAACGTGATGCCAAGATCCGCCAGTTTCTGCAGCATGTCGCCGCTGGTGACGCCTTGGGCGTTTAGCAGGAATCCGGTGGCCAAAAAACCAACCAACGGCGGAAGTCCGACCATCCTTGCTAACAAGCCGAGCGTGAACGCGAGGGAAATCCAGGCGACGTCGCCAAGGGCAATTGCGACCCACTCAAAATCCATCGGTACGCGCCATAGTTTGACTTAGCTTGAACTCAAGAAACACACACGAATCATCGTTGCCGAGCGTCACGGCGGTGAGCTTCGCCGTAGCCTCACGCAGGCTCCACGCCAACTGATCATAACGGTTGGCACACGGGCGGTCGATGACCAGATCTGGCTGGTCAGCTTCTTGGAGTATGATTTGGGATACTTCGGTAGAGAAAGGGACCGGGTAGAACCCGGACCCTCACCGTTCACCGCGGACGAAGTGTTAACTATGTGTCCGGTATATGATCGTGAACGGTACCGTGGGGTAGGGCCGGAGGGCTGTGCCGATCGCGTTTGCGCCATCGTTGTTCATATCGATGAACTGAACACCGGCACCGAATCGCTGGTCAGTTCTGGCAATAAGCTATAAAGCTATGACCGGCACCCATGCCCCTCCCGGCTGCTGTTTGCAAAACTGAAGCTGGGTCAAGCGCGGCTATTCGGTCGGCCAGATCCCGCGCGTAGGCCTCAAAACTCAATGGCACCAGATACGTGTCGTAGATCTCTGGAATTGAACCAGTAAAGTCCTTATCACGCTCTGTCATGCCATTGCTCTCCCTGCACTATTCTTGTTCGGCAATGTCCGCTTTGGGTTGCCGATTCAACTGGTCGATGCAACACCTAGACTCTATCACCGTAGAGGAGGATGTTGCAGATGGGATACCCGACGAGGATTTACTACACCGAAGCCGA
>CAMYOC010000007.1 GCA_947259915.1 uncultured Gammaproteobacteria bacterium
CCGGTCAGCCCCACCTGACGCTGCAATTGGAGTGTCGATAGTGTCCACCATTGATAGTGGACACCTTGGAGCACTGTTTCATGGCGCGGCGGCCTCGCAAGTATCGGCTCTGGACTGCTGAGGAGAAGCGGTCGATTTGTGCTCAGACGCAAGCGCCCGGTGTTTCGGCCGCCCAGGTTGCGCGGCGCTATTCGATGAATGCGAACCTGATCTTCAAGTGGCTCAAAGATCCGCGCTATGCGCCAGAGGATATTCATGAAGCGCCGGTGTTCCTGCCGGTTGAGATTGGCGCCCCCGCCCATGCCGACAAACTCCCAGTGATTGATGCGTCTGCGGATGCCGGGTGCGGCGGCCGTCTTGGGCGGATTGAGGTCATTTTGACGGATGGTGTGCGCCTGACGGTCGAGGGGAGTTCCGACGGCGATGAGCTGGCCCGGCTGATCAAGGGTTTGCTCGGATGATCCCGGTCCCCGCGCAAACCAGGGTCTGGCTGGCGGCCGGTGTCACGGATATGAGGAAAGGGTTCAACGGGCTGTCGGCGCTGGCCGAGAAGGTTCTGGAGCAGGACCCATATTCCGGCCACCTGTTCGTGTTTCGCGGCCGCCGCGGCGATCTGATCAAGGTAATCTGGTTCGATGGCCAAGGGGCGTGCCTGTTTTCCAAACGGCTGGAAAAGGGTCGGTTTGTGTGGCCGTCACCGGCGGATGGCAAGCTCAGCGTGACCGGGGCGCAGATGGCGATGCTGCTTGAAGGAATAGATTGGCGAACGCCCCAACGGACCTGGAGACCGCTGACGGTTGGGTGAATTTCCGAACAAAAGCAGTGGGATATTCCTTTGCGGGGATTCCTTTCAGCGGACAGTCCAGCTATAAGGTCGCCATGCTGGACGATGCTTCGAAGCTGCCCGATGACCCGACGGAACTGAAGGCCGTCGCGGTGCAGCTTGCGACCACGGTAAAATCCCAGGCGCTGGAAATTGCGAAGCTCAAACATCAGCTCGCAGGCCACCGCCGCTATCGGTTCGGGTCGACGTCAGAGACGATGGATCAACTCCAGCTCAGGCTGGAAGACGAGGAGATCGCGGCGGCGAAGGTCGCACCGTCTGTGGCGGATGACACTGCCCCCGAGCCAAAGGAAAAACCCAAACGCAAGCCACTGCCGGCTGATCTGCCGCGCAACGAGGAAGTCCTGTCGCCCGGCGATGCGTGTGGCAAGTGCGGCGGTGCGCTGAAGACACTCGGCGAAGACGTCACCGAGGAGCTGGAATATGTTCCCGGCCGGTTCGTCGTGAACCGCATCGTTCGCCCGCGCATGGCGTGTTCATGTTGCGAGGCGATCTGCCAGGCGCCACTGCCCTCGCGCCCGATTGAGCGGGGCCGCCCCGGTCCGGGTCTTCTGGCCCATGTGCTGGTCTCGAAGTACGCCGATCATCTCCCGCTATACCGCCAGAGCCAGATATTTGATCGCGAAGGTATCGATCTCGACCGCTCCACCCTCTGCGACTGGGTTGGCAAATCGGCGGCCCTGCTGGAGCCATTGGCCGACGCCATTGGTCGCCATGTCCTGAAGGGACAGGCGATCTTTGCAGACGACACTCCCCTGAAGATGCAGGCGCCAGGCGCTGGAAAATGCAAGACTGCCCGGATCTGGACCTATGTCCGCGACGAACGGCCATGGCTCGGCGGCGATCCACCGGCGGCGTGGTATCAGTTCACCGCCGACCGCAAGGGCGATCATCCCACAAAACATCTGGCCGGGTACAAGGGTTGGATGCATGCCGATGGCTATGCCGGGTTCAACGATCTCTACCGATCCGGCGAGGTCCATGAAGTCGCCTGCATGGCCCATATCCGGCGCAAGTTCACCGATGTCTTCCAGTCGGAGGGCTCGATCATCGCCGAGGAAGCGATCAAGCGCATCGCCGGGCTCTATGGGGTCGAGAAGGATGCTCGCGGCCAGTTGCCCGAAGAACGGGTCCGGCTCCGGCAAGCTCACGCCAAACCGATCTTCGACGCTCTGGAGGTCTGGCTGCACGCCCAGCTTCCGAAAATCTCCGGGAAATCCGAGCTCGCCAAGGCCATCCGCTACGCCCTGACCCGCATGAAGCGGTTGCGCCCATATCTCGACCACGGCTTCCTGGAGGCGGACACGGATGTTGTTGAACAGCCCTTTTCTCAGCCGGTTTTCGGTTTTGGTGGCTTTTCTCGCCAGGCTTCGACCATCCGCGCGTAAGCGTTCTCTGCGTTGGCAACGAGCTCAATCTCCCGGTGACGCAGCTCCTTGATCCAGTAGTCGCGACCTGGCCCGGCCTTGCCGTGCGCCTTGGGAGCGCCTGCACGCAGTTCGAGTTTGCGCATCTTCATTGCGACAAATGCCGGACGTGCCCATTGGTAGGGGGCATCCTTCGTGAGGAGATGCCAGATCAGGGTTGCAATCTTGCGCGCCGTGGCAACCGCCGCGACATTCGCGCCCTTGCGATCCTTGATCCGCAGAAAGAAGGCCCGCAACGGACCGGGGACTGAAGCGGCCCCCCAGGCGGCTTCGACAAGCATCGTCCGGGCCGTGGCATTTCCCTGCTTGGAGATCCGCCCGTGGATGGCCCCGCGGTCGCCGGATTGGCGTATCCTTGGCGTCAGACCAAAGTAGCTGGCGAGCTTTTCCGGCGTGGCGAACCGGCTGATATCTCCGATCGACGCGATCACGGCGGTAGCGATGACGGAGCTGATGCCAGCCACGGTCATCAGTTTACGCATCCGCGGATCGTCAAGCGAGATGTGGATCAGGTCGCGCTCAAGCGTCTCCAACCGCCCAGCCAACCAGTCCAGTTCATCGAGATGCCTCTCAAGAAGATCGCGCTCGGTCTTTGGCAAAGGCGCCTTCGCCAACCAACGCCGCCCGCCTTTGCCGAACAGATGGCCTGCATATTTGGGGATCAGGTTCGCATGCAGCACGGCCTGCACGCGGCTCTTGGAGCGTCGGATCGAACGGACCACGGCTGCGCGTTCCGAGACCAGACGCCGGAGCGCGAGCGTTTCGTCGTCCGCCGCCCAGACTTCGGGCAGGAACCCTGCCGCATGGAGCTGGGCGAGGATTTTCGCGTCTACCTTGTCGGTCTTCACCCGGGCATGGGCGATCGCCTTCACCTGAAGCGGGTTGGCGATCACGACCCGGGCCACGAACGGTGTCAGAAGCCGGACGATAGTTGCAGTGTTCCCCGTCGCCTCAAGAACGACCTCGTCATCCGCTTGCAGACTTCGCCCAAAAACGACGACCGCATCATGCTCCATATCCACACGGAAGTTCGCGACGATTGAACCGTCATCGAAGATTGCGACCTGCGCGAAACTTCTATGGACGTCCATTCCGATTGATCTCATCATATGTACTCCTTCTTGTTGTCAAAGGAGTGCGCGGGCTCGTGCGACAACTACGGATACGCGCTCTCGGCGCAGACGGGCTGGTCGTGGGGGCGGCCAGATAACAACACGAGCTCGCAGCTCATTGTCAATTCGGCCTGCCCGCTTGTTCGCACTCCGACGCCCCGATCCCGCTAACCCTGCCTACTACGACAGATGGAAAGACAGGACGTGAAATCGAAACGCCGATGTCAGCATGCCCGATAACAATTCTGCGGAGCGGTCGATGAAGCCGGTAGCCCTGGGCAGAAAGAATTTCCTGTTCGTCGGCTCGGAAGGCGGCGGAAAATCAGCGGCGATTGCATACACGCTGATCGAGACTGCCAAGCTAAACGGCGTCAATCCCCAAGCCTGGTTGACCGATGTCCTCGGCCGCATCGCCGATCACAAAATCACTCGGCTGGACGAGCTGATGCCCTGGCGTTACGCTCAGCATTGAGCGTAACAGAGGGCCGCCGCGTCTCGCCAGAGCGCCCAGACCGGACGGTCACCTTTTCTGGGACGGCCCCGGCTTTCAGGTTGAGATTGCTCTTCTTGAGTTCGTCCGTGAAGACCTCGGAAG
>CAMYOC010000008.1 GCA_947259915.1 uncultured Gammaproteobacteria bacterium
CGCCGATGCGCTAACATCGATCTCTGGGCTATCCTTTGTTTAGACACAGCGGGGAGACCTTCGATGGCTTCGACAATCGTGATCCGGAATCTGCCGGACGACATCACCGAGGAAGGCCTGATCGAGGCCCTTGGTGAGTTTCTGCCGGTCGGCAAGCTCGAGATCATGGATGACCCGAACGAGATGACCAGCGACAAACAGGCCGTCGTCCATGCGGATTGTTCGAGCTTCGAGGCCGAGACTTTCGCGCAACGTTTTAATGGTCGCATCATCCAGGGCCGCAAGGTCGCAGTTTCGGCGATGTTGTTTATGGGCTGAGGGACACCGGCGATGACAAAGATTACTCGGATAAAGGCTGTAATGACGCCGTTCCCGCACTGGATCGACGCGGACGAGCCGCTACTCGCTGCCCGAGACATGATGCAGAAACTCCATGTCCGACATCTGCCGGTCAAGCACGACGGAGAGCTGGCCAGTGTCGTCACGGATCGCGACGTCAAATTTGCGCTGGATCCGGGGCTGGGGCTGCCGCCACGCGAGGCGATGCGGGTCCGCGACACCTGTGTCTTCGGCGTCTACTCGGTGGATCTGGAGACGCCGCTGTTCCAGGTGCTGGAGACCATGGCCGAACGCCGCATCGGCTCGGCACTGGTGACCCGCCATGGCACCCTGTGCGGCATCTTTACCGCGACTGATGCCTGTCGGGTATTCGCGGAGACTCTGCGCCGCAAGGAGTATCCGATGGGGGACCCGGAAGTCGCCTGAGCGCGACCCGGGTGCCGGTCGGGCTCAGGCCGGGCCGATCCGCTCGCAGCCGCCCATATAGGGTCGCAATACCTCGGGGATCAGCACGCTGCCATCCGCCTGCTGATAATTCTCCAGCACCGCAACCAGACAACGCCCGGCAGCCAGACCAGAGCCGTTCAGGGTATGCACGAGCTCGGGCTTGCCGGTCTCGGGATTGCGTACCCGCGCCTGCATGCGCCGGGCCTGATAATCGACGCAGTTGCTGCAGGAGGAGATCTCCCTGTAGGTTCCCTGCCCCGGCAGCCAAACCTCCAGATAATAGGTCTTGGTCGCCGCCGCACCGATGTCCCCGCTGCACAGTTCGATGACCCGGTAGGCCAGACCCAGACGCTGCAAGACCGTCTCTGCGTGGCCGGTCAGAATCTCCAGCCCCTCGAAGGACTCGCCGGCGCGGGTCACGTGGACCAGCTCGACTTTCTCAAACTGATGCTGCCGGATCATGCCGCGGGTATCGCGACCGTGGGAGCCGGCCTCGGAGCGGAAGCATGGGGTATGCGCGACCATGCGCAGCGGCAATGCTTCCCAATCGAGGATCGATTCCCGGACCAGATTGGTCACCGGCACCTCCGCAGTCGGAATCAAGAACAGATCTGTCTCACCGGCGATCTCGAACAGATCCTCGCGGAACTTCGGTAACTGACCGGTCCCCATCAACGTCTGGCTGCGCACCAGATACGGCGCATAGATCTCGGTATAACCGTGCTCATCCACATGCAGGTTGAGCATAAATTGGACCAGCGCCCGGTGTAGCCGCGCCACTTCGGCGCGCAGCACCACAAAGCGCGCGCCGGAGATCCGCGCGGCCGCCTCGAAATCGAGCAGGCCGAGGTCGACATGGTCTTTGGGCTCGAACGCGAACACCGGGGGTTCGCCCCAGCGACGCAGTTCCAGATTGTCTGACTCGTCAGCGCCATCGGGCACGCTGTCGGCGACCAGATTGGGCGCATCGAGCAAGATGGCGTTGACTGCTTCCTGCACCCGCTGCAGGCCCTCTTGCGTCGCCTTTAGCTGATCGCCCAGGTCCGCCACCTCATCGAGCAGCGGCTGGATGTCCTCGCCGGCGGCCTTGGCATGACCGATCTTCTTCGAGTCGCGGTTGCGCTGGTTGCGTAATTCGTCCGCCCGGATCTGCAGCGTCTTGCGCTCGGCTTCCAGCTCGCGGAATCGTTCCACGTCCAGGGTGTAACCGCGCCGGGCCAGATTGGCCGCCACGGCTTCGGGGTCGGTTCTGAGATACTTCGAGTCCAGCATGTGTGATATCCGTCGATGGGGCGATCCGGCCTGGGCCGTCGCAGCTCCTGAGAGGTGGCCGGCAGAGAATCAGTCCCCGGTGTTTTTTTTGTGTCGGCGCGCTTCCCGGTCTTGCTGCCGCAAGCGATCCAGTTTCTCGGCAATGCGGATCTCCAGACCCCGGGGTTGCGGATGATAATACGTGGCCGCCGCCATGTCCTCGGGGAAGTAGTCCATTCCCGCCGCGAACGCTTCGTCCTCGTCGTGGGCATAGCGGTAACCCTGGCCATAACCCAGATTTTTCATCAGGCCCGTCGGCGCATTGCGCAGCGCCAGCGGCACCTCCAGCGAACCCCGCTCACGGGCATCGGCGGACGCTGCCTTGAAGGCGGTGTAGACGGCATTGCTTTTCGGCGCACAGGCCAGATAGATCACTGCCTGGGCCAGCGCCAGCTCGCCTTCCGGGCTCCCGAGTCGCAGAAACCCGTCCCAGGCCGCCAGCGCCATCGCCACCGCCCGCGGATCCGCGTTGCCGATATCCTCGCTGGCCATACGCACCACGCGACGGGCGATAAAGATGCGGTCGCATCCGCCCTCGAACATGCGGCACAGCCAGTACAACGCGGCGTCCGGATTCGATCCGCGAACGCTCTTGTGCAGCGCTGAGATCTGGTCGTAAAAGTCTTCGCCACGCTTGTCGAAGCGGCGGCTGCCGCCGGCGATCACATCAGCCAGCGTGTCGTCGCTGACCCTGAGCCCGCCCTCTTCCTCCACCGCCAGCTCCGCCGCAAGCTCGAGAAAGCCGAGACCGCGACGGGCGTCGCCGTCGGCCGCCGTCGCCAGCAATGCGAGCTGTTCGTCGCTGAGCGCAAACCCGCTCCCGCCGACCCCACTCGCGGCGTCTTCCAGCGCCGCGCGCAAAATGGCGACCAGCTCCTCTTCCCCCAAGCGCTTGAGCACGTAGACCCGGGCCCGGGACAACAGCGCCTTGTTCAGTTCGAACGAAGGGTTCTCGGTGGTTGCGCCGACAAAGACCAGCGTGCCGTCCTCGACATAGGGCAAAAACGCGTCCTGCTGGGCTTTGTTAAAGCGGTGCACTTCGTCGAGAAACAGCACCGTGCGGCGTCCATCCTGCTGTCGCAGGGCCTGGGCTTCGGCCACCGCCACGCGGATATCCTTGACCCCGGCCATCACCGCCGAGAGCGCGATAAAGTTCGCGCCGCAGGCGCCGCTGATGATGCGCGCCAGCGTGGTTTTGCCGGTGCCGGGCGGGCCCCACAACACGATGGAATGCAGCGAGCCGCCCTCGACCATCAGACGCAGCGGTTTGCCCGGCGCTAGCAGATGGGTCTGGCCGTAGAAGCCCTCGAGGGCGCTCGGCCGACGTCGATCCGCCAGCGGCCGCGGATCGAGCGCCGGGTCAACCCCCATCCCGGACTCCCGGAAGCAGGATCCGCTCGACCCGGACACACCACCCGCCCAGACCGAGTCTCCCAAGCGCCAGCCCAAGCACGATACCGGCGAGATTGGCCGCCACGTCCGCGAACTCCGGCTGACGGGACCCGCCGAGACCCTGTAGGACCTCGATGGCAACGCCGAACAGCAGCAGGCCCAGCAGAATCGCTGCGTATCGGGATGAGCGATAGATACCGGCGAACCAAAGCGCCATAGATGCATAAGCTGACAGATGTGCCAGCTTGTCCGAGCCGCCCATCCGGGGAGGCGCAGGCATCAGCGACAGGACCACGACGAAAGCCATCAGCGCGCCGCCTGCGGCAAGCCACCAGTGAGCCCAGCGCAGCGGATACATGGCCGCCACCGACGGCTTCAATCGACCCCTGCTCCGATCACATCGACACCGGGTGGCGGTGAGAATTCGAACAGCGCGTCATCCAGCGGCGGATCCCGGCGGAGTTCAGAGAATTCGATCAGACTATGCTGACCGATGCTGTCGAGCAGCTCCATGCTGACGATCTGGCCCCCGGCCAGTCCCACGGTCAGTGACTCGAACTCGGGGCTGGGCTGGAGCGGCTCGAGGGTGACAAACTGCACGCCATCGATCTGCCGGCTGCCGATCACCGCGAAACTCTCGTCCAGGCTCGCCTCGCCGCTGAGCAGCATGGCCGGGGTGCCGCGCAGCGATTCATCGATCGGTCGCACTGTCACCTGTTCGAGATCGCTGTCGTACATCCAGATCCGTTCACCGTCCGAGATCACCTGCTGCTCGGCCGGCTCTTCATAATCCCAGCGGAATCGCCCCGGACGTTTCAGATAAAACCGGCCCGTGCTGACCTGTGGATCGAAATCACCGTTCGGCGCCAGCGTCTGCACAAAGCGCGCTTCAAGCGTCGTGGTGGTGGCCAGAAACGCGCGCAGGCTCGAAACGCCATCGTCTTCGGCGTCGCTTTGGGCCACGGCGGACAAGGCCGCAAGAAATGGCAGCAGTAGCCACGTGATCGTTACGCGCATGGTGAATCAGGCCCCCGGTGTCGGCAAAGGTTCAGTCTTCGGGCGGCGGTGGCGCCAGCACCTGGCGGGAGCCGTTGGATTCCAGCGGGCCGACGAGACCGGCCTCTTCCATGGCTTCGACCATCCGCGCAGCGCGGTTGTAGCCGATCTTGAGCCGGCGCTGGACACCGGAGATCGACGCTTTGCGGGTCTCGGTCACGATGCGCACGGCTTCATCATAGAGCGGATCCAGCTCCGAATCGTCAGCGCTGCCGCCGCCATTGGCGGCGCTGAGACCGGGTACCGGCGCGGAGGGGCCTTCCAGCACTTCGTTCAGATAAACCGGACTGCCCGATCCGCGCAGATGTTTGACCACACGGTGGACCTCCTGATCCGAGACGAATGCGCCGTGAATACGCTGCGGAACCGACGTACCCGGCGGCAGATACAGCATGTCACCATGCCCGAGCAGCGCCTCGGCGCCCATCTGATCGAGGATGGTGCGTGAGTCGACCCGGGCCGAGACCTGGAACGCGATGCGCGTAGGGATATTGGCTTTGATCAGCCCGGTGATCACATCGACCGAGGGTCGCTGGGTGGCCAGCACCAGATGGATGCCCGAGGCGCGCGCTTTTTGCGCCAGTCGCGCGATCAGCTCCTCTACCTTTTTGCCGACGATCATCATCATGTCGGCAAGCTCGTCGACAATGACGACGATAAACGGCAACGGGGTCAGGGTCGGCGGTTCCGGACGCTCTTCCTCGTCGAGGATCTCCGGCGGCGTGTAGAGGGGGTCCGGGAACGGCGTGCCCTTGTCGATGGCGTCGCTGACCTTGCGGTTATAACCACCGATATTGCGCACGCCGAGCGTCGCCATCAGGCGGTAACGACGCTCCATCTCGGCCACGCACCAGCGCAGCGCATTGGCCGCCTCGTTCATGTCGGTGACCACGGGTGCCAACAGATGGGGGATGCCCTCGTAGACCGACAACTCGAGCATCTTGGGGTCAACCATGATCAGCCGGACGTGCTCGGGCGTCGCCTTGTAGAGCAGACTGAGCACCATCGCGTTGATGGCCACCGACTTGCCCGAACCGGTCGTGCCGGCGATAAGCAGATGCGGCATCTTGGCCAGATCCACCACCTCAGCGCTGCCGCCGATATCTTTACCCAGCGCCAGCGCCAGCGGCGAGCGCAATTCGTCGTAGGCTCTCGAACGCAGGATCTCGCCCAGCGTGACCAGCTCGCGCACCTCGTTCGGGATCTCGAGACCGACCACGGACTTGCCGGGGATGACTTCGACCACGCGCACGCTGATAGCCGACAGCGCGCGCGCCAGATCCTTGGCCAGATTGCTGATCTGACTGACCTTGACCCCGGGTGCAGGCTGCAGTTCGAAACGGGTGACGACGGGTCCGGGGTGCACCGAGACCACCTCCACCTCGACACCGAAATCCCCTAACTTGAGTTCGACCAGCCGCGACATGGCCTCCAGCGCTTCCTCCGAATATCCGGCCTGGCGCGCCGGCGGATCATCGAGCAGCGACAGCGGCGGCACTTCCGCCGGTGACAACGGATCGAACAAGGGCACCTGGCGCTCCTTCTCGACCCGTTCGCTGATGGGTGCGACCGGGATCACCGGTTCGATCTTCGGCGGCGTGCGGCTGGCCGACTTGAGCGTCTGCCGGCGCACCTCTTGGTGCCGGGATTGCGCTGCCTTGCGGCCCTCGACAAAGGATCGCAGCGCCTGGATGCGATCGCGGACCCAATCGATCGCGGTCAGAGTCCCGTGCCCGACGTGATCCATGATCGCGAGCCAGGACACGCCGATAAACAGCGACACGCCGGCCAGCCACAGCGCCAGCATCAGCAGCGTCGCACCGAGAAAACTCAGCGACTCGGACAGGCTGTGGCCAAAGGCGTCGCCGACCACACCACCGGCCGTGTTCGGCAGCCCCTGGCCGGAAAAATGCAGGGTCGCCAGACCACAACTCGCCGCCAGCGTCATCACGAAGCCGATGCCACGCAGGCCTACATCACGACGACTCATCGGTGGCGTCTCGCCGCGGGCCCGGAACACCAGCCAGCCCGCATAGGCGAGCATCAGTGGAAACAGATAGGCGGGTCGACCGAACAGCAGAAAAAACAGATCCGACAAATAGGCGCCAACCGGCCCGATGGCGTTGGTCACCCGCCCGTCCGCACCGGTAAATGAAAAGCCGGGATCCCGGGGCTCATAGGTCGCCAGGGCCGCAAACAGGATCAGCGCCAGCGCGGTGAAGATCCACAACGCGCCCTCGCGCAAGGCCCGATGGGTGGAAAGACCGAGGATAGCCCCGCGGCCGCTAGCCTGGGATGCACGTGCCAATTTACGAACTCACTGAAGCTTGTTGTTCCAAGCCATTGTTTATGAAGCGCAAACTCTAAATGATAATGCCAGCCTTCACAAGCCGCACCGGCCGCCTGATCGCGGCTCGCCTTTGATCGCAACGCCTTTTTACATACCATTGGCGGCGCTGTCATCTGCCTGACCCCGCGGCCCCCCCCTGGCCTGCTCCGGCACGGCGGGTCCGGGCGTACGCGGGTCGTCCCAGACGACCCATCGACCACATAGCGGAAATACATCGTAAGCGCAGGCGCGCGAAAAAACAGGAACCCGTCAACCATGAGCAAGACCCGTCATTGCCGACTCTTGATCCTC
Source organism: uncultured Gammaproteobacteria bacterium (assembly GCA_947259915.1). Lineage (GTDB taxonomy): Bacteria > Pseudomonadota > Gammaproteobacteria > Steroidobacterales > XN24 > CAMYOC01. The sequence continues at coordinate 7,187 of CAMYOC010000008.1, forward strand.
GGCTCCGGCCCGGCCGGCTACGCTGCCGCCGTCTATGCGGCACGGGCCAATCTGCAGCCGGTGCTGATCACCGGTCTCGAGCAGGGCGGCCAGCTGATGACCACGACCGACGTCGAGAACTGGCCCGGCGATCCGGAGGGTCTGCAAGGTCCGGGGCTGATGGAGCGGATGCGCGAGCACGCGGAACGCTTCGACACTGAGATCGTGCTCGACCACATTCACACTACCGACCTGAAACAACGGCCGTTCCTGCTCAAGGGCGACAGTGGCGAGTACACCTGCGACGCGCTGATCATCGCAACCGGGGCAACGGCCAGGTACCTGGGCCTGCCATCGGAAGAAACCTACAAGGGCCGCGGTGTATCGGCCTGTGCGACCTGCGACGGCTTTTTCTACCGCAACCAGGAAGTGGCCGTGATCGGTGGCGGCAACACCGCGGTGGAGGAAGCCCTGTATCTGTCCAACATCGCGTCCCGGGTCACCCTGGTCCACCGCCGCGACAGCCTGCGCGCCGAGAAGATGCTGCAGCAGCGTCTGTTCGATCGTGCCGGTGAGAACGGCAATGTGACCCTGCTGTGGGATCATGTGCTGGATGAAATACTGGGCGACGACACCGGCGTGACCGGGATCCGCGTGCGCAGCACCAAGGATCCGGAGCAAACCCGGGAGATCGCGCTCACCGGCGTATTTATCGCCATCGGCCATGCCCCGAACACCGGCATCTTTGAAGGCCAGTTGGAGATGGACGGCGGTTACATCCGCGTCAAATCCGGTCTCCAGGGCGATGCCACCGCGACCAGCGTGCCTGGCGTGTTTGCCGCCGGTGATGTGATGGACCAGATCTACCGGCAGGCAGTGACGTCTGCGGGGACCGGCTGCATGGCAGCCCTCGACGCCGAAAAATATCTCGACGCGCTGGCCGAATCCGGAGACGCCGACGCGGCGACACCCGCTGCTGCCGCCGTCTGAATCGTGAGCGTCGCGGAATCGGCCACACCCCGCATCCTCGACTCGATCGGTGACGTGGCGGGGACCGCATGGGACGCACTCGGCCGGGGCGGTTCACCGTTTTTGCGCCATGAATTTTTGACCGCGCTGGAGAGCAGCGGCAGCGCCTGTGAGGCGACCGGCTGGATCCCGCGGCATCTGCTGCTCGAGGACGATCGAGGCCGGATCCTGGCGGCGATGCCGCTGTATCTGAAAGATCACTCCTGGGGCGAGGTCGTGTTTGATCACGCCTGGGCCCACGCTTATGAGCGCAGCGGCCGCGCGTACTACCCCAAGCTGGTCAGCTGTGTGCCCTTTACACCGATCAGCGGGCCGCGGATCCTGGTGGCCGAAGGCGTCGACCGCCACTGGGCCGGCGCCCGCCTGATGGAAACGGCGCGGATCACCGCGGTGACCGACGAAGCCAGCTCGCTGCACATCCTGTTCCCACCGCCCGACACGATCACCGAGCTGGAAGCGCTCGGGTTGTTGCAGCGCAAGGACTGTCAATATCATTGGCGCAACGACGGCTACACCAGCTTCGATGATTTTCTCGCGCGCTTTCGTTCCGATCGGCGCAAAAAAGTCCGCCGTGAACGCCGCCGGGTGCAGGAAGCCGGTATCCGCTTCCGCACCGTCGCCGGCAGCGAGGTCACGCCACCGCTGCTGGATCAGGTCTATCTGATGCACGCCGCGACCTTCCTCGAGCGTGGCCAGAGCCCCTACCTGACCCGTCGCTTTTTCGCTCAGCTACACGAGCATCTGCCTGAGTCTCTGTTGCTGATCCTGGCGCTGCAGGATGAGGTGCCCGTGGCCTGCGCCATCTGTCTGCGCGATGACGCTACGCTCTACGGGCGCTACTGGGGCTGCCGCGAGCGTTATCACAGCCTGCATTTCGAGACCTGTCTGTATCAGGGCATCGACTACTGTATCGAGCACGGTCTGGCCCGGTTCGAGCCCGGCGCCCAGGGCGAGCACAAGCTGCGCCGCGGCTTCGAACCGACCGCCACCTGCTCTGCTCACTGGCTCCGCGATCCGGTCTTCGCCGCCGCGATCGACAACCATCTGACGCTCGAACGGCAGTGGCTGGACACCTATCTGCGCCAGTCCCGCGAGCAGCTGCCGTTCCGTCGCGACGCCGAACATCAGAGCGATAATCCGGGCGAGCACCCGGGGTGATTGCATGGCTGCGACCGGCGCCGGAAGAAGAGTGGTTCCCCGACACGGCGCGGGCCCTGAGCGAACCCAACGGGCTGCTGGCCGCGGGCGGTGACCTGAGCGCCAACCGGCTGCTTTCCGCATACCGTCGCGGCATCTTCCCCTGGTACGAGGAAGGCCAGCCTATCCTGTGGTGGTCACCGGATCCGCGCGCCGTGCTGCTACCCACCGAACTGCATATCTCACGTCGTCTTGGGCGCCGTCTGCGCGGCGATGACTTTACGGTATCGGTGGACCAGGATTTCAGCAGGGTCGTGGCTGGCTGTGCAGATCGCGGCCCGGGTATCGGCACCTGGATAACGCCGGCCATGGCGCGAGCCTACATCCGGCTGCATCGGCTAGGCCACGCGCACTCGCTCGAGGTCTGGCAGGGCGCGTCGCTGGCGGGCGGGATCTATGGTGTTGCGTTGGGTCGGGTGTTCTTTGCTGAATCCATGTTCAGCGCGGCAACCGATGCGTCAAAGACCGCCCTCGCCTGCCTCAGCGGCCTGCTGCAGCGGCACCGCTTCCGCATCATCGACTGCCAGCTGAGTTCCGCACATCTGGCTAGTCTCGGCTGCCGCGAGATGCCCCGGCGAGAGTTCGTCGACCATATCCGGGTCTGGTGTAATGAGCCCGCAGCGCCGATGCGCTGGGCTCAGGCGCCGATCGCGCCGCGGGATCTGCTCGCTGGCGGCACCGGCGATTGAGCGCCTCAGTGGCCAAATTGCAAAGCCGGCCGGGATTCTGCACAATGCGCCCGCTTTCGGGCTGAGCCCGGCAAGACCAACTGGTACATGGCAAAAGAAGAAGCAATTCAGATGGAAGGCAAGGTCGTGGAGACCCTGCCCAATACGACGTTCCGGGTCGAACTCGAGAACGGGCACGTGGTCACGGCCCATATCTCGGGCAAGATGCGCAAGCACTACATCCGCATCCTCACCGGCGACAAGGTGACGGTGGAACTGACGCCTTACGACCTGAGCAAGGGCCGCATCGTCTACCGCACCCGCTGACAGCCCCGCGGCTATCCGCCCGCCGGCACCGGCGATTCCAGATCCTGGGTTTCTAGCAGCAGCGAGTCGCCATCGGGCGCCACCGCGATGCGGATATGTCCGCCTGCGGCCAGCGTTCCGAACAGCAGCTCTTCCGCCAGCGGTCGTTTGATGTGCTCCTGGATCACCCGCGACATCGGCCGCGCACCCATCTTGGCGTCGTAGCCACGATCGGCGATCCACGCCCGGGCCGCGTCTTCCAGCTCCAGCGTGACCAGTTTGTCCTGTAGTTGCGCCTCCAGCTCGACGATCAGCTTGTCCACCACCCGCACCACCGTGTTCCGGTCCAGCGACTGGAACTGGATCACGCCGTCCAGCCGATTGCGGAACTCGGGCGTAAACAGCTTGCGGATCGCCTCCATGCCGTCGGTACTGTGATCCTGCTCGGTAAAGCCGATCGAGGCCCGGCTCATCTCCTGTGCGCCGGCATTGGTGGTCATCACGATGATCACATTGCGGAAATCCGCCTTGCGGCCGTTGTTGTCGGTCAGCGTGCCGTGGTCCATCACCTGCAGCAGGAGATTGAACACTTCCGGATGGGCCTTCTCGATCTCGTCCATCAGCAGCACGCAATGGGGGTTCTTGGTCACCGCTTCGGTAAGCAGCCCGCCCTGGTCATAGCCGACATAGCCCGGAGGGGCACCGATCAGACGGGAGACCGTGTGACGCTCCATATACTCAGACATGTCGAAGCGGATCAGCTCGATACCCAGACACATCGCGAGCTGTCGCGTCACTTCGGTCTTGCCGACCCCGGTCGGTCCCGAGAACAGGAACGCGCCCACCGGCTTCTCGACATCGCGCAAGCCCGAACGCGCCATCTTGATCGCGGAGCCGAGGGTGGTGATGGCCTGATCCTGGCCGAAGATCACCAGCTTCAGATCGCGCTCGAGATTGCGCAGCAGGTCGCGATCCGACGCGGATACGGTCTTCGGCGGGATCCGCGCCATTTTCGCGACCACGGATTCGACCAGCTCCGTCGTTACCTCCGGCTGATCCACCCCCGCCGACTGCAGCCGCAGACTGGCGCCGGCCTCATCGATCACGTCGATCGCCTTGTCCGGCAGATGACGGTCATTGATATGCCGGGTGGAGAGCTCAGCGGCCGCGCGCAATGCCTCTCCGGTATAGACCACGCCGTGGTGTTCCTCGAAACGCGAGCGCAGGCCCCTGAGGATCTCCACCGTCTCATCGACCGAGGGTTCCGGCACGTCGATCTTCTGAAAACGGCGCGCCAGCGCGTGGTCTTTCTCGAAAATACCGCGGTATTCCTGATAGGTGGTCGAGCCGATACAGCGCAGCTGTCCGTTCGCCAGCACCGGCTTGATCAGATTCGACGCGTCCATCACGCCACCCGATGCGGCACCGGCGCCGATCACGGTATGGATCTCGTCGACAAAAAGGATCGCGCCCGGCTTGTCGCCGAGAGAGGAGATCACGCCCTTGAGACGTTTCTCGAAGTCACCCCGGTACTTGGTGCCGGCGATCAGCGAGCCCATGTCCAGCGCATAGATGGTGCAATCGGTGAGTACGTCCGGCACCCGCTGTTCCTCGATCATCAGCGCCAGGCCCTCGGCCAGAGCGGTCTTGCCGACGCCGGCTTCACCCACGTACAGCGGGTTGTTCTTGCGCCGGCGGCAGAGGATTTCGACGGTGCGCTCGATCTCGAGCTGGCGGCCGATCAGCGGGTCGATCTTGCCCTCGCGCGCGAGCCGATTGAGGTTGCTGGTGTACTTCTCCAGCGGATCCCCGCCCGTCTCGCCTTCGCCGGGGGCCTCAGCGCTGCCGGCTTCCTGAGTGGGTTCGCCTTCCTCCTCGATCTTGCTCAGACCATGGGAGATAAAATTGATCACGTCGAGACGCGTGACATCCTGCATACCGAGCAGATAGACCGCATGCGACTGTTTCTCACCAAAGATCGCCACCAGCACGTTGGTGGCCGAGACTTCGCGTTTGCCGCTGGATTGGACGTGAAATACAGCGCGTTGCAGGACCCGCTGGAAGCCCAGCGTCGGCTGTACTTCCTGTTCGTCATCCTCGGGCAGCCGCGGCGTCGTCTCGTCGATAAAGGTGACCAGTTCCTCGCGCAGCCGGCCCACATCGGCGTTGCAGGCGCGCAGCACCTCGATCACGCCGGGCACCTCGAGCAAGGCCAGCAGCAGATGCTCGACGGTCATGAATTCATGCCGTTTATCGCGCGCGCTACGGAACGCTTCGTTGAGACAGAACTCGAGTTCGCTGCTTAACATGGTTCAGGCCTCTTCCATCGTGCAGAGCAAGGGGTGTTGGTGCTGGCGCGCATATCCATTCACCTGGGCGACGCGGGTCTCGGCGATCTCGTAGGTGTACACTCCGGCCACCCCGCGTCCTTTGGTGTGCACCTCCAGCATCACACGCGTGGCGCTGGTGCGATCCAGATTGAAGAACTCCTGCAGTATCTCTACCACGAACTCCATTGGGGTGAAATCATCATTGAGCAGGATGACGCGATACATGGACGGACGCTTCAGCTTGGGTCTGGCTTCTTCCAGAACCAGGCCGTGGTCCGGTCCGATCGGTTGTTCCTTATCTCCCATCTCGATCGCTGTCTCGATATCGTCCCTGTGCCGGAGTAGTGTGGCGTCACAATTGTACCGGGTCCGGTGGGCATTATGACAAGGCTTGCATTAACCGGCACTTGTGACCGTCACTGGGCTCCGATTATCATTCAATCAGGCTGCCGGCTCGTTTTCCCGGCCAACGCAAAGCGATATTTTTAAAAAGATTTTTACTGTGACCGACCTGGCCGCGAGAACAACGCAATTTTTCCAGCAGCCGCCCCAACAGATATGGCTGAAGGCGAGCGGCGTATTGCCCCCCTGGGTGGTCCTGATGCTGGTGGCCCTGATCGCATGGCAGCTGGCCCGGATCATATGGCTGCTGGTACCGGAAGACCCGCCGGCGCCGGTCACGGTCCCGCCGGCCGGCTCGTCGCTATGACACATCCACGCCGCTGGTGGACCTGGACCCGGTCGACGCCCCTGATACCCGTCTCAATCTGGAGCTCCGCGGCACCATCGAGGCGGAAGACGAGTCCCTGGCGATCATCGCCGAGGGCGGCCGGGATGAAAAAGTCTACGCGATCGGCGACGCGGTAGCCGGCGGGGCCTCGCTGCATACCGTGTATACGGACCGCGTCCTGCTGCGACGGGCCGGTCAGCTGGAGACCCTGCGACTGCCGAGGGCGACCGAGTCCGGAAACAAGGGTGCGCCACCCAGGCGCCAGGGGGCAGCGCCCAGTCGCGCCAGCAGCATCCGCGAGATCGTCTCGCAGGCGCCCGCCAAGCTGACCGACGTGATCCGCCCGCAGCCGGTGTTCCGGGACGGGAAGCAACAGGGATACCGGGTCTATCCCGGCCGCGACAGACAACGTTTCTCCGCCCTGGGTCTGCGCCCGGGCGATCTGATTACCCAGATAAACGGCTTGAGCCTCGACGATCCCGCCCGGGGCATGGAGATCTTCCGCTCCCTGGGGGACGCGACGCAGGTCTCCGTGACGCTGGAGCGCAGTGGCCAGGCACAGGTCCTGACCCTGGATACGTCACAGCTGTCCGGCGCCGATGCCACGCCCAAGCCGAGACCGGCCAGGAACACCGACGAGGACGAATAGGACTGATCAGGGTCTGATCGATTAGCATGAAGGCCGCGACTGCAACCCCGCGGCCCTGGCAGCAACAACGAGTATCCGGCAACGCCATGACAACAAAGAAAAGCCAACACAGCTCCAGAGGCACCCCGATCGCGTGGCTCGCGATACTGCTGCTGGGCGTGGGCGGGGCCAGCGCGCAGACGCCGACCGTGACGCCCAATTACAAGGACGCGGATATCCGCCAGATCATCGAGGCGGTGAGCGAGGTCACCGGGCAAAATTTCATTATCGACCCGCGGGTCAAGGCCGAGGTGACGATGCTGTCGTCATCGCCGATGTCTCCGGAAGCCTTTTACGAGGCCTTCCTGTCGATCCTCGAAGTACACGGCTATGTCGCGGTGCCGGCGGGTGATCTGATCAAGATCGTGCCGGACGCCAACGCCCGCCAGGTGCCCGGACGCGACCTTCCGTCCGGCCCCTTGGGGACGTCAGATGAGCTCGTCACCCAGGTGATCCAGGTCGAGAATGTGGGCGCGGCACAACTGGTGCCGATCCTGCGACCGCTGATCCCCCAGTACGGCCATCTCGCCGCTCACCCGGCTTCGAACATGCTGATCATCTCCGACCGTTCGGCAAACGTGAACCGGATGATGAGGATCATCGCGCGCATCGACCAGGCCGGTGACGAGGAGATCGAAGTGATCCGCCTCGAGCATGCGTCGGCCACCGATATCGTACGCGTCGTCACCTCGCTGACCCAGGCCGCGAACCGTTCGGACAACGCCGCGAGCCCGCTGGGTCTGGTCGCCGATGAGCGCACCAACAGCGTGCTGATCAGCGGCGACCGGGCCGGCCGTCTGCGCACCCGGGCGTTGATCACGCATCTGGACACACCGCTGGAAGCCGGCGGCAATACCCAGGTCATCTATCTGCGTTACGCCGACGCCGAGGACCTGGCGACCCGGCTCAAGGAACAGGTCAGCCAGCTGGTGCCCGGCGCGGCCCCGGCCCAGGGTGGTGCACCGGCGGGCCGACGCGGCAGTGACGTCACCATCTGGGCCGACCCGGCCACCAACGCGTTGGTGATTACCGCACCCAGCGAAGCCATGCGCACGCTGCGCTCGGTGATCAGTCAGCTGGATATCCGGCGCGCCCAGGTGCTGGTCGAGGCCATCGTCGCCGAGGTGTCCTATAACCGCGCGGCTGAGCTGGGCGTGAGCTGGGTGATCGACGGCAGCCGTGACGGCAATATCGTCGGTCTGACCAATTTCACCAGTGCGCTCAACGTGGCGGATGTCGGTGGCGCGGTGATCGGCGGGGACGACAGTCAGATCGGCCAGGTGCTGGCCGCGATCCCTGACGGGCTCTCGACCGCCGTCGGGGACTTTTCCGGCGGCACGCGTTGGGCCGCGATCGTCCGTGCCCTGCTCGGCGACGCCACCACCAACGTATTGGCCAATTCGACCCTGATGACACTGGATAACGAAGAAGCAGAGATCACCGTGGGTCAGCAGGTCCCGTTCGTGACCGGCCAGTTCACCAATACCGGCGCCGCCCAGGGGTCGGTCAATCCGTTTCAGACCATCCAGCGCGAGGATGTCGGTCTTAAGCTCAAAGTCACCCCGCAGATCAACGAAGGGGATGCGCTGATCCTCGACATCCAGCTCGAGAACTCCAACCTCAGCCGGGCCACCACCGAAGCCGTGGACCTGGTCACCAACGAGCGCACGATCACGCAAAAAGTGCTGATCGAAGACGGCCAGTTGCTGATCCTCGGCGGCCTGGTCGATGACCAGATCCTCGAGGTGGACGAGAAGGTCCCGCTGCTGGGCGATATCCCGGGGCTCGGCCTTCTGTTCCGCTCGCGCAGCTCGACGGTCACAAAGCGCACGCTGATGGTGTTTATCCGTCCGGTGATCATCCGCGACCGCGAGAGGGCCACCATCGAGACCAATGCCAAGTACCGCACCATGCGCAAGATCCAGCTCGGCGAGAGCGAGGATGGCAGCGTACTGATGATGAAGGACGAGATGCGGCCCACCATCCCCGAACTGCCGGCGGATGCGGATCGCGCACCGATCTCGGTGGACGAGCAAGTCATCCTCGACGGCAACCAGGACCAGAACGAGGACGAGCCGGCGGGCGAGCGCTAAGGCATGGCCGCAGAAGCCCCAACGCTAACCGAGCCGCAGGCTGAAACGCGCCAGCGGCGTCTGCCGTTCTCGTTCGCCAAACGCAACGGCGTGCTGGTGCTGGACATGGATGCCGAACAGCCGACGGCGGTATGCCGCGAGGATGTGCGGCCCGCCAGCATCGCCGAGGTGCGGCGATTCCTCGGCCGCAGGATCAAATGGCGCAAGGTAGCGGTCGAGGAGTTCGACCAGCTGCTGCAGGAGTCCTATGAAAGCGGCTCGAACAGCGCGATGGAGATGGTCGAGGGTCTGGAGGGCGAGGACGATCTGTTCCGGGTAGCGCAGGAATTGCCTGAGCCCTCCGATCTGTTGGAGAGCGATGACGATGCGCCGATCATCCGTCTGATCAATGCGGTACTCGGCCAGGCGGTCAAGGAGAACGCCTCCGATATCCACATCGAGCCGTTCGAGAACCGGCTGGTGGTGCGTTTCCGCATCGACGGCGTGTTGCATGAAGTGCTGCAGTCCAGACGCGCGGTGGCGCCGCTGGTGGTGTCACGGATCAAGGTCATGTCGCGGCTGGACATCGCCGAGAAGCGTCTGCCCCAGGATGGTCGCATCTCGCTCAAGGTCGCCGGGCGCGCGGTGGATGTACGCGTCTCGACCATCCCTTCAGGCCACGGCGAGCGCGTGGTCATGCGTTTGTTGGACAAACAGGCGGGACGCCTGAATCTGGACAGCCTGGGCATGGCGCCGCAGACCGAGCGCGTGGTCGACGAATTGATCCGCCGTCCCCACGGCATCCTGCTGGTCACCGGTCCGACCGGCTCGGGCAAAACTACATCGCTGTACGCGGCGCTGGCCCGGATCAATGATCGCAGCCGCAACATCATGACCGTCGAGGACCCGATCGAGTACTACATCGACGGTATCGGCCAGACCCAGGTCAACACCAAAGTCGATATGACCTTTGCCCGCGGTCTGCGCGCGATCCTGCGCCAGGATCCCGATGTGGTCATGGTCGGCGAGATCCGCGATCTGGAGACGGCGGAGATCGCGGTTCAGGCCAGTCTCACCGGCCATCTGGTGTTGTCCACGCTGCATACCAATACCGCCGTCGGCGCAGTGGCGCGTCTGCGCGATATGGGGGTGGAACCGTTCCTGCTCTCCTCCAGTATCCTCGGCGTGATGGCCCAGCGCCTGGTCCGGGTGCTGTGCCCGGGCTGCAAGGTCCAGGTGACGCCGAGTGAATCCGAACGCCGGCTGCTCAACCTGCCGCCCGAGCTTCACCCGGATATCTATCACGCCCGCGGCTGTGATGACTGCAGCGGCACCGGATACCGAGGCCGCACCGGCATTTACGAAATGGTCGTCGTCGATGACGACATACGCGGCATGATCCACGAGGGTGCCGGCGAGCAGGTGCTCGAACATCATGCCCGGCTGAGCAGCCCGAGCATCCGCGACGACGGCGTGCGCAAGGTTCTGGAAGGCGCTACCACCCTCGAGGAAGTGGTCCGGGTCACCCAGGAAGCCTGATGGGCGCATTCGAATACACGGCCGTCGATAAAAGCGGCCGGCAGAGTCGCGGAGTTCTCGAGGGTGACACCGCCCGCACGGTCCGGCAGACGCTCCGCGAGCGCGGTCTGCTCCCGGTAGCCGTCGCCGAAGTCTCGGAGAAAACGCCCAGCGGGCGGCGCAGCCTGTCGTTCCGCCGCGGTGTCAGCCCGATGGATCTGGCGCTGGTGACGCGCCAGCTGGCGACGCTGGTTCGGTCCAGCATGCCGCTTGAAGAGTCCCTGCTCGCGGTCAGCCAGCAGTCGGAAAAACCGCGTCTGAAGAGCATCCTGCTCGGTGTCCGCTCGAGGGTGATGGAAGGCCATACGCTGGCCGATGGCCTGGCCGAGTTCCCGCAGGCATTTCCGGAGCTATACCGGGCCACGGTAGCGGCCGGCGAGCATTCCGGATTCCTCGATTCGATCCTCGAGCGGCTCGCCGACTACGCCGAGAGCCGGCAGCAGCTGCGTCAACGGATCAGCCACGCGATGATCTATCCGATCATCCTTACGGTGATGGCGCTGCTCATTGTCTCGGGCCTGCTGGTGTATGTGGTGCCCCAGGTGGTCGGTGTGTTCGAGAGTTCGGGCCAGGAGCTGCCGGGCCTCACCACCGGTCTGATCGCGCTCAGTGATTTCCTCCGTGCCAATGGGATCTGGGTGCTGATCCTGGTCGTCATCCTCACGTTGGCCGCACGGCAGCTGCTGCGGCGACCGGGACCGCGGCGCCGTTACGACCGGATGTTGTTGCGTCTGCCGATCATCGGCCGGCTGGTGCGCGGCATCAACACGGCCCGCTTCACCCGCACCCTGAGCATCCTCGCGGCCAGCGGTGTCCCGGTGCTCGAGGCCCTGCGCATCGCCGCCGAGGTGATCAACAACATCCCCATGCGCGAGGCGGTCGAAGATACCGCCGTGCGCGTGCGCGAAGGTGCGCCCATCGGCGCCTCACTGGGCGCCACCCGTCTGTTCCCGCCGATGACGATGCACCTGATCTCAAGCGGCGAGGCCAGCGGCGAACTGGAGAACATGCTCGAGCGCGCCGCGGTCAACCAGGAACAGGAAGTGGATTCACTGATCGCCACCCTGCTCAGCATCATGGAACCGGCCATGATCCTGCTGATGGGCGCCATCGTGCTGGTCATCGTGCTGGCCATACTCATGCCTATCTTCGAACTGAATCAGCTGATCAAATAGGACCGCAAACGTCGCTCCGCGATGTCCTGCCTGCCCGGCAACGGTTGCGGCGCGGGCGCTTTCACGATATACAGCGCGCAAGCGACAGCATGTTCTTCAGCTTCCAGGACAGTCAGCCAGGAATTCGGTGCAGCTATGGCTAAGGGCCGCAAGAAAGCAGAACCGGTCGACGAGACAGAAGAAGACATCGAAGAAGAAGACTCCGGTGACGGTTTCGCTGCCGATCTGGAAGATGACGGCGATGACGGGGAAGTCTCCGAGGAGCTGGTGGCCGTCGATCTGCTAATGAAGACCGTGGCCGCGCCGGCGCAGAGCGCGCGACGCCGGGTCGAAGACTATCTGGAGATGAAACGGGCCGCGCGAGAACTCAGCGATATCGAGGATTTCGATCTCGACTAGAAGCCCGGCGCGGACTTAGTGAAAGTCACGCGAACGTACCATCAGCTGCCCCAGCAGCGCGCTGCGATCCCTCAGCCGCTCCGCCACCAGATGCAGCACATCCCCCTCTCTTTGCACGCGGCCGGTGACTTCCATCAGTCTCGAGCCGAGCAGCGCACGCCGCTGACCCGCGGCGACATTCTTCCAGACGATGATATTGGCGTGACCGGTTTCGTCCTCCAGGGTGACGAATGTCACCCCGCGAGCACTGCCAGGGCGCTGCCGGTTGATCACCAGACCGGCGCAACGCGCGCGGCTGCCGTGATCCAGCTGCCACAGGTCTTGCGCCGCATGGATATGCTCGCGTCGTAGCCGCGCCCTTAACAGACTCATCGGGTGGCGCTCGAGGCTGAGCCGCATGCTGCGATAGTCCGCGACGATATCCTGGCCCTCGCTGGGCCGGCGCAGCAGCGGCACGCCCTCGACCAGCATGCTGTCGGCGAACAAGGGTGATGGCTCTTCCACCCCCGCCACGGCCCAGCGCGCGCGATGACGGTGCCCGGCAAGTCCACGCAGGGCGCCGGCACCGGCCAGTGCGCCGAGATCGCCCCGATCCAGATCCGCGCGGCGCGCCAGCTCGGTCGTGTCGCGCCAGGGGCCGGCGGCACGTGCCGCGACCAGACGCTCCGCACCGTGGGTCGACAAGCCGCCGACCCGTCTCAAACCCAGACGCAGTGC
>CAMYOC010000009.1 GCA_947259915.1 uncultured Gammaproteobacteria bacterium
GGAAATAGGTAAACTGTCCCCGCATTTAGACCCTTGTTTCAGAGCGGGGCCATATAAAGAAGGCCAGGTTTTTCAACCTTCTGCCCTCCATAGCTGAACGGTACAGCGATGGTTGGTATTGGAAAATATACGAACGCACAGACTTTGAATATTGTCTTCTTGCCGCACTGCCTTGGCCAAATCGGTCAAGGTTGGCCAGGAAGGTAATTCCGGGGACAGTTTACCTATTTCGATTGACTGGACCGAGCGTCAACCATCAACAGGAAATAGGTGAACTGTCCCCGTATTTACTCACGCCTTTTTCACAGAGGTCACCAGGCCGCGATTCCTCGGCTTACTCCGAAGTAGCCTCTCCAGAGAGGGCCTCATCCAACAGCTCAACTAACTGATCCCGGCTGTAACTGTAAGGGCCCCACTGGTTCAGCTGCACAAGTTCGTTGACCTTCGTACGAATGGTCAGCGCCTGTTCTTCCGCGTTGGGGACGACCACGTAGCGACGTAACGGTTTGTCGTCGAACAGGGCGTGCATGAACGCTGCGGACACCTCGTCTGGTTCCTTGTAGGACAATTCACGCTCGGCAGTCGCTTCATAGGTCTTTTTCATTTCCTCGGTCACTTCGCCACCCGCGGCTTCCAGTCGCTCAAGCCCGCGGGCGACGCTGCTGCGACGGATGTTCGACTTGTAGTTGCCGGGCTCGACGACGCTGACCGAAACGCCATGGGGTTCCATCTCCGCGGCGAGGCCATCCGTAAAAGCTTCGATCCAGTGTTTGCTGCCGGCATAGGCGCTGAATCCCGGGAATGCGGAGATCGTGCCGGCAATCGATCCGGTGGTCACGACGCGGCCCTTGGACTCCATCACAAGCGGCGCGAACGCCTTTGTTGTGCGGTAGACGCCTTCGACATTGACGGTATAGATGAACGTCTGATCCGCGACCGCCGTGTCGACAACCTGACCGCCTCCGCCGACGCCGGCATTGTTGACGAGCGCATACAGGCCGGTGCCCTTCTCCTCGATCATCTCGACGACCGCGTCGATCTGGTCCTGCCTGGTGACGTCGAGTCGTACGGCTGTGATGTTGTCGATCTCGTCCAGTTCCGCAAGATCTTTGTCCTTACGCGCGCCGGCGTAGACGTGATAGCCGTTCTCCGCCAGCGTTTCGGCGAGATTGCGGCCGATGCCGGTACTGGCGCCGGTAATCAGGATAGGCCCGTGCTTGTCTGAAGCGACGGCGTACGGGGCCGCAAAAAAGACCAATGCGACGGTAACGACGATTTGGGCAAGTTTATTCATGGCGGTCACCTGTTGTTCCTGCGGTAAATACGGGGACAGTTTACCTATTTCCTGGTGGGCAAATACGGGGACAGTTTACCTATTTCCTGGTGTCGCTAGACGGCTAAATACGGGGACAGTTTACCTATTTCCCATCGACGGTTGACGCGAGGTCCAATCAAAAGAAGTAGGTAAACTGTCCCCAGATTTACGCCCGGTCCAATCAAGAGAAATAGGTAAACTGTCACCGTATTTACCGCACAGTCATTTCTAGAGCATGCGGAAAAGGTGCCATGCGGAAAAGGTGTCAGGTGAGGTGGTCAGGGTTTAGCGGACACACCCGATAGGGTCAAGAGTACCCGGAGGAAAGTGGGTCGCGAGATGGGCATGCGTCAGGGCTACATGCTGGAAGCAAACTATGGCTCTGGATACCGCGAGGCGCCGGGCTTTCTGGGGATCGGGGCCCAACCGCAGCTCGATCATCGCTACCTCAACGAAGACGTCGGCTACGGCCTGGTGTTCATGTCAAAGCTCGGCCAAAAGGTCGGTGTCGAGACGCCTGGTATGGACGCTGTTATCGACGTCGCCTCGATAGTGATGTCGCGCGACTACAAGGCCGAAGCGTTGCGAACGCCCGAATCGCTGGGCATAGCGGATCGCTCCGCCGAAGAGCTGGCAAACCTGTAGCGCCAGCATTCGTCAATGCCGTGGCCGGTGCCTGTTCATCTGTAGGTTTGGAGTGCCGGAGGTGACTATATAGACAGACCCGGCGGGCGTCGGCGCGGACACCTTGGCCGGCTCCCGCGTCGTCGAACTTTCTTGTACCGCATCGTCAACCGACTTCGAGCTCGACAGTCCGCCCGTTAGGCATAAAGTTACCACCGGCACCGTGTATGTGGACTACCGGTTCTTCTTGCCCTTGCCGCCCTTCGTGGTGTCCGTCGTGTCGCCCGTATCGCCGGAGCCTGAGTCGCCGGAGCCCGTATCGCCGGAGCCTGAGTCGCCGGAACCGGAGTCGCCCGATCCCGTATCACCGGGGCCAGATTGCTCCTCGACCCAGACGTTGATCGACATCGGTTCGGCCAGGGTGTTAGGCCAGTCGTAGCCGTCGGTCCACATGTAGCCATCCGTCCAGATGTAGCCGGTGCTCCAGGCGGTGTTGCCCGCACTGTCCTCGAAGTAACTGCCTTCGGTCCACTTGTGGGCATCCGTCCAGACATAACCGTCGGTCCAGATATAGCCGTCGGTCCAGATGTAGCCATCGGTCCAGACGTAGCCGTCGGTCCAGATGTAGCCTTCGAGGCCCATGAGGTAGTAGTTGCCGTTCTCGTCGCGATTAGCGCGACCGCCGAAGTGTTTACCGTTGAGGTCGGCGGTGACGTCGAGGCCACGGTTGGCACAATCGTAAGTATTGCCGTGTACCGCCGCGTAGGCGTTGACCATGCCGGCGCCCTGCTGGAAGACGCTGTAGGCCAGCGCGCCGTCAGCTGCGACAGCGGGCTGGGCCGCCGCGATCAGCTTGCACTTGACCTGGTCCGGCGTGAGGTAGGGCTCGGCCTCGAGCATGAGAGCCACCACACCACTGACAACTGCCGCCGACTGAGACGTCCCGGACATTTCGAAGGAGTTGTTCCCCAGGTAGTACTCGGGGTGCGCGTTGGACAGTACGTGTTCGCCTTTCATGATGCCGCGCACGTGGCCACCCGGGGCCACGAGTTCGGGCTTGACGAAGCCTTCGTAGGTCGGGCCCGCCGCCGAGAAGGAAGCCAGCACGTCGTCGGTGGGATCTCCCGGCGTATGACTATCGGACATTGCGCCGACCGTGATGACATAGGGGACGTTGCCCGGCACGCCGATTGTCATGGCGTCCGGCCCGGTGTTACCGGCCGACGCCACCACTACGATCCCGGCCTCCCAGGCCCGCATGACCGCCTGATTCAGAGGGTCTGCCCAATAGAATGACTGGGGCGGGGCGCTGAACGACATATTGACGATGTCGATGCCGTAGGTGTCCTTGTTGGCCACGAGCCAGTCGATGCCACGGATCACATCCGCATAGGAGCCTCCCCCGTTTTCGTCGAACGCCCGGATCGCCACGAGCTGCGCATTCGGCGCGAGGCCATTGCTGAGACGGGGCTGCTTTGTCACCCCGCTGCTCAGGATGACTGAGCTCACGTGGGTCCCGTGACCGTTGGAATCGCTGGAGCCGTAGGGATCGAAGACGTCGGTACGCGCGTCGTAGTGACCCAGAATGCGCCAGTTGCTGTTCAAGTCGCGCGCCAGCCAGCCGCCCTCCCAGACGCCGGAGTCCAGCACGGCGACGGTCACGCCCTGACCGGTGATGCCCTCATCGTGCAGACGGGCTGCACCGATAAGTGTTGGATAGTAGGTATCCGGCTGGGGCGTGCCGGCCACAGTAACCTGACGGTCGCCGCTGATCGTAATGCCGTCCAGACCGATCAGGTGCTCGTACTGGGCATCCGTGAGGCGCGCCGCCACCGCGTCGATGACCGCCAGCCGGTGCGTGATTTCGGCGCCCGCGGCAAGAACCAGCGAGGCGGCGACGTCAGCATCGTCGGCCTGCACGATGTAGCTGGTGCCGGGTTCTCCCGGGTTTGGACCCGGTCCGCCGACGTCGACCCGGGTCGCTGAGCCGATCAGCAGCAGGGTCATGCAGAGGGGGAAGAGAGTTCGCCAGTTCATGTGCCCGTCCAGGTTGAAGCTATTCACGGGGACAGTCTGGCCCGAAGCCCGGAACGGGACGGTGATCGGCTTACATCGGGGGCAGGTGATTGTGTGACGGCCGTCACATAATCATGGCGTTAAATGGCCAGGAGTGCCGGAGGTAACTATATAACTAAACCCGCCAGATGCCGGCCTGGATACCTTGGTGCGACGACCGCGTTCTCGATTCTCCTTGTCCCGGATCGTCAACCGACTTAGGGCCCGCCAGGCCGGCCGATAGGCATAAAGTTACCTCCGGCACCGTTGGAAAAGGTGTCAGGTCTATTTTTCTCCAGGGAAAAATAAACCTTGCACCTTTTCACGCAAATTAAGTGGACGCCGGGACCCTATTGCATGCTGTGCTGCTCGCGATCTCCTGCGAGCAGCACAGCAAACCTGCCGGTCGCCTCCCGGATCTCAAATCGGAAGACAACGCCTGCTACTTCGTATCCTCGATTCTCCACAGCCGGTTTTCGCTGCATTCGGAGACATCCTCGAACAGTTCGTCAAGTTCCTCGCCTGCAGCGCTGTCCAACGCCTCTTTTGCCGCCGCCCAGGTCGTCAGATCCGGGTAGGTGTCGACGAAGATAAACTTCTCGCTGTTGCCGACCACGGACTCACCGACGCTGCTCTTGATGCCGCCGCCTTCCACATGATCGTTGACCCATTTCAGCCACTTGCTGTTGATGGCTTGTACATCTTCGATCTTCTTGTCGTCGTTAACCTCGCAGGTCCAGGTTTCGGCAATGCTATCGGCAGCGGCGATACCGCTCAGGCACAAGGTAACGAGCGCGACAAACGTCGCGGTTAATAGCTTCTTCATGATGTCTCCCCAGTTCGGTTGTTTTGATTAGAGCGGGGGCAGTGTATTACACGCCGACGATTTGTGCTTGGCGGTCAGTCGCCGGGGTATCAGTTGTATTGGGAATGTCGTCAAAGACGGGGACAGTTTACCTATTTCCTATTTCCGGTTGATGGCTGTGGAAATGGAGGAAATAGGTAAACTGTCCCCGTATTGGTGCTGTGCGCCAGTCCGCTAACGGCCATGTGGTTTGGCCCCAAGATTTCGGACCACCTAGTTAAGCGCGATAATGCGTTTGGGAGGTGGGACATGGCAAGACGAAAACGATTTAGTGCCGAGTTTAAGCGCCAGGCACTGAGGCGAGCGGCTGAGCCAGGGATGACGGATGCGCTGGTCTGCGAAGAGCTCGGCGTCAGCACACGACAGCTGCGACGATGGAAGGATGCGGTCAAGGAACACGGGGAGCAGGATGCGTTCCCGGGCCACGGCAAAGCGCGGGATACCGAGGTAGCGCGACTCCGGCACGAGCTCAAGAAGGTTACCGAGGAGCGGGATTTTTTAAGAGAAGCGGCCAGGTACTTCGCCAAGGAGTCGAAGTGAGATACGCGTGTATCCATCGACGTCGCCGCCAGCACTCCATCAGGATGATGTGTCGACTGCTCAAGGTCTCTCGCAGCGGTTACTACGACTGGTGCTCACGGGCCGAGAGCACGCGTTCCCGGCGCAACCGTGAGCTGAGCTTGATGATCCGCCAGCTGCACCTCGAGAGTAACGGGGTGTACGGATCCCGCAAGATCCATCGGGAGCTGCTCCGCCAGGGCGAGGACTGCGGCCGCCACCGCGTCGCGCGTCTGATGCGCAAAGACATGCTCAAGGGCTGCCCCAAGCGGCGGTTTATCCGCCCGGTCAACACGCCCGAAACGCACCCGGTTGCTGACAACCTGATCAAGCGGGACTTCCGAGCGGACAAGCCGAACCAGCGTTGGGCCTCGGACATCACCCAGGTATGGACGCAGCAGGGCTGGCTGTACCTGTCGGTGGTGATGGACCTGTTCTCCCGACGGATCGTCGGCTGGGCCATGGATCGCGCCGTAGGTCGGCATCTGGTCTGTGACGCACTGACGATGGCGCTCGGGTATCGCCAGCCCGAAGGCCCTCTTGTGCATCACTCGGATCGTGGCCCGCAGTTTACTAGCGACGACTTCCGCGATATCTGCCGGGATAACGACATCGAGTGCAGCATGAGTGCCCGCGGC
This sequence comes from uncultured Gammaproteobacteria bacterium, assembly GCA_947259915.1. GTDB lineage: Bacteria > Pseudomonadota > Gammaproteobacteria > Steroidobacterales > XN24 > CAMYOC01. The sequence continues at coordinate 6,056 of CAMYOC010000009.1, forward strand.
AGCTGCTACGACAATGCTGTCGTGGAGAGCTTCTTCGCGTCGCTGAAACGCGAGCGCTGCAACCGAATCAAGTACAAGACCCGGGAGCAAGCCAAGGCAGATATCTTTGATTACATCGAGCGATTCTACAATCGCAACCGGACCCACTCGTACCTTGGTTACCTCAGTCCGGTACAGTACGAGAGACAGGCCGTGGGGACTTAACCAACTGGTCCGATTTTATGGGGCCGAACCAAACGGCTAGAATCGGACCATCAAACTGGTGGATTCCAGAATTAGAGAATTGTGCGAGCCGATACTCTCGGAGAGAAGAATTACATGATGTTGAGCCTCTCGCCGAAACTGGACCAGCCACAATTGGAAATTGCTGGCTGCTTACCGCCCTACAAATTAACCTGACGCAGTTGATCTGCGGGAGCCGGACAATGCTCTGTGGTTTCCCTCATCTTTTTCAACCGCCACAAAAGCACCAGCCCCCAAACCAGCGCGATAGTACCGGCGAACAGCATGCCGGTGACCGCCTGTTCAACGTTCTCAAAGGTCTTGCTGACACTGCCGCCCTTGGCGGATAACGCGAAAGTGTCAAACACGGCATGGACTGCAATTGGCAACAAAATCGATACGTCACGGGCCCGTGCACCAGCGAAAATGAGACCCAGCGCGAAAGCAAAGTAGGCCTGAGAGAGAATCACTGCTGGATGGATTTCGGACCAAAGGCCTGCCAGATGCATCGCGCCAAATGAACTGGCTGATACGAGTACCACGCCTCGCGGAGGCCACCGGCGAAACCAGTGAAAGACCAGGCCGCGGAACATCAATTCCTCAGAGATGGCAACAGCGACGCAGAATACGAGAATTTTTGCGGCGTCTGTAACACTGGGCGGGCTGGCAGGACCAAGCCACAGCAAACCGAGTAGCAGCGCCATCGGCCAATACAATGGAAGGGTGCGCCAGTTTACCTGCGCTGCCAGGCCAGCCTGCCGGCGAAGTCCCGTGGCCAGTACAGCGCCGAGTACCAGTATGGCAAGCACCCATTTGTTGACGATGTAATAGTCAATCTCAGACGTGAGGCCCAGTAGAGGCCGCCATTCCGGCGCGAGCAGCGAGTACAAAAGGACCGATAGCATCATCAGGGCCAGAAATATCAGGGGTTTGGTGTATTTAGTCATGTTCTGGACAGATCTAATGTAAACGAGCGTTCACAATATCAGATGATTGTGCTATTGTAAACACATGTTCACATAAGTAGCGGCTTGTTCCCTGAAAATGACCAAAGAGTTAGTCCACACACCCAAGCAGACGCGCTCACAGAATACGCAGGAGAAAGTGCTGCGGGCACTGGAAGAAATGTTGAGTGAGCGCTTTTTCGAACAGATCACGATTCGCGACCTGGCCGCTCGCACCGGCGTGGCAAGTGGCACGATTTACCGGCGCTTTAAGGACAAGGAGGCTCTGCTGCCGGTGTTATACGAGCGTTTTGATCTGATGAAAAGTGAGTGGGCAGAAGGATTTTGGGACGACTTTGACCTGGACACGGAACGCCGCGTAAGGCCAAGGATAAGACATCTGGTTGGCAAGCATTTGGCCTTCTACAAGGCGCATGCTCCGATCTTGCGTACTGTTTACTTGTACATGCGTCTGCATGGAGAACTTAGCATCGAAAATATTGACCAGAAGCGTCAATCCTTATACCTGCACATGCTGGAGCCGGTGTTTGCGGCCTTGGCAAGTGAGGAACGGGTCGAGCCGAACGCTGATCAGGTCAAGCTATTTCTCTTGCTGCTGCTCAGCAGCGTCAATGAGCGAATGTTGTTTGGCGATCTTAAACCCGCGCGCACTCTGCAGATAGATGATGAAGCGTTTGTCACGGAGTTGACCGCCGCGCTGCAAGCATATCTGAGCGGCTAGAAAAGGTGTCCAGAAAAGGTGTCAGGTTTATTTTTCCTAAATGAAAAAAAATAAACCTGACACTTTTTGACACAAATAGCGCGTGAATAGGACAGGCGCATTCTCGCATTGGTTTACTACCGCGGCTAATATGTGCCTGTCGCTGGTTTGGCGATCTTCCGGAGTCCCCCAATGCCCAAGAGAATCGTCGTGTTTGCGGTGCTGTTGATCGCGCTTGGCGTCGGTGCTTTCCTGATGTCTTCCAGCCGTACCGCCCTGCTGCCCGCCTACGTGGGCGGCGCATTGGCGATCGTCGGGGCCCTGGCGATGGGACTCGCTGGTTTTCGCAAGTACCTGCTGCCGGTCGCCGGGCTCGTCGCACTGCTCGGCGCCCTGGCCCCGGCGGCGGCGCTCGCCATCCGCGCAGCCGCCATGAGCCCGCTCGCCCTGACGGTCAACGTCGGCATGCTGGCTTTGAGCGCGACGCTATTCGCCCTGATCGTTCGCGAGTTCATGGCTACGCGGCGCGCCTAGCGGACGGGCCGCGGCCGCAAAAAGGTGTCAGGTTTATTTTTCCTAAATGAAGAAAAATAAACCTGACACCTTTTTAGGTGGACACCTTTTTAGGTGATCTCGAGAACCGGCTCCCCAATCACCTCGAATCGCGGCTCGATCCCGAGCCCCGGTTCGGTGGACGCCGCCAGCCGGCCGTTCTGCCGTTGCGGCGCTCCGGCGGCATTGCTCACGGTGACGTAACTGTTGAAGTCCGTCGACGTGAACAGGTATTCCGTCGGCGTGCTGTGGGCGAGACAGGCGATCGCCGCCGTGGTGATGTCGCCGCCCCAGCTGTCCTCGATCGTCATGGCGATCCCCAGGGACACGCAGAGATCCCGCGCCAGCTTCGCCTTGGTCAGACCGCCGAACTTGCTGATCTTGATATTGACCACGTCCGCGCCGCCGTCGGCATGGGCGCGCAACAGGGCCGGCATCCCGTTCATGCATTCGTCCATCACGAAGGGGTGATCCGTCCTGCGCCGGATGGAGAGACATTCCTCGTAGCTCGCGCAGGGCTCTTCGATGTAGACATCCACATCGCGGACACCGCGGACCACCCGGGCCGCATCGTGCATCAGCCAGCCGGTGTTGGCATCGGCGACCAGCCGGTCGCCCGGTTCGAGCACCTCGGACACGGCCCGTATCCGCGCGATGTCCTCCAGCGGGTCGGCGCCCACCTTGAGCTGGAAACGGCGATAGCCTTCGGCGCGATAGCCCGCCACGCTGGCGGCCATCCGCTCGGGCGTGTCCTGGGAGATCGCGCGATAGAGATGGAAGTCGTCGCCGAAACGACCGCCGATCAACTCACAGACCGACTGGCCGCAGACCTTGCCGAACAGGTCCCAACAGGCCATGTCGATCCCGGTCTTGACGTAGGGATGGCCCTTGAGCGCCCGATCCATCCGGTCGTTGATCTCACCGAGACGGGTCGGGTCCATCCCGATCAGGTGCGGCCCCAGTTCCTTGACCCCGGCGCGGACCCCGGCGCCATACGCGGCCAGGTAGAACGGACCCAGGGGGCAGACCTCACCGTAGCCCGTCACACCGTCGTCGGTCTCCACGGCCACGATCGTGCTGTCGAAGACCTCGACGGATTTTCCGCCCGACCACTTGTAGCTGCCTTCGTGTAGCGGCAGATCGACCTGCCAGGCTCTGATACGCTTGATTTTCATGCTGGTGCCGGCGCTCCTTGAGGATGCGCCATTATGGTCCGGCGCCGATTCCCATCACAACCGGCACTGCCCGAAGCCCAGACGCACGAGATCAAACGATGCTCATCCTCAATGCCAGCCAGGTCCGCCAGACACTCCCCATGCCGGCAGCCGTCGAGGCGATGAAGCGCGCGTTCCTGGCCATCTCCGCCGGCGAGGTCGACATGCCGCTGCGCAGCCATCTCAACCTCGCGGGAGGCCGCGGCACGACACTGGTCATGCCGGCGCATGTCGTCTCCAGTGACACGGATTCGCTGGCGGTGAAGATCGTCTCGGTCATCGGCGACAATCCGCGGCGAGGCCTGCCGCGCATCATCGCGACGGTGCTGGTCATTAACCCCGAGACCGGCGAGCCCATCGCCGTGATCGAGGGCACGACGGTGACGGCCATCCGCACCGCCGCCGCATCGGCAGCAGCCACCGATGCACTGGCCCGCCCCGACTCGCAGACGCTGGCCGTCATCGGCGCCGGGGTACAGGCGCGCGAACACATCGCCGCGATCCACTGTGTCCGTGATATCCGGCAGACTTATCTGGTCGCCAGGGATCGCGCCCAGGCCGAGCGCCTGATCGAGGACATGTCAGCGGTTGATCCGGCCATCCGCGACATCACGATCTGCGAGAGTTCTGACGAGGCCGTGGCCCAGGCCGACGTCGTCTGCACCGTGACGACATCAGCCGACCCGGTGTTCTCTCCGGACGCCATCCGGTCCGGCACCCATATCAATGCGGTGGGTTCCTACCAGCCTCACACGGTAGAGATCCCCGGTGAAACCGTAAAGGCCGCGCGGGTATTTGTCGATCACCGGCCCTCGGCGCTGGAAGAGGCGGGTGATCTCATCGTGCCGCTCGAGTCCGGGCTGATCGACGCAAGCCACATCCTCGGCGAGGTGGGCGAAGTACTGGCCGGGAGCATCGTCGGCCGGCGCAGCGCCTCGGACGTTACGTTATTCAAATCGGTTGGCTGTGCAGCTGAAGATTGCCTGGCCGCGAGCGAGGTGTTGGACCGGGCGAAGGCGCTAGGAATCGGCGAGGAGACCACCTTGATCTGAGCGATTGAATTCATGACGCTAGAAGACGTCTAGGCATAGTCGTCTATCGACTCGTCAAACGGAACCCCTGCAATGGCGCAATGCTGCTTAATTGCCCCTTGGAGAGTGAAAAAGGACCCAATGCTCTCATGAATCAGGTGACCCCCAGCTTCGCTTATCTTGGTTACTGCCCATTCCTTCACTGAGTTTCCTTGCATATTGTTGGAAAAGGTGCCGGGTTTATTTTTCCTAGAGGGGGAAATAAACCCGGCACTTTTTCATTCAATCGGTTTCTGGCTTTCGGCGGCAGCATGATCGTCCTGGTGGTCATGTGGATCGGCGTGTTGTTACACGTTGTTGGCGGCCCCGTCTGAGCTGCACAATTGGCAGAAAAACGGGGACAGTTTACTTATTTCCTCTGCCCGGTTGAGACAGGGAAGAAATAAGTAAACTGTCCCCGTAGCCCGCTACCAGCTAATTGGCGTCTATCGTGCCGCCGCGTGGGTCTTTTGTTCTACCCACTGTGTAAGAATAGCTTCCCCCGGTGGCATTGGCAGTGTACGGGCCCGCGCTTTGCTCATTGGCTATCGTCACCGAACTTTCTGGCGCTGGCACAAAAGCAGGAGGCGTCGGGAGCGTCAATACGGTTACATCGCCCGTATTGTTGGTAAACGTGACCGTGTCCCCGTGAGTCACGGAAACGGGGTTCGGGTCTGGGCCAGCACTGTTCAAGGTGATGGTGTGGGCTGTGGGCATTGCTTGGTCTCCTCTGTGTTATTTCTTACTCGTCAATCTGTACGTGACACAAAGCTGGGACCACGTATCGCGTACAACTCTCTCAATCAACTCCAGCCTCCTGGTAACGGCTAGCCAATCTCGGAGATAGTCCAACCACTTATGCCTCGGTGCATCAATAGATGGGTGGTCAAATTCCGATTCGCCGACTCTAGGTCGTTGGGACATGAAAAGCCAATCTAAGTGATCCTCGAGCGAGGATTGGACCAGCATAGAAAGCATGCCAAGACCTGCTTTCACGGATCCGTGAGCAGATCGGACAGCTCGGGGTTGCGCTGGATTCGCTGCCGCGAATACCCGAGCTCGAGGGATCTGCGGATGTGTTTGATTGCCTTGTCGCGCTGCCCGATGAGTGCGTACACCTCGGCGCCGGCGGCCAGGATTTCCCCGGAGTCGGGGGACAGGGTCATGGCGGTGCCCAGGCGCTGGAGCGCCAGCGCCGGTCGATCGGTCTTGGCATAGTAAAGCGCGAGATCACTGTTGGCGAAGGCGTCGCGCGGGTTCTGCTGCCGCGCCGCTTCGGCCAGATCGATCGCGCGTTCGAAGGTCTCGATGGTCTGCGGGTCCATGCCATTCGTCCAGGAGTAGACGAAGGCAAGGTTGCCCCACGCTAGCCAGTTCGAGTCTTCGATTTCCAGCGCCTTCCTATACGCATCGACCGCGTCGGCATAGCGCTCGCCCCGTGCGTACGCGGTGCCGAGGTTCGAGTAGGCCATGTATGTAGGTCGTAACTCGATTGCCCGCTGATAAACAGTGATGGCTTCCGGGATCCTACCCGTCTCGCTGAGGGCGGAGCCGAGATTGACCAGCGCGGCAAAGTTGTCCGGGGCGAGACGAATGACGGTCTGCCACTGACGGATCGCCTCGTCAAACCGGCTCTGACGGAACAGGAAGTTGGCGTAGGAATCGAGGATTGAGATGCGCTCCGGATCGAGCGAAACCGCCTTTTGAAAGGACGCCTCGGCATCTTGCAGCCTGCCAAGACGCTCATAGACAATCGCGATCGCCTGATTGGCTTTCGCGTCATTGGCGTCGATCGAGACCGCGCGCTGGAGCGCGGACAGCGCGAGGTCAAGATTGCCTCGCGCCAGCTGGACACGCCCAAGCGCCACCTGCACCGGCGCCAGTCCGGCGTTCAGGCGCACGGCCTCATCGGCGCTGGTGGCCGCTTCGTCCAGGAAGGTCTCGTCCCGCGTCAGCGCATAGCGGATGCGCAGGGCCTCGGCCAACCGCGCATAGGCCAGCGCAAAGTCCGGGTCGAGGGCGGTGGCTTCGCGGAACAGACCGATCGCCGTCTCGAGGTTGTCGCCCTGGTCCCAACGCCCGACCAGATCGAGACCTTCGAGATACCGATCGTAGGCATTCGGTGCGGCCATGCTTGCCGGGCCGGTTTTCCTGCCGGTGACGGCGGAATCCCACGGCGACCAGGCAAACAGCAATAGCATGGTGGATCCGAGCAACAGCAAAGCGAGTGCGATGCTGAGTTTGTGATTCTTCTTTGCCCGGACAAATGGGGCGAATCGTGAGCCCTCCTGCCGCAATGCTTCAAGCAGGTGTTGCTGATACATGGAGTCGGTGTGACGGAACAGCGCGTGCACTCGATTCAGGACCAGCTCCAGCTCCGCCGGCAGGCTGCAGTCGTCCAGGTACACCGGTACGATCTCAATGTCGTGGCTGATGGCGTAATCGATTTCCCTCAGGCAATGAGCGGATTGAAGCGATGCCTCGGAGATGAAAAAGAGAAATTTCTTCGCGCCTTTGATGGCACCGGCTATTTCAGCGCGCCAGGATTTTCCGGCGGAGATGCCTTCGTCGTACCAAAGATGTATGTCACTGCGATCGAGCAGGATCAGGTCGGAATAGACGCTGTCCGCGTCCTTGTGCGCGTAGCAGACAAACACATAAGGCTCGGTGCCCTTGTACGACGGGAGCGGTTTGTCCAAGCCGGCGTCCCCGGCCTATTTGTAAGAATATGTAAGCACAGCGCCCGTAAATTAGCATTTCTGCCCGGTTATCGGGAAACCTTTTGAAACCAGACAGTCATAGCATGACGGTGGCGGCGTTCACTTATTCGAAAAAGGTGCCAGGTTTATTTAGGAAAAATAAACCTGGCACCTTTTTTCACCGAGGTGTTGGACCGGGCGAAGGCGCTAGGTATCGGCGAGGAGACTATTCTGATCTGAGCGGGTGCGGCGACAAAATTCAGAGGCAGGGAAAAAGGCACCTTTTCACAATCTATCTCACGACTGTGCCCAGTTCCGCCACAAACCGATTCCACGCCGGCGTCCCCGGATGGACCCAGTCGAAGTGGCCGGCAGGCAATCCCACCATCGTGTGCGGCTTTAGTGAGGGAATCTCGTAGGGCACGATGCGGTCCTCGCTGCCCATCAGCAACACGGTGCCCGGCGGCGCCGGCCGCATAGCGGGGTTGGCGGCATCATCATTGGCACCGGCATCGCCAAGGAATTGTTTCCCGGCACGGTTACAGCCGCCTTCGCCTTGCACATACGTGGCCATGTCGCTGATTGCGGCCAGGCCAATCACGCCGCGCGGGGCGAGCCCTGCTGGCGGATCCTGCCCGACCAGCAGCGCCAGGTGCCCGCCGGCAGAATGTCCCGCCAGCACCAGCCTCGACAGATCGATACGCGCATTGTCGAGCCCGGCGAGTGTCGTCAGCGCGGCCCGTACATCCTCCAGGGAACCGGGCCAGCCGCCGCCGGGGTCGCCCACGCGCCGGTACTCGATGTTCCACACGACGTAGCCGGCCTGGTTCAGCGCCGTGGCCAGCGCGCGGCTGTGGTCGATACCGTAGGCGTTGAGCCAGCAGCCGCCGTGTACGAAGGCCACGATGGGGGCCGGCGCGTCATCTTCGGGCAACCACAGCTCGGCGAACTGGGGCTCGGCATCGCCATAGCGGATTGTCCGCGCCGGTTCGCCCGCCGGCAGGGCCAGCACGGCGTCGAAACTCACGTTCGGCGCCACCGGCGGATAGTCGGCCGCGGCCAGTTGGGAAGTGCCCAGACAGAGGCATGCGAAAAGAAACCTGGTGTCGATCATGGCTTCGTAGCTTATCGCGGAAAAGGTGCCAAGTTTATCTTTCCTAAAGGGGAAAATAGACGCGGCACATTTTCATCCTTTCGTAAATTGGGCAGAGACGAACGGCAGATACGCCGGATTATTGCCAGTGTGGCAGGCCTGAAGTGGCTGGACCCAGACAGTCCGTTTCCAGACGGTTTGATCGAAGGGATATGGAAGTCCGGTGAGGACGAAATGTGGTAACGCGAGGCCATGGGCGCCGGGCGTGGCATCCGGGGCTGTCTAAGGTAGAAGAGCTATAAAGCTATGATCGGCGCCAGCTTTTTTTACTCCGGTTTATCCCCATTGAGTTCGAGCCAAAAAAGCCCCATTTAGAGAGTGGGAAGGCTGGGTGTTGATTGCACGGAGAGGTTGGGCATCAGGAGCTTTCGTTGTGACAAGAGAATGGATCAGCAAGAGCATCAAGGCCGCAGGGCTACTCTGTCTTGTCCTGCTCGCAACTCTGGTAGGTGCCGAGTCCGAGGCCTACAAGTGGGTAGACAAAGACGGGAACATACATTTCGGCGATGTCCCACCGGAAGGGCAGGAGGCACAGCGATTGGAGCTTGAGACAGAGCCGCCTCGAGAACCGTGTGACGCCGTGTTGACCATTATCGATCAGTCGCAGAAAAGCTCTGAACGTCGCGCCGAAGAACGGCGTCGCGAAGCCGCCCTTGAGCAGGATGCTGAGCAGGCGCGTATAGATGCGGAAGGGCAGTGTATATTCTTTAGGAAACAACTTAACGCGTTGCAGCAGAAGCTGCCGGTCTATCGTGACGAGGAGGGTTTTCTGCGAACCGTGGCCGTCTATGACACCTACGAGGGCGACCGCCAATACCTCGATGACGCAACTCGGGCGCGCGAAATGGACCGATATCGGGAGAAAATCGAAGCGACCTGCTCCGACCCCGACGACCCGGAGGCGCAACGTCTCGCGGCTCGGGAGCGAATAACGTCGAAACGTTGCGAGGCCGCCCTTGCTGATCTTGAAGCTGTCTCGCGGCCTGAGGCAAGATCGTCTCGACAGGCAATTGAAAAGGCTCGCCAAACCGCGCGCCTCTATTGCGAGACAACCACCAAGCAGCGGTGAGCCACGGGGTCGGACCACGCCAACGACTGAGTCCCCGAAAAACAATTCTGGTGCCGGTCATAGCGTCATAAGATTTAGGGACAGTGCGCAATTGGGGTCAGAGTAAAAATCCTTTTGAATTTTTACTCTGACCCCTAAGGTACCCGCTGCCCCGTATTACCTGTCCCAGATCCTTCCCCCGGTTGATCTGACAGCGAATTTCGTGCGTGGCTATAGCGGCATTGAATTGATGTGTGGCTTGTACTATAGGTTGATTATCCTCCCCGGAACCGTACGGGAAATCCTGGCATGTAAAGGCACGGGGTTCCGGTTCCTTCGCCGCGCCGCGGGGACAATGCCACGAAGGACCCCGATATCGCCAAGCTATCAATCTCTTGGCTAGCCACTGCACTGGGAGATTAACAATGACCAAACTCGCGATTTTCATCGCAGTGCTGGGCCTCACGCTACCAGGGCTGAGCACCGCACAGATTGCGGCCTGTGACACCCGCACCAACAACACGTCCGCCAAGCTGCAAGAATGCGTCACCCTTGACGGGGTCCGCGCTCATCAGGCCGCGTTGCAGGCTATCGCCGACGCCAATGGCGGGACGCGCGCAGCCGGCACATCGGGGTATGACGCCAGTGTTGACTACGTGGTGGAAAAGCTGGAAGAAGCGGGTTACGCCATCGAGCTCAATCCGTTCGTTTTTACCTTCGTGCCGCCGGCCACGCTGGAGCAGCTCTCACCCATCAACGCTGATTACGAGACGGGCCAATTCACCGGCTCGGGTGCCGGCACATTGAGCGGCCCGGTGATCCCGGTCGATCTGGCCCTCGGCAACGTTGACTGGCCTGCCGATCCGTCGACCGCCACCAGCGGCTGCGAAGCTGCCGACTTCGCGGGGCTGGATTTCTCCGGTCCGGCCGACATCGCCCTGATTCAACGCGGTGCCTGCTTCTTCTCGGAGAAGGCCGCCAACGCCGAAGCGGCCGGGGCCGAAGCCGTGATCATCTTGAACCAGGGCAATAGCCCCAGTCGAACAGGCCTGATCGTCGGCAACGCGGCGGCTTTCCCCGACGGCTCACCCAGTAACCTCACCGTACCGGTGGTCGGCGCGAGCTTCTTCGACGGGATCAGCCTGTCACAGGTGGGCTCCACCGCCTTCATCAATGTGGATCCGCCGCAGCTCGTCACCCAGACCAACGTGATCGCCGAGCTGCCGGGCATGGACCCCTATGTTGTGATGGCCGGTGCGTCGCTGGACTCTGTGCTCGCCGGGCCCGGCATTCAGAACAACGGCTCCGGTAGCGCCGCCATCCTCGAGGTCGCATTGCAGATGGCCAAGGTTAAGCCGCGCAATACGGTGCGGTTCGCCTGGTGGGGCGCAGAGGAGTCTGGCCTGGTCGGCTCAACCGCCTACGTCAATGGTCTGAGTCAGGAAGAGCAGGACGCGATTGTGCTGTATCTCGATTTCAAGATGATCGGTTCACCTAATTTCGTCTACTTCATCTACGACGGCGACGATTCCGACGGGATCGGAGCCGGTCCGGGTCCTGCAGGCTCTGGTGAAATCGAAGCGTTCTTCGAGGATTTCTACATGGAACGAGAGCTGCCATTCAAGGGCACGGACTTGAGCGGGGGCTCCTCTTACGGGCCATTCATCGCGGTGGGTATCCCGTCCGGCGGGCTCTTCACCGGCGCCGAGGGCATCAAGACAACGGAGGAGGCCGGCATCTGGGGCGGTACGGCAGGCGACCAGTATGATCCCTGCTATCGACTTGCCTGCGATACTTTCGACAACATCAGCCTTCAAGCGCTTGACGTGAATTCCGATGCAGCGGCTGCAGCCATACTGCAATACGGCATGAACACTGAAGCGATCAACGGCGTGCGTGGAAAGGGCAACTTCAAGCCCGGAAAGACGGGCCCGAGTATGTAAGAGCTAACAGGGGGTGGGTTCGGCCCACCCCCTTTTTCCGACCCCAGCATCCGGCCATCACCAGACAGAGTGCCAAGCACGTCACAGAAGCGGCGCACCCCCCTTATCCTGAACGATGACGCAGCCCTCGCTGCTGCAACCGGTATGGAGCAATGACCGGCACCAGCCTCCGTGACTGATACGGCCCGGTCTGCCCCTGGCCAGGGCCAAACCGGGCCGGTCAGCCTCTAGAACACGTGATGCCGCCTGAATCCCATGGCCCGTCGCACCCGCTCGGTGGCGAGCTCGACGGCGGCCGCCCGCGGCAGCGTCTGCGTGGCTCGGGCTCGTTCCAGCACGGCCCGCGTGTTGCCGCGGATCTTCTCCTCGATGCTGGCCATGGCGATCGCCTCGGTGGCGCCGTGGTATTCGGCGGCAGCGCAGATGACGCCGCCGGCGTTGGCGATGAAGTCCGGCACGCAGAGGATGTCGTGCTCGTGCATGTATTGCTCGGCGGCCGGCGTGGTGGCGATGTTGGCTCCGGGCACCACCAACCGCGCGCGAAGAGCCTCGACGTTATCCTCGTGGATGGCGTCCGGACGCGCGGCCGGGATCCAGATGTCGCAATCGACGGCCACCAGCGCGTCGCGGTCCAGTACTTCTCCGGCGTCGTATTCGCTGACGCTGCCGCCGCGCGCCTTGATCTCGATCAATGCCTCCACGTCCAGTCCGGATGGATCATGGATCGCGCCGCGCGAATCGCTGGCGGCGACGAGCACGGCGCCGCGTTCGGTCAGGAAGCGGGCAGCATGCTTGCCCACCGCGCCGAAGCCCTGGATGGCGAGACGCGCCCCGTCGAGGTCCAGATCGCAGAATTCCGCGCCGACCTCGGTGGCGTGCCTCAGCCCCCAGCCGGTGGCGCCGATCTCGTCCAGGGGGATCCCGCCCACTTCCCGGGGCAGGCCCGCGGCGCGGCCGATCTCGTCGCGCACCCAGGCCATGCAATGTTCGTCGGTACCCATGTCGGGTCCGAAGATGTAGCCGGTTTCACCGCCCAGCGCGGCCGCCATCGTCCGCACCATGCGTTCCTTGCGCTCCGGCGCGATGCGCGGATCCCCGAACAGGACCGATTTGCCGCCACCGTGGGGCAGGCCGGCGGCCGCGTTCTTCAGGGTCATGGCGCGGGCCAGGCGGACGCACTCCTCGAGGCTGACGTCAGGCGCCATACGCAGGCCGCCGATAGCGGGTCCGGCGGCCACGTTGTCCACCACCAGGATGCCGCGCAGCTCCAGCGACGGCTCCCACACGTGGATGATCCTCACCGGGCCGAGATCGTCGGCGAAGGCGAACGGATCCACCGCTCGCCCGGCCGGTCCGGATGCGGCGGTCCGGCGCAAGGAATCGGACTCGGAAGCGCCGGGATCCGCCGGCGGCGTCCGCAGCGCCTCGCCGGAGCGGGCCGATGGTTTGGCGGGGGTCGGCGGGGTGGGGAGGGGACGAGCGGAGCGGAGCGTTTCGAGGGTCGACATGGCACACCATCCTCGGCCGGCTAACCGAATGTCTCCGGCCATCTAACCCAAGTCTAGTTCCCCGGGAGACTCCAGGGTTATGGACTCGAAAAGGTGCCAGGTTTATTTTTCCTGAAGGGGAAAATAAACCTGGCACCTTTTCACCAGTGTCCTAACCTTGGGAGATGGTTTCGCTGTTTCAGGAATTGCGTCGCCGCCGGGTCTTTCGCGTCGCCGGGGCGTATGTGGTGGGCGGCTGGGTCGTGCTGCAGGTGGCGGATCTGGCCATGCAGTCTCTCGAGCTGCCTGACCGCGCGCTGGCTTATGTGTGGATGGCCGTCATCATCGGCTTTCCCGTCGCGCTGGTCTTTGGCTGGCGCTATGACATCACCGCCGCCGGCATCGTACGCACGCCACCGGCCGATTCTGTTGCCGCTCACGATCTGTCCCTGAAGAAACCGGACTATCTGATCCTGGGTGCCCTGACCGCTGTACTCCTGGCCGTGGTCTACGGCGTCGTCAGCAATGTTCGCGATATCGATACCGGGGCTCGGTCAGTCCTGCACGACGCGCAGACCAGCTCCGTCGCCGTTCTGCCGCTGGTCAATCTGTCGGAAGACCCGGACCAGGCCTACTTCGCCGCCGGCATGCACGATGCGCTGCTTACCAGTCTGGCCAAGATCACCGCGCTCAAGGTGATTTCCAGAACCTCGAGCGAACGGGTCGACCGGAGCCTGTCAGTGCCGGAGATCGGTCGCGTGCTCAATGTGGCCAACGTGGTCGAGGGCTCGGTCACCCGTGAGGGCGACCGCATACGCATCATCGTGCAGCTGATCGATGCCGCCACCGATGAACATCTCTGGGCGGAGACCTATGTGCGCAAGCTGGAGAGCGTGCTGTCCCTGCAGGGGGAGATCGCCAGAACCATCGCGCAGGCGATCCAGGTCCGGCTCACCCCGGCGGAACTGCGCGAGCTGTCGGCAGAGCGCACGGTCGATCCGGCGACCTATGAAGCTTATCTGAAGGGCATGTTTCAGATGCACAAGGAGACGCCGCGCGCGTACCGGCGCGGCATCGAGATCCTTACCGAAGCGGTCGAGAACGATCCGACCAGCGCGCTGGCTTATGCCGGGCTCGCTTACGGCTACAGCAAGCTCGGTCATAGCCCGTATCCGGAGGGGGCCTATCCCCGTGCGAAGGCGGCCGCCGATCGCGCGCTCGAGTTCGACCCTAATCTGGCCGAAGCCCATGCTGCGGTCGGTATGTACAGGCTCTACTACGAGTGGGACGCTGCAGGCGCCGAAGAATCCTTGATCAAAGCCATAGAACTCAACCCGAGCCTGGTCAGCGCCTACTATCATTACGCCTGGCTGCTCGAACTGCTCGGTCGCAAGGACGAGGCTCTCGAGGCGGGCGAGCGCACCGTTGAACTTGACCCGCTATCCCCGTTCTATTCTGGCTGGCTCGCCGCGCAGTACATCAGTTCCGGCATGTATGACCAGGCGATTACCCAGGCCGAGGCCACCCTCAACCTGCGTGAGAATTGGCCGGTTGGCTGGATGACGCTGGGCGACGCCTATCTCGAGCTGGGTCGCTACGATGAGGCGATCGCCGCTCATGCGCATCTGGCCGACAGCCCGTTCTGGTCGTTCGTCCGGGGCTACAGCTACGCCAGTGCCGGTCGCATCGACGACGCCAGAGCCATCGTCGAATCCATCCCGGCCGAAGCGGATAACGCGCTGCCACTGGTGCTGGTCTATGGCGCGATGGGAGACACGGAGCAGACCTTGCACTGGCTCGAAGTGGCGCGGGATTCCAAACTGCCGTGGTATCCGTGGCTGCTCGATTGGTTCCCTCAACTGCGGCCGATCCACGGCGATCCCAGGCTGCAGGAATTGGCCAGGGAGCTGGATCTGGAGTTGCCCTAGGAGCTCCCCGCCGCCCCTGCGACATCAGGCCCCACTGGCCGGGAGTGGAATAGGGGTTCGAGACGGATGGGTCTCTGACCCCCGTGATCCGGGTCTCGTCACCGCACCCAATTTTTATGCGCGATGTGCGCGGGGAGTCGGGGAATCTTTGCCTCGCTTTCCCCCAGCCGTTCTGCCAGCCACTGAAACCACTCGCCGATGGTTTCGCGGTTTTGTTCTTCTCTCTCTTCCGCGAAGTAGCGTCCCAGCTTCTTCCAGCTGAGTCTTATCGGACCGCTGAAGAAATCGCTGACCAGTTCCAGTCTGATTTCCCGCCGGAAGACCAGCACCCCGAGACTCTCCCAGGTCGTGGTCAGCGCGTAAACCAGATGCATGTCCTCGCCGAAACGCTCCTCGATCTGTTTCTTGGAAAATTCTTCATCGGGAAGTCCGTAAACCAGCAGCAAAGCCTTGGCGAAGTCAGGCGTCTGGAAAGAGTGCAAAAGCTCCAGCGCTGATTCTCGTTCCTGCTGCTTTGTATGGCGTTGCCATTCCACCACTGCAAACACGACACCAAAGGTCACAGCAATCGCCTCGATAACCTGAAACGCGGATTCGACAGAGATGGTTTCCATGATGCTGCCCCAGCAGATTGGCTCCGGCCCGTTTTAGATATTACTCGAACAATTTGGGGACAGTGACCATAACTCGCCGCAGCGGGGCCAACAGCCGACGGGTCCCGCGAAGGGTTTCGGGTCAGAGTGAGGTACCCCCGAATGGCATGGCCGAGCATCATTGTTGGCTTGTAACTATGCTTGATTAGAGCGGACAACAAAATCCGCCGCGTGCGGCATGCAGACGGAGTCGATTCAGTACGGGACCATCGCGATGGGCTTGCTCGGAGGGCTGGCCCTGTTCCTGTACGGGATGGACAACCTGACCTCGGCCCTCAAGAGTGTCGCCGGCCCGAGGATGCGCGACCTCCTGTCCCGACTGACTCGCAACCGCTTCGAGGGCGTCTTCACCGGCGCCTTCACCACCGCCGTCATCCAGTCGTCCTCCGTCACGACGGTGCTGGTGGTGGGTTTCGTCGCCGCCGGCCTGATGCGGCTCGAGCAGAGTATCGGCATCATCATGGGCGCCCAGATCGGGACCACGATCACGGCCCAGATCATCGCCTTCAAGGTCACCAAGTTTGCCCTGGCCGCCGTCGCCGTGGGCTTCGCCCTGCATTTCGTCTCGGGCCGCGAGGTGGTCAGGAAATACGGCATCATGCTGCTGGGCCTGGGGCTGGTGTTCTACGGCATGAACCTGATGGGCGAGGCGACCCGCCCGCTGCGGGACTTCCCGCCGTTTATCGATCTCATGACCCGGCTGGAGAACCCGCTGATGGGGATCCTGTTCGGGGCGGCATTCACGGCGCTGGTTCAGAGCTCGTCGGCGACCACCGGCGCCATCATCGTCCTGGCCAGCCAGGGGCTGATCGGACTGCAAGCGGGTATCGCCCTGGCGCTCGGCGCCAATATCGGCACGACGGTCACGGTACTCCTGGCATCTATCGGTAAACCACGGGTCGCGCTGAGGGCGGCCTTGGTGCACGTCGTATTCAACGTCCTCGGAGTGATCATTTGGTTCGCCTTCATCGATCAGCTGGTCGAGGTCTCCCGATTCATCTCACCGGCAGCGCCGGAGCTCTCCGGAAACGCCCGCCTGGCGGCCGAAGTGCCGCGTCAGATCGCCAATGCGCACACGATTTTCAATACGGCCAACACGGCCTTGTTCATCGG
Organism: uncultured Gammaproteobacteria bacterium; assembly: GCA_947259915.1. GTDB lineage: Bacteria > Pseudomonadota > Gammaproteobacteria > Steroidobacterales > XN24 > CAMYOC01. Next base: position 22,803 of record CAMYOC010000009.1, read on the forward strand.
GTTCACGGGCGTGCTGGCCCGCATCGTGACGTTTCTGGTGCCCGAAAAGGAGGGCACGCAGCAGAGGATCGCGGAGCCGAAGTATCTCGACGAGGAATTGATCGAGACGCCGGCCCTGGCGCTGGACCGGGCGCGCATGGAGCTGGGACACCTGGGCGAGTGGGTGCTACGGATGTTAGGCAAGGCGCCGCGGCTCGTGTTCTCCGGTAGCGCCGAGGAGCTTTCTCATATCCGCACCATGGACAGCAGCGTGGATCGCCTGCAGGAGAGCATCCTGGCGTACCTCGGCAAAGTCTCGCAGCGTACGCTCGATACCGCCGAGACCCGGCAGCTGCACGAATTCATGGCGATCGCCGGCTGCTACGAGAACATCGGCGACATGATGGAGATACATCTGGTCCATGCCGGGCATGGCCGCCTGAGGGCCGGGGTGAAGGTGAGTCCTGAGACCCGGCAGATCTTCGACCCGCTCATCGACAAAGTGTTCTGGTCGGTGGAAAAAGCCACCAGGGCCGTCGCATCCCGTGACCTGAGCGCAGCCAGGGAGATCGTGGAGGCCAAGGAGGAGATCAATCTGCTCGCCGGGGCGATCGAGGAACATCTTGCGGGGCGTCTGGTGGCGGCCGCGCCCCATCGTCTGGAGACTTACAGGATCGAATCGGAGCTCGTCGAGAATCTCAAGCGCATATTCTATTTCGCGAAGCAGATCGCCAAGCGCGTGCTGGCCGCCGACGTTGGTGTGGAAGGGGAAGGCCGGACGGCATGAGCAGGGGTCAGAGTCGCGACTCTGACCCCAAATGTCTTCCAGCTGGCGGAAGGGCGAGCTAAAACTCTATCGCAGCGACTTGTTCGTCAGACAAGCCAAGACGCGCCAAAAGTGGGTTCCAGCGAGGATCGTCGCGCAGGTTGTTCAGAAACGGATCTGATCTGATGCTACTTGTCCGTTGTCTGTCGTCCACTACCCGGTACAGCCATTCGAACGCAGCATCCAAGTCGTTCTTTGAGGCATACACGCTGGCGATAAGATAGGCGCGATCATCAGCGTATTCGTCTGCCATCTTGGCCACCGCTGCGTTGGACTCCCCGGTTCGTTCCAGTGCGTCGTAGGCGATCGCCTTGATAAACAACTCGTACACTGGCCAATTCGCTTCTTCGATTTCGTCAATCGCGTTGTCGGCCTGTCCGGCCAACAAATATGCGGCAGCGAGATTGACTCGTGCCGAGTCATTGCCCGGTTCCAGTGCTACCGCTTCGCGCGCCGCATCAATGGATTCAGCGAACCTGCCGGCACGAGCAAGTTGGTCAGATAGGTTACTGTGGCCGACTGTAGAAATGGGATTGAGTGCCAGGCTTCGACGCGTAAAGTGGATAGCCTCCTCAACCCGTCCGAGCTTACTTGCAAGAACCGCTGCGTTACTCAGAATGATGGGATTGTCAGGCGCAAGAGCCAGGGCCTGGCGGAAGTAGTCGGCCGAAGCGGCGTAGTCCCGCTCGTATTGCATCGCCACCCAGGCGCGGGCCGAATACGCAAGCGCAAAGTCGGGATCAATCGCCAGCGCCTTCTCAACCGCAGCCAATGCCTGTTCGTTTGCCTCACGGAATGGCAGCTGACCGGTCAGCGCCTGGTTCGAGTAGGTGGCGCCGAGCAGGTTCCACGCCGGGGCGTAGTCAGGATCTATGTCGAGCGCTTGCTGCGCGTAGGTCACGGCTTTTTCATAGCCATCGCGGGTGCGTTGTTGATAGAAATGCAGGCTGTACAGATACGCGGAAAATGCTTCGGGGTCTGTTTCCCGCGCGCGGGGAGCCTGGCCGAGTATCGAAACACGCAACGCGCCTACCACGGCTTCCGCTATTTCGTCCTGAATGGCGAAGATGTCGTCCGTATCACGGTCGTAGGTTTCGGACCAAAGATGGAAACCGTTTTCGACATCGATAAGTTGAACCGTAATGCGGAGTCGATTGCCAGACTTTCGAACGCTACCCTCGAGTACGTTTGCGACATTGAGCGATCGGCCGATTGCCGGTATGTCGAGGTCCTTTCCCTTGAAAGAAAACGATGATGTCCTTGCGGTCACCTGCAACTCAGGAATAGCTGCGAGCATATTGAGCAATTCTTCGGACAAACCCTCCGAGAAATAGACGTTGGCAGGATCATCGCTAAGGTTGACGAACGGCAACACCGCGATCGAATGCCCGGGAGTCGATATCGAAGCATTCGCGCTGGGATCGTCGGCCGGGGGCGTGTCGGGGATGACGCGATCCACGATCACGATTCCGACGGTCAGCAGCAGAAGCACGATGGTCAGAATATTGATCTTGCGCCCGGTCGGCGGCGTATCCGCGCTCCTGCTGATATCCGCTTCGCGCCGGAGCCCATCCGGGGTCAGCTCAAAGATCCAGGAAAACAGCAGAACCATCGGCAACCCGAGTATCAGGATGGCGACAAGCAGGCGCATGCCCCAGGAAGGCACCTCAAACGCATCAAGCAAGATATCCGCGACCTGCAGGACCAGCCAGGATGCGACGACATAGAGTGCGGCCACTCTGATGACGTTGCGACGTCTAAGCTCTTCAAGAAATGACATTGCTGTAATTTCGCATTTCTAACGCCGGGGAGATATCGGGGTCAGCTTCTTGCATTGATTCGCCGGGGCCATTGATCTTACCTGCGAAACACGCGGAAAACAGGAGTCAGAGACCAATTCTTTGTGACATGAGGATTTGGCTTCCGCGTCAGGCCGACGTCGTGCACTTTGGGAAATTACGACCCTGAACCCGGTTCGGCCTCACACCTTTTTAGTCCTCGCCAGCCGCAGCCTGATCCATCAACTACACTTTTTGGAGTGTTCCACTGCCGGCTGGATCGTCAGAGGATGCCGGGGGTTAGCAAGGGAAGGAAGGCGCGATGAAACCAACATGTCTACTGGCGACCGTGATTGTGATGCTGGCTGTTTGGGCGCTGCCCACGTTTGCATACGCCGACGAAGTTCCGGTGACCACCGCCGTTGCCGAGATCAAGAGGCTGTTCCGGGAGCTGCAGCAGGCCCTGCAGTCCAGGGGCTATGACGTTGGCCCGATCGATGGTATGCCGGGGCCCAAAACCAATGCGGCGATAAAAAAGTTTGAGGCTGATAATGGGCTCGGCTCGGACATCCTGATCACCGCGGAAGCGCTTGGCGTGACGCCACGGAAAGCCTGTTTCTGGATGGAGGGACAGCTGAACTGTCCGCCGGGATGTTCGATGAGCATCGCAGCGACGAGGGATGAGGTCATGGGGTATTTTGTCGATTGTCCGGGTCACGATTCGACATTAGTTCCGCTGCCATGAGACGCGGGCGCAGTCTGATCCAGGTCTTTTTTGGCGCGACGCTGGTTGCGCTCTCCGCCAGCGCGGCAGAGGTTCCGGAACTGTTCAAAGCGGCCGGGGCGGGCGACCAGGACACCGTCGAGCGTCTGCTCGCGGCCGGCGCCGACCCGGAAGGACGTGTGCCGAGCGGGGCCACCGCGCTGATCGTTGCCGCCCAAAATGGCTATGACTCCATCGTCGTTGCCCTCATTGCGGCCGGCGCTGACGGCAACGCAGTTACCTCCGGCGACGCCGCCCAGGCCGGCAGGACCGCGCTCCATTTCGCCGCGCAGAACGGACATCAGGAGGTCGTCGCAACACTCCTCGCCGAGAAGGTGTCCGTCAACGCCAGAACCGGACAGGGCTTTACACCGCTGCACCTCGCCGCGGAGAGCGGCCACGAGGCAACAGTCCGCATGCTTATCGGGGCAGGGGCCGATATCGAGGCGCGCAATCAGAGCGGCGCCATGCCACTGATCTCGGCCATCATGGACGGTCAGGATGAGACAGCGATCGCCCTGCTGGAGCTCGGCGCCAATGTCAATGCACCGGCCGGCAACGGTATCTCGGCGCTGATGATGGCCTCGTATCTCGGCAACGAGCGGCTGGTGGTAGCGCTGCTTGGCAGCGGCGCCGATGCTAACTACACGGACGACGAAAAGAACACGGCGCTCGACTTCGCGACGATGAAACAGCATTCAACCGTCCGTTACCGCTTGCTTGGCGCCGGCGCGACGGCGAAACGAACCGGTCTGGAGTTTGGAAAGGATCTCATGGCGGGCAAGGTCTCTGCGCAGACAGACAAGTCGATCACTGTTGTGGCGCCGGAGGGTACGCGAACGTTCCTCATCGGCCCAACGACCAGGCTCTGTGCAGGAGGCCGTGAGACCAGTGACCTCGCCCGGATAACGGGCGCCGAGACCGTCACCGTGTTCTCCGGCATGAACGAGCGAACAGCGCGAAGAATCGACGACCAGGGCTTCACGATGAAACTGAAAGGCCAGGAGTGGGTGACCGTGATGCCGGACTGTGGGGCAGGGGAATAGGTGATAAGAGCAAGCATCCAGGACTCACACAGGTGCACTTTTGGAGCAAGAATCGATCAAATGCCGGCGGCTATTGGGATCCGACCCCATTTCGCCGTGCTACTTGTCTCAATACCGGAAAGTGCTGCGCGGTTTGCCTGGCCAGGTCGTATCTCAGCAAGCACCGGTCCCTGACCCTGAGTTGCCACTTTGACAGCCAGTTGCCCCATCCTTCACTCTTGATCAGACATTCCCGGGTCTGGCAGAGGAGGTCGTTGCCATGAAATACGCCATTTGTTTTGCCCTCGCTCTGATCGTCAACTTCACGCCGGTGACGGGGTGGTCCCAGGACGCTGAGGACACCGCCACCAGCGACGCAACCGAATCCGCCGCACCAGAGGCGCCAGATGAGGTCGACACGCGCACCTTGGTCGCAGGCCCGACGGCCGTCGGCGCGGAAGAGCTGACGGCTGTGAACGAACGCGTCACGGCGGCTATTACGCCGATGACGCTGGAAGAGCTGGCGGCGCCCGCGCCCAGTATGGGCATCTCAATCGGCATCGGTGGCGTGACCACGCCGGTGCGCAGCTGGGGCCGGGAAGACGGCGTCAAGGTCACCGTCATGTCTGCACAAAAAGGTTCGGACCAGCCGCCGACAAACGTCGGGGTCTGGCACAGTACCGAGGCAGGTGGCGGCGGCCTGGCCTCCCTGTTCGGCGGTAACGCGGGGAAACTCGTGTTGAGGCTGCATGAACCGACGACCGAACCGGCTGCCCAGCCATTCGGGTTCCAGCGAGTCCGGCTTTTCAACGCCGGTATCGAGGAAGAATACTCGTTGGAATCAGGCGCGTGGGTGATGCGCCGTTATGAAGGCGCCGAGGAGTAGGGCAAACAGGGCTCAGAGATAAATCGTCTCTCATGTAGAAAGAATAGGGCTCTGAGCCCCATTTCTTCCTGCATGTCTTCTTCCCCGGGGATTGAGGTCAGGCGGTGTCCGGTGCCCGGACAATTTCCGGACCGCTCGTCAGGCGGCGCCCGGTGCCGGCACCACCAGTACCGGGAATTGCCGTCCCTGTAAGACGGCTTCACTGACGCTGCCCATCACCTTCTTATAAAGGGCGCCGCGTCCGTGGGACCCCATGATGATCAGATTCGCGCCCCACCGTTCCGCTTCGCGCAGCAAGGTCCGTCCTGCGTTGCCACGGATCAGCAGCGTCTCGCAATCAATGCCCGCTGCGGTGAGCTCGGCTGCATGAGTGTCAAGAAGCTCACGACGGTCGAGCAGCTCCTCCGGCACAGGGTCCGAGATGACCTTGCGTTTGATCTGCTGGCCCAGGGCATCGGATGCCCGGGGTGCCACATTTATCAGCAGCACCTCAGCCCCGATGCCGCCGGCGATCCGGATCGTCATGTCGAGGACCGTCCGACTGATCTCGGATCTGTCTACAGCCGCCAGTATCTTCATTGATCGAGTCCTTGGTGTGTGGAGAGGATTCAGGTGTCAGCAGATTCTATCCCGCCGGCGGAATTATGGGGACAGTTTACTTATCTGCTGGTGTATCGCTTTGGTTGGGGAATCTCACTTATTAGGTGAGCTGTCCCCTTTATTGCGCCGGCATACTTGCGGATGCCGGCCGTCGCCCGACGGCCTCCGGGTAGCGCACGACAGGCCGGACCGCCGCCTCGTTGACAAAGCGATCCATTCGTTCATGATCGTTTCTGCATTGGGAGGCAGAAGCCGCGGATATGTCCTTTTTCGAAGAACTCAAGCGTCGCAACGTCGTCAAGGTGGCGGTCCTTTATATCGTCGCCTCGTGGCTGATCCTTCAGGTCGCCGACGTGCTGTTCCCGAACCTGGGCGCCCCGGACTGGGCGTTCGGGTTCGTGCTGGGCCTGCTGACCCTGTTCTTCGTTCCGGCGCTGGTCTTCTCCTGGGTCTATGAGATGACCCCGGAGGGCATCAGGAAAGAAAAGGACATCGATCGCAGCCAGTCCATCACAGGGGGCACCGGGCGCAAGATCAATGCCCTGATCATCGTCATGTTGGCTTTGGCCATCGGCGTCGTCGTGGTCGACCGGCTGATCCCCGAGCAGCCGGCCGTCGTCGAGACAGCGGCGGTGGAGAAATCAGCAACGGAAGCGGCGGCCGAACCCGCCGACCCCGCCCAGGTGGCCGCCGCCATGTTCGCCCCGGCTCCGGACCGCTCCATCGCCGTCCTGCCCTTCGTCAACATGAGCGGCAACCCGGAGAACGAATACTTCTCAGACGGCCTCACCGAAGAGCTTCTCAACGTTCTGGCCAAGATGGAGGGATTGCGCGTCGCCGCCCGCACCTCGTCTTTCCGCTTCAAAGGCGAGGTGGGCGACCCCGCCGAGATCGGCCAGGCGCTCAACGTCAACCACCTGCTCGAAGGAAGCGTGCGCCAGTCCGGCGAGCAGATCCGTATCACCGCCCAGCTCATCAACGCCGCCGACGGCTACCACCTGTGGAGCGAGACCTACGACCGGAAGCTGGACGACGTGTTCGCCATCCAGGACGAGATTTCCCGGTCGGTGGCCGGGGCACTTCAGGTGCGGCTGCTGGGCGGGCCCGACGCGGCGTCGCCGGTCCGCGTAGCGACCCGCAACATGGACGCCTACAACGCCTATCTCAAGGGTACCCAGCTGCTGGCCGGCTCGGGGGTGGAGACCTACCGGGCCGCCGAGGCGTCGTTCGAGGAAGCGCTGCGGCTGGATCCGGAGTTTGCCGCCGCCCATGCCGGTCTCGCCCGGGCGTGGGTGGACCTCGCCAACTGGGGCACGCTGAACCTCCAGGAGACGATGCCGAAAGTCCAGCAGCAGGTCGATAAGGCGATCGCCATCGATCCTCAGCTGCCGGATGCCTGGGTCCTGAAAGCATGGATCCGCTACTGGCGCGACCCGGTGCGCCGCGACCGGGCCGGCACCGTGGAGGATCTGAGGCAGGCACTCGACCTGGAGCCAGGCAACGTGCGCGCCAGCGAATGGCTGGCCCAGGTGCTCGCAGAGTTGGGTGAGAGGGATGAGGCGGTCCGCGTCCTCGAGGAAGCCATCGAGCGGGATCCCCTGTCGGTGGCCCTGCGCCTGCAGATGGGCAATACCCTCGAGCGCCAGACCCGTTTCGCGGAGGCCGAGGCGAATTACAGCCTGGCCGCCGATCTCGCCCCCGGTGATCCCAATGCGGTAGGGCAGCTGGCGGGTTTCAACTTCAGACGGGGTAATGCGGCCGAGGCAGCCATCCTCAACGGACGAGTCCTGGCGCTGGATCCCCTCGATCCCGAAGTGCAGGCAAGCCTGCTGGTCACTTACCTCCACCTGGGGGACGAAGAGCGGGCCACGGCCTGGGGTGCCGCGACGGTCGGACTCGATCCCGAGGCCGAGGTGAGCCCGCTGGCTCAGGCGATATTGGCGTATTACCGGGGCGAGGACGCGGCTGCATATGCGATCGCCCGGGAAGAACTGGCACAGCCCCTTAACAACCGCTTCGGCTCGATATCTGTCTACCGGATCATGGTGAGAGATATTGCCCTGGCGCGGGGCGATGTGTCGGAGGCCGAAGCGGTCATGGAAGGCTGGTGGGCCGGCGTCACCGATACGGCGTTCGAGATCGATCCCGACCTGAATTCGCTATCTATTCGCGTGAACACCCTGCCGGTGATCGCCGCCAGGGACGGCCGGGAATCAGCGGTGCGGATTGCCAATGACTTGCTGTCCCGATACCGCGACGGAGTCACCATATTCTCGCCAGCGCGGCAGGCTGATCTGCTGGCCTACCTGCACGGTTTCCTCGGAGACGCCGAATCCTGCGTCCGGTATTTACGTGAGCGGGACCGCTTGAATTTACGGGACAACCCCTGGTTCTGGTACGGGCGCAACTCGCTCATGGCGCCCGTGGCCGACACGCCGGCATTCAAGGGCTTTATGGCGGAGCGCGAGGCCGCGGCGGCCGAGCAGCTCAGGATCCTGCGTGCCTCCGGAGAAGAGACGCCGCTGCCCGCTGGCTGAAACAAGAAAGGTGTCAGGTTTATTTCCTGAGGCCGCGGCGGTCGGGCAATTCAGGATCCCACGCTTTTTCCTCAAGCACCCGTACGCCGTTTCCAGACCTGTGGATTCCGCGCCATGTGAAAGCGAAAAATGGTGTCAGGTTATTTTGTTGTTCCGATGAGCCCAACACACAGCAAGAAAATAAACCTGACACCATTTTGCTATTTGTTCGCCCGATGACGAGCGCCATTGCCTCCGTCAGCGAGGTAGCGCGGCGCAGGCTCTGCAATCAAAACAAGCTATAAAGCTATGACCGGCACCAGCCTTACTACCGGCTGAGAGCTTCGAGCTCCTCCGTGATCATCGCATCCAGCTCTTCGCCGAAGACGGCCAGACCGTCCAGCAGCTGGGCTGACAGATGAGCCCAGTACATGCTGTCGCGGAGAAAGCCTTCGAAGTTCGGACGCGTCCGCATCCGGCTGAGTATCCGATCAGCATCGGCGCGGGTGGCTGCGATCTCCGGTGCGTCGCGCTGCACCTCGGCGAAACTGGAGAGCCCCTGGTCGGGGGAAGCGCTCAGGAATCGCTGCATCAGCGTAGGGTCGAACGTACCCGCCCGAAGCCTGAATTCAGGGTCAATGATAAACGCCAGTTCGCGAAAGTAAGTCTCGGTTATCCCCTGGTCACCCCAGGCGCTCCACTGGTCGATCTGCAACCCGATCTGATTGTAGTAGTCAGCCACCTGCCGCTTGAGCGTTTGATTTCTCAACAGGCGAAGGTCCCCGGTAGATTTCAGTTCCTCGATGGTGAACTTCGAAATAGTTGGTGGGAACAAGACGCCGGCGTAGTGGACGTTAATGACCAGCGAGTCCGGATCGGGCGTAGCCTTCGGGTCGTTGAGCCATGCATCGACCTGCCTGGTGATCGCGAGCCGGTTCCGCGCCTGGTCGCTGCTGAATCGCAACGCCCTGATGTCCGCCCTGATATCCGTTTGCAGGCGCTCGAGGTAGCTGACCGCCATGGCGGCGTCCTGACGGGCCTGTATCGCCTGGTCTGCCCAAAGAGCGATCAAGACACCGAGGGAGACGATGGCGATTTCACCGAGCGCCAACTCCCAGCTCCCGAGGAAGCGACCGACAAAACCCGATGCCCGGACTCGATTTTCCTTCATGTCGATTTCCGTTTTTTACAAGAATCTGGTGCCGGCAGCAGGGGATAGGGGGTCAGAGTAAGTTTCTCGGCGAAGCAGGCCCTGTAGGCCAATGTTCCGAGCGCCCGCATCCGGCAGAAAAGTACTCTGACCCCATTTTCCCCCCAAAAAACCCCGCCGAAGCGGGGTTCTGAATTAATCGGACGACCTTACGGTCAATCGCTCTATTTCTTTTTTGGCCGGGTATTGAGTTTGGTGAGCCAGTAGGGGGTGTTGGGCTCAGGAAAAGTCGCGTACCGGGCGTTATTCACGTACAGAGAGTTCCCAAAGATCGCGCCGCTCGCGACGCCGTCCAGGTTATCAGGATCGGTGATTGTGTCGACGAGTGTGCCCGATAGATTGCCCTTATCCAGCTCCACGACCTGGATCCTGTCGATGGAAACGGGTGGGCCGGGGAAGTCGTAAGGCGTCAGGATATACAGGGTGTCGCCCTGCATCGCGATGCCATCCAAAAAACCCGTAAGAGGACCATCAACAGCGATCTGATCCACATCACCGGTGGCCGTATCGAAGCGGTATAGCCGCGCCAGATTCGAGTGACCGATGATCAGGGTCTTCCCGTTGGGCGTCGACACGATGCCGTTCCCGCCACAACAGGGGTCGTTCTCAGGGTCAAGTATAAATTCGTCGGGCAGGGGTATTTCAGTGGCAGCGCCGGGATTGAGTGGCAGCCCGCCATTTTTGGACAGCGGCAGTCGGTACAAGACCGGGCGGAAGGAATCGGTGAAGTAGACCGCATCCTTGGTAATGGTCAGATCGTTGACTACCCCGAATTCTGGCGAGTTGTTTAGTTGATATTCCATTATCAGGGCGCCGGTGTCCGCGTCATAGACAAATGCGTTGCCGTTGAAACATCCGGCGGCATACAGATAGTTGGTGCGCGGGTCGACACGCATGCCGAGTATGACGCAGGCACTCAACGGGTCCGGATTCTGCACCGGGACCAGGACTTCCCCTTGCCCCGAACGCAAGTCCACCTTGTAGATGGAGCCAAGGGGTGAGCTGTTATATGCGGTATGCCCCTTGCCGATCGCGAAGCCTTCGGGGGGGGACCCGGTTAGTGTGTCGACGATTGTCGGGAAGGGCTTGTCGCGGGCGATGGTTGCCTGGATCGGCACTGCCAGAATGGTCAGCGCGACCATTCCGAGAATGAGTCGTTTGTTCATTTGTGTTCCCCCAATTGGTGACGAAGTTGTCATTGAAGCCGGGTGCTCCGGAAACCTTCGGGGAGAGCTTGATCGCTTCTCGACGAAGGGGGAGAACCGGTGGCCTGTTTTTTTATTGCGTCACTGGCTTTGGCCCGTCCGGCCATCGTCAGTCGACCAAACTTGCGCCTATTTTCAGCGGAAGTCTAGACCCGTGCGATTCACTTCGATTGTTAATTGTCGATCAATGGGTTGGCGCCGATTTTGCCAGATCGGTCGTTGTGTTTTTTTGGACCTCGCGCAACCTGGGGCGTTGCAGAACCCGTAGTCAGAGGCACATTATGTCAAGTGCCAGGGAACCGGCTATTCGCCGACTATTTTGTGTCCCGGAGAAGATTCGTCTGGGGATAGGGGGTCAGAGTAAATTTCTCGGCGAAGCAGGCTCTGTAGGCCAATGTTCCGGGCGCCCGCATCCGGCAGAAAAGTACTCTGACCCCATTTCCAGGCGCGAGACTCGCTAATCTTCCACGAAAAATGGCAGGTTATGCACTACGGCTCCCCCTTGCCCGTCGTAAGCCGTCACAAACACACGATAAGCACCGGGCCGATCCGGGGCCCTGAACTCTATTCGACGGGTGCCTTGTCCTTCTTCTATGGCATCCGGAAAGGATGGCGGGACGGCTTCGGCATCACCGCCTGTTCTGCGATCCGAACTCTCTGCCCGGATATCCCAAACGAAACGTAGTGCGTCGCCCTCGCGATCGATACAGTCAGCTTCGGCATACGATCGGGAACCCGGTTTGACCCTCTTGAAGGCAACAGGCGTTGCCAATTCCCGCAATTTGGGCGCGCGATTTTCCGGCCATTTACCTGACCAGGCGTATGCCATTGCATCAACGCGCGGCAGTGCCTCGCCAGACGGCAGAAACATTCCAAACCAGGTGGCGGTTGCTTCCTGCTTGTACCCCCAGAAGAAAACGTAGGAACCGAGAGAACGCCCGACGTTGTTGTCACGATCCATCTTGTAAGCGGTATAGGTCTCTGCCGCTTTGGTGCTGGGGTCCGGTTCGATGGGCGCACCCCACGGCGTGGCAGGCGCCTCCCATGTTCCGGTCACGCCGAATTCGGTAAGCAGGTAGGGACCCGTCCAACCCATACCGACCAGGTTCTGACCGACAAGGGGGGCGCTGCCATAGGCATTGACGCCGAGGATGTCCATGTTCGGGTAGTGCTTGACGATGCCGGCAATTTTTTCCGAGTCGGCTCCGGCGACCACCGTCACTACCGGATGATGCGGATCCAGCTCCTTGATGATGCCGGCCAGATGATTCAACTCCCGCCAGATGACTTCGCCCTCTACGTTGGGCTCGAAGGCTTCCATCTCGTTGCCCAGCCCCCAGAACAGTAGCGCGGGATGATCCTTGTGTTTCAGGACGGCATCGCGCAACCGGGCGCGCTGCCTGGCGATGCTGGCACGGTCGGAGTAATCGAATCCGTGGCGAACATGTTGCACCCAGAGGCCGGCTGTGACGGAAATGCCCAATTCATGAGCGCGATCCAGCAGAGACTTTCCATCGACAAGCTGCTCCAGCTGTTCTATCGACCAGGTGCGAATGGAATTGCCGCCTGATGCGGCGAGCAGTTCAAGATCGCCACCGCCGAGTCCTTGTCCGCCGCCGGTGCCTGCGCCCTTGACCCAGTACGGCTCACCATTTCGCAAAAGAGTGAAGGTGCCATCAGATTGCTTGACCACCTGTACCCTGGAGCCGGGCCCCGCGTCTTGATCTCCCGGTACGCTGGCCGCACAGGAGCCGAGCAAGAGCGCGATGACAACGCCGATCGCTTTGCGCTTCATCAGCTTTGCTAGAAGTCAGCTTTGGTTCGCGCTTCCAGCATTTCTATCTTCGGGTAAGCCGCATCGGCCGGAGCCCAATACCAGCCTTTCGGATCCCAGGCTTGTGCATAGTAGAGGTCATCCCTGAGGACTTCGAAAGCGGCCAGGGCTTGTTCGTTCTTTTTCAACTTCGTCAAGGCTTCGCCCCTGATGAAATAGCAGGTACCTACATCATTCAATGCCCAGTATTCATTCACCACATCGGATGACGGCTTTGCGCTCAATGACGCTTGCATCTTCCTCGCTTCTGCTTCGTAAAGCTCCGCACATTTTTCGGTGTACTTCACGGCATCTTCGTACCTGCCTTCACCCAGGGCATCCCAGGCTTTCACTTGAAGAGTGACGGACTTATGGTCGCCATAGTCCAGGCCGTCTGGGCCGGGCTCGGCGGCTAGCGATAGAGATGCAAAGCTGAACAACGCTAGAAGGGCCAGGGTGATTCTCATTATGAGCCTCCTTGGAGAGTGAACCGATGTCCGCCCGGTGAGCAAGCTTCTGGTTTGGGGACAAGGGCAAAGGTCCCGGGGTGTCGCGTTCACCATAACAGCGCACTATCTCCGTGGCGAACGGGACAGGGGGTCAGAGTGCATATCTCGGCCAGTCAGGCCCTGTAGGCCAACTTTCCGGCGCTCGCATCCGGCAGAAAAGCACGCCAACATATTTATTTACTCTGACCCCATTTTATTTGACCCGCCACACCCGGGCGAAGAGAATCGCCCGATGCCTCGTTGCCTGACCAGACTCCTGCCCATATTGTTGCTCGGCGTTCTTGGCGGTTGCGCGACTGTCGATTTTGACGCGCCGAAGACCGCCTCGTCGGCGCTGCAGGACACCGACGATACCTGGCTGGGCAGGCGGGTCGCTGGATTGACCGGCGACCGGGTTGGCGAATCGGGATTCATGTTGGTCGAGGATAATCTGATGGCCAAGGCGCTGCGGGTCTCCGGTCCGCGGCTGGCCGAGCGTTCCATCGATGCCCAGTACTACCTGATCAATAATGACAAGACCGGGCTGCTGTTTGTCAGCGGTCTGCTCGATGCGGCGGACCGGGGTGTGCGTGTCCGTCTGCTGCTCGACGATATCCTTACTTCCGGCTACGATCGCGGCCTGCTGGCGCTCGACGCCCACCCCAATTTTGAGCTGCGCATCTTCAATCCCTTTGCGCGCCGCTCGGGGTTTGCGCGTTGGATGAACTTCCTTGGCGACTTCCGCCGGCTCAATCGGCGCATGCATAACAAATCGTTCACCGTCGACAACCAGGTGACGCTCATCGGCGGGCGCAATATCGGCGACGAATATTTCGCGGCTGACGAGAAAACCAATTTCGGCGATCTCGACGTGATGGGTATCGGGCCGGTGGTCGATGAGGTCTCGACCATGTTCGATCTCTACTGGAACGATCGCCTGTCGGTGCCCGTTTCGGTCGTCCTCGATCCGCCCGAGGACCCATGGCAGGAGATCGCCGCATTGCGTGCGCGGATCGCTGATGCGCTGACCAATGAGGACGCGACGCGTTACGAGGGCATCTTGAACGAGATCCTGGCGGGTGAGAGGATCCAGGGGGAGGATCTCAGTTGGGTCCCCTACGAGCTGGTCTATGACGCACCGGAGAAGGCCGACAAGAGGCTCGCGGCTGAAGCGGAGACGATGATACCGCCGCTGCGCCAGGCGATCCTCGATGGCGAGCGGGAGTTCATGTTGATCACGCCGTACTTTGTGCCGCGCAAAAGCATCGAGGGGTTCGGCGAATTACGCGAGCGAGACATGCGCGTGATCGTGCTCACCAATTCGCTGGCCGCGAACAACCATGCGGTGGTCCATTCCGGGTATGTCCCGGCGCGCAAACCGCTGCTCGAGATGGGTGTCGAGCTGTATGAAGTCCGCCCGGATGCCCAGGCGCAAGGGGTGAGGAAATCCGGGATGGGGCGCTCCGGCGGCACCTTGCATGCGAAGGCGTTTATCGTCGATCGATCGGAACTGTTTGTCGGCACCTTCAATTGGGATCCACGCTCAGCCAATATCAACACCGAGATGGGCATCATCCTGCACGCGCCGGAGCTGGCGTCCGGGCTGGCCGGTAGAGTCATCGCGGGTATCCCGGGCAAGGCCTACGAGCTGCAACTCGACGAACGCGGCAAGATCATCTGGATCACGCATGATGACGGCGAAGAGGTGATCTACACCAAGGAACCGGAGACCACCTGGGGGCAGCGATTCAAGGTGGGTTTCTACCGCATGCTGCCGATCAAGAGCCAGCTATAAACAAAAAAGGGTTTCAGGCCTGTTTTGCCGAAAAATGAGTCTGACACCTTTTGCCACGGCGACCGGTCCACCTTATATATAGCGAACGAGCTGGCCTTTTCTTTGGCATCTCATCTCACCCATCGCCTGACGCTGTAGACTGCAGGAACCGCAAGCCTGGGACCCGCCGCATGAGCCCGGTTTTCCGTCAGCCTTACCTTGGCGCAGTCTTGATCCTCCTGCTGTTCGCCGCCTGTTCACAAGACGCGCCCGTCCCATCCGATCCCGAACTCGCCCGACTCGCCGAGCGGGCAAAGGCCATCACCATCATCCGTGACGATTTCGGCGTCCCGCACATCTATGCTCAGACCGACGCCGATGTGGTCTTTGGTCTGCTCTATGCCCAGGCCGAAGACGACTTCCCCCGCATCGAACGCAATTACACCTGGGCCATCGGGCGCCTGGCGGAGGCCGAGGGCGAGGCCGCGATCTTTAGCGACCTGCGTGCCCGTCTCTATATGACGACCGCCGAGGCGCGGGCGGCTTATGCGGCGTCGCCGGACTGGCTGCGTGAGTTATGCGACGGCTTCGCGGACGGGCTGAACTATTATCTGGCGACCCATCCCGAGGTCGAACCAAAAGTGCTTGAACGCTTCGAGCCGTGGATGCCGATGTTCTTCTTCGAGGGTTCGATCGGCGGCGATATCGAGCAGATCCCGCTCGCCGGTATCAAGGCCTTCTACGGTGTCGGGGCATCGATCGAGACGGCGGCGCTCGAGCAGGCACGGGCACCTGAATTCGGTTACGAACGGCATCTGGGCTCGAATGGTTTTGCGATCTCGGGTGAACACACGGCGTCCGGCGATGCGATGTTGCTGATCAATCCGCACACGACGTTTTACTTCCGTGGCGAGGTGCATATGGTCAGCGAGCAGGGGCTCAACGCGTATGGCGCAGTCACCTGGGGTCAGTTTTTTGTCTATCAGGGGTTCAACGCGCACACCGGCTGGATGCACACCTCGACCTATGTGGACTTTATCGATGAGTTCATCGAGGAGGTCGTCGAGCAGGATGGCCAGCTGTTCTATCGCTATGGCGATGCGTTGCGACCGGTCGAGGTCTCCGAGGTGACGCTGCAGTACAAGGACGGCGACGGTCTGTCGGAACGGACCTTCCCGACCTATCGCACGCACCACGGCCCGATCACGCACATGATCGATGGCCAATGGGTCGCGACAAAGATCAACTGGGATCCGGTCAAGGCTTTGCAACAGTCGTATATCCGCACCAAACAGGCCGACCTGGATGGCTTTCTCGAGATGATGGATATCCGCACCAATTCCTCGAACAACACGGTCTACGCGGACTCGGGCGGCAACATCGCGTATTTCCACGGCAACTTTGTGCCGAGACGGGACCCGCAGTTCGATTTCTCGCAGCCGGTCGATGGCAGCAACCCGGCGACCGACTGGCTTGGGCTGCACACGGTCGATGAGACCATCACCGTGATCAATCCTGCCAACGGCTGGATACAAAACTGTAACTCGACGCCGTTTACCGCGGCCGGGGCCTTTAGCCCGAGGCCGGAAAATTATCCGGTTTATATGGCGCCGGATGCCGAGAACTTCCGCGCGGTGCATGCGCAGCGAGTACTGAAAGGGATATCGGATCTGACGCTCGACGGGTTGCTGGGATTGGCACATGACCCGGCTCTGCCCGGGTTCGAGACGCTGATCCCGGGTCTGATTGCTGCCTATGACGGGGTCTATGACACTGCTAACGAAAACTGGCCGCAACTGGCCGCGCCGATCGACGCATTGCGGGACTGGGACTTCGCCGTGGCCGTGGATTCGGTGCCGATGACGCTGGCGCATTTTTACGGCATGCAGTACCGCGCCGACGGCGAGAATCCGGAAGACCTGAACGGGATGGCGCTGATCAACTACTTCGCCATGGACTCTCCTCTTGTAGAGCGCCTGCGGGTGTTCGCGGAGACCGTCGATAGCCTTACAGACAGATTTGGCCAGTGGCAGATCCCGTGGGGCGAGGCCAATCGCTACCAGCGGCTCTCCGGGGATATCGATCTTCGATACGATGACCAGGCGCCGAGCCTTCCCGTCGGCATGGCCGCCGGCGACTGGGGCGCGCTCGCCTCGTTCCGCGCCCGGCGTTTTCCCGGGACCCAGCGGATCTATGGCTACAGCGGCAACAGCTTTGTCGCGGCGGTAGAATTCGGTGACAAGGTAAAGGCAAAGACCATCCTGATCGGCGGCCAGAGCGGGGACACGGATTCACCGCATTTTGATGATCAGGTCTCGCGCTATCTCGATGGTGACTTCAAGAATGTCGCCTACTATCGCGAGGACGTCGAGGCGCGGGCGGTGCGGACGTACCACCCCGGGGAATAGCGAATCCGGCACCCTGTTCACACAACCTAAGAAACCGAACACCGGCACCTCCGGCAATCCACATTTTTGCTGCTAATATTGATCATTATTGCGGCGTAAATATCTGGCTGGAACATAGCGAGGCAATCCATGGTCGATTTGAAGCGAACGTTGAGTCTCATCAGCGGGGGCATATTCGACTCGGAGCAAACCTGGCGCAATTACCTGCCAGAGGCGGACAACTGGCAGAAGACTGCCTTGTTGCTCACGGTTCCTCTGATTATCTTGGCGGCTGTCGGCGCCTATATCTTCGGTTTCCTTGGTGGCGAAGCATCGTTTTTTGGACGGTTTCGTCCGACGATCGTTTCTACGATCCTGACAATGATCACCTCGGCAATCGCGGCCGTTGTCATCGCGTTTGTCGTCAGTGCGTTGGCGGGCGCTTTTGGCGGCAAGAACAGTTTCGCGCTTGGCCTCGCCGCGACGACGTTCGCGTTTATTCCCGGCTATGTCGGTCAGGCGGTCGCGTGGCTGCCGTGGGTGGGAGGATTGCTGGCGTTCGGGCTGTTCATCTACGGAATGGTGCTTCTATGGAAGATCATCCCCATTTATCTGGATGTCCCCGACGGGAAACGCACAGGTCACTTTATCCTTTCGCTGCTGGCAGCAATCGTGGCTATGTTCATCCTGTCGATGACGGTTGGTCGTTTGCTGATGCCATCAATGGGCGGGGCTGAATTCGGCGGATTCTCCGATTCCACCAGTCCGGACTCGCGTGCCCCGTCGGGGATGTTGGGTGGTATAGCCCGTCAGGCGGAGCTGATGGACGCCGCTGGAGAGGATCGCTATGACCCGCCGTCCAATGGCCGCTTGAGTAAAGATCAGGTTCGCGAGTTTATTCGCGTAATGGAACGGACCGAAGAACTGCAAGAACAAAAGATGGAGAACCTCAAAGAGCTTGCGGAGAAAGCCGACAAGGACGAAGCGGTTTCTTTTCGCGATCTGGGCCAGATGATGAGCGGCATGACGGAAGCTGCCGGGGCTCCGGCGACCGAGATCGAAGTGGTCAAATCAGCGGGTGGCAACTGGGCGGAGCACCAATGGGTTCGCGAGTCTCTGCGGACCGCATGGATCCAGAAAGACATCAACGACACTGTCACGCACAATTACGAACTTTATATGAAGTTCGAAGAGCAACTTTCACCCTACATCACACGCTGATCGAAACGCATTGATTGGCAACGAAAACTGCGCCAATAACGGCTCTTCGGAAACAAGCTATTAAGCTATGACCGGCACCAGCCTGGCTGCTATCTTTGTTATAGGGGCTAACAAAAATCCGGTCGGGGGCCCGATCGGGTTTCCCCGCTGCCGGTGCAATGGTCGCAACAAAAGGAACGAGCCATGCGAGATTCGTGTAGTCCAGTAAGATCCAGATTGCCGTCGATCCTGCTGGCGGCCGCGCTCGGCCTGGCGGCGACCTTGCTGCTGGTGGCGCCGGTCGAAGCCGAGGCCGAGGTGACGGAAATCGTGTTCGCGTCGGGTCCGGACGACACCGGCACCGTGCAGCGGCTCGTTGACGCGTTTAATGAGTCAAACCGCGGCGCGATCGAAGTGACCTGGCGCCAGATGGACCGGGACAACAATGCCCACCGCGATCAGCTCGTGGAGGTGCTGTCGTCCGGCGCGGGCGGGATCGATCTGATCGCGAGCGATGTCGTCTGGACGGCCGAGTTCGCGAAGAATAAATGGGTCGAGGATCTGACCCGGCGCTTCTACCAGGCTTATGAGCGCGATGCCTTCCTGGCGCCGGCGCTCGGGTCGGCGACCTATCGTCTGCGTATCTGGGGGGTGCCCTGGTACACGGACGCCGGTTTGTTGTTCTACCGCAAAGACAAGCTCGCGCAGAGCGGATTCGCCGCCCCGCCGGCAACCTGGCAGGAGCTCGCTGACATCGCGCGCAAGGTCAAACAGGACAGCGGCACCCGCTACGGATTTGTATTCCAGGGTGCCGAATACGAAGGTGGCGCGGTCAACGCTGCCGAGTACATCTGGAGCGCCGGCGGCGAGCTGATGAGCACCCAGCTCACGGTCACCGGGATGGTCATGCGCGGGGTGACCGAGACCGACACGGTCCTGGTAGGCAGCGATGCCGCGGCGCGAGGTCTCGATATCGCACGCAAACTGGTCGCCGATCAGATCGCGCCGGCGGCGGTGACGGACTTCCGTGAACGCGAGGCCCTCGATGCCTTCCTCGCCGGAGATGCGGTTTTCCTGCGTAGCTGGCCATATGTCTACGGTGCGCTGCGGGAGGCCGGGTTCACATCCGATCAATTCGGCGTGGCACCGCTGCCGGCAGCGGCGGCGGGCGGTCGCAGCGCGAGCTGTCTCGGTGGCTGGAATCTGATGATCAACGCCGGCTCCGGCACACCGGAACGCGACGCGGCGTGGAAGCTCATCCGTTATCTCACCGACCCGGCGCAGCAGGAGCGCCAGGCGCGTGAGGCCGGTCTGCTACCGATCCTCGGGACACTCTACGAGGATGAAATGCTCGTCGGGGACGTCCCGGTGATCGGCCTCGGCAAAGAGGTCTTCACCTCCCGCTTGTATGCCCGCCCGACGTCGCCGTTTTACAGCGAGATCTCGGCGAGCATCGCCCGTGCGTTCAACCGGACCTTAACAGGTGATCTCACCGGGGCCGAGGCGGCGCAGACGCTGGACCGGGAACTCCAGGCCATCGTCCAGCGTAACCGCTAGCCGTCGACGTCTCTTAGGGGCGAGCGATCTTCGCTGGCTGCGGCTTGGGAATAGATCGGGGTCAGAGAGCGATCTTTCCTGGTTTTGGAAAAATACGTCTCTGACCCCGTTTTTATGGATCAATCTTGTCCTGGCCGGTTTCTGACCACCGGGTCGCAGTCGAAGGTCACATCTGGCGCAGAGCCATCGCCCTTCCGGACTCCGACCTTGGCGCCGAACGAGAAGTCGCCGACGGTTACGCAGGTGTCTGTGACCGTGATCACCGTGCCATCGGCATTCACCACGCCGCTCAGGTCACTGGGCGTGGTCTTGTTGTTGAATTCGGTGAATTGATAGGTGCTGCCATCCTGCCCCTGGAACACGATGTCGAAAGTGTCAGGTTGATGGTTGGCGATAAAGGTCTGATTGCCGTTGTTGTCGCCGCCGCCGGTGTACTTGTAGGCATAGGCCGCGCCGTTGGAAGCCGTGACATTTTTCCACCCCTGCTCGTTCTTCGATCCGGCGACCACATTCAGTTTTACATCAGACATAGTTTCCTCCCGGTTTTTATTCCTTGTTGCTCGTACCCGATACTAGCGCCTGAGCGATCTTACCGTCTTTCTCGTCGCCGTATCCTGATTCGATCAGTTGTTGCCACAGGCGCTCTGCGGTGACTGTATCCCCCAGGCGTTCCGACAGCATCATCCGTACGAGCTTCAGTCCGGTTTCCCCGTGATTCGCCGGAAGCTGGTTGAGCAGTGCGAGACCTTTTTCCCAGGCCCGCGTCGCTGCGTCGCGATTGCCATCAGCACGCTGCAGGTCGCCGTCGAGCAGCTGCAGCCTGGCCGCCTCTGCCAGGAGACGCTTATCGTCTGTTTCCGCTTTACCAAAGCGGGCCAGCGCCTGGGTTGCGACTTCCCGGGCCATATGATCGTCGCCGGCGGCGCGCAGCACACGTGCCTGCTGGGCCAGTGCATTGAGCAGGTCCGCCGATAACCAGATGTTGTCGGGCGCGGCGTCCGCCAGCGGAAGCAGATCAGCCACGGCCAGGTCGGCGTGGTTTCGTGCCGCGTCCAGTTCATCCCGGACCATAGAGCTTCTTGCCAGCGCCACCTGCGCGAAGCCCCTGAGGCGCTGCCACAGCGCATTGGTCGGGTCGTGTTCCACGAGCCGCCCGCCGTAGTCGCGCGCCTCGCCAAAATGTCGGTGAGCTGAATCGGTCTGGCCGCCCAGAAGCTGGTGATGCCCGAGCAGGATGGCGGTATTGGCCAACAGCTCCATCTCGAGCCAGTCGGTACGATCGTCAACGGCGCGAGCACGCAGCTCATACTCTTTTGCATACCATTCGACGGCAGAGAGGATCTGGCCCGACTCCGACGCCACCGCGCCGAGCCAGGACCAGGTGGTCGCCAGATTGTCCATGCGTTGCGGGTCGTCCGGGCTCTGTTCCAGCAGCGTCTCGTTGATCCCGGCCGCGCTACTGAAATACTGTTCTGCGGCTTCGAATCGGCTGTCAGCGATTTCGAGGGTGCCCAGATTGGTCAATGCGTAGGCCAGCTCGGTCTGGTAATCGGTGGAATCGGGTCTGCGCCGCAACAGCGACTCGGAGACCTCGAGATACTGCTGGAAGCGGGTCCGCGCCTGCTCCACATCGCTGCGCTCAAGGTAGACATAACCGATCCAGAAATGGCTTTGGCCAAGCTCGAACTCGACGTTCTCGGCATCCGGATCAGCGGCGAACAATCGCTGCGTCTGCTCATTGGATAAGCTAAAGGCGTCGAAGGCGCGCTCCAGGTCGCCCTGAGACAAGCGCACTTCGCCGATCTGGCGCAGCGCCTGGGCGCTGCCCAGCTGGGCCTCGGGGGTCAGTTCGTCTTTCTCCAGCGAGCTGAAGTAGTCCATCGCCTGATCGCCCACCGCGTCAAGAACATCGAGGCGGCCGATCGGTTCCAGCCGGGATCGCAGATCACCCAGCATAAAGGAGATCAGGCCTTCAGCCTGGGTGCGTCTGCGTTCTGCATTGTTGCGCGCATCCTGAGCGACCACAGCGAGGTACAGCGTCACCGCGGCCACTGCGCCCGCGGTGCCCATCGCGATCGTCCGGCGCCGCACCTGCCGCCGCAGGTCCCGTTGTTTGAGACCATCGAAGGGCACCTGCAGAAGCCCGGCGATGATCTTGAGCAATGCATCACGACGTCCATCGAAGCCGCGTCGCGCATCCGCAGCAATCGGCTCGATTGACCGGCCGTCGGCATCCTGCAACAGCGCAGCGGGGAAACAATCCGGCGGCGCATCCGCAGCGATGATCGCGAAGATCCGCTGATCCCCGTGAGTTTTTCTGAACAGGTCGATCTCTTCGCCGACCCATTGCGAGCCGGCCGCCTGCTTTGAGCAGATGACGATCAGCGCTTCTGACTGGGCAATGGCTTCCTGCAGGGAGTCGGACAGATTGGCAGAAGAGGGCAGATCGGCCCGGTCGCGGAACACCGGCTTGAGATGGCTGAGACCCTTGTCGGCAGCAATCTGTGTCGGCAGCCGATACGTTTCGATCTGGCGCTGCAGCCAGGCTGCGAAACGCTCATCTGCATGGCTATAGCTGATATAGGCGCGGTAGCCCACGATGTCCCTGTCTCCCCCCGGCGTGCGGTGATTCTAGACCGCGGAGTGCAGCAGCCGCCAGCCAGTCGATAAACTCCGGCGCCTCCATGGACCCGGCGAACGCCTACGCGCTATATCGGCAAGTCATTGATACGTGGTTCGCTACATCCGGGTATTTGCAGACCTGCCACGTCTTAGGGGTAGAATCAGATCGTGCGGGGGGTTTTGCGGACCGGGAGCGTGTATCGCGTGTCAGCGACGTATCACGAACGAAGGAAGATATCCGTCAACCTGGTGCGGGCGGCGGCGCTGGCATCGCTGGTTTTGCTGGTGACCATCCCGCCCGTATTCTCACAGACGACGCCGACAGGAAAGCTCGGCATCATCGGCGACAGCATAGCCTCCGCGACCCACACGTCGGATATGTGCGATCGGTTCGACATCATAGATTGCATCAACACTCTCGGCGGCATGCAGAGTCGCGACTGGAGCTATGCTGCGGGTCGGGAGAGCTGGTCACTGGCGTCGATGATGGGTTTCGCACCGGATCGCGTCATCGACGAGTCAGATGACGGCGAAGAATGGAAGGACGCGTTTGATCAGGCCCTGAGGGTCACCGCGGATCCCGAGGTCGAGACCGTCTTTATCAATCTGGGAGCAAACGACGTTTGTCAGGCGCGCGGACACGACTACACGGGCGATTTGGAGCGTGTGGAATCCCATATCGATGCGACGCTCCTGCAATTGACAGACAGCCTGCCTGCACATGGCACGATCTACTGGAGCGGCGTACTCGATGTCACCCGGCTCCCCGAGATGATGTCAGGTCGTGACCACAACATCGTCTTTGAGAACTGTCAGGCAACCTGGGACCTGGACAGCAACAAGGTCAAGGACGGCGCCGCATCGGACGCCTGCGATCATTTTTTTGATAACGATGCCTGCAATATCCTGGATCGGGCCGAGGAAGCAAAGGACCTGCTCGTCGATATCCTGTTGGACCAGTGGCTCGAAAGCGAGGGCGTCGACGAGGGGCCCTGCGGCAAGGTACTCAGCAGCAAATCCAATAGCCAGGATCGTGAGGAGGCGCTGCAATTCGTCACCGATCTCAATGAGCTGATGGCACTCAAGGCGCGCGAGTACAGCGGGCGCAACGGTGTCAGGGTCCTGTTCAACGACCGCGTGTTCCGACAGGCAGACGGGATCCAGCCGTACCATGTATCGCGGTTCGATTGCTATCATCCGAGCCGGGCCGGGCAGATGTATTTCGCTGAGGAGATCTGGAAGGGCTTTATGCTGCAGGGGAATCTGTTCGGCACCGAACACGAGCCGACGATGTATGTCGACGAGTTCAACGCCAGGGACTACTGCAACGAAGACATGACACTCTGGGAGGGCTGCTGGACCGAGGTCAACGACGACGGTACGCCGACCGGCGGAGATGTCCGGATCGTAGCTTCGGGGCTACGTGTGCGTGAAAACTCACGGCAGATCTGGCGCGCGATTCCTCTTG
>CAMYOC010000010.1:0-123313 GCA_947259915.1 uncultured Gammaproteobacteria bacterium
TATGATCAGGAGCGCGCGCGCTGGTCAGGCGTGTCGCGAGAGGACATTGCCCAGGCGACCCGGAGGAGCTTCGACGGAACGCCGCTTGGCCTCTATCGTGAAGGCGATGCTGTACTGCCCATTATCGGGCGCAACGTCGACGCGGACCGTCAACGGATAGCGGGGGAACTGGATCTGGTGCAGGTTCAGCCGGCTCTGGGCCTCAAGACCCTGCCGCTCGGACAGGTCACAAAGGACATCCGGATCGATTGGGAAGACCCTATCATCGTCCGTTTCCAGAGACGCCGCCAGGCGGCCATTCAGGCGACGCCGGATGGTGTCACGTTTCCGACCCTGCGCGCCGACGTGATCGACGAACTCGAAGCGATAGAGCTGCCGCCTGGCTATAGCATGTTCTGGGACGGCGAGTACGACAGCACCCGGACCGCTCAGCTGGCACTGGTTCCCGGCATGGTGCCAGCTATGGTGATCATGGCAATCATCATCGTCGCACTGTTCAACGCGGTGCGCCCGGCATTGATCATCACGCTTGCGATCCCGTTCGCGATCATCGGCATCACCGCGATCCTGTTGCCGACCCAGACCGCGTTTGGCTTTATGGCGCTGCTCGGCGCCATGAGCCTCGCAGGATTGATGATCAAGAACTCCATCGTCTTGATGGACGAGATCGGTGCCAACCTGGCATCGGGCAAGACGCCGTACGATTCGACGATCGACGCCGGTATCTCCCGGGTCCGCCCGGTGATATTGGGGGCGGCTACTACGGTGCTGGGCGTGGTCCCGTTGCTTCAGGACGCGTTCTGGATCTCGATGTCGATGGTGATCATGGCCGGGCTGACGTTTGGTACAGTGATAACCATGGTGCTCGTACCCACACTGTACGCGACGCTGAATCGGATCCCCTCGCCGGTTTCGCGCGGCATCGCCAATTAACCAAGACGGAGAGAAGTACTATGAAAGGTCTGCCCCATGCTATCCGCCTGCTGTGTGTACTTGCATTGCTGGGCTGCTCAGTTTCTCAAGCGCAGGACAAGCCCAACATCCTGGTGATCTGGGGTGATGATATCGGTCAGTCCAACATCAGCGCCTACACGTTCGGGCTGGTGGGCTACCGCACGCCCAATATCGACCGGATCGCAACGGAAGGCATGATGTTCACCGACTACTACGGTGAGCAATCCTGCACCGCCGGCCGATCGTCTTTCATCACCGGCCAGAGCGTCTTCCGCACCGGCCTCTCGAAAGTCGGCTTCCCAGGCGCCGATCTAGGCATGCGTGAGGAGGATCCGACGATCGCCACGCTGCTGAAGGCGCAGGGTTATGCCACCGGGCAGTTCGGCAAGAACCACCTGGGTGACAAGAATGAGCACCTGCCCACGAACCACGGCTTCGATGAATTCTATGGCAACCTCTACCACCTCAATGCGGAGGAGGAACCCGAGAACGAAGACTATCCCGGGGACCTGGTGCTCAAAGATGGCACTACTTTCAGGGAACGATTCGGGCCACGCGGCGTGATCCACTC
Source organism: uncultured Gammaproteobacteria bacterium (assembly GCA_947259915.1). Taxonomy (GTDB): domain Bacteria; phylum Pseudomonadota; class Gammaproteobacteria; order Steroidobacterales; family XN24; genus CAMYOC01. The sequence continues at coordinate 1,526 of CAMYOC010000010.1, forward strand.
GTATGCGGATGGACGTATCGAGGACACGGGTCCGCTGACGAAGAAGCGGATGGAGACGGTGGATGACGAAACCGTCGATCGGGCTGTCGAGTTCATCCGGAATGCCGAGCGTGCCAAAACGCCGTGGTTCGTCTGGTGGAATGGCACGCGGATGCATTTCCGGACCCACGTCAAGGACGAGCTGCGCGGTATCTCCGGGCAGGATGAATACGCGGACGGCATGGTCGAGCACGACATGCATATCGGCCGGTTCCTGGAACTGCTGGATGAATTGAAGATTGCCGACAACACCATGGTGTTCTATTCCACGGACAACGGGCCGCACATGAATACCTGGCCGGACGCAGCCTGGTCGCCCTTCCAGGGTGAGAAGAACACGAATTGGGAAGGCGGCTGGCGTGTACCGGCCATGGTCCGCTGGCCGGGCAAGGTCGAGCCCGGGTCGGTCACCAACCAGATCGTGCATCACATGGACTGGATGCCGACATTGCTCGCCGCCGCCGGTGAACCGGACATCAAGGACAAGCTGCTGGACGGGGTCAAGGCAGGCGGGCGCAAGTATCGGGTGCATCTTGACGGCTACAACGTCCTGCCCCTGCTGACCGGGGATACGGATAAGAGCCCGCGTGAGGAGGTTTTCTATTTCTCCGATACGGGCGACCTGACCGCGTTGCGCTGGAATGACTGGAAACTGATCTTCATGGAGCAGAAGGAAAAGGAGACGCTGCGGGCCTGGATCGAGCCATGGACGCCGTTGCGCGTTCCCCTGGTGTTCAATCTGCGGCGCGATCCCTATGAGCGCGCCTACTTCACGTCCAACAGCTACTACGATTGGCTCATAGACCGCGCGTTCGTACTGGTGCCGGCACAGTGGTACGTGGGTAATTTCCTGGCAACCTTCCAGGAGTACCCGCCACGGCAGAAGGCAGGCAGTTTCTCCATCGACCAGGTGATGGAGAAACTCAAGAGACCACCCGGTTCCGACTGATGGATGCGAACGGCACGCGTTGGGCCGCACTTCCCATGCCCGCCTTGGTGAGTCCGGTACGCTCCCCTTGGCCGCAGGACCAGCCCGCTGCGGGAGATTCATCATGCTGAGTCGAAACGGCCACGCACTGACGGCAGGCGTCGTGCTCGTCTGTCTTTCTGCTGTCTGCAACGCTGAAGACGCAGTGCAGGCGGTCCGGCAGAGTCCACCGCGGCTCATCCTGCAGATCACCGTCGATCAGCTGCGTGGCGATCTGCCGTGGCGCTATTACGATCGTTTTGGCGAAGGCGGCTTCCGATACCTCATGGAGCAGGGCAGCGTGTACCTCGACGCCCATCATCGGCATGCCAATACGGAGACCATCGTCGGCCACACAACGCTGGCGACCGGCGCCGACCCTGCCGCCCATGGCATGGTCGCCAACGTCTGGCTGGATCGGGCGAGTGGCGTACTCACCTACAACGTTGAGGACGCGCGTTACCCGATCCTGACGGAAGGCGGTGGCGTCGATCAGGCAACCGAGATCGACCCCACGCAGAGGGCCGCGCGCACGGACGGGCGTTCGCCATCCGCCATTCAGGTGTCCACCTTCAGCGATGAGCTGAAGCTATTCTATGGGCAGGAGTCAAGAATCTTCGGGGTTTCGGTAAAGGACCGCGGAGCCATCTCGATGGCCGGGCATACCGGTAAAGCGTTCTGGTTCTCGAAGAAGAGCGGCGAGTTCATCACCAGCCGGTTCTATTACGATCGCTATCCCGACTGGGTGACCGCGTTCAACAACGACAGGCCGGCAGACGAATATGCCGGACGTTCCTGGGAACTCACCCACAAAGCGTCCACATATCGCTTCGGTGACGCGGATGACAGGCCCTACGAGACCGCCCTCCCCGGCTTCGGACGGACCTTCCCTCACCCCTATGGCGAGCCCGGCGACAGATTTTTCACGACGCTGCTGACCGTCAGTCCGGCTGGAGACGAGTTGACGCTGAAATTCGCCAAGGCGCTCATCGAGAACGAGGGGATTGGCGCCGACGAGATTCCCGATTATCTCTCCGTGAGCTTCTCATCCACCGACTATGTGGGCCACGTCTTCGGTCCTTCGAGTCTCGAGAGTGAGGACAATCTCCTGCGGCTGGATCGCACGTTGGCCGAACTTTTCGAATACGTCGATCGGCGGGTCGGGCTCGAGCATGTCCTGATCGTGCTGTCCGCCGATCACGGCGCGCCCGAGGCGCCAGGATACCTCAGCGAACTCGGGTTCGAAGCAGCGTATGTCGATCCGGGCAGCTTCGACAGAACCGCGGCGATAGAGTCACTCAAGTCGCGGTTCGGTATCGGCGAAGAACTCATCACAACGTATTTTCATCCCTATCTCTATCTGAATCGTGAGGTGATCAGAGAACGCGGCCTCGACCAGGGTGAGGTGGAATGGGCGGTATCTGAGCTCATCACCGGCTTCGATGGCGTCGCCCTGGCCGTCTCGAGCACCGCGCTACGCGAGAACCGGGTGCCTGACTTCCCGATCATGAAGAGCATCTTGCGGAACTTCAGTCCGACCCGCTCGGGTGATATCTATGTCCTGTTCGAGCCGAATCGGTTCATCAACGACTTCGACGGCCTGACGGTCGCATCGACTCACGGCTCGCCGTGGCGCTATGACAGCTATGTGCCACTGGTCCTGCTGGGTGCCGGGATACCGGCGCAGCGTGTGGCTCGGCCCGTGCAGACCGTCGATCTCGCACCGACGCTGTCCCTGTTGATCGGCGCCAAGCCGCCTTCGGGTGCCGTCGGCGTACCGTTGCGCGAGGTCATGCAAGATCAGTGGACGGCGTTGAGCACCACGCTCTTGCGATAACGGGCGAATTGAGGAACAGACATGGAACTGATTGACGGAATCCTGCAGATCGACCAATTCCTGACGGTGACGCTGGGTATCGTCGTGCTGTTCGTCGGCAAGCGGATCAATAGCGCGGTCGGTTTTTTGCGCGAGTTCAGCATCCCGGAACCCGTTACCGGGGGACTCTTGTTCTCCATCCTGTTCGCGATCGTCTACGCATCGACCGGCGTCGCCGTAGAGTTCATGCTCGGAGCCCGCGATATCCTGCTGATCTATTTCTTTACCACGATCGGCATCAACGCCAGCCTCAAGGATCTGCTGGCCGGCGGCAAGCCACTGATCATCCTGCTGGCGATCACCATCACCTATATGGTCATACAAAACCTGACCGCGGTCTCGGTCGTGTCCCTGCTCGGCGGACAAGCCGCCGCCGGTATCCTGGGTGGTACGGTGTCGCTGATCGGGGGTCACGGCACCGCCATCGCCTGGGCCCCACGGATAGGCGAGCAGTTCGGGATCGCCAATGCCATGGAGATCGGTATCGCCTGCGCCACCTTCGGCCTGATCCTGGCGAGCCTGATGGGCGGCCCGATCGCCAAATTCCTCATCAACCGATACAAGCTGACTCCGGAAAAAGTGGAAGAACAGGATGTCGGCATCTCCGCGGCGCAGGAGAAAACCGGCATCGGACCGATGGAGTTTTTGGACGCGATCCTCGCTATCCATATCTGCGGGATCATCGGGATATTCCTCAACGAGGGCCTCGAAGAGCTGGGTCTCAAACTGCCGCTGTTTGTGACCTGTCTGTTCTCCGGCATCCTCATCACCAATCTGATCCCGGACAACTTCCCGCGGATCTCCGGCACGCGCTGGCCGAGTCGGACCCCGTCGATCGCGCTGATCGCCGAAGTGGCGCTGGGCACCTTCCTGGCGATGTCGCTGATGAGCATGCAGCTGTGGACGCTGGTCGATCTGGCCGGACCCATCCTGACCATACTCACGATCCAGTTCGTCATCGCGGTGGCCATCAACCTGTTTATCGTCTTCCCGGCCATGGGTCGCAACTACGATGCTGCGGTGGTGTGCGCGGGCTTTGGCGGTATCTCGCTGGGCTCGACCCCGACAGCGATGGCCAACATGTCGGCCGTGGCGCAACGCTATGGCGCCTCGCATGTGGCGTTTATCATCGTGCCGCTGGTTTGTGCGTTCTTTATCGATCTGGTGAACGCGTTGCTGATCCCGTTCTTCCTGGCCAACTTCTGACCATCGGGTTGCAGCCCTACTCTGCTCAGGGACCGGCCAGCAGGGACATGATCGTCGTATGCTGTCGATTATTGCGAACTGGCAAGGAGTGGTGAGATGGAACGGCGAATGATTTGCGGGTTACTCAGGAACGGGACCCTGGCCTTGCTGATCGGCGTGATGAGCGCGGGTTGCGCCATGGTCGGCCCGGATTTCGAGACCCCCGAGGCGGATACTGCCGAAACCTGGCTCGAGCAACAGGACGAACGGGTCAAGTCGGAGCCGACCGAAGACCAGGAATGGTGGAAGTCGTTCAACGACCCGGCTTTGGATGAGCTGATCCAACGCGCATACGCGCAGAACCTGTCGTTGCAGATTGCCGGTCTCCGTGTTTACGAGGCTCGCGCGGCGCTGGGTGTGTCCGTGGGCCGACTGTACCCGCAGTTCCAGCAGGCCACGGCAGCCGCTTCCACGCTGGAATTGAGTGAGAACGCCGATCCGATCTCGACCCTGCCCGACCTGGTCGGACAGAATACAGATACCAGTTTTCAGAATTATAGGGTTGGCTTTGATGCGGCCTGGGAACTCGATTTTTGGGGTCGGTTCAGGCGCAGCGTCGAAGCGTCGGATGCACAACTCTCAGCCTCGATCGCGGACTACGACGACGTCCTCGTGATGCTGACCGGCGAGGTGGCCGCCACCTACATCCTGCTGCGCAGCTTCGAGGAGAGGCTCAAGGTTGCCGAAGAGAACGTGGCGATCCAGCAACGCAGCCTGGAGATCGCCGAAGTCCGCTTCCGCGGTGGGTTGACCACTGAGCTGGACAAGCAGCTGGCCCGGGCTTTGCTGCGCGATACCCAGAGGCTCTTGCCGCTGTTCCGGAGCGGCATCCGGCAATCGAAGAATGCCCTCAGCCAGCTGCTGGGCATGCCGCCGTCGGACCTCGCGGACGTTCTCGGCACGAGCGGGACGATTCCGGATACGCCGCAGGAAGTGGCCGTAGGCATCCCGGCTGATCTCCTGAGGCGCCGGCCGGACATACGTCGTGCCGAGCTCAATGCCGCGGCACAAAGCGCTCGCATCGGCGTCGCAAAGGCCGACATGTACCCCGCATTCCGGCTGGCCGGCAGCGTCGGTTACGTCGCTGACAGCACCGGGGATCTGCTCGACAATGACAGCTTCTCCGGGCTCGGTCTGGTCGGCTTCAACTGGAAGTTCCTGAACTATGGGCGTCTGCGCAATGTCGTCCGGGTCGAGGACGCGCGTTTCGAGCAGGCCGTGGTCAACTACGAGAACACGGTGCTGCGTGCGGCGCGGGAGGTCGAGGACGGCCTGACACGCTATCTGACTGCTCAGGAGCGTGTCGGCTTCCTGGCGGACGGGGTCGATGCCTCACGGCGTGCGGTGGACCTGTCGCTGGTCCAGTATCGCGACGGCATCGCCGACTACAATCGGGTATTGGATGCCCAAGAGTTTCTCGTCCAACAGCAGGATGCTATGACCGCCGCGCGTGGCGACGTCGCGCGCAATCTCGTTTCGGTATACAAAGCGCTAGGTGGCGGCTGGCAGATCCGCCAGGGACAGCCGTTCATCCCGGAACCGATGAAAGACGACATGCTTGAGCGCAGCAACTGGGGCGATCTCCTCGGGATCGAGGCGGTCGAGCCCGTACCGGCCGCCGAGCGCGGCAAATGGCGCGGGCCTGATCGATAAGACACCGGGTCCGCAGATGCATGAGCAACACACCCTGCTCCGATAACTTAACTCAGCGGCATCACCACGACACGGTCGTGCCGCGAATCAGACCCTAGACCAACATAATCAAGGTGCCGGCGAGGGTCAGGATCACATTGGCAAAGGCATAAGCGCCCGTGTACCCCAACGCAGGGACGTTACTCTTGGCGACGGCGGTGACCACACTCAGGGCGGCACCGGAGGTCATCGATCCGGTGACGCCGCCAAGCGCCTCGGCGGGATTCAGCTTGAGGATCTTGCGGCTGAAGAAATCGCCAGCATCGTGAAATACTGGGCCGAGGAGTTCACCGAAACCGTCGCGGAGCACGTGCTGCAGGCAGCCAGCGATCCACGAGAGCAGCTGCTCGCTCTGATGAAGATCCTCGGGACATCGCGTTACCACCGCTACGAGCTTGCGGTCCGGGGATGGGCGTCCCACGATGCCGTCGTGGCAACTACCGTGAGGAGCGTCGATCGGCGTCGCCTGCAGGTGGTGCGCGGCCTGTTCCGCGCCATGGGCTTCGAGGACCCCGAGCCGGACATGCGGGCGCGCACCTTAGTCGGCTACCACAGCATTGAGTCAGCCCTCGCCGGAAGACAAAGCAGACAGGCGAGACAGGAAGCTCTGGCGCTCCGCCACGCGTGGTTCACGCGACCCTGAGGCGATCGGAACAGACCGCGCCGCGGTCGGTGAACGCGTTGCTGATCCCGTTCTTCCTGGCGAACTTCTAACGCCGGGGCCGCAACCCTCTGCCCTTCAGGGCTCGACTGTGGCGGCCTGTCTGTCCCGATAGGCCTCCGCGAACCCAGGGCTGACTTTGATCAGCGCGGCCCACAGTCGATTGATGTAGTCCGGCGGAAACTGCCAGACCGGCAGATCGGGGCTTCGGACCAGGCCACGCTGCTCCGCCGACAGGCCGTACATCAGCGTCACCAGGATATCGCTGCTGACCCAGGGGCTGCGGCGGAAGTACGCGTGGCCATTGCCGGTCCTGGCGCCCTCCGCATCAGACACGTCGATCAGACTCAGATGGTCGACCCGGTCGCTGAACAGGCGCCGGATCGACGGCGCCGCAGCCTGTCAGCGATGAGCAGGAGAAGAGTCCTGATGGCGCGTGTGTTCGGCATGCAGATTACCCCCCAATTTGGCTCAGTCACGGCCCGCGTCGCTCGCGCAGCAACTTCGGCTTGGTGCTGTCCGCACGCCGGACAGCAGCTCGACGCGAAATCCCTGAGGCGACGGCCCTGGAGCGACGGAATCGCGCCTTCAAGCAGTGATCGACAGTCCGGCGATCGGCGCTCCTTCAGACTCGCTACTCAATAATGATATGCGGATCCTTCGTGCAGACGCCGGATACGATGCTGTATTTGTAGGGTCCAACTGGCGTGGCTGAGTTTACGGTTTTATCCATGATCTTTCCGCTCGGATTCGATTCAAGATAGTCAAACGGGCCGAAATAGATCCGATACACAAGATTGATCTTTTTGCCGTCAGAGCCGACCGCCTGCCAGGTTATCTTCTCATTGGCGGCATTGTTCCTGCAGATGCACGCCACGTTTGGAAGCGTCTTGTTCACACAGCCGTTGTCGCCCGATTCCACATCCAGCGGAAACTGGCATACCCCAGCGTCAACAAAAACGATATCCAGATCGATCTTCTTTGACTGTCCCGGTGGTCCACATGCCGGCATCGCGGTTGCAACGGCAGGTTGCCTCAATGACTTCGTCGTGAGGTTCAGCTCGGACACGGAACTCTCGAGCCCCTGAACCGATTCATCCAGGCTCTTTACCGTGTCGGTCGTCGCGCACCCGACGAGGCCAAACGTCGTGACTCCTACAATCAATATCCCGAACACAATCACCTGCTTGCGGGCGATAGATAGCAGCTTGTTGTTCATCTCTCTCTCCTGGTGGCTTACAGGGTGACTCATTCCGGTGAGGCTTCCGCAATGACGATCTGTTTGAAACGTTCGCTATCCCGGATTGCTCCAAGGCCGGGCTCGACCGGCAGCAGGGGTCGTGGGAAGCCAAGTTCTACCGCCCGCTGTACCGCAGCCAGGGCCTCAATCTCATCCCCGGTAGTGGCGAACACCAGAGCGGCGTCATACTGCACATACATATTTTTCGGCGCGGCCGCCAGCGCAATTGCGATCTGCCTGAGCGCCTTAGCGTGCTGGCCGAGCCGGGAAAGGAAATAGGCGAGGCGGGACCGGGCCTCCGCGTCAGCGTCGTTTACCAGAAGCACTTCTTCTGCCCGTTGCGCGGCGGTCGCGTAGGCATCCTTACTCTCGGGCGCTGACATCGCACTGAGCGCCTCGGCAAGATGACCCCACATCCTGAAATCCGCCGGCGCGAATTCCAGCGCCGCACGGTAGTGCCCGACGGCCTTCTCGTATTCTCCAGCATAAAAGTACATGGTGCCGGTATTGCTATACGCGCCGCGGCCAGGTGTGAGCGCCAGTGACTGTTCAAAATCCCCGGCAGCCTCGGCAAATCGCCCCTGCATGTAGTGAACACCACCGAGGTTGTTGTAACCATGGGGGTTGTCTGGCATCAGACTGACAACCTCGCTGAACTGCATCTCCGCCTCGTCGAAGCGACCTGCGTCAAACAGGAAATCGCCATAGGCATTGTAGGCACGCCAGTCACCCGGCTCCAGATCGATGGCGCGACGATAACTGGACTCGGCCTCGGCAGATCGATCCATCAGCGCCAGAACCTCGGCGCTACCGATGTATGCGTCGGCCTTGGCATTGTCTATTTCCGCTGCGCGCCAGAATGACTCATACGCACGTTCATAGTCTCCGTTGTAGCGATAGAGATTGCCGAGGGCCACGTAAACCTGAGCCGCAGAGACTCCGGTCTCCAGCGCGCGGATACAGGCCTCCTCTGCTTCCTTATAACGCGCTACGTTACGCTCAAGTTCGTACCATTCGAGATATGTGCCACACAGGCTGGCATGGGCCTCGACGAAGTCCGGATCCAGCTCGATCGCCTTCTTAAAGAGTGTTTCAGCCGCGGCAAGGTGTGTCTCCTCCCGGCTCAGGCGCAGATATCTGCGACCCTGCTGATAGCTGACATATGCCTGTTCGCTTGTCGTCGGGATCCTGTGGAGCCGTCGCTCTGATTCCTCGGACAGCTGGATATCCAGGGTGTCCGTGACCCGGCGCGCGATCTCACCCACGACCTTGAGCCGCTCTGTCCATGGCACATCATAGACTTGCGACCAGAGATGAAAGCCCTGCTCGGCCTCGATCAATTGTGCTGTTATACGAAGCCGATCATTGTCGGCGCCGCAGCTGCCCTCGAGGATGTAGTTGACGCGCAGGCGCTCAGCAATTTCAGGCACCTGCAGGCTTGCTCCGGCCAGCGCCTCGGCCGAGGTTCTTGCGGCGATACGCAGTTCGCGAACGTTCGCCAGCGAATCAGTCAGTTCCTCCGTAAGCCAGCCACACGATCGCTCCGCACCCGCGGCGCTCAAATCGTCGAATGGCAGCACGGCCGCAGCCACCCTCTCTTCGGCCCAGAACTCCTCGCGAGTAAGGAGAAAGGCGGAGATGCCGGCTGCGATTGCAAGGGCCCCCCCGATCGCGACCGGCCGCCACACACGCGCCATGTTCGGCCAGCGATCCGCAGTCTCCGGGTCGAGAACAACGCCTTGCTCCGTAATCTCAAGCCACCAGGCCAGCACGATCACTATCGGGAAACCAGATGCGACGAGGATAACCAGGATGGTGAGAGCGTTATCCGGCAGCCACGGCACATCGCTTAGTACATCGGCAACTTGCAACAGCAGCCAGCTGACCACGGTGTAAGCTGCGACGACCCGGAACACCTTGCGCCTCTTTAGCTCCCCGATGATACGCTGAACCGGAGACGGCGCCTCGTTGGTGATGGACTGGCTCGGAGTTACCGGTGCAATCAGTCGATGGCCTTGGTCATCACAACTTTCAATGTAGGCGGGATGGAGCGGATCCTCATGCAAGCGATAGCGCAGTTCCTTGAGGCAACGCCTGACCGTTTCATCGCTGACAGAAGAATGCGGCCAAACATCCTCCGCCAACCGGCGAGACGTTATTAACTCACCGGCGTGCTCAGCCAGAAATACCAGCAATTTCATTGTCTGAGGATGCAGAACAGAAATGCCGGAAGCGCCGTGCAGCTCGCCCGCATCCGGCTTGACCTCATAATCGCCGAGGCGAAATCCTGCCTGCAGACCACGAGTCACACTCTCGCACTCCCCCGTCTCTGGCCCTGATTCACATTCCGATAGTAGTACACGCCTTCGGCAAGCGCCCGTCTATGAACTTCCGATCAATACGCCTGCCTTGTCGCCGTGCGGTGAGACCGCATCATTTGTCGGAGACCCTGCACTCTAACGACTAATGACGGCCGTCGCACGCGATGATGGTGCGCTCAGGTCTTTACGCAGGTTGTCAGGACATCAGCGGCGGCGGATGCCCCGACTTACTCAGCGGCCTGTCGTTCCTGATAGGCCCTGGCAAAGTTAGGACTGACCTTGACCAGCGCGGCCCACAGTCGATTGATGTAGTCCGGCGGAAACTGCCAGACCGGCAGGTCAGGGCTTCGCACCAGGCCACGCTGCTCCGCCGACAGGTCGTACATCAGCGTCATCAGGATATCGCTGCTGACCCAGGGGCTGCGGCGGAAGTAGGCGTGGCCATTGCCGGTGCTGGCGCCCTCCGCATCAGACACGTCGATCAGACTCAGATGGTCGACCCGGTCGCTGAACAGGCGCCGGATCGACGGCGCCAGAGATTCGTCGTCGAGCATCTGGCCGAGACGTTTGCGGCGGGTCAGCCAGCGCGCGAAACCCAGCGCCTTGTCATGCTCCGAAACATACACGCTCAGATGACGCGGCACGTCCAGCGCGCCATCTGCGACGTAGGCGGCGAAGACTTCCCGGTCCAGATCGCTGCCGACCAGTATAAGTTGCCCGAGTCGTAGTTCCGACTGGATCTGTTCCCGGCTTTGATCGTGATACATCAGCGCCAGTTGCTCGTAGGCACGCGCAACCATCCGGGTGCCGTTACTGAAACCGATCACATTGATCGATTCGGCATCCGTGTTCTCAGCCAGATATTGCAGAAATTTGCGGAAATGGCGCGCATAGCCATTGGACGTATCGGTGTCGCGGATCCAGGCCCAACGGCTGGGCGTGGACGGCCATGCATAGCCGATCATCACACCGTCATAGCCGAGAAAATGCCACAGCTCGGTGGCGACCAGCATCGGATTCTCGAACACGACCTTGAAGCCGTGCACATAGATGTTGATGTCCTTGCGCGTAGAGCGGGCCAGCTGCTGGTTTACCGCCTCGGCGAATTCCTCGTCCCCGTCCAGCGCCTCCGCATCAAAATCTTCCCGTTCCGCAAAACCCGGGATGGTCGACTCCAGAATACCGTACTCGTGAACACCGGTGACCCGCAGCGGATACTTGTCGCCGCGGTCCTTGACCAGCGAGACCTCCCGTATCTCGTCCCAGTTGACATCGGACTCGTGCAGCGAGATGCGGGCTACGCCGAGCCTCAGGACCTTGCCGCGTTCGTTCAGATAGTACTGCTCCCGATCGCCCGGTGAACTCGGTGCCCGGTCGGTGGCATAGAGCAGACCGCGATAGGGGATCTCCTTCATCGGATCCGCCTCGGGCAGGGGATTCAGCATCCCGTCGTCATAGACGTCGGGCGGCGGCATCAGGTCGAGCTGATCCCGGACGGGCCCGGCGCAACCAGCGATCATCAGCGCGGCGAGGACGGCAATATGAGCAATCCTTGTTCTCATGCGGGCGATCTTAGCGCAGGGCGCAAGCGCGCCAAAATGCTGCGCCTCGTCGAATTGACCCACCGTTGCGGCGTCATGCGCTACCTTTAGGAGTGACGAGCCCATTTCCACACCGCGGGGACATTGAGGTCTCATGAATCAGACTGACATCGATCGATTCCGGCAACAGCTGCTCGCGCTGCAGTCAGAACTCCGGGCGCAGGAGGAATCCACGCGGACGGAGAGTGAACCGGTGGAACTCGATCAGGCGCGGGTCGGCCGTCTATCGCGGATGGACGCCCTGCAGACCCAACAGATGGCGCTGGAGACGAGCCGGCGGCGTCAGGTCCAGCTACAGAAGATCGAAGGTGCTTTAAAACGCATCGAATCCGGTGACTTCGGCGACTGCTTTGTCTGCGCCGAGGAGATCGATCTGCGCCGACTCGAGGTCGATCCGACGAATACCCGCTGTATCCGTTGTGCGGAAGCGTAGCGGGACAGCCAGACCGGCTAACATACCAAACATGAACGATGCGGATTTTGCGCCCGCCTGGAGCGACCTCGAATGAACATCTGGGTAGACGCGGACGCCTGTCCCGCGGTGATCAAAAACATCCTGTTCAAGGCAGCCGAGCGGACCGGGATCGCGCTGATCCTGGTGGCCAATCAGCCGATGTCCGTGCCCCGTTCACCCCATATCCGCACGCTCCAGGTCGCCGCTGGCTTTGATGTAGCGGACAACGAGATCGTCAAACGGATGAGCGCCGGCGATCTGGTGATCACCGCGGATATCCCCCTGGCTGACGAGGTGATTACGAACGGCGGACATGCGCTCAATCCACGCGGAGAGCTCTACTCCGCCGACAACATCAAAGCGCGTCTGAATATGCGCGACTTTATGGACACCATGCGCGCCAGCGGTATCCACACGGGTGGTCCGGCTGCTCTGAGTCAGGCCGACCGTCAGGCGTTTGCCAATAATCTGAATAGTCTGCTGACCCGTTTCCTGGCGGACGGATAGGGGAATAGGTCGCGAGAAGATGGATCCCGCGTCTGGGCTCAGGTCTTCTGACCGAGCTGGCGCACCAGACTCAAGGCCATCCAGCCGACCAGGGCAACGCCGAGAACCAGGGCGATCCACAGACTGACCGTGGCCAGATCGATGCGGCGGGCGGCTACCAGTTTGCTGCTGCCGGCCAATGGATAACGGTCACCAAGACGCGCGTCTGAACCGCGGCCGGTGTCGCGCAGCATGCCGAGGATACCGGCGTCACCGAACGCGACTTCCTGGGGGAATCCCTCGAGCGCATCAGCCGCACGCCCCGCGGCCACGGTATAGGGCCCCTGACCCTGAGCCACAAACAACAGGCGGTCGGGCCGCCAGCCCAGACGCAGCCGCACCGGCGTGTCGGTGCGGCCCTTGTCGATGACGACCTTCCAGCGATTCGCGCGCAGCGGGCTCACCGCTTGCGAAGGGCTGGCGACCGCATCGCCACCTCGCCGCCAGTGATAAAACAGCCCCTGATGCACCCGCAACCATCGCTCGCCGGGCTCTGACCAGGCCTGGACGCTGCCGCGGATCACTACATTATCGTCGGGAAACGACAGCTCGATGCGTTCCACCAGCGGACTGCCTGTCATCTCGAACATCCAGGCACCGTCCTCGTTGCGATCGGCGTCCAGTTCCAGCCACTCCAGTTCGACCTCATCACCGTTTTGATGAAAGTAGCCGGTCGCATGGCGCAAGGACCATCCGGCGGGCAGGCCGCTCCAGCTGATACGCAGGTATTTGTATTGGCCGGATCGCAAGGTGACGCGGTTGGCGCTGATACGGGCTTCGCCGTCGTTGAGGTTTGCCACGGCGCCATCACCCACTGCGGTCCAGGCTTCCAGATCCTTGCTTCCCATGACCTCCACCCTGCCGATAAAGGTCTTGTCCGTGGGCTCCCAGCCGAGCTCCAGGGCTTCGAGTGGGTGATCGAGCGCACGCAAGTCGAGAATGTAGTACGCCGGCTGCGTCGGCGCTGGGTCGCCAGCCGGTGCCGTCGTCGTTGTGTTCAATTCCAGCTGGGTGCCGTTCGCGTCACGCTGCAGCAGCAGGCGAATGTCGTCGGGCTGGCTCGGTGCGTCTCGCATCAGCGGGAACACCCGCAACGCGACACGCTGTTCCGCCGGCTCCGGTCGGCGCGCCGGGCGTTCGACCACTCGCGGCACCGGCTGGCCGTTGGCATCGTAGACACCGAGGTCCCGCAGACGAGGATCCGACACCGAGTCATAGACGATAAACGGCAGCTTGAGGCGATAATAGTCCGCCATCTGCCCGGTCTGCACCGGGAAGCCATAGGCATACTCGCCCATCTCCGGCACATCGGCCGCCAGCGTCTCGCCCAGCGGCAAGCACAGCCCCAGACACGCCCAGACCCCTATGTGAACCATGCGTCTCATTCGGCTTTCTCCACGGTCTCCCGGGGTGGCGCCGGCGCAAAATACCCCACGATCAGCAACAGGGCGCCGACGCCGATAAACGATACGATCCGCGCGACCGTCTCGGTATTACCGAGATCCACAAGGAACAGCTTGACCACGACCAGCGCCATCAATCCGGCACCGGCAAGCCAGATAATACGCCGGTGCCGGCGCGCACCCAGCACCATCCCGAATACGCCCAGCATGCCCCAGTAGATCGAAAGCGCGGCCTGGATCGCGACTGAGCCGAACAGCGACGATGCCCGCCAGCTCAGGCCCGAATACTGCATCACGCCGCGCATCACCGCGATCGTGGTTAGACCAAAAGCGAACGCGCCCAGCGCTATCCAGGCGATCTTCCATGTTTCAGCATCGAACCAGCCGCCTTCCGCGCGCAGACGCAACAGCCAGCGCAGACCCATCAGCAATGCCACCAGGGTGGCAATATCAAACGGATTGAGCACCGGCAGGTAGCTCAGTGGCGCCGGGTTGCCGGGCAACTCCCAAACCATGGCCGTGACGAAACACAGTTCACCAAGGATCAGCACGCCGGCAGCGATCAGATAAGCCCGCCAGTGCCGGCTCACCGGCCAGGACAATTTGCCACCGCTAAACAGGATGCCTGCAGCAAACGCGGCCGGCACCAGACTTGCGGCACTTCCCGCCCAGACTTGTGACAACGGCGCATGATCAACCTGCCAGAAGACCTCCCAGAACAACAACATGGCCAGGGCGATCACGGTGGCGATGTGCCAGCCGCCGACGACCTTTGCCGAGCGCGCCTCATAGTCCAGCAGGATCTTCATCTGCACCCAGATCGCGGCAGCCCAGCAGACGAGGCCCCAGGTAACAAAGGGATGGCGATTGTTGAGTAAATACACAAAGCCGACCAGTATCTGCAATGGCAGATGCGCCTGGGTGGCGATCCGCGCCATGGACCAGCGCAACCGCTCAGCGACCAGCGTACAAAGCAGGCCGCTGCCGGCGACAAACAGCGTCAGCAGATGCGTCTCATTGGCGCCAGAGGCCCGGTCTTCGATCTCAAACGTGCCGCTGCCCAGCCACCAGGCGGCGCCCCAGACGAACAACCCCACCGCGACGACACGCTGCCACCACTGTGGATCGTCCTCGTTCGACAACAAACGCGCCGCAAGCAGCGACGAAGACGCAATCAACAGCCCGCCCAGCAGGTTGCCGTTCAGGATCGGCAAACCCACCCCGCTATGCCAGCCGTACTCTACGAACGAGAGGCCGGCGAGGAGCACCAGGGCGGCACCGGCCAGCTTCGGCAACAGATGATTCTGGCGCGTGCCGACCCAGACCAGCGCCGCACCCTCGAGCGCCCAGGCGGCGGCGGTCCAGCGTGCGTCCAGCGCCAGGGGTATGGCTATAGTCGCAAAGGCGACGGCCAGAGCCAGAAAGGACTCTGTCAGCAGACGCAGTGTCTCGCGATGAGAGCGCCACAACCAGGTGGCCAGACCCGCGTAAAAAATACCGACCGCGACCGCACTGATAGCGAGGCCGTACTCGGTGTCCCGGACCAGATACGCTTGCAGCGCGAAGGTGATCACCGGCGTACCAAACACGATGGTGCCGTCTACCAGACCACTGAGCCTTGGCGGCTGGCGTAGCGCAAACAACACGACCACGGCCTGATAGAGCAGGAAGTGAAGGATCAAAAACGGCTCGGTGGAAGCAAAAAACTCGGGCCGGTAGTAGCGGTAACCCCACATGGAACCGATCACGAAGGTAAACAGGAAACCGAGGACATTGAGTTCGCGCCAGGCGCGGAACCGGGCGATACCGAGGATCGCCAGGTTCAGGACCAGGTAGTAGCTGAACAGCGCGACGTGATCCCCGCTGCCGGTCGACACCAGTACTGGTGCCAGGAAGCCACCGACGATGCCAAGAACCGCCAGCGCCCGGGCATCCTGGAGCAATGCGATGACACCAGCGAATGCCGTCAGCGCCACCAGCAGGAAAAACGCTGGTGTCGGCGGCAACAGATCATACAGCCGGAACGCGGCAAAGATCGTCAGATACAGGACGCCGACGCCGCCGCCCTGCAGACTCAGACCGTAGACCCGGAGCCGCTCTCGCAGATGCCAGCCAAACGCGAGCAGGCCGATGGCGGCAGCGGCGACGAGCAGCAGCCGGATCTCGATGGGCACCACAAACATCTGCTGCTCGACCGCATACTTGAGCAGGAATGCGACGCCAAAAAAGGACACGAGCACACCCAGCTTGACCGGAACATTGCCAGTCGTCAGCCAGCCCTTGGCAGCGCGTATCAGACGCTCTTCGACAGTGGGTGCCCGCCTCGACGGCCGTGCCGGCCGCTCGGGCGGGCTCTCGTCTGCGCGGGCACGGGCTTTCCCGGGCGGCGTCCAGGTAGATGCAGGCGCTGTTTCGGCTTGCGGCTCTGGTTCAAACGCGGGATCTCGCTTCCGCCCAGCCGGCGCGGCAGGCGCAACGACGGGAGCAGGCGCCGTGGCGGCGGCCGCGGCCGGCTGCCTTTGGGCTCCTGCCTCCTGTTCCAGCCGTTTCAGCCGTTCGTCGAGTTCGCGAACCCGAACCAGCAGCAAGCCGAAGGCAATACCGACCAACATGCCAAGAACTACATTGCCCATGCCCGCGACAAAGACGCCCACGACCGCACCAATTACCGCCAGGCCTTTCTTCATGCTGTTCCCTTCGCCGTCAGGCGAGGTTACCTCTAGATCGCGGAACTATAGCAAGGCACTCCCGGGACAAGGCGGTACGCAGTTGGCAAAACAAGGAGTTCAGTCGTGATAAAAGATGGGGAGGCAAATTCCGAGCCACAGGCTACCTCTGTCACAAGCAGGGAAACTGCGCCTGATCTCGCTCGGCTGTGTGCGGAAACAGGAAACCCCGTCGAAGCGGGGTTTCCCATTACTGCGTGATCGCCCTCTTGTTCGATGATCAGAATTTGAATGCGCCACCTAGCGAAAGCAGCCAGACTTCGTCGGTATCGTCAATATCGAACCACTCAAATTCGGCACGCAGAGCAAAGGTCTCGTTGACGTGCCAGGCTGCCCCTGCGCCGAGGGCAAGGTCTTCGCCATCGTCGCCCTCGGTTTGCCCGAAAGCCTTCACGTCTGCGTTCCAGGCGATAAAACCGACTTTTCCAAACAGATCCCAATCCTCTGCGACCGGCAAGAATCCGACGGCGTAGAGATCCAGACCATCGGCGTCTACTTTGACATTGGTCCCGGCAAAACTGTCGCTCTGATCACCGAAATCGACATAGCCACCCTCGACCCCAAAATATTCATTGAACTGATACCCGGCAAAGAGCTTCCAGCCGAAATCGTCCGAGTCGAAATCGACACCGCTTTCATCGATCTTGATGTGGGCCAGACCGCCGCCTGCGCCGGCGTAAAATCCTTCCCGTGCCTGAACCACGTTCCATCCGAAGATCATCACTGATGCAAGCATCACTGAAATAACACGACACAGATTGCTGTTCATTATCGACCTCCTGTTCCGGACCCGTTCCAGAACGTCACACAGCACATCAAGTATGGCTCGATTATCGGACTTATCCACTGGTATCTGCGCCGAAAACAACGCCGCGGATTGACTGTTTCATGACACGGGTTCCGAATTGTTGCCCTGACGCAACGACTTCTGCCCGACTCTGTTTCTGTCTGTCGCAACATTCCTGGGCGAGTCGTGCGCTGTCGCAGGGTCCCGGCAGCGTCTGCCGCGAGGATGCGGGCGAACGGCCGTCGCGGATCTTTGCGCCGGGGAACATGCGGTGTGCCCGGTGGGTGCGAAACGTGCGAGAATTAAGGGTCAGCAGGGCCGATGATCCTTCCCATCGAGACAGGAACAATCAATGAAAACCAGCGCACGTAATTTGTTGAAGGGAAAAGTAAAGAAAGTCACCAAAGGCGCAGTCAATACGGAAGTCGTGGTCGAGGTCGGCGGTGGAGCAAAGGTTGTTTCCATCATCACCAAAGCAAGCGCGGAAAAGCTCGGTTTGAAGAAGGGCAAAAAAATCTACGCGGTGATCAAGGCGTCCGATGTGATGATTGCGACGAACTAGCGCGCAAGCGAGGATCAGCCGATGCAGGTATTCGAGTCAAAGCGCGATATGTGGCTCTGGTTGATCCTGGGATTCAGCGTCTTGGTTGATTTGGGCGCCGCGGTAGCGCTGCTCTCGGCCGACCTGCCCCCGTTGTCCCGGACCATCAGCGTTGCGGTATTGCTGGCGACAGCAGCGCTGATCTTGTGGATTATGTATGGCACTCGATACCTGGTAGACCAGGGGGTGCTGACTATCTACTGCGGTCCATTCCGCAAGCGGCTGCGTGTCTCGGAGATCGAATCGGTAGAACCGACCCGTTCCCCACTCTCTTCGCCGGCGCTGTCGCTGGACCGCCTGCGGATCACCTACGCGGGCGGCAAAAAGATCATGGTCTCACCCGAGGATCCCGACCGTTTCCGCAACGCGATCGGCCAGGCGCAGCGCTGAGGCGCGGGGGACGGGCTACGGCGAGCTGCGCTGTAGCGGACCTCATCATCGGACAAATCGGAAAGCAAAGGAGAAATCGCTTGTCAGAACACAGAGCCGTGATCGACTGGCGCCGCGGCACGCCGGATTTTAAATACGACACCTTTAGCCGGGATCACACCGTCAGCTATAGCGACACGGTCAAGATCAATGCCTCGTCAGCCGCTGAATACCTGGGTACCGCAGAGTTTGCCGATCCCGAACAAAAACTGGTCGGCGCCATCTCGAGCTGCCACATGCTCACCTTCCTGGCTCTGGCCTGCAAATGGAAATTCGTCGTCGACGCCTATACCGACGACGCGGTTGGTGTCATCGGCAAGAACGAGGACGGCCGCATGGCTGTGACCGAGGTGCGCTTGAATCCTCAGGTGAACTTCGCGCCGGGGGCGGAGCCCGACGCGGTGCAGCTTGCCAAGCTGCACGAAAAGGCGCACAAATACTGTTTTATCGCCAATTCCGTACGCGCAAAGATCACGGTGGCGGATTGAGTCCGGAGCCTTGCTGTGAGTGACCTCAACACCCAGCACAACCGTGCTGTCTGGTTCGACATCCCGGTGGCCGATCTTGATCGGGCCCGGACGTTTTATCACGCGCTGCTCAACATCGAGATCCATCGCGAAGAATACGATGGCTTCCCCTTCTGTGTGCTGGATCACGACCAGGGTAACGGCGGCTGCCTGGTACCAGACTCCGCTGCGATCAGCAAAGAGGGCGGTGTGCTGGTATATCTGAACGTGGACGGTCGCATCCGCGACGCGGTTTCCAAGGCAAAAGAACTCGGCGCCGGGATCATCGAGCCGATCCACGCTATCGGGCCCCACGGTTGCAGAGCCATCATCCGTGACAGCGAGGGCAACCGGATCGCGCTGCACTCGACGGTGGATACGTGAACACAGGATCGCTAAGGAGACATCGATGAGTAAGGGATCATGTCTGTGCGGAGCCGTGGAGTACGAGATCGATCCCAGCGGCGGCAGCTTCCAGTATTGTCATTGCACGCGGTGCCGCAAGACCAGTGGAACCGCTCATGCCGCCAACCTTGTCGTGCCCTCCGCACAATTTACCTGGCTGCGCGGAGAGGCGTCGGTGCGCCAGTACACCCATGCCAGTGCCAAACGCTTTTGCAACGCGTTTTGTACCGAGTGCGGGTCCAAGCTGCCCTGGCGGTCCCGCGACGGACGCTGGATGATCGTCACCGCCGGCACGCTTGATGATGATCCCGGACTGCGCCCGGTGCGGAGCATCTTTGCCAGTTCGGGTGCACCTTGGTATCAAGAGCCGGCTACGATGCCGGCGTTCGAGACCCTGCCGCCCCGGGGCGACTAGGTCCAACAGGCACAACCGATATCGTCAGTCGACAGCGGTTGGGCCTTATTTCAAAGGAGAGAAATCATGACTCTATGCCCCGTCGCACTGGCCGCCAGCTGCAAGAAATGTCCCATCGTTTCGGTTTGTCCGCTAAAGACCGTGATCGGTGACTATCCGAAGTCCGAAGGCGACACGCAAAGCCAGAAGAAAAAATCTGCCGGCAAGTAAGACCAGGCCCGGGACCCGAAGTTGGACGCCGATACGAACAATATGCCGACGCCGCTGCGCCGGTGGCATGAGATCGTTCGCGACCGGGATCTGTCGGGTCTGCACGGGCTGCTCGCCGAGGATGCCCGCTTCCACTCGCCGATCGTGCACCGCCCGCAGGTTGGTCGGGTGGTCACCGCCATGTATCTGTCCGCTGCCTGTCAGGTGCTGCTCAACGACAGCTTCCGATATGTGCGGGAAGTCGTTTCAGGACGCAACGCGGTGCTCGAATTCCTGGTCGAGATCGATGGCATCGAGATCAACGGCGTGGACATGATCCGCTGGAATGAAAGCGGCCGGATCGATGATTTCAAAGTCATGATCCGGCCGCTGAAAGCTATAGAACTGATTCACCGCAAGATGCGGGAGATGCTGGCGGCATCGACGGGCGCTTGATCGCCGGATCGAGGCCCAACGGGACCGGTCAGTCCGTCCGAACTCTGACCACCTTGACGCCGCCGAGCCCGGCAGCAACAAGCAGATACCTGTTCTTGTAGGCCACGTGATTGGCAGACTGCAGGTCATCAAAGCGCAGTTTACCCAGCATCGTAATGTCCTGCGTATCACAGTTGTCTTCCCTGAAATCCCTGGCGCCGGTAGCCACGTAGACACCGGCCTCGCCGTTCGAGATAAACATCAGGTCGTCGTCTACCGTAACCGCATTGGTCACCACCACATCAGGGGACAGACCAAGCGAAGCTGGGTCCGGGCGGGGCACGTTGCCGATCACATCCCCGGTATCCAGACAGACCACCTGGACGCCTTCCGGACCGGCAGCGATAAACGCCTTCCCGCCCGCAATCTCGACCGTGGTCTTCGATTCCGGCACGTTGGCCCCCGGGAATGGGAAGGTATTGAGAAGGTTCATTGACCCGTTGGGAAACGCGTCTTCCTCGAAGACGGAAATCTGACCCTCCGGCTGCCCGCCCTGGGCGACGACGATGCGGCGGCCCTCGTTGTCAAGCGCGACCCAGCGGGCATCGCTCAACGGGAATTCACCCAACTGACTCATATCCGTTTGGTCAAACGCGAACACGCCACCGGTGTTGCCGCTGGTAGCATAGATCGTGTTGCCGTTCTCCATCACGCTGGTGGCGACGAAGCTGGTTAACCCCACCCGCTCGTTGCCGCTCAGGGTCAGGCTGTCGCCCTGGATTTGCATGCGCTCCAGCACCGACGGGAAGGGGAACTCCGGTGCATTGGTCGCCATTGCCGCATAGATGTTATTGCCATCGACGACCAACGCGCTGACATCGGAATCGTTGAATGTCGCGCTGGCGGTCAGTCTCGGCTTGTCGTTGGCCAGACCCTTTATCCAGTCGATGGCGCCGAGACGCGGCGCACCACGCATATTGTAGCTGACCACGCCGTGGTCGCCCTTGATCGACACCGATGTCGCCTGCACTACCTCGCCTTCCACCACCGGTGGGAAGACCTCCGAGCCCAGGGTCAGCGTCACCCTATTTGTCTTTCGTGCTATCGAGGGGCCGGACTTGTTGGCGGCATCGGGCGCATCGATCGGGATCCGTGTTTCGGGATTTAGCACGCGGATATCGAGATCCGCCTGCGTGTTTGTCACCGCGACACGTCCATTGGCTTCGTCGGGCAATTTGGCCACCTCCGGTGCGGGCCCGTCGGAGCCGCCCCCGCAAGCCGCAAGAGTGCCGGCGAGCGCCAGCGCGGGCAGTGCGCGCTTTGCTGTGCGGGCAGAGCCGGCGAAGAAATCACCGTAGATACGCATGTTCATAGTCCTCGATCCCTGTAATTCCGGCCGGCCTCCAAAGGCCAGACAAGCCGTGTCATTGCGCGCGCACGGGGCCCCATCGAGGAACCGACCGCTTCAGTGCTATATCGGCAATGATGCCGCAAGGCCTTAATTCACGCCGTGACGGTATTCACGCAACATGCATCGGAAAAAAGAGACTTTGGTCACATAATCGAGCGGACAGCCGCCTTGGCGCCGGCCGGCGGCCGTGTGCGCGGGACCGCCTCAAGCAGCTACAATATGGCCGGATACCGGTTGCCGAGCTGGCTCAACCCGGACACCCAATCAATGCAGTCGACAGGAATCTGACCATGCCTTCATTCGACGTCGTCTCTGAGATCGACAGCCATGAACTGGCCAACGCGGTCGATCAGGCCAACCGTGAAGTCGCCAACCGTTTCGACTTCAAGGACACCGGCGCCAAATTCGAGCTCAGCGAGTTTGTGGTCAGCCTCGAGGCCCCGGCCGATTTTCAGCTCAAGCAGATGCTCGACATCCTCACGCAGAAACTGGCCCGACGGAGCATCGATGTGGCGGCGATGGCGCCGGAGGAGCCGGAGATCGCGCTAAACAAGGCGCGGCAGAAAGTGGTGATAAAACACGGCGTCGAAACCGACACGGCGCGCAAGATCGTCAAGCTGGTCAAGGATGCCAAGATGAAATTGCAGGCTCAGATCCAGGGAGATCAGGTGCGCGTGACCGGCAAGAAGCGGGACGATCTGCAGAACGCGATCCAGATGCTAAAGGAAGCCGAACTCGGGCTGCCGCTGCAGTTTACGAACTTCCGCGACTGACCCGGGCCGGCCGCTCTGCCGGTGCATCCGGCTTTTTGCGTGCGGGCCCGTCCACATCCTTCAGGCTGTCCAGCGGCGCGCCGGCGATCCGTTCGGATTCCTGCTGCAGAGCGCGCAGACTGACACGCTGGTGACGCTCGGACAGCGCCCGCACCACATCGTCCAGGCTGGCCTTGCCGTCGCTGCGCTGACGTAATTCCGCGTCCATGTCCGCCAGCAAGCGGACCGCGCGTGCGGTCACCGCACCGCTGGAGCGGTCGGTCTCGAGACGTTCGGCGTTCTCACCCCAGCGGCTTACTGATTCCAGCGCGCGGCGGGCGCGCTCGGCCGACAAGGTGCCGGAACGACGCATGATTTCGATGCTGTAGTACTCGGCTACGCCCTCTACGATCCAGTCACCGCCGGGATCCGCCCTGTAACCCTGAGCCAGATGGACCAGCTCATGCAGCAGCGTGCTGGTGCCGTTGGCGCTGATCAGCGGCCGATCCGCATGAATAAACAGGGAACGAGGACCGGACAGGCCGCCGCGCCACATCGGGTCGCCGGCGGAGAGGATCAGCAGCCGCTCGGGGAAATCGGGAAACACCTGTTTCAACCCGGGCAGGTTCCAGTTGAGAAAAGCCAGCATGTCCATCCGCCGGACACCCTGGCCGGTCGGCGCCGCTATCGCGACCTGTACGCCAGCGACCGTGTCCCGTCGGACGCCGAGCTTGCCCGCCGCCATCCAGCCCACTGGCCGGTCAAAATTCCTCTCCGGATCATCGACCTGGAACCAGCCATCCTCGCCCTTGGGAAAGGGGCTGACGACGGACCAGCCGTCCGGTGCGTCGATCTGGAGCCGTGCCTGGGCGCGGGCGCCCTTGACCGAGCGGATCGCGGCGGGTGGCACGATGTCGTCGCCACGGAAGATGGCCCATCTCTCGGTGATCAACGAATCATAGCCGCCCTGCCCGCGCTTGTGATCCAGCTTCGCCACCAGCCGCAGCCGGCCACCGCTGGCCGGCGGCCGCCAGATGACCGCGTCATCAGTGACTTCCACGCTGCCATCGCCGGAGAAATCCCGGTGCCAGTCAGGCAAACGACGGAAACGCACTTCCCGCAACAGATCCCGCCGTTGACGCACATCGATGACCACCACGGCCTCTGCCCGCTCGGGGCGCAGACGCACCCGGTAATCAAGCTGGTAGAACTCGGGCGCGGCCAGGCTGACGCCAATCGGCGCCAGCGCCAGGATCAGCAGTGCTATCAGGACTTGAACGAGTCTCAATGTGTGCATCGGAACAGGCGCTTTCTGAAATGGGTGTGCCCTAACGCTAGCATTCTGAGTCCGGCATGGGGCTCTGCACGACAGGGGCAGCCTCCTGATCCAGCGCATCGGAGTTCGCGAATTCAGCATTATGTTCAATCTACAGCAAGAGGATAGTGCTTGGGGCGATAATGCCCGGACCTAAACTGGTCTCTGACCAGCCGGAGTCGAGGGGGCTCCGGGGGGCCTCGTCGTCGTCCGGCCAAGGCCACAATTGAATCTGCTACATCTGCCCGGGGGGCAATCGTCATGACCAAGAAAATCAAAATCCTGTTCGCGATCCTCGCGGTATCCGGACTGGCCGCCTGTGGTGGAGGCGGCGGTGGCGGAGACACCACCGGGGCCAACAACCCGCCACCGGTCGTCACTCCTCCGCCGACCGCAGAGGCCACCGGCACCGTCGCGATCTTGTTGACCGATGCCGCGGGTCCCGAATACGACCAGGCGTTGGCCACGATCCAGTCTATCGAGCTGATCGGCGATGCGGCAAAGACCACGATCTGGGAAGGTCTCGAGACCATCGATTTGTTGAGCCTGAAGAATTTCTATGAGTTCTTCGCAGTCGCTGACGACGTCCCGGCTGACACGGATTTTTCCAAGATCCGGCTACAGGTCCTGGGCGATCTGGATCTGCGCAGGCTCAACGATGACGGCAGCATCAAAGAGCAGGTGTTCGCTGAACTGCCGGGCAAGGGCAAGCTGGATCTGAACAACCAGGGCCCCTTCCACGTTGGGCCGGGTGAGATCGTCATCATCGAAATCGACTGGCAGATGAACAAGGCGTTCAAGATCATCGAGACCGGTAACGGACGGGTCAAGGCGCGTCCCGTGATCATGGTCAACATCCACTCCTTCCGGGCGGATGACCGGCTCACGCGCATCTTCGGCGTGATCGACGAGATCGATGATCCGGACCAAAGCTTCCGTCTCTGCCGCACCGGCTATATCGGCGACAAGGATGATGATGATCACGACTTTGGCGACCATCACCCCGATCGCAACTGCGTGCGCGTGCTGACCGACGCGGCCACCGGTTTCTTTAACGAAGAAGGTCTTCCGGTGACATTTGCCGATCTGATGGATGGCGATGAGGCGACCGTGGTCGGTATGCTCCGCGCGGTCCAGATAGAGGACGATTATCGTCGCTTCGCGCTCGATGCGATCGTCGTCGAGCGCGGTCCGGAGGGTACCTTCCCCTCTTGGAAGGGCGTGGCGCGCTCCGCGGTGAATGCGGATGACCAGTTTGACTTCGGCTTCGGTGCGGGCCAGGGCTTCGCGCCGGACACCCTGGTCACGACCCAGCTGTTCGAGAGCAGCCGCATTGTCACGCGCAGGGGGGAAGACCTCGATCGGACGGTGATCGAGGATGGCACCGAGATGAGCATCGACGGCGTGCTGCGGGTATCCAATGAGGATGCGGACCTGCTGCGGGCGGCATTGTTGATCGTAGAGTTTGACGACGAAGCAGAGGATCTGTTGCGTGGCGTGATCGCCGACGTGGACCCGGCTGCCGGCACCTTGTTGCTGACCGTCGATGGTCTCGAACGGTGTGTGGATGCCGACATGGCTGACATCTTCGTCGTCGAGGCAGATGAGGATCAGTTCCTCAGCGAGCGGGTCGGGCTGGAGGATCTGGTCCCCGGCCAGCGTGCCGATGTCTACGGCCAGGAACGCTTCGAAAGCTGTTTTGAGGCCGAGACCATTCTCGCCGACGCCGTGGCCGACGAGCGGCCCGATGCCGAGGCCGGTGAGGATCGGACTGTGGTCACCGGCGAAACCGTGTTTCTGGATGGCTCGGCCAGCAGCGATCCCAATGGCGATGCCCTGACCTATGCGTGGACACTGACCGACAAGCCGACGGGCAGCACCGCGGTTCTGGCCGATGCCGCCACCGCGACGCCCAGCTTTGTGGCGGATCTGGCGGGGGAATACGAGGTGCTGCTGGTCGTCAATGACGGTGTACTGTCTGACGACGATATCGTGATCATCACCGCCGACGGCAGCTGAACCGACGCGCGTTTCGATCTTGAGAGAGGCGGCCACCGGGCCGCCTCTCTCCGTTTTGGGCAGGCATCCCGGACGCGGACGCGTCGGCGTGCGGACGTTGCCAAGGCCGCGCTTGCCTCGGGGCCCGGCCTCTGAGTAAGGTTCGAACTGGAGCTCAACCGCTGAACCGCCAGACCGCCCAGCCTGCCATGACACCTGATGCCAATTTGAATACCGATGCGCTGCGTCAGCAGTTCCTGACCGCCCACCGTTTCCACCAGCAGGGACGTCTGGCGGAGGCCGAGGCCGCGTATCGGCAGCTGCTTGCCGACGCCCCGAAACACCCGGAGGCGCTGCGTCTGTTGGGCGTGCTCCGCTATCAGGCCGGGGACGCGGACGCCGCGATCGATTTCTTCAGCCGCGCCGTTACTGCCGGATCCATGGACGGGCGCGCCGAGGAAGCCCTGGGCTGTGTGCTGGGCGAGGTCGGCCGCCGCGACGAAGCGATCCGCTGTCTGCAACAGGTCGTTGCGGCCCATCCGGAGCAGCGTTCCGCGTTTTTCAATCTGGGCATGATGTTGATGCAGGACCCGCTGCAGATCGACGCTGCGACAAGCGCCTTTGAGCGTGCGGTCGGTCTCGATGAGTCCGATGACCGGGCGCGCGGTGCGCTGGCCCGGGCGCTGCTTTGTCAGCGCAAGCCCGGGGACGCGTTACAACAGGTCGAGCAGGTGCTGGCGCGCAATCCCGGCGATGTGCACGCGCTGGCCCACAAGATCGCGGCCCTGTCCCTGCTCGGCGACGATGCGGGTGTCGCTGCACTGGTGGATCTGGAATCCATGATCCACATCGAGCGTTTCGAAGGTGGTGGCGGCTTCGCCGATGCGTCGGCACTCAACACCCGACTGGCGGCGCATATCCTCAACCATCCGACCCTCGGCGCAGAGCGCACGACCACCAACGGCATGGATACCGGGGAGATATTGAGATCGGCCGAGCCCGAGATCCTCGCGCTGGTGGAGCTGGTCGATGCGGCGATCGAGCACATGATGGATGGGCTAACGCTGGATCCGGCCCATCCGTTCCCGGCCAGCCGTCCTTCAAGCTGGTATCTCAGCGGCTGGGGCGTGCGTATGTGGCGAGGTGGCTATCAGATTCCCCATTATCACAAAGACGCCTGGATCAGCGGCGTCTACTACGTGCAACTGCCGCCCGTAGTCAGCGCCACGGACGCATCACAGCAGGGGTGGATCGAGTTCGGCCGCGGACCCGACGACATCTACCACGATGCCAGTCCGGCTATCCGCCGGATCCAGCCGGAGGAAGGCAAGCTGATCGCGTTCCCGTCGTACTTCTGGCACCGCACCCTGCCCTTCGATGACGAGCACGAGCGGCTGTGCATCTCGTTTAATGTAGTCCCAGCGCAGGGCTGACACAGCCCGTCAATACAGGAATGGCACCATGAGCAAATTACCGACCATCGACGACGATACCCGGGCCGCGATCGAGTCCGAAGTCTTCCGCAAGCTCATCGCGCATCTGCAGAAGAATCCGCAGGTGCAGAACATCGAGCTGATGAATCTGGCCTACTTCTGCCGCAACTGCATTTCCAAGTGGTACAGATCCGCGGCTGAAGACCAGGGCATCGAACTGGATAACGACCAGGCGCGGGAGATCGTCTACGGCATGCCTTATGCCGATTACAAACAGCAGTACCAGGAGCCGGCCACAGCAGAGCAGATCAAGGCGTTCAAGGCGTCGGAGCAGAAGGCCAGCGTCTGAGATTCGACCGGGCAGTCGCGCAGCGGTAGCCCGCTGGAACCTGCTTCACCAGCCGTCTTCTGCTCAGACAGGCGGGTCAGCTCTTGGCCAGCCCGTCGTGATTGTCCCTCACTGCCGCAGGCAATCCCGGATCAAGCCGATTTTTTCACCGCTGGTCGGCGAGACGATTTGCCGGCGACCGGTTTGCGCCGGGAAACGGTTTTCTTCGCCGAGGTCCTTTTACTCGCTGGCTTGACCGCTGTCGGTTTCTTGACCGCCGTCTTTTTTGCCGCCGGTTTCTTTACGCCGGGCTTCTTGCTTGCGTGAGCAGATTTCCGTGCCTCGAGCTTTTTCTTAACCTCGATGACATCCTTTTTGATGCCCCGCTCGACCTCTACGGCCTTCTTTGCCACCGCCTTGCCGGCCTTGACGACTTTCGCCTTGACCACCGGCATCTCGTCTTTGATCCGATGTCCGAATTCGGCAGCGCCCTTCTCCAGTGACTTCTCCATCTTTAGCAGTCGGGCCTTCAGGTCTGGCTTCTTTGCCTGAGCCGGTTTCCTGGCACTGACTGTGGCCTTTCTGGATGCCTTCCTGGCACTGGCTGCGGTTTTGCTTGCCGTTGATTTGCTGCTCGTCATGGTCACCTCCCTCTGAGCTTGGCGCAGATATATACGCCGCCCGGCAGTCCGGGTGCTCCTACAATAAGGATAGTCCTTCTTCCACCAGTCAGGAGGCCGGTGACACAGGCTAGTCCGCGTCCGGACTAAATCGTTTCGTACCAATCCGCGGCGGTATCGATCGCGGTATCGCCAAAGCAGGCGACAGGCAGCGTGACGCTTTGACCAAGCTGGCTTCGGTGCTGACAAATCCCTGACACATAAGACGGATTGACACCGTGTCCCGTGGGATATCCGGTTCCCATGGGCTATCATCCGGGTGCGTCGGGAAGGCAAACCACCTGGACAACGGAGCAACCATGGCTGATTTTTGGGCGTCAAGGAGTGGGCGCTGGCGGATCCGCATGCGCGAGGAGGCCGACGGCAACATTCACGAACGTCTGTTCCGCGTGCTGAGAGACGAAATCGAGGATGGACGCCTGCCGCCGGGCGCCATCGTGCCGCCCGTCCAGCGGGTCGCCGAGGAACTCCGGATCGAGGCGGATGAAGTGACCAAGGCGATCGAGATGCTGGTGGCCGCAGACCTGTTAAAACACCGGGAAAACGGCCGCCTGTGCGTCACCGACGACAGCGGCGATGCCACGGTCGGCGACAAGACCCAGGTGTTGTTCGAGCAGAATCTGATCAAGGCCGCCCGGTATGCGACAGAGATGGGTATCTCCACCGTGGATGCGACCGGCGTTTTCCGCGCCAAAATGGCGGAGACCCTGAAATCCCGCGAGCAGGATGAAGACGACTAGCGGCGGCTGATCCCAGTCCAGGACCCGCGTTCAACCCTCATCCATGGCCATCGCTCTGGCGTAGGCCGGCCGCTCGAGACAGCGATCGATATAGCCGGAGATCGCCGCCGACTCGGGCAGGATGCCAAACATCCGCATAAAGGCAGCCGTCGACCCGACCATCACGTCGGCGACCGAGAAACGCTCGCCCAGCAGCCACGGACCCGGTGCAAGCCCGGATTCCAGCGTCTCCAGCATGGTCTCGAAATCGCCCCAGCCGTGACTGCCACGGCTGGTCGCCCAGCCACCCATCTTTTCCGCCATCGCCGGCTCCATGGCGCCAGGGGCGAAAAACATCCAGAACAGGAAACGGCCGCGGTCGGGCTCGTCGATCAGGGGCGCCAGCCGTTCCGGTGCATAGCGATCGGCGAGATAGAGACACAGCGCGGCGGAATCCGCCAGCCGGATATCGCCGTCTTCGAGGGCCGGCACTTTGCCCATCGGGCTGGCCGCACGGAAACCGGGATCCTTCCTGGCCTCAGGATCGCGGATATCGATCAGGACCCGCTCGTAGGGCTCTCCGAGTTCTTCGAGACACCACACGGCTCGCGACGCACGCGTACGCGGACACCAATAAAGCTTCATCAGCACTCCTCCCCTCTTTTGCATAGATCCTGGACCAACGGTAGCCGATCAGACAAACCGGCTTGCCTGGCGCGCGGCGTCAAAAGAGACTGGGTCAGCACCGTTCGCTTCCGGACCAGCTACACTTCTCCCCAGCCACACAGGAGGAGACGAATCATGATCGGATACGTAACGCTCGGAACCAACGACCTGCCCCGCGCCGCCGCATTCTATGATGCGCTGCTGAGCGGTATCGGCGCCAAACGTTTTATGGAGAACGAGCAATTCATCGCCTGGTCCGCCTCGCAGGAACAGGCCGGAGTGGCCCTGACGCGGCCGTTTGACGGCAAGCCGGCGACCGTCGGCAATGGCACCATGGTCGCGCTGGCGGCGGAATCACCGGAGCAGGTCCAGGCGATGCACGCCAAGGCCTTGTCTCTTGGCGCTACGGACGAAGGCGCTCCGGGGCCGCGCGGGGAAGGCTTTTATGCCGGCTACTTCCGCGATCCGGACGGCAACAAACTGAATTTCTTCTGTATGGTCTGAGCCGGACCGATGATTCAGCCGGGGCCCGGCAAAACCGGCCGTGGAGGCAGACGATCGTACTGAAAATCACAAATCGCGTAAGCCTGCCCGAGGACGAGATCGAGATCACCGCCGTGCGTGCCAGCGGCGCCGGCGGCCAGAACGTGAACAAGGTCTCCAGCGCCGCCCACCTGCGGTTCGATATCGGCGCTTCGTCGCTGCCGAAGAGCTGGCAGAGCCGATTATTGGCGCTCAGCGATCAGCGTATCAGCCCCGACGGTATCGTCGTGATCAAGGCCCGCGAACACCGCAGCCTGGAGCAAAACCGGCAGGCGGCCCTGGATCGCCTGCGTGAGCTTCTCGAGAGCATCGCCACGCCGCCCAAGCCGCGCATCCCGACGCGCCCGTCGCGGCGCGCAAAACAGCGCCGGCTCGATGACAAGACCCGGCGCGGCAAGGTCAAAAGCCTGCGTGGGCGGATCGACGATTGAGCGCCGCCACGTCGTGAATCGGCTCGCCACACCGGAAGACGCACCCTGGTCACGGACCCCGTGTTCTACCTCGCCGCCGCGCTGGCCGTGCTAGGCTCGAAACTGGTCCATGACGGGCTGAGCCGGACGCTGGCTGGCCCCTGAGCGGCAATAATCCATGCATACGGAATCATCCATCGTCTGGGGAATGTTGTTCGGCGCCATCGGCTTCGGCTACTTCATGTACGGACGCAAACAGTCCCGCACCGTGCCCTTGCTGTGCGGTATCGGTCTTTTCGTCGCTCCCTGGATTGTCACCGGCACCTGGCTCCTGGTCGCCGCGGGCGCGATCCTGATGGCCCTGCCGTTCTTTATCCGTGACTGAGATCCGCGGCGCGCGCGATCCGGTCCGGACACACCCCTGGCGATGAACGCGCCCCATCTGATTGCCGGGGGTTTCGCCGGTCGCGCCGCCGCCTTCGTGTGGCTGGAATTTATCCGGCCGGGCTGATGTCTGCCGCCGGAACGCCGCGTTCTTCCCGATACAATCGCTCGACGTGCGCAGCGACCAGCGGAAATTGACCCTTCCAGCGCCGCCCGTCTGCGACCATATCCGCAGGCAGTGCATCGATCCCGGCACGCACGCCTTCAGCACGGCCACCGCCGTATTGCGGGGGCATCAACCATAGCCCGGACAGCGCCGCCAGCGTGATGTCCACAAAGCTGGTTTCGTCGCCGCCGAGCAGCGTGCGGCGCCCGTCGCCGAGCCGTTCCTCCATCGTCGTCAGACAAGCCTCGATATTGGCCAACACCTTTTGGTGGGCCCGCGGCGAAAGTCTGAAGGCCCGACTGATCAGTGTCTTGAGTAGTGGAAAAACCAGGCGCACGGCAACGCGCTGCCAGGCCGGCAGACCCGGGTCATCCGCCCCCCACAGATGCAGCGTCAGCGAGCGGTCGGGCAGTATCTGATAGTAGACCCAGCGCTGCAGATCGACGCCATAACGGTCCAGCTCGCCTTCGAGCGCCAGCGCCTCCGGACTCGGCTCGAGAAAGACCGCCCGGGGCTCGACGCTGCCGTAGCGACCCCAGAGATAACGCAGGATATCCGCAGAGTTACCGATCGAGGAGACCACCAAACCGGTGCGGACGCGCAGCCGGGGCACGGTGCGGCCCGCCGAGAACACACCCAGGGCGCCTGCGTTGGGCACTTCCTGATAGGCCACTCCAAGCCGATCGAGACACCAGCGGGCCTTCTCCACAAAGTGGCTGGCCGAAATCGTATCGAGCTGTATCTCGGGACCTGTAGGCGGCCCCAGCACATGCGCCATGCGTAACCACCAGAATACGCCGAGGCCGAGTAATACCGCCAGCGTCGCCCCGATCACACCAAGATCGAACATCGCGGTAAAAATCGGCAGCGCCAGCAGATACAGGGCGCTCCAGACCATAGGGGTCAGTCTCATCGGTTTCTCTCCTGCCATTGACCTGTGCCGGCCGGGACCCGGGCGGGCTGAATCATGAGCCAGATTAACTCAGAAGCAGGCGCCGTCTGCAGTCATCCCTGCTCCCGATCCGTCTAAAGATCGGCCCGGCCGGGCCGATATATATCGGGAACGGCAAACTCGGGAAAGGAATCACCGACCATGATGAAACCTCCAACGCCGCCAGACGAACATGCGCGGCTGCTGCAACTCCGCGCGCTCGATCTGCTCGACTCGAACCCCGACGAGCGCTTTGACCGTCTGACGCGTATGGCGCAACGGCTGTTCGATGTGCCGATCGCTCTGGTCAGCCTGGTGGACACCGACCGTCAATGGTTCAAATCGAAACAGGGTCTCGACGCGGGTGAGACCCCGCGTGAGGTGTCTTTCTGCGGCCATGCGATCCTCGGTGACGAGACCATGATCATCCCGAACGCCCCGATCGACGAGCGCTTCTGTGACAACCCCCTGGTTGTCGACGACCCGGATATCAGCTTCTATGCGGGCTGCCCGGTCAAAGCGCCGGACGGCAGCAGGGTCGGCACCTTCTGTATCATCGATCGCCGTCCCCGGGAGCTCAGCGACGACGACCGGGTCATGTTGCGGGACCTGGCCAAGATGGTCGAACGGGAGATCGCCAGCATCCAGTTGGCCACCATCGACGAACTGACCGGACTGACCAACCGGCGCGGATTCAAGATCGTCGCGGACCAGGCGCTGGCAGCCTGCCGCCGCGCCGAGCAGCCAGCCTGCATGCTGGCAGTGGATCTTGATCGATTCAAAGAGATCAATGACCGGCACGGACACGCGACCGGCGACCTGGCGCTGATGGAGATGGCCGGGATCCTGAAAAATATCTACCGCGAGTCCGACGTCGTCGCACGCATGGGTGGCGACGAGTTCTGCGTACTGCTCACCGGTACTCCAATGAGCGACCTCGGACGACCGCTGGCTATCCTGCGCGACCGGGTCAATAACTGGAACGCACAAACCAGGCTGCCGTTCCGTCTGGAATACAGTGCCGGGGTGGCGGTCTACGACCCGGTCAGACATCACGATCATGACGCGCTGCTACGCGACGCTGATCACGATATGTATCACCACAAGCGTGACGCTCGCCGCTCCAAATCGGCCTGAGAACACGTCTCGCGACGATATCCCCCTCGATCGGGTTATGCTTCCGGATTCGGTGTCGACTGCGATACCGGCATCGGGATACGTGTCATGGACGAATCGAAACCAACAGAGGTGGAAGCCGCCATCCGCGACTGGCTCGAGCGGATCGTCATCGGCCTCGGCCTCTGCCCCTTCGCCAGCCGGGTAGTGGACGATGGGCGCCTGCGTATCCGGATAAGCGCGGCCACCGGTGAAGAGCAGGCGTTGACCGACCTGCAGGAAGAACTCCTGTTGCTCGCCGCCGGCGACCCACGGGAGCTGGAGACCAGCCTGCTGGCCTTGCCCGATCTCGCCGGCGACTTTGACGCCTTTAATCAGCTGCTGGGGCTGGTGGATCTGCTGCTGGATGAGGCGGGCTGGCGCGGCCGGTTCCAGGTCGCCAGTTTCCATCCCTACTATCGGTTTGCCGATACCGAGCCCGATGCACCGGGCAATCTGACCAACCGCTCACCGGTGCCGTTGCTGCACATTCTGCGCGAGACCAGTGTCGCGGCTGCGATCGAATCGATTGAGGATCCGGCAGCGATACCGACGCGTAATGTCCGTGTGATGGAATCTTTGGACACGGCGCAGCGGCACGAACTCTTCCCCTGGCTGAGCCGCCGCTGACAGACCAGGCGGCGTCCGCACCAGCGCGCGCCGCTATTCGTTGAGGACGAACTCGATTTCGACCTGCATCGGATGGGGGACCGGCTCTCCGTCTATCACCACCGGGTCGAACTGCCATTGACGCACGGCGTTCAGCGCCGCGCGATCAAAGGTATTGCGCGGCTTGGCTGCCACCACGGAGATATTGTCCGGCTCGCCGTCGGGCATAACCGTGAAGGACACCGCCACAGTCCCTTCGAGACCGCGCAGCAGCGCGTCACGGGGATACTTGGGCGGCACATACTTGCGTCGCACCGGGACCGGATCCGGCTCTGGCTCCGGCGGCGGGGGCGGCGCCATCGCCAACCTGATGCGTTGCTCAAGACGATCCGGCGCTTCACCGCGGGCACCGGTCGCGCGGGCCTCCGTCAACAGATCCTCGGCTTCGGCGTAATCATCCGAAGCGAGCGCAGTGAGCGCCTGTTCCATCAATCGATCAGCCACCCTGGCCAATTCTTCCGCGGCGCGCGGATCCTGCGGAGCCAGGCCCTGCGCCGCACGCAAATAATCCCGGGCACTATCACCATCGGGTGTAATCAGCTGGCCCGACTCGAGCCGTTCTGACGCCAGGGCCAGCAGCCGGTTGTGCTCCGCGTCGATAGTCTCCCGCCGGACAACCGCTTTCTCCTGCTGCTCCAGACCCTCGATGTCTGTCTCCAGTGCCTGCGCACGGCTGAGCCATTCTCTGGCAACGGCCGTCGAATTCTCATCCAGCGAGCTGCGCGATCGGGCCAGCATCGCTGCACCCAGCTGAAGTTCGAAATCGGCGATGACCGCTGGATCAGCACCGTTGTTGTGTGCCGCGCGCAAATAGGTCAACGCGCTGTCGTCACCCGGCTCGACCAGGCGTCCATTGGCCAGACGTTTTTGCGCGAGATTCAGATACCGCTCCGCCTGTTCCGCACGGAAGCGCTCCTCGATGGCCTGGCGCGCGGCCTCCACTGCCTGTGGATCCGCGTTTTCCAGCGACTCTGCTCTCGACAGAGTCTGCTCGGCCTCTTCGAGATCACCGGATGCCACCTCGGCCTGGGCTTCGGCGACCAGTTCAACAACGCGGGCGTCGACCAGCTGCTGCTCCAGCGTCGCCAGCCTGGGATCGTTTGGCAGCACCTGGCTGGCCAGATCGTATGCTCGCTCGGCAGACTCGATGTCACCGTCCTCCAGCGCGCCACGCGTCTCGGCGACAAAGATCCGCATGATCTTCTCCAGCCCCTTGATCGCAGCCGGATTGTCGGGGTCCTCGGCGAGGATCCGGCCGTAGAGACTGACCGCATCATCGCCCTCGCCGTCCTCGGCGGCCACATAGTGCTGTTCCTCCACCGCCTGCTCGGCTCGCGCCAGCACCACGCCGAAACGGTTTGAATAGGCACCCCCGCTCCGTTCCGCGGTTTCTGCCGGAAGCGATGATTCGTTTGACACGACGTCGCTGACAACACTGGCTGCCGGGCCAGGCGACGCGGGTGGCGTCGACGGCGCGGTCAGCATCCAGGCGGCACTGCCGGCCACCAGGGCGAGCGCGGCAAGGCCCGCATACATCAGCGGGCCGGACGCCCGCCAGGCGGCCGTCGTGACAACGCCTTCCGCATCACCGATTTCGCCTGCGCACTTCTGCACCGCACCCTCTACGGCCATGCGCAGCTGACCGCCTGATACGGGCTTCATCAGGAAACGATAGACCGTGCCTTCTACATTGAGATGAGTGAGCTCGGCCAGGGCGTCATGCTCACCGGCGAGGAT
Organism: uncultured Gammaproteobacteria bacterium; assembly: GCA_947259915.1. Taxonomy (GTDB): domain Bacteria; phylum Pseudomonadota; class Gammaproteobacteria; order Steroidobacterales; family XN24; genus CAMYOC01. Next base: position 37,361 of record CAMYOC010000010.1, read on the forward strand.
CGTGATCATCCCTGGAGCAAGTTCCTTCAGGGTGTCAATCAGCGACTCGAGGTCGTTCCCCGCGTTCTCCAGATCGATCACGATCACGCCGACCGGGTGACGCGCGGCCAGATCGAGGGCAGACACCGGATCGTCAGCGATATGCACAGGACCGGCGTCATGCAGCGACGCCTCGACGGCATCGCGCACCGCCGTATCGGCGCTCAAAATGAGCAACTCTGTTTTGCCTACGCTGGCCATCAAGAACCCGCCCCAAAGACTATGGTACGTCGGTGCCGGGAAGTACCGACACGCTTGCAGACTACGTTAAATTGACATAAGGCCTGGGCCTGTGACGCAGGTCACAAATTGAGCAATGCCGGCCCGAGCGCATGACCCCCGTCAGTACCGTAGACCAGTAAACCGGCACTCGACGGACCCGCTTGCGCCTTAACATCATCGTCATTCTCGCGCAGGGAGCCGGACGGACAGATGCGCGCCAGCGCCAGGGAAAAACTCGAACGCAGGCTGCAACCGATCCTGGACTGACTGCACAAGCAGGAGCTGGTCGGACAGCCTATCGGCTGACTTTTGTCACCGATAGCATGGGGTTCTTCATTTTCTTGGGGCTGGCGACGCTCGTAGATCGCTCATAGCGCGTTCCAGCCCCGCCGCCGAAGCCGATCGGACCTGTACTGCGTGAGCGACTCGGCGCCGCTGTCGGGTCCAGAGCCGGAAACCGAGCAGAAACGCCAGGATGGCAGCGTAGATCAGTGGCTCGCGGATGTCCTCCTTGACCTGCCACCAGAAGTGCCAGACACCAAGGATGGCGATCGGATAAATCGCACGATGCAGCTGCTGCCAGCGGCGCCCGAGCCGGCGCATCATCGCATTGGTGGAAGTCACCGCCAGCGGCAACAACAACAACAACCCAGCCATGCCGATCGTAATAAAGGGCCGTTCGATGATGTCCTCGACGATCGGTCCGAGCGCCAGACGCTGGTCGATGACGGCATAGCTCAGGAAGTGAACAAACACGTAGAAAAACGCGAACAGTCCCAGCATCCGCCGCAGACGGATCAGCCAGTTCCAACCGCTCAACCGCCGCAGCGGCGTCACAGCCAGCGTCAACAGCAGCAGACGCAGCCCCCACAGGCCGGCCTCGTGGATCAGGGCCTCGACGGGATTGGCGCCCAGACTCAAGCCAGCGATCCCGAAGGCGGCCATGACCATGCCAAGGAAAGGCAGCGTGCACAGCACGAAAAGCGCGGTCTTTATCGCGCGCATGCTCGCCACTCCCGGATTTTGTGTCAGATCCATCGGCCGTCAATTCAGAAGTTGCGACGCAGATCGAGCCCGTCGTAGAGGTGAGCAACCTGCTCGGCGTAGCCGTTAAACATCAGGGTCGGCTGCTTGGCATCGAACAAGCCGCCGCCGATGCGCCGCTCGCGGGCCTGACTCCAGCGCGGATGATCCACCTGTGGATTGACGTTGGCATAGAACCCGTACTCGCTGGGCGCCGCGAGCTCCCAGCTGTTGCGCGGGCGCTGCTCAGTGAACTCGATACTGACCACTGACTTGATACTCTTGAATCCGTATTTCCACGGCACCACCAGGCGCAGCGGCGCCCCGTTCTGGTTCGGCAGCTCGCGGCCGTACAAGCCGACCGTCAGCAGGGTCAGCGGGTGATTCGCCTCGGCGATGGTGAGACCCTCGACATAGGGCCAGTCGAGCACCGCGCGGCGCTGACCCGGCATCTGCGCCGGATCGTAGAGGGTTTTGAACTTTACAAATTTCGCGCGCGAGTTCGGCTCGAAGCGCTTGATCAGGTCCGCCAGCGGGAATCCGACCCAGGGGATGACCATCGACCAGGCCTCAACACAGCGCAGCCGGTAGATGCGTTCTTCGAGGGCATGAGGCCCGACTATGTCTTCATAACCGAATTCACCCGGGCGCTCGCATTCGCCGCTGACCGTGACCTTCCAGGGCCGTGGGGCAAAATCCTGGCTATAGCGATGAGGATCGCCCTTGCCGGTGCCAAACTCATAGAAGTTGTTGTAAGTAGTGACATCTTCGTAGGAATTGGCCGGATCGTCGGTGCTGAACGGGCTCTTTGCGAGCTTCGGGAACGGCTTGCCTGAAGGCTCGGCGGCAGCGAGGGAGCCGGCCATGGTGCCAGCCGCGGTAAAGCCCGCCAGCTGCAGGAACTCACGCCGGTTCATATAGCAATGCTCATCCGTGATCTCGGATGGGCGGATATCCGGGGCCTTTCTGATCAGCATGAATCTACCTTTGTCGCGGCGAATGTTGGGGTTCACCTGTAATAGACCCGGCCCCGGGCGAAAAAATTTCCCTCAAACCCTCAATTTCCGTGATTTTCGCCTTCATGACCCTCAGCGGCGGCACGGATTACCGCATCACGATCGCCGGACTCACGTAATGGCCTGCGCCGACAGCTCGCTATTTGATCCGGCCGTCGGCGCATAGAGTCTCATGTGCGGGTCGAGACGAAACCGCCGCGCATGGTTGCAAAACGCACGCTCAGAAATTCAACGCCAACCAGATTTTGGGCGCTGAAGAAACGCCACGATTCACGGCAATTGGAGACGCGCGCCACCGCCGTACAGGCGCGGCTCTCTATCTTGAGTACCGCGCCGACCGGGACCGATTCCCGCGTCGCGAACAACATCCCGGACAGCGAGATATCCCGGCTGCGTCCGAGCAATGGCGACTGCGGCCAGGCCGTGTAAAACATCAGACGCTGGCGCCGGGGGATGCGACGGATGCCGCGCTGGTCCTCGGATTGCCAGTCAACGCGTCGGGCGGGAAACAGCGGACTGCCACAGCGCCCGCAGTCGTCGTGACCGGTGGTCTGGGCCCCAAGCCCGTGGGTTAAGTCACAAAAGAAGCAGGCGGCTACCGTGGACCCGGACTCATAGCTCGTGCCGGCCATGTTCGCGGCCTTATGGATCTCCCGCTGCCGCAGTGACTCGTCATAGGCGGCACGGCTCGAGGCATCAGTCAGTACTGCGTAGGCCTCATTGATCAATGCCGCCTGGGCCTGGTCGCCGCCAAGATCGGGGTGCATCCGCAGCCGTTGCATCAGCGTGCGATAGCTCGAGCGGATGATCTCCACCGGCGCGTCCTGCTCCACGTGCAGGATCCGATAAAAATTGCGTCTGTTGACCAATAGAATCCGCCTCGGCGGGTGAATCTAGCCACCCGGAACACCCGACTTTATCGGTTTCGCCGAGATCCGTCTGCGACCCGGCGCACATCCGGTCCTGTCGCGGCGCCCGGACCTCGCCTGTCATCGACCATCCAACTAGACTGCGGTCATGCGTGAGTTTGACGTCATCATTATCGGCGGTGGCGCGGCCGGCCTGATGTGCGCCTTTGTGGCCGGACGCCGGGGCCGCCGCGTGCTGGTGCTGGAGCGCGCCAACAAGATCGGCAAGAAAATTTTGATGTCCGGCGGCGGACGCTGCAATTTCACCAACCTCTATGTCGAGCCTGACTGTTTTCTCTCCGCCAATCCGCATTTCTGCAAATCAGCGCTGCACCGCTATAGCCAGTCGGACTTTATCGCGATGGTCGAAGCGCACGGCATCGCGTATCACGAAAAGACCCAGGGACAGCTGTTTTGCGATACGTCCTCACGGGCCATCGTGCAGATGTTGTTTGACGAGTGTCAGCGTGCAGGCGTGGAGATCCTGACCCGGTGTGAGACCTCTACAGTCTCGGGTGACAGACCCTTCCGGCTGACGACGACGGCCGGTGACCTCAGCGCGCGCTCGCTGGTCGTCGCCTCCGGCGGACTGTCGATCCCGAAGATGGGCGGCTCGGGATTCGGCTATACGTTGGCGCGCCAATATGGCCACGCGGTGCTGCCGACCCGCGCCGGCCTGGTCCCGTTCACCTTCACCGACGAATTCGGCACGCTGTCCGAGCACCTTTCGGGCGTCAGCCTGCCGGCACGTCTGACCACGAACGGTAAGGCGTTCGAGGACGACATCCTGTTTACCCATCGCGGCCTCAGCGGACCGGCGGTGCTGCAGGTATCGAGCTACTGGGATACCGGCAAGACCGTCCACGCCGATCTGCTGCCCGGTGAACACATCCTCGATTGGCTGCAGGGCGAGAAATCGCGGCGGCCCCGGGCCGTGCTTCGTTCGATCCTCGGCGCCCGTCTGCCGCGGCGGCTGGTGGCGGAGCTCGAGCCGCGCTGGTGGGCGGACCAGGCCGACATCCCGATGGCGGAACTGCCCGTCGCGATGCTGTCCCGGCTGGCAGAGCGGCTCGGCGACTGGCTGCTGGTACCGGCCGGCACAGAGGGCTACCGCACGGCTGAAGTCACGCTCGGCGGCGTGGATACCGACGGCCTCTCATCGAAGACGATGGAATCCCGAACGCAGCCAGGTCTGTACTTCATCGGTGAGGTCGTCGATGTCACCGGTCACCTTGGTGGCTTCAATTTCCAGTGGGCGTGGTCTTCAGGGCATGCTGCCGGCGCTGTCGCCTAGTTCTCTGTTATTACCCCGGCGCTGTCATGGTGCGCCGCGAGGGAGCGTAAGCGGGATGCCACTTGGCAAATGTTTTCTTCTGGGCTACGCTCCGCGAAGTCGGATCGATAAATAGAACATGCAAGCTTCAATGTGCTGAATCCCTCGATGGGAGACAAGCAATCCGACGAGGCAGCGGGCCCGCCAATGGATGGGGGGCGTTTCAGCTCCGGGGATGACGGATCGTCTTCGGGACCTGAATCATCGGCGCCGTGACAGGTTCGTAGCCGTCCGACCCGAACGCTAGATCAGAAGAGAGCCGAATCCGTACCGAGCGCATGCCGTCCCGAGCGACGGGCATGTATTGGCGGGATAATGACCACCGAAAATAATCATATCGACTTGCACGGGCTTGACTCGCTGCGCAGTGCATCCTGTGAGGATATCCGGGCGTTCTTTGACGCGCTCGTCAACCAGCCCACGACGGGGCAGGAAACGCCGACGCAGCCCGATGAGATCGGCGGCATACAGATCGACGGGGACCGTCTTTCAGCACCCCGGGCGATGCTCGATGACCTGACGATCGTGTTCCAACACACGCTGGAGCAAAGCCAGGCCCGAGGCGAGTTGAGTGCCGGTCTGGATCTGGATGCCATCGCGCGACAGCTCACCGCGACGTTTCGCGGCGTATTGCTGATGCAACACGAGGGATCCCCCCGGGAAGAGATCCGGCGATTCGTGGACGGAACCCTCAAACTAATCGCCTGACCGGAGCAAGCGACCGCGCGTCGCACCATTGCGCCTGACGCCGCCATCCGCCTCGGGTTAGACTCAATCTGGCGTATTCCAAGTACAGCATCAAAGAGCTGACGCCGGGTTGGATAGATGGTCGCTCTCTGTGAGTCTTATAGACGTCTGTCCCGTTTGCGGCCCCGACTTCGACGGAGCGCCGTGGGCATTGTAGTGCTCGTGGCCCTTGCAAACCCGGCTGTGCGCGCGTCACCAGAAACCGCTTCATCATCTGATGCCGGGGTCATTACTGACGCGCAGAGGCTGATCCTTGGCGAATCCATCGTCCGCAGCCACGGCGCCGATGCGCGTTTTCGCTACGTGCTGGAGACCGACGGAGACGAACGGGTTGTCATCGAAATAGAACAGCGCGGCCTCGACCTGATTGTCTCATCCACTGGCCCCAATGGCTTAACGCAAACCGTCAATTCGCCGTTGCAAAGGGACGAACGCGAGGTACTGGTTGTTGGTGGAGTGCCCGGCGCATACACGATCGATGTGTACTCGACCGAATACACCGGGGCCATTGGAGGCCACGCGATCACCGCGTTCCGGCCGGCTGCGGAGCCGGGGACGGATCCGCTCAGCCCGTATCAGGACATGATGCGCGGCAACGCGCTCAATTTTGCCAACGAGCCGGCAAAACGACAGGAGGCGCTGGCCGCCTATCTCGCCGCCGCGAACGCGTGGGCTGATCCTGGACACGAGCCCGACCGAGCCTGGGCGTTATTTAGTGCGGCCGGCATGCTGTATTGGCGCATGCTCCTTTGGGAGGATGCCGCAGCACAAGCACACCTGGCGGCAGATCTTTACGGCGACGCGGGCGCCGGGGCACTGGACGCCGCAGCGCTCCATCTCGAAGCGGCCTCGATCATGGAAATCACCGGTCAAACCGAGCCGGCGCCGGATCTCAGCGCCAGGCGCGTCACGGGCCGCGACTTCGAACAGGCCGAAACCTTGCTCAACACAGCTCTGGAAACCCAGATCGGGCTGGCACTCGACTACGACGCCGCGAAGACGACAAACAACCTTGGGCTACTGGCCTATTACAAAGGTGACTGGGACAACGCAGAGTCGTTCTGGAGTGATGCCGCCGAACGCTTTCACGCGCTTGAAGAGTGGTCCGACGAGCAGAACAGCCTGGCCAATCTCGGCGTACTGCTTCTGGAACGAGGCCAGCTGAGTCAATCCGTGGTGGTTTTCTCCAGATCACTGGAAATTTTGGAGATCGAGTATCAACCGAGATTGATCGCTGACACCCTGGACAATCGTGCGACCGCACTTTCGGCGCTCGGCCAGTACGACGCTGCCCTGCGGGATCATTTTGCAGCGCTTGGAATCCATCAGGTCTTGAACAATATCAAGGGCCAGGGCCGCTCGTTGAGTGGTGTCGCTATGGCCTACGGCGACCTTGGCGAACCCGAACTGGCTAGGGAGAACTACGAAAGTTCTCTGCGCCTGCGAAAACAATCCAATGACATCAGAGGCGTCGCCGCAACACTGATTTTGTTGGGCAATCTCTGCCGACAGCTCAAGGACATGGAATGTGCTTTCGATGCGCACAGTCAGGCTGTAGCCATAGCACCCGGTAATACGTTCCTGGCGCGCGCGGAGACCGCGCTCGCAGTAGATTATTTTGAAGCAGAGAAGCCCCGGGAGTCACTCGCTCATCTGGAATCCGCCATCGCCGCCGCGAGACGCCAGGGTGCCCCCAGGATTCTGGCCGAAGCCCTTGTGGAACGCGCCAGGATTGCTTTGGCCGAAGGCCATCAGGAGAAAGTTCGGCTGGATCTAGACGAGGCGCAGACACTGTTCGAACGGATGGGTATGACCGAAAAGACCGGCCAGACGATGTATCTGGCCGGCCGCTCCTACGCCGCACAAGGTGATCTCGCTAAAGCCGTCGCCCTGACCCGCAAATCCATAGAGCACATCGAGCTGGTCCGTGAACGCCTGACGACGCCGGCGCTTCGCGCTACCTATTTGGGCCAGAGCCGCGCAGCGTATGAGCTGCAGATCGATCTGTTGATGTCCGCGGCAAAAACCGCTGCACCGGGTTCCGCAGATGATCTGCTCAGACAGGCGCTGGATACGGCCGAAAGATCGCACGGCAGGATGTTGCTGGACCTCCTCGACGAAGCGGAGCTCGATCTCGATGAGAGCGCCAGCCCGATCCTTGCCGCTCGGCGCCGGGCCCTGACAGAGGCAATGACCGGGCTGGCGTATCGGAGAAATCGGCTACTCCAGGAGGTCACCGTTAACCAGTCCGAACTCGAGACGATCTCAGCGAAAATGGACCAGGCCGCAACCGAGCTTCGGATACTGGAGATCGAAATCCGCGAGGCCGACCCGCGGTATGCGGCTATCGCGGCACCCAGAATACTTGACAGTCACGCGGTACAACGCCTGCTTCCGGAAGATACGGCCTTGCTCTTTTACCATGTGGGAGCGGCGACCGGGTTTTTGTGGGTCGTTACCCGTACCGACCTGAAATGGAAAGCACTGCCTGGCCGGGCCGTCATCGATCAGCTGGCCCGATTGGCATACGAACTACTGCAGGACTATCCGGCAGACATGGCCGCGCGCAGCACGCGCGATGAGGTCTTGGCCCGGTTCTCCGAGCTGTTGTGCGGCGTTGAGCTTGGAGTCGCGGACAAGCAGCGACATTATGTGCCCTTCGCCGCTCTGCCCCTGACCGCCCCGGGCTCGTCTGCCCGCTATCTGCTCTCGGACTACGAGATCCAGCGGATCCCCTCCGCTTCGGCCCTGGCGATAGACGATGGCAAGACATGGGACAGGACGAAGTCCCGTAGCGTCGCGATATTTGCGGACCCGATCTTCCACGGGCAAGACCCGAGGATGGAGGAGCCAGCCAATGACCCGGCGTCCCGGCAGAACTGGATAGCCGATCTGGATCGCCTGCAACGGCTGGAATGGAGCGCCGAAGAAGCCGAGACCATCGCCGCTCTGGCGGACCCGGAGCAGAGCCTGGTATTGACCGGCCCGGACGCGACTCGTGAAGCGGTATTGGCGACTGACCTTAGTTCATATCGCTACCTACATTTCGCCACGCACAGCTTTATAGACACGCAATACCCGTCACTCTCGGGCCTGTTGCTGTCGGGCAACCGCGACGGCGGGCCCGCAGACGGACTGCTTCAGCTGGACCAGATTTCCAGCCTGTCCCTAAATGCCGAACTCGCGGTGCTGAGCGCGTGTGAGACCGCGCTGGGCCGGGAAATCCGCGGTGAGGGTCTGGTCGGTCTGACGCAGGGATTCATCCTTGCCGGGGCCCGGCACGTGGTGGCCAGCCTGTGGCGGGTTCCGGATCGCGGAACGGCCGAACTGATGGCATTGCTCTATCGCAACCTGATGGTCCGGAGGCTGCCGGTGGCGGCGGCTTTGCGCGGCGCACAACTGGAACTCTCCAGCCAGCGCCAATGGGCTGATCCTTATTACTGGGCGGGGTTCATTCTGGAGACGGCCAGCGCCAGCCGCTGAGCCGGTCCTCTGACAGCAAGTGAGACAATCGGGCTGCGAGAGGCAGGCCCTAAGTGGGCCTTTGGCTTGGCCCTTGCCCACTTTGAAGAGGAAACAATCCCATGAAACGAATGACTGCCGCATTCGGCTGTGCCTGTTTTTTGACCAGCCTGATGACTTACGCGTCCATTGCTTCCGCCGCCCCATCCTGCGGTGATCCCGATGATCCATTCGCCGAGTTTTACAGCGGTGGCGGGCCGGGCAAGACCTGGCACATCACGATGGTAACCCATGATCATGAAGATCACGGTCTGCATCTGGTCGAAGGGGACTCGTTCACCGTCAGGTACAACGCCAACTGCGAGGTCGTGATGGCACCCGGACCTGAACTCGCCAGTCGCTGGGGCAGCTATTCCCGCCTGCTGGCGCGGGAATCACGCGTCTCCTCGGATCTGCGCAGCGTGGACAACGAGCTGTGCACCACGGTGGGCATCGGGCATGAGGAGATGGGCGCTCAGGAGGTCGTGGCCAGGCCCCACATCCTGCGCATGAGGATGATCGGCAGCGGCGATGGCCGTAAGCTGCAGATCAAGTATTCCCACCGGGCCAGCGTGAAGGATGATTGTTCCAGCGACGGCAGCCTCGGCAACGTGCACGGCGGTACCGCTCACGCTGAAGGGTAGCTTATCGGGCAGCGCCTTGCCGCGCGGCTGTTTCAAGCTCGCGCTCAGACCTTGCCTGACCGGCCTGTTGCAGGCGATTCTGCTGCTGACGGCATCTGCCGGCCACGCAGACCCTACCGCCACGGCTGCACCAGCCGGACGGGACGGGGTGCTTGTGCTCGCGCTAAAAAACAGCAGCTCTACGCAAGCCCATGCGGCAGTGGGCATGCTTTTGAGCCGCTCCTGCCCCAGCGGGCGCTGTGGCACCTTCGCGACCTGCTCGCTGGTGCTGGTCGCTCCGGATGTGGCCGTAACGGCCGCTCACTGCGTGGAGAATCCGGACAAGAAATACCTCGTGTTCTTCCCCGGCACACGGCTGGTGACGGTCGCGCCGGATGGCATCGCGCGCTTTTGCGACGGGCAGCTTGACTGCGATCCGGTCAGCGGCGACCTGGCTGCCCTGCGGCTGAGCCATCCCATGACGGGGCTTGCCCCGATCGCGCGGTCGCCGGTACTGCCTTCCACGGGCGTCATGGTGGGTCATGGCGACAGCGCCCCGGCGCGCCCGGACAACGGCATCCTGAGGCAGGCAACGGTGCCGATCGAGAGCTGCGGCCCGCGGACGCTCTGTTATCGCTTCGACCAGGATTCGCCAGCGGCCTGCAACCACGATTCTGGCGGACCGCTGTTTGGGACAGACGGCCGGCTGCTGGGACTGGCGAGTCAGACTGAAGCCGATTGTGTGGCGGGCAAAGGCACCTATATCCGGGTTACCGGCCCATGGGTCGACCCGTGGTGGCAAGACCACGTGGACCGGGGGGGCGCGCCGCCGTCGGCCGGCGTCCTTTCCCGCCCCGTGCTGAATGTCGACTGCAGTCGCCAGCCTTGCTGGCGCGGCGTCGATGCCGATGGCCTGCGGATTCCGTTCCATGTCAGCGAAGACAGCAGCAGCCTGGTCGTGAGCATCAACTACGCGCTGCGCACGGACCCATCCGGCTGCCAGGCGCCGGACCAGGACAGCTGTCTTGTGGACTACGACCTCGAGCTTGAAGCGCCCGAGACCGGGCGGCAATCATGTGACTGCGAGAACGGCTTGCATCAGGTATCGGTGTGCAGCTGCAAGGCGCCGACGTCCGGCGAGTGGACCGCGGTAATCAGATCGGTGGCCAACAAAGGGGCTTTCCAGGTCACCGGGCGAACAACGATGCTGGACGGTGGCGCGGCCGAATAGACCGCGCCACCGTTTTTTATTCAGTCGATTTCCACCTGGAAGCGCAGCTCGCTAACCGGCACGAACGCTGCGTCAGGGTGCTCACGTCCTTCGAGCTGGATCAGATGCGGACCCGGCGCCAGCATCCTTCCTGGCACCGAGATCGCGACCAGGGCCTCATAGCTGGGCCGTACACCCGACACCTCGGCGACGGTCGTAGCGCCGTCTCCGTCCAGCTTGCTCACGACCACGCGATAGTCGTGTCGTTGCGTGCGGCCGGGATCGACCAGCAACACCGCCGCCGCCTCGGGCGAACTGAGTCGCACCCGGCTGGCCTTCTCGGCGACACCTCGGGTCGAGTGGATCGGGAATACCTCCGCAACCACCGGTCCAGCCGTTTCGCCAGTGCCGTTGTAGCCCAGACCCGCAGCGATCAGCGACGCGGCGAGAACCGCGCTGGCAGCCATTGCATAACGCGGCGCAGCAGAAACGCCGGCGGCCGGCAGCTCCCGTGCGGGAGGCGCGGAGTGGGCAGTAGCCGCCATATCGCGAAGTCCGGTCCGGAGCCGCTCGGTCAACTCGAGTTCCTCCTGACACACCCCACAGCCGATATAGTGCTCCTCGAAACGCCTCTGTTCGCGAGCACCCAGCTGGCCCGCCAGATAGCGGTCGACGAACATGTTTTCTTTCGCTTCCTTGTGATGCATTTGTCTGTCCCGTTCTGTCAATATGCCTAGTTACTGCATCATGAATGCCGCTTATCGCACCTGATCTGAAAAGATTGTGCGGCGGTGCTCATTCCTTCACCAGTACCAGCCCTTTTCGCTCCTCCGCCTTGCGCAGCAGTTCCCGGAAGCGGTTACGCGCGCGATAGATGACCCGGTGGAAATGGCCGGGATCGATGTCCAGCGCGGCACAGATCGTGTCCCGGTCTTCGTCGTAGACCCAGAACCGCAGCAGCAGCTGCCGGTCTCGTTCCACCGTCAGTTCGTCGAACATGGACATGACGATTGCCATGGTCTCGTCGCGCGAGGCCTGCGCATAGGGATCCTTGCCGGGATCCGGGAGCGCATCAATCTGGGTCTGGTCACCGTAGTCCTCGGTGCGGCGTTTCAGCACCAGGCTGCGTGAACTGAGTTTGCGGGCTATACCGTGCAGATAACTGTTCAGTTTGTGTGGCTCGTCCAGTCCGTCTTTTCTCAGTTTTTTGAGCAGGATGACGAACGCGTCCTGGCACAGGTCTCCGGCGAGCTCGGGATCACGAGTGAGTCGGCGCAAAAAAAACAACAGACCGCGGTGATAGCGTCGATACAACTCACTCTCGGCCTCGCCATCACCGGCCTTCACCCGCCCGACCAGTTCGATCAGTACAGCGCGTTCATCGACCGCAGGCGTATCAGTCAACCGGGCCATCAGCCGCCCTCCCCGGTCCGGGCGGCAAAGCCGGTGTTCTCAGGCCATCGTCGGGTATGCGGGGTGTCCGCGGACCTCACCGTTATTATTCTCCGTTCCCTGGTTCAGCGCCGTTCAGCTTTTGAACAAAGTGGCCGCGGGAGATGCCGTAGTCAGCAACCAAGCCGCCGCTTACCAACTAGTTTACGCACAAGTTCAGCTTATCGTCAGGCTGACGCTGGCCGGAGAAAATATTTTCAGCCGAGGTGAGACAGTGGCGTGAGAGAGCGCAGTGGGTACTTATAGATAGTTAAAAACCAGCGAGCATCGGGCCGGGCTCCCTCCCCCTGGGATCCTTCCGTCCGCCCGATGCTCAACGGTATCCGGGACTTCCCGCGCCCGGACCTATGTCGTACCCGACAGGGACGTCGGGTACTTTTTTCGAGGCGCAAGGATGCGCATTGCATGTGTCGAAACAAAGGGACGGAAGAAAAACATGTTGAGTGAGGTCTTGGCGGGCGCAGCACCGCCGAGCAGCTGTCAGCTGGTCGAATTCGAGCAAGCTATTGTCACCAGCATTGAGCCAGGTGGGCGCCTGCTGGTGGTCAGAGGCACCGCACCGTCTGCCAGGATGGAGATTTTGCTTTCGCATCGCGCGTACTCCGATACGCCGGACTGGTGGGGGATCGAAGTCGTCGGCGCACTGCCAGGGGGAGTCTGTCTGACGGAGACGCGCCGCTTCGAAGTGGCCATTTCGCTGGACGGCATCGAGGGCCAGAGAGGCATCGAGGTCATTGGCGCTTCTACGACCAGCCGGATCGAATTGAGACCGGCTCAAGCGAGCTAGACTGAGTCTCTCCAAAACCTGACCGATCATCGGTCGGTCACGACATGATCTATCCAGGCGGCGGGATCCGGGCATGGCGCGCAAGGCAGTCGCAATCCGTCACGCGGCGTGCGCAGACCCGGGCTTTTTTTCGGACGTTCTCAAGCAGGCCGGCTACACCATCGAAATCGTGAACGCCACGGACAGCGAACCTGGAGCGCTGCACACGCTCGCGTGCTCACAAAGGGTGGCTCGCGCATGCTGCGGGAATGGCTGAGCGGCGCATCTGACGTCGATTGAGAGTGGCCCCGGATCGATTCTTGAGCGGAAAAATCCAAGTTGATTGAGGGAGATGGAGCAATAGCTTGATAACGGACCTCAAAAACAGACCACAGCTTGTCTTTATCCCACCGTTACAACATCTTGGGGCACAAGGGCCGCTCACCCACCACATCTGCCATACTTGCGTTGGAGACGGCGGTATCCGCTTCCGCACAGCGCACTGGCCCAGGTCGAAGCACCGCAATTTGTCCCGCCTGTTGTGACCGACCTACTTGGAAAAACAGGTTCTTACGTATAGTTTATGACGTCAGCGTAAAGACATGCCAAGGAATATTTTCTGAGTTCATGACACACGGTCCGCGAAAAATTGTCGTGTTGAATCCCAAGGGTGGCTCGGGCAAGACAACCCTTGCCACCAATCTCGCTGCTTACTATGCATCTCGCGGTCATCGCACCGCGCTGATGGATTGTGACCCCCAGGCGTCGTCGACCCGCTGGCTCAAGAATCGCTCGGACGAGCTCCCGCAGGTTCACGGCGTCGAGGCTTACAGAGTCAATATGCAGGCCACGCGCAGCTGGCAGCTGCGCACGCCGCCGAACACGCAATATCTCGTCGTCGATACCTCGGCCGCGATCCCGGCGCAGAACCTGGTGGAATTCACCCGCGGCGCCGACTCTATCGTGATTCCCGTTGGACCCTCGGATATCGACATCCATGCCGCGGCCGGCTTTATCGCAAACCTGCTGCTGGTCGCCAAGGAAGATCGCCGGGAAGGACGCCTTGGCGTGATCGCCAACCGCGTGCGTGAAGGCACGCTCGCCTACGCTCGACTCATGCGTTTCCTGCACCGCCTGAACATACCGGTCATCGCCATCCTGCGAGACACGCAGAACTACGTGCACGCCGCCGAGGAAGGCATGGGCATCCACGAGTTCAAGCACTACCGTGTACGTAAGGACATCGCGCAATGGACGTCGATGCTGCGCTGGCTCCAATCCCGGATCGTTACACCGCTGGATGAACAGGCCGTTATGCCCAGGGCAGACGAAGCGATGAGAGAACGCACGGACCACGCGCTGCTCCCGGCTGTCAGCAGCAGCTGAAACGCCTTCTTGCTGCGGTCGATCAGGACATGCGGCAGAGTCCTGCTGGCCCATGCTCGACGGTGAACAAAAAATTCGACGAGCGCACTGCAGCACCAGCCAGGGAGGGAACCGACGTGAGCGACGAGCGTCTTGAGCAGATCGAGATCAAACTCGCTTATCAGGATGATGCGCTGCGCCAGCTGAGCGACGTCGTCTACCGCCAGCAGCAGCAGATCGAAGTCCTGCACTCTCATTGCCAGCGGCTCGACGAACGCATCACGAGTGCCAGCGCAGCCGGCGCACCGCCGTCAACGGAAGACGAGAAGCCGCCACACTATTGAGGCCAGGTCAGGTTCCGGCTAGCCCGGGATGAAATGACACGGCACCGAGGCGGGTGGCTCACGATCGCACCTGGCACCCGCTTCTGCGGTCAGAAGCGGCCCCGGACGCCGAGACCCTGCACGGTCGGCACCAGCTCCCAACTGATCCTGGGACCTGTCGCAGGACCAAAACGCCGTCGATAGGCGCGCTGATCATGCAGCGGTTGTTTGGGCAGACTCCACAGCGCCGCCTCACCACCGGCGATGCCGATCAATATCGACAGCGGCGCATCACTACAATCGCCAAACGCGCAGATCATGCCGCCGAAGGCGAGGTTCATGCCGACATTGATCAGATGCCTGCGCGGCGAGTAGCGTTCTCCAGCGCGTCTCGCGCTCCCCGCCAGCAGAGCCTCGGCGGCCAACAGACGATCGGCGTCGCTGACTCGCGCCATCGCGCGCACTGGATCCGCGCCTTTCCGACCCGGATGCGGTCGCAACTGCAACAGGGTAAAGGCAGTGACTGCACGCAGCGCCCCGACACCGTTGGCGACCTGATTGTCGCGGTCGTTTTCGGTCAACGCCAGCGCGCCCTGGCCCAGCGCCACGGCCGCATATGCCGCGCTCCATCCGGTCTGCCACAGAGCCGCCCGGTCCCTGCCGGCGTCGAGCCTGGTCTCGACAAAACTCAGGCGCTCGGCGATATCCGCGGCGGTTTCCGGTGCGGCCGCAAGCGGCGCCGGCAAGGACAGCGCGGCAAACACAACAAGTAGCGATTTGCACCGCCGGGAACCCTCCGCCATTCTCGCCTCCGTGAATAATTCTGCTGCGCAGGATTATGCGGTAACCGAGAAACAGACGCACGAGCGCGGCAGCGGATTCGTACAACGCCTGCTCGCCGCTCCCGGTCGGTCTATGATTAACATCTGGGCCGAACATCTTTAACCCTCGCCCGGACCACTGCTCGGGGATGGAATCATGAAATTGGCCAATATCGCCGTGGGTTTGGCGGCGGCATGGCTAAACAGTGTGGTCGCAGCGGAGCCGCCGGCAAGGTATGCGTTATCGCGCCGGAGGGATTCATGACCCACGCGGTCAGCGAGAACGTCGACGCCAGAGCCTGAGCTCCTGGCGGATCGCCGTGCGCAGACAGGATTGCGCGCCATCACAGCGCAGGCGCGCAGCAATAGCGATCTCGCGTGACTGATCTGATATTTTTGTGCCAGACACAGGGGCCCGCGTCATGACTGACTACCTCATTTCGGTGCGCAACATCCGCAGCGGCGAGTTCGGTTCGGAACCGGGCACGACCCGGTTCCTGCGTCTGCCGTCCAACCGCAAAGTGCACAAGCCCAGCCATATGATCAGCCGCGCCGAGTGGGTCTCAGCGGTGATGGCCGCGGCCCGCTCCGGCACCGATCCGGTGACCGGGGACGCCTGCGGAGACATCCTGGTGTTCGTCCACGGCTACAACAACGATCCACCGGCGGTGCTGCGCCGGCACCGGCTGTTGAAGAAAAATCTGGCTGCAGCAGGGTTCGAAGGCACCGTGGTCAGCTTTGACTGGCCGAGCAACAATATCGCGCTGAACTATCTCGAGGACCGCAGCGACGCCAGGAAGACCTCGATCAAACTGGTCGACGACTGCATCCGCCTGTTCACCACCACACAGATGCGCGGCTGCTCGATGAATGTCCACCTCCTCGCCCACTCTACCGGCGCCTATGTCGTGCGCGAGGGTTTTGATGACGCAGACGACCGGCGCCACATCGCGCAATCGAACTGGACCGCCAGCCAGGTGGTGTTTATCGCCGCCGATATTTCCGCCAAGTCCATGGGCAGCGATGATTCGAAATCGAGCTCGCTCTACAGGCACAGCGTCAGATTGACCAACTACCACAACCCGTATGACTCTGTGCTCAAGCTCTCGAATATCAAACGCATTGGCGTGGCGCCGCGAGCCGGACGGATCGGATTACCCACGCAGGTGCCGCAGAAGGCGGTCTGTGTCGATTGCGGACCCCATTTCCAGCGTCTGAAAAAAGACCCCGGCAGCGATGGCGCCTGGGACCACGCGTGGCATTTCTACGATAAAGGCTTCGCCCGCGATCTGGCCTGCACCCTGCGTGGTGATATCGACCGCCACTACATCCCAACGCGGCGTACGGACGATCGCGGGCGGCTTCAGCTGGCTCCGGAGGATTGACCGACCACGGCCGCAGCCCCGAGCCAGGCGGCGCCGCGTACACCGCTGGCGTCGCCATGCCGATGACGGCGGATCGGCGTCAGCGGCTGATCCGTAAACAGATAGCCGCCGACCGCGGCCTCGGCGCGGTCGGCCAGGTCCGGCAGATTGGACATGCCGCCGCCCAGCACGATGACGTCCGGATCGAGGATGTTGATCACCAGCGCCAGGCTGCGCGCCAGCCGTTCGACATAACGATCCAGCGTCGCCACCGCCGCCGGGTCGCCGCGGCTGGCGTCCACTACGATCTCGCGTGTGCTGCGATGCCGGCCCGTATGGAGTTCGTGATCCCGTTCCATCGCCGGACCCGACAAGAACGTCTCGATGCATCCCTGGCGACCGCAATAGCAGTCCGCCAGCGGATCCGCGTAGCCCGGATCGATGGGTAGTGGATTGTGACCCCACTCGCCGGCGATGCGCTGTGCGCCATCGAGGATGTTTCCGTTGACGACGATACCGCCACCGACACCGGTGCCCAGGATTACGCCGAACACAACGCCGTGGCCGGCGCCAGCGCCGTCCACCGCCTCTGACAGCGCGAAGCAATTGGCGTCATTCATCACCGCGACCGGACGGCCGAGACGTGTCGCCAGATCCCGATCGATCGCGTGGCCGATCAGCCAGGTCGAGTTGGCGTTCTTGACCTTGCCGCTGAGCGGCGAGAGCGTACCCGGGATGCCCAGACCAATACTGCCGGGCCCACCCGCAGCGACATCTGCCGCGGCGACGAGTCTGGCGATAAGATCGAGCGTCTCATCATAGCGGCGCGGAGTCGGCTGGCGCTGCCGGAACAGCTCACGACCATCTGGCGCCAGCACGATAGCTTCCGTCTTGGTCCCGCCCAGATCGATACCGATGGCCGTCATGCGTATGTCTCTCCTTGATGATCCCGGGCGGTGACTCGCGACACGGTTGTCTGTGGTCCGTGGACATCTCCTGGCCAGGATCCCTTGCGTACGGGTCAGACAAGACACGTAAACTTTGCCAGAAATTCGTTTCTGTCGCGCAACAGGACGCTGTCGTGGCAAGCTGTGCTCACCGTCCACGAAGCGCTGGCGTAACATTGAGCACACGATCATGGCAGATGAATTGAACGTCCTCGGCGAACCGCTGCAATCCTGCAGCGACGAGCCATTGACCGGATTCTTCCGGGACGGATGCTGCCGCACCGGGCGGCAGGACCTCGGTGCTCACGTCATCTGCGCTCGGGTCACCGCCGAGTTTCTCGAATACAGCCGCCGCCGCGGTAACGATCTGGTTACACCGCAGCCCGCGTCGGGTTTTCCAGGCCTCAGACCGGGCGATCGCTGGTGTCTGTGCGCGGCGCGCTGGAAGGAAGCGCTGGCCGCAGATGTGGCGCCGCGCGTGGTCCTGCAGGCGACGCACGCCCAGGCGCTCGAGATCGTCGAGATGGAAGATCTCAAGCGCCACGCGCTCGATCTCTCCTGAGACCCGGTCCGCAAGCGTAATGCGCAGATATCCACTATGCTCGTGACCTGCTGAAGGAAACATCTCATGCCATCTGAAGATCCGATAACCCTTGCCGCCCACAAGATCCGGGACGTCATCGACAACATCAACCGTGTCTGGCTGCAAGGCGATCCGCAGGACCTGCGGCAGTTCTTCCATCCGGACGTGGTGGTGCAGCCGCCCGGGGAATCACCTCGGGTTTATGGCATCGAGGCCTGCGTCTCCAGCTACGCCGAATTCCGCAGCCAGGCGCGGATCCAGCGCTTCACGCCCGGCGATGCTGAGATCGATGTGTTCGGTGACACCGCCGTCGCAACTTACCGCTACGAGATCGCCTATATCCTTGCCGACGAAGCCTTCGACGAAACGGCCGGGGAGCTGCTCGTACTGATGCACGGTGACGATGGCTGGCGGATCATCTGGCGGACTCTTTTGACCTGACGCTGAGGCCGGCAGGCCGTGGCGCCAACTAAGGCGCCAGGCGCTCGATCGTCCAGGCGCCGTCGCTGCGACCGTACAAGAAGCGATCATGCAGGCGGCTCGGCCGGCCCTGCCAGAATTCCATTTCCCTTGGCCGCACCCTGTATCCACCCCAAAATGTCGGCAACGGCACTTTGCCCTCCGCGAACTTCCGTTTCATCTCCTGCAGCTTCATCTCGAGGACCTTGCGCGAGCTGATCACCCGGCTCTGATCAGACACCCAGGCGCCGAGCTGGCTGCCGTGAGGGCGTTTGACAAAATAGGCCAGCGACTCGCTGCGCGACACCGTCTCGACGTCGCCACGGACGATGATCTGACGCTCCAGGGGCTGCCAATAAAACAACAGCGCGACCCTGACATTCTCTGCCATCTGACGCGCCTTGGCGCTTTCGAGATTGGTGAAGAAGACGAATCCGTGTGCGTCAAAATATTTCATCAACACCGTGCGCACCGAAGGCTGGCCGTCAGCACCCGCGGTGGCGAGACTCATCGCGTTGGGCTCCAGCAGATCCGCTGACTGCGCTTGCTCGAACCAGATCCGGAACTGTTCGATCGGATCGCCGTCCAGGTCTTCCCGTCTGAGGGCGCCGCGGTCGTAGTCTCGCCGCAGGTCGCTGATATCCATCGCCTACTCCGCTCGCCCAGACGAGCCCGGTCCCGGTTCCGCCTCGCGGTCTCCCCTGTCGAGAGTCTCGAAGTCATCCACCTCGAGCACCTCCTGGCGCGCCTTTTCCGCATAGCGCAGCTCGTCCGCTTCGGCCTGGGTAAGCAACTTGGCCAGCACCGCCGCCTCGAGACGTTGCTGAAATGGCCCCTCCGGCACCAGTTCCCGTCGCGTGCCCTCGCGCAGCTTCGACGCCAGCGGCGCGGTCATCGTCACCTTACCCAGTGCCGCCTCCAGCTTCGCCAGCGGTTCGGCCGGATCCGCGGGAATGTACATACCGGAAGCGATCCGATCACGGCTGGTGGATGGCACCGTGATCAACTCCACCAGCCGGTCCTCGAGCCGGTCGTCGGGCGGCCGCCACGGGCTTCCCAGCGGGAACAGCAACCACTTTAGCAGCCGCGCGGGGAACGCCGGCAGATTTGCACAGACCGCCTCGAGACCGATCTGACAACGATACAGGCTGTCCGTCATGACCCATTCGAGCAACAGATCGTCACTGGCATCGCCGTCCGCCATCTCGTGATGACGCAACGCCGCCGCCGCAATGTAAAGATTGCTGAGCACATCGGCCATGCGGCCCGAGAGCCGCTCGCGGCGCTTGAACTGCCCGCGCAGCGTGAGCAGCAGAACATCTGTGGCTAGCGCAAAACCAGCGCTGAGACGCGCGATCTGCCGGTAATAGCGGCGCGGCGCCCGCGACTTTACCGGGCTGCCAGCGAGACGACCAGCGCTTAGTCCCAGCACCAGGCTGCGTAGACCATTGCGCACCGCAAGCCTTATGTGGCGTGCACACGCGCGGTCAAAGGCCCGCAAATCCGGACTTCCAGCCCGGGTGGCGGCGGTCAGTTCCGCCTGCAGACAAGGATGGCAGCGAATCACGCCCTGGCCGAAGGTCATCAGCGTCCGGGTGAGGATATTGGCACCTTCGACGGTGACGCCGATCGGTCCGAACCTGGCGATTTCCGCGATCAGGTTGCGCGGGCCAAGACAGATAGCGGCGCCGGCATGAACGTCCATCGCGTGGTCCAGCACCAACCGGCAGCGCTCCGTCAGATTGTATTTGACGATGCCGGCGGCGACCGCAGGCTGCACGCCGCTATCCAGTTCGGCCAGGATCATCTGACGCGCGCAATCCATGGCCCAGGTGTGTCCAGCCATCGGCGCCAGGGCCTCCTGCACACCCTCGAATACCGCGATCGGCGCACGGAACTGAAACCGCACCCGGGCATAGGCACCGGTGGCCCTGGTGGCCGCTTTCGCCGCGCCACAAGACAACGCGGGCAGCGAGATGGCCCGCCCATCCGTGAGGCATTCCATCAGCATGCGCCAACCCTGTCCCAGGCCATCGGTCTCGCCGACAATGGCATCCAGCGGCACGAATACGTCGCGGCCGCTGAGCGGGCCGTTGTGGAAGCCCATGTGCAGCGGATCATGCCGGCGCCCGAGCTCTACCCCCGGTGCGTTCGCCGGGACCAGCGCCAGAGTGATCCCGAGCCGCACCTGCTCGCCGAGCAGGTGCTCCGGATCATAGAGTTTGAACGCCAGACCGAGGAGGCTGGCTACGGGCGCCAGCGTGATGTAGCGCTTGTCGAAATTCAGCCTCACGCCGAGCACATCGGGTACACCCTCGTGGGTCTGCCGGCACACCACGCCGCTGTCCACGATCGAGCCGGCATCGCTGCCCGCCTCCGGACCAGTCAGGGCGAAACAGGGGATCTCCTCGCCGCTGGCCAACCGTGTCAGATAACGCTGCTTCTGCGCCTCGGTGCCGTATTTCACGATCAGCTTGGCCGGGCCCACCGAGTTGGGGATCATCGCGGTCAGCGCCGCGCTGACGCTGCGTGAGGCGATTTTCATGATCACCGCTGCCTGGGCGGTGGCAGAGAATCCGTGGCCGCCGTGCTCCTCCGGGATGGTCATGCCGAAGAAACGTTCCGATTTGAGCAGATCCCAGGCCTGGACCGGCAGGTCACGATCCACCTGGTTGATGCGATAGTCCGAGATCATGCCGCAAAAAATCTCGACCGGACCGTCGAGGAAAGTGCGCTCCGCCTCACTCAGCCGCGACGGCGACAATCGCCGCAGACGGCGCCAGGAGGGTCGGCCGCTGAACAGCTCAGCTTCCCAGCCGGTGTCACCGGCATCCAGGGCGACGCGCTCGGTGGCGGAGATGGGCGGCATCTCCTGACGCATCATGCGCATCATCCGTTCGCTGATCAGCCGGGTGCGCAGCGGCGGCAGACCCAGTACGGCCACGCCGATGACAAAAACAGACCATGCCAGCACGTTCGCGGTGATGCCGAACGCACCCGTCGCGCTCATCGCGGCGAGCATCCCGGCGCCGACAATCAGCCACACCCAGAAGCCGGCCGCAAACCAGACCAGGATGATCCCGGCCAGCAACAGGCCAAGGGTCCACAGCCACCCCGATACCAAGATTTCCATACCCGACATCCTTTAACGGCCGATGACGACAGCCCGACGCCGCAGGTCTAATCCGGCAGCAACGCTTCGAGCTCGGCCATCTCGGTAAAGACTGTAGCACCGGCCGCCGCCAGGACGCGAGACGGAGTGCGCTCCGCATAACCAAACACGCGCATACCGGCGGCCCGGGCCGCAAGTACGCCCGGTCGCGAGTCCTCGACCACGATACAATCTGCGGGTGCGAAGCCCAGGCGGCTCGCGCCATGCAGCAGCAGATCGGGCGCCGGCTTGCCGCGGCTCACGTCTTCAGCGCTGAAGATCCGACCGTCGGGGAAAAAGCGGCGCAGTCCCGTCAGCTCGAGGCTGCGGCGGATCTTGCTGTGGATGCCGCTGGATGCCACACACGACGGCGAACGCAGCCGCTCGAGCACGCTGGCGATTCCGGATACGGGCTGCAGCGAGCCGCGAAACGCGTGTTCGGTGGCGGCACGCAGATCCGGCACGAAACGCGCCGGCAGCCTGCGCCCGAGCCGCGCTTCGATCAGGGCGACGCTGGAATTCATGCTTAGACCGGTAAACAAGGCGGTGGATTCATCCAGCGCGAGATCCAGCCCGACCGCGCGGAGATGCTCGTTGAGGACCCGGTTGGCCAGCGGTTCCGAGTCCACGAGGACCCCATCACAGTCGAAAATTATCAGCGCCATCGCGCGATCGCTCAGGCTGCGTCCGGCTGGGCCTCGGGGGCGGCGCGTTTGAAGGCGTCCATATCCAGACAGGCCACGTTGATCCGCTGCAGCGTCGGATACGGCGTCAGATCACAGCCGAATCGCAGCCCGTTGAAGATCTGCGGGATCAGTACCACGTCGGCCATCCCGGGATGATCTCCATGGCAGAACTCCCCGGTCTCCTGATCGGTCGTGAGCCGCGTCTCGAGCGTCTCGAAACCGAGCCGGATCCAGCGCTGGATCCACGCCTGACGCTGCTCGTCGCTAACGCCGAGGTCCTCGCTCAGGTATTTGAGCACGCGGAGATTTTGCAGCGGGCTAACCTCGCAGGCGATCACCTGAGCAAGGCTGCGGACCCGCGCGCACCCCGCAGGATCGGCCGGCAACAACGCCGGCTCCGGCCGGGTCTCGTCCAGGTATTCGATAATCGCGAGCGACTGGCTGATCCGCCGGGGGCCGTCCAGCAACAGCGGCACCAGCCCCTGGGGATTGAGAGAGAGGTACTCCGGCCGGCAGTGCTCGCCGCCGTCACGGACCAGGTGCACCGGCTCGATGCGGTACTCGATCTGTTTCAGATTCAGCGCGGCTCGCACCCGATAGCTGGCGGAACTGCGCCAGTAACTATAGAGGACGACGTCGGTCATGAGCCGTCAAAACGCGCCACGATATGCTCCACGGCACCGAAGATGCTGGCGCCCTGCTCATCGAGCATCTCGATGCGCACCGTGTCGCCAAAACCCATAAACGGGGTGCTCGGCTCGCCGTCGCGGATGATCTCCAGCATGCGGCGCTCCGCGAGACAGGACGCTCCGCGGGACTCATCCTGATTGGCGATCGTACCGGAGCCGATGATGGTGCCGGCGCCCAGTGGCCGCGTGCGGGCCGCGTGGGCCATCAGCTCGGCAAAACTGAACTGCATGTCGACGCCGCACTCGGGCTCGCCAAAAAGCGCGCCGTTGTAATGGGTGGTTAGCGGACGATGGACTTTGCAATCCCGCCATGCCGTGCCCAGCTCGTCCGGCGTCACCGCCACCGGTGACAATGCCGAACGCGGCTTGCTGTGCAGGAATCCGAAGCCCTTGGCCAGCTCCGCCGGGATCAGGTTGCGCAGTGACACATCGTTCACCAGACAGATCAGCCGTACCTGCTCACCCGCATCCGCGGCGCTGACGCCCATGGGGACGTCCCCGGTGATGACGCAGACCTCCGCCTCGAAGTCGATGCCGTGATCTTCGCTGGCGGCCACGATGGTCCCGGTCGGTGGCAGGAAGCCATCCGACACGGCCTGGTACATCAGCGGATCGGTGAGGAAGCTCGGCGGCATCTCGGCACCGCGAGCGCGGCGCACGCGCTCTACATGGGCCAGATACGCGCTGCCGTCGAGAAACTGATAGGCGCGGGGTAGCGGCGAGGCCAGTTCGGTCAGGTCCAGGTCGAAGTCACCCTCCAGCGGCCCGGCGTTGAGCGCCGCCGACAGCTGCGCCAGCGCCGGTTCGACCTCCTCCCAGCATTCCAGCGCCGACTGCAGGGTCGGCGCGATGTCAGTCGCGTCCATGGCCCTTTGCAGATCCCGGCTCACGACAATGAGGCTGCCGTCGCGGCCACCCTTCTTTAACGAAGCGAGTTTCATACAACTATTTTCCCAGTTTGCGTAACGTCGGTGGATCCGGATTCAGGTCTTCCAGGAGTCCACATATCCGGCCCACTCCGTGCTCGTCGCGCGTTCATCGATGTCCAGCGGATCGCGGGTGTCGATCATCACCGCTACCTCCTCGGTCCCGACAGTCTTCTGCTCCAGCATGTTTTGCAACGCTTTCGGATGAGGGCCATGGGTGAACCCGGAGGGATGCAGGGTGATCATGCCGGGATGGATGTTGTCGCGGGAGAAGAACTCACCCGCATGATAAAAGATCACTTCATCAAAATCGTCGTTATTGTGGAAGAACGGCACTTTCAGCGCGCCCGGATCCGTTTCGAATGGACGCGGCACAAAGGTGCAGACGACAAACCGGCTGGCCAGGAACGTAGTGTGCACCGACGGCGGCAGGTGATAACGGTGGCTCATCAGCGGACGGATATCGCGCCAGTTGATCCGCACCGGGGCCAGATCGCCTTTCCATCCCACCGCGTCCAGCGGATTGAACGGATAGGTGATGATCGAGAGCTTGCCTCGTGATTTGACTTCGACCCGCCAGACGTCGTCGGTCTGCTGGGCCCGGAATGCATCGTCGATAAGCGGAGTGTCCAGCACCGCCTGATCGAATATGGCGTGAGGCCCGAGCATGCCCTTGTCGGGGAGCTGATAGCTCTCGTTGCTCGCCTCGATAAGGAGCGCGGCGACCGGGGCCGGGACCTCCAGTCGCCACATGGTGCCGCGGGGCAGGACGATGTAATCACCGTCACGGAACGACAGATGGCCGTAGTCGCAGAACAATTCACCGCTGCCCTGATGGATGAACAGCAGCTCGTCGCCGTCGGCGTTCCGCGCCAGTGTGCTCATGCTGCCGGTCAGATTCAGATAGCGGATCTTGGCCGCCGCATTGTGCAGCAGGGGTACCGCGTCCCACGGCGAGCTGCCTGACTCGGCCAGCCGGTTGGTGTCGAAGGCCCGGGGTCTGAGCGGCCCTTCGAAATCGCTCCAGGCGGTCGGCGGATGGCGGTGGTACATATGCGTCGCCGGGCCGAAAAAACCCTCCCTGCCGAGCTCACGCTCGTAGGTTTCGGGTGGCAGATCCGCATGGGCCTGGCGCGACGCCGTCCCCTCGATGCGGGGGAAGCTAATCCACTGTTTCATGTTCTCAGCTCCACCGGCGCCAGGCCGTTCAGAGTACGCCGCGCCGGACCTGATCCCGCTCGATGGATTCAAACAGGGCCTGGAAGTTGCCCTCGCCAAAGCCTTCGTTGCCCTTGCGCTGGATGATCTCGAAGAAGATCGGGCCGACGCAGGTCTGGGTAAAGATCTGCAGCAGCAGCTGGCTGCGCGTCTCCCGATCACCATCGATCAGGATGCGGTTGTCGCTCATCCGCTTGAGGTCCTCGCCGTGATCCGGCAGACGCTCGTCGACCATCTCGTAATACGTGTCCGGCACGTCCAGGAAATCGACCTTGTGCGCTTTCAGCGCTTCGACCGACTCGTAGATGTTGTCGGTGAACAGCGCGATATGTTGTATGCCCTCGCCCTTGTACTCATCCAGGTACTCGGCGATCTGGGATTTGTCGTCGGTGGCCTCGTTGATCGGGATCCGCACCATTCCGTCCGGTGCCGTCATCGCCCGGGACACCAGGCCTGTTTTGGCGCCCTTGATGTCGAAATAACGGATCTCGCGGAAATTGAATATCCGCTCATAGAACCCGGCCCAGCGATCCATGTTCCCCTGGTAGACGTTGTGGGTCAGATGATCGATAAAGGTCAGACCGAACCCCTGCGGATGCCGCTCCACGCCGTCGAAGAACTCATATTCGGCGTCGAACACCGGCGGCTTCTTGCGATCCGCCACCAGATAGAGCGCGCTGCCGCCGATACCCGCGATCACCGGCACCTGCAGCGCCAGCGTGTCCGCCTTGTCGGTGATCGGCTCGGCGCCGTTACCCAGCGCGTGAGCGCGGGCCGCCTCGCCATCGGCCACCCGGATACCAAAGCCACAGGCGGACGGGCCATGGGCTCTGGCGAAGCCGGCGGCGAAGCTGTCCGGCTCCTCATTGACCAGGAAGTTGATGTCGCCCTGCCGATACAGGGTCACGGCGCGCTTGCGGTGCCGGGCCACAGCGACAAAGCCCATATTTGCAAACAGCTCGCGCAGCAAGGCTGCATCGGGGGCTGCGAATTCCACGAACTCGAAGCCGTTGATACCTAGGGGATTGGAATGCGGATCCGCCATGGGGATTCTCCACGTATGACGGCAGGGCTGCGCGTGGCCCTGCCTTGTTGAAATAGTTTCAGATGTAACTATTATAGTGCGCTACCGCATCGGGCAACAAGCTGCGACGCACCATGGAAGACAAGACCCTGGAGCTGGAGGATTTCCTCCCCTATCGCCTGTCGGTGTTATCCAACACCGTCAGCGCCGCGATCGCCGAGGCCTATTCGGAACGCTTCGGGCTGACCATCCCGGAATGGCGGGTGATGGCGGTGCTCGGGCGCTTTCCGGGTATCTCCGCGGCAGAAGTGGCCGAGCGCACCGCGATGGACAAGGTGGCGGTCAGCCGGGCGGTCTCGCGGCTGCTGGATGCCGGCCGCATTCGGCGCAACTTCGCCGACGCTGACCGGCGCCGCTCGATCCTCAATCTCTCTGCCGTTGGCCGGCGCATCCACCGGCGCATCGCCCCGATCCTGCTGCAATATGAAGCGGAGCTGCTATCCGCGCTGGACGCCGACGAGCGCCGCCTGCTGGAAACCATGCTGGCGCGGCTGGACGCACAGGCCCGCCGGCTGGGCCGCCCGCAGATTGGCTGACACGGCCGGCTATTCTCCGATGTAGGTGCGGACCTCGATCAGCTCCGGGAACAGGCGGAAGTCGATGGCGCGGCGCAAGAAGGCAACGCCGGAAGAGCCACCGGTGCCGCGCTTGAAACCGATGATCCGCTCCACCGTCTTCAGATGACGGAAGCGCCAGAGCTGGAAGTTCTCTTCCACATCCACCAGCTTCTCGCACATATCGTAGGCCTGCCAGTACGTCGCGGTGTCCTCGTAGATAGACTTGAATACGGACACCACGCCCGCGTGAGACTCGTAAGGCTGAGCCCAGTCGCGCTCGACGCATTCGGCCGGCAGCGGGAATCCACCTCGGCCGAGGAAGCGCAAAAATTCGTCATAGACGCTGGGCGCGTTGAGCGCCTGTTCCAGCCGCGCATGGGTCTCGGCGTCATGCTCGAACACCTGCAGATTGGCCGCGTATTTGTTGCCGAGCATGAACTCCACCTCGCGGAACTGCGCCGACTGGAAGCCGGAGGCATGGCCGAGCACGTGGCGGAATTCGGCATACTCACTCGGCGTCAGCGTCTCCAGCACCGACCACTGGCTGAACAACTGCAGCTGCACCTGCTTGATCCGCGCCAGTATTTTGAAACATGGACTCAGCTCATCCTGCTGCAGATGACCGACGGCCGCCCTCAGCTCATGGATGATCAGTTTGAACCACAGCTCCGATGTCTGGTGCTGGATGATGAACAGCATCTCGTCATGATGGGCAGGCTCGCTGAGCGGCTCCTGGGCCGTGAGCAGCCGATCGAGTCTGAGGTAGCGGGCGTAGGTCAGTTGATCGCCCAGATCACGATAGATGCCGTCTTCCAATTCACGCTGTTTCATTTCGGCTCCCGCCCAGGTCTCGCTGTCGTCAGTTTCCACTGGAAAGTCTGCGGACGCCAGCTGCTTGCAGGTCCGCGGATGGTGCGTCGCGTCAAGAATTATCGCAGAAAACTTCGGTTATAATGCGCGACCTTTCCGGGCGACCGACAGGAGCTATCTGCTCAGCGGTGGCCCTGTTCCCGCACCCGGCAGCGCCCAGAGGAAAGGGTCCTCACCGTGCGGTGCCGGTCTTGGAGGAAATCCGTTTGAAAACCATTGCCGAATTCAAGATCGGGTATAGCCAGTTTCTGGATCCGGACGGGAAACCGGTCGGCGAGCTGCCCGAATTCGCCCGCGATCCGGAGCAGCTGCTGCGCATGTATCGGCTAATGACCGAGACCCGTGTATTCGATACCAAGGCGATCAATCTGCAGCGCACCGGCAAACTCGGCACTTACGCGTCGTCCCTCGGCCACGAGGCCGCACACGTCGGTGTCGGGGCGGCGATGCGCGAGGAGGATTGTTTCGCACCAATGTATCGCGAATACGGCGCACAGTTCTGGCGCGGCGTGAAGATGTCCGAGGTCTTGCTCTATTGGGGCGGCGACGAGCGCGGCAACGATTTCTCGGGACCCGCCCACGATTTCGCCTGGTGTGTGCCGATCGCGACGCAATGCCTGCACGCCGCCGGTGCCGCGTTGGCCTTCAAGCTGCGCGGTGAGCCGCGCTGCGCGGTCTCGGTTATCGGTGATGGTGGCACCTCGGAAGGGAATTTTTACGAAGCGCTCAACCTGGCCGCGGTGCGCAAGCTGCCGGCGGTCTTCGTGGTGGTCAACAACAAATGGGCGATCTCGGTGCCATTGTCGATACAGACCGCGGCAGAGACGCTGGCGCAGAAGGCGGTGGCCGCCGGCATGCCCGGCGTCCAGGTGGACGGCAATGATGTCATCGCCGTGCGCGATGCCATGGAAACCGCGCTGGCGCGGGCCCGGGCCGGTGGCGGGCCGACCCTGGTCGAAGCCGTGACCTACCGGCTCAGCGATCACACCACCGCGGATGACGCCAGCCGTTACCGCGATCCGGCGGAGGTCGAGGCGGCGCGCGGCAACGAGCCGCTGATCCGGCTGCGCAAGTATCTGGGTACCATCGGCGCCTGGGACGAAGATCAGGAACAGGCGCTGCTCAGCCAGTGCGCAGAGAAAGTAGAAGCGGCGGTCAAAGAATATGTGGAGACCCCGGTGCAGCCGAGTGGTGCCATGTTCGACTACATGTACGCCACCCTGCCCCAGGCGATGAAGGAGCAGCGGGAGACAGCGATCCGCTATGGCGCCGACGGAGGCGATCACTGATGGCCAAGGTGACCCTGATCGAGGCCGTGACCATGGCGCTGACCCACGAAATGGAGCGCGACGAATCGGTCATCGTGCTGGGCGAGGACGTCGGCGTAAACGGTGGCGTATTCCGGGCCACGGCGGGCCTGCAGCAGCGATTCGGACCGGACCGCGTGATGGACACGCCGCTGGCGGAGGCGATGATCGCCGGCGCGTCGATCGGCATGGCAGCCCAGGGCATGAAGCCGGTGTGCGAGATGCAGTTTATGGGCTTTATCTACCCGGCGGTGGACCAGATGATCAACCACGCCGGCCGCATGCGCCATCGCACCCGTGGCCGCCTGCACTGCCCGATGGTGCTGCGGGCGCCGTTCGGCGGCGGCATCCACGCACCGGAACACCATTCCGAGAGCACCGAGGCCTTGTTTGCCCACATGCCCGGCATCCGCGTGGTGATCCCCTCCTCGCCCCAACGCGCCTACGGCCTGCTTCTTGCTTCGATCCGCGATCCGGATCCGGTCGTGTTCCTCGAGCCGAAGAGGATCTATCGGCTGCAAAAACAGGAAGTGCAAGACGACGGCAAGGCGATGCCCCTGGACGTGTGCTACACGCTGCGCGAGGGCGACGACGTGACGCTGGTCACCTGGGGCGCGATGACCTTCGAGACGCTGAAGGCCGCCACGGCGCTGGCCGAGGAAGGTATCAGCTGTGAAGTCATCGATCTGGCAACGATCAGTCCGCTCGATCTGGACACGATCCTCGAATCCGTAGAAAAGACCGGCCGGCTGGTCATCGTCCATGAAGCGGCGCGGAATTGTGGCGTCGGCGCAGAAATCGCCGCCGGGGTCGCGGAGAAGGGCCTGTACGACCTGGAGGCGCCGATCCAGCGCGTGACCGGCTACGATACTGTGATGCCGCTATTCCGTATGGAGTACCAGTATCTGCCCAGCGTCCGGCGCATCGTCGACGCGGCCAAGGCCACTTTGGAGGACTGAGGCGGATTTCAGATCTCTGCCCGGGAAAACCGTATATGAAGACATTCAATCTGCCCGACCTCGGCGAAGGGCTGCCTGAAGCCGAAATCGTCACCTGGCATGTGCAGGAAGGTGACGAGGTCGTGCTGGACCAACCGATGTTGTCGGTGGAAACCGCCAAAGCGGTGGTGGAGGTGCCGTCACCGTTCTCCGGGCGGGTGGCGAAGCTGTATGCCGGTGAAGGTGACATCGTCGAGACCGGCAAGCCGTTGATCGACATCGATACAGGTAGCGGCGGCAGTGCGGCCACCGCAGCGCCGGCCAGCGCGGATCAATCGCCCGCGGAGGCGTCGGGTGCAGACTCCGGCACCGTGGTCGGAAGCATGCCGGTCAGCGATGAAGAACTGATAGAAACCGCGGTGGCGGGAGGCAAGCGCCGGCGCACCGGCGGCAGGGTCAAAGCGGCACCGGCGGTGCGCGCGCTGGCCAAGAAACGCGGCATCGACCTCGCCGATGTCCCGCCTACCGGCCGCGGTGACCGGGTCACGCGCGAAGACGTGGAGAATTTCCGGCCGCGACCGGCCGCCAGGAAGCGCACGCCGGTGCAGCTACCGCCTGGTGAACCGGAACGCCTGCGCGGACCGCGTCGGGCCATGGCGCAGAGCATGGGTCTGTCGCGGGACGAAGTGTGCGCCTGCACCATCTTCGACGACGCGGACATCCATGGCTGGATGCCTGGTCAGGACATCACCACCCGTCTGTTGCGCGCGATCGTCGCCGGATGCCAGGCCGAGCCGGCACTCAACGGCTTCTATGACGGCGCCGCCATGACTCGTCAGCTCGAGAGCCGCGTCGACATCGCGATCGCGGTAGACACGCCGGAAGGCCTGATCGTTCCGGTGATCCGCCGGGTCGAGCAAAAATCCGCAGAGGAGCTGCGTGACGACCTCGATTCGATCAAGACCAAGACCCGGGCACGCACCGTGGCCCCGGAGGAGATGAAGGACTTCACCTTCACCCTGTCCAACTTCGGCATGATGGCGGGTCGGTATGCGACACCAGTCGTGGTGCCTCCCACCATCGCTATCCTCGGTGCTGGCGGCGTCCGTCACGACGTCGTCCCTGTGCTCGGCGGCATCGAGACCCATCGGCGGATACCGCTGTCGCTGAGTTTCGACCATCGCTGCGCTACCGGCGGCGAGGCATGCCGGTTCCTGGCCGGCGTGATCGGGGACCTGCAACGCGTGAGTTGATCATCGAGCGCGTCGCTGAGTGAAGACTTTTCCATCCCGGGCAAGCAATTGGGTCGCCTGAAGCGCTAGAATTAGCGCACCAATCCGACACCCCCGGCGAGCGCAGACCATGAGTTCAGTTGCGACCACCCCGAGAAAGCGGGTTATGGACGAGGTCGTCCCTCTGGCGCTGGAGCGGGCGCCTGCCGATTGTCCCGTCGACGTTACCCTCTTCGTCAAGCTGTATTACGCCAATGTGTCCCTGGAAGATCTGCGCGCCCGGACGCCTGCGGATCTTGCCGGCAGCGCGCTGCAGCACCTCGGTTCCGCGATGCAGCGCAAACGCGGGCGGGCGCTGACGCGGATCTTCAATCCAGACGCCAAAACGGACGGCTGGAGCTCCGAGCATACGGTGGTGGAGATCGTCAACGACGATATGCCGTTCCTGGTCGATTCACTGGGCATGGTCATCAACGGTCTCGACCTGTATATCCACCTGACCGTGCATCCGGTGCTGATCGTGCGGCGCGACGCCGAGGGAAACCTGCTGGAGATCCTGTCTTCCATCGAAGACGCCAGCGACGCGCAATACGAGTCATTTATACATCTGGAGATCGATCGCGAGAGCGACCGCAAGGTGTTTCGCGAGCTGGAGCGCGGTATCAAGAAGGCGCTGACCGACGTGCGGGGCGCATTCGAGGACTGGTCCGCCATGCGGCGCAAGACTCGCGACATCTGCCGCGAGCTCGAGGAAAATCCACCGCCTCTGGAACAGGCGGTCGTCGACGATGCCCAGGCCTTTCTCGAGTGGATGGACGACGACCACTTCACCTTTCTTGGCTATCGCGAATATGAACTGATCAAGGGCGCCGAGTTCGACACCCTCGAAGTCAAACCGGGAACCGGTCTCGGCATTTTGCGTAAACCTTCCAGATCGTCCGGCGCCGGCAGCACGGTCATGAGTCGAGCCATCCGTCGGCATGCGCGCTCGAAGGATCTGCTGATCCTGACCAAGGCCAATTCGCGCTCGACCGTACACCGGGTCGGTTATCTCGATTATGTCGGTGTCAAGCATTTCGACAGCGCCGGCCGGGTGATCGGCGAGAAGCGATTCCTCGGTCTCTTCACCTCGGTGGCTTACAGTCGCAGCCCGCGCAGCATACCGGTGCTCCGCCACAAGGTGCAGAAGGTCATGGCCCACTCCGGGTTACGTCCGGGCAGTCACGGCGGCAAAGCACTACTGCATATCCTCGACAGATTCCCTCGCGACGAGTTGTTCCAGGCAACTGTGGAAGAATTGAGTCGGATCACCAACGGCATCCTCAATCTTCAGGAGCGCCAGGAGATCCGGCTGTTTGTGCGCAGAGACGCATTCCGACGGTTCTTCTCCTGTCTGGTCTATGTCCCGCGCGATCGATACAACACCCAGGTCCGCAAGCGGATCGAGTCAATCCTGAGTACCGCTCTGAACGGCACCCAGGTCGAATCCGAAGTGCAGATGTCCGAGTCCAAGCTGGCCCGGGTGCACTTCATCGTCCGCACCGATCCGGACAATCCCGCGCGGGTGCGTCTCGCGGCGCTGGAGAAATCCATCTCCGCAGCGGTGCGCACCTGGCAGGACGGATTGCACGATTATCTGGTCGAGCGGTTCGGCGAGGAACAGGGCCTGATCCTGTTCCGCCGCCATGGCCATGTGTTCCCCGCCGCCTACATAGAGGACGTCACCGTCCGCGAGGCGACGTTCGACATCGAGCGTCTGGCCGCAGTGGAGGCCTCCCCGGACCAGCTGCGCATGAGCCTGTATCGCCCGCAATCCTTCCCCGAACAACGGGTGCGCTTCAAGACGTTTCACGCCGATACGCCGCTACCGATCTCCGATGTGTTGCCGACGCTGGAGAACCTCGGCCTCAGGGTCATAAGCGAGAGGCCCTACAGAGTGGTGCTGAAGTCCGGCAGGGAAATCTGGGTGCAGGACTTCGAGATGCTGCATCAGCAGAAGAAGCTGGTCCCGGCCGAGGTCAATGAAGCGTTCCAGCAGGCTTTCGAAAACGCGTGGTCAGGCGTCACCGAGAATGACGGCTTTAACGGGCTGATCCTCGGTGCGGGTCTGTCCTGGCGCCAGGTATCGTTGTTGCGCACCTACTGCCGCTATATCCTGCAGACCGGCCTGCCGTTCAGCCAGACCTACATGGAACGCGTGCTCGGCGAATATCCGAATATCGCCCGTCTGCTGGTCGACAAGTTCGCAGCCGGTTTCAACCCTGAGATCGGGGACAAGCAGCGGCAGCGCCAGACGCTGAGCATCAGCCAGGCGCTGGATCACGCGATGGATTCAGTCGCCACCCTGGACGCTGATCGCATCATCAGCGCGTTCCGGGAGATGATCCGTGCCACCCTGCGCACGAATTTCTACCAGCGCGACGAGAATGGGGGAGCGAAACCCTACATCTCTCTGAAGCTGAACCCTCGCAAGATCCCCGATCTGCCCAAACCGCTGCCGATGTTCGAAGTATTCGTCTACTCGCCAAGGGTAGAAGGCGTACATCTGCGCGGTGGCGAGGTGGCCCGCGGCGGTCTCCGCTGGTCGGATCGGCCGGAGGATTTCCGCACCGAGGTACTGGGTCTGATGAAGGCTCAGGCGGTGAAGAACACGCTTATCGTCCCGGTCGGCGCCAAAGGCGGCTTTGTCGCCAAGCGGCTACCCACAGGCGATCGTGAGCAAGTGATGCAGGAGGTCGTCACCTGTTACAAGACCTTTATCCGCGGCATGCTCGACATTACCGACAACCTGATCGACGGCGAACCCGCAGCGCCACCTGATGTAATGCGCCGGGACAAAAGCGATCCCTACCTGGTTGTCGCGGCCGACAAGGGCACCGCCAGTTTCTCCGATATCGCCAACCAGATCTCGGCGGATTATGACTTCTGGCTTGGCGACGCCTTCGCTTCGGGCGGCTCCGTGGGCTATGACCATAAGGGCATGGGCATCACCGCGCGTGGCGCCTGGGAGTGCGTCAAGCGTCATTTCCGCGAGACGGGACGCGACATACAGGAATCGGAGTTCACGGTCGTCGGCATCGGCGATATGAGCGGCGACGTGTTCGGTAACGG
Source organism: uncultured Gammaproteobacteria bacterium (assembly GCA_947259915.1). Taxonomy (GTDB): domain Bacteria; phylum Pseudomonadota; class Gammaproteobacteria; order Steroidobacterales; family XN24; genus CAMYOC01. The sequence goes on from CAMYOC010000010.1 coordinate 71,832, forward strand.
CATGCTGCAGTCTCGCCATATCCGACTGCAGGCCGCGTTCAATCATCTGCACATCTTCCTTGATCCGTCGCCGGATGCGGCGGCCGGCTTCGCCGAGCGCGAGCGGCTTTTCGCGCTGTCGCGCTCGGGCTGGGATGACTACACGCGCAAATTGATCTCCAAGGGTGGTGGCGTGTTTTCACGCGCTGAGAAGCTGATCAAGCTCAGCACCGAGGTCCAGGCCATGCTGGATACGCAGGAGCGCAGCCTGACCCCTGACGAACTGATCCGCGCCATCCTGCGTATGCGCGTCGATCTGCTCTGGAACGGCGGCATCGGCACCTACGTCAAAGCCAGCACCGAGACCAATGCCGATGCCGGCGACCGCGCTAACGATGGCGTCCGGGTCAACGGCAAGGACCTGCGCTGCAAGGTGCTCGGCGAGGGCGGCAATCTCGGTTGCACGCAACTCGGACGCATCGAGTTCGCTCGCAACGAGGGCCGGCTCAACACTGATTTCATCGACAACTCCGCCGGTGTCGACTGTTCCGACCGCGAGGTCAACATCAAGATCCTGCTCAATGTGGCCAACAAGCAGGCCGGTCTCACTGCCGGTCGACGCAAGCGCCTGCTGGCCGACATGACCGACGAAGTAGCGGAACAGGTGTTGCGCAATAACTATCTGCAGGGCCAGGCCATCAGCCTGATGGAAGCCACTGCCGCCGAACGGATCCGCGAGCATCAGTATCTGATCCACGTGCTGGAGCGCAGCGGCACGCTGGATCGTGCGCTCGAGTTCCTGCCGGATGACGAACAGATCAGCGAGCGACGCAAAACCGGCCGCGGCCTGACCCGTCCGGAACTGGCAGTGCTGGTCAGCTACGGCAAGATGCGCCTGTATGCGGACATCATCGCTTCCGATGTGCCCGAGGATGAGTACCTGAGTAACGAGTTGATCAGTTATTTTCCGCTACCGCTGCAGCGCCGCTACCGCAAGCTGATGGGCGGGCACCGGCTGGCGCGCGAGATCATCGCCACCCAGGTGACCAACAGCCTGGTCAACCGCATGGGCCCGGTGTTCGCCTATCGCACGCGAGACGAGACCGGGGCTGACGTGGCCTCTGTGGCCCGCGCTTACGCGATTGCACGCGAGGTGTTCGACGTGCGCTCGCTATGGGCCTCGATCGAAGAATTGGACAATCAGGTCCACACCAATGCTCAGTACTCGATGATGAATCGGACCACACGGCTGCTCAAGCACGGCACCCACTGGCTGCTGGACCGCCCGTCGCAGGTCGAGGATATCGAGGCATCGGTGAAACGCTTCTCAAGTCAGTCGAGGCGGCTTCGCGAGAATCTGGCTGACTATCTGGTGGGACGCGAATTACGACGTTTTAGTGAGGCCTTCAATCTTTACAAAGACCTCGGTATCCCGGACGCGATCGCGCACCGCATGGCCGGGCTCCATGCGATGCACTCTGCCCTGGACATCATGGAGGTAGCCCAGGATACCCGGGCTACGCCGGAGACCGCGGCACAAATCTATTTCCTGCTCGGACAAGAGCTGCGCATCGACTGGTTAAGGGACCGGGTGGAGCAGCTCTCAGTGGAGGGGCGCTGGCAGGCGATGGCGCGCAACAGCATGCGCGAGAACCTGTACCATCTGCAGGGACAACTGACCCGGCTTGTGATCGTGGCCGGCAAGCGCCGGGCGCCGGCAGCGGCGGTCGAGGCCTGGATCACGGAGAACAAGGATCGGGTCGATCATGTGCTGACCACCGCTGACGAGATGACCGCCACCGGCGCCAAGGATTTTCCGACCCTATCCGTGCAGATGCAGGAAATCCGCCGCCTGACGCAGCTCTGAGATCCACCGAGGAAACCCGACACCATGTCCCAGGAACCACTCATCGCCGTATTCGTCGACTTCGAGAATCTCGCGATCGGCGTGCGCGATATGAAAAGCGCTCCCAAGTTCGATATTCAGCTGGTATTGAAGCGATTGCTGGAGAAGGGTCGTATCGTATTCAAGCGCTCCTACTGCGACTGGAGCAACTACCGGGAATACGTCAAGGAATTCCATTCCAACGGGATCGAGATGATCGATATCCCGCAGTCACGGATGAGCGGCAAGAACAGTGCGGACATCCATATGGTCGTCGACGCCATCGATCTCTGCTACGCCAAACAGCACATCGACATCTTCGCCCTGCTCTCGGGCGACAGCGACTTCTCGCCGTTGGTATCCAAGCTCAAGGAGAACAACAAGCGCGTCATAGGCTGCGGGGTCAAAAGCTCAACCTCGGATCTGCTGATCGGCGGCTGTGATGAGTTCATCTACTACGATGATCTGGCACGCGTGGCCAGCCGGAGCAGCCGCAGCCGTAGTCGCGGCAAGCCGCGCGATCGAAAGACCGAGGCCATGGAGCGGCTGGTAGAGATCGTCGGATCCCTGAGTGATGACTACGATCAGCTGTGGGGATCAATGGTCAAACAGACCATCAAGCGCGTGTATCCCGGCTTCAGCGAGACCTACTATGGCTACGGCAGCTTCTCGGAACTGTTGCAGGACGGCGAGGCCAAGGGTCTGATCAGGCTGGAATATGACAAACACCGAGGAAACTACCTGGTCAGCCTGGCCAGCGGCAAGAAACCGTAGAGCCGCGCCGGTCGCAGCCATCGATCAGCGCCAGACTGACCGATATCCGATAGAATTCAAAGCGAAGTTTCTGCAAGTGGGAGAGGAAGATGTCGACCAAACTGGTGCTGTTGCGTCACGGCCAGAGCGATTGGAATCTCAAGAATCTGTTTACCGGCTGGACCGATGTCGACCTGACTGAAAAAGGCGTCGCTGAAGCCGCCGAGTCCGCCAGGCTGCTCGCCGCCGAGGGCCTGGAATTCGACATCGCTTTCACCTCGGTGCTCAAGCGCGCCATCCGCACGCTGTGGATCGTGATGGACGGTATGGACCGGATGTGGGTCCCGGTGCACCGCGCGTGGGAACTGAACGAGCGCCATTATGGAGCGCTGCAGGGCCTGGACAAGAAGGAAACGGTGGCCAGGCACGGCGCGGAGCAGGTTCAGACCTGGCGGCGCAGCTATGCCACTCCGCCGCCGCCGCTGGAAGCTGACGACCCTCGCCACCCGGCTCACGATCCGCGCTACGCCGGTATCGACCCGGCCCGGCTGCCGGCGTCGGAATCACTCAAAGATACGCTGGCGCGGGTTCAGCCCTACTGGGAGCAAACCATCGTACCCTCGATCCGTGCAGGCAACAGGGTGCTGATCGCCGCCCACGGCAACAGCCTCAGGGCCCTGGTCAAGATGCTGGACGGCATGTCGGAAGAGGACATCGTCGGCTTCAATATCCCCACCGGCATCCCTCTGGTCTATGAACTGGACGACAAGCTGAATTCACTCGGCCGCGATTTTCTCGGCGACCCCGAGGCGGTGGCGGCGGCAGCCCAGGCCGTGGCTAACCAAACGGGCACAGCCTGAGCAGTCGACGGGGGGCAGCAGATAAAAGAGGGGCGCTCTCGGAGCGCCCCTCTTTTATCTGCGCAGCATCTGTCTCACGGCGGCCGGGCCACGTCGAGCCAGGCCGCTGCTGGCGCGATCCACGCGCCCGATCTATTCGGTGACAGGCTCAGCGAAGCCGCAGACTTCCGCGACACCACAGCCGGTCTTGTCCTGGCCGGCCACATCCTTGAAGGTCACCCGCAGTTTGGCGTAGCGGGGTTGCGAGTTGCTGCTGTTCTCTATCTCCACGGAGAGCTCCTGCCAGCTATCGTGCTTCTTGCGGTTAAAACGCACGATACGGGCATCATCGACCTTGCATTTCTTTGAGTTGATATTGCAGGTCGCCCATTTGCCGACTTCGCCGCCGTAATCCTTGCTGTCGACAAACACCTCTACTTTCGGTATCTGCGCCGCTCTGGGCAGTTTCACGCCAATGCGCATGACCGAGGGCGCGCCCGCAGCCGCGGGGATCTCGGCCGAATATTCGCGTACCTCAAACGTCTTGCTGTAACCGACCCATGCATAGGCGCCCAAAGGCAGCAGAGCGATGACGGTGAGCAACAGGATTTTTCTCATTTTCATGATCGATCTCCCAGGCGATTCGTGTCCCTTTGCGCAAGGTGTTCCGCAACTCCGTTTGACCCGTTTATTAGCACTTATGTTCCCGTTTTTCTATCCCCTGCGATCGGGGGTCGCGACACGCGGTGTTTCACTGGACTCGCTGACCCTTGCGCTGATTGAGTTCCCGCAGCTTGAGAAATCTGATGGTCTTGTACAGGGCACCGAGCATGGACCAGACCAGGCCGGGGAAGCCGTTCAGCCAGTTGCCGTAGACCAGGTAGTACTGGATAAAGGTCCATGGTCCGCGGCATACGATACCGGGAATACTGACCACCCGCCCGGCCTCGTGCATGCGCGCCGCGCTCAGGCTGGTGTAGCGATTGAACTTGCGGAAATAATCATCCAGGTCCCGGTAGCTGTAATGCAGCAAGCGGCCTGGTAGCTCGGAGGTGGCACCGTCGATTGCCACCCGCTCGTGTATCCTCGCCTCGTTAAAGTTGCCCCGACGCCGGTCGAACAACCGCAAGTGGCGCTCACGGGACTCCCGTCCGTGAGCAAACCGCCGCTCCATAAATACCAGGCTGCGACACAGATTGAACCCGGCGATGCCGCTCAGATCTTTGGCCATCACTGCGCGCAGACTGCTTTGTAGTTCGGCATCAGGAACCTCGTCGGCGTCGAGATTCAGCACCCAGTCATGATCTGCTGCGGCGACCGCGATACGCTTCTGCGGTCCGTAGCCCTGGAACGGCTGTTCGATGACCCGGCAATTCGGGTAGCGTGCGCAGATCTCCACGGTGCGATCTGTGCTGCCGGAATCGACCACGACGATCTCATCACACCAGGCCACCGCATCAAGCGTTCGCGGCAGACGGCTCTCCTCGTTAAGGGTGATGATGACGACGCTGAGCTTGTTCATTGGGGTCTGATTCAATCAGGTCTCGAGGGAACTCCGCGAGTTAAGGACCATCTTCGCCCGTTGGCGCCCGAGCTGGATCATTTCGCCGGCCCGATAGAATTCGTAAAACGCACAGGCGTCGCGGGGAATATCGATCACCAGATCGGGCGAATAGGCAGCCAGCTTCAGGCGCCCGATCGCGCCCTGCATGGTATCCAGGCTCATCTGCACCACATCGAAAATGCCGGGCGTCTCGGTGTCGCTGGTTCGCGCCGGCACGATCGGATGCTCACGGCGTGCACTGACGTTTACCGCCACGATCAGATCGGTCTGATGATTGAGCGCCGGGGCGATCGGCAGCGGGTTGAGCAGTCCGCCATCTACTAGCACCCGGCCCTGGTAGGTCCAGGGGGTGAACACGGTGGGGATCGCCATCGATGCGCGGATGGCATCGAATAAGGGGCCGGAGTTCAGCCACACCTCGCGCTGCTCGTGGAGGTCGGTCGCCACCGCCGTGAAGCCGATATCAAGATCGTCGATGTCACGATCGCCGATCATCTCCCTGAGTGTCTCGATGATGCGGTCACCCTTGAACAGACCCTGCAGACCAAACGAGAGATCGAGCAGTCCGAACACGTCCTTGCGCTCGAGGCTGCGGGCCCACTTTGCATAGACGTCCAGCTTGCCGGCGGCAAAGATGCCGCCGACCAGTGCGCCAATCGAACAGCCGGAGATATAGGCGATCTGCATCCCGTGACGCTGCAGCTCCTCGATCACGCCGACATGGGCCAGCCCCCTGGCGCCGCCGCTGCCGAGGACCAGCGCAACCTTCGGGCGCTGAGCAACAGCCGTCGTCATTGCTCGCTCACTCGAGCATCCCGGTCGGATCCAGGCTCGCGGGCCGGAACTCGGGCGGTCGCTTCTGCATGCCTGCCCGGGCCGCCTCCATCTGATTGCGACTCCCGAGCAGGGCCAGCTGCAGCCGGGTCTCGAGGGCCAGACCCTGGTGGTCGTCAAGCTGTCCGGCCTGTTCGAACAGAAATTTTGCGGCCCGCACCGCATCCGGAGACTTGCCCGCGATCTCCGCCGCGAGGCTCGACGCCGCTACCAGCGGATCATCGCAGACCCGCGTCGCCAGACCCAGCGCCACCGCTTCCTGAGCCTCGACTATCCGTCCACTAAAGGTCAGCTCCCGGGCCACATCATCACGCAGCAGCCGCGGCAGGATCCGGCTGCCGGCCATATCCGGGACCAGGCCCCAGCGGATCTCCATCACCCACCACCAAAGACCTCGCCGTGGAGCGCGGCGATCACCGGCATCGGCAGTCGACGCCAGGCCCAGGCCACTTCCTGGGCCAGATTTGTCTCGGCGCCGGACGCACGCTCCATCAGACGCTGACCCGCGTCCGGCGTGCTGAAGAAGGCCCCGACATCGAGACCGGCACAGAACGCAGCGCCCTCACCGTGCAGGATCACGGCCCTGATGTCCTCGGCCCGGGACACATCCGATGCCGCCTGGGCGATGCCTTCGAACATCTCCAGATCCAGCGCGTTGCGCTTGTCCGGGCGGGAAAGACAGACCCGGGCGACCTGACCGTCCACACTCATCGTTACCCGTTGGTTCATGCTGTATCCCTCGCAGGCAAGCCGCAGCCGCCTCTGCACTGAGTCTAGTCGTTCGGCACCACGCCAGCGGCCGCCAGCGCCTCTATATCCTCCGGCGCCAGACCGGCCTGTTCCAACACCGCTCGCGTGTCGGCACCCGGCCGGGACGCCGGGATCGACAGCGCCGCCGGCGTTCTGGAAAAACGCGGCGCGGGCGCAGGCTGCTCGATCCCACCGACGTCGACAAATGTGCCGCGGGCCTGGTTGTGCGGATGATGGGGCGCCTCGGACAAGGCCAGCACCGGCGCAAAACACACGTCGCTCCCCTCCAGCAACTCACACCACTCGTCGCGGGTGCGGCTGGCGAACACCCCCTCCAGCCTCTTCCTCAAACTCTCCCAGCCGCTGCTGTCCGTGCGCCGCCCAAGACCGCCAAAACCGTAGGGAAGCAGCTCCTCCTCGGGCAGGCCCAGCTTGTCGATCAACAGCCGGTAAAACTCGGGTTCGATCGCGGCGATGGCGACAAAGCGATCGTCAGCGGTGCGGTAGGTGCCATAGAAATGCGCCGCCCCGCCAAGCATGTTCTCACCGGGGCCCTCCTCGAACATGCCCAGCTGACGGAAGCCGCTGAACATGGCCATAAACGACGCGGCCGCATCGAGCATGGCCGCATCCACGACTTGTCCCTGCCCGGAACGACGGCACTCGAGCAGCGCACAGACCATGCCGTAGGCCAACAACAAGCCACCGCCGAAATCGCCGATCAGATTGAGCGGCGGCACCGGGCACCCGCCGCGTTCGCCGATCGCATGCAGCGCACCGGACAACGCGATGTAGTTGATGTCGTGACCGGCGGACCGGGCCAGCGGACCGTCCTGCCCCCAGCCGGTCATGCGGCCATAAACCAGACGGGGATTCCGCTCCAGGCAGGTCTCGGGACCTAATCCCAGACGCTCAGCCACGCCAGGCCGGAAGCCCTCGAACAGCCCGTCGCTGGTCTCGATCAGCGCGAGCAGGATCTTCACCGCGGCCGGATCTTTCAGGTTCAGAGCGATAGAGCGGCGGCCCCGGGCCAGCACGTCGGGGAGCGGTGGCGGTGGCGGCATACGTTCGACCCGTATGACCTCCGCACCCATATCCGCCAGCATCATGCCGCAGTAGGGTCCGGCCCCGAGACCGGCGAGTTCGATGATGCGCAGGCCGTCCAGCGGCCCGCTCATCGGAACACCCGAGCGCTGGCACGCTGCGACCTCATCGTCGCGTCTCAGCCCCGATGAGCCTGGCGCGGATCCAGCCCCATGGCGCGGGCGATGATCTCGCGCATGATCTCGGAGCTACCCGCGTAGATCCGCGACACACGCGCGTTCGCGTAAAGACGCGAGATCCGATACTCGTCCATATAGCCGGCACCACCGTGCAGCTGCAGACACTCGTCGGTGACCCAGCCCTCCAGTTCGCTGCAGAACACCTTGGCCTCGGCGGCCACCTCGGCACTCAGCTTGCCGGCATTGTGGTCCATCACCAGACGATCGACAAAGGTCTGTGCCACATCGATCCGGGTGCGCATATCGGCCAGCTTGAAGCGGGTGTTCTGGAAGGCGGCGATCGGCTGGCCGAACGCGTGGCGTTCCTTGACGTACTCGATGGTGGTCTGCAGCGCCGACTCGGCAGCGGCCACGCAGCCGGTCGCGACAATCAGCCGTTCCTCGGCCAGAAACTGCATCAGATAGTAAAAACCCTTGTGCGGGTCGCCGAGCACATTCTCCTTTGGCACTTTGACGTTGTCGAAGAACAGCTCCGCGGTGTCCTGCGCCTTGAGACCCATCTTTTTCAGATTGCGGCCGCGAGTGAATCCGTCCATGTCGCGCTCGACCAGGAACAGCCCGAGCCCGTGGGGCTGATCCGCCACGGTACGCGCCGCCACCACAAACAGATCGCCGTTGATACCGTTGGAGATATAGATCTTGGATCCATTGAGCAGATAGTGATCGCCCATGTCCTCGGCGCGGGTGCGGATGCCGGAAACGTCGCTGCCGGTACCCGGTTCGGACATCGCGATACCGAGGATGGTCTCGCCGCTGACACAGCCGGGCAGGAAACGGCTCTGCTGCTCGGGCGTGCCGAGCGCGCCCAGATAGGGACCCACCAATCGGCTGTGCAGCGAGAGTCCGAAACCAGGGTCGCCGTGATTGACTATCTCCTCGATGAGGATCTGTTCGAAACGGAAATCGTCCAGGCCGAGACCGCCGAATTTCTCGTCGGCCCACATCAGACACAGACCCTGCTCGCCGGCTTTGCGGAAGACCTCCCGATCCACGATGCCCTGTTCGTGCCATCGATCGACGTGCGGCGCGACCTCGCGTTGGAGGAATTTACGCACCGAGTCCCGGAACATGTCATGTTCCATGTCGAAAATTGTTCGCTCCATACAGCTCCTTCCAGTCAAAAGACGGGATCAGCGCCCCGTGTACTCCGGTTTCCGTTTGGCCAGGAAGGCAGCGACACCTTCCCGGCAATCGTCGCTGTCGGCGCAGCGGTTCTGCATCCGCGCCTCGAGGGCAATCGTCTCGCCGAGCGACAGGTGCATGGCCTGACGCATCGCCAGCTTGGTACCGGCCAGCGCCAATGGCGCGCGCTCGGCGAGCCTGGCCGCCCAGGCCAGTGTCTCATCGACGAGATCGGCATCCGCCACCACCCGGTTGGCGAGTCCCTGCTGCAGACAGACAGCCGCCGGGATCCGCTCCGCTTCCACACAAAGCTGGTAGGCACGGTGATAGCCGAGGCGGCGGGACAAAAACCAGGTCGCGCCACCGTCGGGCACCAGACCGATGGTCGAGAACGGCGCCAGCAAGAAGGCGCTCTCCGCCATCACCACCAGATCACAGGCCAGCGCGAAGGACAGACCAATGCCGGCGGCGGCGCCGGCGACCGCGGCGATGACCGGTTTTTCCATACCGACGATCAGCTCCAGAGACGGCCGATAGCGGCTGTTGATCATGTCCTCGACCCGGTGGATCTCCGGCAGGCCCTCCTTGAGATCCGCACCGGCGCTAAACGCGCCACCAGCGCCGGTCAAAACGACCGCCCGGATCGCGTTATCCGCGGCAGCGTCCATCAGCGCCGCGTGCAGTGCCGAGGCCACCGCGCTGCCCAGCGCGTTGCGGGCCTGGGGCCGATCCAGCGTGATCAGCGCCACCGCTCCCTGGACTTCCATCCGGGCCGCAGGGTTTTCGCTCATGGTTTTCTCCGGATCATTCGAGACTCCGCTCAGCGGGCGGTCTTGCGCTGTTTGAGCCAGGCCGGCGGGGCGAAGCGCGGGCCAAATTCCTGTGCCAGCCGTTCACACTCACTGATAAACCGGTCGATGCCTACCGTATCGATATAGGACAGCGTGCCTCCGGTCCACGGCGGAAAACCCCAGCCGAAAACCGAGCCGATATCCGCGTCGGCGGTCTCGGTGACCACGCCTTCCTCCATACAGCGGGCGGTTTCCAGCGACTGGATATAAAGCAGCCGCTGCTGGATCTCTGCCACCGTCGGCTGCGTAGCAGCCGCGGGGAAGGCATCGGCCAGACCGGGCCAGAGAAATTTCTTGCTGCCCTCGGGATATTCGTAGAATCCGGCGCCGAAACGTTTACCCCGGCGCTTGAACTCTTCGACGAACCGCACGATAACGCCGTCCGCCGCGGACGCGACATAGGCCTCACCCATATCTTTCTGCGTCTGTTTCATGATCTTGTAGGACAGATCGATGGTCACTTCGTCGTGGACCGCCAGCGGACCGACCGGCATGCCGGCCATACGTGCCGCGTTCTCGATCAACGCGGGTTTCACGCCCTCGCTGAGCAGCTCCATGCCTTCGCGGACATAAGTGCCGAAACAACGGCTGGTGTAGAAGCCGCGGCTGTCGTTGACCACGATCGGTGTCTTGCGGATCTGTTGTATGTAATCCAGCGCCCGTGCAATCGCCTCATCACCAGTCTTTTTACCGACGATCACCTCGACCAGCGGCATCTTGTCCACCGGCGAGAAGAAATGGATGCCGATGAATTGCTCCGGCCGCGACGAGGCCTCGGCCAGCCCGGTGATCGGCAAGGTAGACGTGTTGCTGGCGAAGATAGCGCTGGTCGGGATTACCGCCTCGGTCCTGGCCGTCACTTCAGCCTTGATCTTGCGATTTTCGAACACTGCCTCGATCACCAGATCACAGCCCTCCAGATCAGCATAATCGGTGGTAGGCCGGATGCGATCGAGGATCGCCGCCGCGTCCGCCTCGGACATTTTGCCGCGGGCGGCGCGTTTCTCCAGCAGCGCGCGTGAATACGACTTGCCCTTCTCGGCGCCGTCCAGATCCGTATCCAGCAGCACCACCTGCTGGCCAGCGGTGGCCGAAACATAGGCGATGCCCGCACCCATCATGCCGGCACCGAGGATGCCGAGCTTCTCGACCTTGCTCTTGTCGATGCCGGCCGGGCGTCGCACCAGTTTGTCCGCCGCGCCCTTGTCGACAAACAGCGTACGGATCATGTTGCGGGCGACCGGCCCGGACAGCAGGCGGGTAAAGTACTGCAGCTCGATCTTCAGACCCTTGTCGATCGGCAGCTGGGTGCCCTCGTAGACGCAGGACATGATGGCGATCGGCGACGGATAGTTGTGTTGTGTCTTCTCCGCCACCATCGCGTTGCCGGCCATAAAGGCCTGCACCGTCGCCGGATGCATACCGCCGGCACCGCCGGGGACCTTGAAGCCTTTCTTGTCCCAGGGGGCCACCGGATCACCGGTCTCCAGCAGCCAGACACGGGCTTTCTCCATCATCTCGTCGATGTCCGAGGCAAGCTCGTGACAGATACCCAGTTCCACGGCCTGGGCCGCTCCCAGGTGGCGTCCTTCCAGCATCAGCGGCAAGGCCTCGCGGATACCGATCAGACGCGGCAGACGCTGGGTACCGCCGGCGCCTGGCAGCAGTCCGACCTGGACCTCGGGCAAGCCGATGCGGGTCTTCGGATTGTCCAGCACGACGCGGTGATGACAGGCCAGGCAAAGCTCCAGACCGCCGCCGAGAGCAGTGCCGTTGATGGCCGCCACAAACGGCTTGCCGCAGCTCTCGAGCCGGCGATAGAGATTTGAATACTTGCCGGCGAAGGCATAGATCGCCGTTTCATCCAGGCCCTGTTCGAATACGCCGACCAGCTCCTTGAGGTCGGCGCCAGCGATAAACGATGACTTGGCCGAGGTGATCACCGCGCCGCGCGCGGAGTCGTCGGCGACGATCCGGTCGATGGCCTGATCCAGCTCGGCCATGAATTCCGGCGTCAGCACGTTCATCGGGCGATCGGGGACATCGATGGTCAGGGTGACGATGCCCTGCTCGTCTTGTGTGTAAGCGAGTGTCTTGCTCATGGATTCCTTCCGTTGCGCTGCATGGCTCGAGCGGCCGTCAGACGCGTTCTATGATCGTTGCGGTGCCCATGCCGGCGCCGATACAAAGGGTGACGAGGGCATTGTCGAGACCGCGCCGTTCCATCTCGTCTAGCGCAGTGCCAAACACCATGGCGCCGGTGGCGCCGAGCGGGTGACCGAGCGCGATGGCGCCACCGTTGACGTTGATCCGGTCGTGGTCGACATCCAGCTGCTGCATAAAGCGCAGCACCACGGCGGCGAAGGCTTCGTTGAGCTCATACAGGTCGATGTCGCCGACCCCCATGCCGGCCTTCTCCAGTGCCCGCAGCGACGCCGGCGCCGGACCAGTCAACATGATCGTCGGCTCACTGCCGACGGAAGCGAAACTCCGGATCCGCGCGCGCGGTTTCAGACCGAGACGCTCACCGGCGGCGCGGCTTCCGACCAGCACGGCCGCGGCCCCGTCAACGATGCCGCTGGAGTTGCCGCCGGTGTGCACATGATCGATACGCTCCACGTCCGGATAGCGCTGCAGCGCCACCGAATCGAAGCCGAATTGGCTGCCCATCCCCTCGAACGCCGGCTTGAGGTTGCCCAGATCATCGGCACTGGTCCCGGGCCGCATATGCTCGTCCCGCTCCAGCAGGACCTCGCCCATGTGGTCCGTGACCGGCATCACCGAGCGCGAGAAATAGCCCTGCTCCCACGCATGGGCGGCGCGTTTCTGACTCTCTGCCGCATAGGTATCCACGTCCCGGCGGGAGAAGCCGTAACGCGTAGCGATGAGATCCGCGCTGATACCCTGGGGCACGAAGTAACTGTCATAGGCAACCTGAGGATCGGTGGCCCAGGCCCCGCCGTCGGAACCCATCGGGATCCGCGACATGGCCTCCACGCCACCGGCGATGATCAGATCCGACTGCCCCGACATGACGACTGCGGCGGCGCTGTTGATAGCCTCCAGACCCGAGGCGCAAAAGCGGTTGATCTGCTTGCCCGGCACGTTCTCGGCATAACCCGCTTCGATCGCGCCGACCCGGGCGATGTTCGCGCCCTGCTCGCCGACCGGCGTGACGCAGCCGAGGATGATGTCTTCCACTGCCGCCGTGTCCAGATCGTTGCGCTGGCGCAGCGCGTCGAGGACCTGCGCAACCAGCCGGATCGGCGCCACCTCGTGGAGCGCACCGTCGGGCTTGCCGCGGCCGCGAGGCGTGCGTACGTGATCAAAAACGTAGGCGTCGGTCATGAAAGAAATCCTCCTGGATCTGGGTCGTGGCAACGCCGGCGCGGACGGCTGGGCCGTGGCCGGCAGTCCCCGATGATACACAGATCAATCGGCCGATGCTGCTACGCGGCAGAACGCCACGCGGACCCCGGATCAGCGCGCGGCCGGTTCCAGCGGAGACATAAAATCCGCAATGCGATCAGTCACATAGGGGAAAAACGGATTGTGGCGCAGACGCATGAATTGCTCGACGGATACGCGCAGAACGCCGCGCTCTCCGCGCGGCGAGATGTTGGCCAGCGCAAGAGGTGGCTGGGCGGTGGCACCATAGATCGGATCATCCTCCGGGAATGGCACCGCCACGTGCGTCATAGAGTAGACCTGACGTGGCCAGGCCAGGTCCAGCGGCTGCCGCCCGGTGGTTGCGCCGCCGGCGACCCGGGACACCGCCTCGACCTTGAACGGATCGCCGTCACGATTGCGGATCACGGTCAGCGTGTAGTTACGCCCCGGATCCGCCTCCACCCGCTCCAGCATGCGGCGGAACGACGGCTTCAGGAACAGCTGCATGTTGTCACTGCGATTGACGTCGAACAGAACCAGTTCGCTGTTTGGGACTGTCAGTCGATCGAACAGGCTGCCGACCACCGCGTCGGTCAGCACGGTCGCGTCGGCGAGGGACTGGAATGCGAGCAGCGGCGGCATCGCGCTGATCTGGCCACCGTCCGCCAGACGCCTTAATTGACGTTCCAGCGCGCGCGTTATCTCCCAACTCTGATGACCGGCTATCTTGGGAAACGAGTTGTATTTGTAGGGATCATATTCGGGGATGATGCTTTCCCAACGCACCTTGCTGAAATACGGGATCCCGGCCAGCAAGCGATGCCAGCCGGCGAATACCGCCAGCCGGGTGATGCCGATCGCCGGTGAGAACAAGTGGATCTGGTCGGGCAGCACATCGCCGTGCTCGATGGCGTCGGCGGTGTATTTCATCACCAGAGAACCACCATTGGAGTAACCCCCGAGCAGCAACGGCGCGTCGGGCCCGATCTGCTCGCGCGCATAGGCCGCGGCCAGCCGCAGGACCGCCAGCCAGTCCTGCCACTGAGCCTCGAGCAGACCGGAAGGCGCGGTGCCATGTCCCGGCATACGCGGCGCAACCACCAGCAGGCCTTTCTCTTGGTAGAACTCGCCCAGCGCACGCATGCTGTAGGGGGAGTCAGTCAAGCCGTGGACCAGCACGATGGCGCCCCACGGCGGGCCGGCGGGCCGCAGTTCGAAGCTGCGATTCCAGTTGACCGGGAAGATCTCGGGATAGGCGTCGCTGTCACGGTCGAAGCGATTGAGGATCCGCGGCACGTCGTAATCGCCGACGACCCTTGCTTCCAGTTCCGCGAAGACGCTGGCTTCCTGCTGCAGGTAATCGCCGTAGCTGGCGCCCCGCTCCTCATCTTCGACGGTAAATTCCGACTCGAACCGGGTCGTGTGCCAGGGCTCGAGATCCGGCAGCAGCCGGGAATCGAAGGCACGTACAAAGATGATGGTGAGGACGAGGGAGATCGCCCACAGCGTGAGCTTGAAACCGAGCCGGAGCAGATAGCGTAACAAGCGACTCAGTCGATCCATCAACGTGATTCCCCGAAAAACACCAGATCCGCAGCAGCGGCAATTTGCAGCCGACTATAGCCGAGGCCATCGACGATCGACAGATTTGGCGCGACGGCGAGCCCCGACCTATGATGCGCCTGTCAATCTGCCGGAGCCCCGATGGAGCATTGAGCAAACACGGTTTCATAGGCGTATTCGACTCCGGGCTCGGCGGTCTGTCCGTACTCCGCGAGATACGGCAGCTGCTGCCCGGTGAGGACCTGGTGTATGTGGCCGACTCGGCTCATGTGCCCTATGGCGGCCACGACGATGCATTTATCCGCGGCCGTGGCCTGGCCATCGGCGGCTTCCTGGCCGCTGCCGGAGCCAGCATCTTGGTCGTGGCCTGCAACACCGCTACCGCCGCCGCGGTGCCGGCGTTGCGAGAACATCTCACGCTGCCAGTGGTGGGTATGGAGCCGGCGGTCAAACCGGCAGCGGCCGCCACCGGCAGCGGCATCGTCGGCGTGCTGGCGACGGTAGGCACGCTGCGTAGCGCCCGCTTTGCCGCGCTGCTCGATCGCTTTGGCAGCGATATCGGCGTGCTGACCGAGCCGTGCCCGGGGATGGTCGAGGCAGTCGAAAACGGTGCATTACAGACGGAGGAAACCCGCGAACTGGTCACACGACACGTCCGGCCGCTGATCCAGGGCGGCGCCGATGTGATCATCCTCGGCTGCACCCATTACCACTTCCTGCGACCGCTGATCGAAGCCGCGGCGGGTCCGGATGTCACCGTCATCGACACCAGCAGCGCGGTCGCGCGCCAGGTCGCCGCGCGTCTCGGCAAGTCCCCAGGCGGCGGAGGCGGCGGTCAGCGTTTTATGACCACCGGTTCAGCAGAGCGGCTGCAGCCGGTGCTCGAGATGCTGTGGCCGGGCGCCGGGTCAATCGAGACTTTGAGCGACCTCTAAACCGATCCGGCTTATTGACCGGCGCGCCGACGCGCCAGGTAATCCCGACCACGCTCCATCAGCGCAACGAATCCCGCCTGGTCGCGGCTGTGTATGGTCTGGTTGAGCCTCGCCACCGACGCTTCCAGCGCCTGCAGCGCCTCGGGGCCGTGCGCGTTGAGCGACTGGATCTCGAAATACAGCTGCGGATTCTCGGCCGCCACTTTGGAGCACACTTCGAGCTGGGCGTCGAAGGTCGTACTGGAGAGCGCCGCCAGATGGGGGACGTCTTCGCCACTGTCCGCCAGCGCGGTAAAGAACGCAATATTCAGCGCGTGCGACAGACCCAGCACAAACGCCATCAAGCGATCGTGTTCCTCCAGCGACATCTCGACCCGCTCGGCCATGGTCGCCTCGAACAACGTGGCCGCCTCCCGATTGGCCTCCGCGCAGCCGGCGTCGACGATAATCACGTGGCGGCCAGACAGCAGCCGCGTGTCCGGCCCGAACATCGGATGCAGCGATGTCACCCGGCAACCGGCCGCAGCCAGCGCGGCAAGTCCGGCCCGCAGCGGCGTCTTCAATGAGCCGATGTCGAACACCAGGCCCTGTGGACGCAGCTGTGCCAGATGCTCGAGGATCTGGCCCGAAGCCACCAGCGGCGCTGCGACCACGATAAGATCCTCGTCCAGTTCACCCTCACGCCAGTCACGCCGGCCTGGATAGGGCTCGCCGGCACCGGATGGATCGGCGATCGAGACCCGGTAACCCTGGGAATCGAGGAAATCCGCAAACCAGCGACCCATCCGTCCACCGCCACCGATGATCAGCGCCGTACGGCCGCTGCCCCGGCCTTCGGCCACGACCCGATGTAACTCCTGGGTGGTCAGCGAAGAGCGGATCAGCAAGGTCATCAGCGTCTCGACCATTTCGGCGGGCAGGCCCAGCTCCCGGCCGACCGTGACGGCGCCGTCGATGACCTCTTTCTCGCGACTGAAATCACGCGTCTGCTGTCCCCGCGAACGCTTGTCACGGCCGATCTGTTCCACCAACCCCTGGCGTTCCGCCACCAGCTGGAGGATGCGGTGATCGATGGCTGTCAGCCGCTCCCGGAGGTCGGCGATATCGGCGTTGTCTTTTGTCATTCTCGGAACCCGGCGCGCTCATGTTGCAACGCCAACAAGCATATCAGGCAGATGCCCCGGCAGCGCACGCGGTACAGACGCGACCACCCGGCGCCCACGTGCCTGCGGTATGGTTGGGCCGAGACCCGTACCGGGCCGCTGGCGGTGTGGGCCAGCGACGACGACGATAAAATTCCGGATCATGGCCAACGATCACTTCTCACAACAATCCGGGCTCTACGCCCGCTACCGGCCCCGCTACCCGGACACCGTATTCCGATGGCTGGCGGAGCAGGCGCCCGGGCAGGATTGCGCCTGGGACAGTGCTACTGGCAACGGGCAGGCGGCGATCGGGCTGGCCCGTCATTTCGACACGGTGATCGCTACCGATCTGAGCACCCGGCAGCTCAGTCAGGCGACACCCCATCCTGCGGTCCGTTATGAGGCGGCCCCCGCCGAGTGCGCCCCGATCGAGGATCACAGCGTCGACCTGGTGATGGTGGCTCAGGCGCTGCACTGGTTCGACCTGCCGCAATTCTACGAGGAAGTGCGGCGGGTAGGCCGGGATGGCGCAGTGCTGGCGGTCGTCAGCTATGGCCTGTTCCGGATTGCGCCGGAGATCGACGCGATTATCGACCATCTCTACGGCGAGATTCTCGCTTCAGACTGGCCACCGGAGCGGGTCCATGTCGATAATGCCTACGCCGATCTGCCGTTTCCGTTCCCGCTGTTGCCGGCTCCGCGATTCGACCTCCGCGAGCGCTGGGATCTGGATCATCTGCTGGGATATCTGGGGTCCTGGTCCGCGACAGTACGCCACACCGCTCGCACCGGCGAGGATCCGCTGGCCACGCTCAAGACTCCGCTGCTCGAAGTCTGGGGAGCGACCCGGCAGATGCGTTCAGTGCAGTGGCCACTGGCGGTCAAGGCGGGGCGTATCCAGCCTGGCAAGACATGAGCAGGCAATCGCGAGCCTGAGTCGACCCTGGCTGACCCGCCGGTCGAACGACGCCAGTTAAAGGTCGCCAACAGCGAATGGATAAGGGCTAACGGCGAGAGATAGTGCCGAGGATGCCCCGCAGCAGCTCCCGCCCGAGGGTCCGACCCAGCGTGCTGCTGATACTGCGGATCACGCTCTTCGCCGCAGCCTCACCATAGCTCTGTCGACTCGATGCCCTGCGGGTTCCGCTGCCCCGCTTCTTCTGTTCCGCGGCTTTCTTCTGTGACGCGGCAGCCTCGGCGGCCACGGCTTCGGCACGGCGAGCCAGAATCTCGTGGGCCGATTCCCGATCCACGGCCTCGTCATAACGGGTCCCAACCGGGCTGCGCTGACGCACGGCGGCGCGCTCTGCGTCGCTGGCCGGTCCGATCCGCGATCGCGGCGGGCACACCAGACAGCGCTCGACGATGCCCGGCACGCCCTTCTCCTCCAGAGTCGAGACCAGCGCTTCGCCGACGCCGAGTTGCGTGATCGCCAGTTCCGCATCCAGACCGGGGTTTTGACGGAAAGTCGCGGCGGCCGCGCGCACCGCCTTGCGGTCCCTTGGGGTATAGGCGCGCAGCGCGTGCTGTACCCGGTTACCGAGCTGGCCGAGCACATCGCTGGGTACGTCGAGCGGATTTTGCGTAACGAAATATACGCCGACGCCCTTGGAACGGATCAGCCGCACGACCTGCTCCACCTTGTCCAGCAGCGCCTTCGGTGCATCGTCAAACAGCAGGTGCGCTTCGTCGAAAAAGAACACCAGCGTGGGCCGATCCGGATCGCCGACCTCCGGCAGTTCCTCGAACAACTCGCTCAGCAGCCACAGCAGAAAGGTGGCATAGAGCCGCGGCCGGTTGATCAGCTCGCGGGAATCGAGCACGTTGATGATGCCGCGACCGGTCATGTCCGTGCGCCGCAGATCGCCGAGCTCCAGCGCCGGCTCGCCAAAGAAGCCGGCCGCTCCCTCGTCTTCGAGCACCAGCAGTCGTCGCTGGATCGCGGCAACCGATTGGCGGCTGATGTTGCCGTAGCGCGCGGAGTATTCGGCCGCGTTCTTGGCCACGTGATTGAGCAGCGATCTCAGGTCGGGCAGATCCAGCAACAGCAGACCGTCGTCGTCGGCGACACGGAACGCCACATGCAGGATGCCTTGCTGGGTATCGTTGAGCTCCAGCAGTCGCGCCAGCAGCAAGGGCCCCATCTCGATGACGGTCGCCCGAATCGGATGGCCCTGCTGACCAAAAATATCCCAGAACACCACCGGTGAGGCTGCTGCCGTGTAGTCATCGATACCGATCTTGTCGATCCGTTCGGTGATCTTCGGGTGCGGCTTCGCCGCCTGGGACAGACCCGACAGGTCCCCCTTCACATCGGACAGGAACACCGGCACACCCATGGCGGAGAACCCCTCTGCCAGTACCTGCAGGGTCACGGTCTTGCCAGTGCCGGTGGCCCCGGTCACCAGACCGTGACGATTGGCATAACGTCCCAGCAGCGATATCTGGCGGTCACCGCCGCCGACGAGAATCTGATCCTGGCTCATCCGCGCTTCCTTATCCCTGTGCCGACCGGTTACAGCCGGCATTCTGCCTGCCGGCGATCGGTTTCGGTAGCCCGATCGCGGTGCGCCATGGTGGCACAAACCTCCCGTTACCGCGCCCCACGGCGGTGCACCCTGCCCGATCCGGGCCCGAAATGTCCCGGCAAGTACCTGAATTTATAAGATATGGGGAACTGGCATGTTCTCTGCATTGTCTGAGATCGGACGAAATGGCTGTCAACCTCAGCCGCTGCGTCGCCGGGGAGCCGGGACGCCGCAAATGATGCATCCGCACATTAGTGTCGTTTTTTTACCACTGACAAATATTTTGCATTTGCAAAAACTCAGTATCTGCTATACTTCCGCCATAATAACAACGTATCTTTTTTCCCACTAACCGTTTGGCAAGGTAGACATTATGAAAAGCGCAATTCTTACTTTTGCAGCGTTAGGGCTGCTGGCAGCCGGGGCGGCCAACGCTCAGGTATCCGGCTCCGTCACCCTGACCGGCACCTCCGACTACGACTTCCGCGGCGTGTCTCAGTCGACCGCTGACCCGGCCTTCCAGGGCAGCATCGACGTCAGCGGCGAGTCCGGCTGGTACGTCGGCGTCTGGGGCAGCACGATCGACTTTGGCCCCGGCGAAAGTGCCGATTCCGAGTTTGACTGGTATGCCGGTTTTAGCCTGGGTGAGACCTGGGTGTGGGATGCCGGCATCGTCCGCTATTCCTATCCGGACCAGCACGACTTCGATTACACCGAGATCTATGCTGGCGTGGAATTTGCTGGTGCCGAGGATTGGTCTGTTAGCGGCAAGCAGTGGTACACGTGGGATTTCTTCGGCGTTAACAACAAATCCGGTTATTACACCGAACTCGGCGGCGAGTACACCACGCCATGGTGGGGCATCGGCCTGACTGCTCATGTCGGGTATACCTGGGGCGATGGTCCGGATGATGTGTTTGACACCTACACCGATTATTCCGTCGGCGTGAAAAAGCTCTGGTGGGAGGATCGTATCGAGACGCATATCCGCTGGGTCGACACTGACCTCGACGGCGACCTCTCGGGCCCGGACGATGCATTCGAGAATGACGGCCGCGTGATCGGCCATATCTCGGTCACCTTCCCGTAAACCGGAAGCGTTATCGCGATAAACAGGTGACGGGTTCGCGAGAGCCCGGAGCAAAAAAGCCCGCCGGAAACGGCGGGCTTTTTTTATGCGCGGGGAATATGCCGGGTTCTTTTCCGGGTAGCTATGTCATCGTCGGCATGGTGAATTCGGCGCTCATCGGACCCTGATCCGGCCAGCGGGCGGTCACCGTCTTTAGCCTGGTATAAAAGCGCACACCATCCGGTCCGTGTACGTGGAGGCTGCCAAACAGCGATCGCTTCCAGCCACCAAAACTGTGGAAGGCCATCGGCACCGGAATCGGCACATTGATGCCCACCATGCCTGCCTCGACACCATGCGTGAACTGCCGTGCCGCGCGACCATCCGCGGTAAAGATCGCGGTGCCGTTGCCAAACTCGTGGCCGTTGACCAGCGACAATGCGCGCTCCAGATTCTCCGCTCGCAGCACCACCAGTACCGGCCCGAATATCTCCTCGTTATAGATGCGCATCGAGGGCGAGACATGATCGAATACGCAACCGCCCATAAAGAAGCCTTGCTCGTGACCCGGGACTTTCATCTCGCGGCCATCCACCACCAGCTCGGCGCCCTCGGCGACACCGATGTCCACATAATTGCGGACCTTGTGCAGATGCTCGCGCGTAACCAGCGGACCCATCTCGAATCCATCCGCCGATGAGGGCCCGACCTTCAGATCCCGCACCATCGGCGCCAGCACCTGCATCAAGCGATCACCCGCGTCACCGACCGCGACGGCCGCCGATATGGCCATACACCGTTCGCCGGCAGAACCGTAGGCCGCGCCCATCAGCGCACGCGCGGCCTGCTCCATATCCGCGTCGGGCATGATCACCATATGATTCTTGGCGCCACCCAGCGCCTGGACCCGTTTACCGTGAGTGCTGGCCGTGGTGTAGATGTATTCCGCCACCGGCGTCGAGCCGACAAAGCTCACTGCCGCCACCCGCGGGTCTGTCAACAGCGTGTCGACCGCATCGCGAGCGCCGTTGAGGACATTGAACACGCCCGGCGGCAGACCCGCCTTGCGCAACAGACGCGCCAGCAGCAGCGCTGCCGACGGGTCCTTTTCCGAGGGCTTGAGGACAAAAGTATTGCCACAGGCGATCGCGATCGGGAACATCCACATCGGCACCATCGCCGGGAAATTGAACGGTGTCACGCCGGCACAGACGCCGACCGGCTGGCGCAGCGACCAGCTGTCGATACCGGTGCCGACATTTTCCGAAAACTCGCCCTTTAACAGCTGCGGGATGCCGCAAGCGAATTCCACCACCTCGAGTCCACGGATGACTTCGCCCAACGCGTCGTCGTAGAGCTTGCCGTGCTCGCGGGAGATGATCGCGGCCAGTTCGTCGCTATGGGTTTCGATCAGGTCGCGGAAGCGGAACATGACCCGGGCCCGCTTTAGCGCCGGGGTGGCGGCCCACTCCGCCAGGGCGTCATGCGCCGCGGCGATCGCCCGCTGGCTCGTCTCACGATCCGCCAACGGCGCGCGCGCGGCGATCTCACCACTGGCCGGGTTGTACACCTCGCCAAAGGTGCCGCTGCCGGCGACGAAATCGCCGCCGATAAAGTGTTCGAGCACCGGTATCACGGTGGTCTGTTCCGCCGCTGTGCTCATCTCAGCCCCCGAACGCCTGCTCCGGCGCCACGTAGTCGTAACCGAGATCCCGCGCCACCGCTTCGTAGGTGACCTGACCGCGATGCACGTTGAGTCCGGCGCGCAGATGCGGATCGCACTCCAGCGCCTGCCGCGGACCGAGACCCGCGAGCTGCAACACAAACGGCAGGGTCGCATTGGTCAGCGCAAAGGTGGAGGTCCGGGCCACCGCTCCGGGCATGTTGGCGACACAATAGTGGACCACCTCGTCGACCACATAGGTCGGGTCCTGGTGCGTCGTGGCACGGCTGGTTTCGAAACAACCCCCCTGATCGATAGCCACGTCCACGACCACCGCGCCCCGTTTCATATGGGCCAGCTGCTCCTTGCGCACCAGTTTGGGCGCCGCCGCTCCGGGGATCAGCACCGCGCCTATGACCAGATCCGCCTGATGCACGTATTCATCGATACTGTCAGCGGTGGAAAAAATGGTCTTCATCCGCGGACCATAGAGATCGTCGAGCTCCACCAGCTTGTCCGGGGAACGATCCATGACCACGACTTCCGCGCCCATCCCCATGGCCATCCGGGCCGCGTTGACGCCGACCACACCACCGCCGATGACCACGACCTTGCCGGGCGCCACACCGGGGACGCCACCCAACAGCGTGCCGTTGCCGCCGTGGGGCCGTTCCAGACAATAGGCGCCAGCCTGGATCGACATACGTCCGGCGACCTCGCTCATGGGTCGCAGCAGCGGCAGTGCACCGCGGCGGTCGGTCACGGTCTCGTAGGCGATCGCGGTGGTGCCGGACTCGATCAGCAGCCGGGTCTGTTCCGGATCCGGCGCCAGGTGCAGATAGGTGAACAGCGTCTGGCCTTCGCGCAACATGCGACACTCATCGGGCTGCGGCTCTTTGACCTTGACCACCATCTCAGCCCGCTCGAATACCTCAGCCGCGGTGTCGACGATCTCGGCGCCGGCCTTTTCGTAGTGTTCATTGTCCAGCCCGATGCCGTGACCGGCATGGGTTTCGACCACCACCGAATGGCCGTGGAGGGTGAGCTCCCGGACACCTGCCGGCGTCAGACCGACCCGGTATTCGTTGTTTTTGATTTCCTTGGGTACGCCTATGAGCATCGTCTTCACCGTTCTGCGTTGATGAAAAAGGGGTTGGCCTGGTGATCAGGGTCGCAGCCTAGTCGGTGGCCCGGATGACGTCTCCGAGGATGCCGACCAGTTCATCGATTTGTTGTTTGTCGATAATCAGCGGCGGCGACAACGCGATGGTGTCGCCGGTAAAACGCACCAGTGCGCCGCGCTCGAAACAGCCCACATGTACGTCAAAGGCCCGTGCCCCGACCTGCTCCGGCCGTGACGACAGCTCCACGCCTGCCACCAGACCGAGGTTGCGGATATCGATCACGTTGGGCGTGCCCTGCAGCGAATGCACGGCCTCCTGCCAGTAGTCGGTCATCTCCGTGTCGCGGTCCAGCAGGCCTTCCTCCTGATAGATATCCAGCGTCGCCATGCCGGCCGCGCAGGCCACCGGATGGCCGGAGTAGGTATAGCCGTGGAACAACTCGATGGCATGCTCGGGTCCGCTCATAAACGCTTCGTAGATTTCGTCACGGACAAACACCGCGCCCATCGGTACCGCGCCGTTGGTCAGGCCCTTGGCCGACGTGATGATGTCCGGAATCACGCCAAAATAATCGGCCGCGAACGGCTTGCCGAGACGACCGAAGCCACTGATCACTTCATCGAAGATCAACAGAATGCCGTAGCGGTCGCAGATCTCCCGGAGCCGCTGCAGATAGCCGACCGGGGGCAGGATCACACCGGCCGATCCGGCCACGGGTTCGACGATCACCGCGGCGATGGTCGAGGCATCATGCAATTGTGTCAGCCGCTCCAGATCTTCCGCCAGATGGACGCCCCATTCGGGCAGGCCCCTGGAGAAGGCGTTGTGCTCGATATCCAGGGTATGACGCAGGTGATCGACGCCCGGCAGCATCGCGCCAAAGAATTTGCGGTTGTTGACCATCCCGCCGACCGAGATACCGCCGAATCCGACCCCGTGATACCCCTTCTCCCGGCCGATCAGCCGTTGCCTCGCGCCTTCCCCGCGGACCCGGTGATAGGCGATCGCGATCTTTAACGCGGTATCCACCGATTCGGAGCCCGAATTGGTGAAGAACACGTGGTTCATCCCCTCGGGACTGATCTTGACCAGGCGGCTGGCGAAATCGAAGGCCACCGGATGGCCCATGTTGAACAACGGCGCATATTCCATTTCCTGGATTTGTCGCGCCACCGCCTCGCTGATCTGTTTGCGCCCGTGGCCGGCGTTTACACACCAGAGTCCGGCGACGCCATCCAGAATCTTCTGGCCTTCCGGCGTGTAGTAATACATGCCCTCGGCCCGCGACAGCAGACGCGGCGCCGATTTGAATTGCCGATTGGCGGTGAAGGGCATCCAGAACGGCAGCATATCGGGCATCACGGCGGAGCCGGGAGCGGTTTCAATCTGGGTGTTCATGTTCGTCCTCTCGGGGGATACGGCGCCGCTGGCGAGTCGACAAAAATCGAAAGAAATTCGACACTCCGCCCGTCACAACGGCTTATTGACAGGGTTTTCCCTTAAACTGTTAAATATCTTATACAGTTTGCTCCGGACGCTCAATTGCATATGGACATAGGCATACACCTCCGTACGGTGCGCAAAATGCACGGTCTGTCTCAGCGCGAGCTGGCCAAGCGAGCCGGCGTGACCAACGGCACGATCTCGCTGATCGAACAGAACCGTGTGAGCCCGTCGATCAGCTCCCTGCGCAAGGTGCTGGCCGGGATCCCGATGTCCCTGGGCGACTTCTTTACCACCGACTTCAGTAACACCACCAAGGTGTTCTATGGCCAAGACGAGCTGACCAACCTGGGCGACCGCGACGTCCAGCTGTGGCTGGTGGCGGCCAACCGCCGCGACCGTTCGCTCTCGGTGATGCGGGAGATCTATGCCCCTGGCGCCGACACCGGCGACGAAATGCTGAGCCACGAGGGCGAGGAAGGCGGTGTCGTGGTACGCGGCCGGATCGAGATCACGGTCGGCGGCTCGCGACAAGAGCTGGGCCCGGGTGAGGCCTATTATTTTGATAGTTCGGTGCCGCACCGATTTCGCAATCTCGGCGACGAGGCCTGCGAGATTGTCAGCGCCAATTCGCCGCCGACCTTCTAGCACACTGATCAGACAACGCCCGGCAACGGTGGCCGGGCGTGCTTTGTGGAGACCAACATGGCGAGTGACAGATCCCTTCAGGACTGGCGTTCCGCGGCCAAAGGACTCGACTTCCGCAGCCAGGCTTTTATCGACGGTCGTTATGTGGACGCCGCCAGCGGCGCGACGTTCGACTCGGTCAATCCCGCCAACGGGCGCGTCCTCACCGCTGTCGCCGCCACCGACGCCGAAGACGTGGATCGGGCGGTGGCCGCGGCTCGCAGCGCCTTCGATTCCGGGCGCTGGGCGCGGATGTCGCCGCGGGACCGCAAGACGGTGATGCTGCGCTTCGCGGAAAAAGTCGAACAACACGCGGACGAGCTGGCATTGCTGGAGACGCTGGATATGGGCAAACCCATCGCCGACAGCACCAGTATCGATATCCCCGAGACCGCGCGCTGTCTGGCCTGGTATGGCGAGGCGATCGACAAGATCTACGACGAAGTCGCCCCGACCGGTGCCGACGCGCTCGGCCTGATCACACGCGAACCGGTAGGCGTGGTGGCCTGCATAGTGCCGTGGAACTTCCCGTTATTAATGGCGGCCTGGAAGCTGGGCCCGGCGCTGGCCTCCGGCAACAGCGTCGTGCTCAAGCCTTCGGAGAAGTCGCCGCTCACCGCGGTCCGCATCGCCGAACTGGCGGCCGAGTCAGGCATCCCGGATGGGGTGTTCAATGTGCTGCCGGGTCTGGGCACGACGGCGGGCAAGGCGCTGGCGCTGCATATGGACGTGGACTGTCTGGCGTTCACCGGCTCCACCGCTGTCGGCAAGCTGATCCTGCAGTATTCAGGACAATCGAACATGAAGCGGGTCTGGCTGGAGTGCGGCGGCAAGAGCCCCAACATCGTGCTGGCCGACTGCCCGGATCTGACGCGCGCGGCCGAGGCGGCGGCGTCCGGTATCTTTTTTAACCAGGGCGAGGTGTGTTCGGCGGCGTCACGGCTACTCGTGGATACCAGCATCAAGGAAGCATTCCTGGAGAAGCTGATGGCCGCAGGCCAGCGCATGCAGCCGGGTGATCCGCTGGATCCGGCCAGCCCGATGGGTGCCATCGTCGACCAGGTGCAGTTCGACAATGTGATGGCTTACATCGAGACCGGTCGCAAGGAAGGTGCCACGGTGCGCATGGGCGGCGAACGGGTGCTCGCCGAGACCGGCGGCTGGTTTGTCGCGCCGACGGTGTTCGACGATGTGCGCAACGATATGGTCATCGCGCAACAGGAGATATTCGGACCGGTGCTCTCGACCATCGCTTTCCGCGACGCCGACGAGGCCCTGCGGCTGGCCAACGCTGTCGACTATGGTCTGGCGGCCGCGGTGTGGACCCGGGATGTGCGCGTCGCCCATCGCATCGCACGCGGGCTGCGCGCCGGCACGGTCTGGATCAACTGCTATGAAGCGGGAGATATGACCGTGCCCTT
The DNA here is from genome assembly GCA_947259915.1 of uncultured Gammaproteobacteria bacterium. GTDB lineage: Bacteria > Pseudomonadota > Gammaproteobacteria > Steroidobacterales > XN24 > CAMYOC01. Next base: position 98,660 of record CAMYOC010000010.1, read on the forward strand.
TGGCGGCTTCAAGGAATCCGGCAACGGTCGCGACAAGTCGCTGCACGCGTTCGACAAATATGTCGAATTGAAGACCACCTGGATCGACCTGAGCTAGATGACCCACACGGACGCAACGCCACGGGCCGCCGGTTTCCGCATGCCGGCCGAATGGGAACCCCACGAAGCCTGCTGGATGTGGTGGCCGTGGGCGCGCCCGGTCTGGGATCCGGGACTGCGCGGCCCTGATGGCGTCAGCGCAGCGCGCGAGGCCTACAGCGCAGTCGCCCGGGCGATTTCGGCATTCGAACCGGTGCGCATGGTGGCGCGGGCCGAAGATGCGGCACAAGCCCATCGCCTTTGCGGCGACCAGGTCGATATATTGCAGCTACCCGTCGACGACGCCTGGGCGCGGGATACCGGACCGAGCTTTTTACTCGGCCCCGAGCGCGAACTGGCCGGCGTCAACTGGGAGTTCAACAACTACGGCAACGAGGCCTGGGCCGGCAAGCCCGCGTTGGCTGAGGCGGATTTCGCCAACGACCGCCTGATCGCAACGCGGGTGCTCGAGCACCTGGGTGCGCGCCGCTTCGACGCGCCGCTGGTGATGGAAGGCGGCGCTTTCCACGTCGACGGGGCGGGCACGATGCTGGTCACCGAGGAATGCTTGTTGCATCCGAACCGCAACCCCGGCCTGAGCCAGTCACGCATCGAAACGCTGATGATGGAGTACACCGGCTCGGAAAAAGTGATCTGGCTGGGCCGCGGTCTGGTCGACGACGAAACCAATGGCCATATTGACGAGCTCGCCTGCTTTGTTCGGCCGGGCGTGGTCCTGGCGCTGACCCGCGACGATCCCGATGACCCGGACTATGCGGCGGTACAGGACAATCTGGAACGGCTGGCTGCAGCCACCGATGCACGCGGCCGCTCGCTGGAGATCATCGAGATCCGGGCCGCCCCGCCGGCGTTCCATCGCGGCGTGCGTCTGAGCCTGTCCTACGTCAATCTGTATATCGCCAACGGCGGCATCGTGATGCCCTCCTTTGACACGCCGGAGCATGACGATGCCGCCGCCGCAGTGCTGGCGCGGGCTTTTCCGCAGCGCAGGATCGTACAGATCCCGGCGCTGGACATCTTTGCCGGCGGCGGCGGCATCCATTGCATCACACAACAACAGCCGCGCGCGGTCTGAGCCGACCAGGAGGATAAGGATGAGCATCGTGACTTTAGCCGCGACCCAGATGCGCTGCGACAGCGATCGCGAACAAAATCTCGACCGGGCCGAAGCACTGGTGCGCCAGGCGACCGCGCAGGGCGCCAATATCGTCCTCATCCAGGAGCTGTTCGAGACGCCCTATTTCTGCAAAGACCAGCTCGCGGCGCACTTCGATCTGGCGACCCACGCGGACGAAAATCCGGCCATACGCAGAATGTCGCAACTGGCCGCAGAACTCGACGTCGTGCTGCCAGTGAGCTTTTTCGAGCGCGCCAACAACGCATTCTTCAATTCGCTGGTGGTCATCGACGCCGATGGCGCGGTGCTCGATATCTATCGCAAGAGCCACATCCCGGACGGGCCGGGTTATCAGGAAAAATTCTATTTCTCCCCGGGAGACACCGGTTTCCGGGTCTGGGATACGCGCTTCGGGCGCATCGGCGTCGCCATCTGCTGGGACCAGTGGTTCCCGGAGGCGGCACGGATCATGGCCCTGCAGGGCGCTGAATTTCTGTTTTATCCGACCGCTATCGGCTCGGAGCCCCAGGACACCGAGCTCGACTCCCGGGATCACTGGCAACGCGCCATGCAAGGCCACGCCGCGGCCAACATGGTGCCGGTGATCGCGTCTAACCGCATCGGCACCGAACAGGGCGAGGGCTGCGCCATCACCTTCTACGGCTCTTCGTTTATCACCGATCAAACCGGCGCCAAAGTGGCGGAGGCGGATCGGGAGGAGGAAGCCGTGCTGGTGGCGAGCTTTGACCGGGAACAGTTGCGCGCATTGCGATCCAGCTGGGGCTTGTTCCGCGATCGGCGGCCGGATCTCTACTACCCGCTTCTGAGCATGGACGGCGGCAGCCTCTGAGCCACTGTTGGGCCGCTAGAGCAGATCCCGGAGCCGGAACCAGGCCATCGCCAGCACCAGCGCCGGGGTACGCAGCAGCGGACCGCCGGGGAACGGGTGGTGGGGGATACGGGCAAACACGTCCAGCCGCTCCGCCGTCCCGGCCACCGCTTCGGCCAGGAGGGTGCCGGCAAAGCCGGTCATCACGATGCCGTGACCGGAGAATCCCTGTGCGAAATAGACATCGCGATCCAGACGTCCGAAATGGGGCGCCCGGTTGACCGTGATGGCCACGTTGCCGCCCCAGGCATACTCGATCGCCACGTCTTTCAGCTGCGGATAGACCTTGAGCATGCGCGAGCGGATCGAATACGACAGACTGGGCGGCGGAATCGTGGAGTAGCTGACGCGACCGCCGAACAGAAGGCGGTAGTCGGCCGACAGCCGGAAGTAATCCAGCACGAAGTTGACGTCGGAAACGGCCATATTGTTGCCGATCAGTTTCCGCGCCTGTTCCTCACCCAGCGTCTCGGTGGCGACGATATAGGTACCGACCGGCATGATTTTGCTGCGCAGCGGCTTGATCAGATTACCCAGATAGGCATTGGCGCAGATCAGCAGATGACGGCAGCGCACCCTGGCACCGGTCCCCGTCTCCACCGTGATGCCCTCGCCCTGCTCGACCGATACCGCCGGGCTGTGCTCAAACACCCTGGCGCCGGCCGCCCGCGCGGCCGCGTTCAGGCCTAGCGTGTATTTGAGCGGATGCAGATGGCCGCTGGCGGCATCGTAAAGGCCGGAGATATAACGCTCCGTCTCCATCAGGCCGGTCAGTTCGTCACGCTCCATCATTTTCAGGCTGCGGTAGTCGTACTCATCCTCCAGCTGACGCTGCCAGTCCAGCAGCTCCGCATGCTGTCGCGGTTTGATCGCGACGTGTATTTGACCCGGTGCATGGTCGCAGTCGATCTGGAATGCGTCGAGGCGCTGGCGTAGCAGCGCCATGGCCTCGACGGACATATCCCACAGGCGGCGCGCGTCGGCCTTGCCGACGAGCCGCTCCAGCTTGTGCTGCTCACAGGCGTAGCCAAAGATCGCCTGACCACCGCTGCGGCCGGACGCGCCCCAGCCGACCCGCTGGGCTTCCAGCACCACCGTATCGAAACCGCGTCCGGCCAGTTCCAGCGCAGCCGACGAACCGGTGATGCCGGCGCCGATGACGCAGACATCGCAATCGACATCTTCGACCAGGCTGGGCAGGTCGGGTCTGACCGACACGCTGGCCGAATAATAGGAGCCCGCGTCCCCGGTCTCGGCGACCACGATCCGTCCGGTGGTCATGCTCGGCCCCTCATACCGCGCGCAGATACCACTCGTACTCCAGCGATGTGACATGGGAGGCGAAAGACTCACGTTCGAAACGCCGGCAGGCGGTGTAAATATCCAGGAACGGTCGGCCAAAATACTCGCGCATGACCTCACTCGCCTCCAGCGCCTCGATCGCGTGCAGCCATCCCGACGGCAGCGCTCGCTCGGCCTGCTCTGCCGCATTACCCGCCGATGGCGGCGGCGGTTCTACCTTGCGGCTCAGCCCGTAGTGCATCCCGGCCAGCACCGCGCCGGCGACCAGGTACGGGTTGGCGTCCGCACCGGCGACCCGATGCTCTACGCGTGTAGCCGCCGGATCGCCGGCCGGGATACGCAGCGCGACGGTGCGGTTGTTGAGCCCCCAGGTGGGCGCGAGGGGAACGAAGTTGTCCGGCTGAAAACGGCGGTAGGAATTCGAATTGGGCGCCATCAGAGCGAGGGACTCACCCATGATCGCCGCCAGACCGCCGATCGCATGACGCATCGAGGCGTTGCTCAGAGGATCATCGCTGGCGAATACGTTGTTGCCGGCCTCATCCAGCAAACTGACGTGAACGTGGGTGCCGCTACCGGACTGTTCCGCGTAGGGCTTGGCCATAAACGTCGCCTCCATGCCCAGGCTGTTGGCCGCCCGTTTGATGATCCGTTTTAGTAACAGTGCGTGGTCGGCGGCGCGTAAGGCGTCGGGCTGATGACCGAGATTGACCTCGTATTGTCCCGGCGCATATTCCGAAACCGCGGTATCGGCCGGCACGCCCTGGATGTCTGCGATACGTGTCACTTCATCCATAAACGCGGTGTAATCGTCCAGCTCAGCCATGCCATAGACCTGGGTCGAGGACTCGCGCTGACCGGTCACCGGTGAGCACGGCGGCTGCGGCCGGCCGCGTTCGTCCCGCTCTTTATCGAGCAGATAGAACTCCAGTTCCAGCGCGACCACCGGTGTCAATCGCAGCGCGTCGAAACGTCTCAGGATCCCGGCCAGCACCACCCGAGGGTCGGCGAAGAACGGCGCCCCGCCCGCATCCTGCATCGTCAGGAATACCTGGGCGCCAGCGCCGGTGCGCCAACCCGTGCGGCCCAGGGTACCCGGCACCGGCATACACACATAGTCCGCGTCTCCGGTCTCGAAACCGAGACCGGTCTGCTCCACGGTCTGACCCCGGGTGTCCAGTCCGAACACCGATGCTGGCAGACAGATACCGCCCTCGAAGGCCTTGATCAGATGCCCGTCATTGATACGCTTGCCGCGCACGATGCCGTTGCCGTCGGCGATCAGAAGATCGACGGTTTCGACCTCCGGGTATTGTTGCAGGAAGGCCCGGGCCTCGTCCGGATCAGGTCGTGCCTGAGACATGGTCTCTCCCATCGATGTTTAATAAATTCCTCATTCGGCGGCGCCCGGCTCTGTTACCCAGCCCCCGCCCTCGCGCCGCTTGAATTGGCGCGTGACAGTAATATATGCTCGAGAATATCTGAACACGAGCGACCTGAACACCCGCCGGGGGCGAGCCTGAAGCGAACCAGATTCCGAACAGGCCGCTTAAAATAATAGACATGCCACCAGCCCATCCCGTCATCGGTGTTTCCGCCTGTCGGCGTTTTTTGGAACCTCATCCCTTCCATGTCGCCGGCGAGAAATATCTGACCGCCATCGCCAGCGCGGCCGGCGGCATCCCGCTGGTGGTGCCGGCCCTGGGCCCGGCGATCGAGCTGGAAGCGCTGGTGCGTCGTCTCGACGGTCTGCTCCTGACCGGCAGCCCCTCCATGGTGGAGCCTCATCGGTATCAGGGCCCGGCCAGCGCACCGGGCACCCTGCATGATCCGGACCGCGACAACACGACGCTGACGCTGATCCCGGCGGTGGTCGATGCCGGTATCCCGCTATTCGCCATCTGCCGCGGCTATCAGGAGATGAATGTGGCCTTCGGTGGCTCGCTGCATCAGAACCTCCCCGCGACCGGCCGTCATGGAGTCCACGAACCGGATGAGACAGAGCCGCTCGACGTCCAGTACGGTCCGAGCCATCCGGTCTCACTGATCGAGGGCGGTTTGCTGCGGGAGCTGACCGGTCACGACCGGATCACGGTCAATTCCATCCACACTCAGGGCGTCGACCGTCTGGGACGCCGGCTTGCGGTAGAGGCGGTCGCAGAGGACGGTCTGATCGAGGCCTTCACGGTAGAAGATTCACCCGGATTTTCGCTCGGTGTGCAATGGCATCCCGAATGGAAGGTGACCGAGGACGCCGCGTCGATGGCGATATTCCGAGCCTTCGGCGAGGCCTGCACCGAGTACGCACAAAGGCGGCACCATGCTTGACGACATCAGACGATGGCTACAAGAACGTAATATCGACGAGGTCGAGGGTCTGGTCCCGGACACCGCCGGCACGGCGCGCGGCAAGATCATGCCGGCGACGAAATTCTGCAAGGAAGAAGGCATGCGTCTACCGGAGTCGCTGTTCCTGCAGACGGTGACCGGTGAGTACGCCGAAGGCATCGCCGGCGACGTGGAGCACGACATGGTCTGCGTCCCGGACCCGGAGACGATCCGGCCGGTCCCGTGGGCCACGGACCCCACCGCTCAGTGCATCCACGATTGCCTCCATCATGACGGATCACCGGTCGCGACCGCGCCGCGCTATGTGCTGCGACGGGTGCTGGATCTGTACGAGGCGGAGGGCTGGGTCCCGGTGGTGGCGCCCGAGGTCGAGTTCTTTCTGGTCAAGCCCAATGTGGATCCGGACTACGAGCTGGAGCCGCCGATCGGCCGTTCCGGGCGGCCGGAGACGGTGCGCCAGACCTTCAGCATCGACGCGGTCAACGAATTCGACCCCCTGTTCGAGGACATGTATGACTTCTGCGAGGCTCAGGAGCTGGAGCTCGACACCCTGATCCATGAAGGCGGCGCGGCGCAGATGGAGGTCAACTTTATCCATGGCGACGCCATGTCGCTCGCGGACCAGGTGTTTATTTTCAAACGGACGATGCGCGAGACCGCCCATCGCCACAACATCTATTGCACGTTTATGGCCAAGCCGATGGCCGGCGAGCCAGGCAGCGCGTTGCACATTCATCAGAGCATCGTCGACAAGAAGACGGGTCGCAGCCTGTTCGCTAACCGCCGCGGCGGGGACAGTCAGCTGTTTCGTAGCCACATCGCCGGACTACAAGGGTTCCTGCCGGCGGCGGTGCCGCTGGTCGCACCTTACGTCAATTCCTATCGTCGCTTTACCCGTTATTTCGCCGCGCCCATCAACGTGCACTGGGGCTACGACAACCGCACGGTGGGGCTCCGCGTACCGGTGTCGGACCCTCAGGCCCGCCGGGTCGAGAACAGGATCGCCGGTGCCGACGTAAACCCCTATCTCGCGATAGCCGCCTCTCTCGCCTGCGGCTATCTGGGGATGAAACTGGGCTTGCGGCCCAGCAAGCCGGTTGCCGGGGACGCTTACAAATTGCCATTTACGCTGCCGCGCGACCTGGAGAGTGCGATCGCGCGGATGAGGCAATGCGAGGAATTGATCGAGGTGCTCGGCGAGCCGTTTGTAGAGAGCTTCTGCGCGGTCAAGGAGGCCGAGTATGAGACCTTCTTCCAGGTGATCAGCCCCTGGGAACGTGAGTTCCTGCTGCTCAATGTGTGATCTGCCGGGCACCGCCGGTGGATAGAGGACAGAGACCGATGCCAAAACACGCCGCGCTGGATACCGCAGAATTGCAGGCCATGGACGCAGCCCATTACCTGCATCCGTTCACCGACTTCAAACAACTCAACCGCAAAGGCAGCCGCGTCATCGAGCGGGCCGAGGGCATCTACCTGTGGGATTCCGACGGTAATCGGATCCTCGATGGCATGGCGGGACTGTGGTGCGTCAACCTGGGCTATGGCCGAAAAGAACTGGCGGACGCCGCCTATGCGCAGATGCTGCAACTGCCCTACTACAACAGTTTTTTCCAGACCACGACACCGCCGGCGATCCGCCTGGCCGAGTTGCTGGCGGAGGTGACACCCGACGGCCTCAACCATGTGTTCTTCACCGGCTCCGGTTCGGAGGCCAACGACACCGTGGTGCGCATGGCCCGCCATTACTGGGCGTCGCTGGGCAAACCCGACAAGAGCATCCTGATCAGCCGGGAAAACGCCTATCACGGCAGCACCATGGCCGGCGCCAGTCTGGGCGGGATGAAGCCCATGCATGCCCAGGGCGGTCTGCCGATCCCGGGCATCGTGCACATCGAACAACCCTACTGGTTTGGCCACGGCGCCGGCATGAGTCCGGACGAGTTCGGTCTCAAGGCAGCCAGGGCCCTGGAAACAAAGATCGATGAACTCGGCGAGGGGCGCGTGGCTGCGTTTATCGCCGAGCCGATCCAGGGTGCGGGCGGCGTAATCATCCCGCCGGACAGCTACTGGCCCGAGATCAGCCGCATCTGCCGGGAGCGCGAGATCCTGCTGGTCGCCGATGAAGTCATCTGCGGCTTCGGCCGCACTGGCAACTGGTTCGGCTCACAAACCTATGACATAAAGCCGGATCTGATGCCGATCGCCAAGGGGATGAGCTCGGGCTATCTGCCGATCGGCGGCGTGATGGTGGCCGACCGGGTGGCCGAGGTGTTGATCGAGCGCGGCGGAGAGTTCAATCACGGCTTCACCTATTCGGGGCACCCGACCTGCTGTGCAGTGGCGACGCGCAATATCGAGATCCTGCGCGACGAACGCGTGGTGGAGCACGTCCGCGATGTGGCGGCGCCACATCTGGCGCGGCGCTGGCGGGAGCTGGCGGATCATCCGGTGGTCGGGGAGGCACGCTGCAAGGGTCTGCTGGGGGCTCTGGAGCTGGTGCCGGACAAGAACGCCGGCGAGCGATTCCCGGATCCGGGACAGGCCGGGACCATTTGTCGTGACATTTGCTTCGAAAATGGCATCATCATGCGAGCCGTGCGGGATACGATGATCATCTCGCCGCCACTCGTGATAACCACGGATCAGATCGACGAGCTGGTCGCGCTGGCGGGGAAATGCCTGGACCAGGCCGCCGCGGCACTGCGCAACGCCTGAGATCGGGACGGAAGGGGGAACCGGCCAGTGATCATAGCCGGACCGTGGGAATCCATCGGGACCAGGCATGCACAAGAAATGCCGGACGTTTTCTTATAGAACCAGGGGAAAAATCATGAGTCCTTTGCAGTTGTTTTATCGCACTACCCTGTTGTTGGGCGGTCTCGCTCTCGCGACCGGCTGCGGCCAAAAAGCCGAAGATAAGCCGGCGGCGGCAGCCGAAGAAGAGGTGGTGGTAGTCGAGGTCGAGGCGGAAGAGCCGGTCCTCAACGTTTATAACTGGTCCGACTATATCGCCGAAGACACCATCGCGAATTTCGAGGAGCGCACCGGCATCACGGTCAACTACGATGTGTTCGATTCCAACGAAGTGGTGGAAGCCAAGCTCCTGGCCGGCAACACCGGTTACGACATCGTGGTGCCGACCGCCTCATTCCTGGAGCGCCAGATCAAGGCCGGCGTGTTCAGAAAGCTCGATCGCGATCAGTTGAGCAACTGGTCCAATCTTGACGGCGACATCATGGCGCGGGTCAGCAAGCACGATCCCGATAATCAGCACGCAGCGGTGTACATGTGGGGCACGACCGGCATCGGCTTTGATGAGGTCAAGGTCGCCGAGGTCTTCCCGGATGCGCCCACCGACAGCTGGGCCATGCTGTTTGATCCCGAGGTCATCGCCAAGTTGTCCGCCTGCGGCGTCACCCTGCTCGATGCACCGACCGAAGCCGTCAGCGCCGTGCTCGCCTATCTGGGCCGCGATCCGAACAGCGAGGATCTGGCGGATCTGGCGGCGGCCGAGGAAGTGCTGATGAGCATCCGGCCATTCGTGCGTTATATCCACTCCTCACAGCAGATCAACGACCTGGCCAACGGCGAGATCTGCGTCGCCATGGGCTGGAGCGGCGATATGATGATCGCCGCCGATCGCGCCAGTGAAGCGGAGAATGGCATCGAGATCGCCTACTCGATCCCCAAGCAGGGAACGGTGATCTGGTTCGATATGCTGGCGATCCCGGCGGACGCGCCGCACCCGAACAATGCCCATCTGTTCATCAACTATCTGCTGGAGCCCGAGGTCGCCGCGGCAATATCGAACTACGTATTCTATGCCAACCCCAATTCGGCCTCGGTCGAGTTCGTCGAGGCAGAAATACTCGAAGACCCGGGTATCTATCCGCCGGATGAAGTGAAGGCCAAGCTCTACCCCGATCTTGCCCGCAGCGCGGAATACACGCGCAACCTGACCCGGACCTGGACCCGCTTCAAGACCGGCCAGTAGGGACTCACACAGGCGCGGCGGCCGGCCCACGGCTGGTCGCTGCGCCGATCGAGGGGACGATGGCAGAAAGCTCAAACGCGCCGGCCGTATTCCAGCCCTGGCGTGACCCCAACGAGACGCCCTACGTCAGCATAGAACGCGTCACCAAGAAATTCGGCGAATTCGTCGCCGTCTACGAACTTTCGCTCGAAATCTATCGCAAGGAATTGTTCTGCCTGCTCGGCGCCTCGGGCTGTGGCAAGAGTACGTTGCTACGCATGCTGGCCGGCTTCGAGCAACCGAGCAGCGGCCGCATCCTGATCGACGGCGTGGATATGGCGGGCATCCCGCCCTATGAGCGGCCGGTCAACATGATGTTCCAGTCCTATGCGCTGTTCCCACACATGAACGTGGCACAGAATGTCGCCTTCGGTCTGAAACAGGAGAAACTCCCCGCCTCGGCGGTGCGCAAGCGTGCCGGGGAGATGCTGGAGCTGGTCAAGCTCGGCGCATTCGCCAAACGCAAACCGCACCAGCTCTCGGGCGGCCAGCGTCAGCGGGTCGCGCTCGCGCGCAGCCTGGTCAAGAAACCCAAGCTGCTGTTGCTCGACGAACCGCTGGCGGCGCTGGACAAAAAGCTGCGCGAACACACGCAGTTTGAGCTGATGAACATCCAGGAGCAGGTGGGCGTAACCTTTGTCGTCGTCACCCACGATCAGCAGGAAGCGATGACGCTGTCCACGCGTATCGGGGTCATGGACGAGGGCGAGCTGATCCAGATCGGGACACCCACCGACATCTACGAATTCCCGCAGAGCCGCTACGTCGCCGACTTTATCGGCTCGGTAAATATCTTCGCCGGCAAGATGATCGTCGACGAGCCGGATCATGTCGTCATCCATTCCGAGGAAGCCGGCATGGACATCTTCGTGAATCACGGCGTCAGCGCCGGCCCCGACGCGGACGTGTGGGCGGCGATCCGGCCGGAGAAGATGCATATCTCCCGCGAGGACCCGGCCAGGGAACAAAATTGCGTGCGCGGGATCGTGGATGAAGTCGCCTACATGGGTGATTTCTCGACCTATCTGGTCAAGCTCGAATCCGGCAAGATCGTGCGCATCACCCAGCCGAATCTGCTGCGGGGAAACCCGGACCGCATCCTCTGGGATGAGCAGGTCTATCTCCACTGGGATGCCTCCAGTCCGGTGGTGGTGACCAAGTGAGTACCCGCGGGGCGCCTGCACTGACCAAAGGCGTCAACCGGACCGCCAGCACCGCGGTCAAACGCATCAGCGGGTTCGGCCTAGGGGCCGTTTGGCATGGCCTGCGCCGCAGGTTCAGGGGGCTGGGTCGCGCCAGCGTCATCGGCATCCCCTACCTCTGGTTGCTGGCGTTCTTCCTGATCCCGTTTGTCATCGTGCTGAAGATCTCTCTGGCCGAAACCGAGATAGCACAACCGCCTTATACCTCGTTGTGGTACTGGATCGAGCACAAATATCTCAACATCCGCCTTAACCTGGGCAACTACCAGTATCTGATCCAGGACTCGCTCTACTGGACCGCTTATCTCAACTCGGTAAAGATCGCCGCCGTCTCCACCGTGTTCTGCCTGCTGGTCGGATACCCCATCGCTTACGGGATCGCCAGGGCGCGGCCGGATCGACGCATCCTGCTGCTGATGCTCGTGATCCTGCCATTCTGGACCTCGTTCCTGATCCGGGTCTATGCCTGGATCGGCATCCTCAAGACCAACGGCCTGATCAACAACGCGCTGATGGCGCTGGGCATCGTCGATACGCCACTGGTGATGATGCAGACCGACTTCGCGGTCTATCTGGGCATCGTCTATTCCTATCTGCCGTTTATGATCCTGCCGCTCTACGCCAATCTGGAAAAACTCGACCTGACCTTGCTGGAGGCCGCAGCGGATCTGGGCTGCCGCCCGTCCAAGGCGTTTTTCCGCGTGACGCTGCCGCTGTCGATGCCGGGCATCCTGGCGGGCTCCATGCTGGTGTTTATCCCCGCGGTCGGTGAGTTCGTGATCCCCGCCCTGCTCGGCGGTCCGGACACGCTGATGATCGGTCGGATCCTGTGGGACGAGTTCTTCGCCAACCGGGACTGGCCGGTGGCATCAGCGGTGGCCATAGCGCTGCTCCTGCTGCTGGTGATCCCGATCGTGCTGTTCCAGTACAACCAGGCCCGGGCAGCTGAGGCGAAGTCGTGAACCAGCGACGCTTTTTTGTGCCGACGGCCATGGTGCTTGGCTTTGTGTTCCTCTATGCACCGATCGTGTCGCTGATCGTGTTCTCCTTCAATAAGTCCAAGCTGGTAACGGTCTGGGCGGGTTTTTCGACCCAGTGGTACGGGGCGCTGCTGCAAAACGATCAGATCCTGCAGGCCGCCTGGGTCAGCCTGCGGATCGCGACCCTCAATGCGACGGCGGCGGTGGTGCTCGGCACCATTGCCGGTTTCGTTATCGCCCGTTTCCGACGCTTCCGCGGCCGCACGCTGTTCACCGGCATGGTGATGGCGCCGCTGGTCATGCCCGAGGTCATCACCGGCCTCTCGCTGCTGTTGCTGTTTGTGGCCATGGAAGCGGCCCTCGGGTGGCCGGCGGGACGAGGCTTCCTGACCATCACCATCGCCCACATCACCTTCTCGATGGCCTATGTGGCAGTGATCATCCAGTCACGGCTCTCTGACATGGACGAATCCATCGAAGAGGCGGCTCTGGACCTGGGCGCACGACCGGCGAAGATCTTCTTCCAGATCACGCTGCCGATCATCGCGCCCGCGCTGGTAGCCGGATGGCTGCTGTCATTCACCCTGTCCCTGGACGATCTGGTGATCGCCAGCTTTGTCTCCGGTCCGGGATCCAGCACGCTGCCGATGGTGATCTTCTCCAAGGTCCGGCTCGGCGTCAGCCCCGAAATCAATGCCCTGGCCACGATCCTGGTAGCGGTGGTGGCGATCGGCACCATCATCAGCGGCATTTTTCTGGCCCGCCAGCGGCGCGCCCGGGAACGGGACATGCAAATGGCCAAGGCGGATATCGCTGACTAGCCGGCCTGCGACTGACCGGGTCGGCTGAGCAGGCCGGTGCGGATGGCGTAATCCGGGATCGCGGCCATCGCCGTTGTGTAATCCACCAGACAACGGTGCCCGAGATCTTCGTGCGCCTTAACGGCCGGGGTCTTTATGTCAGCACTGATCAGATGGACGGCCTCGCGGGTCAGCGGCGGTCGCTGCCGGGCACCGGCCGCGCGCCAGAGCGGCTCCATCATCGTTGCAGCGGTCCAGACCAGCCACGACGGCGCCGAGCGCGGTCTCGCGGCACTGGCGATCGCAGCGAGATCACCCATGTAACGTTGCCAGCTGATGCCGAGATCGTCGCAGGCATTGTAGACGCCACCGCTCGGAGCCAGGTCCGATGCGGCACGAAGCAGGATGTCCACCACATTGTCCACGTGCACCAGCCCGGCGTCACGGACACCGCCGCTGACCAGCGTCGGCGCTCCTTTGAGCAACAAGCGGATGACTTCGTCGACCCAGATCCGGCTGCCGGCACCATAGACATTGGCCGGCCGGACGATGCGTATGTCTGCGCCACGCTCCAGCCACTCCTGCGCGAGGATCTCCTGCACCTGCTTGGCGCGGCTGTAGGGACCATAGGCCCGGCCATGCGGCGTATCCTCGACGCAGGTCTCGCGTCCAAGGCGGTCGCCGTAGACGACGATGCTCGAGGCCAGCACCACGCGGGCGCTGGCCCCGGCCGCCGCAGCGAGCACGTTACGGGTGCCCTCAACGGTCACGCGGCGAAACAGGGTCTCTGTACCCCAGTCGCCGACGACCGCGGCCAGGTGGAACACCGCATCCACCCCCGCGACCGCGCGCGAAACGTCGCCAGATGCTGCAACGTCCCCGCGGACGATCTCCACGTCTTTATCCCAGTCCGGGTCTGGTGTATCACCTCTTAATACCAGCGCGCGTACAGCATGTCCCTCACGTCGCAGACGTTTGACCAGAGACGAGCCGATAAAGCCGGTGGCGCCGGTAACCAGGGCTTGTCGCATCAGTAGTGTTCCCGGTTAACGCAGCCGCATCCAACTGCGAATTCGAGAGTCCCGGGTTTGCGCGCGGATTGCGCCGGATTCGGCTGGCTCATGCCTCAGAGTCTAGGCGCTTCTGGCTCGCACGAAAACGCTTGACAGCCGGCAGCGGCAATGTAATTTCGGATGGTGTTCAGACCTCGGACCGACCCGGATAGCGCTGCGTCGATCCAGGGCTGAGGTCCAACGCGGAGACACCTTATGGGTACAAGACCCACTGTGCCACCGGAACAGTCCGGTGATGACGATGACCTCGATGACTTCGATATGGATACTCTGCCACTGCGACACAGATCGAGCAGAGCCGATCGTCCTTTGAAGAAGTTGCGCAGGGAAGATGAGCCCCCGGGGCCCCGCTCCAAGCGCGACGGCCATCCCGCGCGACCATCAAAGCGGGAGCAACGTTGGGACGAGGGCTAGATCCCGAGCAGACGCGCGCTTAGCGCCGTTGAGTCCGGCGGGAGGGTCTCGGCCCGGGCCGGCAGGGACAGCAGCTGCTGCATGGCCGCCGGGACCGGCACCGGTTCGCCGATCAACGGTTCGACGATATCGTTGAACTTGGCCGGGTGTGCGGTAGCCACGAGCACCCAGCCACGCGCCTGGTCCGCGGCCGGCATGCGTTCCCATGCCCGCACCGCCGTTGCGGTATGAGGACACCAGACCTGGTGCCAGCGGGCGGGGCCCGCGCTTATCGTCTCGCGGATCGCCGCGTCATCAATGGACACGGCAGCAAACGCGTCGCTGACCCCAGCGTGGTCGCGATAGCGCCAGAACACGCGCTCCATATTGCTCGGATCGCCCACATCCATCGCCGACGCGAGTGTCGGCACCGATACACGCGGCCGCCAGTCGCCGCTGTCCATGAATTCCGCAACGGTCAGGTTGGCGTTGGTAGCCAGCAGGATCTCACCGACCGGAAGTCCGACCTCACGCGTCATCAGGCAGGCGAAAGCGTTGCCGAGATTGCCGCTGGGGATGATAAAACCGGGTGGCGGCTGGCCCTGGCGAGCGGCTCGCAATGTGGCCATCGCGTAATACACCATCTGCGGCAGCAGACGACCGATGTTGATGCTGTTGGCCGAACTGAGACGCCGGGCGGCGGTGATGTCGGCATCGGCGAAAGCCGCCTTGACCATGCGCTGACAGTCGTCGAACGCGCCGTCGACGGAGAAGCTCCTCACGTTATCGTCCCAGCAGGACAAGAGCTGCGCCTGGCGCGCCGACACCAGCCCGGCCGGGAACAGGATCACGACCTCGATACCCGGGCGATGATGAAACGCTGCCGCCACCGCGCTGCCGGTGTCGCCGGACGTGGCGACCAGGATGGTCAGCGGACCATCGGCATCTGTTTCCAGACGCTGGGTACAGGCGGCAAGAAAACGCGCGCCGACATCCTTGAATGCGGCGGTCGGCCCGTGGAACAGCTCCAGCACGGCCGGTCCGCCGTCGAGTTCCAGCACCGGCAACGGAAAGGTAAAGGTCTCCGCGCAGATCGCGGGCAGCTCTGCGGCCAGCGGGTCGCCATCAAAAAACGGTGCCAGCAACACGGCGGCGATCTCTGCCGGATCATTGGCGCCCTCGAAATCCTCGATGTTCAGCCGCGGCATGGCCCTGGGCACAAAGAGACCACCATCTGGCGCAAGACCGCGGTGAATCGCCTCGGACAGCGTGAACACTCCGGCGCCTTCGCTGTCACGGGTGCTGACGTAGTGCATGGGCATGCTAGAGATTCGCACCCAGATTGGCGCTCAGACGCAGCAGATCCGAGAACACGCCGGCGGCGGTCACCGCGGGACCGGCGCCGGGTCCCCGCACGATCAGCGGATTTTCGTGATAACGATGAGTCTTGAACTGCACGATGTTGTCGGTGAGGCTGATGCGCGCGAAGGGGTGATCGCCAGGCAGCTGTTCCAGACCCACGCTGACCCGTCCGCCCGGCTGCAATCGCCCGACGTAGCGTAGTACCTCACCGGCAGCCTGGGCCTTCGCCAGACGGCGGCTGAAGGTCTCATCGTGGGCAGAGAGGCCGTCCAGGAATGCATCCACGTCCCCCTCTTCGAGACCGGCAGGCACCAGTGATTCGACCTCGACCCCGGACAACTCCAGCGACAGGCCCATCTCCCGGCCGAGGATCACGACTTTGCGCGCCACGTCAGTGCCCGACAGATCATCCCTCGGATCGGGTTCGGTATAACCCATGTCCCGGGCCTCGCGGACGATCTCGGAAAACGGGCGGCTGCCGTCGAAGACGTTAAACAGATAGGCCAGGGTGCCGGACAGTACGCCCTCGATGGCGAGGATGGAATCGCCGGTCTGGCGCAGATCGCGCAGGGTGTGAACGATGGGCAGACCGGCGCCCACGGTGGTCTCGTAGAAGTAGCGCGAACCACCACGCAGTCGCGCCGCCATCAGCCGCAGATAATAATCCAGCGAAGACGTGTTGGCCTTTTTGTTTGGCGTTACCACATGGATACCCTGGTCCAGCCATCCGGCGTAACGATCCGCAATGCCCTGATCGGCGGTACAGTCGATCAGCACCGCATGGGGCAGATGCTCGGCATGGATGTGAGCCACAAACCGCTCCAGATCCAGCGCCACGCCGCGCTGCTCGAGCGCCGCTTGCCAGCCGCACGGGTCGAGCCGTCGCTCCTCGATCAACATGCGCTTTGAAGTAGCGATACCGCGGATGCGCAGGTCGAGGTTAAAGTCCCGTCGTAGTCGCGGCAGCTCGGCGGCGAACTGTTCGAGCAGCGCAGAACCTACCGTGCCGGCGCCGATGAGTCCGACCGAGATGGTCTGCGGCGACAGATAAAAACCGGAGTGCACCGCCTTGACCGCCCGTGTCGCATCCTCGGCATCGATCACCGCGGAAATGTTCCGCTCCGACGCGCCCTGAGCGATCGCGCGCACGTTGACGCCGGCACGGCCCAGCGCGCCAAACAGCTTGGCGGCGATGCCGGGCATGCCGCGCATGCCGTCGCCGACCACGGCAAGGATGCTGCAGCCCGTGGTGACATCGACACCCTGAATCTGCTGCTGCTCGAGCTCCAGGGCGAAGGCCCTGGCGACCACATCGGCCGCCCGCCCGGCGTCACGTTCGGGCACCGCAAAACAGATAGAGTGCTCCGAACTGCCCTGGGAGATCATCACCACCGAAATACCCGATTCGCGGAGCGCGCCAAACAGCCGGTCCGCTGTGCCGGGCACGCCGATCATGCCGGCGCCCTCGAGATTCAACATCGCGATGCCGTCGATAGTGGAAATGCCCTTGACCCGATTGCCCTCGCCACCCTCGGCGGATATCCGCGTGCCCGCGCCCTGTGGGCGGAACGTGTTACGGATATAGATCGGTATCCCCTTCTCCACCGCAGGACCCATGGTCCGGGGATGGATGACCTTGGCGCCGAAGTAGGCCAGCTCCATGGCCTCGTGATAGGACAGCTCGGGAATCACCGCGGCTTCGTTTACCCGCCGCGGGTCCCCGCTCATGACCCCATCGACATCGGTCCAGATGACGATCTCGGCGGCGTCCAGCAGACGACCGAAAATAGAGGCCGAAAAATCGCTGCCGTTACGGCCCAGGGTGGTCGGCACGCCGGATTCTTCACGGGCGACGTAGCCGGTGATAACGAGAATGCATCCGCGATCCTGCGGCAGCCTTGAACGCAAACGCTCGCGGCTCTCCTTCCACATCACGATCGGTCCCAGCTCCGAATCGCGGATCGTGAGCACCTCTCCGGCGTGCAGCCAGTCACTGCTCACACCGAGACTGCCGAGGTGGGCCGCCAGCAGCCGTGCGGACCAGACCTCGCCAAATCCGGAAACGAGGCTACGCGCCTCCGGCGCTGAGCGGCCCAACAGCCGTACCGCCTCGACCACGGCTGAGATGGTGGCCAGATCGTCGTCAAGAGCCTTTACATAGCCGGTCCGGGACGGCTCGGGCAGGAGCGCCTCGGACAGCGCCACGTGGTGCTGCCGGATCTCGGTCAACCGGCCGGCGGCGATGTCTGTGGCGGGCTCGTCAACCAGCGCCATCAGGCGATCGGTGATCCCGGCCGAGGCGGACACCACGGCCGCGCGCCGGCCGTCGCCCGCCTCCATCATGATCTTGGCGACCGCCCTGAATTCAGCGGCCCCGGCGAGGCTACCGCCACCGAACTTGTTGACTGACCAGGCTGTGTCGGACATCCCTCAAACGATCCCTTGTCGCTCGACCCATGGCGGGTCTGGTCGGGGCAGCGTACGGCAATGAATGGTGCAGAGCAACGCAGGGCGGAACGCGGGCGGGGCGCGGGTTGGTCGCCTCGCGAGGGACCACCTTCAGGGCTGAGACAGGCCTTCGCGGATAGCGAAACGCGCGAGCTGCACGCGGTCGTGGATGTCGAGCTTCTCCATTACGTGGTCGCAATGCTTCTCGACGGTCTTGACCGAGATATCCATCAGCCGGGCGATACTCTTCTTTGGCAGACCCTGAGCCAGATGACCAAGCACTTCGACCTCTCGCTGGGTCAGCAATCGCAGCCGCGTCAGATGATCGCGTCCCAGGTGAGCCCCATGCTCGTCGATGACGATACGCTCGCTGACCGAGCTGGAGAAATGCGTCGCGCCACGTGCCACCGCACGAATAGCGTCGATCAGCCGCGCCGTGGGTTCATCCTTGGTCAGATAGCCGGCCGCCTCAACCTCAAGCGCCTGCTCGATATACTGATCCGTCAGATGCGCACTCAAGAACACCACGCGCGCCGACGGGTGCAATTTACGGATCTCTGCCGCCACCTCGAACACGGATCGCCCGGGCATGTCGATGTCCAGGACCAGCACATCCGGCGCGCAATCCCTGGCTGCTTCCAGTGCTTCACCGGCATCCGCGACGCTGGCCACGACTTCGATATCGGGCTCGCTGCCGACACGCTCGGCCAGCATCTCCCGCACCAGCTCATGATCGTCTGCCAGCAGGACGGTAATAGATGGGTTCATATTACACCTGTCTTGTCAGGGTTCGCTCTGGTCATGCCGAGGGCCAGGCGCTTCAATTCGGCCACACTGACCGGCTTGTTCAACAGGAACACGGAATCATCCGCGGAGGTAGTGGCGTCGACATCATCAGAGGATCCGCCGACCAGCAGCACAGGCCCCGGGTATCCGGCTCGCCGCAGCCAGTCGACCCGATCTTCGGACCCGACACCGGGAAGGCGGGCATCGAGGACCGCCAGCACCGGATTTTCATCCGTGTTCGAAAGCTGATCCCGCAGAGCGGGACCGTCTGCCGTCGGGACCACATTGAAACCGGCCGCTTCCAGCGCCGTGCTCATGATCTGCCTGGCATAGGGATGCTGCTCCGCCAGCAGGACCAGTCCCTGGCCGGTATCCAGCACTGTGGTGTCCGGGGACGGCAGCTCCGATATGAGGGGCGCGGGGATGGCCGGCAGGCTGATGGTAATCGTCGTGCCACGCCCGGGCGCGGAGTCGATGGCCAGCGAACCGTCGTGTTGTGCGACGATGCCGTGGGCCATGGACAGGCCAAGACCCGTGCCCTCGCCCACCGACTTGGTGGTGAAAAACGGCTCTACCGCCCGTTCCGCGACCTCGCGGGTCATGCCACAACCGGTATCACTGACGGCCATGGTGACGCGCGCCGAAGCGCCCGATGTGACTCGGTCTACCGCAATATGCAGACGGCCGCCGCCAGGCATGGCGTCGCAGGCGTTAACCACCAGATTGAGCAGCACCTGCTGCAGCTGGACCGGATCGGCCAGCACCCACAGGCCGTCGGCATGATCGGCCAGGTCGGTTTGCAGTTCGACCGAAGCCGGCACCATGCGCTGGACCCAGCCGACGCCGCGGATCACCAGCTTGCCGACATCCACCGCCTGCTTCTCGGCCACCGAACGCCGCCCAAAGGTGAGCAGACCGCGGATCACGCCTTCGGCCTGGTCGGCGGCCTCTTCCACCCGGCCCAAGGCGTGGCTGGCCGGGTGATCACCCTGGATCTTCTGTCGGGCGACGGTGGCATAACCGCGGATCGCGGTCAGCAGGTTACGGAAGTCATGAGCGATACCGCTGGCCAATCTGCCCACCGCCTCCATCTTTTGCGACTGTAGCAGCTCCGCTTCCAGCTGGCGGCGGATCCGCGACGCCTGATCCAGGGCCGCACCCCATCGGCGCAACCGACGCACCAGCGCGATCCAGATAGCCAGACTCAAAAGCAGGATCATAAAGGCCACGCCGAGCGACTGGACTTCCCGTGCCTCCTGGATCAACAACCGTTCGTTGAGGGAACGCCGGTGATCGTCGATAAACAGCTGGGAGGCGCCCAGGAAACGTCCTTGCCAGCTCCGGTATTCCTCGCCGGACAACAGCGACAACCCTTCATTGACCTCGCCCCAATCGGCCAGCGTCTTGGCCTCGCTCTCGATACGGCTGAGCTCGCGGACAGCATCGCGGGCCTGGATCAGGGCTGCCTGGTTATAACCGGATGCGGAATTCTCGATGGTCTCCCGCAGCGCCTCCTGCAGCTTGGCCTCCACCTCGAGATGACGGGTCTTCCACGACGGATCGTGGGTCGCGATCAGCAGGATCGCGGTCGTGGCCAGCTGCTGCTGAAGCTCGGTCATCAGGTCGCGCAGGCGATCGCTGGCGACATAAGACTCTGCAACCTCCCGACCGACTTCAAAGGTCGAGCGGACGTGCCAGGCGAGACCGACAAACATGAACACCGTGAGGACGATCGCGCTGCCGACCCAGACCCAGGGAAAACCGCGGGCCAGCGGGTCACGATCCTGTCTGATGTCGATCGATCCGGTCATTTCGTGGTCAGCATTTCAGCGGCGCGCAACCACCCAAATGATAGCAGCACCGGCCACATCCCGATTTGATCCAGGTCCTTGTCGAGCGTTCTTTTCTGTCGACCCGTGCGTGGCACACGCGGTTGACGGGTATCATGCCGGTAACGCCAGACGGGACGAGCAATGACCGGTCGTTCATGAGTGAAACACAGATCATGCCGCTGCTGGAGCAGCACTACGGGATACCGGCGCCAGCGATTTCGCCGCTCGGTCGTGGGCTGATCAACCGCACCTATCTGGTCGAACTCAGCAACGGCCAGCGCCGCGTGCTGCAGGCCGTCAACGCCATATTCCCGCCTGCGATCAACGAAGACATCGACGCGGTCACCACCTTTCTCGCCGCTCGCGGCATGACCACGCCACGGCTGGTGCGCTCACTGGCCGGGGCTGCGTGGGTGCGTTACGAGGGAGAGACCTGGCGTCTGCTCAGCTGGGTGGATGGGGTCAGCATTGACCGGCTCGAGGGTCCGGGCCAGGCCGCCGAAGCCGGTAGTCTGTTGGGCCGCTTCCATCACGTGCTGGCGGATTTCGAACACGCGTTGCATAACCCGCGGCTGGGCGTCCATGACACCGCGAAACACTTGCGCAATCTGCGGCAGGCACTGCGGGATGGCGATCAACACCGCCACATCAGCGTCATCCGGCCGCTGGCGGAAGAGATTCTCCGGGCCTCGTCGTCACTGCCGCCGCTGCCGCCTCTCCCTGATCGTGTCGTCCATGGCGATCCCAAGATCAACAACATCCTGTTCGACGCGGCCGGGACGCGCGCACTGTGTCTGGTGGATCTGGACACGCTCGGGCGCATGCCGCTGCCACTGGAGCTCGGCGACGCGTTACGCTCCTGGTGCAACAAGGCGGGTGAAGACTCGGTCGAGGCCGCATTTTCCGAGTCCTTGTTCGAGACCGCCATCTCGGCCTATGCAAATGAAACCCGCAGCTGGTTGAGGGAAGCCGAGTGGCGGGCCATCGTCCCGGCAACCCAGACGATCTATGTGGAACTTGCGGCGCGCTTTTGTGCCGACGCGCTACAGGAGTCCTACTTCGGCTGGGACGCCGAGCGCTATGCCAGCCGCAGCGAGCACAACCTGATCCGGGCCCGCGGGCAGCTCGCCGCCTACCATGCTTGCGCCGCGAAGACCGTGATGCTCAATGCCATCGTGCAACGCAACTTTGCCTCAGACATGGGATGAGGCGGACGCGGCAATGATCGTTCGATTGGCTGACCAATGGACTAATATCGTGATCCTGCCCACGTGCCTCCTGGAAAACACTTAGCGCTGCCCGCATGCCCACCAACGTTACACCCGAATACAAAAAAGCCGAACAGGCATTCCGCAAGGCCAGGGAGCCACGGGAACGCCTCGACTGTCTGCGTGAGATGCTGCGCACGATCCCCAAGCACAAGGGCACCGAGCATCTGCAGGGCGACATCAAAGGCCGCATCAAACAACTTACCGAGGAGCTGGCCGGCCCGCGCAAGGGTGGCAAACGCAGCGGTCCGAGCCATGCTGTACGTCGTGAGGGCGCGGCACAAATCGCGCTGATCGGGCCGCCAAATTCCGGCAAATCCGCGCTACATCATCGTCTGACCGGTGCCCGCTCGGAGATCGGCGCTTATCCGTTTACGACGCAACTTCCGCAGCCCGGTATGCTGGCGTGGGAAGACGTGAATTTCCAGCTGGTGGATCTGCCGCCGGTAGCTGAAGAATTCACCGTGCCGTGGTTTGCCACACCGTTGCAGACGGCCGACGCCGCGCTGCTGGTGGTGGATCTCGCCGACCCGGCCTGCACCGATCAGCTCCGCTACGTGCTCGACTGGCTCGCCGAGCGCAGAATCCGCCTGGTGCCGGACTGGCCCGGTGCGGATCGAGCGGCGGCGTCGCCCACTGCGGACGGTGAGGATCCGTTCCGCCTCGAACTGCCGACGCTGCTGCTGGCCAACAAACGCGATCTGGACCCGGAACCCGGCGAGATCGAAGTGCTGGAGGAACTGCTCGGGATTGAATACCCGGCGATCGGCACCTCTGCCGAGACCGGCCACGGCCTGGATCGCGTCGGTCCGTTCCTGTTCCACAACCTTGGGGTGGTGAGGGTCTACACCAAAACGCCCGGCAAGGAGGCGGATATGGAGAAGCCGTTTACGGTTCGAAAAGGAGAGACCGTCATGGACGTCGCAGCCCGCGTCCACAAGGACCTGGCCGGCTCGCTGCATTTCGCCCGTATCTGGGGCCCGTCGGTCTACGATGGCCAGCAGGTCGGTCCCGAGCACCCGGTCGAAGACGGCGACACCGTCGAGCTGCATCTCAACTAACGCGCACTCCGATCGACGACCAGAAGAACGAATGAGAATCCACTGTCTGCAACATGCCACCTTTGACGGCCCCGCTTACCTCCCGGCGTGGGCCAGCGACCGGGGCCATGTGTTCACACCCGTCCTCGTTCCCGCCAGCGAGGCGCTGCCAGCACCGGAAGACTTCGATGCGCTGATCGTGATGGGCGGGCCCATGAGCCTGCGCGACGAGCTACTCCATCCCTGGATCAGGCAGGAACGCAAGCTGGTGGCACAGACCATGGCCGCGGACAAGCCGGTGTTCGGCATCTGTCTCGGCGCCCAATTGATGGCCCAGATACTCGGCGCGCCGGTCACGCCGGGCCCCCACCCCGAGATCGGCTGGTTCCCGGTACAGACCACTCCGGAGGCACGTGAGAGCTGGCTCGACGGCTGTCTGCCGGAGCGATTCCGTTCGTTCTTCTGGCACGAGGAAACCTTCGACATCCCGGCAGGCGCGATACAAATCGCGCGTAGCACGGCCTATGAAAATCAGGGCTTTGTATGGGGGCGGCATCTTGCGCTGCAATTCCATCTGGAGGTGACGCCGGAATGGGCGGCGATGCTGGTTGCCCGGGATGCGGCGCAGCTGATCGAGCATCCGTTTATCCAGCGCGCTGAAGACATCCTCGGGCAGAGCGGTGTCCTGGCCCGGGAGAACAACACTATGATGGCCGGGCTGCTCGATCGATGGGCGGCGGGTGCGAATCCCGACGATGCCGATGGCTCAGCGTAACCATCGGATGCCGCGCCGGATAGGTCTTGTTGCCGGGCTCTTGCTGAGCCTGTGCGCAGGGTTTGCAGCGCCCGAGGAGCCGGCCCCCGGTCGATTCCTGGTGGCAAACCGGGGCCTTGGCGATCCGAACTTTGCCCGTTCCGTGGTGCTGCTTGTCCACCACGACGTGGAGGGGGCCATGGGCATCATCGTCAACCGCCCGACCCGGGTCGGCACGCAGGAGGTGTTGCCGGATATCGACGCCCTGGCGGACTATCCGCTGCCGGTTTTTTTTGGCGGGCCGGTGATGGTGGAACGTCTGCTGGTGTTGATACGATCCGCCGAACCTCCGGCCGAAGCCGAACCGGTGAGCGGGGACGTCTATGTCACGGCGAGCCGGACGACCCTTCAAGCCCTCTCACCTGAAGATGCCCATCCAGAGCGGCTGCGGGTGTTCGCCGGACATGCGGGCTGGGGGCCGGGTCAGCTCGACCGCGAGATCGCGGCCGGCGGGTGGCATGTGGTGCCGGCGCAGATGGACCAGGTCTTCGGAACGCCGCAGGGACCGGATTGGCGCGATCTGCTGCCGGAGACCCGGTCGCTCAGTGTCCGCGCCGTTGTCCCGGCGTCAGATCTCCCGATCGCGGGTCACTAGGGGCCAGCAGCGGCCTGTCTGATCTGATCGGCGATATCCCGGCTCAATGCCGCCACCAGCTCACTGTGGGCCGCAACGACAGCCGAGCGGTCGTCCGCGGCCGCGGCTCGGGTGTCGCTAAATTGTCCTACGTAGACCTGCGCGGTGTCGCCGCTGGGCTGGACGGTCCAACGCGAGATCAGCGTCACCGTCCCGCTCGTATCGCTGTCAAAACGCTGGACTTCAAAGCTCACCCGATAGTCCACCGCGAATACCGGCGTTTTACGGCC
>CAMYOC010000010.1:123331-160921 GCA_947259915.1 uncultured Gammaproteobacteria bacterium
TCACCGACCGCGCCAAGAAAGTCGCTCTCCAGTGATCCGGCCCAGCGATTGAACTGGTCGAACTCGATCTTGTTCGGCCCGGACCGCGTTGCCAACTGAGCGCGTCGCAACGCCTTGGGAAAATCCGCCGGGCCCACGACCACTGCCACCGGCTTACCGCCGACCTGCACCGCATCGCCGGTGGCCGCTGCTTGCGGAGTCAAAGTGTAGAAGGAAACGTCCGGACTGCGGCTGGCGCAGCCGGCAGCGCTGATCAATGCGCACAACATGCTCGTCATCAGCACCACTCTGGCTGTGTGTCTCACGGTTTCTCTCCCTTGCCAAAGATCAGCGCCTCGGGATGTTGTTCAAGATACTCGGCAACAGCTGCGATCGCCTCCGCCGCCGCGGTCAGCTCGATCAGCAGACGGTTCAATTCGGTCCGTGTCACCGAATTTGTGGCGACCATCGCGCGGGTGGCCGCCAGCGTGGACTCAGCTTCGGCCAATGACTCGGCCAGACGCGGCGCGATGTCCGTGTTGGCGGTGGCGAGCAACGCACGCGCCTCCTCCATGGTCGCACCCACCTGATCCAGCGCGGTCTTCATTTCCTGACCGATCTGCACATAGGGCACCGTCTTCAGATCGGCGGAGATCTGGGCCAGGTTGGCGATCAGCTCGGCCCCCGGCGAGCGTATCGTCGGGATCTCCGGATATCTGCCGGTAGCAACGACCGGTGCCGGTTCCGCATCCGGAAAGAAATCCAGCGTTACGGCCTTCTGTCCCAGCGCCAGATTGGCGATCGTCAGCTGGGCGCGCAGCCCCTGGTCGATCAGCTTCGGCAATATATCGCCCTCGTCGGGTTGGCCGACGACCCGGAAGCGTTCAGGTTCCAGCTCCACCACGACCGGCAGACGGATCTGGTCGCGGTTGAAATCGGCGTCCAGACCGATGCTGACCACGCTGCCGATGGGCAGACCGCGGAAATCCAGCGGCGCCCCCACCTGCAAACCGCGTAGTGACTGATCGAAAAAGAGTAGATATTTTTCTTTTACCTTGTAGCGGATCGCGTTGGCCTCGTCCCGAGTGCGGAACAGCGGGAATACCCTCTCCGGCTTGGCCGGGGCGCCCGGAGACGTCCCTGGCGGCAGATCGAAGCCGACGCCACCCGTCAATACCGATACCAGACTCTCGGTTTGGAGTGTCACGCCACTCGCGTCAACCTTGAGATTGACGCCGCCGGCATTCCAGAACAACGTATTCTCATAGATCCTGCCGTGGTGAGGGGTCTCGACAAAAATGTCGAGCAAGATGGTGCCGTCATCCTGCAATGCGTAGTCCGTGACCCTGCCCACCTCGATCTGGCGAAAATACACCGGGCTCCCGGGATTCAGACCACCGAGACGCTCCACGCTAAGCTTGTAAAGCTTGCCGGGAAATCGTGGATCGATCACCGGCGGCTTTTTCAGGGCGACGAATTCCCTGGCTTTCTTGCCCTCGGTGCTCGGATCCATCGCGATATAAGCGCCGGAGAACAAAGTGCCAAGCGCGGCAATCTGACCCGCGCTGACATGAGCCCGGACCACCCAAAAACGTGTCTTGTCGGTCAGATATTCCTTTATTTTAGGGTTCATCTCCGCATGCACGACGACGTAGTATTCGCCTTTCTCGCCGTCTTCGAGATCCACCAGGGTGACGCTGCCGACATCCACATCCCGGAAGCGGACCTTGGTCTTGCCGGCGACCAGGCTCTCACCGGTTTCGAACCTGATCTGGATGGTCGGACCGGTCTCGGTGACATTCTTGTACACCAGCCATAACGCAACCAGGGCAGCGACGATCGGGACCAGCCAGACGACGGAGAAACCGCGTTTGGCGCTGACCGCGGCCTCGGGAAACTCGCCGGCTGGCAGGCGGGGATCGGCTTGCTTATCGGTCATCTCTTGCCTCCACGGCATCCCAGATCAGCCGGGGGTCGAATTGTTGCGCAGCGAGCATGGTCAAGACCACGACGGCGCCAAAATACGGGGCGCCGGCGCCAGCATGCATGGTAGCAAAAAAACCCAGCTGGACCAGTGCAACCAGGATCGTCACCACAAACATGTCCAGCATGGACCAACGACCGATCAATTCCACAACGCGATACACCCGCGTCCGGTCCACCGACCGGCTCACGGAGCGGCGCTGGGATGACACCAGCAGATACATCAACATCGCGATCTTGGCCATCGGCACCGCGACACTGGCGGTAAAGATCACCAGAGCCAGTGGCCAGTCACCGTGATGCAGGAAATAGAGTACGCCGCTCATGATGGTGTCACCCTGGGTCTTGCCCAGCGCATCGACGACCGTCACCGGCAGCACATTAGCCGGGATGTAGCAGATGGCAGCAGCAATCAACAGCGCCCATGAGCGGGCGATGCTGTTGGGTCTGCGCAGGTGCACGGCTGCGTGGCATCGGGGGCAGTGATGGTGGTCACCTGCCAGCCGCACCAGCTGGCCACAATCGTGGCATACGGCAAAACCCGCCTCCCTGGCCGTCAGCATCGGGGCGCTCATGACAGGGCCGCCAGCCGGCGCCAGACAATACGCGGCTCCAGACTGCTGTTGGTCCAGGCCTGGGTGATCATCAACAAGGCGAAGGCATAGGCGGACACGCCGGGCACCAGATCAGCCATGGCTGCCAGTTTGACATAGGCCACCAGGATACCGACCACGAACACTTCCACCATCGCCCACTCCCGGACATGCAGTGTCAGACGGACCACGTCGGTCGCCTGCGGCACTTTGCGCCCGAGATAAAGCGGCAGAAGTACATACAGACCCAGCACGATCAGGAATCCCGGCATGATGATCCCGACCATCATGATCAGGGCAGCCAGCAAGGACTGTCCTTCCTCCCAGAGACTGACGACCCCGGTGGCCAGGGTGGTCGTGCGCATGTTGCCGGGCGTGCCGAATTTGAGGAAGGCAAAGCTGTTGGCGACGATGAACAGGAACAGCGAAGACAGCGTCAGTGCCAGACAGCGTTCGATGGAGTTGGGTGGGTTTCTGCATAACACGTTGTTGCAGCGGATGCACCGCGCGGTAGCACCCGGCGCCAATGCGGGCACCTGATTCAGCAGGTCGCACTCATGACAGGCCATTAGCGCCGGCGGCAGCTGGGTATCGTTGGCTGCAACTGTAGCGATCCTGCACCTCCGATCGACGGCGGATCTCAGACGTCGATGTCCACCATGGATGCATCCGACTGAACAGCCCGGGTGCGCATGTCCCGGGCACACAGCCTAAGCTCCAAGGCTACACCGGCGCGACCTTCCTTGGAAGGCGACACGGCGCATCGCTTGCTCGCAAGCGCCCCGACCACTAGCCTTGGGGGCATGAATAACTCCAAGTCAAAAAACGAACGCGCATACCATCTTATCGTCTGGGGCGCGTCCGGCTTTACCGGGCGTCTGGTCGCCGAATACCTGCTCGGTCAATACGGTGTCGGCGGCGAACTGCGCTGGGCCATGGCCGGTCGTAATCAGGCCAAGCTCGAAACCGTCCGCGAGGGTCTCGGCGAGGGATCCGGGGCCGTGCCGATCCTGCTCGCGGACAGCCATGACCCGGACAGCCTGGACGCGCTGGTCAGTCAGACCCGGGTGGTGTGCTCCACGGTCGGGCCATTCGCCAAACATGGCAGCGAGCTGGTTGCCGCCTGCGTCCGCGCCGGCACCGATTACTGCGACATCACCGGCGAGGCACAGTGGATCCGACGCATGATCGATGCTCACGAGGAACAAGCTCAGGCCAGCGGCGCCCGCATCGTTAACTGCTGCGGCTTCGATTCGATCCCGTCGGATCTGGGCTGTCTGTTTCTCAATCAGGCGATGCAAAATCGTCACGGGACGCCCTGCGACAGCGTGAATATGCGGGTCCGTCGGATGCGTGGCGCGGCTAGCGGCGGCACTTTTGCCAGCATGCTGAACGCGGTGGAGGAAGCCCGGAGTGATCCGCAGACCCGCCGCACCCTGGGCAACCCTTACGGCCTCAATCCCCGCGGCGAGACCTCTGGGCCGGATGGACCGGACCAGAGCTCACCGCGCTGGGATGCAGATGTGAACTCCTGGACCGCGCCGTTTGTGATGGCGGCGATCAACACGCGGGTGGTCCGCCGCAGCAACGCGCTGATGGATTATGCCTATGGTCGGGACTTTCGCTACAGCGAAGCGATGATGACCGGCCGCGGCGCCGGCGGCTGGGCCCGGGCGGTCAGTATTACCGCGGCAATGGCCGGCTTTCTGCTGGCCAGTTCGGTGGGTCCGACCCGGGCGCTGCTGGGCAAGTTGCTGCCCGACCCGGGCGAAGGACCGTCGGCCGACGACCGGGAACGGGGCTTCTTCGACATCGTCATGGTCGGGAAAGCCGGGGAGCGGACCCTGCGCGCACGGGTCAAAGCGGATCGCGACCCGGGATACGGCGCCACCTGCAAGATGCTCGGCGAGAGCGCCGTCTGTCTGGCGCTCGAAGGCGATCGGCTCGATGTCGCGGGCGGCTTCTGGACCCCGGCCTCAGCCATGGGGACCCGCCTGATCGCGCGGCTGGAGAATAGCGCCGGCATGAGCTTCGAGCTGGAGCCGGAAAAAGCCGGTGCTGCCTGACCGATTGCGATGGCAGCCGGGACCGGGCGCCATCCTGGCGACGCCTGCGGCCCGGTGAGCCGAAACTGACGGGGGGAGCGGGGATGTCTGCATCTTTTCCAGCGCAGTCCGACACTGGTCTGGATGGAAATCGTGACTCCACGCCTCAGCGGCCGGCCCCGGCCCTGCCCTGGCCCTGGATTACCGCACTGGCCATGCTGGTGTTCGTGCTGTCTGTCTCGGTCTGGGAATGGCAGATGCGCAGACTCGAGCTGTTACCGGGCGATCTGGGTGACGGCAACGCGTTTTGGGCGGTGGAGCGCCACAAGGTCGATCAGGCCGGACCCGGATCCGCGGTCATCGTCGGCTCGTCGCGCATCCTCTTTGACACGGACCTGGCGCTGTTTGAAGACGTCACCGGACGGCAGGTGATACAGCTCGCGCTACCCGGCACCGGCCCGCGGGCCTTTGTCGAAGACCTGGCCAACAACACGGACTTTGGCGGCCTGCTGGTCGTGGGAGTGACCCCCACGGCTTTTTTCCGCGAGGGTCCGGGTCTGATGGGCGGCGCCATCGAGTATGCGCAGACCGAGACGCCCGCCCAACGCTTTGGCCATCGTCTGTTTTTGTTCCTGGCCAGGACATTTGGCTTTCTCGATCCTGACTACACGCTGATCAAGCTGTTGAGAAACCACCACTATATCGAGCGCGACGGCGTCGAGGGCCCCTATGGCGAAGTGTGGAAGATCTCGATCAATGCGCCGGCACGCCAGACGTCCTTATGGTCGCGGATCGAAACCGACGAGTATCTGCGGCAACACGCACGGCTGGCCTGGGGAGATTTCAGCGGCGCTCCGATCGCGGATGGCGTGATCCGCACGATAGTCGAATCCACGCGACGAGATGTCGAGCGCATCCGCGCTCGCGGCGGTGACGTCGTGTTTGTAAGGCCACCATCCGCCGGCCCGCTGCGCGAAAACGAAGCCAGGCGGATCCCCAGGGCATGGGGCTGGGATCGTCTGCTCCGCGCCACCGGCGCCTTTGGCATCCATTTTGAGGATTATCCTGAGATGCAGAACCTGGACCTGCCCGAGTGGTCGCATCTGTCGCGCGAATCCGCGGCTCGTTTTACCCGGGCTTACGCCACTGCCCTGGCACGGGAGATCGATGCCGACTCCGGCCCCTAGGGCATCTGGATACCACCGCCCGGCAGGCCTCCGCCTGGAACACCACCGCCGGGCATACCGCCGGCTGAGCCCGGCACGATCAGCGATGATGCCGCTTCCCGACGCATCTCCTCGATTCGCTTCATGGTGTCCTCGAGGGCGACCTCGGCGGCAGGTCCGAAACCGGCAATAGCCTCTTGCAGCGATGTGGCGTCGATCTCGAAATTTAATGGTAGCGCACCACCCGGTGTCAGCAGTTGGGCCTGACCGAGAAAGCGCACCGGGCGGGACGTGTCCGGCTCGCCGCTGGTGGTGACCGGCGTCAGGCGCTGGATGGTGCCGACGCGTCGGTCCGTGTAGACCTCTTCCAGGTAGAGGTCATCCTCTTGCATCTTGATTTCCATCGTCTGCTGTTCGGTCATCGGTGTCGGGTCCCTGGCTGTAGGTGGCGGATCTGGGTGCTAGGGTAGCAAGTTCTGGCGGCGATTTGGCATTGCCTCAGTGGGGCAGGCCCGCTTGCTCGTCATCCGGGTTATCGGCGCAGCCGTGGACATCGACCTCTATCGTCGAGTGATCGATCCGGTAACGCTGTCTCAGCACCTGCTTGATCTCTCGCAATACGCGTGCCTGATGACCGTCACCCTCGACGATCTCGGCGTGCATGGTCAGCATCAGACGCTGGGGCGTCAGACTCCAGACATGCACATGATGGATACCCTCGAGACCGTGGATGGTTTCGATCAGGTCCGCCTGCAGCGCCTGGACATCGAGCCAGTCCGGCGAGCCCTCCAGCAGTATGTGCGCCGACCGTTTGACCAGATCCCAGGCGCTGCGCAGGATCAGTCCGGCGACGATCACCGAAAGGATCGGATCGATCGGCGTCCAGCCGGTGAAGATGATGACGGTGGCGGCGATGATCGCGACCAGCGAGCCGAGCAGATCGCCCAGGACATGTAACGCCGCGCCGCGCAGGTTCAGATTTTCCTGATCGCCGGAATGCAGGATAAGAAACGCGACCACGTTGACCGCCAGCCCCAGCGCCGCGATCACCAGCATGGGCACCCCGGCCACCGGCACCGGATCCAGCATCCGCTGCAGTGCTTCGATCAGGATCCAGCCGACGATCAGCAGCAGCGTCAGCCCATTGACAAAGGCGGCCAGAATCTGAAAACGGTGATAGCCGAAGCTGCGGCGCGGATCGGCCGGCCGCCCACTGACCCGGAAAGCAGCCCAGGCCAGCGCCAGGGACATGGAGTCGGTGAGCATGTGGCCGGCGTCGGCCAGCAAGGCCAGCGAGCCCGACAACAGCCCGCCGATCACCTCCACGATCATGAAGACTGCGGTCAAAATCATGGCGAAGAGGATTCGCCGGGAGGCCGCTGCCTCACCCGCTTTGACTGTGTGCGTGTCGCTCATTCTCTCGGCTGTTCGCAGACCCGGGTGGAAGCCATCCTCGCCGCCGCGGCGCGGGGTCAGATTATTGTACCGTGGTGTGAGATGTGGTTCCGGACAAGAAGAAGGCCCCTGCAGGAGGGGCCTTCGTCTTCGCGTCCGGATACGGAGACAGAGTCTCCGATCTGTTTGCGATCAGGTCTTAGTAGCGGGGACCACGCGCCGGACGCTCGGCCCGGGGCTTGGCCTGATTGACCTTCATGTTACGGCCGCCCAGCGCCGTATCGTTAAGGGCCTTGATCGCCGCATCGGCCTCGGAGTTGTCCGCCATCTCGACGAAGCCAAATCCCTTGGACTGGCCAGAGAATTTGTCAGTGATCACATTGACACTGGTGACGGCGCCGAACTCCGCAAAAGCCGAGCGGAGATCGTCTTCGGTCACGCTATAGGCCAGATTTCCAACATAGATATTCATACATTCACTCGTTCAAAAAGGTGTGTTGTTCGAAAAAACGCTGCCAGGCAAGCAAACACACAAACCTGCTGGCAGAGACTTGCCGCAACGGCAAATTCTTTGGCTCCAGCGCCGCCAATAAAAAAAGGCCCACTCGGGCCTTTCTGTATCGGATCGGCTCGCTCTGAGGGACCCCGGGGAATATTCCCTGGCGCTCGACGCTGACCCTCAACCGCCGACAAATGCGTTCTCAGGAACGCGATAGCCAGTAATATTAACACTATTGGCCCGCAGTTCACAGCGGCTTCTCAGACGCCAGGACCCGTGATCACCCGGCCCGCCACCGGTCCAGGGCGGATGGCTTGACCGGCGCCGGGGCAAGCGTGCCGCCCGCCCGGGGAACGGATCGCCTCACGCTGGAGGCGTTTTCCGGCGATAATCAGTTGCTCAAACATGCCTGCGGGAGCCTTCATGAGAATCCAGCTGACCGATCTCGAAGCCAGGGTCATCGGCGTATTGATCGAGAAGTCCATCACCACTCCGGACCAATATCCCTTGTCCCTGAATGCCCTGCGTAACGGCTGCAATCAGAAGAGCAATCGTGAGCCAGTGCTGAATCTCGCAGAGGCCGAGGTTCAATCCGTCCTCGATGGGCTGGCAAAGAAACATCTGGTGATGGAGAAATCCGGCTTTGGCAGCCGGGTGCCGAAGTTCCAGCACCGCTTTTGCAACAGTGAGTTCGGCTCTCTCAAGTTCACCGACCAGGAACTGGCCCTGGTCTGCGTCCTGCTTTTGCGCGGGCCTCAGACCGCCGGCGAGTTGCGCAGCCGCACCCACCGCATGTGCAGTTTTAGCGATGCAGCCGAGGTCGAATCCACTCTCAAAGCCCTCGGCCAACGCGAGGACGGGCCCTTCGTCACGCTGCTGGCCCGGGAGCCAGGCAAGCGGGAAGCGCGCTATGCCCAGCTCTTTTGTGGCCCGGTTCAGGAACAAGACCCCGTTGCCGGTCATCCGCACCCGGCGACGCCCGCTCCTCCGGCGGTACTATCGACCACCACTCGCGACGAGCGTATCGACAAACTCGAGCGCAGCGTGGAAGCACTCGAGCAGGCGGTCGAGGACCTGCAGCGGGAGATGGCGACCCTTTGCGGTGGACGGACCGATCTGGCCGGATAGTCCCGCCGCGCCGATCTGGCGTGAACCCGCCGGGGTTCAGCCCGGACGGGAAATAGCGAACTGACTTCTGATACGGATCAATGACAGGGCCAGAATCAGACGCTAGTCTCTCCGTCATGACGCGTCTCAAGCGACGACTGGGCCGGGAATACCGGACCATGATGTGCATGGTGGACATCTACTGCCGGGATCACCATCCGGGCGAGCGTCATCGGCCCTGCCTGCGCTGTCTGCGCTTCCTCGAATATGCGGAACAGCGCCTGCACAAGTGTCCATACGGCCAGCGCAAGCCGGTCTGCGCCCGCTGTCCGGTCCATTGTTACAAGCGCGCGCAGAGAGAGCAGGCGCGCAAGATCATGCGCTATGCGGGACCACGTATGCTGGTCCGGCATCCGTGGTATGCACTGGCCCACGTCGCCGACAAATTGCGTCGGGTCGAACATCCGATGGACATTCGGCGGCGCAAGGCGGGACGCACCGCGACACGTGTCCCCGGGCGTAAGCCGCGCTGATGGTCGGGGAGCGGATCGACCTCAATCTTCGGGGAGCGGGATAAACTCCGGGTCACCCGGGACCGGCTCGAAACGGCCGGCTTTCCACTCCGCCTTGGCCTGTTCGACGCGCTCGGGGCGACTGGATACGAGGTTCCACCACAGATGCCGTGGCCCATCCAGGGCCTCACCGCCGAGCAGGATCAGCCGGGTCTCTCCTTGCGCCACCAACTCGACGTCATGGCCGGCATTGAGGACCAGCATCCGCCCGCTGGCGTAGATCTGATCGTCGATCGCTACGCCACCCGCGACCAGATAGACCGCCCGCTCGGGGAATTCGTTTGGTAGTTGCAGGCGCGCGCCGGCAGCCAGTTCAACATCCAGATAGAACATCCCGCTCAGAGTAGCCACCGGGGCCCGCTGACCATAGGCCTCACCGGCGATCAGACGCATGCGGACGCCTTTCCGATCCAGCACCGGCAAAGCCGCGGCCGGGTGATGAAAGAACGCGGGCTCGTCTTCTTCATGGTCCCGGGGCAACGCGATCCAGCTCTGGATCCCGTGTAGCCGACACTCCCGGGCCCGCTCCTCTGGGCCGGTGCGCTCGGAATGCACGATTCCGCGGCCCGCAGTCATCCAGTTCACCGCCCCGGGGCGGATGGCCTGGACCACACCGAGGCTGTCGCGGTGCATGATCTCGCCCTCAAACAGGTACGTAAGCGTCGCGAGGCCGATATGCGGATGAGGGCGGACATCGATGCCCTCGCCGGCGGCGAAGGTCGCGGGTCCCATCTCATCGAAAAAGATAAACGGGCCGACCGACCGTTGCCGGGGTACAGGCAGCACGCGGCGAACCGAGAACCCCCCAAGGTCCCTGGTGCCGGGCTCGATGACTGTTCTCACGGGGCCGTCACTGACGGCGCGTTCCGGCGATGAACAGGATTGCTGGCTGATGGTGCTGGTCTCCGGGTCTGGCGTGGGCCAACTGACGGATCGGTCCGGTCGGCGGCCGCTCAGTCGTTACCGCTGCGATTCAACTCGCTGATCTGCTCATTCAGGGTCCAGTAGTCGTAGAGATATCCGACCAGGAACAAACCCCCGGTGAGAAGCCAGATCACGCCGGTGACCCACTTACCCATATAGAACCGGTGTACGCCAAAAAAGCCGAGAAAGGTCAGCAGGATCCAGGTGACGTTGTAGTCCACCGGCCCGTCCTCGAAACGGTAGCTGGCGTCGTCGTTCATACCCGGGATCAGAAACAGATCGATGATCCAGCCGATCAGCAGCAGACCGAGGGTGAAAAACCAGATCGTGCCGCTGACCGGCCGGCCGTAATAAAAGCGATGGGATCCGAAAAAACCAAAGATCCACAACAGATAAGCGATCAGCTTGCTGTGGGTCTGCGCAGGGTGGTTCATCGACAGCGACCTCCGGGGGGCTGGACATCGAGAATAGCAGTCTGCCACTGGCGCCGTCACCGGCAATGGACCGATGGCGGACAACAGCACCGGGATTCTGAGGGCCAGAAACCAAGAGGGCCCCGATCGGGGCCCCTGGGTCCGAAGGTCGCGGAGACCGCCGTTCAGTTGTTATAGGCGACAGTCGTGCGATAGCGGTCCAGATCACGCTCGAAGATAGCCTTCTGCCGCTCCAGCTCGACGATCTCGGCCTGGAGCTGACCACGCTTCTCGTTGAGCTCCTTGGCCTCCAGCAGCATCTGAGCGCGCTCCTGGATCGTAGCTTCGTCGCTGATCACGCCGAGTTCCTTGGTCCGCAGCTGGTCTTCGACGCTGTCCAGCTGGCGCTGCCGGTATGCGATCTGGCTGGCGGCGTTGTTGACCCGGGTCTGCAGGGTGTGGAGCTGTTTGCCGGCCTGATAGGCATCGGTGAAGTCGAGCGCCAGATCGGCCGGACATGCACCGTTGTAGGCGCCACCCCGCGCACCGAGATTGAAACCGTTGTCGGGCTGGCAGAACTGGCGCAGACCCTCCTCGCGGCCCTGACGATAAGCCTGGAGATCCGGCGCCACGCCATGCTTGGCGCAGGCCTTGCGATGACTGCCGATACGGTCTGCGGAGTAACCCGCGGCACCGTCCTCGTAACCGATGGTGCGCCAGTCGCTCATCACGCATTCGCTCTCGTTCATGGTCGAACAGGCCTGGATCATCAACGCGGCCACGACCAAACAAAAAATTCGCATCTTCATGACTGTCCTCCGCCAGCCACCGATACGCACCGGCGCTTGACATAAGCAATTTCGCGATCGAGTTTAAGGCCCGACCGCAGGCTCGCACCGTGAGCCGAATCACGCTTTGGCACTGCTGGCGGAAAATCCCGCAATGCACTTATTCGGTGCATCCCCCATAATCCGCGCAACGCGATGCACCACCAGGCCTGCCCATGGATTTCTTGTTTGCCGTCTCTCCGATCATGCTGCTGATCTGGCTGTTGACCAAGCCACGGGCTCTGGCTTCCCATGTCGCGTTGCCGCTGGTCGCGGCCCTGTTGTGGCTGGTCAAGCTGTTCTATTTTGCGACCCCGTTCTCCCAGGCCAGCGCCAGTCTGTTGCTCGGCGCGCTGGAATCACTGACGCCGATCAGCATCATCTGGGGCGCGATTTTTCTGTTCAAGACCATGGAGCTGTCCGGGCGTATGGACACCGTCCGGCTATGGCTCAATGAGATCACCGACAACCGCACCGCGCAGCTGATGATCATCGGCTGGGCCTTCTCTTTTCTGATCGAGGGCGCCAGCGGCTTCGGTACGCCAGCGGCTCTGGCCGCGCCGCTGCTGGTGGGTCTCGGCTTTCCCCCGGTGCGCATCGCGATGCTGGCGCTGGTGATGAACTCGGTGCCGGTGTCCTTCGGCGCCGTCGGCACGCCCACCTGGTTCGGTTTCGGTCACCTGGGTCTGAGCGATGCAGACATGCTTACGGTGGGATACAAGAGCGCGCTGTTCCACGGCGTGGCCGCGCTGTTCGTGCCGATCATGGCTTTGCGCTTCGTCATCGGCTGGGCCGAGATCCGGCGTAATCTGGTGTTCGTCTTTGTCTCGATCCTGGCCTGCACGGTCCCCTACGTGATCCTCGCCCGCTTCAACTACGAGTTTCCCGCGCTGGTCGGTGGCGCCGTGGGTCTGGGTCTCTCGGCATTCCTGGCCCACGCCGGCTTCGGCCTGGCGCCATCCCTGCAGACTCGTCCAGTACGGACGGTGGTCGCTTCCCGCTTATTCAAGGCGCTGTTCCCGCTCTGGGGCACGCTGCTTATCTTGTTGGTCACCCGGATCCAGCAGCTGGGTCTGAAGGGCCTGTTGAACCAGACCGAGCCCGCATGGACCGCATCCATGGGTCCGCTCGGCGAGTTCTCGATCAGCCCGGCTCTGGTGCTGTCCGTCCACGATGTCCTCGGTGTCGCCGGAGCCGACGGCAGCTGGTCCTACAAGACGCTTTACGTGCCGGCGCTGATCCCGTTCTTTTTGATCTCGGTTCTGGCGTTTTTTGTCTACCGTCTCGATCGTGGCCTTGTCACGCGGATCGCACGCGAGAGCTGGCAACGAATGGTGCATCCCATCATCGCGCTGATCGGCGCTCTGGTAATGGTCCGACTGTTGATGAGCGGCGGTGATGATTCGATGGTACAGATCATCGGGCGCAGTTTCGCCGCGGCCGCAGGCGGCGCGTGGGTCGGTTTCGCGCCCTATCTGGGCGCGGTCGGCTCGTTCTTTTCGGGCTCGGCGACCATCTCGAATCTGACGTTTGGCGGCATCCAGGCCTCTATCGCCAACTCCCTGGGTCTCGATCTCACCACGATCCTGGCGCTGCAATCCGTCGGCGGCGCGATGGGCAATATGGTGTGCATCAACAACATCGTCGCGGTCTGCTCCATCCTCGGTCTGAGCCGACAGGAGGGCTACATCATAAAACGCACCGTGGTGCCGATGCTGCTCTACGGCGTGGCCGCTGTGCTGACCGCATTAACCCTGAGCATCTGAAACGCGGTCGGTGAAGAGCTATCGACGTGGCCGTCTGCGGGTTTTTTGGCGACCTGACGCGCGTCCGGGAGCGGGTTGATCCGTCCCGCCCCATCTTTCCCGGTGCAGGTTCTCAGCCGATTGGCGGACGCTGGAATGGCGGTTCGAGAGCAGCAGCGAATCCGGCGAACAAACGCGCGCACGTATCAGACCGAGATCGCGCGCGGCGTCGAAGAGGCTGGGGTACCAGCCTTCCCATCCCGGCAACAATCGCTCGACCTGTTCGCGCAAATTCATGGTTGTTGGATCCGATCCTGACCCGGCGGACATTACTGCAGGCCCGGCGAACGCACAAGCGCGTCCGTCACGCTTACCGCCTGGTCAGGAAACCGGTCGCGCCGCGACTAGAACTGGTAGGAGAACCCGAGGCCGGCGCGGACCTGGTTCTTGTCCTGCACGATCGGGCTGTCTCCCGCATCACCCACCAGCCGTTCGTAATTGCACAGCGCCTGCAGGCTCCAGTGCTTGTTCAGGAACACCAGCGCCAACAGCCCGGCGCCGACCCCGTTGACCCCCGAATCAGCGTCATATGCCGGGAGTCCTGAATTGACTGACTGCCGCGGGGTGACGCTGAAGTAGCTCTGATTGTAGTCGCTGTCAGCATATTTGAACCGCACCGACGGCTTGAGGAACAACGGGCCGACGA
This sequence comes from uncultured Gammaproteobacteria bacterium, assembly GCA_947259915.1. Classification (GTDB taxonomy): domain Bacteria; phylum Pseudomonadota; class Gammaproteobacteria; order Steroidobacterales; family XN24; genus CAMYOC01. The sequence continues at coordinate 137,286 of CAMYOC010000010.1, forward strand.
GTCGAAAACCGTAGCCCGCGCGGAGATCCACCAGGGTGCCGGTATCGTCTCCGGTCATCTGACGCCGGTAGTGCAGACTCACCGACCAGGGGCGTGGTTCCCAGTCCAGATACAGATTCGCGGTCACACCGCCGTCCACATCGCCCAGCCCCTCCAGATGGTTGGAATCATCTTCGTCCCGACCATTAGTGTAGGACACTGACGCGCCGGCTTTGGTCTGGGATCCGCGCCAGAACCAGACTCCGAGCCCCTTGACCGGGTTGAGAAAGAAGCGTTTCTTGTATTCCAGATCGATCAACGGGAAAGCGCGGATCTTGTAATCCTCCGAGCCCTCGAATTTGGGCGTGATGACGCCAAACGCGCCCAGCCGGATGACCCAGTCGCTGTCCACCTCCCTCGGATCCTCATCCCCAGCGACTTCCTCCGGCGGATCGCGCAGCTGCGCATGGACCGCGGGAGCGGTGAGTAGCCCGGCCGTAATCAGTAGCAAAAGATACCTCATCATTCTCGCTCCGATCCTTATCCCAATCGGCCCCCGCCGTGGCGTTCAGCATAGCCGTTTCCCCAGCCGTTTGTCCCTTGGCCCACGAACCAGCGCCATCGCCGGCAGCCTGCGATTGATGGACACCCTGCCGGGCTTCCCAAGGTGCTGCGAGCTGACTACCATGACCCGCGACACTCACAGCGTCGGGCTCTGCGTGTAGCGGTGATCCGGCGCCCGTGGGCTGTCCTGAAGGCCGCCTGATGCCGCCGCCCCGACATGGCAGGAGTCCCTTGAACGTATCGAAATCTGCAAACGTAAGCATCGAACCCGTCTCGGACAAGCGCTCACTCAAAACCTTTATCCGCGTCCCCTGGTCGATCTATGCCGAGGATCCCTGCTGGGTTCCACCGCTGATCATGGAGCGCAAACAGTCACTCTCAGCGCGCAACCCCTTCTTCCGCCACGCTAGGTGGCAGGCATGGGTCGCCTTGCAAAACGATCGTCCTGTCGGGCGCATTTCCGCACAGATCGATGAACTGCATCTCGAGCGCTACCAGGACGCCACCGGTTTCTTCGGCTGTCTCGAGGCGGTGGACGATCCGGCGGTATTCGCCGCCTTGTTCGATGTGGCCGAATCCTGGCTCCGCGATCAGGGCATGACGCGCGCCCGCGGACCGTTCAGCCTCAGCGTCAACCAGGAGGTTGGGCTGCTGGTCGACAACTTCGATACCCCACCGTTTCTGATGATGGGGCACGCCCCGCCCTACTACGGGGCGGCCATCGAGCGTCTGGGCTACACCGGCGTCAAAGACCTGCTGGCCTATCAGATGACGCCACAATTCGAGGCGCCAAAGGTGATGGAGGCACTGTGTGCGCGGATCGGCAAAAGAGTCAGGATGCGCAGCCTGCGGCGCAAGGACAAACACGCCGAGCTCGAATTGATGCGCGACATCTTTAACGACGCCTGGTCGGATAACTGGAGCTTCACGCCGTTCACCGAGGAGGAATTCCGCCATATCGGCCAGGAATTGTTGCCGTTGATCCCCGATGACTTTATCCAGATCGCGGAGCTGGACGGAGAGCCCGTGGCCTTTATCGTACTTATGCCCAACGTCAACGAGGCCATCGCCGATCTGAACGGTCGCTTGCTGCCGTTCGGCTGGGCACGGCTGTTGTGGCGACTCAAGGTCCGGTTTCCGAAAACCGGTCGGGTATCGCTGATGGGCGTCCGCCGTCACCTGCACCATACGCGGCTGGGTCCGGCGCTTGCCTTTATGACCATCAGGGCGCTGCACCCGGCCACGCTGAGACTGGACATGGGCGACGTGGAGCTGTCCTGGATCCTTGAAGACAACCACGGCATGCGCGGCATCATCGAAAGCCTGGGCGGACACGTCACCAAGCGTTATCGGGTCTATGACAAGAATCTGGCGAGCGGCGCCGGGATCGATGTCTGACCGGTCGGGGTCATGAACGCGTCAGCGGAAAAGTATCGTGCCGTGGTGCTGGCGGGTGAGCGCCCCGGCGGCGGACCGCTGTCGAAAGCCGCCGGCGTTGCTGCCGGTGTATTGGTCCCGGTCGCCGGCAAGACCGCCGTTGCCCGGGTGATCGACACGCTGCAGGCCAGCCCCGGGATCGAGGATTGCCTGTTGTGCGGACCCGAGCGATCGATCGCCGAAAAAAACGAAGTCATCCGCGAACTGACCTCCAGAGACGGCGTACGCTGGCTGGCGCCAGGACCCGGCCCGGCGGCCAGCACCCTGGCCGCGCTGGAGGCACTCGACCACTATCCGGCGCTGGTCACCGCCGGTGATCACGCGCTGCTTTCTACGACCATCCTGGATAGCTTTTTTGCGGGCGTGGCGGATCGACATGAAGATGTGCTCATCGGACTGGTGCCCTACAACATCGTCCGGACCGCCTTTCCCGAGTCGCGGCGCACGGTGCTGAAATTCAGTGACGGCGGATTCTGCGGCAGCAACCTGTTTGTCTTCCGCGATCGCCGGGGACTCGGGGCGGTCAGGTTCTGGCGCAGCGTGGAGAGTGACCGCAAGCGGCCCTGGCGGGTGGCCCGCCGTCTCGGACTGTGGACACTGCTGCGCTACATTGCTGGTCGCTGCCCGGTGGCCGAGGCATTCCGCATCCTGTCCGTCAAGGCGGGATGTCGGGTCGGCTATGTCGAGATCGACGACCCGACTGCCGCGGTGGATGTGGACAGCGTGGAAGACTGGCGGCTGGCCGAACGGATACTCCGTAAGTCATAGCCGGGCGGGCCCCTTACCCCGTGAGCGCGATGCCAGATGGCGGGTCTGTCCACGGAGACCACGAGACCTCTGATGGTGGTAAAATAAACAGTTCGGCCAATTGACTCATGCGGGCATGTGACTGTGTCCTTAAATACTGTTTATGGAAAATGTCTCATCCCTCGGACCGTGGCGGCGCCAATTGGTCATCCGCTACGGCAAGCTGCTGCTGCAGAAGTTAGGTCAGTTCCAGGCGCGGCATTCCCGTATCAGCACGGCGCCGATCATCTCCAAAAAAGAATTCTCCTGGGTGCCAACCCTGGAGCAGGCCACTCCACTTATCCGCGAGGAGTTGGATCGTCTGTTGGAAAAGCCTGAAGAGATTCCGGCGTTCCATCTCATGTCGCCGGATCAATGCAAGATATCCACCGGCACCAACTGGAAGACGTTTGCCTTCCGTATATTCAGCAAGCGGGTGACCGAGAACTGCGACCTGTGTCCTGATACCGCCCGCATACTTGATGACATACCCGGTCTCAGGAACGCATGGTTCTCTATCCTCGCGCCTCATTACCACATCCCGCCGCATTTCGGCCCGACACGCGCGCTGGTGCGCTGCCACCTGGCCCTGCGCGTCCCTGCCGACGGCGAACGCTGCTGGATCCGGGTCGACAATGAGATTCATCACTGGCAGCAAGGCCAATGTCTGGTTTTCGATGACACCTACGAACATGAGGTGCGCAATGACACTGACGAACTGAGGGCCGTGTTGTTCCTCGATGTCGATCGCCCCATGGATTTCCCCGGTCGGATCGTGAATGCGGTTCTGCTGCGCATGATCAGGGCGAGCAGCTACGTGCGCACGCCGCTAAAGAACCTGGAGGCATGGAACAGAGCACGGGAGCGAAGCCATGAGGTCGGGTAGCAACAGACGCGCCGATTTTGTCCAGCCAGTGCAGATTCCTGACAGACACCGCGATCGCCACCGGATGTGCCAGGCATCCAGGCCACCCCGGTTCAGCGCAGCGCCAGCGAGATACTCGATATGAAAGCCATCATTCTGAGCGCCGGCCAGGGACGCCGCCTGCTGCCGCTGACCGAGAGCACACCCAAGTGCGCGCTGCCTGTTCTCGGCCGCTCGATCCTCGAGTGGCAGTTGCACGAAATCGCCAAGTGCGCGGTAGACGAAGTCGTGGTGGTAACAGGGTTCGGTGCCGACCGTGTCGATGAGATCCTCGAGCGGGATCACGGGGTGCTGGCACGCGCGCTCTATAACCCGTTCTATGCACAGAGTGACAATCTTGGCACCTGTTGGGTCGCCCGCGGCGAGATGGATGGGCCGTTTATGATCCTCAACGGCGATACCCTGTTCGAAGCGCCGGTGATGCAGCGCCTGCTGTCCAGCTCGGCCGGGATGCCGATCACGCTGGCCACGGACGTCAAGCCAGACTACGACCCTGACGACATGAAGATCGTCAGTCAGGATCGCCGGCTGTTGCGTGTCGGCAAGCAGCTCGAGCTGGATGTGGTCAACGGAGAGTCTATCGGCATGATGGTGTTCCGCGACGAAGGCATCGCCCGCTTCTCGGACAAGATCGACTACCTGATGCGCTACGGCGAAGGACTGAATCGCTGGTATCTGTCCGCCATCGACGCGCTGGCTCAGGAATGGTCGGTCGGCATCTGTCCGATCCAGGGTCTGAGCTGGTGTGAAGTCGATAACCGGGCCGACCTGTCGCGGGCCGAGCTCGAGATCGAACGCTGGCTGCGGACCCGTGAACCTGGGGCAGGGGTTGTGGCAAAAGGCCACGTCGCGTGAACGCGACGATGGAGAAGTTCGGCTATCCCGACACGCTGGTGCGGGAGTATCCGCATTGGTCGGTGCAGCTGCGGCCGAAACAGGCCACCCTGGGCGCGCTGGTGGCGATCTGCAAAGAACCGGTGAACAGCTTCGGACAGGTGTCCGGACCGGCATTCGCCGAGCTAAAACAAGTGAGCGCCGACCTGGAGACTGCGCTCACGCGCGCGCTCGGTTATGCCAAGCTGAATTATCTGATGTTGATGATGGTCGACCCGGACGTGCACTTCCATGTGCTGCCGCGGTATGCGGAGACCCGGGAGATGTTCGGCATGACCTTTGCGGACCCGGGCTGGCCCGGCCCACCGGACATCAGTTACGCCACCGCAACCGATACGGCCACCAACGCCGCCATTATCGAACTGCTGAGGACGAACTGGCCCTAGGGAGGACCCGCTACTTGTCGCGATCGACGACGATGGTGACGCCCTGGTCTCCGCTGGCCTTGAAACGCTTGGCCACCAGATCGTATTCGATCAGGCCACTGCGCACAGTGCTCTCGCCATCGGTGATCACCGCATCGCCAGACAGGCTCAGGGACTCGGAGCTGCGCAGATACTCGATCCGCTGCCCCTCTCCCTCGACCTTGCCCTCCTCGTCTGACTTGTTGATCCAGGCGCGAGCGGGTGAACCGGTGATGATGATTCGCTCCGGATCGTCCAGCCGGCCAAAGACCGATGCCTCATCGGCATACACCGCCCACGTCGCGCCACTCATCTCGAAGTTACCGCGGAAGTGGGTCACATCCTCGTCAGGCTCCTCCCAGGCCTCGTCAGCCTTGACCAGGATCGGCTCATCGGTGCCGAACTCCAGCTTGTCTTCTGCGAGCGCAAGCTGCGGCACCAGCAAGATGCCAGTGAGTAATATCACGAACAGCTTGTTCATCCGATGCCTCCGGCACGCAAGAATTTGATTTGACAGCAGATGCGTTCGATTATAGCAAGCTATCGACCTGGTCCGGACGGCGATCTGGTCCGTCCAGCGCCGCGGGTCCTCTGGAGCGAATCAGCTTGATCATCGACCGCTACCTGCTGCGCGAAGTCAGTGCCCCATTTCTGGGGGTAACCGCGATCCTGCTGGTGGTCTTCCTGACCTACAGTCTGACGGTGTTCCTCACCGACGCCAGCAGCGGTCTGCTTGGCGGCGAAGACGTCGCCCGCCTGACCTTTCTCAAATCCGTCGTGGCGATGGAGGTGTTGCTCCCCAGTGCTCTGTTTGTGGCTGTGGTACTGGCCATGGGCAGACTGTACTCGGACTCCGAGATGGCGGCGATACGGGCCGCCGGACTGAGCGAACTACGCATGCTGCGGCCGATCTTCCGGCTCGCCTTGTTCGTCGCCATCCTGGTCGGTCTCATGTCCACGGTAGTGCGGCCCTGGGCCTATGCCGAGTCCTATGAGATGAAGGCAGCAGCGGAAGCCGCGTCGGAGATCGACCGGGTCCGTCCGGGCCGCTTTTACTCCTACGAGGACGCCAACCGCACCGTGTTTATCGAGCGCATGGCCGGCGATCTGGACCACCTCGAGGGGGTCTTTATCCGCAGCCGCGACGGCGCTGATGTCGAAGTCATCTCGGCCAGGGGCGGCCGTCTTACTCTGCGCGCGGAGCCGGATTTTCACCGCCTGGTGCTGCTCGATGCTCACATATACAAAGCGACCGTCGAGGGTCCTGATCTGTTCGGCAGCTTTGGCAAGTTTACTGTCCGCCTGCCGGTGAAGGCGCCGGAACCGGTCGGCTACAAGACCAAGACCGCCGATACCCTGACGCTGTTCCGCTCCACGGATCCGGATGATCGGGCCGAGTTCGAGTGGCGCATTTCTACACCGATCTCGGTGTTGCTGCTGACCATCCTGGCCGTGCCGCTGAGCCGGAGTCAGCCGCGCAAGGGGCGCTATGCTGGCCTGCTTATCGCGCTGCTGGTCTATGCGCTGTATTTCAACATGGTCAATGTCGCCCGCACTTGGGTCGAGCAAGGCAGCGGCGTTACCATCTGGTGGGCACCGTCGGCTCTTGGATTAGCCGTGGTGCTCGCATACATGCCATGGGCACGGTGGAAGGCGCGCCTGCGGCGCAAGAGGCAACATGCAACTGCTTGACCGCTACATCGCCACCAGCTTTGCCAAGGGCATCCTGCCGGTCCTGATGCTGCTCGTCGGGCTGTTCAGTTTCCTGGCGCTGAGCGAGGAACTCGAGGACGTCGGCAAAGGCGCGTTCCAGGCCGTCGACGCCATCAAAGTGGTGATACTGACTCTGCCGCGAAGAACCATCGACATCCTGCCGGTGGCGACCCTGCTCGGCGCGCTGCTGGGTCTGGGTGCCATGGCCAATCATCGCGAGGTACTGGCGGTACGCGCATCCGGGATGTCGCCACGCCGGATATCCTGGCCGGTGATCCAGGTCGCATTGGCCCTGATCGTGATCGTGGCGGTGCTACAAAACGTCGCCATTCCTCATTGGGAACGCACGGCCGGCCAGTTTCGGAGCAAGCAATACACCCAGGCGGCGGGCGACAACTCCCGCTTCGGCACCGAGTTTTGGACCCGCTCGGAAAAACAGTTGATCCGCGTCGGCAGCGTGCAGTTCGGCCGCGTGCCGAGCGACATCGAGATCTACGAACTGGATGCGAATGGCCGGCTTGACCAACTGACCCAGGCGGAACGAGCTGACATCCTGAGTCCGGAAGAATGGCTGCTGCACGGGGTACGCCAGAGCCAGTTGCAACAAGACCATGCGCTGGAGCGACGTCTGGATAACCTGCGCTGGCGCAGCGTGTTGTCGGAGAAGCAGATGTCCAGCCTGATCCAGCCGGCCGAGGCCCTCTCGCCCATCGATCTGTTCCAGTACATACGGCGTCTCGACAGCAACGGACTCAATACCCATCGCTACCGATTCATCTTCTGGCAGCAGATGAGTCTGCCGCTGGCGCTGATCGCGATGTCACTGCTGGCCGTGCCCTTTGTGCTGGGCTCGGTCAGGAGCATATCGATCGGCCAACGGGTCGCCATCGGCGGCAGTATCGGCGTGGTCTTTTATCTGAGTGAGCAGATCAGCGGCAATGTGGCGCTGCTCAACGAATTCAATCCGGCGCTGGCGGCGTTCGTCCCGGACATTGTGCTCCTGATCGCAGCGCTCTATGCCCTGCAGCGGGTGCGCTAGCGACTCAGGGGCCGGCGTGCCAACGGGTCTGCTCGACCAGTTCGAGGCGCCGGTGTTGACCGTCGGTGCTGGCCAGGCACTTTAGCGTCATCTCGACCTGCCAGCCGCCGTCCGCATCCCGTTCCACATCGATCACCCGATACGCTGCCGGCGCATGTGCGGCAACGCTGGATGCAGACGCGGTGCTATAGATCATTCGACCACCGACCGCGATCTCTTCATTGCGATGCGTGTGTCCATGCAGGATAAGGTCAACGGATTGGCGCTCCAGCAATGACTCCAGCGCGGCGGCATCGGCAAGCGCGCGGCGCCGGCTCACCACGCCCGGGACGGGCGGATGATGGATCAACACACAGCAGAACTTGCCTCGCTCGCGGACGCCGCGGGCCGCCGCCTCCAGCCGTTCCAGCTGCGCCTCGCCGAGGCTCCCGCTGGCCAGCAGGATAGGGGTCGGATGAGCCGAAGCGACACCGATAACCACCACGTCTTCGAATTCACGCACCACCGGGAATGCGTCCTGGATCGTCCCCCCGGCCTGGTGAGGGTCCAGGTGCAGGTAATCCCCCCAATGCGCAGCAACCGGCCCCCATGAGTCCCGGGACATGAGATCGTGATTGCCCGGTACCAGCATCACCCGCTCCGGCGGACCCAGACTCTCCAGCCATGGCCGGGCGGCTCGTATCTCGTCGGGCAAACCGATGTGGGTCAGGTCACCGCTGACGAGAATCTGGTCGGCCTGCTCACGGCACGCCGACTCGGTCAGATCCGTCAGTGCGGAGCGGTCATGGTGGAAGCGGCGCTTCCGACGCCATGACAAATAACTCAGCGAACGCTTCGCGCTCAGCCCCGCAAGCGACTGATTCTCAAGGGAAGTAAGATGAGGATCGGTGAGATGTAGGAGGCGCATCCGCGACCCATTGGCGTTTTGCCAGCGATGGCGAGGCTCTCTATAATCCGCGCACTCCTCGCCTTTGTCGAGCCAAGCCCGGGCAGACCGGCACCTACTGATGAACAATGCTTTCGCCTATGTGGTGGGTGAGTCGGCGACCAGACTGTGGGGTCTCAGCTCACGCCAACGCCTGACCAGACAGCTGCGCGAGGTCGGCGGCATCGCCGTCGTCGACGATATTGGCCAACTGCCCCTGGACAGCACGATCTTGCTGCTGCGCGCGGACCACTTGTTCGAAACCCGCACCCTGGTCGCGCTTTCACAGCAGTCGAACACGCTGCTGGTTCCCAGCGGCGAACGCCAGGCGGCGGCGGCTATCGTCGATCAGGCGTATCTTCGAGAAGCGATGAAGATGCTCGGCGGCGCGGATGCGGATAGCTCCGGTCCTCTTGCCATCGCGGATCCAGCGACGCTGAATGCCTTTGACAAAAAGCTGCGCCGATCCGAACCGCCGCTCCTCGAACCGGTCAGTGAGTGTCGCCGACAGTGGCTCGAGGACCAGCTCTATGGCAACGCCTACAAGGGCATCACCGATCTGGTGACAAAATGGGTGTGGCCGCGCCCGGCCCGGGTCGGTGTCCGCGTCTGTACGCTGCTGGGTATCAGCCCGAATGCGGTCACGCTTATCAGCCTGCTGCTGATGCTGGCCAGTTGCTGGCTGTTCTGGACGGCGCATTACGGTTGGGGTCTCGCATGCGGGTGGTTTATGACCTATCTGGACACGGTGGATGGCAAGCTGGCACGGGTCACCGTCATGTCCAGCCGCGTCGGCCATGTGCTGGATCACGGCATGGATGTGATCCACCCTCCGTTCTGGTACGTGTTCTGGGGACTGTCATTGAGCGGTTTCATGCCGGTGCTCGGTTTTGATCAGCAGGCTTGGTGTTGGGTCGTCGTCGTCGGGTACGCGTTTGGCCGGGCCATAGAGGGTGTGTTCGAGGTGTTTCTGGATTGCGAGATGTTTAGCTGGCGCCCGTTCGACGCCTGGTCCCGGTTGGTCACCGCGCGGCGCAATCCCTGTCTGATCCTGCTCACAGCGGGCGTCGCCCTTGGGCGGCCTGATATTGGCTTCCTGGCGGTGGTCATCTGGACCGTGTTCTCAACGGCCATGTTGGCCTTGCGTCTGGTCCAGGCCATCGCCATGCGCACGCGCGGCAGACGGCTCCAATCCTGGCTCAGCGACCCGGACATGGCGCGACGGGAGCATCCCTTGTCGTATCGCACCTTTTCGGCCACGCGCGCCGCCTATGGCGATGCGTGATCCGATGCGCAGCGCTCCAGCCCTGTCATGACGCAGACCGATGCAAACAACGGGACTACCGCGGTCGGCCAAAGCCCATTCCCGTCAGCCGTGCTGAACCTGATTCGCCAACAAGTGACCTGCGACTGGCCGGTGGACGATCCCGGTGTGCTTGCCCTGCTCGATGTCATCCGTCAGCGACATGGCGACGCGCTGGATGCAGTACTGGTCTATGGTTCTTATCTGCGGGGCAAGCGCGACACCCTGCTCGACTTCTACATCCTGCTGCGGGATTTCTCTACGCTGCCCAGCGCCTGGCAGGGACCGGCGTGCCGCTTGCTGCCACCGAACGTCTATCAGATCCACGTCGGCAGCGGCGCCGAGGCATCCCGCGCCAAATGCGCGACGCTGCTGCTGAGCCAGTTCGAGCGCGCGCTGGCCGGCGATTTCCATTCATATTTTTGGGCCCGCTTCGCCCAGCCGAGCGGCGTATTGTTTTGCCGTGACGAAGCGATCCGCGGACGGCTGACTCAGGCCATCGGCACCGCGACGCGGTCCCTTGTCGGCAGGGTCGTGCCGATGTTGCCGGCGCAATTTTCCGGCGCCGATCTCTGGGTCCGTGGTCTGGGTCTGACTTATCGCTGCGAGCTACGCACCGAAGATCCGGCATATTCCAGGGGATTGTTCGACGCCAACGCGGCATATCTGAACGCCCTGACCAACGCCCTCGCCGATGGCCACCTGGGTTATCGACCGGTCGCCGGGGCAACGGATGTATATGTGTCTGATGCCGCGACTGCGCTGCGGCGACGCACCGCCGCCGCATGGTGGCTGAGACGGCTGCAGGGAAAATTCCTGTCGGCCGCGCGGATCATCAAAGCCGCGCTGACATTTGATGATCCGCTCGACTATCTGCTGTGGAAAATAGAACGGCACTCGGGCGTGCATGTTGAACCGACGTCACGTCAGCGACGCTACCCGTTGATATTTGCCTGGGGCCTGCTCTGGCAGCTCTACCGCCAGGGGGCCTTCCGCTAGCGGTAGAGACTCAGCTTCCGGCCGCGCGCGATTTCGCTGGCTCGATGATCTCGCGGAAGCGCTGCAGTATGGTGTCGATCTGCTCCTCGCTATGGGCAGCACTCACGCTGCAGCGAAGCAGGCTGCTACCGTCGGGTGTCGCCGGCGGCACAAACAGATTGGTATAGATACCGGCCTCCAGCAGTCGCTCCCAGGTACGGGCCGCGTCTTCGCTCTGCTCGAAACGCACCGCGATCACCGGGCTGACATCGGCGCCGAGCCGCAGACCCATGGCCTCGAGTCCACGATAAAGACGCTCGGCGTTGTCATGCAACTTCTGACGAAGCTGCGGCCGTGCCGATATCTGGCGTAGCGCCGCGCGGGTCGTCGCGATGACCGAGGGGTTGCCCGAGGCGGTGAAGATGTAGGGTCGGCTGGCGTAGCGGAACAGCGGCAGCACATCATGCCGGCTGGCGCAGAACCCGCCGGTGGCGCCGAGGCTCTTGCTGAAGGTACCGACGATAAAGTCGACATCCTCCATCACACCAAGTTCTTCGCAGACACCACGTCCATGCTCGCCATAGATACCCAGCGAATGCGCCTCGTCGACCAGCAGGTGCGCGCCGAATTCGCGCTTCAGGGCCACGATCTCGCGCAGGGGCGCTCGATCGCCAAGCACACTGTACAGCCCCTCGACCACGATCAGCGTCCGGCTCGCTTTCTCCGCCAGGCGGCGCAGACGGTTGCCCAGGCTGGTCATGTCGTTGTGGCGAAAACGATAGACCGAGCCACCGCTCATGCGGCATCCATCGTAAAGACTGGCGTGGGCATCAGCATCCATCACCACCACATCGCCGGTGTTGACCAGCGCGGCCAGCGTGCCCAGGTTGGCCGCATAACCGGTGGAAAACACCATCGCGTGGGGTACATCGTAGAAATCGGCCAGCTCACGCTCCAGAGCCAGATGCGGCGCGTAGCTGCCGTTGGCCATACGCGAGCCCGTCGTGCCGGTGCCGGCCTCGGCCAGGGCTGACTGTCCTGCAGCGACGCACTCCGGATCGAAGGTCAGACCAAGGTAGTTGTTGGTGCCGACCAGGATCGTCGGCTTGCCGTCGATGATGGCTTCGGTCGGGGAGATGATCCGGTCGATAACGATGCTGGTGGGATCGCGCCCGACCGCGGAGAGCTGATCCCGGTTGGCGGAAATCTTGCCGAACTTGTCCAGCAGGTCGACCTTGTCCATGTTCAGTCCTTGACCAGCTCGGCCACGACCTTGGCCAACTGGCCGATGGTGAGGACATCGGACAGGCTTTCCATATCGATAGCGATGTCGAAGTGCTCCTCGACTTCCATCACGAATTCCAGCACCTGGATCGACTCCAGACCCAGATCAGAAACGAAATTGGTACTGCTGGCCAGATCCACCGAGCTATCTACGGATCCGGAGAGGATCTCACGCAGGGTCTCTTCGATCTTCTCTTCTTGCGTTGCCACGACTCGCTCCAAGCAAGCTATCTATCTTTCCCGCTTCGCCCCGAACATCCTCCGGGCACCTTCTCCGAGATCGACCACCGGCGTCCAGCCGGTGGCCCGGGTGAAGGCCTCGTTGTCGCAGACCCAGGATTCCTGAGTGAGCTCCCGGACCTTCCCCGGTGTCAGCATCGGCGCGTAACCGAGGAGCCTGGACAAGCCCCAATTCACGCTCCCGGCCAGTCTCAACAGCATCGCAGGTACGCGCAGCTGCCGGACCCTGCCCGCGCCGACCGCCCAGGCCATACCCGGCCAGTCATAGCCACCCGGATGGCCGTCGTCCAGGCTGTAGACCTGGTGCCGGCAGGCGGTCCCGGCCCGTAGCCATGCGACGACCGCGGCGGTCAGATCCTCAACATGCAGCAGCGAGATCCGTTGTCCAGGCGGACCGGGCACAAACGCTATCCCGCGCCGCAGCCAGGCCAGGATCGGACGCATTTCCTTGTCGCCCGGCCCGTAAACCGCAGGCGGACGCAGTATAGTCCAAGCGAGATTTTCGTGCTCCCCGAGCACGCGTTCACCCGCGGCCTTGCTTGCCGCATAGTTCGACACCTCGGGACGGCTCGCCGCCAGCGATGAGATCAGCAGCACGGCCGGCGGGGCGGAAAGTGAGCTCAACACGGCTGCCAGATGACGCAGGCCGTCAACGTTTGCGGCGGCAAAGTCTTCCGGGCCCCGCCCTCTTACGCTGCCGGCGCAGTAGACGACCGCACTGACGTCCGTCAGCGCGTCACGCAATGCATCGCGATCATTGAGGTAAACAGACGCCGCCTGACAGCCTGGCTGCAGGCGATCAAGATTGGGCGAGTCGGGCCGGACCAGCGCGCGGACCCGATAGCCATCGGCCAGCAACCGCTGTTGCAGCTGCTGGCCGATGAAACCGGTGGCACCGGTGAGGGCTATGAGGGGTGCTTGCGCTCCCGTCTCATCCATTCGCTTCCGCGGAAGCGAAGCGATCGCCATCCTGAGCGGCGTCCCATGACTCGCGGGCAAGGAAGTCCCGCTTGGTCTGGGAACGCGACAGCTTGCCGGAAGAGGTGCGCGGCAGCGTACCGCTGGGCACCAGATCGATATAGCTGTTGATGCCAAAATGGGTCTGCACGGCCGCCTTCATCTCTTCGATGATCTGGCGACACTTGGCCGGGTTCTTCTCACGGGACTCGGCCACCAGTACGGCGAGTTCTTCCCCGGCGCGGGTCGGAGCCGCAAACGCCGACACATGGCCATAGCGCACGCCAGGGATATGCTCGGCGAGATGCTCGAGATCCTGCGGCCAGATGTTACGGCCCTTGATGATGATGACGTCTTTACTGCGGGCGGTGACAAAGACTCGCGACCCGACGCAGTAGCCGATGTCGCCGGTGTCCAGCCAACCATTCGCAGACATCACCTCTGCGGTGGCTTCCGGATCCTCGAAATAGCCGGTCATGACGCTCGGGCCCTTGACCCAGATGCGGCCGCAACGGCGATCCGGCAGCGGCTCACCGGCATCATCCCGGATCGAGTAGGAGTAACTGGGCAGGAACTCACCGCAATCGACAAAGCAGAGAGAGTTCATGGCGCCGCGTTCGCTGGCAGGCAGCGGGCGGGCTTCGCCCCGCTCGGCCATGAGCTCTTTGTCGACGATGTCGATCTCCAGACCCCCACCCAGCGGCGCAAAACTGATGGCGAGGGTGCACTCGGCCATGCCGTAGCACGCAACCCAGGCTTCCGGGCTGAAGCCGGTGGGCTTGAGCACCTCGGCGAACCGCTCCAGCGGCTCCGGGTTGATCCGCTCGGCACCGACGCAGGCGACGCGCCACGCGCTCAGGTCATAGGCCTGACAGTCGGCCCAGCGCAGGCGCTTCGCGCAAAGCGCATAGCCGAACGGAGGGCTGGAAGAGATGGTGCCGCGGTTTTCCGACAGGACCTTCAGCCACAGACGCGGACGCATGGCGAAACTGCGCGGTGACAGATAGTCCGTGGAGAGCTGGCTGGCCAGCGGCACGAGCATAAAGCCGACCAGGCCCATGTCGTGATAGAGCGGCAGCCAGGAGACCATACGGTCTTCGCGGCCGATCTTCAGACCTTCCTGGGCGATCTCCGAGAGATTCTTTAGCGCCGCCTTCTGCGTGATCTCGACGCCACGCGGGAAGCGCGTGCTGCCCGAGGTGTACTGCAGGTAGGCGGGCTCATCCGCAGTCATCGGGCGCAGCTCGGCGTCGGACTCCGGCAACGCATCGAAGTCTTCCGGCACGCCTGCCATCTTCAGGCCCATGCCGACGGTCGCCTCGCTCAGGAACGTAGCGTGGGACTCGGGAGACACGGCGATGTCGGCACCGCAGGTTTCCAGCATCCGACGCAGCTGTTCCACGTACGCCTTGTGGGCGCCGATCTGAACGCTGGAGGGGAGTGAAACCGGGATAAACCCGGCGTACTGACAGGCGTAAAAGAAGCGGTGGAACATCGGGTGCGTTTCGGCAACGATACCGACGCGCGCACCGCGCTCACAGCCGAGCCCGAGCAGACGCCGGGCGAGTACCTGGGCCTCGTCGCGAAGCTCCCTGTAACTCAGCACCGCGTATAGCTCACCGCGACCGTTATAAAAGTTGTAACCCGTCTCGCCCTCAGCCGCATATTCAAGTGCTTCGACCAGGTTGTCGAAGCCTTGATTCTTGAGCGGCAGGCACCGGTTTGTCTCTGTCGGTTTCATCGACATGGATTCAGCTGACAAGATTTATCCTCGGGTGGCCCCTAGAGCGGGTCGCTCCTACGCAACATCATATCACTTTTCAGTGTCTTGGCGATGTATTAGAAACACGAAATGAGCGCTGCACTCAGCCCCGGCCGAATCGCTTCGGTCGGCCTTGGTATCAACGCCAACAGGTAATTTTCGCAGGACTTGCAAGCTCATGCCAAGTCCCCCGTTCCCCGTTCCCCTGAAGCCGGCAAGCTCACTGCAGCCAAAATTGCCGAAACTTCCATCAATGTGTTGCATTTTCGCCACATGCCTCCGATTGAGCTTCGGTGAGACACGATGGGTCGGCCGGCCACCAGGTTATTGATTTCTGCACTGCAATATAAAGGGTTTTCGGGCTGTCTTGATGATTTCCCCGAACCGGGCGCACCCGGTTGGCTGCTTCCGACGAGCTGGCGTTCCGGTCTGCCGGTGGCCCGGAAACAGCTTTTTTTGAATTCGGTTGCCGAACCCGGGCAGCGCGCAGCTTGGGCGGAGATCGCGCGCAAATTTGCGCAAGCCGGGGATTGTTCGGACCGAAACCAATGATCCGGCTTCGGCCATCGGCGGACGGACGGATGACGGCCCCGGCGACGTGCCCGGTGGCGACTCCCGTCAACGACCGGACCGCGACCCGGCGGCATTGGAATGAGAGGCTCTGCGCGCATCAGAGCGTTCCGGACAGCGACCTCAGTCCTTGACCAGCTGGATGATGCCACAGGCGTCGCGGGAGCCTCCCGCGCAACCCTTCTTGAGATCGGTCTCTTCGTCGCAGTATGTGTCCACCTGGGTATGGATGATGAACGCGCTGCCGTTCTCATCGAGGATAGTCAGACGACCAGGGGAAAGGGTCACTCGATTCGTGGTGTGCTTCATGTGGCCCTTGCCGTTCTTGACCTCGATATTGATCAGGTCGCCCATGTGATAAGGGTGATTGATATCGCGCGCGGGCATGTCGTTTCCCGCGCTGTCTGGCCGCGATTCCCCGAAGGGGCCAGGATCATGATGTCCGCCGGCCGCGCCGCAGGGCACGCAGGCCGCATTCTCGTGGATGTGCACTGCGTGTTTGCCGTCGGCGAGCCCGCGTACCTTCATCTCGACGGTGACCTCTTTGATGCCTTCCGGTGTCACTTGCTCGACCAGCGTGGCCGTGCCGGCGATGCTGTCATCGGTACAGCCCTTGATCTCCGCCATAGCCTTCATGCCGCCGGCGCCGGCGATACAGGGAGCAAGCAGCAGCAGAATCCCGGCTGCGGAAAATGCGTGAACAAACCGAATTCGTGTTGGTCCTGGCGTCATCATCCTGATTCTCCCGCGCGCGACCGCGCTGTTGTATCAGCCCCGTGTGCGTATGCCTGTGCCTGCCAATCGATCGTTATCTGGCCATTCCACGGCCGATCAGTCAAGTCATGTCTCTGCGGCGACTGACTCCGCGTATCTACACTATGACGTTGCAGCATCACGAATCCTTCGCGGCGCTCCTGCTGCCATCATTGCATTGCATTGCAGTGCCGCCAGGAGATCATCCCGAATCCGCAGCGCTGATCAGGATCTTGATATCGCGCAGCTTCTGCTTGACGGCTGCGGCGTTTTTTCTTCCCATCCGGATCAACGTTTTCTGGCCGGCGGATCTCTCTTCCAGTTCGGGATCGGCATAGTGATAGAGCACATGGGGGCGCACCAGGCGAATCGGCGCGTCGATCTCCGGCGCGGCCAGCAGATCGTCGATCATCGCAATGACACGACCATGGAATTGCTGGTCCGGGTAGCCCAGGTCCTGATAAGCCTGTTGCAACAAGGGATAGAAGCGCAGATACAGATCAGCGATAAGAGTGGAATCAGCAGCAACCAACACGTTGACCCATGGCGTGTAGCGCGCAAAGTTCTCCGCACTGATGACCGTCCAATCATCACCGCCCTCCGCTGCGATAAACCGCCCCGGCAGCGGCGGTACGGCCCTGAAGCGCAACGCAATCTTGTCCCGTGGCAGATTGTCGACGGTGACCACGGACTTGCGGATGATATCCGCGGGCACCAGAAGCTGATCCACATAGTCCGCACCCAGCAGTCCCACCGCCGCGGCGCGGACCTCGGGATCGCTCTCATCCAGCGCCGGCAACGGCTCGACGGGTGCCGCCGGCAGCATCGGCGGAGACGTCACCTCAGGCATCAGCACTGGCGGCGGTGACGGCTCACTGACAGCAGGCGATACGGATTCGATGGCCGCGGGCATCACCGGGGGCGGCGGTCCGGCCCGCATGGCCCGCCAGGTCAGGAAGCCGCCCACCGCCAGCACCAGTACTCCCAGCAAGATCCATGAAGCTCTGTTCACTTGTTGCTCCTTCCGTTCAGACAAATCACAGCATCACGCTCGTCCCCGACCCGCTCATCGGTTCCCGCCACCGCGGGGCGCGTGAAATGGCACCACGAAAACCGGGCACGGCATCAGGGAAACCTTCCCGGGGCGGCTCGTTGGATAGAGACTAGCTGCCATTCGGGCGGAAACCTAACGCGATGTCACGCTCCCCGTCTCTGATCCCGGCAGCGGTGCCGATCTGCCGGGACGCGGGACATACCGACTTTGTTCACGGGCATGCGCGTGACGAAGAACGTGTTGCTTGTCGGGGCGGCGCCTGCTGCTGACCGGTGTCCCGCGTCAATACCAACCGCGTCTCGCCGACCGGCAGCGCATTGTCGCGATCATGATGACCCCTGTTCGACTACTTGCCGTCGCGTCGCCAGTCGTCGCGCGATAACTCCATGCGCGCGACGATCCAACGGATAACGCCAGGCCAGCACGATCATGGGCAGCAGCAGCAGGCTCGGCCAGGCCACAAATGCGAGTTTGAGTCCGAGCGCGGCGTCTGCGCTCAACTCACCCTTGCCGGTAAAACCGAACAGAGTCGGGATGGACAACGCGATGGCGCCGCCGACCGCCTGGTTTATCTTGGTCACCAGCGCCTGGAACGAGAAGAATATCGCCGCTCTGTCCTTGCCGTTTTTCCACACGTCGTAGTCCACCAGGTCGGCGAGCAATGACGGCAGCGCGATCGAGGACAGGCCGAGGAAAAAACCAAACGTGGCCATGATCGCGATCATCGGGCCCAGCGCGCGGGAGCCCGGCGCCAGCGCCGGCACCAACGCCAGCGTCAGGATCATGCCGCTCCCGGCCGCCGCCCAGGCACGATGTTTGTCGACCCGCTTCATGATCTGCAGCCATAACGGCATGCCGGCCGCCATCGCCAGGGTCATCGGCATCGCGATCTGAGGGATCTTGTCGGCGAGACCGAGATAGCGGCTGGCGTAGATCACGAACAGGCTGGCCACCGCGCCGGTCGCGAGACCGAACAGGATCTGGGTGATCAGAAAATATTGCAGCGGTGGTGTATTGCGCAGCGCCAGCCAGAGGTCGGCCGGACTCAGCCGTCGCGTGCGGAGCCGTCGGCGCGGCTCGGGGACCAGCCAGCACATCAGCGCTACCGCCCCCGGCAACGCGATCATGATAAATACGGCCAGCACTTTCATCACGTCGGGACTGAACGAGGTGGTGCCGCCGATCAGCAGCATGGGCGAGGCCATAAACATGACGCCACCGACAAATCCCAACAGCTGCCGCCACAGCGCGATACGAGAACGCTCCTGGTAATCGCCGGATAACTCTGCCGCCATCGCGGTATGCGGGATCTCGACCAGGGTCCAGCCGAGCGTGACCATCATGTACCAGAGCAGCAGATAGGAAAGCCCCGATTGTGGTGCCGGGTTGTAAAGGAACCAGACGCTGGCCGAGACCATGACAGCGCCGCCTATCATCCACGGCTTGCGCGTGCCGACGCGGTCGGAAAGGAATCCGATCATCGGATCGGTGATGCCGTCGAACATCCGCGCCACCAGCGTCGCGGTCGCGAGTCCGGCCAGGGTGACGGCGCTGTAGTCGAGATAGTAGGCCGGCAGAATCGCCGCCGTCGGCGACATCAGCATCGACAAGGGCAAATTGACCAGCCCGAAGATAATCAGCAGCGGGGTCGGGACGCGCGTCAACGGCCGGGCCATGGATCAATCCTGACTTGGGAAACGGTATGCAAGACTGTCGTCCCGCATCGACCACCACTGTGAACAAGCGTGGCAACGGGACGCCTTACTCTACCCTAGCGTCATCAGCGCGTGAACAAATTGGATTGCCCGAAGCTGGCCTCGGATGCCGGCAATCGATGTCCGTGAGCGGGCGGCAGACCTTTATGTTAGCGTCGCATCGGGCAGCAGGCGGCAAGGACTGGATGGCCGGCGTGAACTGGACGGGAGGGCGCTGATGGATCTTTTTGACTTTGGCCAGGGCGGCAGTATGCCTGCGCTCGGTCTCGGTACATGGAAGGCGGACCCCGGCGTAGTCGGAGACGCCGTGCGCGAGGCGATCCGGATCGGTTACCGGCACTTTGATTGCGCGCCAATCTACGGCAATCAGGCCGAGATCGGTCAGGCCCTGGCAGCCGCCATCAACGACGGCGAGGTACAGCGCAGAGATCTGTGGATCACGTCAAAACTGTGGAACAGCGATCACGCGCGCGCCGACACATTGCCCGCGCTCGAACGAACGCTGTCGGATCTCCGCCTCGAATATCTGGATCTGTTCCTGATCCACTGGCCCGTGGCTCTCAAGGCCGGGGTCAGCTTCCCGCGCAGCGGCGCTGACTACCTCAGCGAAGCGCAGGCGCCGCTGAATCAGACCTGGGCCGGGATGGAACAACTGGTAACGCGCGGATTGTGCCGCAACATCGGCGTCTCCAACTTCGGCCGCAGCAGGATCGAGAAGCTACTGGATATGGCGACCATCCGCCCGGTGGTAAACCAGATCGAGTGTCATCCCTATCTGGCTCAAAACGATCTGCTTGACTGGTGCCGGCAACAGGATATCGTCCTGACCGCCTACTCGCCGCTCGGGTCGGCCGACCGGGCCGATATGCTAAAAAAGCCCGACGAGCCGAAGCTGATGGAGGACACCACCGTGATCCAGGTGGCAGAGAAACATGGATTGAGCGCGGCTCAGGTCCTGATCGCCTGGGCGCTGACGCGCGGGACAAGTGTGATCCCGAAATCGTCCGATCCACGACGGCTACGTCAGAATTTTGCCGCCAAAGAGGCTGGGCTGAGCGCCGCAGACCTGGCCAGCATCGATCGTCTGGATAGGGGTTATCGTTATGTCGACGGCGCGTTTTGGACTGGCGACGGCTCACCCCACACCCTCGAGAACCTCTGGACCTGACGGCAAACAGCGGCCCCAAACAGCGCGGCCGTCACCAGCAGGGTCCGCGCCACAAGCATTTCAATAGTTGATTTAGCCCCATGCATGACTGACTATCGGTCCAGGGGGAGACACCGCGCCGGCTGCCGGCGCGCCAGATACCCATGGAGGTCATTATGTTTGAACGCGGTAAGAAACAGCCCGGAGACGGAGACTCACAGAGTGCGGCGGGCGGCGCGGCCAGTGGCGCGAGCAGCCGTGGAACGCCGAACCGGCGCTCCGGACCCCGTGAAGCTGCGGTGATCGGCGCGTCGATCCACATCGACGGCGATGTGCGCGGCGAAGAAGATCTGGTCATCGAGGGTGAAGTCAGCGGCACGGTGAAGTTGATCAACAACAGTCTCACGGTCGGTCGCGAAGGCAAGGTCAATGCCGACGTCCATGCACAAACCGTGTTCGTGGACGGCAATGTGGAGGGCGATCTGGTGGGCTCCGAGCGGGTCTGTATCCGCGAAACGGCGCAAGTCCGGGGCAACATCACCTCACCCCGGGTCAGCCTGGAGGACGGCGCGCGCTTCAAGGGCTCGATCGAAATGGATCCGGCTGCCCTTGACGCACTGCTTGGACGGCAGAAGAACGCCGCGAAACCCGCAAGCGGTCCGGCCAAGTCTGGCTCTACCCAGTCGAGTGGCGGACAGTCCGCAGGCAAGAGCCGCGATCTGCTCGCCGAAGCCAAGACCGGATAGGGCGTCTTTGGCCGCCTGCAACACGAGGCGGCCAAAGACGAGAACCCGGCCATGAGCCAGGGCCTCAGCCGTCAGCTCGATTCAGACCGGCACGCCGATGATGCGCTGCTGAACGTGCCCTTGTTCCACAGCCTGGTGGAACGTCTGGACGATGATGAGCGCCACGTTATCCTCGACCTCGGTCCGCCGCAGTCCGGGACCGTCGCGCTTTTCAGCCGTTTCCGCTGCCGCCTCGACATCGCCGACCTGGCCGCCGATCTGCCTGCCATGCAGGCCGCCTCCGAAGCCCCATCGAGTCGGGCGGTTTTCGCCGCAATGCTGCCGCCTGACCAGCAGGAGCCGGCCGACGTGATTCTGTGCTGGGATCTGCTCAATTACCTGGATCGCCCCGAGATGACCGCGTTGATGGCTGAACTGGCCAAACGGGGCAAGCCTGGCACTCTGGTCCACGCGCTGGTGGTCTACTCGGCCAGGACCATGCCTGTGCAACCGAATCGCTATGCGCCGGTCGACGACCACAGCCTGCAACTGATAGCCAAAAGCCAAGAGACACAGCCGGCCCCGCGTTATTCGCCGGAAGACCTGGGTCTGTGCACACCGGGCTTCAAACTGGAACGGGCGATGCTGCTACGTAACGGTATGCAGGAGTTCTTGTTCCGCCTTTGAATGGGGCAACCCTGTTCGCTCCCGCCCGGCATGGCGGACGGGAGCGAACAGATCATTCAGATAACGGAGTTGGCAGACGACGGCCCTGGCCGGGTCCGCACGCGATCACTCGATCCCGATCAACTCGACCTCGAAATTCAGCGCTGCACCGGGCTTGACCTTGGTGCCGGCACCGCGATCGCCGTAAGCGATCGCCGCCGGGCAGACCAGCCGATAGGTACCGCCGACCTTCATCTTCTGCACGCCCTCGGTCCAGCACGGGATGACCCCGTTGAGCGGGAAGGTAGCCGGCTCACCACGATCTTTCGAGCTATCGAAGACACTGCCGTCGCGCAACGTCCCGTGATAATGGACGGTAACGGTGTCCGTTGACGAAGGGCTCGGCCCGTCCCCGTCCTCCACCACGATAAACACCAACCCGGAATCAGTCTGCTCAGCCCCGTCGGTGGCTGCCATGGTCTTTACAAAATCATCCGCGGCGCTCTTCTCGCTCGAGGCTGCCGTCGCGACCCGGGCCTGGGCTAACGCCTGGACCTTGGGTCCGTAGGTTGGCAGATCGACCTGCCCTTCCTTGCCCAGCGCGGCGTCGGTCAGACCCGCGCTGACCATCTCCAGTTCCTCCTCGCTCAGATTCAGGGGACCCAGGTCCCGCGCCAGGATCATCCCCAACGCGTAGAACGTCTTGTCGTCTTCGGTTTGAGGCGTCGCCGCCAGCGCAAAATTGGCAGGCAAAACCAGACAGGCCGCCACGGCGGCAATCAAAAATCGGTACATGAAAATCATCCGGTGTCGGAAAGGAAACCGAAGGCTACCGCAAAGCCGCCCGCGGAACCAACGGTCCCGCGCGGGAAAGGGCCCATCACAGCCGCACCGCCCCCGCGTCTGATTCCCGAGCCCGGGGTGTGGGCGGGTCTGATCTATTCGCCCCGGGTCGGCACCACCAGCACCGGCACCATTGATCTGCGCAGGATACCGGAGGAATAACTCCCCACCAGCAGGTCATAGACCGCGCCACGACCGTGGCTGCCGACGATGATCAGCTCGGCCTCGACGCGCTCGGCTTCTCGCAGCGTTGTTTCCACGGTCGGCCCGCGGATCAGCAGCGCGGTGGCATCGATGCCGGCGTCCCGCAGCGATCCGGCGAGATCCTGTACCGCTTTGTGTTCGCGATGGAACTCCGCGGCGACCTGGTCACGCACGACCTCGGGTCCGGCGTCGTAGCCGACAAAGTCGGGCTCAGGTTCGGCGCAATGCATAACGAAAACCTTGGACCCGTTTGCGCTGGCCACCCGGCGCGCGACACCGATCACCTTTGCCGATGCCGGAGACAGATCTACGGCCACCAGTATGTTCACGTCCTTACCTCCCGCTTCATCGATATTGCTCTATCCCTGGATCTTGACCGGAACGCGGCATTACGGATAGAGGCGCCTGACCCAAATGACTGATCGGCGACATCCTCAGCTACCGCGCGCAGCCAGCTCCCGCTGGACCAATCCGTAAAACGCCTCGGTAAAGCGATCGGCTTCTTCCCCGGTCATGTGAGACCACTCCGGCAGCCAGTAACCCTGCATCTCCGGATGATCTTCAAAGTGCAGACCGAGCGCCCCGGTGCGCTCCAGCAGTACATCCCATGTCTCGGCACGGGGCGCGAAATCGCGCTCACTCTCAGTGTAGCCACCCGCGAAGGGCATCTGCACAAAGATCACCATGGCTCCCTTGCCGGTGAGCGCGTCATGAGCCGCTACCGCACGATCGATCTGTGTCTCGCGGCTCTCGAGAATCCCCTCCTGCA
>CAMYOC010000011.1 GCA_947259915.1 uncultured Gammaproteobacteria bacterium
ATCGCGGGAGGCCTGGTCTTCTTCATCTCCGAGGGCATCTTCAAACTCGCTGAGATCTAGCCCCAGTTCGTCGAGATCCAGTGCCGCCGTCTCGGAGGTGCGCCCTGAATCCTCGGAAAAATCGCCGGCCTGTGTCTCGATGGTGGGAGTCTCCATCGTCGTCTCAGCCATCGGCTGCTCGACGGTCGGGGTCTCCACCGTGGGCGTCGATGGACCGGGAACCTCGATGGTCGGGGTCTCCATGGTCGACGCACCGGGTCCCGGAGACTCGATAGTCGGGGTCTCCATGGTCGGCGCCTCGGCGCCGGGCTCCTGGCGCTCGGTTGGCGATGCGTCATCGTCTTCGGCCATCAACGCGTCACCGAGATCGAAGTCCAGGCCCGCATCTTCCGGCATGGCCCGGATACCCGACAGGTCCAGGTCCACATCTGCATCCTCGGCCCCGAGGGCAAGATCCACCTCGCCGCCGCTGTCATCGCCCAGCGCGAGATCCATGTCCATGTCTTCGCCAGACGCGGGGCTCGAAGGCGCCGCCGCGAACAGCGCTTCGTCCGGGCATAGCTGCTTGCCCATAACCAGCACCTTGTTCCAGAACTGGTCACCCGAATCGACGCGGTCGTGGTATTCCTGAGCGGCTTTCTGGAACCCGCCCCGGTTGTCCCAGCTGAAATACACCTCGATCAACTTGCGGCGCAGGTCCAGCCTGTCGGGCTCAGCCTGCAGGGCCGCATTCAGCAGGTCTGCAGCCTGGTCGTAAAGGCCGTACGCAGAATGAAACTCGGCTTCGGCCAGGGGATCGGATTGATCGAGATTGAGCGCGGAATCGCTGCTGAGCGTCTTCTCCAGCGGCAGTTCCTGGTCGCCCTCGCGATTGAGGTCGATCTCTACCGTGCCGCTGCGGCCGCCCTCCAGCGCACCTGTTTCCTGCGCCGGCGTTTCTTCGACGACGAAGGTTTCCTCGGCCTCTTGAACAGGGGCCCTCAGGCGGTCCGTGGCTTCCCGCGAATCCGGTTCAATGGCCGCGTCAC
The DNA here is from genome assembly GCA_947259915.1 of uncultured Gammaproteobacteria bacterium. Taxonomy (GTDB): domain Bacteria; phylum Pseudomonadota; class Gammaproteobacteria; order Steroidobacterales; family XN24; genus CAMYOC01. The sequence continues at coordinate 1,029 of CAMYOC010000011.1, forward strand.
CCCCGAGTTGCTCCCAGGTACCGGTCAGCTCATCACTGCGCCGCCGCTTGGCGATGAACAGGCCGACCAGCAGAGCCACCACGAGACCGCCATAAAGCCACGGGTTGCCGATGAGTTGACTGATAAAAGACGGCTCTTCCTGGCGGGTAGTTACGGCGGGCGGGATTACCCGCGCGGGACCGGGTGCTTCGACCTCGGTCTCGGCCTCGCCTGCCATCTCATCGCCGGCGACTTCATCGACGGGCGCCTCGTCCAGCGGCATCTCGTCGGCCGCCGGGACCTCGTCCTCGACTAGCGCATCGACCCCGGTGTCGGCCGGTGCGATCTCATCTGCAACCAGTTCATCAAGCTGCTTCTCGCGCAACTCCGCCAACTGCGCCTGCAAGTCAGCCAATTCCTGGTTCTTGACCTCAAGCAAGCGCTCACGCTCGGCAAGCTGTTCCTGCAGTTCAGCCACGCGCCCGCCCGCGGCTGCCCCGGTGTCGCGGGCTCCCGGCTCCTGGGCTACCGCATCTTCACCAGCCGGCGGGACCAGGCGCAGGCGCGCACTGTCTGCCGGTGGCGGAGCGGCGCCACGCCACGATTCGTTTTGCCGGCGCACTTCCGAGAAGGCATCGCGGCGGCTGGTCTGAGTGGCTTCTCCAGCGTCCGGAATGCGCAGAATCGCGCCCGCCCTGAGGCGGTTGATATTGCCGTCGAAGGCCTCGGGATTGGCGGCATAGATAGCCATCATCATCTGGTTGATAGTGATAGACGCATCGGGGCGTGTCCGATTGGCAATGTTCCACAGCGTGTCGTTGCGCTGCACGGGTCCGAAACTGCCCAATGGCGCAGACGTCGAGGGTCGGGTGCCAGGCCCGGGCTGTGCGGCGGGTGCCGGCCGCTGCACCGGGCGCGAGCCGGGCCTCGGGACCGGCGCTGGGGCCGGCCGGGCGGGTGCGGCAACGGGCGTATCGAATACCGGCGGGTCAAGCAGCACCGTGTATTCGCGCAGCAGGCGCCCTTGAGCCCACTCCACGTCAAGCAGCATCGTGACGAAAGGCTCGACGACCGGCTCGACGGAAGTGATCCGAATGGCGTTGCGACCGCCGTCGCTGGTCACGCTGAAGTTGAAGCGGGTCAGAAAACCCGCCTGGAGGAGCCCATAGCGCTCGAAGGTTTCGGCAGATGCCAGGCTAACCTGCAGGCCCGTGACCTCTTCGGCCGACGCCGAGGTCAATGGAATCTCCGCGCGGAAGGGCTGGTTCAAGCCCGACTGCAGTTCGATCTGACCCAGCCCAAGGGCCGACACCGAAACCGGCATGGCGACGGCCATGACCGAGATCACCAGAAGCAGAAATCGCGACATCTAAAGTTCCCCGACTACGGTCCCCACGCCGCCCGTGGTTGCGACCAACAAACGCACCAACCCGCAACCTATCGGAGCCTGCGCAACTATAGCTTACAAGTAATCACGTACCAATATCTCGGCGATCTGCACGCTGTTCAGGGCGGCACCCTTGCGGACGTTGTCCGCGACCACCCACATGCTGATGCCATGCTCATGGGAGATATCTTCCCGGATCCTGCCCACGAAGACTGCGTCGCGCCGGGATCCTTCCGTCACCGCGGTCGGATACCCACCCGTATCCCGCTTATCCAGCACCTCGATCCCCGGGGCCTGCCGCAGCAGGGCCCGCACCTCGTCGGCAGAGATCCGGTCCCGCGTCTCGATGTGCAGGGCCTCGGAATGGCCGAAGAAAACCGGCACGCGCACCGCGGTGGGATTCACCATGATGCTGTCGTCGCCGAGAATCTTGCGAGTCTCCCAGACCATCTTCATCTCTTCCCGGGTGTAGCCGTTGGCTTCGAAGCTGTCGATATGCGGAACCGCGTTGAAGGCAATCTGTCTTGCCTGACCTTCCAGCTCCACCGAACGCCCGTTCAGGAGCTCCGCGGTCTGATTCGCCAGGGTCTCAATACCGCTGCGCCCGGCGCCGGACACCGATTGATAAGTGGCCACGTTCACGCGGGCGATGCCGACTGCGTCGTGAATCGGCTTCAGGGCCATGACCATCTGGATGGTGGAGCAGTTGGGGTTCGCAATGATGTTGCGCGGGGGATAGCCCGCGATGTCCTCGGCGTTGACCTCCGGCACTACCAGCGGGATGTCCGGCTCGTTGCGAAAATGCGAGGTGTTGTCCACCACGACACAACCGGCGGCGCCCGCCCGCGGCGCGTGTTCGGCCGACACACTGCCACCCGCCGAGAATAGCGCCACTGCCACGCCGGCAAAGTCGAACTCGGCCAGCTCCTTGACGAGCACCGGGCGGCCGCGAAACATGACGGTGCTGCCGGCCGAACGCGCGCTCGCCAGCGCGTGCAGCTCGCCGACGGGGAACTCCCGCTGGGCCAGGATCTCCAGCATGGTTTCGCCAACCAGGCCGGTCGCCCCCACCACGGCAATGTCGTAAATCTGTGACATAAAAATTATTTAAAACAAGATATTAGCTGATATTTCTCAGCTATTTTCTAGTCAGGGTCAATGCTTGCCGGCACCACCGGTGTGGCCGATCGAGCGTCTGCGTTCTGCGCACGGTGACGCAGCCAGTGGTCCA
>CAMYOC010000012.1 GCA_947259915.1 uncultured Gammaproteobacteria bacterium
AGCATCGCGGCGGCCAGGGCCCCCGGGCCGGGAACCGTCCGGGTCGCGGCGGTCCGCGACGGGCCCATGCCAAGGGCGCCCGCTCTCGCCGCGCCAGCTGAATCTCAGCGCGGAGCCCGGGTCTCCGGGCTCCGCCGCCCTGGGCAATGCCAGCCCAGCTCGGCGAGCTTTCGGACATATTTTGTATAGGTGAGGGCGGCAGTCCGCTGCCCTGCCGTCATAAACTGATTTTAATCAAAAGCTTATGACCGCCATAAGCAGCCGGCACACCTACAAAATTTGCAATATGTAGAGGTTTTGTATAGGTTTCTGCTCTCGCCAGCCCGCGATTGACGACATCGCCTTGGCTACGCTGGCGTGCAGAGGCCCCTTGCACAACGAACAACCCAGCTCACATCGCGGTGACGCCAGCGAACGGTCAGAACTCTATCCGATCGGCACCATCGCCAGCCTGACCGGTGTCAAACCGATCACCCTGCGCGCCTGGGAGCGCCGTTACGGCCTGATCGAACCGGTGCGGACCTCTTCCGGTCGCCGCATGTACACCCGCGACGACATCGATCTGATCAATCGGGTCGTTGCCATGCTCGACCGCGGCATGCGCATCGGCCAGGTCCAGGCAGAACTCAAGGCCCAGGATCGTCGCGAGCAGGGGACCATTGGCGACGACGGAGATCCGGCTAGCGCTATTCGCCGCCGCATGACCGCCGCGATCATCCGTTTTGACGAAGACGCGCTGGAAGACACCTACAACGAAGCTCTGTCGCTCTACTCGGTCGATGTCGTCACCCGCGACGTGCTGACGCCGCTGCTGGTCGCGCTGGGCGAACGCTGGCGCGCCGGTACCGGGAGCATCGCCGAGGAGCATTTCTTCGGCTTCTATCTGCGCAACAAACTCGGCGCCCGCTTCCATCATCGCTCGCGCGGTGAGCACGGCCCGCGACTTCTGGCGGCATGCCTGCCCAACGAACAACACGAGAATGGACTCCTGCTGCTGGCCCTGTCGCTACACGAGCGCGGCCATCGGATGGTGCTGCTGGGCGCCAACATGCCGCTGGAAGAGATCCCTGCCGCTGCCCGTCAGGCCCGCTGTGACGGTGTGGTGTTGTCCGGCTCACTGGATCCCTCGCCGGAGCTGCTGGCGGTCCAGCTGCCCCGGGTCGTGGCCGCGAGCAAGGTACCGATCATCGTCGGCGGCAGCGCCTCGGTGCGCTGCCATGACATGATCCGGGCGGCTGGCGCGGAGCCGGTCGGGGATGACCTCGAAAAAGGCATCCGACGCATAGAAGCGCTGTTCCAGCGCAACCCGGTGGACCCCGAATCGACCAACCTGGGCGGCACATCATGAGTCTTCCGCATAACCGACGCGTCTCGCACGCAGCCCGTGCTGATCAGATTCCGGCTCAAGATCCGTTGGGGCCGCTTCACGGCCGCTTCACATCGACACTACATCGGCTTCACGGGCAGGTGGGCACACTTCGCCCAGAAATTGTGGATACACCAGCCTTTCCCGGCATCAGGACCGGCGAGCTGACAGACCGACCACGGCTTTGGCGAGCAGGTCTCACACCGATCGGTCAACCGGCATCGGGCGCATAGGAAACGAGGTAGAACGACTATGAATGTGGCAAACACCCGGGCAATCGAATGGACGGAACTGGGCAGCTTTGTACCGGACCCGGTCATCCGGCACGGCATCCGTCGCCTCCTCCGGCAGCGGCTTGTGGATATTGAAGCCGACGACTGCGAGTGGGCGGCTGAGATCGAGAAGGACTTCGTAGCCTTGATGGACCGCTCGGAGGTGGCGCCGGTGCCCCACCTGGCCAATGAGCAACACTACGAGGTGTCCGCGGAATTCTTCGGCGAGGTGCTCGGCCGCCACCGTAAATACAGCTCCTGCTACTGGCCCGAGGGCGTCGACGATCTCGATTCGGCTGAAGCCGCCGGTCTGCGCCTGACCTGCGAGCACGCCGGGCTTGCCGACGGGCAGGACATCCTCGAACTGGGCTGCGGCTGGGGCTCGTTGACGCTGTGGATGGCTGAGCACTACCCGAACAGCATTATCACCGGCGTCTCCAACTCGCGCAGCCAGCGCGAGTACATCCTGGCCACGGCGCGTGAACGCGGTCTGAGTAACGTGAGTGTGCTGACCCGGGACATGAACGACTTCGAGATCGACCAGCGCTTCGACCGCGTGGTTTCGGTCGAGATGTTCGAACACATGCGTAATTACCGCGCGCTGTTCTCACGTATCCATGACTGGCTGCATGAGGAAGGCCGCTTCTTTATGCATATCTTCTGTCACCGCTCGACCCCCTATGAATTTGTCGATCGCGGTCCGGGCGACTGGATGAGCCGTCATTTTTTCTCCGGCGGCATCATGCCGAGCGACAACCTGCCGCTGTTTTTCCAGGACCGTCTCCGACTGACGTCGCGCTGGCGCTGGAGCGGTGAACATTACGAAAAGACCGCCAACGCCTGGCTGGCCAATATGGATCAGCGGCGGGAATGGGTGATGCCGGTACTCGCCAAAACCTACGGCGAAGACGAAGCCGCCCGCTGGTGGATGCGCTGGCGGATGTTCTTTATGGCCTGTGCCGAACTCTTCGGCCATCGTGACGGACAGGAATGGCTGGTCGGCCACTACCTGTTTCAGTGCCAGTCGGACTGAGGAGCACTGAAAATGCAGATTCTGATCAATATCGTTGCCTTCAAGATCGGCTGGCTCGCCTGCGTGCTCGGCGGCGCCAAAGGCATGCCGCTGCTGGGCACGCTGATCGCGGTCGTTATCGTCGGCGCCCATGTGGCGCGCTCGGGGCAGCCGCGTAACGAACTGATGCTGGTGCTGATCGCGGGCGCCATCGGTGCAGTGTGGGACACCGCGCTCGCTGCCAGCGGCCTGCTCATCTACAGCTCCGGCACGCTGTTCGCCAGCGCCGCGCCGTACTGGATCGTCGCGATGTGGCTGCTGTTTGCGACGCTGCTGAACAAGTCGCTGCGCTGGCTGCATGGCAAGACCGTAGCGGCAGTCGTGGTCGGCGCCATCGGCGGCCCGCTGGCGTTCTATGCGGGGCATCGGCTCGGCGCGGTGGAGTTTGGCGACTTCGGCATCGCGATGCTGGCACTGGCTATCGGCTGGGGAGCGATCATGCCGGTGCTCGTCGCGCTGGCACGGCGCTTTGATGGCATGACGTCAGCCCCGGCCACATCCGCCGCCACCGCGCACGTCTGAGGACATCACGATGATCGAATTAAGTGTCCTCTTGTCAGCGCTGGGTGTGATGCTGTTGATGGCCGGCGCGATATGGCTGCTCAGTCTGGTACTGCGTGACGTCAGTATCGTGGACAGCGTCTGGTCGCTGTTTTTTCTTGCCGCGACCATCGTCTTTATCCAGCTGTCGGCAGAGTCCGGCACCCGTGCCGAGCTGGTGCTGGTGCTGGTCGGACTCTGGGCGATCCGCCTCGCAGCCTATCTGACCTGGCGCAACTGGGGCGAGCCCGAGGACCGGCGCTACGCGGCGATGCGTGAAAAGCACGGTTCGGGCTTTGCCTTGAAGAGCCTGGTGATTATTTTCTCGCTGCAGGCCGTGCTGGCCTGGATTATCGCGTTCCCGCTGTATCCGGCTGCAGTTGGACCCTGGCCGCTCGGCGTCCTTGACTATCTGGGCGCAGCGATCGTGCTCGTCGGCATCGGCTTTGAGACCGTGTCCGACCTGCAGCTGGCCCGCTTCAAGGCCAGCAGCGAGAACGAGGGCAAGGTGCTCGATCAGGGCCTGTGGCGCTACACCCGGCACCCGAACTATTTTGGCGACTTCTGCGTGTGGTGGGGGCTCTATCTCATCGCGGCATCTGCAGGAGGCTGGTGGACCATCTTCTCGCCGCTGCTGATGAGCGTGCTGCTGCTCAAGGTGTCCGGCGTTACGTTGCTGGAGAAAGACATCACCGAGCGGCGGCCAGCCTATGCGGATTATGTAGCGCGCACCAACGCATTCTTCCCGGGCCCGCCGCGGCGTGCGACAGCGGACGCAAAGCACCCTGCACACGAGGTCAACCAGTGAGCGCCTCACGGATTCCACCCAACGGCGCGGGGCGCGTGCTCAAGGCGCTGGCTGCGATGTTGCTCGGCACCTGGATCGGCACGGTCTCGCTGGCCGCGCCGCTGACACCGGGCGATGAGCAGCGAGAGTGGAACTTCCGGGTGCTGCTCGACGGCAACGACATCGGCTTTCACAGTTTTGCGCTGAGCGAAGAAGATGGTCTGTATCGGCTCAAGAGTGAGGCCGAGTTCAAGGTCCGCTTCCTGTTCTTTGATGCCTACAGCTATCGCCACGTGAATGAGGAAATCTGGGACGACGAGTGTCTGCAGCGTATCGACGCCCGCACCGACGTCAATGGCGAGTCGCTTGCCGTACAGGGCGAGCGCGTCGACGATGGCTTCGTCATCGCCACTGGCGAAGAGCAGATGGTGTTGGGCCAGTGCGTCATGAGTTTCGCCTACTGGAACCCGGAGTTCCTCGACCAGACACGTCTGCTCAACTCTCAGACCGGCGAATATGTGCCGGTGTCGATCCAGCCGGTCAACAAAGAACAGGTCGAGATCCGCGGTCAGAAGGTCGACGCGATCCGCTATGCGCTTGATGCCGGCAAGCTCGATATGCAGCTCTGGTACACGCCGGACCGTCAATGGCTAGCGCTGGAATCCAAGACCAGGGGCGACCGCGTGCTGCGCTACGAATTACTATGAACGCCACAAGGATGTCGATGATGCGCAGTATGTTTTTGGCCACAGTGTCGGCTGCCGCTCTTGGCGGCTGTACCGGTAGCTCACTGCCGCCGGTGGAACCGGTTGAACAGGTGGATCTCGATCGCTTTATGGGCGACTGGTACGTGATCGCCGCCATCCCCACGTCGATAGAAAAAGAGTCCTACAACGCCGTGGAGACCTATCGGCGCGAAGACGAGCGCACCATCGACACGACCTTTACCTTCCGCAAGGGCGGTTTTGACGGCGAGCGCAAAGAGTACAACCCCACCGGCTTTGTCCGTGACGATCCGTCAAACGCGATCTGGGGCATGCAGTTTATCTGGCCGATCAAGGCCGACTATCGCATCGCCTATCTGGATGATGACTACAACGTGACCGTGATCGCGCGCAACAAGCGTGACTACGTGTGGATCATGGCCCGCACCCCGGAGATTCCGGACACGGACTATGCGGCGCTGATCGAGTTTGTCGAGCGGATCGGTTACGACACGACCCTGATCCGCAAGGTCCCACAGCGCTGGCCAGATGAGTCATGAGCGCAGCTTTGGACGTACAGCAAGAGCAGACCGGTCTGCGCGCCCTCCTCGCCGCCGTGCGGCGCTGGCTGGACAGCGAGGTCGATTATGACGAAGTGCCGGCGGCGCAAGCCGAGCGCATCGACTGGCTGCGGGTGTTGCCGTTCCTGCTGATGCACGTGGCCTGTCTGGCCGTGATCTGGGTCGGCTGGAGCCCGATAGCGGTGGCCGTCGCGGCGGGCCTTTACGCGCTACGGATGCTTGCGATCACCGGCTTTTATCATCGCTATTTTTCGCACAAGACATTTAAGACGTCGCGGCCGATGCAGCTGATCTTCGCCGTATTGGGAGCCTCGTCAGTGCAGCGCGGGCCGCTGTGGTGGGCGGCCCACCACCGGCACCATCATGCCCACGCGGACAAGGCGACCGATGCTCATTCACCCAGGCACCGCGGCTTCTGGTATGCCCACGTGGCCTGGTTTATGAACCGCAAGAATCATCGGACCCGGCATGACCTGGTGCGTGATTTCGCGCGCTATCCCGAGCTGCGTTTTCTTGATCGTTACGCGATGTTGGTGCCGGTTCTGCTCGCCGTCAGCTTGTTCATCTGCGGCCTGGTGCTCGAGCGTTCCGCGCCGGGTCTCGGCACCAACGGCTGGCAGATGCTGGTTTGGGGCTTTGTCATCTCGACGGTCGTGCTCTATCACGCCACCTTTACCGTCAACTCGCTGGCGCACACCTTCGGTCGGCGCCGCTACGCGACCCGCGATGACAGCCGTAACAACATCTGGCTCGCGCTGCTGACCTTTGGCGAAGGCTGGCACAACAATCACCACCATTATCCGGGTTCCGCACGCCAGGGCTTCTTCTGGTGGGAGATCGATATGACCTGGTACTTCCTGCGTCTGCTGCAGGCGCTAGGACTGATCTGGGACGTGCGTCCGGTTCCGCCACGGATCAGGACCGCCCGTCTGATCGCCGACGGCATCACCCCCGCGGAGGCACGTCCATGAAAATCGCGGTGATCGGTACCGGCATCGCCGGCAATGTGGCCGCCTATCATCTGGCTAAAGAACACGAGATCACGGTGTTCGAAGCCGCTGATTATGTCGGCGGCCACACCAATACCGTCGATGTGGAGCACGGCCGACGGACATACGCGGTCGACACCGGGTTTATCGTCTTTAACGACTGGACCTACCCGGAATTTATCCATCTGATGGACGAGCTGGGCGTCGAGTCCCAGCCCAGCTCGATGAGCTTTAGCGTCAGCTGCGAGAAGACCGGGCTGGAATACAACGGCACCTCGCGCAACGCCTTGTTTGCACAACGCAGCAACCTGCTGCGGCCATCCTTCTACCGGATGATCGCCGACATCCTGCGCTTCAACCGCGAGGCGCCAGCGCTGCTCCACGACCCGGACAGTGAGGTGACCCTCGGCGAGTATCTGGCCGCAGGCCGCTATACCCGCAGATTTATCGAGCACTATATCGTGCCCATGGGCGCGGCCATCTGGTCGGCCAAACCGGACGGCCTGACCGAGATGCCGGCGGCGTTCTTTGTCCGTTTTTTCCACAACCACGGCATGATGAATATCCGCAACCGCCCGGTGTGGCGGGTCATCCGCGGTGGTTCCCGGGCGTATGTAGATCCACTGATTGCCGGACACCGGGACCGTATCCGGCTGCGCTGTCCGGTCCAGTGGATCCGCCGCGACCCGAACGGCGTACGGATCAAGGCCGAAGGCTCCGAGCCGGAACGATTCGATCAGGTCTTCGTTGCCTGTCACAGCGACCAGGCGCTGGCCATGCTGGCCGACGCGAGTCCGCTCGAGCGCGAGGTGCTGGGCGCGATCCCCTTTCAAAGGAACGAGGCCGTGCTGCATACGGATGAGAATCTGATGCCAAAACGCAGACTGGCCTGGGCGGCATGGAACTATCATCTGCTGCGCCGGCAGCAGGAGCGTGTGGCGCTGACTTACAACATGAACATCTTGCAGAGCCTGGACGCCCCCTGCCAGTTCTGCGTGACCCTGAACAACAGCGAGGCGATCGACCCGTCCAAAGTGATCAAGCGGATCGAGTACGATCATCCGATCCTTAACAAGGAGGCGGTTGCTGCCCAACGGCGGCACGGCGAAGTCAACGGCGCCAATCGCACCTATTTTTGTGGCGCCTACTGGCGCTTCGGCTTCCACGAGGACGGTGTCGTCAGCGCGCTTGCCGCCCTGGACCATTTCAATGAATACAACCAAGACCAGCAGCTGCATCTACGCAGGGCGGGTTAGGCATCGGCGCTTCACCCCGGTGGAGCACGCCTTCGATTACCGCCTGTTCATGATGTACGTCGATCTCGACGAGGCGCCGCGCTTGTTCCGGCGGCGCTGGTTCTGGTCCGTGGGCCGGCGCGCGCTGGCCTGGCTCAAACGCGAGGATCATCTCGGCGATCCGCAGCAGCCGCTGGCAGACGCGGTGCGCGATCTGGTGGCCGAGCGCACCGGGCGCCGGCCGGCCGGCCCGATCCGCTTGCTGACTCATCTGCGCTACTTTGGCTACTGCTTCAATCCGGTCAGTTTTTATTACTGCTTCGACCAGGACGATGAGCGGGTCGAAACCATCGTCGCCGAGGTCAACAACACACCCTGGGGCGAGCAACATTGCTATGTCCTCAACGACGGCCAAACGCTGGGGAGTGCCGGTATGCGCCGCTTCGAACTGCGCAAGGAGATGCACGTCTCGCCGTTTATGCCAATGGACATCGACTACGACTGGCGCTTCTCCGCGCCTGCCGACGCGCTCTCTGTCCATATGCAGAATCTGCAGCGCGGCGCCAGGTTGTTCGATGTGACGCTGGCGCTGACCCGCACCGAGATCTCCGCCGCGAGTCTCGCGCGGGTCCTGGTGGGCTATCCATGGATGACCGCCAGAGTCTTTGTCGCCATCCACTGGCAGGCACTGCGACTGTGGCTAAAGCGTTGTCCGTTCTTTGTTCATCCCGCGAAGGAGGCGCCGGCAGCGGCGAACCCGAAATGAAGTCCATCGCTATTTCCTCCCCGAAAGTCCTGGCCGGTACGCCGAAGCCCTCCTCGCTCGACGGCCTGGGCCGGCGGCTCGTGTTGCAGCGTCTGGGTGGCCTGAGTCGCGGCCGCCTGCTGGTCAGGGATGACGAACAGACGCATGCATTTGGTGAGTCTGCCGAGGATGCCGATGTCACGCTGCATATGACCATCCACGACCGTCGCTGCTATGGCGAAATCGCGTTCGGCGGTTCACTCGGCGCCGGCGAATCCTATATGCAGGGCCACTGGAGCTGTGACGACCTGACCGGGCTGATCCAGCTGCTGCTGCGTAATCGTCATGTGCTCGAAGGGATGGAAGGTGGACTCGCACAGCTCACCGCCCCACTACAGAAGGCTTTCCACTGGGTCAATCGGAATACCCGGACCGGCAGCCGGCGCAACATCGCCGCCCACTACGATCTGGGCAATGACTTTTTCCGCTTGTGGCTCGACCCGACCATGATGTATTCGGCCGCGGTGTTCGAGCGTGAAGACGCGACCCTGCACCAGGCCTCGTTAGCCAAACTCGATCGCATCTGCCGCAAGCTAGACCTCAAACCGACCGATCACGTGGTCGAGATCGGCACCGGATGGGGTGGGTTCGCGATCCATGCGGCCGCCAACTATGGCTGCGAGGTGACGACGACAACGATCTCGCGTGAGCAATTCGAGCTGGCCTCGGAGCGGGTCGCCGCCGCCGGTTTGAGCGATCGTATCCACCTGCTGCTCGAGGACTACCGGGATCTCACCGGACGCTATGACAAATTGGTGTCTATCGAGATGATCGAGGCCGTGGGTCATCATTATCTGGACACGTATTTTGACAAGTGCAGTTCGCTCCTCAAGGACGATGGCGCCATGCTGCTGCAGGCCATCACTATCCAGGACCAGCGTTACGCGCAGGCATTGAAGACGATCGATTTCATCAAACGCTATATCTTCCCGGGCAGCTTTATCCCCTCGGTCGCGGCGATCAGTGACAGCCTGATGCGCTCCACGGATATGAAAATCTTCCACCTCGAAGACATCGGGCCCCACTACGCGACCACCCTGCGTCATTGGCGCGAGCGATTCTTCGCGCACATCGACGAGGTCAGCGCGCTGGGCTACCCGGAAGAGTTCATCCGTATGTGGGAGTACTATCTGTGCTACTGCGAGGGCGGTTTTCTCGAGCGCGCGATCGGCAATGTCCAGGTCCTGTTGACCAAGCCCGGCTGCCGCCGCACCCCGATCGTCCCGCCCCTGGCCTGAGCCCGGACCGGGCATCGCCGGGGCTTTCCTGGCCTCGCAAAGGGCCGGTTCAAAGGCAACGGCGCGGATGCGTTGGCGATCAGTCGAGAGTCCGTTAGTGGACCCTCTTGGGTACCGCAACTCAGAATTACTTGACGCCCGGCGACACCGTCGGCTTGCGGCCAGAATCGGGCATTCGTCGGCTATATGAATATGCCTGACTAATGCAGGTTTTCTGCGGAGCCATTTTCATTATCTGGATGGGCACAAAAGTCCGTCGGTGTGACACCCAGGGCCTTTTTGAATTTCAAATCGAATTCCTGCAAGGACTTGAATCCCGCCTGAGCTGCAACCTGGGCGACCATGTCCGGTTTGCCCGGCGCTTTCTCTAACAGATCCTTCGCGTACGCGATTCTGCGAGCGTCCACCAGCTCTTCAAAACTCGATCCAAATTCTTTGTTTACAACGATACACAGCTGCAGAAACGTACAGCCAATATCGTCCGCGAGTTGCGACAGTGTAATGTCTGGATCGAGATAGACTTTATCCTTGTCAATCTGGGCCGACAGCTCAGCCTTGAGTCGCGTCGTCTTTAAGGCCCCCAGCCCTGCTGTGGTGTGACTCGGTACGCCATGCCGCCGCGTCGCCAATTCGGCCACTTCTTCTAAATCGGCTCTATTGGGGCTGCAATAAAGGTCAGTCACAGTCAGTATCTGGCCGGCCCGAATATTGAGTACTTCCGCACCGTGACATATCAGCGCACCTGGTTTCGAGCCTGACCGATGATGGGCGCTGTAACGAAATACACACCCACTGGGAGTAGGTATCACGTCGCCGACCTGCTCGTACCAGAATGGCTCTTCGTCCATGGCATCCTGAAAGTACTGGGTGAGATGGTGCCCGACGCAGGTTTCCATCCAGAAAGCATCGTAGTATGCAGCGCCCGGGTGCATGAGTTCGAGAACACCAGCCACATCTTGCCGATTCCACGCGTCGAAGTATTTTTTGACCAGCCGATTTAGATCCACTTCAGACGTCCTCACCCGTACGTAATTCAAGCAAAGCTCAGTATAGTCAAAATATTGGCACTGACCCGCAACAACAGCAATCTGGACTGGAGACAGACGGTTTACTGCTGTCCGATGTGGACTCGTTTTGCAGACGGGACGGCGGAACCGCTATCGGCCATTGGTAGCCGTTTCCGACCCATACTGGCTATTCAGCCAGGTCGCACCCCAGCCTGGGCCCACGGCCGCGATCCTCTGTTCCCATGTCGCAATCGCCCCGCAGCCCTGATATCAAGGCGGTCACGCGCGCGCAGATAATGAACTCAGGCAGTTGCCATGGACACCACCGAGCTAATCCTTACACTTGGCCCGATTACTCATTGCCAGTCAACCGGTCGCCTGCGGCCATCTCCAAAGTTGAGGATCGTCATGAAAACTCTCAAGTGCGACCTGTGCGAAGTTACTGCGGAAGGCGAAACATTTGAAGAATGGATGAGCGCACTTCGGCCTCATTACATGGAGGCTCATGCTGATGCAATGAAGAACTCCAGCCATACCAAAGAAGACATGGAGAAATGGATGGCGGACAACAAGGAGAGGTTCGACGCTGCGTAGACTTTGCGCAACGTCAGCGTGCGATGCGGATTGCCGACCAGCTGAATCAGGTCAGATTCTCGATGGCAGCTTCTGGCCGGATGAGTCCGCCACCAAGCGGCCATTTTATTGCAAGTCGGCCACCGACGATCCTTTTCCTCCACTGGAAATTGAGTTGGCTCGGCGCGACAATTCGCCTGACCTACTGGAGACGCCGGGCATAACAATATGTCACTTGAGCAATTAGCTTATCTGGCGGAGATCATCGCCGCTATCGCTGTAGTCCCATCTTTGGTCTACCTCGTGGTTCAGGTAAGGCAAAGTAACGCCCAGGGACGTGCGACCGCACGATATGCGTTTGTCCAGGCAATGAGTGACATCAACCTGTTGGTCGCCCAAGACAAGTCCACCGCGTCAGTGTGGCGACGGGGACTTGAGTCACCAGATGCACTGGATGACGACGAGCTAATGCAGTTTTGGATGCTCATGGGCCAGTACGGAAACGCATGGTTGGTCATGTATCAACTGCACCAGGACGGGATGCTTCCTGAGAACCAGTGGAGCGTGGTGCGTAATGATATTTTAGGTATTTTGTCGTCAAGTGGTGGGAAAGCGTTCTGGAAGATGGGTGCCAAAGCGTTTGATCGAGACTTCGTGCATTACGTAAATGCACTGCTGGAGTCAGAAGAACAACCTTACGACATGCTTGCTCGATGACTTATGGATGGACTGCAATTGGCCGGGTGAGGCCTGCCATGACCCTAAGCTGCCGCTGACCCGTTAGAATGATCGACCACAATGATAGATATGCGATCCGAAGACGACATGGTTGCGTATGCGCTCGAGACCCATATTGCGCTACTACCCTATATACCCGAATTGCTCGCCGACTTGGAAGAATTGGGAAGCGATGCGGAGGCAATTACCAGCGTTCTCGATGATCTCAATCTAACAAAGTCGACAACCGTGGTAGACCTTGGGTGCGGAAAAGGTGCTGTAGCGGTTGAAATTGCGGAGGACCTAAACCTCAAGGTGCTCGGAATCGACTTGTTCGAACCTTTCATCGAAAGCTGCACAGAGCTAGCCGAGTCGCGAGGCGTGTCTGAGCTGTGCCACTTCATCCACGGCGACATTATAAAGCTAGCGGGGAAGATCGAGCCCTGCGACGTAGCGATATTTGCTGCGCTTGGAGACGTCTTGGGTCTACTCGATCAGACGGTTTCCGTTATCCGGCAGTACGCCAAACCGGGTGGATACATAGTAATCAGCGATGGCTTTATCAAAGACGGTGGCTCGTCAGATTTCCCGGGCTTCGAGCAGTATGCCGAACGCGCGGACATGATTGCCCGGCTAACTGCCTGCGGCGATACACTGGTTAGCGAGATTATCGAAGCAGGTGATTGCGACAGGGGCGAGAACGAAGGCGACATGATCGCTGCGCGCGCTAAAGCTATAGCGGCTCGACAACCTGAAATCGCTGCTGAAGTCCTGAACTATGCGGAAACGCAGGCTGCTGAGTACAAATTTATCGACCAGAATTTCATTGGCACGATCTGGGTTCTGAAACGCTCCCATTGATGGGCGGCTTCTGGCTGCGGATTCAATCGGTCGATGCAACACATTGGCCAAACCGCTCGGCTGGTGTTTCG
>CAMYOC010000013.1 GCA_947259915.1 uncultured Gammaproteobacteria bacterium
CCCTCTCTGGCCCACGCCGCGTCTCTCGGCCGACGGCTTGAGTCTGGCCAATGCACCCTCGGGCAGTCAGACGCCGATGATCGAGGCGCAGAGTCTGGTGCTCACGATCGTGCCCCGGGTGCTGCTGGCGCGAGAGGTCCGGCTGCGCAGTATTTCTCTGGGGCAGGCGAAGCTGCTGCTGGAATCCGATGCGCAGGGCCGGGGCAACTGGGAATTCAAGTCATCGGGTAGCGGAGACCCGGCGGTGAGCCTGTTCGACGATTTGAGCCACATCGACATCGAGGGTCTGGCCGTCACCTGGCGCCCGCATGGTGAGACAGCCCGCGACTTCACGATCGACCAGGCGCGGCTCAGCACGCCACTGATCGGAGAGGGTCTGGATTTCAACGCCACCGGTTCGGTCGATGGAGAATCGATCACCCTCGACGGCAGTCTGGATTCGCTGACCGGCTTTTTGAGCGGCAAGGGCCTCAGCGGCAAGATCACGCGCAGTTCGCCGAATCTGGAGATCGATCTGGAGGGCGACTTCGGACATCTTCCCGCGTTCGACGGGATCGATATCTCCGTCGCGGCCAATGGCACTAAATGGCCGGTGTTGGCGCAGATGGCCGGATTCCCGACCGGCGAGACGCCGCCATGGAAGACCCGGCTGAAACTCAAGGGCGCGCCGCGCAAGTTGTCGATCACGAACATGCAAACGGAGCTCGCCGACAACGATATCGCCGGGGACTTCGACATCGCTCTCGACGGCACCCGGCCAAAGGTCACCGGGAAATTTCAGGCCAAATCACTAAACCTGAGCCATCTGGACAAATGGTGGTCTGGCCAGACGGCCACGGTGGGGCAGCCAGAGCCAGCCGACGGCAAACTCTTTAGCGATAAACCGGTCCGGGTCCAGTGGATGAGCCAGGTGGATCTGGATGTCGAGCTGACCGCGGACAAACTGGTGACCGAAGAATGGGAGCTGGACAAGGCCGACGCGTCGATCAAGCTCACTGATGGCAAGCTGGTGGCATCCGCCGACGCGCAGGCGTTTGGCGGTAAGGCGACCGCACAGCTCGATGCACAGCCGGTCGGTGACGCCCTGCAATACAAACACCGGCTGGAATTACGCGATGCGGATGCCGGTCGCATCACCGGGCGCTGGTCGGACCCGCCGCTGATCGAGGCCAAAGGCAACCTGAACTACGAAGTATCAGGGACCGGGCGCAGCGTGGCCGAATACTGGGCCAACGCCTCCGGGTCGCTCAGGGTGGTCGTCGACAAAGGCAGGATACGGGCCGCCGCGGCGGAGCGGGCCGTGCGCGGTCTGGTGGCCACGTTCTTTCTGTCTGTGGTGGCCAAAGCCGCAGAAGACGACGAGGCGCAATTAAACTGTCTCGCCAGCGAAGTGACCATCACCGATGGCGTGGCGAATTTCGATGTTTTAGTGCTCGATACCGAGAAATCGACCCTGGTCGGCACAGGCACGGCGGACCTGCGCAACGAAACCTGGGATGTGAAGATCAAGCCGAAACCGAAACGCGCCACGCTCAATGCCGCGACCTCGATCGTGGTGACCGGTCCGTTTAACGATCCGAAGGTCACACTGGGGAAAATCGGCGTGCTGAAGAAGCTGGCCGGCGCCGCCAGTCTGTTCGTGTTCCCGCCGGCAGCGATCGCCGGGCTGGGTGAGCTGGGTTCGGGTGATAATGTGTGTATCAAACTGATCGCGGGTGGCGGCGCGGAGAAGGAGTAGCAGGATGCTCATGGCCAGTATGGGTCCCGATATTTCCCTCGCCCGCAGGCGCGGCGTCCTTCTCATCCTGGGTATGTTTATGCTCGGCGGCTGCGCGGTGGTCGGACCGCAGTCCATCACCGCCGGTCGGGGTGCCTATACCGAAGTGATCAACCGCACCGAGGACGAACAGATCCTCAACGCGCTGGTGCGTATGCGCTACGAAGAGACCTTCGGCATGATGACGGTGGCCAGCGTCACGGCGGGTCTCAAATTCAGAGCCCAGGCCAGCACCGACATCGGCATCGGTGACAGCGACGATTATGCCGGCAACCTGGTTCCGTTCTCGGCCGGCGCCGCCTACGAGGAGAATCCGACCATCTCCTATGTGCCGCTGAGCGGCCAGGATTTCACCCGGCGGATGCTGTCTCCGATCACCATCGACGAGTGGCTGCTGATCGGGACTCAGGCCAGGCAGCCAGGGGGCCTCTTTGCGCTGGCGGCGCGCCGGGCAAACGGATTACGCAATCCGCTGCTAAGTGAAGTACCGCCCTCAGCGGGGTTCGCGCGCTTTGTCGAGCTCTACGACGAATTGCGCCGGGCCAGCGTCATGGACATTGTCAGCGCTGTTCAGCCCGGGGGTGAAGTCGAGTATTTCTGGGACCTGCACGACTATGCAAACACGCATGCCGATGCTGTGCGTGAGCTCTTTAGCCTGCTTGGCATCGAGACACAGATCGACGGATCCACGATCCTGTTGCCGATGCGCCAGGCGGTCGGCAGGTCCGCGTCCGCCGTAAACATCCAGACGCGCTCGGCCTACGATGTGCTGCGCGTTTTCAGCTACGGCATAGATCTGCCACCGGCCCATGTCGAGGCTGGAATCGTCGACCCGGACCCACCGACCGCCTTGACGGGAAGGCGTTTTATTACCATCCGTTCCTCCGTGGATCGTCCGGACAATGCCACGGTCCGGATCCGTTTCCACGATCGATGGTTCTATATCGACGCCACCGACGCGGCGAGCAAGACTGCGTTCGCGTTGCTGCGCACGTTTATCGGTATACGGCTCGCAGACCCGGGAGCGTCCCAGCAGGCGCCGGTCCTCACTGTCCCGGTGAATTGAGCCAATAGGAAAGCCAACAGGCTTCCAGCAGTTGCGGGTGCCGGTGTTCACTTATTAACTTATATTCTAGACATCCCTGTGGCGTCGGCCGAACAAATCAACAAGTGAACACCGGCACCTACTGCACCTGCGACAGGATTCTCGGATGCCTCGACAAGGTGGAAGCGAAGCTCGCCGCCCACGAGCGAGCACATGGCTAGACCCGGCTAATCGGGGGCCGGTTGCAGCTCAAAACACCATATTGAGCATGATCAGGGAAATCGCCAGGAAGAGGATCGTCATGATCCCGCCTGCGCGCAGGAAATCGGCGACGCGGTAGCCGCCCGGCCCCATGATCAGGGCATTGACCTGGTGGGTCGGAATCAGGAACGAGTTGGACGTCGAGACGGCGACGGTCAAAGCGAACATTGCCGGATCGGCGCCGATCGTCGTGGCGAGATTGACCGCGATCGGAACCAGCAGCACGGTGGCGCCGACGTTCGACATCACCAGCGTGAACACCGTCGCCAGCACTGCGATGGCGAGCTGCAAAGTCCAGATCGAGACGTCCCCCAACAGGTAGAGCACATATTGCGAGATCCAGTTCGCGGTGCCCGAGGTCTGCACGGCGATGCCGAGCGGCAGGAGCCCGGCGAGAATAAATACCGTCTTCCAGCTAACGGCCTGATAGGCCTCGTCCATCGTCAGCACACCGGTGACAATCATCCCGACTGCACCCGTGAGCAGCGCCACCGGCAGCAGGATGTCGGTAAACAGCACCAGCGCGATGGCGAGCATGAAGAAACTCAGGGCCGCGATGACTTTGTGTGGGCGCTGCTCCTCGCGTGGATATTCGGATGTGACGACGACGAAGTCGCGGTTGCTCTCGAGGGTTGCAAGGTTGTCCCAGCGCGTATGGCAGACCAGGGTGTCGCCGGCCTGGAACTCCACCGCCGGTAACCCGGTCTGGATACTCTCGCCGCCCCGGAAGATCGAAAGAAGACTCAAGCCGTAGGTCATCCGGAACCGCAGGTCGCGTACCGTCTTACCGATCACTTCGGAGTCCGGCGGCACGACGAGCTCGGCGATGCCCGCTTCCGTGCTCGCCAGGGCATGCTCGAATTCGCGGATCTTCAGTCGTCGACGCACACGTCCCTTGGAGAGGAAGTTCTCGAGTTGCTCTGGCTGAGCGATAACGGCCAGCAGCGCCGGTGCAGCGATGGGCGCCTCCACTGGCGTCGATACCAGCGTCTTGCCGGCATAGCGGGTGGCGATGATCCTTATTTCGAATTCATCCTGGATCTCGGTGATGCTCCTGCCCACCAGCGGGCTTTTGGGCAACACGATGATCTCGTGCACCGCCGCATGGAGTCCGTAGATACGCTGCAGGTAATCCAGAGTTCCAGCGCCTCGAGTCTCGCTGGTGTGTCGGTCGTCGGGCAGCACGAACCGGCCGAAAAAGACAAAATATACCAATCCGCAAATCAACAGGACGATGCCCACGGGAGCGACCGCGAACAGGCCGAACGTCTCCATTTGCTGCGCCTCGGGCAGCGAACGGTTCGCATTGATGATCAGGTCGTTCAACATGATCAGCGGGCTCGAACCGACCATCGTGAGCGTGCCGCCCAGGATGGCACAAAAGCCCATCGGCATGAGCATCCGGGAGAGCGGCACGTCGGTCCGGGCCGATATTCGCGAGACAACCGGCAGGAACAGGGCCGTAGCCCCGACGTTTTGCATGAAGGAAGAGGTCACTCCCACGATGCTCGAAACCAGCATGACGATCCGCTTCTCCGCACGGCCGCCGACGCGCAGTATGAACCCTGCCAGCTCGGTCATGACACCGGTCTTGTCGAGACCGCCGCCGAGGATCATGACGGCGATGATCGAGACCACGGCGTTGCTGGAGAATCCGGAGAACAGCACCGAGGGGCTCAGCAACTCGGTCAGACCCGGGACATAGATCGCCAGGCCGAGCAGCGTCATCACCAGGACCGCCGCCACATCCACACGCAGGATCTCGCTGGCGAACAGGAAGATGGCGAGTGCCAGCAGCCCGAGAACCAGCATCATCTCCACGGTCGGCGGTGGCGGCGGCATCTGAATCTCCCTGACTTCCCCAGCTAAATTTAGCACGATGACGGGGCATCCGACGGGGGTCGAGCCCGGAGAGGCTGTTTCCCCGCAGTTGCTCGGTAGAGAATGTTCGGATTCGTGGAGCGCTCTTACCACCAAGGAGGGCGAGCGGCGGCGACGACCCAGTGTCGGGCATGCGACCTCGCCGTGGGCCAAGCGCCGCATGGTGTCGCCATCGGTGCGGCGGCCGGCGCGGCCGGCGGCTGGCCGTACGATCACCACAAGAAAAAGGAAGACACGCCCGGAAACTGAAATCGGGCTCTGAGCCTGAGAAGAACTGGGCAGTGATGCGGTGCGTTGGGGGAACAATCAATTGTTTCTACTGAGACAACTGGCGATAGCCGTCGCGCTCAGCCAAAAAATTACCACCAGGACCGTTATGCTCAATATTTCAAGAAGCACACTGGCCATTTGCTGGTGTGACCGCTATGTTTCTTGAGGCGCCGGCTGAAATGCAGACCCTCGGGGTTGAACTTCCGCCACTCTTCGCGGCGATCGTGGCCGGGCTGCCCTGCCCCCTGGTCCTGGCCAGGGTCCTGAATTACACCGGTCTCAGCCGGTACTTCTGGCATCCGTCGCTGGCACTCTTCTCCCTATGGCTGCTGTCGCCGGCGCTGATCGGGCTGATTTTCATTGCGCCCTGAAAAACGACGTGCACCGGGTTTGTTTTTCACCGACAAAAAACCGGTGCCCTTTCTTCTACATGCCATAATCGCCGTATATGACCTGTCGTCGCATGAGCGTGGGCAATGCGCTACGGGCAAGATGAACAAAAAAAAGAGATCTCCTTATGTACGAAAGCCTTGCACTGATCGCCGGTTTCGCGCTCCTTTACAGTTTCGTCGCCGGCGGCATCGACCGGACCTGGATCACCGGGCCGATCGTATTTACCACATTCGGCCTGCTGATCGGCCCCACCGGATTCGACCTGCTGTCCTTCGAGAGCGATCGGGAAGCGCTAAAGACGCTGGCGGAGCTGACGCTGGCACTGGTGCTGTTTAGCGACGCGGCCGGCGCCGATCTGAAGGTGTTGCGCAAGACCGCCTGGCTGCCGACGCGTTTGCTGCTCATCGGTCTGCCGCTGACCATCGCGCTCGGCTACGTTGTTGCATCGCTGCTCAACGTACAACTGTCCGTGTTCGAGCTGGCGCTGCTGGCGACGATGCTGGCACCGACGGATGCCGCCCTCGGGCAGGCGGTCGTGAGCAACGAGGCAGTTCCCGATGACGTGCGTCAGGGGCTCAATGCCGAGAGCGGTCTGAACGACGGTATATGCGTGCCGGTCCTGTTGTTGTTTCTGGCTCTGGCACAAGATGCGGGTCAGGAAGGCGGGCCCTGGGGTCTGGCGCTGCACCTGCTGGCCGAGGAAGTCGGTATCGGCGTGGCGGTCGGCGTGGCGTTGACCGCCGTCGCCGTGCAGGGTCTCAAGTTCGCAACGGGACGCCAGTGGCTCACACCGATATGGAACCAGATCCCGGTGGTCGCGCTCGCACTGACCTGTTTCGCCACCGCGCAAGCGCTCGGTGGCAGTGGTTTTATCGCCTCGTTCGTCGGCGGACTCCTGTTCGGCGGACTGATGGGAGAAAACAAGGAGAAGTTCCTGCTGGCGGCAGAGGGCACGGGCGGCGTCTTTGGCCTGATCACCTGGGTCATCTTCGGCTCGGCAGTGGTCGGTCAGGCGGTCGGATACTTCGAGTGGCGCTATCTGGTCTATGCGGCATTGAGCCTGACCGTGATCCGTATGCTCCCGGTCTTCCTCTGTCTGACCGGCACCGGCTTCAACACCGAGAGCAAACTCTTTATCGGCTGGTTCGGTCCGCGGGGCCTCGCCAGCATCGTGTTTGCGGTCATGGTTTTGAACGCTAATCTGGAGAACGCGGGTATTCTGGCCGTCGTCGTCGCCTGCACCGTGATCATGAGCATCCTCGCCCACGGCGTGACGGCAAACCCCTGGGCTCAGGCCTACGGTCGGCGCTCAAAGCAGGAAGGCTGAGGGATCGACAAGTGCCGGTGTTTAATTATTTGTTTATCCGGCGCCGCCCAGCCACAAGGCAACGTGTGAACGCCGACAGCATCCAGGCGAGTTCTGCTCGATGATCCTCTCCAGAAAAGCAAAGGAAGCGATCAAGACCGCGCTGGCGATGACCATCGCCTACGGCATCGCCTTATCCATGGACTGGGACCGGCCCTACTGGGCGGGTTTTGCGGTGGCGTTTGTCAGCCAGGCCACGGTCGGCCTGTCTGTGAACAGGGCTGCATTGCGCATGCTCGGCACGGTGCTTGCGGCCATTGTCGCGCTGTCGCTGATCGCTGGTTTTGCCCAGGATCGCTGGTTGTTCATCCTGTTCATGTTGCCGTTTGTCTGCTTTTGCTGCTACATGATGGGAGGGCCGAAGTATCAGTACTTCTGGCAGGTCAGCGGTTTCGTGGTCATCATCGTCTGTTTCGACTCCGGCCCGGATCCGGTCAACGCGTTTGACACGGCTGTACTGCGGGTCCAGGAGACCGGTCTCGGTATCCTGGTCTACAGTCTGGTTGCGCTGTTTATCTGGCCGGTACACAGTCGCAGCCAATTTGAAACGGTCGCCCGTGATCTGGCGGCGACCCAGCACCAGTTGTTTGCCGCCTACCGCAGTCTGATGAGTGGGGAGGAGGGCAAGGCAAAGGAAGCCTTGCAGATAAGAGCACAGCAGGCCCAGCAGCAGGCGCGCTTTGGCCAGCTGCTGAATGCCGCGATCTCGGACAGCTACGAGGTTCGGGAACTGCAGCAACCATGGCGACAGTACCAGGGCAGCGTTCAGAAGCTGGCAACGGTGATGGAGCGCTGGCACGACAGTTTCGCCGAGATCCGGACCATGGATCTGACGCGTCTGCTGCCTGGCCTACCGGCCTACCTCGATGAGATCGACAATCGGCTGGAACAGATCGGTTTGATGCTGGCGGGCGAGGCGCCGCAGAGAAGGCCAGGTCCGGTCGAGCTGACTATCGACAACAAGGTGGCTGGCATCTTGTCTCATTTTGACCGCGCCGCCATCGCGGTCTTGTATCGCCGTATGCAGGCGCTCGAAGAGATCACTCGAGTGGCTTTCGGCGCCCTCAGCGGAATCCGGGGCTATGGCCAGGCGCCACCGATCGCGGAGTCAGCCCGGCCGCGCCCCCGTTTCCTGCCTGATCCCGATCGTCTTGCCTGTGTGGCCCGCTTCCTGATCATAGTCCTGGCTGCCTACCTGGCGTTTATCTACGTGGAAGGCTGGCCGGGCGGTCCGGGTTTCGTCGGCATGGCCGGCGCGCTCGGGATGGCTCTGGTGAACGCACCACAACTGCCGATATCAAAGATCTATGCCCCGGTCACCGTCAGTGCGTTGTCCGCCGGTGTTCTGTATATTTTTGTGATGCCGCAGCTGGCGACCTTCCTCGGTCTGGGTGCGCTGATTTTTGCGGTCACCTTTGTCATCTGCTATTCGTTCGCCGAGCCACAACAGATGCTGGGGCGAGCATTCGGGTTGGCCTTGTTCGTCGTGATCGCATCGATCTCCAACGATCAGACCTACAATTTCCTTAGCCTCGCCACGACCGTGATGATGTTTGCAGTGATGATCCCGATGCTGGCGCTGACCGTTTACTTCCCCATCTCCTGGCGTCCGGAGCGGGTTTTTCTTAGACAGCTTGGGCGTTTTTTCCGTAGTTGTGATTTCCTGATCTCCATCGTCGACCGGCCGGGCGGCGGCTCGATCAGCCGCCGCGACAGGTGGAGAAAGGCCTTTCATCTGCAGGAGGTGGCCACGCTGCCGAACAAGCTCGGCACCTGGGCACCGCGTATCGACCCGGCGGCATTGGCCGGCGCTACGCCTGAGGATGTTCGGAACCTGGTGGCAGGTCTCGGCGAACTCTCGTTGCGCATGCAGGCGATGGTCGAGGCCAGCGAGCCGGTAAAATCAGAGGCCCTGGTGCAGGCCCTGGAAGGCGACATGCGTAGCTGGAGCGCTTCAGTCCAGGGTGCTTTCCAACATCTGTCGGACAACCCGGCGGCCGCGACGGCAATCACGTTCCGCTCCCGCTTGACGGAAATCATGGACGGGCTGGAGCAGCGCATTGAAGATGTGCTGGACCGCTCATCCGAAAACCAGATGGGCCCGGTGGGGGCGGAGACCTTCTACAGCCTTCTCGGTGCCTATCGGGGCGTGTCGGAGGCTCTTGTCTCTTACGCGGGTCTGACCGAACGGATAAACTGGGACGCCTGGCGGGAGGAGAGGTTCTGACGATGATCAGGGCAACGCGATGATCGGTCCGGTCCCGCACGAATACGCGATCGGCGGTGTGTATCTGCCGCCGATGCTCGTGGCCGCCGTATTGGGTCTGATCGCCGTCCTGGTCACCGTACGTTTGTTGAACCGCTTCCGCTGGTCGCGGTATTTTGCCTACCCGCCGCTGGTCTTCGTTTCGTTAATCGTGATCTACACCTTGGTCGCAGGCACATTCATCATAGGGACTTAGCGCTTGAACCTACCGCGGAAATATCTGGCCACCGGTGCCATCGTGCTGATCGCGGTGCTCGTTGTGTTGCTGAAGTACTGGGACTACGTCGCCAACCCGTGGACCCGGGACGGGCAGGTCCGCGCCGATGTCATCCAGGTCACGCCGAGGGTGACCGGTCCGATCGTCGAATTGCCGATCCGCGACAACCAGTTCGTCAAGTCCGGGGAGCTGCTGTTCCGGATCGATCCGCGCACCTTCCAGGCGGATCTGGACCAGGCCCGGGCGCAGCTGGATGAGACTGGTGATTCGGTCCGGGCGCTGGAGAAACAGGTGGATGCCGCACGCGCCGCGGTGGAAGTGGCGCGGGGCAATATCGAGCAGGCCGCGAGCCAGATTTCCGCCGATGAGTCGACCATCGCCAGGAACAAGGCGGAATACGAACGCCAGCAGGAATTGCTGCCCAAGAAAGCCACGTCGCAACGGTCGGTGGAGCGGGCCCAGGCCAATTATGAGGTGTCGTTACAGAACAGGCGGGCCGCCGATGCTCAGCTGTTACAGGCGCGGGCCAACCTGGTCGAGTCCGAGGCGACGCTGGCCGAGGCCGAGGCGAACCTGGGTGCCATCGGCGACGATAATCCCCAGGTCCGGAGCGCGCTGGCCGCGCTGCGTCAGGCGGAACTCAATCTGGAATTTACCGAAGTCCGCGCACCCGCCGATGGCTACGTGACCAATCTCGCCCTGCGTCTCGGCAGCCAGGCGGTGGCCAACCAGGCGGTGCTTGCCCTGGTGGACACATCGAGCCTGAGGGTCGATGGATTCTTCCGTGAGAACCGGATCGCCAGGGTACGACCGGGAGACAAGGCGGTGATCACGCTGATGACTTATCCCGATACGCCGCTGGAGGGCTATGTGGACAGCCTCGGTTGGGGCATTGCCCAACAGGACGGCAGCACCGGCTTCGATCTGTTGCCCAACGTCAGCCCTACCTTCGAATGGATCCGGCTGGCCCAGCGCATCCCCGTGCGTATCCATCTGACGAATGTGCCGGAGGATGTCGAGCTGCGGGTCGGTACTACCTGCTCGGTGCTGGTGATGACCGGCACCGCCGGGGATGATCGGGAACGCAAGACCGTGGCCGCGCCGGCGGCGCTGCAGTAAGCACAATCCGATGAGCCGATCGCTATGCCATCTGGCCCTTCTGACGGCGGCGGCTCTGATCGCTCCCGGCTGCACGATGGTCGGGCCGGATTACGAACAGCCCGAACCGCCGCTGGAGACCGACTGGCTGGCCTACGAGGATCCGCGACTGGACAGCACGGCGCCGCTGACGCCGGCGTGGTGGTCGACGGCGCTAAAAGACCCGGTACTCGATCGCCTGGTGCAGATCGCCATCGCCGACAACCTGACCCTGCGCTCCGCCGGACTGCGTGTGATCCAGTCCCAGCAGCAGCTCGCCATCGCGGTCGGCAATCAGTATCCCCAACAGCAGGACATCAGCGGATCGGCGGGGATCGAGCGGGCCAACCGGCAGACCGACGACGTCTACGATTTCGGTTTCAACATCAGCTGGGAGGCAGATGTGTGGGGCCGGTTCCGGCGCCAGATCGAGACCGCTTCGGCGCTGCTCGATGCGAGCCTGGCCAGTTATGACGGTGTCATGGTCTCGCTGATCGCCCAGGTGGCCCAGACCTACGTGTCGATCCGCACCACCCAGGAGCGTCTGAGGGTGGCGCGGTACAACGTGGAGCTGCAGGAGGAGAGCGTCCGTATCACCCAGGCCAAGTTCGACGCCGGCGCCACCAGCGCCCTGGATGTGGAACAGGCTCAGACGCTGCTATACAACACCCGGGCGGGGGTGTACGCCCTCGAGATTTCGCTGCAGCAATTGAAGAACGGACTCGCGGTGCTGCTGGGACGGCCACCCCAGGATCTGCGGGACCTGCTGGGTGAGCCAAAACCCGTGCCGAGGGTGGATCCGGAGATCGCCGTCGGCATGCCCCAGGACCTGATCCGGCAGCGGCCCGATATCCGCGTCGCCGAGCGCCAGCTCGCTGCACAAAGCGCCCAGATCGGTTTTGCGATCACCGATCTTTACCCGCAGTTTGGGGTCGGCGGTTCCATCGGCACGAGCGTGAACACCGCGGGCGACCGCGACGCAGGTGATCTGTTTACCAACGACACCTTCCGTTACGACCTGAGCGGTGGGTTCCAGTGGAACATCTTTAACTACGGCCGTCTGCGCAGCAATGTCCGGCTCCAGGATGCAGGCTTCCAGCAGCTGTTGGAGGACTACCGCCAGACCGTGCTCCAGGTCCAGGCCGAGGTCGAGAACGCGATCGTCGCCTTCCTCCAATCCCAGGGCCAGCTCGCCGATCTGCAGTCTGCCGCGGATGCTGCCCAGCGTGCCGTGGATATCTCGACGCTGCAGTACGAGGATGGGCTGGTGACCTTCAACACGGTCATTTCTACGCTGGTCTCGCTGGCCTCCCAGCAGGACCAGCTGGCCACGGCCCAGGGTTCGGTGGCCAGCAACCTGGTCGAGATCTACCGCGCCCTGGGCGGCGGCTGGGAGCTGCGGACGAGCGACGATCCGGTCGAGCTGATCCCCGAAGGCACCCGGGAGGAGATGCTGGACCGGACTGACTACTGGGACAAGACCTTCTGATTTGCGGGGACAGTTTACCTATTTGGCGAGGGTCGCCGGCGGCGCAGTCGAAATAGGTAAACTGTCCCCGGGTTTTCGCTACACAAAAATGAGCAAGCCACCCCTGCTCTACCGCTACTGACACCGCCATCCCGGGCGCCGCCTGAGACATTAGCTCTTTTCGCAGGAAGCGAAACCACAACCACAACGCTAAATCAGCAAGGAAGCCACTGAAAAACCATTTGGCCTGGAGCTCGGCGTGCTGCAGTTCGGGAATGGTCGACTATGAATTGCAAGCTCGCCGACGCGAGTACATAACAGGGAGATAGGCAAACTTTTCGCGAGAGTTTTAGACTGATCAACCAGGTCAGAGGAGAAAACTTGCTCACAAAACACCGTTTATCCGCCCCATACTTACAAGAAGTGGGCCACCGACGGCGATGAGTCGTGGCGCTACAGGCGCTTAATTCCGAGCCTTAGAGGCCGCCCTGCGAAAAGCGGTTGGCGTCAGGCCGCCGACGCGACGAAACATCCGTGTAAAGTCGCCCGGGTCCTTGACACCGACGGCGTGGGCCACATCGAGCACCTGCATGTCCGGGTTTTCCAGATGCTCTTTTGCGGCCTGGAAGCGGACACCGTCGATGACTTTCTTATACGTCGTGCCATGCCCGGCAAGCCGCCGCGAGA
>CAMYOC010000014.1 GCA_947259915.1 uncultured Gammaproteobacteria bacterium
ATACCAACAATACGACTCGTTTCATGTCCCCTCTCCTGTTTGAAGAAAACTGCTTTCCTTGCCAAGGACTCTCCGCATCGCGCCCGGTTGTGACCGGGTCACTGGTCCGTGATTCGCCAGATCACAGGCTCCCAGTCACCGCGTTCGTTGATCAACTGAGCTCCGATGTTATAGCGCTTGCCCGCCTCTACCTCGATGGTCGTGCGTCCCGGATCGGTGCCGGCGGAACGATCAACCGGACCACTGACCATGGTCCGGTCGTCGATGGCCGCGGCGATGACAATTTCATGCACACCGGGTTCGACCCAAAAACTGCTGCGCGAAGCCGGCGCGTTGACATTGTTGCCGTCCAGCACCACCAGACGGGCAGGGTAAAATTGGTTCGGAGGGCGTGAGAAATCAAGGACCGCCTTGCCTGCGGCGCTTTGGCCGGCCGCCGCACAACCGCCCAGCAAAATCACCAAAACCGCCACTGACGCCAGAGCACGTGTAAAACCTGAAATCATCCCCATCCCCCTTTTGTTCGAACCTGGCCACCGGAAATGCAACAGCACGGCGCGACTGCCGCCGAGCCACGCGGGCCCGGGATCGCCGCGTCACATGGTAACTTAGTCCCGTGAAAGCCGACCCGGGTTCCACAAATCCCTGCCGATGGCCGACGGTGTTCCTGTTTATCGCCGCCGCGCTGCTCGGTGCCCTGTTCCTGGCCTGGCGCCTGGTGGCGTCCGTCGACTATCTCTATCCCGCGCTCTATCAGCCGGCCGGCATCGGCGCCCATATCGACCGTTTCGCCCCGGAAAACCGCTATCGGAACGGGTTTGGCGAGACTGACCGCGACGAGCGTCAGCGCCTGTTTGCGGCTATCGGCCGCGCTATCCGCGACGACGGCCGCGGTCTGGAGAGCCTCAGCTATCACGATCCGGCCGGGAAGCGTCTGGGCTCTCTGCTGAGGCCGCCGGAGATCGTCCATCTTCGCGACGTGGCGCGTCTGGTGAGCGGACTGGAGATGGCCGGGGTGGCCGCATTGTTGGTGCTGGCGTTACAGATCGCGGTACTGCGTCGCCGACGGCGCCGGCTTCCGCCTGCGCGGCGCATGCTGTTGATGACCGGCGCCGGATTCCTGCTGACCGTGGCCGCCGTGCTGTTGCTCGGAGCAAAGCGCGTGTTCTACAGCCTGCATGATCTGATCTTCCCGGCCGAGCATCAGTGGTTTTTTTATTACCAGGATTCGCTGATGTCCACGATGATGAAGGCGCCGGACTTTTTCGCCTATGTGGCAGCCGCGCTGGCCGTCCTCGCAATCGGTCTGTTGTGGTTGATCCTGTTTGCGGCCAGCCGTTACACCAGCCGCCGGTCTCAGCCGCGGTAGCGTTCCTCCAGCAGCGCAAACAGCGCCCGGATCGACTGGGTCTCGCCCCCCTCAGGGCGACCGGGCCGGGTCTTGACGTTCCACGCATAGACATCCAGATGCAGCCAGGCGGTGGCGGCATCGACAAAGCGCTTGAGGAACAACGCGCCATAGATTGAACCGGCGAAGGCGTTATTGGCGATGTGGTTTAGATCGGCCACGGCGCTGCTCAGATCCCTATCATAGGGCGCCCAGAGCGGCATGTGCCAAAGCGGGTCCTCGCTCAGCGCTGATTTCGCCTGCAGCCTTGCCGCCATGTCATCGTCGCTGCTGAACATCGCCGGCAGCTCGGGACCCAGCGCGACGCGGGCAGCGCCGGTCAGCGTCGCCATGTCGATGATCAGATCCGGGGACTCCTCGTCGGCCAGGGCCAGCGCATCGCACAAGACCATGCGCCCCTCGGCATCGGTATTGCCGATCTCCACCGTCAGCCCCTTGCGCGTGGTGATCACATCACCGGGCCGATAGGCGTTGCCGTCGATGCTGTTCTCCACCGCGGGTATCAGTACGCGCAGACGGACCGGAAGATCGGCCGTCATGATCATCCGCGCCAGCCCGAGCACATGGGCAGCACCACCCATGTCCTTTTTCATATGTCGCATGCCGCCGGGTGGCTTGATGTTGAGGCCGCCGGAATCGAAACACACACCCTTGCCGACCAGTGTCAGCCGCGGCCGCAGCGGATCGCCCCAGTGCAGATCGATCAGACGCGGCTCCCGGGCGCTGGCCCGACCGACCGCATGAATGGCCGGGAAGTCCTGCTCCAGCAGCGCGCTGCCATTGACCACCCGCCATTCGGCGCCGAACTCGCCTGCCAGCTCTAGCGCAGCGGTTTCCAGTTCGGCCGGACCCATATCCGAGGCCGGTGTGTTGACCAGGTCGCGTACCAGAGCATCCGCGGTGGCGGCACTGACGACCCGTTGCCGATCGACGCCGTCCGGCCACGCCAGCCGGCGCACACCCGGATCACCCGCCCGATAGCGATCAAACCGATACTGGCCGATGGCCCAACCCAGCGCCAAAATCTCCGGGCGCTCGAATTCGCCCTCAAGCACATAGTCCCCGGGCGGCAGCATGACAGCCACCGCCGCGAGTCCGCGCAGACCGGGTGCCTGCTCACCGAGCCCCGCGAGGACCGTCGCCATCTGCCCGTCGTCTCCCGGCACGGCGACGACGGTATCGGCACGGGCCTGGAAGCCGCTGGCTTTGATCCAAGCGGCCTCGGATGCGGGTGCTGTGCTTAGCCAGGCGGCCAGAGACTCGGCAGTAACAAGATGTAGATGACGCGCGTCGGCGATCGGAGTATCAAGAAAAAAATCCTGGGGCTTGGGCAAGGTCCTGCTCCTCTCCGTCGGGGACGGTGATTATGCCAGCCTCGACCGGTTACCGGGGACGGTCATGCCGGTAAATCGCGTCATAGCCCACCATGCGTTGCGGGCAGCAGACCACCAGCATCGTGATCACGCAGCCGTTGATAAAGGCCTCCGGGAACGCAATCAGCAGAAAGAAACTCAGCCAGGACGGGACGGCACCCGACCACACCGCGTCGGGTGCGCCAACCATCAAAAACGTACCCAGGTGAGCCGTGGCCGTCGCCGCGACGGCGCCGAAAAATCCAGCGCCAAAAATAAACGAGAAGGGATCCGGCGGCAGCCTGCGACGCACCAGCCGCCGCACCAGTTCTGTGGTGGCGATCGGCAGCACGGATCCCGCCAGCCAGCTCGCGGCCAGCGCGCTGTCGGCCTTCATCCCGAGACCGGTCACGCTCTCGGCAATCAGCGTTGAGATCAGCGCCGCGGCGGGCCCCAGCACCAACGTAACGGTGGTGACACCGAGGATATGCAGCCCGGGGCCCTGCGCCACTGTGGCGCGGATCGACCACAACACAAGCAGCGCGACGGTACAGGCCGCGAACCGGTGCAGGGTGGACGAATCGCGCAACAGGCCTTTCCAGTCCATACCGCGGCCGGCGAGCACAACGCACACCAGCGCAATGATCCGGGAGGTCCAGAGCCAGCCCGCGGGCAGGAGCTCAGCGTCGATTTGCATGAGAATTTCTGAATGCGTCGGGCAACTCAACCGATACTGGCACAGACCGGAAACGGAAAAAAGGCGAGCGCCGCAGCGCTCGCCATTGTCATTATCCTGCGGCCCGGCGAGCTAGCGCTCCTGGGCAACCACCGCCGGATCGTCCCCGGCGCCAAGGCTGATACTGACACGTCGTTCCAGCGCATAGCCGTCTGCATCGCCCTCGTCGGCCAGCGAGAATGTATGCCCATGCGCCTGCACCTGGACCCGGTCCGCTCCGATGCCGCGTGCCAGCAGCGCGTCGCGCACCGCATCAGCCCGGCTTGCCGAGAGCGACATATTGTAGTCATCGTCGCCGCGCGGGTCGGCATAGCCGTCCAGACGCACCGTCAGCGTCGGCTCCTGCTCCAGCAACACCGCCAGCCGCTCAATCCGGGTGGACGCATCCGTATCCAGTTCGCTGCTTCCGGTGCGGAACAGGACCGCCAGCTCGAGGCCTGCGGCCAGCGACTGGCGCTGCTCCAGTTCGGCGATACGACCGTCGAGCCGGTCCCGATCCCTGCGCATACGCTCGAGTTGGGCACGCTCGTTATCAAGTACCGCGCGCAGATCATCGGCATCCGCAAGCGATTCATCCAGGGAGGCCTCGAGCTTCTCCGCCCTGGCGGCCCACTGCAGGCGATCGCCGAAGAAACCGCCGATCCCGGCGCCGATGATGGCCCCGGGCGGGCCCGCAACCACGGCGCCGATGGCGGCGCCACCGCCGACCCCCAGCTTGCCGCCGATCTCGTTGTCGGGACCGTTGCCGGCCTGGGCGATGTCCACCGAGACCGCGGTGGCCAACAGCAGGAGCAGAAAAAATCCCTTCGTGTTCATATCGATTCCTCGAGCTTGTTTGCGACCGGACACCATGTCCGGCTGTCAGGCTCTATTGAGCGCCGCAAACACGCCGTCCGCGGGGCGAAACATAGCGGCTCCCGGGATCAATAAAGGCAAAATATGACGCTGCCTGACGATCAGATCGTCGTCTCGCGGCTGATGCTGTTCCAGTCCACCTTGCGCGTGATGGTCATCACCGCGGCCAGCAGCGCGAACAGACTCAGCGCACCGATCAACAACGCGGTCTCGGCTGCGTTGAGGATCACAAACAACAGGCTGTAGAGCAGCAACACGGCTGCCGCCGCACCCCATCCGCGAACCCGGCTCCTGAGCGCGCCACCCAGATATACGCCGATCAATCCCGCCAGCGCCGCGGTTCCCAGCCAGTAGGCCAGGTCAAAACCGATATGCTCGGACAACGCCAGCAACAGCAGAAAGAAAATGCTCAGCGCTAGCCCGACCAGCGCATATTGCACCGCGTGCAGCTCAGGCCCTGCCAGATGCTCGAGCAGGAACAGGCTGGCAAAGGTCATCACGATAAATAACAGCGCATATTTCATCGAGCGCTCGTTACGCTGATAGATGTCCGCCGGCAGATGCAGCCTGACGCCAAAGGCAGACTTGCTCAGCTGTTCATGACTCACCGCGGCCTCATCCGTCCAGCTCTGCGGATAGTCACGGTTCAATTCGAGGACCTGCCAGCGAGCTGAAAATCCCGCCGCGCTGATCTCACGTTCGGCCGGCAGATAGTTGCCGGAGAACCCGGGATCGGCCCAATCGGCGCCCATGGCGACATCGGTGGTCCGGGCCAGCGGCAGGAACTGCAGCAGCTCGCTGCCGGCCACGGTCAAGTCGACGCCGAAACTCGCGGGCTCGCCATCGCGCAACCGCGCAACATCTATCGCCGCGCGCACGCCGTTGTGCTGCGGATAGCTGCCGCCGACAAAACGCAGTGCCTGATCATTCCAGCGCGCCGCTTCCAGCGCGCGGATCCCCTTGACCTCTGAGACCGGTAACAACAGTTGCGCCTGTTCCCAAAACACCTGTTGTCCCGCATCGACAAGGCGGACCAGGGGTGCAAGATCGGTCGGCAGGAAACGCGCCTCGATGCTCAAACGGCTCTGATATACCGGCACCGTGTAAATTCCCAGCCGGCGCGACTCGGTCTCCAGCCGGGCGTCGATATGCAAGGTATCCGGCAGCGTAAACACAATCCCCATATGCTCCTGGACCTGACCGCGTCCATTGCGGATCCGATGTCTGACCGGGATGACCATGATCGGCCCGCTCACCTGCTGCGCGCCGCCCCACCCCGCGGCCACGCTCGCCTCGGCCTGATCGGCCAGCCGGATACGTTCCGAGATCAGCCCGCGCAGCATGCTGATCGGGATCAGCAACAACAGCGAGACGATGACCACGACCAGACCCTTGCGCAGGATGGGTGCGGGCGTGGGGAAGGACGCGGGAATCTGCGTCGCCATCGGGTGCGCTCCAGCTTGAACCAGAGGCGAGCATGCGCGCCGATTCGGGCAGCGCGAGGGCGAAATGGTGCGGAATTCTGATTAATGCGTCCGGATCTTGACTGACCGCGACCAGGAGACGCTGGATCGCGGCAGCAGATGGATCTGCGCCGCGCTGATGTCGCCAGGCTGCGTCCGGCCGGTCGTGACCTCGCCCTCCGGGCCTGACTCGCAGTCTATCCGGGCGAGTTCTCGCCCGGGTCCGGTTTGGGTTTGGGCTTCGCAAAAAACGCGAAAGGAATCGCGAGCGGGCCAAACAGCAGGCCCACGATGACCCAGAAACGACGATCCCCCGATCTCGACCGGGCGATCAGATAACAAGCCAACATGGAAAGCAGGGTCGCGATGATCAATACGGGGAGCATGGGGCAGTCTACACCTGTGCGGGGCTTGTGATGCGCGGGCGTCGCATGGATTCTACGTCGTCAACGGTCTGCAATAAGTAAAGACCCGCAAAGGCGCGGCCGTCAATGGTTCCGGACCGACGCTTTTGCCGATCAAGCCGTTTGATCCGCCAAAATGTGATCCAGTCGGATGGGCCCGGTCCGGGTTGGCTGCTACCGTTCTCCCAACATCGGGGGGAGCTTCTATATGGCCTTATTCTCAGGACTGTTCGGCGCGAAGACCGGTGCCAATGGCACAGGCAAGTCCGCGACTCCGAAGCAAAAGCCACGGTACGCCGGCGTCGAGATTATTCCGCAAAAGGGTGCGTGCTGTTCCGCGGTGCGGGCGACTGCGGGACAACGATTCCTGACCAATGAGGCGCCGCTGATGCCGCTACCCAATTGCGACATGGCGCAATGCAACTGCAGATACCGCCAGGTTCCGGAACGCAGAACCGATATCCGCCGCGACGCGGACGTTGGCATCGGTAGCGCCATGGCGATGTTCCGAGAGGACTGTCAGCGCACGATGGGACCGGGAAGACGCGCAAGAGATTAAGGACCGGCGGGCGCCGTTTGCGCGGGTCCCCTCTGATCATGCCGGTCGTGAGCCGCCCTTATCCCGGCGACTGGATCTGCCGGCTTGCCTCTGCAGTGATGAGCGGGCGCCCTGGTTGAATGATGCATGCCTGGCTCAGAGCGCAAACTCGACAGAAATGTTGACGTACTCCCAGAGTCCCTTGTCGTAGCCATACTCGAGCTCTTTCCAACGCTCGGCCGAGAGTCTCTCCCCTGCGTATGAAAACTCGTGTTTGAAATAGTCGTCCCAGGCGACCCGATGTCTGTCCGCCAGCAGACACGAACAGAACTGCTAAGTTAGGGATGACAAGCAGCCGGAGACGCTCATGCCCGAGTCCAGCCCCCTTGCGCCATCAGAGCGCGACGCGCTTATCGTGGTCGACGTTCAGAATGACTTCCTTCCCGGTGGCGCGCTCGGCGTGCCTGACGGCGACGCTGTCATCGAGCCCCTGAACAGGGCCATCGCCGTGTTCCGCGCCGGCGATCGGCCGGTGTTCTTCTCTCGCGATTGGCATCCCGCCGGACATTGCTCGTTCGAAGCTCAGGGCGGCCCATGGCCGCCGCATTGCGTGGCCGACACCCCGGGAGCGCAGTTCGCGGCGCGACTCGATATGGACACCGATGTCCAGGTGTTCAGCAAAGCCACGCGACCTGATCGGGACGCCTACTCGGCGCTGGACGGGACCGGTCTCGCCGAACGTCTTCGGGCCGAGGGGGTACATCGTGTGTTCGTGGGCGGCCTGGCCACGGACTACTGCGTCAAGGCAACAGTGCTGGACGCGCTGGGTGCAGGATTCGAAGTTATCGTGCTCGTCGATGCGATCCGCGCCGTCAACCTGAATCCGGACGACGGCCAGCACGCTACCCGGGCGATGGTCGCTGCAGGCGCCCGCACCGGGAGCGTCTCCGCTCTCGGGGATGCCGGGACGGCGCCTGCATGATCGACGCCCAACGCAGCCCGCTGCTGACGGATCTGTACCAGCTGACCATGCTGGAGGCCTACTTCCAGAGCCGTATCGAAGACACGGCCGTTTTCGAGTTCTTCGTCCGGCGGCTGCCGGAACAGCGCAATTTCCTGGTGGCGGCCGGGCTCGAACAGACGCTGACATTCCTGCAGGGCCTGCATTTCGATCAGGAAGAGCTGGACTGGCTGGCGGCGAGCGGGAAGTTCAAACCGGGCTTCATCGACCGGCTGGCCTGCCTGCGCTTCACCGGGGAGGTTGACGCCATGGCGGAGGGCACAGTGTTCTTCGCCGACGAACCCATTCTCAGGGTGATAGCGCCGATGCCTGAAGCCCAACTGGTAGAGAGCCGGCTGGTGAATCTGTTGCATCTGCAGACCCTGATCGCCTCCAAGGCCGCGCGCTGCGTGCTCACGGCACCGGACAAGCAGCTGGTCGATTTCGGTATGCGTCGGGCCCATGGCGCGGAGGCTGCGATGGCCGCTGCCCGGGCCAGCTATCTGGCAGGTTTCGCCGCCACGGCCACGGTGCTCGCGGAACAGCGCTTCGGCATCCCGACCGTCGGCACCATGGCCCATTCCTTCGTCCAGGCGCACGACGGGGAGGAGGAGGCCTTCCTGAATTTCGCCCGCTGCCATCCCGACAACGCGGTGCTGTTGATCGACACCTACGACACGCTGCGCGGAGCACGCCGGGTCGTAGAACTCGCGCCGCGCCTCGCCGCCGAGGGCATCGCACTGCGCGGTGTGCGCATCGACAGTGGCGACCTGGGCGCACTCAGCCGCGAGGTGCGAAAGATCCTCGACACGGGCGGCTGCGCCGCCCTGAAAATCTTTCTGAGCGGCAATCTGGATGAATTTCGATTGGATGAGCTGGTGCGCGCGCAGACGCCGGCCGACGGCTTCGGCATCGGCACGCACCTGGACGTGTCCGAGGATGCGCCCTCGCTGGACTGCGTCTACAAGCTACAGGAGTACGCGGGGATGCCTCGCCGCAAACGTTCTTCGGGCAAGGCGACCTGGCCAGGCCGCAAACAGGTGTTCCGCCATCTGGACGGCGCGGGCAGACTGAGTCGCGACGTGCTGGGTCTGCTCGACGAGGAGAGTCCTGGGCAGACGCTGCTGCATCCGGTCATGCGGGGCGGCGAGCGTCTGCGCGCGGCGCCGGCGCTGGCGCAGAGTCGCGAGTATTGCGCGCAGCAGCTGGCCACGCTGCCGGAGCCCCTTCGCGGCCTGCACCCCGCCCGGACCCCATATCCGGTCGGCGTATCCGATGCCCTCGCCGCGCTCGCCTCCCGGGTCGACGCGGCGTTCGCCTGAGTCCTTTTTGACGGTGGATTTGATTCCAACTATGTCCTGTTCCTCATGCCAGCCGGGTCGGTGCGATAAAGATCACCCGGGCATGGCTGTAGTAACGCGCCGCGGCTAGAATTATCTCCATCCGAGGAGGAACGATGATGGCAATCAGGCTCTGGTCCGTGGCCGGCAACACCCAGGCGCTGGATGGCGGCGCCATGTTTGGCAACGTACCCAAAGCCCTGTGGTCCCGCTGGATCGCTCCGGATGAGCACAACCGCATCCCGCTGGCCTGCAGGGCGCTGCTGGCCGAACTCGACGACGGTCGCAGGGTGCTGTTCGAGACCGGCATCGGCGCGTTCTTCGAGCCAAAGCTGAAGGAACGCTTTGGCGTGGTCGAGTCCGGGCACGTGCTGCTGGACTCGCTGGCGGCGATCGACCTTGGCCACGACGACATCGATGCCGTCGTGCTCAGTCATTTGCATTTCGATCACGCCGGGGGGCTGTTGTCACGGTGGCGGGACGATCGCGAACCGGAACTGCTGTTCCCGAACGCCCGCTTTATCGTCAGCCGTGTCGGCTGGGAGCGGGCCCGTCATCCCCATGCACGCGACCGGGCCTCGTTTATCCCGGCACTGACCGGACTGTTGGAGAACAGCGGCCGGCTGGAACTGGTCGACGGCAACGCCAGCGAAACCCTCGGCGCGTCGGTACGCTTCGAATTCAGCGAGGGTCACACGCCTGGGCTGATGTTGTCGCAGATCGGTGGCGACGGCGGCATCGTCTATTGTGCAGATCTGATACCGGGCAGGCCCTGGGTCCATCTGCCGATCACCATGGGCTACGACCGCTATCCGGAACGGCTGATCGACGAAAAGCGGAAATTCCTCGAAGACAAGCTGGCGCGGGACGTACGGCTGTTCTTTACCCACGATGCGGGCATCGCCGCCGCCTCGGTGACGCGCGACGAGCGCGGCCGTTTCGGCACTACCGTCGAGATGGAGCGTCTGGATGGTCTGACGCTGGCCGCCTGAGACCGCTCCCGGACTAGTCCAGAAACGAAGAGCCCTTGCGTTTCCAGGGCAGCCAGCTCTTGCTCTGGCGCGCCGCTTCCTGTGCCTTTTTGCGCTGGATCTGCAGCCAGTCGAGACGCGTCACCGGGCGTTCGTCTCCGCTGGCCGCCCGTTTCGCATGCTCCGCCTCGCGGAAGCTGCGGAAATCGTCAAAAGCCTTGAGCTCCTGAGCCAGTTCGCGCAATACCAGATCGACCATGACCGCGTCGTCGAGATAGCCGAGCCCGGGCACGTCGTCGGGGATCAGATCATCGGCATTGGCGAAATAGGCCAGCGCGTTAACCACCCGGGTCACGTCCTCCGGCGGCAGATCCCAGTCTTCGTCCTCGACCATCGCGACGAGGTCATCCAGCCGCCGCAGGCGCTTGAGCGCGAAATTGGGGGCGTTGGCGCTCTCGGCACGCCGCAGCAATTCGCGGCAGGCCTTGAGGATGTCGCCTTGCTGGACCTCGCCCAGATTCATGCGCGCAGCGTGGAAGACTTCCTTCAGCTGCTTGAGATCGTGTTCGTCAAACTCGATAACGAGATTGGAATCCATTGCTTGCCACCCCCAGGGCATCTGTCCGGGCCGGCCGGTTGGCCGATTTGCCGGTCGCGACGCTAGAGTATAGGAGTCTGCCGCTAGCGGCGGAAGTCATCCAGCGCAACAAAGGTGCCCCCGTTGCGATAACACAGGGCTCGCATCAGGGCCGCAAAGCGTGCGCCGGTGCCCTGCATGCTCGATTGCTGGGTAAATGCGAACGGGAAACCTACCGAGTGGATGCGTACCAGCCGATTGCCCTGGGCATCCTCGCGGTTGATGTCGTCGACGATGCGCAACACGTCATTGATGCTGCGGCCGGTAAATTCGTCGCCGAAGACATAGAGACTGATGCGTTTATCTTCCTCGTAGAAGGTCTGGATCGCCTGGGTGATGCCCTCTACCGGACTGGAATTACTAAACGGCCGCCACCCGGCCAGGGTGTCGATCACCACCTTGCGCCGCGACGGCGTATCGGGGATCCAGCGTCCGGCGTAGCGCGGGAACAGATAGGCACCCATATCGTTCATCACCTGCATGCCCTTGACCTTGGGGTAGGCATCCAGGACTTCGTTCACCTTGCGCAATAGCGCCGGCCAGCTGTAGTTCTGCATGCTGCCCGAGGTGTCGATGATAAAGATGATGTATTCGCTGTCGACCGGGATGCCGGCCACCAGGCTGTCCGGGTTCCGCGGCCGGTCCTGTTGCAGACGGCGCATCTCCGCGGTCAGCTCCTGGCGCGCGTTGGACAACTGGCCCTCCACCTTGCTCGACACCGACGCGTCCTGACTGCTGGCCGCAAACTCGCCCTCGATCCGCGACAGGTCACCCTGCAGTCGCGCTACCCGGGTCTCAATCTCGGAAAGCTGCTCACGCTTGGAGACCAGCTCCAGGTTGACGATGCGTGTCTCGCCGCGGATTTCCTCGACCTCCTCCTCCAGCTTGATGATCACCGCTTCGAGTTCCTCGGTGGTCTGCTCCAGCAGGATCGGTTCGGCGAACTTGGTCAGCACCAGCAGCAGGATCACCGCGCCGAAGCCGCAGCAGATGCAGTCCAAAAAAGACAGGCTGGCGAACTCGACCTCCCGGCGGGTACGGCGTCTGCTCATGGCCAGTCCTTCGATGGGCTGATCATCGAACCGTCGCTGGTCTTCGCCAGACGCCAGAACTCGACCGCTGCTTCCGGATCACCCTCGATCGGGAACAGGATCACGTTGACCGGCACCCGGCTCGGCAGCCGGCTCAGGGAGCCGCGGAAATGCTGCCGCCTCGATTTGGCGCTGACGCTCTTGAATATCGCCGGCGGGCTCTTGCCCTGGGTCGGCAGACCGTCGGTCAACAGGATAATGTTGTCCGGCGGCGGCGACATGGCAGCGGCTGCTGTGAACGCGTTATAGAGACTGGTGCCACCACCGGGGACCACCGCGCGGGCAGCCTCGATGGCCTTGCGCACCTGGTCAGGCTCCGCCGCCTCGAGCCAGGAGCCGCTGGTCCCGGCGGTGACCGGGCGGGCGGTCTCGTTAAAGGTCACGATCTGGAAGTTCGACGACGGTGATAGCCGGGCGATCAGCCATTCCACCGTGCGTTGTGCGCGCAGCCATTTGGGTGAACGGATCTTGTCCGCGTTGCTCATGTTCCGGCGGCGGATGATATTGACGATGGTCTCGTCGAGCATGCTGGCCGAACTGTCCAGCAGGATCAGCACCCGCTGGCCGTCCAGCTTCAGACCGGTCAGATACTGGCGCTGACCCTGACCCCGGATGCGCCGCAACGCGCTGCCCTGCTCGTCGGGCTGCGAGCTGGCCGCGGACAGGCGCTTGCTCGCTTCCTCCATGGATTTGAGGTCGGTCTTG
Organism: uncultured Gammaproteobacteria bacterium; assembly: GCA_947259915.1. Taxonomy (GTDB): domain Bacteria; phylum Pseudomonadota; class Gammaproteobacteria; order Steroidobacterales; family XN24; genus CAMYOC01. The sequence goes on from CAMYOC010000014.1 coordinate 12,501, forward strand.
AGCTTGTTGATGCTCTCGCGGCGGGCCAGCGTGTCGGCCTCCATGGTGGAGAGTTCCTGCTGTCGCTGCTGCAGCAGCTCGATAATGCGGCGCGACGCGCCTTGGGCTTTGACCTGCCGGTCCTCGGTCTCGGTGAGACTGTTGCGCAGGGCCACGAGATTCCTCTCGCCCTCGCTCAGCTCCACCTTGAGCACATCGGCACGCAGGCTCAAAGCCCGGTTCAGCTCGTCTGAGCGCACCGCCATGGTGGCGTTGATGACCATGAACAACAGGATCACCGAACCGAAGCCACAGCTCATGATGTCCAGGAAGGACAGGCTGAAGGTGTCGAAGCGGCGGCGTGCCATCTAGGCCCTCGCTTCTACCAGCAGTAGCGTAGTGCCGGGCGCTCCCACCCGCAGCACGTCGCCGGCGCGCAGCGTGGCCACCGACGAAATCCGGCGATCGTTGACGAAGGTGCCGAAACGGCTGTGATCCTCGACCACGACGTCGTCGCCACGGACCAACACCTGGCAATGACGCCGTGACACGCCCTCGAGATTTCCAGAGATGATCACAGAGCGTGCGTCGGACGCCGGCGCGCTGCCGATGGTCAGAGGTTGTGCGGAGATCTCCCAGGCCACGCTGCCCGCCACCAGATGGGTCGGGTGAGGACGCGTATCGTCCGCTACCTGCGGCGGGGTCTCGATTTCGGCGGCAGTGACACGGCCGGCCGGCAACGCGACGATGAAATTGATGTGTTCCCCGCCAGAGCAGATCTGCTCCTGAAAACGCAATGCCCCCTCGACGGCAGCTGCCGCCGGCAGGGTCAGCGTGTCAACGGCCTCGATCTGCGCCAGGCGCTCAGGCAGACCCGGCAGCCGTCCGATCCGCTCGCTCATCGCGACGCGCAGCGGGCCGAGACGTTGCGCTGTACTCTCGACCATCCGCGCGATCCGCTCATAGACCGGCGCCGCCGCCTCCAGCATCTGCCGGCGGCTGACTTGCACCGCGATCGGGCTGCCTTCGGGTTCGATCTGTACCGTGAGATCCTCGCCGGCGGACAGGGCCGTGATCCAGTCGTCAACACAATCGAACAGCGACTGCTCGGTGGCCGCGTGGTGTAGCGGATCGAACCGGGTCTGGTTGACGAAAGCGGCCGCCACGGTGTCGATCCACGCCTGGCTCAACGTCGCCAGACCGCTGCCGTCGATGAGCTGCACCGCGCCGCGGCTGAGCTCAGCGGACCCTTCCAGCTCGGTCAATACGGAGACATGGAGGTGGGCGTCCAGATACAGCATCCGCTGCCCTATTCCGCGACCGGCCAGCGCAGCCACTGCCGCATCGACCATGCCGCGCACCGGCATCTCACAGGCCCGGGCGATGCCCAACAGCAGCCCCAGCGCTTCGCTGCCAAAATATCCCGGCACGACGAGCACCACGGCTTCGGCATCGTCGCCAAAGCGCTCCCACAGATCCGCCATCTGCGCGTGAGCCAGATCCGCCGCAGTGGCCGCATAGGGCACTGGCCTGGGCAGCGGCCGGGTGTCCAGCTCAAGCCAGAAACGGTTGTGCAGCCGCCGCGGCCGCAGACGCGCAAGTCGCCGCGCCTCTTCGCCCAGGCTCAACCGCTCCTGATCGAGCATGGCATAGCCGGGCCCGGCCTCCTGGTGCGCATCATCTGAGCCGACCAGCAGCCCGCTGTCATTGATCTCGAGGGCGAGGACACGCATGAGCTCAGACGACCTAGCGGACCTTCATGTGCCGCACCAGATTACGGTCACAATAGGTTTTCGAATCGCGAACCAGGCGTTCCTGTGACAACTGCAGCTGGTGTACCGCGAACATCAGCACGATCGACAACAGCAGCGCGATAAACGTGGAGTTGAAGGCCACGCCCAGCGCCTGGGTGACGCCGCCGATATCACCCTCGACCGCTTTGTGGGCCTGGGCCAGGGCCTCGCCGATACCGCGCACCGTACCGATAAAACCGATGGACGGGATCGCCCAGGCGATATAACGGATCATCGACAATTCCGAGTCGAGGCGGTCCGCCTCCTCGTCGCAGACTTCATAGGCGGCCTGGGACACATCCTGCACGTTGCGGGTCGAATCGAATCGCTGCAGCGCGGTGAGCAGCGCGCGTGGCAGCGCGAAGTCCGCCAACCGCTCCGGCAGCGCCTGCAGCTGGCGCGAATATTCCCGCGTGTCCTCGGGCAGGATCCGCATGCCCTCGGAGACCGGTACCAGATCCATCTCCAGCAGCTTGCGCTGCTGATGAGCCGACCATCCCTTCAGCCCCATGATGCTGATCGCCCACAGGAACAGCACAAAACAGGCTTCCTGTTCAAAGTCGCGGATAATCACGTAGACCGAGCGTTGCGGCACGTAGGCGGTGTCCTCCTGCATCGCGATCTGATCGGCGCGTAGCTCCGCATCGGCGGCGGGACGCACCACGGATACATAGATGCCGTGGACGATGATGATGACCAGGATCAAAGAGAAGACCTGGTAGATAAATTCGACCGGAATGTGTTTCTTCATGAGATTACCCGGACTGCCTCAGATATCGGCGGGGAACGCGATCGCAGAGTCGGCTGACACCGTTTCGCTCGGCACGAATACGTCTTTCTCGCCCTCCGACTCACCGGCCCAGACGTCTTCGCCGGAGACCGGTTCACCGGCCTCGGTCTTCTCGTCGGTCTGCTGTTCGCCATTCTCCGCTGCGGCGGGCGGCGCCTCTTCGTCCTGGGCGATGCCCGCCACGGGCGCGACCAGAAGCAGCCACAGACAGCCCACAATCCACACACGCATAAGTCGTCCCTCGGTTATTGGTCAGGGGCCTGAATCGACGCTGCGGGCGATCCGGAAACCCAGATCCGGCCGCGCCTCGTCACCATAGGCTCGCGCGGCCAGCCGCAGATCCGGGATCGTGCCCTGGGCCCAGCTGGAGCCACGTATCACATAATATCGGCCTTCCTCGGCGCCGGCGGGATCGATCGCCACCGTGGCCGCGGTGCCGACATAGGCCCGATAAAGGTCGTTGGTCCACTCTGCCACGTTGCCGCCGAGATCGAAAATCCCCAGCGAGTTGGAACGGAAGGTCGCTACCGGCGCGGTAGCGGGATAACTGTCGTTGTAGCCCGCGAGGATGTCGCCAACGCTGCCCCGGGCTGAGACATCGGCAAAGTTGCCGGCTTTCGGTGGCGGCGGCAACGCGTTGCCCCAGGGATACCGCGGCGGCTTCTGGCTCCTGCCAGTATAGCGGGCAGCCCAGGCCCACTCGGCCTCGCTGGGCAAACGAAAGCCGTTCGGTGCCGGCCAGATCGCCACCAGCCGGCCCGCTTCGCTCTTGTAGGCGGGTTCAAGCCCCGCTTCCTTGCTCAGCCAGTTGCAATAGGCAGCCGCGTCCTGCCAGGTCACGCGCACGACCGGATAATCCTCGCCGTCCATGCCGTAGCCGACGGCGGTGCCGGACGCATGATTCGGACGGAAGGCGCGGAACTCCCGGTTGCTCACTTCCTTGATGCCGAGATAGTAGGGCCGGCTGATCTCTATCTCCCGCAGACCCTCGTTGGCACGCCGGCCCGGCGATCCCCGTTTGGTGCCCATAGTGAAACGGCCGCCGGGTAACAGCACCAGCTCGGCGCCCTGCTGCGTCTGGATCCGCGCCGGTATCGCCGCCATGCGCGCTGCGGCCTCGGTCAGCAGCGTGATCTCGACTTTCTGCGCCAGCCCGGGTTTGGGGTTGACGGTCAGGCTCTGGCTGGCGAAGCCAGGCTTGCGAAACTCGAGACGTTGCGGCACGGCGATCAGCGCCAGCTTGTCCGGCACCGGACCGCGCTGCTTGCCGTCGATAAACAACTCCACGCCGACCGGTTTGACCGCGAACTGGATTTCTCCGGTGACCGCCGGCAACCGCAGCGACTCCCGCCGCTCCTCACCGGAGCGCAGGCTTACGTTCTTGCTCGCGGATTTGTGCCCGGGCAGCGTGGCCTGGATGCGATAACGGCGACCCGGATCCAGATCCAGGGTCAGCGGTGAGCGACCACGGAACTCGCCGTCGACCAGTATGGTGGCGCCGGCCGGATCGGTGCGCAGCGACAGCCGCCCGTCTGACGGTTCCAATGCGACCGTAGGCAGACGTTGTGGCACCCCGGCCTGAACTTCGAGCTCCTTGCGCCAGGTCTTGAACCCGGGGCTGCGCAATTCCAGCTGACGCAGACCGGAGTCCAGATCTCCGCTGAATGGCGTAACGCCGATCTGCTGGCCGTCTGCAAGGACTTCAGCGCCGGGCGGGTTACTGGCTATCGTCACCTCGGCCCAGTCCGGCTGCAGCGCCACCTCGAGACGCAGCGGATTGCCGCCGCCTTCCACGTCCAGCTCCCGGGCCTCGGTCACGTAACGATCGGCGGCGATCTCGATCCGATAGCGGCCCGGCCGTATCGCAACGTCCGCCAACGGGACCGACCCAATCTCCTCGCCATCCACCAGCACCCGCGCGCCCTCGACACCCGGCGTGGTGACGAACAAGCGATCCGCCAGGCGCTCTAGACTGCGGCGCAGCGTCTGGTCGCGCTCATCGGTAATCTCGATCTCGTCGGCCAGCGGTTCATATCCATCGAGGCTGGCGTGCAGCGTGTAGGTTCCGGGGCGGATCAGATAGCGAGCACCGACCGGTATGTCGAGACCACCGCTAATCCACATCTTGTTCGGCACCGGGCTGACGATGACTTCCACGGATCTTGCGGTAAACATGAACCAGATCGACACGGCCAACAGCGCCAGACCGGATGAGATGATCGCGCCGACCAGAGGGAACCGACGGCCCCCCGATCGCGTCCCGGGGCGGGTGCGTTCGAACGCCACCGGCTGGATCGGGACCGGGGTCGCCGGCGAGCTCGCCACCGGTGACGACTCGACCACCAGCGGCGGCACCGTGACCCGATCCTCCGTATCCGGATCGACCCGGATGCTCAGCGCCGACCCATCCAGTTCGAATCGGACCGCGCAGCCGCGGGCCAGGAACAGCTCGCCGCCTTCTATCCAGCGGGACTCGTCCAGCGACGCGCCGTCGAGACGGCCCGCCTGACTGTCCGGACCCGGCTGCAGAAAAAAACGACCGCTGGCAAAACCCAGGAATGCGACGGCACCCGGCCCGTCAGCGCTCAGACGGATGCCTGCAACGCCATCAGCGCCGGTCCCCAGCGGCAGCGGCAGCTGCGCTGCCGCGTACTCACGCCGGCCGTCGATGTCGATGACGGCGATGGTCGGCTTCAAATGGGCTCCTCACAGCGGATACTCAGGGGTGTCGGATCCGTCCCTGGCCTCAGCTTGAGCTGCTGGCGGACGTCCCGGTAGCCGGCGCGCGTGCCGACCACCGTGTAGTCGCCAGGCTCGAGCTGCAGCACTTTGCGCTCGAAGCTGCCCAGACGGCCGACCCGGTAGACCACGACTTCGGTGAGGTTATCCGACTCGAGCATGACCTGCACGGGCCGCGTGGCTTTCCTGACCAGCGCGTCGAGCGCCGCCACCTGCGCGCGCAGCCGCGCACCGGGTTCGGCGACCCTTGCTGCGTCGGCCAGCGCCGCGCGGGCACGCTCGACGCCATCCACCGCATAGAGTCGCTCCGGATCCACGAGAAAGGCCTGCAGCCGCTCATCGATCTCCGCGCGGAGCCGGGTCCGCTGCAAACCCTGGGTGGCCGAAATGACGCTCGCATCGATCGCGAGGATCTGTTGATAGGCCTCGGCTGCCTGGCGCCATTGCTCCGTCTGTTCCTTCTCCCGGGCGACCTCAGCCAGCGTCTGGACGCGGCTCAGCGTTTTCGCCGCCCGCGCCTCGGCCAGACCGGTGCCGGGTTCGGGCGCGCCCGGCCGGATGCGCGCCGCCTGGTTGAAGGCCTTGACCGCCGCGTCGTAATTACCTCTCTCGAGCGCGCGGTAGCCGCTCGACATCGACTCGACGAATCCGCGTTGCACCAGCGCCGCGTCGACTCGCGCCACAGCGTCAGCCGCTTCCCCCATCTGCGGATCCAGTTCGGCGGCCTGGCGGTAAACGGTGGCCGCATCCCGCAACCGACCGCTGGCCTCCAGTCGCTCGCCTTCGCGCATCAGCTGGATCACCCGCTCGATACGCGGTGCCCGCTCCAGACCCCTGCGCGCAACTTCATCCTCCGGATCCAGCTTTAGCGCCAGACGGAACTCCTGTTCGGCCAGCGCCCGATCACCGCGGGCCAGCGCCGCCTGGCCGCGGGCGCGCGCGGCAGCCAGCAACTCACCGCCGCGCCGATCCAGCGCGGCGAGCGTCTGTGCGGCCTCTTGCCAGCCACTCTGCGCCTGCGCGTACGCCGCACTCTGATAGGCCCGATCGGCGGCATCGGCTGCGGCCCGTGCATCCGCCAGACCGGAAGCGCCCCATTCCTCCGCACCGCGATCCACCAGGCCTTGTCTTTGCAATATGTAATTGACCCGCGTCTCATCGGCGGCCTTCTTGCTGGCGGCGAGCTGTTCGAGGTCCACGACCGGCGTGCTGTCCGGCGCCGGAGGTGCGCTCTCCTGAACAACCGGCGGCGGTTGTTTTGCTACCTGTCGCGGCAGCACGAACACCACCATTGCGAGTAGCAGGAGCAAGGCTGCAAACGCGGCCCAGATCCACGTCATCGCGCGCGATGACGGTGCCTTGTCTGCGACCGGGCGTTTGACCGGAATCGTCGCCAGCGCCTCGACCGGACCCGGCGCGACGGCCGTACGCGGCGCTACGCGGACACTGGGCGGTACGGTGTAGCCGCGACAGGTCTGCAGCACCGCATCGAGCTGACGGCCGATCTGCTCCATGTCTGACAGACGCGAGCGGGCTTCCCACGTCAGCAGCCCGCCGACGATCTCCTGCAGCGCGTCCGGCACATCGAAGTTCATCCGTGAGCGCAGCCGCGGCGGCTCCTTGCCCTCCTCCAGCTGCGGCGGAAAACCGCTGATCAACTCATGGATCAACACACCCATGGCGAAGGCATCATCCGCCGGCGACGGCGGCAATCCGGCGCGCTGCTCCGGGCTGGCGGACACACGGGAGCCACCACCGGTGATGCTCAAGGCGGCGCTGGCATCGAGCGCGGCGGCGATGCCAAAATCCAGCAGTCGAGGGCGGCCGCCTGGCTCGAGCAACACATTGGAGGGCTTCAGATCCCGATGGATCACGCCCTGGGCGTGGGCGTAGGCCAGCGCATCGGTCAGCGGCACCAGCGGCATCAGGATCTCGGCCGGCGCCGCGTCGCGCAGCTGGCCCAGCTCGCCGCCGTCCACATACTCCATCGAGATAAAGGCGAGTCCGTCGGCCTGATGGAAATCAAACACGCGCACGATCCCCGGATGCAGCAGCCGTCGCGCCTGCCGGCACTCGTGACGCATCAGATCGATCATGCCGGTGTCGGCGAGCAATCGTGGCTGCAGGATCTTCAGCGCCAGGTCACCACCGAGCTCGGCATCGCGGGCCAGCCAGACCTGCCCCATACCGCCGCGACCGAGAAGCCGCAGCAGTTCGAATCGTGCAGCCAGCTGCTGACCCGGAGACGGCTCCGTCATTGATCCGTCAGCACGTCCTCGGCGGAAGGACCGGCCGGGATCGAAGGATCGGGCGGCAATTCGAAGCCGGTCTCGGCCTGGTAGATCTCGCGCATCAGCCGCTTCCACTCCGCATATTGGGTCGCGGCGGTACCCTCGAGACGACGCGTCTCGCCGGCCACCTGCACCACCGCCGGCTCGATGTCCTGGCCAAAGGAAGCGCTCAGCTCCTTGATCGTCTCTGACTGCATCTTCGCCTGCTGACCCAGCTGCATCCCCGAGCTGAACAGCTGCACGCCACCGATCAACATCGCGCTGGAACCCACCTCGTTGGCGGTATTGCTGCCCTGTGAATCGAGTACCACGGAGCCGACCACCGCCATCGCGCCGACCACCTTGCGCCAGCGTGCCGCGCTCTGCAGCTCTCTCAGCGTGACGATTTCATCGTAGGTGTATTGGCGCCATTCGTCATACGGCTGCTCCATGCGCCGGGAGAAGTCCGCATAGTGCTCGTTGAGGGTATCGACAAAGATGTAGTCGCGCTCACGGACCGCATCGACACGCGCCAGCATCGGATCGCCCTCGGCCGGCAACCGCGCGACGGAGAGACGGCCGTAACGATCTTCTTCCAGATAGCCGTCAAAGGCCGCCGAAGAGACATCCCTGGCGAAACGCAGTTCCGCGACCCGCTCGATCTCTATTAACCGGGCATCGTCCATCTCACGACGCAGCTGGATCAGATCGTTGGCGATCTCGTTGTAGACGTTTTGAAACGGGTCGCGGTCCAGCACTTCGCTGTCGGAATAGCTGGCGGCGTCCGTCGTCCCTGCGTATTCCTGCTGCAGCCACACGCGGTTGGTGGCATCCGCTGCGGTCACGGCCATACGCAGCCGCGCACCGGTTGACTCGATAATGCGGCCGGAAATCTGCAACTCGGCGCCGACGCGCGGCCCGGGGACCACGCGCACCGGGCCCCACAACGCGGTCCGCTCGAGCGTGTCGCGCAGATGGAAGGCGACATACCGGGCCTCGGCCTCGCGGACTTCTTTCGGTACCTGAAATTCGTCCTCGCCCGCGGTCCCGTCCTCATTGATTCCGGGATCAAACTCGACGATGGTGATTTCCAGACGCCGGTCGTCCGGGATCTCGGTAGCGGCGCTAATCACCGGCACATAGGTCACCGGGCGCGTCTCGCTCACGGTGCACGCGCCAAGCAGCCACAGCGGCAACAACAGGCAAATCAGTTTGTGAGCTCGCGTCATCATCGCCGCCTAATTGCCGAGACTCCGCTTGTACTGACGATATTCATCCCACAATTTCTCGCGCAGCGCCGGATCGGTCTCCGATTCCGCCGCCTCGCGCAGCTGGCGCGCGACGATATCGTCGTCACTGCCGCTGCCAACGTCCGCTGGCGCCGTGGACGCGCCCTGGCCGCCGCTGCCGCCGACCGCTCCGCCCGCTGACCCGGAGCCGCCTTGCCCGCCAGTCTGAGGGCCACCGGAACCACCGGGTCCGTCACCCTCGGTTGCGGACGGATAACCGTAACCCGACCCTCCCGGGGTAGTGCCGGTGCCGGCTGCGGTGCCGGTACCCCGGTCCCCGGCGTTGCGCTCGGCTATCTTTATCTGTTCTTCAGACATCTCGGTACCGAAGCCCTCCAAAGATCGGGCGAATTCGCGATCCAGCTCCGATAACGATCGGCCTGTCCCGCTGCCGCTGCCACCAGCAACGCCCGGGTACGATCCCTGACCACTGCCACCGGTTGCGGCGCCTTCACCGCCGGTGCTCCCGGCCGCGCCGCCGCTGCTGCCAGGCACGCCCGCAACACCCTGCCCGCCGGCATTGGGTCCGGTCCCGCTGTCTGTCCCGGTCCCCGCGCCTCCGGCCCCGTCTGGCGTACCCTCGACCTGTCCGGCACCCTGCCCGACGCCTTCTCCGGCCTGTTGGCCGGCCTCCGGGCCCTGACCGCTTCCGCTTTGCTCACCTTGACCCGGGATGCCCTCAGCATCGCCGGCGCCCTGTCCAGACCCCTCGTTGGACCCCTCGCCAGACCCTTGGCCGGATTGCTGACCTGCGGGCTGGCCAGTTTGCTGGCCGGCGTCGGTGCCTTCACCCGAGTTTTCGCTCGAGCCCTGGCCCTGGTTGCTGCCCTGGTTTTGGCCTGCGCCGGATTCATCCGATGTCTGGCTGCCGGACGCTGTCGGGGAACCGGCCGGCGGCATCCCCACCGGCGACGAGGGTGACTCCTCCTCCTCAACCGCGGGTGCGCCACCACAGCCCACCGCTACAGCCAGCACGGCAGCAGCGAAGACGGCGATCGGCAGACGGGTAACAATCATGGTTCGGGCTCTGGGGTCTCGCGGTCATGGCCGCCTGCGGGGACCGCGCAGCCCCATAAAGTTGGATAAAAACAGCGGCTTCAGGTTCCCTGAATATACCCTTTTCAGACACCCCAGTCAGGCCGATTTTGGCCCTCTACCGCCTATCATGCGGGTAGCTGGCGCCGGTGATAGAGCAGGAAAAGCACCGGGATCACCAGCAGCGACAGCAACAGCAGGCTGAGTACCCCGCCGACCATCGGCGCGGCGATCCGGCGGGTCAGCTCGGTCCCGGCGCCGCTGCCGAGCATCACCGGCAGCAGACCCACCAGGGTGGCCGTGACCGTCATCAGTACCGGACGCAGCCGCAACAGCGCACCGCGCCGGACCGCGTCGAGCAATTCGACGCGCCCGACCGGACCCGCAGCCCGGGCCGTCTCGAGAGACTGACGGAGATAGACCAGCATCACGACACCGACTTCCACGGCCATACCCGCCAGCGCGATAAAGCCCACACCCACCGCCACCGAGACCCGGAAGTCCAGTAGCCACAGCAGCCACAAACCGCCGATCAGGGACATGGGCAGCGTACCCAGCACGATCAGCACCTCGCCAAAACGTCGCAGCTGCAGATAGAGCAACAGCACGATAATAGACAGCGTCAGCGGCACCAGCAGCCCGAGACGGGCCCGCGCCCGCTCCAGGTATTCGTACTGGCCGGACCAGGTGATGCTGTAACCGGCGGGGATCTCCACCGCGGCGGCCACCGCCTGCCGCGCCGCCTCCACATAGGCGCCCAGGTCCCGATCGCTGATGTCGACAAAGACCCAGCCGGCCGGGCGCGCGTTCTCGCTGCGGATCATGCCGGGCCCTTCCTCGACCCGGATCTCTGCCACATCGCCGAGCGCGATCCAGGCGCCAGACGGTGTGCTTAGCGGCAGGTTGCGCAGCCGTTCGGGGCTGTCGCGCAAATCGGCGTAAAAACGCAAACGGATGGGGTAGCGCTCGCGCCCCTCGACCGAAGTGCTGATGGCCATCCCGCCGACGCCAAGCGCCACGACCTGCTGCAGATCACTTACGCTCAGTCCGAAACGCGCGGCGGCGACGCGATCCACGTCCACGGTGATATAGCGCCCGCCTAACACACGCTCTGCGTAAACCGAGCGGGTACCGTTGACACCGGCGATCACCGCCTCGATACGCGTGCCCACGTCCTGGATCACGCCCAGATCCGGTCCGGAGATCTTGATCCCCAGCGGCGTACGGATACCGGTGGCGAGCATGTCGATGCGGGTCTTGATCGGCATCACCCAGGCGTTGGCCAGACCCGGCAACTGCACTCGCCGGTCGAGCTCGGCGCGGATGTCGTCCAGCGTGATGCCGGGACGCCATTGCGCTTTCGGTTTGAGCTGGATCACCGTCTCGATCATGGTCAACGGCGCCGGATCGGTGGCGGTATCGGCGCGGCCCGCTTTGCCGAATACGCTCTTTACTTCAGGCACGGTGCGGATCAGGCGGTCGGTCTGTTGCAACAGCTGGCGCGCCTCGCCGGCCGAGATGCCCGGCAGCGTGGTCGGCATATACATCAGATCGCCCTCGTCCAGATCCGGCATGAACTCGGTGCCGAGACGGCTGGCGGGCCACAAGCTAGCCAGCAACAACAACAAAGCCAGCAACAGGGTGGCCCAGGGAAAGCGCAGCACCGTATCGATCACCGGACGATAGGCCCGGGTCGCCGCCCGGTTGATCGGGTTGCGCGACTCCGGCCGGATACGGCCGCGGACAAAGTAACCCATCAACACAGGCACCAGCGTGATCGCCAGCAGCGCCGCTGCGGCCATGGCAAAGGTCTTGGTGTAGGCGAGCGGCGAGAACAACCGCCCCTCCTGAGCCTGCAGTGCGAACACCGGCAGAAAACTCACCGTGATCACCAGCAGCGAGAAAAAGATGGGTGGACCGACTTCGACGGCCGAACGCGCCACCGCCTGCCAGCGGTCCGTCGGCACATCACCGGATTCGAGATGCTTGTGCAGGTTTTCCACCATGACGATGGCAGCATCGACCATCACGCCGATGGCGATGGCGATGCCGCTCAGCGACATGATGTTGGCGTTGATACCCATCGCATTCATCGCGATAAATGCCATCAACACGCCCAACGGCAGGCTGATCACTGCCACCATGGTCGAACGCAGATGGAACAGAAACAGCGCGCAGACCAGCGCCACCAGCAGCAGTTCCTGGACCAGCTTGCTGCGCAGACTGTCCTGGGCCCGCATGATCAGATCGGAACGGTCATAGACCACGACCAGTTCAACACCGGGCGGCAATCCGCTTGCCAATTCGTCGAGACGGGCGCGCACCGCTGCGATCACATCGGTGGCGTTCTCGCCCCAGCGCATGACCACGATGCCGCCGACCGCCTCACCCTCGCCATCGAGATCCGCGATCCCGCGCCGGGACGCCGACCCGAAACGGACCTCGGCCACATCGCCGAGCAGCACCGGCACGCCACCGGTGGCGAGCGACAGCGGCAGCGCGCGCAGCTCTTCCAGGCTCTTGATATAACCGGTCGCGCGAACCATGTACTCGGCTTCACCCAGCTCGATCACCGAACCGCCAACCTCGCGATTACCGGCCGTCACCGCCTCGCGCACCATGTTCAGTGACACGCCCCAGGTGCGCATGCGTTGTGGATCGAGCACGATCTCGTACTGGCGCACCATGCCGCCGACGCTCGCGACCTCGGCCACGCCCGGCAGTGACTGCAATTCGTATTTGAGGAACCAGTCCTGGAGACTGCGCAGCTCGGCGATGTCCTGTTGCCCGCTGCGGTCCACGAGCGCGTACTGGAACACCCAGCCGACCCCGGTCGCATCCGGGCCCAGCGCCGGCTTCACTTCCGCCGGTAGTAGCGCGGCAGCCTGATTCAGATATTCCAGCACCCGGCTGCGCGCCCAATAGAGGTCGGTGCCGTCTTCGAACAGCACGTAGACAAAGGAATCGCCAAAAAAGGAATAACCGCGGACCGTCGTGGCGCCGGGCACTGCCAGCATTGAAGTGGCGAGCGGATAAGTGATCTGATCCTCGACCACACCCGGCGCCTGACCGGGAAAATTTGTGCGGATGATGACCTGAACGTCGGACAAATCCGGGATCGCGTCCACCGGCGTCTGCCGCAGGCTGACCACGCCCCAGGCTGTCGTCAGCAGCGCCAACAACAGCACCACGACACGGTTGCGCACCGACCAGAGAATGATGGCCTTGATCATGCCTGACCTCCTAGTGCCGGTGTTCGCCGGCTGCCGATGTGTCGTCTTCACTGCTGACACGACGCAGCTCGCTGCGCAGGCTAGCCTCCGAATCCAGCATGAACTGGCCAGATACGACCACGTTCTCGCCCGGCGCCAGACCGTCGCTGATCGCGGCCATCTGCCCAGACTCGTAGGCCACCGTCACCGCACGTGGCTGGAATTGATTGCCGCCGGCATCGACGATGACGCGGGTGTCGCGGCTGGTGCGGATCAGCGCTTCGCGCGGCACCTGGAGCACCGGCCCCACGTCACGCTCACTGACCCTGACGGTGGCGAAACTGTTGGGCTTGAGTCGCCCCTCCGGATTGGCAAAGGACAAGCGGATGCGCACCGCACGGGTGACCGGATCGGCCTCCGGGTAGACGTAAGCCAGCTCGCCGCGCAGGGCGGGTGCCTCGCTCTGATCCAGAGTCACCGTCGCAGGCAATCCCGGCGCCAGCCAGCCGGCCTGACGGGTCAACACGTCGGCTTCTATCCAGACCTGTTCCAGATCCGCCATCACCACCATGTCGGTGTCCGGCCGCACATGCATGCCCTCGCGCGCGTCGAGTTTGATCACGACGCCATCCATGTTGCTGCGGAAAACGATATAACCATCCACCTTGCGCTCCCTGCGCAGGCGTTCGATCTCCGTTTTGCTGATGCCCAGCGCACGCAGGCGATTTTCTGACGCGGTGACCAGCGCATCGCCACCCATGCGCAGGGCCTGAAGAAATTCCTGCTGGGCCGATTCGAGCAAGGGCGAGAACAGCTCCACCAGCGGCTGGCCTTTGCTAACCCGGTCGCCAACCGAACTGACATGGACACGCTGCACCCAGCCCTCGGCGCGGGCATGGATGTGCCGTACCCGGCTCTCGTCGTAGGCGACCTGGCCGACCGCGTCGACTACCCGCGGCAGCGGCTCGAGCACGACGGGTGCGACACGCACACCGAGGTTGTTGCGGACCTCCGCGCTGACACGGACAGTCGTCATCGCGTCGTCGGACGGCTCCTGTTGGCGCCGCACCAGATCCATGCCGCAAATCGGGCAGCTACCGGGTTCATCCGAGGTCACCTGGGGATGCATGGGACACACGTAGCCGGGCTGGGCGTGAGCCAGCGCATGGTCCTGGACGGACTCGGCCGCGGGTGTGCGGATTTCAGGGTCGCAGGCACCGAGACCGGTCAGGATCAGCGCCGCGGCCGCGAGCATCAGGTAAGAACGCGTCATGGGTTCTCTCCGGTCAGATAAAGCAGTTGCGCCTGGGCCAGCAGCCGCTCGGCGCGCAGCCGCAGCAGGCGGGTACGGGCGTCCAGCAGCGTCTTTTCGGCACGCACCAGCTCATCGAAGGGCGCAACATCGTTACGGTAAGCCTGGCGCGTGGCTTCAACCGTGGCGTTTGCGGCAGGCATTACGCGCTGCTCGAATAGACCAATGCGCTGGCCCAGGGACTGCCAGTCGCTCAAGGCCGCGTCATATTGCCGCCGCAATTCACGCTGGCGATCCTTGAGCGCGCTGCGCAGCTCGAGCTCCCGCGCGTTGGCCGACGCCACCTGCCGGTCCTGCCGCTGACCGGGGAACAAGGGCAGCTCGAAGCTCAGCATGGCGGAGAAGAAGTCGGGACGGCTGTCGCCATCATTGTCCTCCCCGTCGCGAAAGCCGTAGGCGACGTCCACCGCGAACGCGGGCCGGTAGGATTGCCGTGCCAGTTCGACACCGATCCCGCCGGCCTCGACCGTGTGCAGTTCCGCCAGGATCAACGGGTGCCGCGCAAGGGACTCGATGGCGGATGCGGGATCCGGCGGCATCGGCAGCACGGGTAGCCGATCGATGTCGGCGCCGTTGACCTCAGTCCCCAGCCAGCGACCGAGCTCCGCGTCCTCCTCGAGGGCCATCTGCTTGAGGCGGATGGCTTCCTCATCGAGCAGATCGCGCTCCATCGCGATGCGTAACAGATCGTGCTGCTGGCGGCGGCCCGCGGCATAAGCAGCAGTGGCGGCCTCTTCGAGTTGCGCAAACCAGAGCTGCTGGTCGCGGAGTATCTCCAGCGACTCCGCTGCCTGCGCGCGCCCGGTCCAGGCTTGTCGCAGCGCGCGAACCACGTCGCGCCGACGCGCATCGGCGCGGGCAGCTTCGGCCGCCGCCAGCGTTTCGGCTCGACCGCGACTGAGGCTCCGGGTGTGGCCGCGCGGGAACCGTTGACGCAGACCGAGCTGGATCTGGGTCATGGGCTCCTGGTCCACCGCGAAACTGTCGGTGGGCAAGTTCAGGGCCCCGAGGCGCAGCTCCGGATCCGGCAGCTGGGCGGCGGCGACCGCATCTTCCTGCAGCGCTTGCCGTCGCTCGGCCAGACCGGCGAGGCGGGCATCCCGCTCCAGCGCCACGGTCTCGGCGGCAGGCAGATCCAGCGAGGCCGCATCCACGGCGGGCGCGAGCCAGATCGACAGCAAAAGCCAGATGATCGGAATCGAATTGGGACGGCAATAATAGCCGCGGATAAATGCAAACATGAGACGTCTCCATGGACAGACCGGCGAAATAAAGCTCGGGTCTGGAGAGACGCTAGTTCAGAAAGACGCAGTGCCTCAGATAAAGCGGTGGGCCATCACGGACCAGCGCGCTTGAGGGTGGGGCGGGCAGCACCCGGTCGCTACGGAGCGACGTGAACAACCACTCGGGCGCCGGCGCGGGCAGCGCCACAGGCAGGTCCGGCAATGACGGACTGCGGCCGTCAAAATCAAATTCTTCGATAAAGCTGCAGCGTGGCCCCTCATCGCTGACATGATGGCTGCCTTCCGGACAATGCGGGCAATCACCGTGTTCGTGCTCGGCCGGCAACATCGGCGCAGCCGCCATCAGACAGGGCTGCAACGCCATGTTGGCCCACACGACGACAAACATCGCCACGGTGGACATCACCGTGCGACGGCGTCGGCTGGTCTGTCGCGAAGCCTTGATCACAACATCCAGCCTACTCCCGGTGTGCCGGCCTGTCCAAGACCTGGTTCAAATCTTCGCTTTTCCCGGCGGCCGCGTAAGATGACCTCATGAGACGTCTTGTTCCATATCTGGCAGCAGTGGCCGTGCTTGCCGGCTGCGGCCAGACGCAGGATGCGGCCCGTCCGCTGGCCCTCGATGCGGTGGCTAACGCCAGCCTGCCGCGTCTCAGCGCCGGGCCCGATGGTGGCCTGTGGTTGAGCTGGGTAGAGGATATCGACGCAGGCGCTCATCGGCTGCGCTTCGCACAGCTGGACGGAGACGTCTGGAGCCCGCCTGTGACCGTCGCCGAAGGCCGCGACTGGTTTGTAAACTGGGCCGATTTCCCCTCGGTCGTCCCGCTGGGAGCGGATCTGGCCGCCGCCCACTGGCTGGTGAAACGCCCGGGCGGTACCTACGCCTACGACGTGGCGATCGCGCTGTCCACCGATGGTGGGGCGCACTGGAGCATGCCGATCACCCCGCATAATGACGCCAGCGCCACCGAGCATGGCTTCGCCAGCCTGTTCCCGGCCGTCGGCGACGAGCGCGGCGAGGTCGGCGCGGTCTGGCTGGATGGCCGCAACATGGCTCCAGCGGATGCCGGCAGCCACGATGGCGGCGGAGACCACGCGGGCCACGGCGGCGGCATGAGCCTGCGTTTCGGCATCGTCTCCCCGATCACGGGCGTGGTACTCGACCGGGAGATCGATCCACTGACCTGCGATTGTTGCCAGACCGGCGCGGCGGTCAGCGACAACGGCGTCGTGGTGGTCTACCGCGATCGCGACGAGGACGAAATCCGTGATATTTCCTATTCCCGATTCGAGACCGGCGTGTGGTCCGGGCCCCGCACACTCGCGGCCGACGGCTGGCGTATCGAGGGTTGCCCGGTCAACGGACCGGCTATCGATGCCCGCGGCAGGCGAGTCGTCGTGGCCTGGTTTACCGGCGCCGGCAAACCGCAGGTTCAGGCCAGCTGGTCGGAGGACGGAGGACGGAATTTTTCCGCGCCGGTGGCGATCGACAGCGGCAGGGCCATGGGCCGGGTCGACGTGGCCATGGTTGCGGACGACGACGCGGTAGTGAGCTGGATGAGCGGGACCGACGGAAACCGCGCGGAGATTCGATACCGCCGTCTGCGCGCTGATGGCACACTCGGGCGAATCCATATGCTGGAATCGACCAGTGCCGCTCGCAGCGCCGGCTTTCCCCAGATCGCCGCTGGCGGTGACGGACTCGTGTTTGCCTGGACCCGTACCGGGGAGGCGGGCGGCGTGGCGACCGCCACCGTGACATTGCCACGCTGAAAGCGCCGCGTTCAGGCGCGAGCGTGCAGGCCCTCAGCGACAGTCGCCCGCCTCTGACTCACGCAAGCGCCGCACTTCGGCCTCGAGTTCCTCGATCCGTTTGAGCAATTTTTCGTAATCGTTGGACGGCTCAGCCGCGGCTTCGCTGACCGGCGGCACGGATGCGGGTGTCGCGGGCGGGCCCTGCGCCGGCTCCGCAGCTGGCGCAGGTGCAGCGACCGGCGCCGCACTCGCGGCCGGAGCCGGAGCCAGGGACGGTGCCGCGACGGGGGTGGCCGGTGACGGCTGCGCTTCAAGCTCTTCGACCCGCCGCTTGAGCGCGTCGTATTCCTCCTGCGACACCGGCGCGGCCGCCTCGTCCGCATCCAGATCGTCGAGACCGGTGCTGATGTTCATGTCACCGGGCAGGAAGGGCCGTATCTGACGCTCGGGCATCGACGCGTCCGGCACCGCCGCGGTGCCGTCAAATGCAAACCGCGCGAGGACCGGACGATGATCACTGCTGCGCACACTGTCCGGACAATAGTTGTTCTGCGGGTACATCACGCTGGCGTCGGCACGCCAGGCGCGGGCGTCTCCGCCCAGCAGCACGTTATCGGCGATGCGCCCCCGGTCACCGCACCAGGTGCCGATATTCGGCTCCGGGCGCAGCCAGCTCCACCCGCTTGCCGCCAGCAGACTATCGAATCCGGCATCCCCCTCGCCATCCTCATCGAGTTCGAAATTGAAGCTGCCGACGGCGATCAGCGGCAGCGTCTGAGTGGCGGCCCAGGCGGCGAGACCGGCACTTTGCGCCTCCCGGCGCGCGGCTTGCCCGGAAAAATTGACCACCACAAACATGAACTCAGGGCCGTCTGCCGAGCGGAAATGCGCGGCCAGTGGCGCCGCGTGCCGCTCGGTCGCGCGGGCTTCCATAATCTCTTCAGTCGCCAGCAACTCGAGTCGATCGCGTCGATAAAGGATCAGCATGCGGTTGCTGGCGCCGGTCGCACCGAGCACGCTGCCATATTCGATCCCGGCGCCCTGCTCCGCGCCGGTACGCAAGGTCTCCGGCCAGTCGCGCTTCTGCCAGACCTCGCTCAAGCCCCAGATGTCGATGCCTTCCGACATGCGCAACTGGGCGGCGATAAAGTCGTCGCTGGCATCGTCCGAATCCACATTGAAACCGACCACGGCCAGGGTGCCGGCCGCGGCGGCGGCCGTCGTCGCAAGAAACAGACCGATCGCGAGCATCAGAGGCTTGAACATTGTTTGATTCTTCCCGGGGGCGACGACACCCTGCGTCGCTCAACCGCCGCGTGTCGGCAAACGGGCGGGCCCGAAAGCCCGCCCGTAAACTGTCAGAGTCTGCGCCTGAAATGTTTCTGTACTGTTACTTCGCGTGATGTTCCGGCGGGGCCGTCATCCGAGACGGCGCAACGCCTCGATCCGCTCGGGGATCGGCGGATGCGACATAAACAAGCGCTTGATGCCCCCACCCACATGGCCGGAGATACCGAAGCCGTGCAGCTGCGCCGGCATCTCCGCCGGCTGTCCGCTGCCAAGGCGCTGCAGCGCGGAGACCATGTTGTCCTTGCCGGCCAGCCGGGCTCCACCTTCGTCGGCGCGGAACTCACGATGGCGGGAGAACGCCATCACGATCATGCTGGCGAGGATGCCGAGCAAGATCTGCGCGACGATCGAAGTGATGTAATAGCCCGGTCCGAAGCCACGCTCGGTGCGGAACACGACCCGGTCAACCACAAAGCCAACCACCCGTGACAGGAAGATTACGAAAGTGTTCACCACACCCTGAATCAGGGTCATGGTGACCATATCGCCGTTGGCAATGTGGCTGACCTCGTGGGCCAGCACCGCGTCGACCTCTTCCCGGCGCATGTTTTGCAGCAGGCCGGTACTGACGGCGACCAGCGCGCTGTCGCGACGGGCGCCAGTCGCAAAGGCATTGGATTCGGGCGCGTTGTAGACCGCGACGTCCGGCATGCCGATGCCGGCCTGGGTCGCGTGGCGCTTGACTGTATTCACCAGCCAGGCCTCGACGTCGTTGGCGGGTTGCTCGATCACCCGTGCACCGGTCATCCGTTTCGCGCTCCATTTCGAAATCGCCAGCGAGATCAGCGAACCCCCAAAACCGAGCACGGCCGAGAACACCAGTAAGGAGCCGAGATCCAGATTGACCCCCTGCTCGTCCAGGATCCCCTGGATGCCCAGCAACTGCATGGTCACGGCTAGCAGGGCCAGCACCGCGACGTTGGTGGCCACGAACAGCAAAACTCGCTTCATAGCATCGATCCTCCATTTGCCGCTCTGCGATCCAGACCGGTCTGGCCTATTGGATGGCGTCGCGGGACGCGAAGTTCAAGCCCTGGTGCGGGCGCGTTAGGCATCGGCAATGGCGCCCTTGCGCACGCCCTCGTAGGCTCTGACCTGAAAATGCGCCTCTGGCTCGCGCCCTTTCAGCATCGCCGCAATATGCTCTGCGATGCATTCTACCGTCGACTCGGTGTCGAGCAGGTCACAGCGGGCGCGCGGGATCACCAATTCGAATTCGCCCTGAGGCGCCTGATACTGGAAACGAAAATGGGGTACGCCGTGCCGCTCGGTCTCCTCGCGAAAATCCGCGCGGGCGCCCAGATAGATATCGCGCCAGCAATCGGCCAGCCAGCGTTCGGCTGACTCACAGCGCTGCCCATCCCGGAGCACGCGTATACGCGAGCGGTGCCCATGCGCGATCCGCTGACAGTTGCCGGCATGCTGACGCAAGCCATGGACATAGCGATAGGTCGGGCCGGTGATCTCCTCTTCCCGCAAACGCACGTCGACGGCGGCGACGTTCGCGGGCATGACCGCATGGATCGCCGACGCCAGATAAGCTTCGACGTTCTCCCGCTTGACGGCCGACGCCTCGAGCAAGCACAGCGCTGCATGGGGTGAGCGATGAAAAATTTCCCCGGCGCCGGTCTCGAACCAGAGCCGCGTCTCCACCTCGTCCCGCTCCAGGCGCAAGCCGTCGGCCATCGCCGGCACCAGCAAACGGTGATCGACGGTGGTGTCGATCACCGCTTTCACCGCCGGCTTCACCGCGCCGAAATCGAACACCATGCCCTGGACGTCGAGTTCGCCTTCCAGTTCCAGATCCACCAGCCAGCTTTCGCCAAGCAGCCCGCGCTCCGCGTCCAGCAGGGCGCAGTCAATAACGGTCAGTTCTTCGACAAACAAGCGGGCCATGACTTCGGATACCTGCTTTGACACGGGGCCACTTATTCTAAGCCAGCGATGCCCGTGCCGATATCCCGGAACACGGACATTCCATATACTGGGCCGATGAAGCGTAACGATTGCCAGGCTGCTCGCCCGTGATCCATCGGCCAGGGAAAGCCTCCCGTCAGCTAGATGTGCTGGGCTGGCGGGAATGGATCTGGTTCGAAGATTTGCCCCTGCCGCCGATAAAGGCCAAGGTGGACACCGGTGCCCGCACCTCCTGTCTGCACGCCTTTGAAGTCAGTCCGTTCGAGAAGGATGGCCGTAGCTGGGTCCGGTTCCGCGTACATCCGGATCAGCGCGATTCCAGCCAGGTCGCGGTGTGCGAAGCGCCAGCGGCGGACCGGCGCAAGGTCACCGATTCGGGTGGCCATCGAGAGCTGCGCTGGGTGATCGAGACGCGGGTGGTGATCGCCGGTCAGCGCCAGTCGATCGAACTGACCCTCACAGATCGGGATACGATGCGTTTCCGCATGCTCCTCGGACGAACGGCAATGAAGGGCCGTTTTATGGTCAATCCGGGACGGTCCTTCCTAAGCGGCAAACCCGACCCGGGACCGCTACCCAGCCAGGTGAAAAAATGAAAATTGCAATTATGTCGCGCAACAAAAACCTGTACTCGACCTCTCGTCTGATCGAAGCAGGCGAAAAGGCTGGCCATGAAATGATCGTGATCGATCCGCTGCGTTGCGTGATGAACATCACCTCGAAGAAGCCAGCCGTGATCTATGGCGATAAAATCCTGGAGGGCTTCGACGCGGTGATCCCTCGCATCGGAGCATCGATCACCTTTTATGGTTTAGCGGTGCTGCGCCAGTTCGAGGTCATGGGTGTTTATCCGCTTAACGAATCGGTGGCCATCGGCCGCTCCCGGGACAAGCTCCGCTCGATGCAGCTGCTGGCGAGGGCCGGTCTCGGTCTGCCGGTGACCGGGTTTGCTCATCGTCCCGATGACATCAAGACCATTATCAAACAGGTGGGCGGGACGCCGGTCGTGATCAAACTCCTCGAGGGTACTCAGGGCAAGGGCGTGGTGCTGGCGGAGACGCCCAAAGCGGCCGAGAGCGTGATTGATGCGCTGCGCGCGTTGGACGCGAACTTTTTGGTACAGCAGTTCGTCAAAGAGGCCGGCGGCGCCGATATCCGCTGTCTTGTCATCGGTGAGCGCGTAGTAGCGGCGATGAAGCGTCAGGCGCTGGAAGGCGAGTTCCGCTCCAATCTGCATCGCGGGGGCACTGCGACCGTGGTCAAGCTGAAGCCGGACGAACGCGCCGCCGCCGTCCTCGCCTCAAGAAAACTCGGTCTCAACGTGGCCGGCGTCGATCTGATCCGCGCCAGTGATGGTCCGCAGGTACTGGAGGTAAACTCCTCGCCGGGCCTGGAGGGTATAGAGACCTCCACCGGTCTGGATATCTCAGGTCAGATCATCAGCTTCCTCGAGAAAAATGCGCGGCAGCACAGGACACGGACTCGTGGCAAAGGCTAAACGCACCGGCAAGCCGATCACAATCGGCGCTACCGAAGTCGCGCCGGGGACGCGTCAAACGCTGCCATTGCCCGTGGCCATGCTGTATACACGCACGCCGGTGGAGATGCCGGTTAACGTGATCAACGGCCGCGATGACGGACCGAGGCTGTTCGTCAGCGCCGCGGTCCACGGCGACGAGCTCAATGGCATCGAGATCGTCCGCCGGCTGCGGAAAGCGCCGGCCCTCAAGCGCCTGCGCGGCACCCTGCTGATGGTGCCGATCGTCAATTCCTTTGGCGTGCTGCAGCACTCCCGCTATCTGCCCGATCGCCGTGATCTGAATCGCTGTTTTCCGGGCAGCGAAACCGGCTCGCTGGCGGCGCGCCTGGCCGACTTGTTTATGCGCGAGATCGTTAGCAAATCTACCCACGGCATTGATCTGCATACGGGCGCTATCCATCGCAGCAACCTGCCACAGATTCGCTGCAGCCTGTCCGATCCCGACACCGAGCGACTGGCAAGGGCGTTCGGGGCTCCGGTCATCATCGATGCGCAAAATCGCGACGGTTCATTGCGTGGCGCCGCCGCTGAGATCGGCGTGCCAACGCTGCTCTACGAGGCCGGCGAGGCTTTGCGGTTTGACGAGGTCTGTATCAGCGGCGGTGTCCGCGGCATCCTCAACGTGATGCGCGAGCTGGGCATGCTACCGCCGTCACGGCGCAAAGCGCTGCTCAAGGAAGCCGTAGTCGCTCGCTCCAGCAGTTGGCTGCGCTCACCGGAAGGCGGTCTGTTCCGCAGCCATGTGCACCTCGGCGCGCGGGTCACCAGCGGGGACCTGATGGGCACCGTGACCGACCCGTTTAGCGATGACGAGACCGAACTACTCTCCCACACCAACGGCGTCGTGATTGGCCGCAGCCGCCTGCCGCTGGTCAACGAAGGCGATGCGCTGTTTCATATCGCCCGCATGTCGCGGCCCGGTGAAGCCGCCCAGGCAATAAAGGCATTTGCCGACGTGGAACAGCAGGAAGGGCTGCCTGAAGACGAGAGCGCAATCATTTGAGACGGAAGCGAGTATGGGAAAAAAACGCGACGACAAGCGACGGGATTTTGGACCGGCAGGCTTCGCCATCCGCCTGTTGGCGGCACTGGTGCTGGTCCTGATCAGCTATAACCCGACCGGCATATCCTGGTTCCACTGGGTCCGCGCCGATCTGCCGGGGATCACACCGCTGGTGGCCCTCAGCGGCATTGCGCTGCTGATCGGCTGGACCATTTACATCCGCGCAACGCTACGCTCATTGGGCACGCTGGGCCTGATCCTGGCCTTCGCCTTTTTTGGCGCGGTGCTGTGGCTGGTGATCGACGCCGGTATCGTGCCGGCGGACAGTGTCGAGGCCATCACCTGGATCGTGCTGGTGTTGCTGTCGCTGGTACTCGCGGTCGGCATCTCCTGGTCACATGTGCGCCGGCGCCTGACCGGGCAGTATGATACCGACGAGCTGGACGGCTGAAACAACAGAGATTTACACAAGATCAAGGAGACATCGATGACGTTGATATCCCGGAACAGGGTCTGGCTCGGATTGCTTTTTATCGGCGCTGCACTTGCATGCCTGGCCGCTCCCGCCGCACAAGCCGCGTCAGCCAAAGAGATCGATATCAAAGTCGATGCGGCGCTGGAAAAATTCCGTGAGAAAGTCGACGGCGCCGACGATTTCCTCGCCTCGGCCAAAGGAGTGCTGGTGTTCCCGGCGGTGTACAAGGCCGGTATCGGTATCGGCGGTGAATACGGTGAAGGTGCGCTACGCATCGGCGGCAAGACCGTCGATTACTACAACACGGCCGCCGCCTCGATCGGATTCCAGCTCGGGGCCCAGGCCAAGACCGTGATTATCGTGTTCATGCAGGACAAGGCGCTGGAGAAATTCCGCAACAGCAAGGGCTGGGAAGCCGGCGTCGACGGCTCGGTGGCGCTGGTTGAACTGGGGGCGGGTGGCTCGCTGGACACCACCAACATCAGGGATCCCATCGTCGGCTTTGTCTTTGCCAACCGCGGCCTGATGTACAACCTCACGCTCGAGGGCAGCAAGATCACAAAGCTCGACAAGAGCAATGGCGACGATGCCGAAGATGTTGCCGACAAGACCTAGTAGCCGCGCTCCACGCTGACCACCGACAACATCGGCTCTCCGGACGCATAGCGGCGCAGATTCTCGCGCATCACGATCCACAGCCGCTCGATGCGACGATCCGAGCCAGCTGCCACATGGGGAGTGATGATGACGTTGGGCGCAGTCCACAAAGGGTGATCGGCGGGCAGCGGTTCCGGCTCGGTGACGTCGAGACCGGCACCGGCCAGTCCGCCCTGCTCCAGCGCCTGGATCAGATCGGCGGTCACCACGCTGCGTCCGCGGCCCACATTGATAAAGTAGGCAGTGGGCTTCATCGCCGCGAAAAAGGCCGCGTCGAACAGATCGGTGGTGGCAGGGGTCAGCGGCGCCGCGTTGACGATCACATCAGCCCGCGGTGTGAGCGTCATCAACTCGTCCGCCAGACCGACATAGCTGACAAACGCCGGACCCTCCCGGCGACTGGCGCGGGTGGCAATGACCTCCATCCCGAAGGCATTTGCGCGACGCGCTACCTCGGTGCCGATACCGCCCAATCCGACCACCAGCATGGTCTTGCCGGTCAGCTCCCAGAGCTGTTCCTCGGGCACCAGCCCACGTTCCCAGCCGCGCGCATCCTGAGCGTTCCGATAGTGATACAGGCCGCGGGAAAAATTGAGCAGCATCGCCATAGTATGTTCGGCGATCTCCGGGCCATAGACCCGCTGGGCATTGGTGACGAGGATCTCGCCCTCGGCAATCGTCGGGATCCGCAGACAGCGCTCCGCCCCCGCATAGGGGAGCTGGATCCAGCGCAGCGCCGTGCCTGCGGCCAGCAGCCCCTCTGAGCAAAAGCCGATGGCCGCATCCGCGTTGCCGACGACCTCGATCGCCGCGTCGGCGGTCGGTGCGGCCACCAGTTCCACGCCCGGTGCCGCCGGTTGCAGCCAGGCGAGGCGTTCCGCGTCGGCCCGGACTACGATGCGTTCCGGCTTGCGCCAGCCCGGCTGCTCCCGCACCGGGGTTGGCGCTTCCGTGAGGTTCAGTTCCGCGAGGACCTGCTGTACAGAACCGGCGTCATCGGCCGCAACCACGCCGGTCGCGCTCGCGAACAGCAGGAGCATGAGCGGGATGACCGCGGTCATGGAGCCGACAGCCAGAAGCCGTCGGGCTGGAATAAATAAACGCATCGTTCTCACCATCCTGAACCCACCCGCCGATTCGATGGACGCCAACGTTACCCCAAGGCGCCTGTTTGTGTCGCCGGATGCAGGCCGCGGAAAATTCGACTATTGATTTAGGGTGGGTCAGAGTGAGCCAACTCCAACATCACAAAATCGAACGCAGGGAGAACACGATATGGCAGTAACCTGGGTCGTAACGGCGGATAGTACTTCGGCAAATGTCTTTGAAATTCTAAAAATAGGCGGCGATTTTCGCTCAATAAGCGAACTCAAGCATGCCGAAAGCCAGATGAAAGGCAGCGATCTGGCCAGCGATCGCCCAGGACGCGCGTTCGACAGCGCCGGCACGGGACGCCACGCGATGGGACCTCAGGGCGATCTGAAGAGTCATGAGGCGGACGTCTTTGCCCGGGAAGTCTGTCAGTTCATCGACAACGCCCGGGCAAAAAACCGTTTCGAACGGCTGGTGGTCGTCGCCCCGCCGGACTTCCTAGGCCGGCTGCGCCAGAACATCTCGCCGGCGGCCAACAAGCTGGTGGCCGAAAGCCTGGCCAAAAACCTGGTCGGATGTAACGGGGAGGAGATTCGGGCGCGGCTGGAGACGCTGCTTTAGCCACCATCGGCGCTGCCGGCCTGCGGATTGCGCTGAATCGGCTCCGGCCCGCATTCATCTCAGCCTTTGCCATGCCACACCCCCGGGCGCAACGAGATGAGTAGAAATTAGCTGTTGCTAATGCGGTCGGCTATGAGGATGATTCCTATCAGGGATTCACCTATGAGGCGGATTACTGACACCTGTACATCCGCAGTGAATAGCACCGTCATGCAGATGAATTGGCCAATTTGATCCGGGCAAAAGAAAACCCCGCCGAGGCGGGGTTCAAATTCAGTTCTTATTGTTGTTCTGAATCAGGCTTTCATGCGCCGGCGCATCCCCAGACCGACCAGGCCGAGGCCGAGCAGCGCCAGCGAGGTGGGTTCCGGGACGGTACGCAACCCGATGAGTTCCTCTTGTTCGAGGACGCCAGCCCACAGTTCCAGGGATGCTCCACCGAGATGCTCGAAAAAGACAATCTCCACAAGGTTGCTACCGGCATGAAGATCGACAAGAGCACCGGTGTTTATGTTGTCGAGGATCGCGTCAGAGAAAGCGATCACAACACCGTTGACGGTAATGCGCACTCCGTCATCATGATTGACGAACAGGTTCCAGGTGGCTGCAGCGTCAAGGTCGAGACTGCCCGTCACTCGAGCTGCGAAATTGCTGTTGACGTTGCCCGGCCAGGGGAGATTCAAGTTGCTCATGCCCCGGGTACCGTCACCCAGGTCGTCATAATCGATAGGACCGGAATAGTCGGATGAATAGTCTGCGGCACCAGACCCGATCAACGTGTCGGCATCGGCGAGGCTTAACACGTTTCCGTCACTTTGCCAGACTTCGATCAATGCAGCGTTAGCGCCAATCGGTCCCAATCCCATCATCACACCAACGGCCAAAACAGTCTTTAATCGTGAGGTCATGTAATTTGCTCTCTTCCAGGTAAAAGGGGCTCTGTCGTATGGGGAAGGCATGATCCGTGCCAAAATAATAAAATCATTTAATTTCATAGGCTTATGGAATAGTTCGCATCCAGACATCGATGTAAGTGTAAAGTCCGCCGACACGTAATGACCCGGCTCGGACTGGGCCTGGCTGCAGCGTAAAACCGGTCAGAATACATTTCTCTGAAGAAATGGACTCTGACCCCTTTTTTTGACCCCTTTTGTGCGATCTTCTGCCCCGCCTGCACAGCAGGGCCCCGTTAATTAAGTCGAACCACGCTTGAATTATGTAAAGTCAGCCGACACTCTGGCAGCCACATCATCCTCGCGGATGACCGTGCCTCCTGGCGCCAGGCGCGTTCCGACGCATGTCGCTTGGCCCGATGTACTTGGGGTATCCTCTCTGGTCGTCTTATCCGCTGTCGGGAGAATTAACGTCAATGATGCTGACGACGAAAATCAATCTGGCCCTGGCCGTCGTATTCGCGACCGGTCTCTGCATCACTGGCTATATCTCCCGCGCCATCCTCCTGGAAAACGCCAAGCGCGAAGTCATCACCCATGCCAGCCTGATGATGGAATCGGCGTACGCGGCCCGCGCCTACACGATCAAGCAGGTCAAGCCGCTGCTCACCGACAGGCTCGACGAGGTGTTTCTTCCCCAGACCGTGCCATCGTATGCCGCCACGCAGCAGTTCACACAGCTGCGCGAGACGCACCCGGAGTACTGGTACAAGGAATCCACGCTGAACCCGACCAACCCCTCCAACCGCTCGACGGAATGGGAAGCAGACATCATCCAGCAATTTCGCAACAATGCTGCGCTGGACGAAATCACCGGCGAACGCCAGACACCGACCGGGCCCTCGCTCTACCTGGCACGACCGATGCGCGTCACCGATTCTGGTTGCCTGACCTGCCACGGCCTGCCGGGAGACGCGCCGCCGACCATGATGGCGCTTTATGGCAGCAACAATGGTTACAGCTGGAAGATGAACGAGGTCGTGGGCAGCCAGATTGTCTCGGTGCCTATGTCAGTGCCCTACGAGCGCGCCCAATTCGCTTTTCGCGCGTTCATGGCTTCGCAGTTGGCCGTGCTGGCAGTGATTTTCGTCGTCGTGAACGTCGCCCTGCGCATGATCGTCATCCGACCGGTGCGACAGATGGCCACGATCGCTGACCAGGTGAGCAGCGGCGACCTTGAGGTCTCCGAATTCGACGGCGGCGGCAAGGACGAAATCGCCCAGCTGGGCCAATCGTTCAACCGCATGCGCCGCAGCGTCGAGAAGGCGATGGAGATTCTGGAACGATAGCGCCATGACCGCCACGCAACACAAGGTGTTCATCTGCTACTCCAACCACGACGTGGTCTACGCAAATTCGACGTGTCGCGCGCTCGAGGATGCCGGCATACCCTGCTGGATGGCGTCACGCGACATCTCGCCGAGCAGGGACTGGGCAGAGGAAATCATCGACGCGATCGGCTCCGCGGCGATCATGGTCCTGATCCTTTCCTCCAGTTCCAACGACTCGCCGCAGGTTCGCCGCGAGATCGAGCGCGGCGTCAGCAAGAACGTGCCGGTCCTGCCGCTGCGCGTCGAAGACGTACGCCTTTCCAAGAGCCTCGAGTATTTCATCAGCACCCAGCAATGGCTCGATGCGTTCACGGCGCCATTCGAGGCGCACCTGGAGAACCTGCGGATGTGCGTGTTGGACGCGCTCGAGGGTCCATCGCCGGATCGCTCATCGGCCCGCGTTTTACTCAGGGCCCGCCCTGCTGCCGAGCCCGCAGCGGCCGAGCCGGCACCTGTACGCGCGCCGGAATTTTCGCAAAAGGACATCAAGTACCTCGAGACCCAGCTGGCCAGTTACCTGGGACCCGTTGCGAAATTTCTGGTGACACAGGCAGCCAAAAAGTGTTCGTCGACCGAAGAGCTGATCGCGCTGCTGTCGAGAGAACTGAAGGGCGATGGCGAACAGAAGTCGTTCCGCGAGAATTGCCAGTTCCTGGTGGAGTAGCGGGCGGATCACGACCCATTACAGCTCCGCTGAGATCGGCAACCTGATCGAGGCGGCGAGCAAAATCAGCAGGTCCCGCAAATCTCCCGCAGTTGTCATTTGCAGTTGAGAGTCCTCGTCGGGTGGTGGAACGAACCCGATAGTCGATAGCCTCCCCGTCGCCGGAAATCACTGATCTCCACGTACCGGTTCCCGGTCCGCGCGCCGAACTTGTGTTGTGGTCCTCCGCGATCCGTGGTCTGCTGGCTGGATAAGATACACGACGAGAAGGGCTGACCGACCGGAACCCCATGCCACTGGACAAAGACGCTCTCGACAAGCTGAAGATCGAACCTGCCGACAGGACGGCCGGCGCGGTCGCCCTGCCCCGCTGGCTGGGCTGGATCATAGTGGCTTTGGTCGCTGCGGCTGGGATCGCCTGGTGGTGGTTCGGCAAGACAACGTTGCCGGTGGTCCGCGTGGCAACCGCCGAAGCAGTGGCCCGAGGCGGCAACTCATCCGGAGCGGTGCTCAACGCAACCGGCTACGTGGTGGCAAGACGTCTCGCGACGGTATCTTCGAAGGTGACCGGCAAGATCGTCGAGGTGCTCGTCGAGGAAGGCATGGCCGTCGAGGAAGACGAAGTGCTGGCGCGGCTGGACGACAGCACGGTGCGGCGCCAACGGGAGCTGGCGGTCAGCCAGCGCGAAGTCGCACGGCGTTCTCTGCAGGAAGTGCAGGTCCGTCTGGACGAGGCTCGCCGCACCTTGCGCCGTAACGAAGGCCTGCGGGCGGACAAATTGGTCAGCGAGGCCACGCTGGACGCATCGGCCGCCGAAGTCGATGCGCTGCAGGCCCGCCTGCTGGCGTTGCAGGGGGAACTCGAGTTGACCGAACGGACACTGGCGCTGCGCCAGCAGGATCTGGACGATCTGGTGATACGGGCACCCTTCGCCGGCGTCGTGATCTCGAAGAATGCCGAACAAGGGGAGATGATCTCGCCCGTCTCGGCCGGTGGCGGGTTTACCCGCACCGCTATCGCGACTATCGTCGACATGGACTCCCGAGAAATCGAGGTCGACGTCAACGAGGCCTATATCAATCGGGTCTATCCCGACCAGAAGGCCGAGGCGCATCTCGACGCCTACCCGGACTGGGCGATACCGGCGCGCGTGATCAGCATCGTGCCAACGGCGGACCGGCAGCGCGCCACTGTCCGGGTTCGTCTCGCCTTCGAAGAACTGGATCCGCGCGTGCTGCCGGACATGGGCGTGAAGGTCGGTTTCCTCGAGGAACGACCGCCGAGTTCCGAACCGACCCAGACAGCAGTGGCGCGCATCCCGCGGTCCGCGGTACGAGTGCCTCGGCGCGGCTGACGGCGAGCGGCAAGACGTCATCGCGGGTCTGCGCGCCGGGGAACGGGTCGTCGTGTCAGGCACTGAGGGTCTCGCCGATGGCGGGCGTGTGCGGATCGAAGGCAGCGACTAGGCTAGAAGGACAGGTGACGCATGGCGCTGGTAGAAGTCAAGAAGCTCAGCAAGGAATACAAACGCGGCGTGGAGACCGTCCACGTGTTGCGTGATCTCGATGCGGCGATCCCGGAGGGTGACTTCCTGGCGTTGATGGGTCCATCGGGTTCCGGCAAGTCCACGCTGTTGAACCTCATAGGCGGGATCGACAAGCCCTCCTCCGGCACCATCGATGTCGGTGGTCAGCGCATCGACAACATGCCGGAGAGGAAGCTGACTCAGTGGCGGGCGCAACACGTGGGCTTCGTGTTCCAGCTCTATCATCTGATGCCCATGCTGACAGCCGCCCGCAACGTCGAGTTGCCTCTGCTGCTCACCGGGCTCAGTCGCAGCGAGCGCAAGCAGCGGGTCGCGGCGGCACTGGCTCTGGTCGGCCTGAGCGACCGGGCCGGGCACAAGCCCAAAGAACTTTCCGGCGGTCAGGAGCAGCGTGTCGGCATCGCGCGCGCCATCGTCAGTGATCCGAGCCTGCTCTTGTGTGACGAACCGACCGGTGATCTGGACCGCAAGGCCGGCGATGAAATCCTCGACCTGCTGGACGGACTGAACAAGGAGCACAACAAGACCGTGGTGATGGTCACACACGATCCCCATGCCGCGGCCAGGGCCAAACGCACCCTGTACCTGAACGACGGCCTGCTCGGCACGGAACCCGAAGCATGAAGTATCTGCCGCTGGTGCTCAGCAGTCTGTCACGCAAGAAATTGCGCACGCTGTTCACGTTGCTGTCAATATTCATCGCGTTCCTCCTCTTTGGCTATCTCGCTGCCATCAAGGCGGCGTTCACCAGCGGCGTGGAGGTGGCTGGCGTCGATCGGCTGATCATGACCGACAAGATCACCATCATTAACCTGCTGCCCTACGCCTACAAGAACCGCATCCTCGCGACCGAAGGCGTGGATGCCGCTGTCCAGTCGACCTGGTTCGGCGGCTACTATCAGCAGCCACGCAACACCTTCGCGCAGTTCCCGGTCGTCGCCGAGGAATATCTGGAGATCTATCCGGAGATCGTCCTGCCGGACGAGCAACGTCGCGCATGGCTGGAGGATCGCGGTAGCGCCATCATCGGCCGGGCGCTGGCCACCCGTTTCGATTGGCAGGTCGGTGATCGGGTGCCGATCCTGTCGCCGCTGTGGAGGAACAAGGACGGCAAGAACATCTGGGAGTTCGACATCGCGGGTATCTTCGACGCCGGCAAGGAGGGCTTCGATACCAGCGGCATGCTGTTCCACCACGAGTTCTTCCGTCAGGGTCGCGCCTTCGGTGAGGGTCTCGTGGGCTGGTACATCATCCGCGTCACGGATCCGGACCAGTCGGAGGACGTTGCGCGCCGGCTGGACGGACAGTTCGCAAACTCGAGCAACGAGACGCGGACCGTGCCGGAGAAAGCCTTCATGCAAGGGTTTCTCAACCAGATTGGCAACATCGGCGCCATCTTCAGTGCGATCATCGGCGTGGTCGTGTTTACGCTGCTGCTGATCACCGGCAACACCGTCGCTCAGTCGGTCCGTGAACGAACGAGCGAACTGGCGGTGATGAGTATCCTCGGCTTCTCACGGCTCAGGCTGCTGAGTCTGGTATTCATCGAATCGTTCTTCCTGGCGATCGTCGGCGGCGGTCTGGGTCTGCTGGTGGCGCAGCTGCTGGTCGAAAGCGGCGGTGACCCGACCAACGGCTTCCTGCCCGCGTTCTTCATACCGGGCGAAGCGTTGTGGGCGGGTGTATTCCTGGTGCTGGGGGTCGGGCTGATCTCAGGTGCATTTCCTGCCAGCCGGGCGCTCAGGATGCAGCATGTAGACGCGCTGCGGCGGGCGGCCTGATGAACTTCACCT
Source organism: uncultured Gammaproteobacteria bacterium (assembly GCA_947259915.1). Classification (GTDB taxonomy): domain Bacteria; phylum Pseudomonadota; class Gammaproteobacteria; order Steroidobacterales; family XN24; genus CAMYOC01. The sequence continues at coordinate 44,862 of CAMYOC010000014.1, forward strand.
GGTTCAGTCAGGTAGCGGCCGTCACTGGCGTCAGCCTGCGCGAGCTACCATCCCGCTGGGTCTCGTCTGCGGTGGCCGTGTTCGGCATTGCCGGCGTCGTGATGGTCATGGTCGGCATCCTGTCCATGGCCGCGGGTTTCCGTGCCGCACTCAGCGAGACCTCCGATCCGCGTGTGGCCATGGTGTTGCGCGCATCGTCCACATCGGAACTCGACAGCGGCTTCTCCCGCGAAGATACCCTGGTGATCGCCGAGTCCGAGCTAATCGCTCGCGGAGAGGACGGCTCCCTGATCTCCTCCGAGCTCTATGTCGTTGTAGACGTGGCCCGTAAGTCCACGGGTACGTCCTCCAACGTGCCGCTGCGCGGCGTCAAGCCTGTGGCCATGGACGTGCGCGGCAACGTGCGTATCGCCGAAGGACGGATGTTCTCACCCGGACTCAACGAGATCGTCGTCGGAAGCGGCGCGCGTAATCTGTTCGCTGGTCTGGACGTGGGTTCCACCGTGACCTGGGGCACAAACACCTGGACCGTGGTTGGCATCATTGAAGCCGGCGGTGGCGTACCCGAATCGGAGATCTGGGCCGATCTGCATTCCCTGCAGTCCGCCTATCGCCGCGGCAGCTCGGTGCAGACGGTGCGTGCCCGCCTCGCCTCCGAGGACGACTTTCAGAGTTTCAAGGACAGTCTGACCGGCGACCCCCGGCTCAACGTCAGCGTGATACGCGAACGCGACTTCTATGCGGATCAGTCACGGCTGATCAACGGCCTGATCACCGGCGTCGGTTACTTCGTCGCGGTGCTGATGGGCCTCGGCGCTATCTTCGGTGCCGTCAATACCATGTACACGGCCGTCGCCAGCCGGATGCGGGAAATCGCGACCTGGCGTGCCCTGGGTTTCAAGTCCAGTGCCGTCTTCATATCCGTCATGACCGAGGCGCTGACATTGGGTCTGATCGGCGGTCTGGTCGGCGCACTGATTGCCTATGTTGTGTTCAACGGCTTCCAGGTCGCCACCATGAACTGGACCAGTTTCAGCCAGCTCACGTTCGCCTTTGCCGTGACTCCAGGACTGATCAAGTCCGGGGTGCTCTACGCGTTGCTGATGGGGCTGATCGGCGGGCTTCTGCCCGGGCTTCGGGCTGCCAGGCTGCCGATCACGGTGGCGCTGCGGGAGCTATGAGACGGAGACGAGAAGAAGGAAAGAAGTGGGGCCGAGGTTGCGGAGTCGCAAAAGCTTGAAGGCGATGACCGCCGCAACATCCTGAACCTGATCGCTCTTCTGGCCGTTCGCTCGCCGCAGATGCGAGAGCACATCCGGAAGATGCAGGAACAGGTGATAAAAAAGATGCTGCCCATATCGCTCGTATCGAAGACCCGGTGGTCATCGACAAGATCCTCACCCACGTCGAGCGCCGCGAGGCGGCCGATTTTCTCGGTCTTCTAGCCGGAAAGGCTCAGCCGATGGCGGCACCTCATCCCCGGGGCTGACCGTGCCTCCTGGCGCCAGGCGTATTGCCCCTGGCCCAGGGTACTTCCGGCATCCTCTTTATTCGTCTTATACGCCGGCTCTGCTGGATTTCGGACTTCTCTGCCGGACGGATGCGGCGCTTCAAAGCACCGCGGCGCGCACGGCGCCTGGCATTCGCTGGCCCAGGGATACGTGCTCTTGCGTTCCCCGGAGCGGGCCGGGTGGTCGACTGGAATCATGGCGCAGCACGGCCCGCTCAACTATATGAGTTTAGAGGCCGAAAAAACGCCGGGGCCATGGAATGCAGCACGCCGTAGCCCCGCTGCAGGCGACGCCAGGGTTCAGACCATGACGGCAACCAGAACTACCGCCGGGCCGGCGTCCCACGGTGCGCGCGGCTCTCGTCCGCGCATGCCGCATGCACTGGCCGCCGGTGTGACGATCTTCGCCTTCTGGCTGGTGATTTCGGCATCGCTCGAGCCCGGGGACTTGCTGCTCGGTGTGGTGCTTTCGGCGGTGCTGGGCGTCTGGTCGGTGCAGTTCCTGTGGGCCGGCGCGGCGCCCAGGGTATCGCTGCGCCAGCTGTTCGCCCTGCTGCGCTACCTGGCGGGCTTCAGTGTCACGGTGTTCCGGTCGGCGGTGCATGTCGCGCGCGTGGTCGTGGATCCGCGCCTGCCGATCAGCCCGCGGCTGATCACATGTCGCACCGGACTGCGGCGCGAGATCTCGCGCATCGCGTTCGCCCAGTCGGTCTCGCTGACGCCGGGGACGCTGACGGTCGACATGGACGGCGGCACCTTCCTGGTGCATTGCCTGGACGAGCAATCGGCCGCGCGCATTCTCAGCGGGGAACTGGAACGGCAGCTCGCGCGAGTGTTCGACGGGGAGGACGACACGTGAACGCCTTCTTCTGGGGACTCGCCTCCTTCCTGCTCATCAATGCATTTGCCTGCCTGTGGCGGGCCTTCGTCGGACCTACGGTCGTGGACCGGATCCTGGCGACGAACGTGGTCTGCACCAAGGCCCTGCTTGTGCTCGTGCTGCTCGGCCTGGCGTTCGGGCGCGGGCTGCTGCTCGATGTCGCGCTGGTGTACGGCTTGCTCAATTTCGGCATCACGATCGCAGCGACCCGGCTTCTGGAGACCGGACGGCTGAAGGGGAGCTGGCAACGATGACAGGCATGCTCCTCCACGCCCTGACGATCGCGCTCGCCGTCACCGGCGCGCTGTTCTTTCTCGCGGGGACGCTCGGCCTGCTGCGCTTGCCTGATTTCTACTCGAGGGTCCACGCGGCGACCAAGTGCGACACGGTCGGCGCGGGCGCGATCCTCTTGGCACTGGCGATCCACGTCGCGCCGCATCCGGAGGCGCTGAAGATCCTCGTCCTCCTGCTGCTGGTGCTGCTCTCGAGCCCGACCTCAGGCCATGCGCTGGCGCGCGCGGCTCACCACACCGGCCTCGAGCCCTGGCGCCGGCCCGGGGAGCGCGCCAGGTGAGCCAGGCATTCGATCTCGTGATGCTCGCCCTCCTGATCGCCATGGCGCTAGCGGTGGCGCGCAGCAAGGACCTGCTCGCAGCGGCCATCATCTTCTCCGGCTACAGCCTGGTCATGTGCCTGCTCTGGCAGCATCGTGGCGCGCCGGACGTCGCGATGACCGAAGCGGCGATCGGGGCGGGCGTCACGACGATCCTGGTGCTGCTCGCGATCGGCCGCACCCGGAGGCGCGAGAAATGAAGAAACCGCTCGTTGCGGTCACGCTGGCTGCGGCCGCTGTGCCGATGCTGATCGGGGTCGCCGCCCTGCCGCGGCCGGGGGACCCTACCGCGCCGGCCCACACTCACGTCGCCGCGCACTATATCGAGGCGGGCGCCCGCGAGACCGGCGCCGACAACCGGGTCACCGCAGTGTTGCTGAATTACCGCGCCTTCGACACCTTCGGCGAGGTGCTGGTCATCTTCGCCGCGCTGGCCGCCGTCATCGCGGTCCGGTCGCCGGCGACGCCGGGCGGCCGGGCGGACGATATGCCCGGCCCCGGACCGGGCCTTCCGATCAGCCCGGTCGTCGCCTTCATCATCCGGCTCACGGCGCCGTTCATCGCGCTGTTCGGCGCCTTTGTCATTTTCAGGGGACACGTCTCGCCCGGCGGAGGTTTCCAGGGTGGCGTGATCCTCGGCGCGCTGCTGGTGCTGCTCAGCCTCGTGCTCGGCCGGGGCGCGGAACGGCCGCTACTGGCCGTGCCGCTCGCCCGCTGGTTGCAGGCCGCCGCGCCACTCGCGTTCACGGGCGTCGGCCTGCTGGGCCTGGCGTTGACCGGCGCGCTGCTGGGTTATCCGGCGGAACCGGAACGGCATGCCTTGCGGGAACTGATGATGATCACGCTGGACGTGGGCATCGGCATAGGCGGCGCGATGATCATCCTCGGCCTGTTCCTCGAGATGCGGGGCGACTGACATGGACGACTTGTGGGGCAACATCGATTACGCCGCCTTCGTGGGGCTGTTCTGCATCGGCCTGTATGTGGTCGTCGCCAAGCAGAATCTCATCAAGAAGCTGCTCGGCCTCAATATCATGGAGACGGCGGTGTTCGCCTTCATCGTCACCTCGGGCATGGTCGACGGCGGCACGGCGCCCATCATCGGTCCCGGTGCCACTGGACCGTTCGCGAGCCCGTTGCCGCATGCCCTGATCGTGACCGGGATCGTCGTCGCCGTGAGCATCACCGCGCTCGCGCTCAGCCTCATCGTCGAGATTTACCGGCAGTGCGGCACCCTCGAGGCCGACGAACTCAAGGGAGCGGAATGATGTCGCACTGGCTGCCGCTGGCAGCGTTCGTACCTTTGGTGGCGGGCGCGCTGACGCCCGCGATGGCGCGCGGGCGGCCGGGCCTGGCGCGCGGCTGGGCGCTGGCTGTCACGGCGTTCTGCACCTTCGCCACCGCGGCGCTGACCCGGCGCGTGGCCCTGGAGGGGCCGTTCTCGTACGCGATGGGCGCGTGGGCGGCACCTTTGGGGATCGAGTTGCGCTTCGACGAGTTCAGCGCTGCCAGCCTGTTCATCTGCGTGATCATGCTGCTGGTGCTCGTCTACTCGGGGCCCTATGTGCGCCGCGCACTCCCGGCGACGCGCATCGACTGGTACTACAGCCTGCTGCTCATCAACCTCGGCGGCATGATCGGCTTCGTGATCACCGGCGACTTGTTCAACCTTTTCGTGTTCATGGAGCTCGTCGCCGTGTCCAGCTATGCGCTGGTCGCGGTGGGCGGCGGACGCACCGCCGCGCTGGCCGCGTTCAAGTACCTGGTGGCCGGCGCCGTGTCCTCGGTGCTCATCCTGTTCTGCATCGGCGTGCTGCATGCGTTGACCGGGAGCCTGAACATGGCGGACGTGGCGCGCCGGCTCGCCACCGTGGAATCGCGGCCGCCGGTGCTGCTTGCGCTCGCCGGCCTGACGGCGGGCTTCCTGGTCAAGGCGGGCTTGTTCCCGGTGCATGTCTGGCTACCGGACGCCCATGCCATCGCGCCGAGCCCGATCAACGCCGTTTCGTCCGCGCTGGTGGTCAAGCTCGGCATCATCGGCCTGCTGCGGATCTTCCCGCTGTTCGCGGCGGCTGGCGCCGTGTCGCTTGCTCCGCTGTTCGAGGCGCTCGCCTGGCTGGGCGCAATCTCCGTCCTCGCGGGTGCATTCTTCGCGCTGTTCCAGGAGGACATTAAGCTGATGCTGGCCTACTCCACCATCTCCAACATCGGCTACATCGTGCTCGGGCTGGGACTGGCCGGGGAGCTCGCGTTGACCGGCGCGGGGGTCCATATCCTGAATCATGCGCTGATCAAGGCGACGCTGTTCCTCGCGGCCGGCGCGATGATCCATCAGAGCGGCCATCGCACGCTGCACGATCTGCGCGGCATCGGCCGCGCCATGCCCTGGACGACGCTTGCGCTGCTCATCGGCGCGCTGTCGATTGTCGGGCTGCCGCCCACCGCGGGTTTCCCGGGCAAGTGGTACATCGCGCTCGGCGCGCTGGAGTCCGGGCGCCCCGGTTTCGCCGTCGTGGTGCTGGTGGGGGCGCTCATTATCTTCATCTATTTCGCCCGCATGCTGAATGCCTTCTATTTTCGTGCGCCGAGTCACAAGGAGATGCTGGGCGTGAGCGAGGCGCCGGCGTCCATGCTGGGGCCGGTGCTGCTGCTCGGCGCGTTGTGCGTGCTGGGCGGGCTGCTCACGCACTGGCCGGTAGCCCTGATCGCCCCCGCGGTGGGGCGACTGGCCGGGGGAGAGTAAAGCCATCGACGTCGTCGACATCAGGATCGTTCTCGCCCCGGCGATGTCCTTCGCCTGCGCGATCCTGATCTTCGTGCTTGGACGACACGACTTCTGGCGCGCGGCGCTCACCCTCGGCGCCTCGACGGTGAAGCTCGCCATCGTCCTGTCCATGCTGCCGGGCAGTCTCGCCGGGACCGTCTACGTCTACGAACTGCTCGACTTCCCTCCCGGCATCGGCATCGCCTTCCGCGCGGACGGCCTGGGGATGTTCTTCGCCCTGGTCTCGTCGACGCTGTGGGTGGTCACGAGCCTCTATGCGATCGGCTACATGAAAGGGAAGCACGCGCGCGTCCGCTTCTTCGGCTTCTTCGCACTGTGCGTCTCCACCACGGTCGGCATCGCCTTCGCCGAGAACCTGCTTACGCTGTTCCTTTTCTACGAACTCCTGACCGTCTGCACCTACCCGCTGGTGATCCACGACGAGACGCCGCAGGCGCTCAAGGCGGGCCGTAAGTACCTGGCCTACACCCTGTCGGGCGGCGCGCTGATATTGCTCGGCGTCGTGCTCGTGCAGCACCTTGCCGGGACCCTCACCCTGTCGACGTCGGGCGTGCTGTCTCCGGCGGCCGGCCGGCCCGCGCTCCTCGCCACATTCCTGGCGCTGGTCGCAGGCTTCGGCGTCAAGGCCGCCATCATGCCGCTGCACGGCTGGCTGCCCACGGCCATGGTCGCGCCGACGCCGGTCAGCGCGTTGCTGCATGCCGTGGCGGTCGTGAAGGCCGGGGTGTTCGGGCTGCTGCGGGTGATCTACAACATTTTCGGCGTGGACCTTCTTGGCCTGCTGGATTACACGGGCTGGCTGGCGCTGTTCGCCAGCTTCACCATCATCGCCGGCTCGGTGCTCGCCCTGGCCCAGTCGAACCTCAAGCTCAGGCTGGCCTACTCCACCGTCAGCCAGCTGTCCTACATCGTGCTCGCGGCCTCGCTGCTCACGCCGCTGGCGGCGATCGCCGCGATCGCCCACATCGCCAACCAGGCGTTCGCGAAGATCACGATGTTCTTCGTCGCCGGCGCCATCGAGCGCACAACGGGCCGGACGCACATCTTTGAGCTGGCGGGCATCGGTCGCGTGATGCCCTGGACCATGGGAGCGTTTACGATCGCGGCACTGAGTTTTATCGGCATTCCGCTGTTCGCGGGGTTCGTCACCAAGTGGTTCCTCTCGCTCGGCGCATTGCAGGCCGGCGCATGGTGGTTCGTGCTCCTGATGGTCATAAGCTCGCTGCTGAACGCGGCTTACTGGCTTCCGATCCTGTATCTCGCCTGGTTCCGAGAGCCGCGCGGCCTGCCGCGCGGGGTCCACGAGGCCGCGGCCCTGCTACTGGTGCCCACGCTCATCAGCGCGGCCTACGTCCTTTTGCTCGGCATCACGTCGCGCATCCCGGGCATGCCGTTCTCGCTCGCACAGGCGGCGGTCCGATTCGTGACCGGGATCTAGGAGGGTGACGAGATGGATCGAGCGACCCTGATGGATCTCCTGCCGGCGCTGGTCGTAGCGCTGCCCCTGCTTGGCGGCGTGCTGGCCTTGCCGCTGCGCCGTCTCGGCGAACGTCCAAGGAGCGTCATCCTGGGCATGCTGTGCCTCGCCACGGTGGCCGGCGTGATCGTCCTCCTGCCGGGTGCACTGGCGGGCGAGCTCCGGGCGGTCTCGCTCCTGCGTTTTGCACCGCAGGTCGAGCTTTACCTTCGCGTGGACCCCATGGGCGCCCAGTTTGCCGCCACCGTCGCCGTGCTGTTCCTGCTCGCGCTGGTGTACTCCGCCGGATACCTGCGGCACGACGGCCGCGAGACCCGCTACTACACGTTTTTTATGCTCAGCCTGGGCTGGATGCTCGGCGTCGCCTTTGCGGGCAACCTGGTCACGCTGCTGGTTTTTTACGAGCTGTTTTCGATCCTCGTGTATCCGCTGGTCGTGCATGAGGACACCCCGGAGGCGATCCGCGCCGGGACCAAGTACATCGTCTACATCCTCGTCGGCGGCAGCCTGATCCTGCTGGGCGTCATCTTCTGCTTCCATCTCACCGGCGACCGGCCCTTCATGCCGGGCGGCATCTTCGACCCCGGCACCGACCGCACGCTGCTGCGGGTAACTTTCTGGTGCCTCGTGGCAGGGTTCGGCGTCAAGGCGGCGCTGATGCCGCTGCACGGCTGGGTCCCCGACGTGCATCCCGCCGCGCCCGCCTCGTTCTCTGCGCTGCTGTCGGGCGTGATGGTGGCCACCGGTTGCTTCGGCATCCTGCGCGTGGTCTTCGAGGTGTTCGGCGTCGGACTCGCGGCAGCCCTCGGCGTGATGCCCGTGCTGACCGGCGTGGCCGCCGTCTCGGTGTTGCTCGCGGCGATACTCGCCGCGGGCGAGGACAACCTCAAGCGCCGGCTGGCCTGGTCGACTATCAGCCAGATGGCCTATGTGGTCCTGGGGGTCTCCCTGCTGGCGCCCAGGGTGACGGCCGGGGCGCTCGTGCAAATCAGCAATCACGCCATCCTGAAAGGGGCGTTGTTCTTCTGCGCCGGCCTGCTCGCGAACCAGGCCGGCATCCGGCGGGTATCGGAGATGGCCGGCGCGGCGCGCCGCATGCCGCTGACCATGGCTGCCTTCACCGTCGCCGCGCTGGGGATCGTCGGCGTGCCGCCGCTGTCTGGATTCATCAGCAAGTGGGTGCTGGGCGTCGGCATCCTCGAGGCCGGGCAGCCGCTCCTGCTGCTGGTCCTGCTGGGCGGGGCGCTGCTGGCGGCCCTGTACCTGCTCGAGCCCGTGTGGATGGCCTATTTCCATCCACCGGCGGCCGGCGGGCCGGGACGGCGGCGACCCGAGGCGCCGCTGAGCATGCTGGTCCCCCTGCTGGTGGCCACGCTGCTCAGCATCCTGCTCGGCCTCGCTGCGTCGCTGCCGGGCTTGCCGCTATCCCTGGCCGAGCGCGCCGCCGCGGCGTTCTTCGGACCCGGCTGAGGCGGGATGTCGACGATGAGCCACGATTCCCTGCTGCTGGCACTGGTGTTCGGGCCGCTCCTGGCCGCGCTCGCCGTGCCGTCGCTGGGCCGGCACTCGGAGTCGCTGCGCGACGGCTGGGTGATGCTGGTCACCGGCGCGAGCCTGCTCGGGGGCGTCGCGCTGCTGTCCGGCATCATGCTCGTTTACGCGATGGGTGGTGGCCCGCTGGTAACGCCGACGCCGCTCGGCGAGGGACACCGGGGCGCCGCCGCGGCGTTGCTGGTGCTCGGTTTCGGCGTCAAGGCCGGCATGGTGCCCGTCCATTTCTGGCTGCCCAATGCGCATCCAGTAGCGCCGTCGCCGGCGAGCGCGGTGTTGTCGGGCGTGATGATCAAGGCTGGCGCCTACGGCATCTTCCGCAGCGTGTCGGTGCTGTTCGCGCCGCCGCGCGGCACCGGCTACGGCGAAGCGGCCTGGGCCTTCGCCGCCCAGTGTGGCCTCGCCGTGACCTGGCTCGGCATCGTCACCATGGCGGTCGGCGTGGTGCTCGCGCTGGGCCAGTCCAATGCCAAGCGCATGCTCGCGTATCACAGCATCAGCCAGATGGGCTTCATCCTCGCCGGCCTCGGAGCCGGCGCCTACCTGCTCGGCGACGGCGCCATCGGCACCGCCGGCGGTCTTCTGCACACCGTCAACCACGCATTGTTCAAGGCCGGCCTGTTCCTCGGCGTCGGCGCGGTCGCCTTTCGCACGGGGAGCCTCGATATGTATGCCCTGGGCGGCCTGTGGCGACGCATGCCTGTCACCTTCGCGCTCATGCTGGTCGCCGCCGCCGGCATCACGGGCCTGCCGCTGTTCAACGGCTTCGTCAGCAAGAACATGATCCACCATGCGCTGGAAGCGGCGGGCGCGGCCAGCGGATCCACTTCGCTGCGGGTGGCGGAGCTGATATTCATCCTCACCGCCGCCGGCACGGCGGCCTCGTTCATCAAGCTCATCGGCCTGACGTTCCTCGGGCGTTCGAAGCTCGCGGCGCCGGAAGCGGTGCGCGAGGCGCCCCCCGCGATGCTGATTGCCATGGGCCTGCTCTGCGTGCCGGTCATCCTGCTGGGCTGGCAGCCGGGCCTGCTGCTCGAGGGGCTGGTGGCGCCGGGGCTGGCCGCGGCGGGCATGCCGGTGGACGGCGTCGCCCATTACCTCGGGCACGACTTCCTCGCCGCGGGAGACATCGCGATGTCCCTGCTCGTGTTTGCCCTGGGTGGCATGATCTTCTTCGTCGGCATGAAATTCGGACTGTTCCACCTGCGTGTTCCATCCTGGCTCAGTGCCGAGGCCGGTTTTCGTCTCGCCGGGCGGGCCATGATGGCGGTGATCGGGCAGGGCGCGACCGGGAGGCCCGCCGGCCGCGAGCGGGCGGGCGCGCTGTCCCTGGCGGTCCTGCGGGGCATTTCCCTTGGCTACGAGCGTGTCCGGCACCGCATCGCGTGGTCGCTTCGCGCGGCGCGCCGGCGGACCTTGCTGGGCCTCGGCGAGGCGGGTCACGCGCGCCGCCGGCTGGTGGAGAGCCTGCTGGTCGGCCTGCCGGGCTCGCCGGTGCAGGCATTTCTCGAGGCGGCCTGGGGCGCCATCGAGCGAGAGCGGCACGCCACCGTCAGGACCGCCCTGGCCGCCGCGGCGCGCGATGCGCAGCAGGGGCGCCGGCAGGATAAAGATGCCCGGGAGGCCCGGGTCGAGGCTGCCCGCCAGGATAAAGATGCCCGGGAGGCCCGGGTCGAGGCTGCCCGCGCACTCGCCGGCCTGATGGCCGGAGCGGTTTTCGAGGCACGGCTCGAGCGGCTGGGCGATCAGGCAAGGCACGGCGGCGTCGATGGGGCCCGTGCGGCCTTCGCGTCCTTGCACCGCGAATTCGGGGCCACCCGGACAGCCATCAGCGAGGCGACGGCGGAGCTCGCCGACGCACGCCGACGGGGTGAAGACATCGTGCGGGCGGTCTCGGATCGGCTTGCGCCGATCATGGATCGGGAAACGCGCGCCATCGCCGCCGGCACGGCCCTTGTCCACGCGCCGTCCGAGGGCGCCGTGCTCGCCCCGGAGCCGGCGCGGCTGGCCCGCCGGCGGCGCAACGCCCTCGGCGCCTGGCTGCGTGACATGGTGCGACTGGCCATCGCCGAGCTGCGCCAGCATCCGTCGAGCTGGCCGCTCTCGGAGACGCTCGATGTCGAGCCGCGCGTGGTCTCGACGCGGCGCGGCATCCAGCGTTATGCCCGCGACGTGGCGCTCAACGTCGTGGCAATCTTCCTGCTGCTGGCGTTGTTCTTCGTGCTGCTATGAGCCCGCGTCGGGCACGATGCGCGTATTGCCATCCAGCGCTTCGGCGCGGTGGGCAGGCATGCTGCCCGCTTCATGATCGAACGCACGACCGTGCTGGAGCGCGACGGGCTGGTGGCCGTGGAATGCGACGCCCCACACCTGTCAATCCGTATTGTCACAGCGGTTTGCGACAATAGAAAATGTTCTCGTCGTCGCGTAAGCCGTAACGACGACGAAGGTCGGCCGACACGCAATCTGCCAGATCCAGCGTCACATCGAAGCCTGATTCCCGAATTCGATCGATGAAATCGGTGCCGTAAAGCCTCACGTGGCCGGGCTCACCGAAGACCCGTGCCCTTTCGATCGGATCCCGAACATCAGGATCCTCATGCGTGGGCCGATCTAACTGGAGCGGAACGGTGATGATGGACCAACCTCCGGGTTTCAGCACACGATATAACTCCGCGATTGCCTGGCGATCTTCCTCGATATGCTCGAGGACATGGACGCAGATCGCAGCATCGAGACTGCCGGCGCGCAGGGGAAGTGCTATCGCATCGCCCAGGGTCGTGACATGAGGACCGGTGCGCTGCAGATCCAGTCCGACGTAGCAGATGTTGCGAATACTGCGGAAACGACGCGCGAACGCCCACCAAGGCGCGACTTCGAGTAAGCGAACCTCCTTTGAAAACAACTCCGTGTTTTGTTTCAAGAATAACCAGATCCGGCGATGGCGGGCCTTGGCGTTGCACCGGGGACAGTATCCGGTCTCACTCTCGCGGAGGATGCTTCGCTCCGCGGCGAATGCCCTCACCGTCCAGCCACAGCATGGGCACTGATAGCGGCGCCCCAGGAATAGCAGTCCTCGTATAAAGAACCCTGCCTCCTTGAGAGCGCCAAGCCGAGGATGCCGCAGGTACCGGAGCAAGACAGCTTTCACATCGCCACTCCGCGTTCGCTGGACTCCCGAGTGAACTTCGCATGATCGGTGATCTGAAGTGTCAGAGCTGCCATGGCCGGAAAGGGTATCTTGATTATGTAAAACAGATCATTTGTATTGTGTGACCGAGGCGGCCCCTGATACTGTCTGGATGATGACATCAGAATACTCATCGACCAAGGCGAGATAGCAGTCGAGCCATCCTCAGAGTGGTGCCGAAACAAGAAAAAGCGTATGCGATAGTGGTCGGTATCGACACTATGCAAGGGCTGCAGACAGCGCGGATTCTCGCGCGGCATGATATTCCGGTGATCGCAATCGCTCGTGACCTCCGACATCATGCCTGCCGCACCAACGTGTGCGTGAGGATCATTGAGGCCGATACGACGGGAGACGATCTCGTACAGGTGCTGAACACGCTCGGCCCGGAGCTCCCTTGCAAAGCAGTGCTCTACCCCTGCCATGACAAGGCTGTGGGTTTGGTCTCCGAACACCGGTCCAAGTTAGCCGACTGGTACCACATAGTGCTCGCCGGCAACGACGTCATCGAGGCCTTGTCAGACAAGCCCCGGTTCTATGCTTTAGCGAGCGCCCAGGGCGTTGCGGTTCCCCAGACTTTCATCCTGCGAAGTCTGGAAGATGCCAAGCAGGCCGCCAAAGAGTTGCGTTTCCCCTGCGTCGTCAAACCCGTTCGGAGGAGTGTCGTATGGGACGCCCACACGATGTCGAAGGCGTTTCGCGCTGAAGACCGTGACGAGCTCCTCGCCATCTACGAGCGGGTCGAGGGCTGGACGTCGGCTCTCGTGGCACAACAGTGGATAATGGGGACGGACGCCGATCTCTATTCGTGCAATTGCTACTACGACCGACGCGGAAGGCTGGCCGCCAGTTTTGTCGCCAGAAAGCTCCGGCAGTGGCCACCCCGTGTCGGCTCGAGCTGCCTGGGCGAGGAATGCCGTAACGATGTCGTTCTCGATGCGGCTGTCCGGATCTTCGACAGCGTAGGCTATGTCGGATTGGGATATATCGAGATGAAACGTGATGCGCGAACGGGCGAGCATTATGCAATCGAGGCGAACGTCGGTCGCCCGACCGGCCGATCTGCCATAGCCGAGGCCGGAGGGGTGGAGATGTTGTACGCCATGTATTGCGACGCACTCGACCTACCGCTACCGGCCGAGCTCCGCCAGGAGTACCTGGGCGTGAAGTGGATCGACCTGCGACACGACATCCAGTCAGCGGTCTATTATCTTCGGAAAAGAGAATTGACTCTGGCTGACTGGTACCGCTCCTGGCGTGGGCCGAAGGCGTATGCGGTATTTTCCTGGTCGGATCCAAAGCCTTTTTGGGCCGATCTGTGGCGCGCAATCGGCATTCTGGCATCACGCAAGGAACGGGCTTTGAGGCGACAGAACCTCACTGCGGGTTCGGGGGAGACGGCGCCGACATCGACTGGGCCGAGGGAAGACGTAGGCACGTGAATATACTGATAGCAAGCCAAATATTTGCAGAAGCAATCGACAAACTCAGGATTGCGAACGATGTCATTACTGCTTTCAATGCCCCTGCCGACGAGTTGGCTGCGCTGATCCCGGACCGGGAGGTGCTCGTATTCCGGAGCGGAGTCGACATCACGGCCGAGTTGATGGCCCGCGCGCCGGATCTGAAGTTGCTCATTCGGGCCGGCTCGGGACTCGACAACCTCGACCTGGACTATGTGCGGAAACATGGCATCGACCTGATCCGGATCCCGGAACCGGGCGCTAGAGCGGTAGCGGAGCTCGGCTTCGGCTTTATGCTGGCGCTGGCACGGGAGATGCTTCGAGCCGACTCGTTGCTCCGCAAAGGCCGCTGGGCGAAGCATGAGTTAACGGGCTATCTTCTCCAGGGCAAGACGCTCGGTATCTACGGTGCCGGCAACATTGGTTCCCTGATGGGGCGTATGGGGCATGCCTGGGATATGAACGTACTGGGATGCGTAAAGTCTCCCACCGAGGAAAAGGCCGCGTCCCTGGGCAGGCAGCACATCCGACTCACAGAGGCCAGGGAGGTCGTAGCCAGCGCCGATTTCCTGAGCATCAATGTGCCACTGAATGACGACACGCGCGGTCTTATCGACGCAGAAACGATCGCCCGCATGAAACCAGGCAGCTTCCTCATCAACCTGGCGCGCGGCGGGATCGTCGATGAACGGGCGCTGTTCGATGCATTGACGTCAGATCATCTCGCCGGTGCGGCACTAGATGTTCACGCTGCCGAGGGCGAAGGCAAGATCTCAGCACTCGCCGCGCTTCCCAATGTCATCCTGACGCCTCACGTTGGCGCCATGACGGTGGACTCGCAGCGTGCGATTGGCGAGCGGGTCATTGAAATCGTCGAGCAACGATCATGACCCGAATCAACGCATCGTGTCTGCAATGCAGCTATCGGCCTGAAGGAGAGACAATCAGAAGGTGGAGGAGAACCTCGGATCGGGCGCGAGCCTGGCCCACGAACCGGTAGGAAGTATCGTGAACCTGTCAGAGACATCCGGACCTCGGGTCTTGAAAGGGTTTACCGTGGCGATTGTCGGCGCGGACGGGTCTGGCAAGTCAACCGTTGCCCGAAGGCTCATGGAGATGAGCCCGGCCGATTTCAAGTATATGTACATGGGAGCGTCGATCGACCGGAGCAATATCAGCTTGCCGACTTCGCGTCTGTTGACGTACCTGAAACGAAAACGCGTGGCACCATTGGTTGAAGAGACTGGAGCTCTACCGCCGGCGGCGCTGATGTCCGATGAAATGAAGCGGCGTGTGCCGCGCGGAAGAATTGTCAAGGCGATTGGCGCAATCAATCGCTCTGCCGAGGAATGGTATCGGCAGGGATTCGTTTGGGCGTATCAGCTGCGCGGATATATCGTGATCTGTGATCGTCACTTCCTCTACGAATATTTCCCCAACAGCCGCACTTTCTTTGCGGAGCGCCAGTTGCTCAGCGTACGAATACATGCATTCATGCTCCGGCACTTTTATCCGAAGCCTCACATCACCTTTTTTCTGGACGCGCCCCCGGAGGCGCTGTACGCGCGCAAGCCCGAGTGGGGCATAGAACACCTGGAACGACAGCGGATCGGGATAAGCGAGCAGGGAAAATCGTGCCCTAACTTCATCCGCGTCGATGCGACCCAGCCGATAGACGAAGTCGTGGCGGATGTAGCCGCTCACATCACACAGTTTCGCGGCATCCCATCAAATTAGTCTTGGGGGTCCAGATCCTTATCCGTCGGTGCTCCCTTCGCCGGCGGTCTTTGTCTGGCCCAGATATCCGCCCAACACGCGTCCATCGATAGCCTCGAGTACACGGCGGCTGGATTGATCATCCGCAAAGCTGTTGAAGCGTTCCCGGATTTCTGACCACCGTCTCTCCAGGTCGGCGGATATACCAGTCCCGGTGGCAGCCTCGGAAAGGGCCCGCAGGAGCTCGTCGCCAGTCGAACAGACAGGACCAGCCGCGATCTCAACGGGATCGAAATTCAGCGAGCGACTGCTCGAAACGAATTCCTCAAGATCCGGAACATAGTAGATTATCGGTCGGTCCAACAGCATATAGTCGAAGATGATCGACGAATAGTCGCTGATCAGGATATCGGTGTGCGCCAGCAGCGAGTAGATATCCATCTCCTGCGGGAGCTGGACGACACGTTCGAGGCCCTCCGGACAACCGCCCTGATCATCCGGATGGAGTTTCAAGAAGAATGTCGCACCCAGATCTTTCATCAGACGATCCATGGCGGCCCAATCGACATTGAAAAACGGTTTTCCGCTGTCTCGATAAGTGGGCAGGTAAAGGAAGATACGGCGCCCCTCACCGACTGCATCACTGAAGGGCTGCGGCCACTGCCGACTGAGAACGCCCGCATCCCCGGCGCGAGAAAACAGCATGTCATTTCGCGGGAATCCGGTCACAACAACGGATTCAGCCGGCACATCAAACGCTCGCCGTGTGATGTCGCGTGGTTCAGGCGCAGTGGCGATGATCAGGTCCGGGCGGTCCAGATGCCACGGCATCATAATTCCGAACAACCACCGCTCGGGCAATGAGCCATGGAACAGACGGTAGTAGCGACTACCCGGATTCCGGATGTCGCGCTCGAAGGTCTTGAGTGGAACGCCACTCCAGAGATTGATCTTCCTGGCGCCGCGGGACAGCCAGTAGTTGATATCCTTCGAAAACGAGTCGAATAGATGGAGTCCAGCTCTCAGGCAGCACCAGATGCCTCGCGGCGACCAGATCCAGTGAGCCTCGTAGCCGCTGCGTCGGACTGCCGCTACGATTGCGGCGTCCCGAGAGATCCATACCAGACGCACCCTGTCGGCAATCTCATCCTGGCAATGCAGAAAGAAGGCCGCTGCATTGTCCGCGAATCGATAGCCTCCCCATGAGCCAAAAACCCACAGATCCGGCCGGCGCCTGACAAGTCCGGAAAGAAAATACAGGGGAAAGAGATAGGACCTCGCCAGGAGTAATCCTATATAGAACAGGAAACGCGATATTTGATTCATCATCTCGGTGCGTGCTGATTGTGCGCCGGCTACCAACGCCGATGATCATTCTGGCGCACAACCCGTCTGTGCTTCCAGTGTATTATCGGCCTAAAAGAGGCTAGCAACGGTTAATGATTGTTATTCGCACACGAGGATCCTCGCGGTAGGTCAGTTCCCGCTGGATCGGATCATGGAGCTCAGGGCGATTCATATATTCCGGGCGCCGGTAGGCGGCCTGTTCCGCCATGTCTGTGATCTGGCTCGCGGACAAGGCGAGCGCGATGTTGACGTAGGTATCGTGTGCGACTCCTCGACCGGCGGCGAACTCGCGGAATCCGCTCTTCGATCTCTGCGGCCAAGCTGTGATCTGGGTCTCCACAGGATTTCGATGCAGAGGCGCCCGGGCCGGTCTGATCTGCGAGTCATCGGACAGCTCGAGCAAATCTTCAGAAAGCAGTCACCCAACATCCTCCACGGGCACGGCGCGAAAGGCGCCGCTTACGCCCGCCTGCTCGCCCCCCGGATAGGCGCCAAGGCTATTTGCACGCCCCACGGCGGATCCCTGCACTTTTCCTATTGGACACCGCGTGGAGCGGCGTACCTAGGCCTGGAACGGTTATTGAAGTGGCGAACCGATGGCTCGATTTTCGAAAGTGAATTCGCCCGGCAAGCTTACCTCCGCAAGATAGGGTCGGCGCCATTTCCATCGCGCGTTGTCCACAATGGCTTGTACGACTACGAATTCGACCGATTGCCACGCCATGATGCGCAATACGACTTCGTTTTCGTTGGAGAGCTGCGCAGGCTCAAAGGCGTTCACGTCCTCGTCGATGCCTTTGCGCGTATCTCCCGGCAGCGCAGAGTCACCCTGCTGATAGTCGGGGCGGGTGCAGAGGAAGCGCGCATCAAATCCCGCATCCGGGATCTCGGAGTCGACAAACAGGTGGACCTTGTCCCTCCTGTCCGTCCGGTTACCGAGGTGCTTTCCAAGGGACGATGCATCGTAATTCCCTCGCTGGCGGAGTCGCTACCCTATATCGTCCTCGAGACCATCGGGGCCGGGATCCCCCTGCTGACCACGGAAACGGGCGGCATTCCCGAGATCTTCGGCCCGTTCGCCGACCAACTGGTGCCGCCAGGTGACGCCGAGGCGCTGGCAGACGCCATGCTCGGGTTCCTGCAGGACCCTGGAGCTGCTTATGCCAACGCGGAGAGGGTTCACGCCCATATCAGAGGAGCCTTCCGCGTGTCGCGGATGGTCGAGGCGGTCACCGATTTCTATAGCGAGGTGCTCGCGCTCCAGAGGCGAGCGAGCTGATCCATCGCGCCCCGATTCAGCGGCGGCCCTAAGATGCTGCGGGTGTGATACTCAATTGACGTCTAGTTTGCGGAATCCGTGGAACAGGGCGAACGGCAATCCGCCCAGGAACAACTCGACGTTACGCGCCTGTTGATAGTCACCGTTCAGCGAGATTCTCGGGAGAGCGTGCAGATGCTCGGCGTGTTCCGGGAACAACACGCCCTTGCGGGTACTCACGGCCGTCAAGAACCCCAGCTCCGCCGCGATCTCGAACTCCCTTTGCGCCGCCGACAGTGCATCACCATACGGATAGGCGAAATGCTCAGGCTTCTTTCCGGTTCGTTGCTCGATCAGGGCGCTGCTGCGAGCCATTTCCCCGCGTGCCTCATCAGCCGACAGCTTGCCGAGGGCATAGTGGTTGGCCGTGTGCGCCCCGAGCGTCAGAAGGCCGCTATCATCCATCCGGGCGACCATGTCCCATGTCAATACGGGCGCCGTAAACCGGGCCACATCACGATCTCCCGCGTAACGCTCCCGGAGAGCCTGCATCGTCGACAGCTGTAACGCCAGCGGCATACGTCTCAATGCCCAGTATATGGCGTCGAATGTCCGCCATTTCTCCCTCGTCGTTTTCGCTGTAAACACCCGGTTAGTTCCATCCAGCTCGACCTCGATTTGCTTCTCTTGCCGGACGATTCCCTCGAGGATCCGCCACCACTGATCGACGGAACCATCCATGAGGCCCGTACAGAGGTAGATCGCAAAAGGGATGTCATGCTTCCTGAATACGGGGAAAGCGTGGGTGTAGTTGTCGGCGTATCCGTCATCCAGGGTAAAGCTGACGAACGGTCTGCGGAAATCCTGTTCCCGGAGACGCCGGCGCATTTCGCTCAGCGAGACGATGTCGTAGCCGAGAGCAACGATCTGCCTTATCGTCTGGTCGAGAAATTCGGGTGTTATCGCCAGTATCCGGTTCGGCGAAAAACCATCCTCCGGGCGATCCGGCTGGACGTGATGCAGCGTCAGTAACGCGCCAACGCCGCCAAAGCGGCCCTTCAGTGCGCGGTGAGCGCCGCTGTAATACAGGCTGTTGAGGGCGAATTTGTAGAACGCAGTTCGGCGCGACATCACGGGTTACTTTGCGACCGGATCAATTGGTCTATAAGTTACAGTATGGCTCTCGTTCCACGCCATCTGGACTTTTGCGACGCGCGCATGCCCCGCCGGACACCGCGGTCCCACACTTGGGAGAACGCTTAATCGGGCAGGCTATATCAGCCGACCTGAACCTGATACGATGGAAAGCGACAGCCTCTTGGCGCCCCCCCCGGAGAGCATGAGTCAAAAGATTATGTAAAACAGGTGCCTGGAAGTGTCATGACAACGGACATTGCGCAACTCACGAGCCACGGCGCAATCTTCAACCCGAACCATCGCATGCTGTCGGAGAGCATAACGACCGGCCTGGTCGCGCTGGCAGATGTGGTCGTCATCCTGGGCTCCGGCCTGCTCATCTGCCTGCTATACGCCCAGCCCGATGCCGATGGTCTCGTCAGGTACGCAACGGCACTGCTTGTCATCGCCTATCTGGTAGTGCAGTCGTTCTATATCGCCGGTCTGTATCGTTTCGGCGCGATCCTGTCCCCCTCCCAGCAGATAGGGAAGCTCGTCTCGATCTGCGCGATCATCTTCCTGGTCGTTGTCGCCGCTGGATTTGCCCTCAAGGTCTCCGAAGACTTCTCTCGCGTCTGGCTGTTCGGCACGGCGATAGTCTCGGTCGGTCTGATGGGCGCCGTTCGCGCCGCCGCCGTCGCGATCATGCGGAGGCTGGCGAACAAAGGCCGCCTGACGAGGAAGATACTGGTCTACGGTGTCGGAGAGCAGGCGGAGCGATTCATCGCGCATGTCCAGCAGATGAATGCACCCTGGAACAGGGTCGTGGGCGTGTTCGACGACAGACGATCCGACGCAGGTCCGGAAATAGAGGGCATACCGTTCCTCGGTGATCTGCAGGGCCTGATCCGCTGCGCGCGTGAAATTCATGCAGATGACGTGATCGTCGCGTTGCCGTGGCGGGACCAAAGACGGATCACCCAGATCCTTAGCCAGCTCAAGGTGCTGCCGGCCAACATCCGGCTCGCCCCGGAGCCCGCGCTGCTCGGCATCCTGAGTCGCAGCATCAACTATCAGTACGATGTGCCGCTGGCGTCCATATACGATAAGCC
This sequence comes from uncultured Gammaproteobacteria bacterium, assembly GCA_947259915.1. Classification (GTDB taxonomy): domain Bacteria; phylum Pseudomonadota; class Gammaproteobacteria; order Steroidobacterales; family XN24; genus CAMYOC01. The sequence continues at coordinate 64,880 of CAMYOC010000014.1, forward strand.
CCTCTCAGGCTGGCAAGCGATCGTCAAACGTCTCTTCGATGTCCTGGTCAGTGCCTTCCTGCTCTTGCTGACAGCGCCGCTGCTGTTGGCATTGATGCTCAGCGTCAAGCTGGACAGTCCGGGCCCGATATTCTTCAGGCAGCGGCGTTACGGTTTCAACAACGAGCTGATCGGGATCTGGAAACTGCGCACGATGTACGTCGATCAGCAAGATCAGGATGCGGAGAGGCTCGCATCATCGGACGACCCGCGCGTCACTCGCGTGGGACGCTTCCTCCGCCGGACCAGCCTCGACGAATTGCCGCAGCTTTTCAATGTCCTCATCGGCGACATGTCACTGGTCGGTCCGCGGCCACATGCGGTGAAGGCCAAGGCCGCGGGTGAGCTATATCAGGATGCTGTCGGCGAGTACGCAGCCAGGCATAGGGTCAAGCCGGGAATAACCGGGTGGGCGCAGGTCAATGGCTGGCGGGGAGAAACAGACACTCGCGAGAAGATACTCAAGCGCGTCGAACACGATGTGTACTACATCGAGCATTGGTCCGTGTGGCTCGACATCAGGATCCTTCTCCGGACGTTCCCGGCCCTGATCAAGCAGACAAACGCCTACTGACCATCGACAGCACGGTCCTTCTCGCCAGGGATCGACTCGGCGTAATACTGACGCAGACTGCCGTGGTATGCGCCGGAATCCCCATACTGGTACTCCGCGTGCTTCTTGACATCGACCATCGTCAGCAACGCGCCCGCCAGATGACCTCCGGCGCGAGCGAGCTGCCGCATCGAATGCACAACGGCCTCCCGGGGCGTGCTGGACCATCGAACCACCAGCACCGTCGTATCCGCTTTCCTGCTCAGCGCGCACGCATCCGCGGCGGCCATCAGAGGCGGCGTGTCGATGACGATGACATCGTATTCTCTTTCAACCCGGTCCAGAAAATTATCCATCTCTACCGAATCCAGCAGGATCAGAGGATCCTCACCTGCCTCGCCGGCGCAGACGATATCCAGGTTCGTCGACCCATCGGTCACGATTACCTCCGTACGCGCATCGCCGCGTAGCACCTCGAGCAGACCGGGCCTGAGAGGCTTGCCGACGGCAGTGTGTACGCCCGGATTGCGGGCATCCGCATCGATCAACAGGGTCCTCCGCCCGGCGAGGGCCTGGGTGCGGGCGATCCCGATAGCAACCGTCGTCTTGCCTTCCCCGGGGCGTGAGGAGGTGATGACGATCTTCTTGATTTCCGGGCCCGATGACAGGGTCGTGCTCCAATAGGCCGTGCGCAGGGACTGGGAGAGCGCCGAGCGCGGGTTCTCTGCCAGATAACCGAGCAGCTCGGCAGTGTCGCCGCTCTTGTTCGGGAGCAGCGGGACAAAGCCGAGAGACGTCACGCCGGTCAATGACTCGATCTGCTCCCCGCTGACAAAGCCGCGCTGGAGTGCCTGCCGCAGGAATGCAACGATAACAGCCAGCAAGCCGGACAGCAGGACCACGATGCCCAGCAAGAATTTTTTGTTCGGAAACGATGGAGCGGACGGTGCATCGGCTCGGGAGATGATCCGCGCATCGGCCTGCTGCGACTGTATCTCGTCCTGAGAGTCGACCTCCTTGTAGCGGGCGAGAAGCGTCGCCAGGAGGGTCCGACTGGCTTCCGCTTCGCGTTCGAGAGCACGGAGCTGGATCTGCTTGTCGTTGGACTGCGCCATCTGGTCCTTGAGGCGTGTCAGCTCTTGCTCCAGGGACGCCTCCCGGGCTGCCGCGATCGCCACCTCATTCCTGAGGCTGGCGGCGATCTTGTCCACTTCGGCCGCAATACTGGCCCGGAGGTCTTCCTGCTCCGCGCGCAACTGGATCATCTTCGGATGCGCGGGGCCATACTCGGCAGCGAGCTCGGCGACCCTGCGCTCTATCTGGGCCTGTTGCTCCTTCAATCGCTGGATAAGCGCTGAATCCAGCACTTCGTTCGCACTGGAGATTCCGTCAGGTGAATCGATGAGCCCGGAAACCTGGCGAAGGCGGGCTCGCGCTTGTGCGGTCGCAGCCCGGGCGAGGACCAGCTGCCCGTTCAACTCGGCCATCTGTTGCGCCGTCAGGGTGACGCCCTGAGTCTGCAAGAGCCCGGCATCCCTGCGAAAATCCTCGACCGCTTTCTCGGACACCGCGACCTGTTGTCTGAGCTCCTCGACCCGCTCGTTCAGCCACGAGTTCGCCATCGTCGCCGCTTCGAATTTTGTTTCCAGCTGAGTCAGGAGATATACGTCGGCCAGCGTGTTCGCGATCTCGGCCGCTTTGGATGGATCTGCGGAGGTAAAAGTGACGGATATGACGCGCGATCCCTTCACCGGTACAACGGCGAGCCGCTCCAGGAAAGCATCGACCACGCGCGCAAGACCTGACCCGTCGGCCTCGCTGTTGTCCGAGGTCATCCGGCTCCACAGTCCTGGCGGGCGGAGAGCCTTGTTGAATTCGGCGTCCTTATCGAGTCCCAGTTCCCGGATCGTGGCTGCGGCCAGCCCCCGCGAGCGCAGCACCTCTACCTCACTGCGGACGCCCTGATCATCGGCAACCAGCCCGGTGAGCACCGAGTCGAGATTGGGGACCGTGGTCTGCCGTGTCTCGATCATCAGCAGCGCCTGGGCGCTGTAGCGCGGTGTCAACTGCTGCAGCACGATCAGGGCGATCAGCGCGCTCGCCAGTACGGAGCAGACGATCAGCCACTTCTGCCGATAGATGACATTGAACAACTCCGCCAGGCCCGCATCCCGATCCATCAGAGTCGGCGGCGGCGCAGGCTGCGGACCCGGATCGGTCCGGCGTCTGTCAGCCTGGGTGGCCGGGCGTGATTCCCGGGGCCCGGGCGGAGAAATTCTGATCAGATCGACCATAGGCTGCTAGAAGAAGCGCTCCGGCACCTCGATAACATCGCCGGGCATGACCAGCGTGTCCGGATCCGCCTGGATCTCAACCGGGGTCTCATTACCGGGGCGAGTGATCTTCACCTTGGATGTGCGGGCGCGATAAGTGTATCCACCCGCCATGGCTACCGCCTTGATCAGCGTCATACCGTTGACGTAGGGGTAGCTGCCTGGTTCCCTGACCTCGCCGAGGATATAGAAGGGACGATAATTGAGTACCTCGATACTTACTCTCGGATTCTTGAGGAAATCGGGGCTCAGCTTGTCGGTGACTGCACGTTCCAGCTCTGTCACGGTCAGACCGCCAGCCTGCACATCCTGGATGAGGGGCATAGCCACCGTCCCTTCGCTGTCCAGCTCGAATTCGCCCGACAAGTCTTCATGGCCGTACACCGTCACCTTGATCCGATCACCCGAGCCGAGCCTGTAGGCCGTGTCTCCGGCCACATCCGCGGCCGACACGCCGAACATGCATGCGAGTGCGGCGAACGTCATCGCCGCTCTGAAAAACAATCCGCTTTTTCCTTCCGTCATCATCACAAATGGAATTTTACGCCGAGGCTGACCAGGTCTCTCGAGAATTCTGATCCCCCGGATGTCGATGGTTGAGTATCCCGACGCCGGTAACTGTATGCCAGCACCAGTTCTGCGCGGCGGTTCATCAGGTACCGGGCGGAGAAGTCTATTGTGTCGACCTCGTCTTTGCGATCGATACCCTCAAAATCTTCTTCCACGGTATTCCACTCCAGACCCAGGATGAGGTTCCGTAACAATTCGTGGTCTACCCCCAGGGCGAAGGATGTGGCGTCGATCGCGGAAGCGCCCTGGACCGTCGTGGTCTCCACCGACTGCCGTCCCAGGAAGCGGAGCGTCGTGAGACCAGATATGTTCCAGGTCAGATCTGCGCCGAACGAGAATCCGTCCACATCCGAGTACCGGGCATCGTCGAACGTGTCCGATCGGTAGCCGACGAGCAGGTCACCGAATATTTTCCCGGAAAAGTCGAGAGCGGTGCCGACAGATATCCTGTAGCCGTCTGAGTCGCGCTGAAAACCATCGTCGTCGAACCGGTCATCGTATTTGATGGAACGGCTATCCCCCTGGACGAATATCGAGTAGGCCGGCCTGACGGCATACCCGAGACGTATGGTGCCCCTCACTTCGTCCCTGTCACGGTCGTCGTTGTCTATAGGGCCCCCGGGGCCGAGCGAATCCTCGAAATTGAACCTGCGATATTCGCCCTCGATACGCCCATAAAGGCGTCGCGGATCCGGTCGGATCTCGTAGGAGGCCGCTAACGAACTGACGTAGAATTCTGTGGGTTTGAAGCCACCCGCATCGTCGGGCGATTCCCTGTTTTCATGGCGTTTCGCGTGCCGCAACTCGGTCCCGAGGAAGCCGGAGGCGCTGACGTCGACGCGTCCCTCCGCCCAGATCGTATAGTCCTCACGATCCTCGCTGTCGTTGTCCTCGTATCTGAGAATCGTGCTGTCCGCGCCGAATCTCAGCGCGTGCTTGCCCCAGTTCGACTCCAGCTCCAGGCGCGGCGCCAGGACGTAGATGAGATCGTCGGTCTCCTGATCCTCGCGCGCGAAGATATTGTTGTCATAGACCCCGGCGAGATCGAGCTGAGGGAATAACTGGAAACCGCCCAGACGGACGCCGACTACATCAAATGCCGGTCGCTGGCGGTCAGTAACGGTCTCCTTGGCCGGGAGTTCCTGCGAAGCGGATGGCTGCCACACGAGCGCCATGCCAACGGCGAACAGAAGTATCTTGCAGCGATAAATTTTTTCCATTTTATTTTGATGGCGCTGAGTCCTGACAGTGTACGAGTTGGCCTCCCTGCACGCCAGTCGTCGACCCGGACCGCTGGCTAGGTAGTATCCGCAGTCGATTAAACATAATGTCAAGCCGGGCCGGTCTTATGTTCGCGGTCGAATGCGATCGTCAGCCCCCAGAGCATGGCAAGCAGCAGCCAGAGATGCCGCCAGTGGGTGCTGTCGATGAACAGACTCTGTATCAGGGTCCCGCAGAGCGCCGCGTAAACGACCTGGAGATCGCTCTGCAGTTCCCAGCGCGCTGTGATCCGAACCAGGCCGCGCGCCAGGCTCAGGAGCAGGAACAAGACGAAACTGAGGCCGGCGATCCAGCCACCTTCCAGGGTCATGTGCAGATACAGGTTATGGGGGTCCAAACCGACCGTGTTCGGGGACATCCCCGGACCGACGCCCAGGGGATGACTGCCTATCTGCCGGACCACCTGCGCCTGTGTATCGAAGCGGCCGCCGCGTGCGAGGTCGTACTCCTGGACCAGGGTCGCACGAGCGAAGAATTGCTGGCCGGCGGCAGTGTTGTTCACGGCCCAGGTCAGGGCTATGACGGCGGCCAGCGCCAGGAACATCGCCAGCAGAAGCACCCTTGTCTTGTCCCGCAGCGTCGGCACCGAGAAGATACGGAAGACCAGGAAGAGCGTGAAGGCAGACAGGAAATTCATCCACCCTCCCCTGGAGAAGGCGAGCAGCAGGCCCAGAGCAAGGGTGACAAATATCATGACCTGGAATCCGAGTGCCAGAGCACGGCTGAGCAGTATGCGGGACACCGTGTACAAGGCCGCCGGAACCAGGAATGGCGCAAATACGTTCGCGTCCTTGAATGGCCCCTTGGCTCTGCCGAACGCGTCGCCACCAAGCGCCTCGGGGAGCATGCCGTAGTATTCGAGCCCGCCCCAGATCGTCGCGAGAAGCGCCGCGAAGATATAGCCGCCCCACAGGACGCGCAGCACCTCCCGCGGGCTGGCGGTCAGGATGCAAGTGAAAAGGAACCAGGCGATGACCATGTAGGTCCTGGTCGCCAGTGCCCGCACCGTGACGTCAGGATCTTCCGAGAAGATCGCCGCCATGAAATTGCCGGCCACGACCAGAGCCAACAGGAAGGCGGCGACGGCGATCTCCCGCGGCACACGCAGCCCCAAGGGGAACAGGGCGGCCAGCAGAAACAGGACCAGCAGATCATAGGGCGCCGGCTCTATGAACACGACCGAACTCAGGGCCATGGTGACCCAGATCGTCCCCATCACCCACCGTGGGGATTCGGGTCGCGCAAGCGTTTCTCGCAGCTCGATCAAGACGGGACGCGGGTGCCGCTCGGCGAGCGTCTGGTCCGGGCCGGATCCCTCACCGCGGCAGCGCCGTCCTGCACGCCGGCAGCTCCCGGAGTGCCGGCTTGCGCGCCCGGCCGCGCTGGGCTAAAAACGGGGTGTACACTGGATCTCTCGATTTTCTCGGCAGGTACGGAGACTCATTCTCCGAGCGGCGACGCGAACGAAGATGGATCGTCCCATATTGCCACACGCGTGATCCGGAATCGAAGATCATTATGTTAAGAAACGAAACAGTGGATAGGTAAGAAGACATGACCGACGTGGGCGCAGGCTGTGACGTACTCGCATTTGGGCAGCGGCGCCGCCGCAGGTCCACGGACAAGAAGACGACACAATTTCGATCACTACTGAATTCCGCCAGGCTGGAGTTCCTCTGCGAGGCCCACAACGGTCTCAGTGCCAAGATCTGTGAAGAAGCCGGTTTCAAGGGAATCTGGGCGAGCGGTCTATGCCTGTCGGCGCAATTCGGTGTCCGTGACTCCAACGAAGCAAGCTGGACGCAGCTATTGGAGATGCTGGAGTTCATGAGCGATGCAGTTCGCATCCCGATCATGCTCGACGGAGATACCGGATACGGTAATTTCAACAACATGCGCAGGCTGGTGACAAAGCTGGAGCAGCGCGATATCGCCGCCGTGTGCATCGAAGACAAGCTGTTTCCCAAGACCAACAGCTTCATCAACGCCCTCGCCCAGCCTTTGGCCGATATGGACGAGTTCTGTGGCAAGATCAAGGCGGCCAAGGACGCCCAGACGGACGACGAGTTTTCGGTAATCGCGAGGGTCGAGGCGCTGATCGCCGGATGGGGAATGGATGAGGCGATCCGCCGCGCCGAAGCCTACCACGCGGCAGGAGCGGACGGCATCCTGATACACAGCGCGAAGGCCATTCCGGACGAAGTGCTCACATTCAAGCAGCGATGGGGCGAACGGGCTCCGGTCGTGATTGTGCCGACCAAGTACTATGCAACACCGACCCAGGTATTTCGCGACAGCGGTTTCTCCGTGGTTATCTGGGCCAATCAGATTCTCCGCGCAGCGGTGACGGCCATGCAGGAGGCAGCTCGTACTCTGCATACGGATCAGGGGCTACACGCCCTGGAAGACCGTATCGCGTCGGTCGCGGAGATATTCAGGCTTCAGGGCGCCCCCGAGCTGCAGAAGGCAGAGGAGCATTACCTTCCGATTCGATCCAGGAAGACCCGCGGTATCGTGCTGGCCGCGTCCCGCGGCGTAGAACTTGGCGAGCTGACGGAAAAAGTGCCCAAGGCCATGATCAAGGTTCGTGGCAAGAGCCTGCTCGGACATATCGTCGATTCGTACAGAGGAGCAGGTGTCAATCAGATCACCGTCGTACGGGGTTACTGTAAAGAGGCCTTTACACATCGTGACCTCGACTACGTCGATAATGATGAGTATGCAGAGACCGGCGAACTGTATTCACTGCAACTGGCGCTACACGCCCTGGGGGACACGGACCAGGATCTGGTCATCTCGTACGGGGACATTTTATTCAAGAAATATATTCTCGAAGCGCTCCTGGAGGCGGACGACGACATCGTGATCGCCGTCGATGCGGGCTGGCGCGAAAGCGCCAACAGGCATCGCGCAGCGGACTACGTCTCTTGCTCGATCGGCAACATTCGCCAGTCATATTACAGTGATGTCGATCTGCTCCGGGTAGACGAGGATCTCCCGGAAAAAGAGATCAACGGCGAGTGGATGGGGCTCGTGAAAGTCTCGGCGACTGCAAGCGCTCGTCTGCGAGAGCTCGTCGACGAGATCGTTTCTGCGCCGGATCGAAGCGGCCGCGTCAAGACACTGCCCGACCTGTTGAACAACATGATCGATCGCGGCGAGACGGTGAGGGTAATCTACTCAACGGGTCACTGGCTCGATATCGATAGCCTGAAGGATGTGGTTACATCGAGCGGCTTTGCTTGAGCGAGGCTCCACAGTGACGGACCGTCAGAGCGCATGATCGAGGCGAGCAGTTTTGTATCGGCCGCCGGAGAGCGTGGATTCCGTCTCTACACGGGCGTCCCATGCTCCTTCCTCACGCCGTTTATCAACTTCGTGATCGACAGCGACGATACGCATTACGTCGCGGCGGCGAATGAGGGCGACGCCGTTGCGATCGCCGCCGGCGCCGAGCTCGGCGGGATGCGGACGATCGTGATGTTCCAGAATTCCGGGCTCGGCAACGCCGTCAGCCCGTTGACGTCCCTGACCTATGTTTTCCGCATCCCGGTACTGATCATAACGACCTATCGTGGCGAACCCGGCGGGCCTCATGACGAGCCGCAGCACGAGCTGATGGGTGCGATCACCACCGATGTGCTGGAGGCGATGCGGATACCGTGGGAGTATCTCCCCACGGAAGATGCGGCGATCGCGGCAACGCTGGATCGCGCAGTGGCCTACATGGACGAAGAGCGCCGGCCCTACGCGCTCGTGATGCGCAAGGGTACGGTCAAGCCCTCAGCGCTGCATGCCGTCCCGGTCGCCAAGCCGGTCTGCCCGGTATCGGTTGCGGCGGCCGAGGCAGTCTCCACAAGACAGGAAATGCTCCGCCAGATACAGGCACTGGCTGGACCTGACGACCTCATCGTAGCGACCACCGGGTACACAGGCAGAGAGCTCTTCAGCTGCGCCGATCGCCCGAACCAGCTCTACATGGTCGGATCGATGGGCTGTGCTTCGAGTATCGGGCTCGGCCTGGCGCTGGCCAGGCCCGAACGCACTGTCATCGTGATCGACGGTGACGGTGCCGCTCTGATGCGGCTCGGTGCCATGAGCACCATCGGCTTTGAGCGGCCGCCCAATCTGGTGCACATCGTCCTGGACAACCAGGTCTACGAATCCACTGGTTCCCAGTCCACGGTTTCGGGTTCGGTCGACTTCTGTGGGCTGGCAGCTGCCTGCGGATACCCGAAGGTGCGTCGGGTGACCCGACCGGATGAACTGGCCGACGCGATACTGGACAGTCCGGGGCAGCTGGCGTTCTATCATGTGCCGATCCTGCCCGGCACGCCTCGCAAGCTCGGCCGCCCGGACATCACTCCGCCCGATGTGGCCGCTCGTTTTCGCCAATTCCTCCAATCGAAGCTGTGACGAAGCCCACCATCCTGTTGAATCCGGGTCCGGTCACGCTGACCGACCGCGTCCGCAGCGCCATGGGTAAAGCGGACTGGTGCCACCGGGAGCCGGAGTTCGCCGCGCTCACGCAGTCCATCAACGCGCGACTGGCCGGGGTCTACGACGCAGCGGAAGATGACTACGCTTCGGTCCTGGTGACCGGGTCCGGGACACTCGCCGTCGAGGCGATGCTGTCGAGCTTTGCACCCGTCGAAGGCCGAACGCTGATCGTCGCCAATGGTGTCTATGGCGAGCGTATGGCGGGGATGCTGAGAGCGATGCGGCGGCCGAGCGAACTCCTGAAGGCGGAATGGGATGCGCCGATCGATCTCGCTGCGGTGGAGGAGGCACTCGTCTCTGACCCGGGCATCAGCCATGTGGCGACGGTTCACCATGAGACCACGACAGGCCGTCTGAACGCCCTTGCAGATCTGGGAGCGCTCTGCAGGCAGCATGGCCGCGCTGTGCTCCTCGATGCAGTCAGTAGCTTCGGGGCAGAGGAAATCGGCTTTCGCGACTGGAACCTCGAGGCTGTGGCAGGGACCGCGAATAAATGCCTGCACGGCGTTCCCGGCCTGTCGTTCGTGCTGGCACGGCGAAAGGCGCTGGCGGACAATGGCCACGCACCCAATTCGGTTTACCTGGACCTGCGGCGCTACTACAGCGCTCAGCACGGCGACGGCTACTCGCCGTTCACACAAGCCGTTCAGGTCGCGTTCGCGCTGAGCGCGGCCCTGGATGAGTTTCACGAGGCCGGAGGCTGGCGACAACGCAAGCGTCGCTACGGGGAGATCGGGACGGCGGTCCGCAGATGCCTGCAAGGACTGGGTGTCACCACCCTCATCCCGGAGAAGGACTATTCATCGGTGATGTGCAGCTATCGCATTCCACCCGGCGTGACCTACGATGCGCTCCATGATTCGCTGAAGGCGCAAGGCTTCGTCATCTATGCCGGTCAGGCCCGATTCTCGGAATCCATCTTCCGGATCGCCCACATGGGCGCCATCTCGGACGGCGACGTCGAGCGGCTGAATCGGGCCCTGACAGAATTCTTCGACGGCGCACGCTGATGTACCAGATCAAGGTTGCCGTGATTCTGGCGGCTGGCATGGGGACACGACTCGGTGAAGAAGGCCGGTCGCAGCCCAAGGGCTTCCTTCGCCTGGGCACGGAGCCGATCATCGCAGAATCTCTTGCCCGGCTGAGGCGCGCCGGGATCGAGCGCGTCCTGATCGTCACCGGACACTGCCGGGAATCCTATGACGAACTCGCCCGGGCAAGCCGGGGCTTTGTCAGTACGGTGCACAACCCTCGCTACCGGGATTCCGGGAGCATGTATTCGCTCTATTGCGCGAAGGAGGAGATCGACGACGACTTCCTGCTGCTGGAATCCGACCTTATCTACGAGCAGGATGCGCTGCGAAGCGCGCTCGAATTCCCGGAAGACAACTGCCTGTTGCTATCCGGTTTTACCAAATCGGGCGACGAGGTCTACGTGCAACAGGACGAAAGGGGACTCGTAGCGATGTCGAAGGACCGCTCGCAGCTGGGCGACGTTTCAGGTGAACTGGTCGGCATAACACGCGTCTCGACAACGCTTTTCTCCCACATGCTGGCGGTCGCCGAAGAGGCATTCGAGGATGATCTTTTTTGCGATTACGAGACGGACTGTCTTGTCACCACCTCGGCCCGCTATCCCGTGTACTGCCATCTCGTGCCCGGACTGGCGTGGGCCGAGATCGATGATGCTGCACACCTCGAACGGGCCCGGACCATCGTCTATCCGGAGATCGTCAGGCGCGACGCCCCGGAGCCTTGAGAGTGTTTTACTTCCACGGGTTCATGCCGGAAGCCGGTGTCCGGGGAAGGTATTCCCGGCCGCCCGTGGGACCTGACGCCCGGGGTCGTGACGCGTGAGCGGACGGCTTGCCCTCGGATTCTCGCGGATATTACTGAGCTCTGCTTTCATCTTTTCCTGCCGCGTCACAGGAGCCGCTCTGGTACTGGTCCTGCAGGTGATGCTGGCTCGCTGGATGGGTGCTGCCGAGCTCGGCGTGTACGTGCTGGCATTCTCCTGGTGCATCCTGCTGGCGACGATAGGCAATCTCGGACTCGCATCGGCATCGCTGCGCGTCATCGGCCAGGCGCTCGGCCAGGACAATCCCGGCGCGATCTGGGGATTCCTGAGGCGCGGCGCGCAGATCGTCGCGGCGACCAGCGTGACGGTGGCGCTGATCGGGGGCGTGGTCGTTCTCTCCTTCGGCGAATCACTGCCCGGCGGCGGAGTGGCGCCCTTCCTCTGGTCGATGGCCTCGGTCCCGATACTCGCTGGCATCAGCACCCTGTGCGTCGTGGCCGTGGCATTCCAGTGGTTCGGACTGGCCTATCTGCCATCGGAGGTGTTGCGGCCGGTGTCGATCCTGGCCATCGTCACGACGATCTGGGTCGTCACGAGTCAGCTCGCGGCATCGACGGTCATGCTGGCGCAATTCCTCGTGCTCGCTGCAACCTTGCTGATCCTGATCACGATACTGGCGCAACGCCTCCCGCGACAGGTTCCGGCAGTATCGCCCATATTCGAAACACGGACCTGGATGCAGACCGCACTCCCGTTGCTGGTCATCGGGCTGTTCAGCAGCTATTTCCCGGAAGTCATGCTGATCCTGCTCGGCGCCCAGGTGCCGAGCGACCAGGTCGCGATCTTCAATGCGAGCTATCGGCTTGCGCTGGTGGTGACGTTTGGCCTGACCGCCATCGATGCGGTGACCTCACCGGTCGCGGCGAGACTCTATGCCGCGAAGGAATCGAGCGAATTGCAGGCAGTGGTGGCGCGCGCCACCCAGCTGGGCTTCTGGTGCAGCCTTGCTGCGGTCGCCGGCTTCGCTGTCCTGGGTTCGTGGCTGCTGGGACTGTTCGGTCCCGAGTTCGTCGCCGGGTATGAGACCATGATGATCCTGATCACGGCGCAGCTCGTGCGCTCGGCGGCGGGCCCGGTGGTGTCACTGCTCTCGGTCACCGGTCACCATCATCGGTGTCTGCCCGTCTTCGGGAGTGCGTTGATCGGGGCGGTGCTCCTGGTTTTCGCCCTGGTCCCGCCATACGGCATCCGCGGGGCGGCCGTAGTGGTGCTCCTGGTTACGTTGGGCTGGTGTGTCTGGCTGCACCGGCTCGTGGTTGTGCATATCGGAATCAGGCCTTCCATATTCGGCATCTATGCGCGCGGTTGAGCGGCTCATGACGGGAGCAATCTGACTGATGGCCAAAGAGAGATCGCCACATTCATCCACGCTTGCAGCGCGTGGCCTTGCGGCCGCAACGCTGCTGATCACTCTCGCGCTGGCGGCATCCGGCAGTATCGCCGACGTGAGGCAAGAGGGCTCTGTCCGGTTCTTCGCCAACGCAAAATCCGACTTCGACCGCTGGACGAAGCGCCCGAGTCGGGCACAGCAGGCCTGGATGCGCGAACACTATGATCGTATGTTGACCTACAGTCCTTATTTCGATTCGCGACTGGCGTGGTATCCGAACGCCTGGGTATACAAGGACAGCTACGCGCTCAGGTCGAACTGGCAGATCTTCAAGGACAATCCGCACTGGGTCTTGCGTGATGCGGATGGCGAGGCGCTCTACATCCCGTTTGCCTGTTCCGGGGGATCATGCCCTCAGCACGCAGCGGACTTCGGTAATCAGGACTTCCGGCAATGGTGGATCGACGGTCTGCGGAAAAAGCTGGACCGGGGCTATATCGGCGTCTACATAGACGACGTGAACCTGGACTGGCGCGTCAGCAATGGCCGTGGCGAACACGTCAAACCCATCGATCCTCGTACCGGCGAAGAGATGACCTTGGGCGACTGGCGTCGTTATTTTGCCGAGTTCATGGAGCAGATCCGTGCTGCCTTCGTGGATGCGGAGATCGTCCACAATGTGATCTGGTACGCGACGCCGGCGGATGATCCCTTCATCGCCCGCCAAATCGCTTCGGCGGACTATATAAACCTGGAGCGAGGTGCAACGGACGACGGCATTCGCGGCGGATCCGGCAAGTACGGCTTCGAGAGTTTTCTGGGTTTCATCGACCGAATCCACGCCGGTGGCCGGAATGTGATTCTTGATGATGACGACTCGGATACCCTGACTGAACGCGACTATGAGCTTGCTGCATACCTTCTCGTCAACGACGGTAGCGACCTGATCGGGGCTGATGGAGATCGACGCAGGATGAACCCGGACAACTTCTGGGAAGGCTATGAGATCGCTCTCGGCAGCGCGGCGGGACCGCGATTCAGTGTGGGCGGGATCTTGAGACGCGACTTCGAGTGCGGCGCCGCGCTGCTGAATCAGCCGGATATGCCGACGCGCACGGTAACGATTGGAGAGGGCTTCAACACCCTGGCCGGAATTCCTGTGCGCTCAGTGGTTCTCGGAGCCAGAACTGGCGCGATTCTGACCAGGCAGGACTGCTCATCAACAGCGGCTCCCGTGCGGCCTGACTGACTCCGCATGGATCAAACAATCGCTGTATGCTTGTCACGCCTGACTCATCCGTACTATCGGTTCGGGCTTTCATTTCCGGGCGTCGACATCGAGGACACCGCAAGAGTGTTCACTGAACATCGTGGGAGCTGAGCTAATTCGCACAATCAGTCCGGCACCCCGGGACGTATGGCTGGAGGTGCTCGAGTCCGATCCGACGGCATTTGTGTACCAGACGCCAGCCGGGCTCGATGCGATCTGTGCCCAACGCGACTGCGAAGATGCGAGTCGGCTATATGAGTTTTCCGATGGCAGGCGGCTGATCCTGCCGCTATTCCGTCGCAAGGGTCTGCCGGCTTGGCTGACCGTGGAACGGTCGCCACTGGTCGGGAGCCTGGTGGCACCGGGCCCGCTCCGGGCTGAAGAACTGACAGCCATCTTCTCCGATCTCGCCAGTCGCCCGGTGCTCAGCACCACCATCCGGCCAACGGCCCTGAGCAGCGACGTATGGGCTTCAGCAGAGCTCCCGGGCGCCGCGAGTCAGCGCCGAGTCGTACACATCCTGGATCTCGAGGGGGGATTCGATGCGGTATGGGAAAATCGATTCCATCATCAGGCGCGAAGGGCTGTACGCAAGGCGATAAAGTCCGGGGTCGACGTGGAATGTGACCGCACCGGCAGACTCGTGCCCGTCTTCTACGACCTGCTGAAGAAATCGATCGATCGCTGGGCCGCGCAGCGCCGTGAGCCTCTCTACCTGGCGCGCTGGCGGGCACGCCACCGGGACCCGATGCGCGGCTTGCAGGCCATCGCCGACACACTGGGAGACGCTTGCCGCATCTGGGTCGCCAGGGTTGCCGGGCAGCCGGCAGCGGCCATCATGGTCCTGCAGGGCGCCAATGCGCACTATACGCGCGGCGCGATGGACAAGGATCTCGCCGGTCCGTCGCGAGCCAGCTTCCTGCTCCAGAAACTGGCCATAGAATACGCCTGCAAGGCGGGTTGCCGATATTACAATATGGGCGAGACCGGCCCATCGGAAGGCCTGGCCAGATTCAAGAGCCACTTTGGCGCCACGGCCTATGCCTTTTCGGAGTACCGCCTCGAACGGCTTCCGATATCTGCTGTCGAGAGTCGATTGCGTAGTACGGCAAAGAAGATCATGGCCTTCAGGCGCGGCGCGGACCACAGCTCATAAGCAGCAAAGAGGTCCGTTCTCGAAGCGGGCGGGCGAATCACCGCCGTCGCCGGCCACGGCCGGTATAGCTCAGCCGACCATCTGCTCGATCAGCGCCGCATAGTCGAACAGATGGCGGATGCCCAGGAACTGCTCGCGCACCCGTTCCCGGGCCGCGCTGCCCATCCGGCTGCGCAGTTCCGGATCGCGCAGGAGCTGCTCCAGCGCCTCGGCCAGCTCGTCCAGGTCC
Organism: uncultured Gammaproteobacteria bacterium; assembly: GCA_947259915.1. Lineage (GTDB taxonomy): Bacteria > Pseudomonadota > Gammaproteobacteria > Steroidobacterales > XN24 > CAMYOC01. The sequence goes on from CAMYOC010000014.1 coordinate 79,999, forward strand.
CGGGGATCCTTGAGCAGGCGGCCGTGCACGCCGTCGTCGATCTGCTCGACGATGCCGCCGACCGCGCTGGCCACCACCGGACGGCCTTTCCACATGGCCTCGGTTACGGTGAGGCCGAAGCCTTCCTGCAGACTCTTCTGCACCACGATGGCCGCGTGGCGCTGGAGCGCATTGACGATGGCCGCATTCTCGTCGATGTCGTCGGTGGGCAGGTTGGCGAGATGGACCCGGTCCCGGACCGCGTTAGGCAGATCGCGCCAGCGTTCGATGACTTCCGCGAACACCCGGGGGGCTTCGGGATCGTCGGCGACCCCGTGCACGTTCGGCCCGGCCAGGACGAGCTCCGCCTCCAGGTCGGGGGCCCGTTCCACCAGCCGCTCGAAGCCCAGCATCACCCCCAGCATGTCCTTGAGCGGATCCCAGCGGGAGACCTGCACGATGAGCGGGGCATCCTGGGCGGGCGCACGGCCCGATCGATCGATGTCCGCATGACGCTCCACGCGACCCGGCGCGCCGGCGGACCTTGCTGGGCCTCGGCGAGGCGGGTCACGCGCGCCGCCGGCTCGTGGAGAGCCTGCTGGTCGGCCTGCCGGGCTCGCCGGTGCAGGCATTTCTCGAGGCGGCCTGGGGCGCCATCGAGCGAGAGCGGCATGCCACCGTCAGGACCGCCCTGGCCGCCGCGGCGCGCGATGCGCAGCAGGGGCGCCGGCAGGATAAAGATGCCCGGGAGGCCCGGGTCGAGGCTGCCCGC
>CAMYOC010000015.1 GCA_947259915.1 uncultured Gammaproteobacteria bacterium
GGCCGATCTCGGCATCGGCCGCATCGAAGCCGGCTTTCCGCGGGTCTCCGAGGCCGATTCACAGGCGGTGAAGCGCATCGTCGAGGCGGGCCTGCGTTCCGAGATCTGGGGCTTCTCCCGGGCCGTACAGGGCGACCTGGATGCGCTGCTAGAGCTGGGTATCGACCAGACCCTGATCGAGATCTCTACGAGCGACGTAAAGATGAAGGCCTACGGCTTCGACCGGCCGAAAGTGGTGAACAAGGTCCGCGACGCGGTAAAGCACGCCGTCGCCAATAATATGAAAGTGCTGTTTTTCGCGGTGGACAGCACACGCAGCGATCTCGATTTCCTGCATGGCGTCTACGACACCGCGCTGGAAGCCGGCGCGTCAGAGATCGCCGTGGTCGACACGATCGGTGCCTGCGCACCGGAGGCGGTGGAATGGATGGTGCGCGAGGTCCGCGGCTGGATTGGCGCCGACATCCCGCTGCATTTTCACGGCCACAATGACTTTGGCCTGGGCACCGCGCTCGCCATTGCGGCCGTGCGCGGCGGCGCCGACTGGATCCAGGGCACCATCAACGGCATCGGCGAGCGCGCCGGCAACTCCGACCTGCTGGAAGTTGCCCTCGCGCTTAAGTGCCTGTACGACGTGCCGGTAGAGATCAACCTCGAGAAGGGTCGGCAAGTCTCTGCATTGGTCCAGGAAGCAGGCGGGTACAGAGTCGATGGCTGGCGTCCCGTCGTGGGCGACAACCTGTTCACTCGCGAGAGCGGCGCGGTGGCTAACCAGTTCCACATTCCCGAGGCCATCGAGCCCTACTCCCACGATCTCGTCAGCGCACCGCGGCGCATCGTGCTGGGCAAAAAGAGCGGCTTGCTGAGTATCAAGCTGAAGAAAGAGGAACTGGGCATCGACCTGCCGGAATCCCTGTATGCGCAGGTGCTGGCGAAGGTCAAGGATCTCGGCACATCCCAGGAGCGGCTGGTGAGTGACGAAGAGTTTGTCCGCCTGGCCGACGACGCAAAAGCGGCAGCTTAAAGGACCAGAATATGAGTGACGAAAAACACAGAATCGCCGTGCTTGGCGGCACCGGTGACCTGGGCTGGGGCCTGGCGCTACAGCTCGCCAAGGCCGGCTATCCGGTCAACATCGGCTCGCGCAAGGCTGAGAAAGGCGCAGCGGCGGCCGCCGGGGTGCTCGAGGCGGCCCCCGACGTCGACGTACGCGACCGGGCCAATCCCGATGCCGCCGCCTGGGCCGAGGTGGTGATCATGACCGTTCCCTTCGCGAGCCAGCGGCCGACGCTGGAGTCTGTGCGCGACCAGGTACAGGGCAAGATCTTCATCGATTCGACAGTGCCACTGATGCCGCCGAAGGTGATGCGGGTGCAGTTGCCGGAGGGTGGCTCGGCGGCGAAACAAAGCCAGGAATTCCTCGGCGAGGAAGTGCGGGTTGTGTCGGCATTCCAGAATGTGGCCGCCGCGCACCTGCGCTCGGGTGAGATGGACGAAGAAGAATGCGACGTGCTGGTCTGCGGTAATGATCCAGGCGCCCGCCAGGTCGTAGTCGATCTTGCCGAAGCCATCGGGCTGAAGGCCTGGCATGCGGGTGCGATCGACAACTCGGCCGTGGCTGAGGGCCTCACTTCGATCCTGATATTCCTGAACAAGAAGTACAAGATCAACGGCGCGGGCATCCGGATTACCGGCCATGTCGGCGAATAAGTCACAACCAGGCTCCGGCGAGCGCGATATTGCGTTCCGCGCCGACCCTGGCGTATTCGAAGACGCGCGCCTCACCGGCATGGACTCGCTGGTGCGCGTGCGCACGCGAACGCGAGCGCTGGGCGGGATGCAAAAGGAGGCCGTCGTCGAGTACGGGCCCACGGGCGCGGTGTGGCGGCTGTTGTGCGATGAAGGCCCGTGGCTGAACGGCACCGACCTCGCGCCCTTCCCGCTGGCCTTTTTCACCGCTGGCCTGGCGGCCCAGCTGATGTCTGACTACCTCGCGGAAGCTGCCGATCGGGATATCCGTATCGATCACCTCGAAATGAGTGTCGACAATTTCTTCACGATGGAAGGTTCGGCGCTCAAGGGCACGATGGCGGCCGGTGTGGATCCCGTTCGACTGGCCATCACCGTGGCCGGCGACGCCGATGTGGAGGAACTCGAGGATATCGCAGTAATCGCGCTGGAAGATCGCAGCGCCGGCGGCGCCACGCTCCGCGACGAGCTGGTGAGCCGTTTTAGTATCAAGCTCAATGGCCGACCCGTGCGCTGGTCAGGAGAAGATGCACCGACCATGGACACGCTGGCAGACCCGGCGGCCGCCCTGGAAGCGCTGCAACCGGCCGCTGGAGAGGGCCATGCAGAAGACATCATTCGGAAGGACGAATCGGCGCCACCGCCGGCCGAAGGCGCGGTCGGTCTGAAGTCCGACCAGAAGCGCTCGGTGCACGTGCATACCGGCGCCCGGCTGCGGTCGGATGGGCTAAAAGAGCTTGCCGTGCAGTGCATCCAGCCCGCCGGCAGCCGTTTCGTGTTTCTCAGCGACGACGCTGCCGATGTGGGCGGGCAGGAACGCGCGCCGTCGGGGCTCGCTTATCTGTCGGCCGGCGTCGCCTTCTGTTTCATGACGCAGCTGGGGCGCTACGCGCAGATCAAGCAGCAGGATCTGAGCGGCTACCGCATTGTGCAGGACACGGTATTTCGCCACGGCAACCCTTACGACCCAGCTGCACTGCCGGTGGACACCTTCGTTTGCCTGGACAGCGGCAATCCCGTCGCCGATAACCTGCAGCTGGTGCACATGGGCGAGCAGACCTGCTACCTGCACGCGGCGCTTCGCAACGAAGTCGAGGTCGAACTGCAAGTCAGCGACCTCTGATTGACGCCGTTGAGCCCAAACCGTCAACAGTGATCACACGGGGTAAAAACAATGATTGAGCAGTACATGGCCCTTGCCCTGCAGCCGGTAATGCGGGGCGCACACCAGCGCTCTGAAATCACGCGGAATCTCGATCACATTGCCGAACTGGCCCGCGCGGCCATCTGGCTCACGGCCATCGACCTGCCCGTGCGGCTGATCGCAATACCCGAGGGCGCGCTCCAGGGCTTCACCGACGAGATCTTCGACTGGGACCACGTGGACTACGTACACCGCATGGCCATCGATATCCCCGGACCGGAAACGCAGTACCTCGGTGACCTGGCCAAAGATCTGAACACTTTCATCATTGCGCAGGCGAAGGCCAGGCACCCTGAATTTCCTGACCGCTTTTTCAACTGCGCCTTCGTGGTCGACCCACGCGGAGAGGTGATTCACACCCACTACAAGCTGCAGGTGTTCGCGCGCGAACATTCCACGGTACCGCACGATGTCTGGGACAAGTGGGTGGAACTCTATGGCGACGGACTGGATGCTTTCTTTCCGGTGACGGACACCGAGATAGGCCG
>CAMYOC010000016.1:0-43117 GCA_947259915.1 uncultured Gammaproteobacteria bacterium
CGGTCCCAAGGGTATGGCTGTTCGCCATTTAAAGTGGTACGCGAGCTGGGTTTAGAACGTCGTGAGACAGTTCGGTCCCTATCTGCCGTGGGCGTTGGAGATTTGAGGGGAGCTGCTCCTAGTACGAGAGGACCGGAGTGGACGTACCTCTGGTGTTCCGGTTGTCACGCCAGTGGCATTGCCGGGTAGCTACGTACGGAAGGGATAACCGCTGAAAGCATCTAAGCGGGAAGCCCCCTTCAAGATTAGGTTTCTCTGGGGACTCGATCCCCCTGAAGGGCCGTTGAAGACTACAACGTTGATAGGCTGGGTGTGGAAGTTCAGTAATGAATGAAGCTAACCAGTACTAATTGCCCGTGAGGCTTGACCATATAACACCCAAGCAGTCTTTAGAGACTGAGGTGTTGGTCGAATGAACGCGACAGTACACCAAATTGCAGTTTTCCAAATTCGCAGCATTCCGTCTGATTAACGGAGTGCAACATGCGAGCCAGTTTGCCTGGCGGCAATAGCGAGCGGGAACCACCCGATCCCATTCCGAACTCGGAAGTGAAACTGCTCAGCGCCGATGGTAGTGTGGGGTTTCCCCATGTGAGAGTAGGTCACTGCCAGGCATCTAATCAAAAGCCCTCGCCGGTTTCGGCGGGGGCTTTTTTATTGGGCGTTCACATGGGGAAACCCCACGCATTGTCTATGTGGGGTTTTGGGTGGCGTTGCGGGCCTGGCCCGCGCTCGAGGCCGCCCGCTTCGCGATTGCGTCGCTGGGCGACTCTTACTGGCGTGTTTCGACACACGCAAGTCGGGTCACTGCCAGGCATCTAATCAAAAGCCCTCGCCGGTTTTCGGCGGGGGCTTTTTTATTGGGCGTTCACATGGCGAGCGCCCTTGACCGTGCGTCTCCCGGCAGGCCCAGGCGCTAGTGGCATGGCTAATCTGCTCGCCGACAATCCGATCCGGTTAGACTAGGTCCGCGCACCATGGCACACGAGGTTAGGATGAACGGCAGCGTCATCGAAGAGCTCAAGACGCGAAAGGTGTTTCGCGCTGCAGCGGCGTACCTGTTGGTCGCCTGGCTGTTGTTGCAGGTAGCCGACGTGGTCGTCCCGGCGTTGCGCCTGCCCGACTGGACTCTGACCCTGATCCTGGTCCTGATCGCGCTCGGTTTCCCCCTGGCTGTCGTCCTGGCGTGGATTTACGATCTGACGCCCCACGGCATCCGTCGGCAATCATCAGTTGCTCCGACCGAGGAGGATGGCACGTCATCCAGACGGAGACTTGATCGAGGTCTGCTGGTCCTGATCGGGATCGCGGTGGCGGTCTTGGTGGTGGACCGATTTCTGCTGCAGGATGTGCCGACAGATTCCAAATCCGAATCGGTGGGCGGCTCCGGGATCGTCGAGCAAGAGGCGGCTGCGGCGCCGGACGCTTCGCTTCTGCCGGCGAGGACCCGAAAGCCGCTCGAGATCGAGCAGAACTCCATCGCAGTCATGCCGTTTCAGAATCTCAGCGGCGACCCGGAGCAGGAATTCTTCAGCGACGGAATGACCCATGACCTGATCACTGACCTGTCCAGGATCTCGGGCCTGTTAGTCGTTGCTTCCAGTTCCGTGTTCACCTACAAGGACCGGGTGCCGAGGCCGCAGCAGGTGGCTGCGGAACTGGGGGTGAGGTTCATTCTCGAAGGAAGCGTCAGGCGAGCAGGTCAGGACATCAGGATCAACGCTCAACTCGTGGATACGAGCACCGGCCGGCAGCTGTGGGCCGAACGCTATGACGGCACCATGACCGATGTCTTCGCGCTGCAGGATGAGGTGGCGCGCCAGATTATTGGCTCGCTGGCGCCACAGCTGACCCGGACGGAGGTGGACGAGCTCAAACCGTTGATCGAAACGACCCCCGATGCGTACGACCTGCTTCTGCAAGGACTGGCCCACCTCCGTCGATGGACACCCGAGGATGTCCTGCTCGCCCGGGGCTTCTTCCTGCGTACGTTGGAACTCGATCCCGGCTACGCGCGGGCGTATGCCAACGTCGCGCTGACCTATTCGGTTGCCATTGAATACGGCTGGAGCGCTGCGCTGGAGGAGGACGCCGCCAATGCGCGGAGGTACGCAACAAAGGCCCTGGAGCTCGATCCCAATCAGAGCATGGTCTTCGGATCCCTCGCAATGATTTATATGAATCTCGGCGATCTGGACAATGCGCTCGCGTCGGTGGATCGTGCGCTGGAGATCGATCCGAACTATGCGGACGGTTATACCGTCGGCGCTCATATCAATACGTATGCCGGTAACTTCGAAGAGGCCGCGGAGATGATCAACACGGCCACCCGCCTGAATCCCCGTTACTCGTTCAACGAAATCCAGGTCATGGGCAACATGGACTATCTGCAGGGGCGATACGAGCAAGCCGCCGCTCATTACGAAGAAGTGCTTATGCGCAATCCATCGATGTCGATGGGCCGCAAGTGGCTCGCGGCCACTTATGCTCAGCTGGGTCGGGAGGCTGACGCCAAGTGGGAGGTCGAGGAGACACTTATGATCATGCCGGATTTCAGCCTTGCAAGGGAGGCGGAGACCATTCCGATCCGCAGGCCCGAGGATCTTCAGAATTATATTGGCGGACTCCGACAGGCGGGCTTTCCCGAGTAGTCGTCAGTGAGGCGTAAGCTTCCCCTGATCTGACACATTCCGGAATTGTAGTTTTCTGGCAGGATATGACTGCGAGGAGACGACGATGAAACGAAGCCGATTCAGACGCGTGAATGGTGCCGGCGTTCGTTTTCTTCGGTTATCCGGCGGGGCCTTTTTCTTTGGCATTCGATGCTCGTTCCAGTGCTGACCCGGCTTTCTCGATTCTCTAACCTGATATCTTCGCTGTCTGCCTCATGCTTTTGACGCAGGCTCCAAAGAGCTGGCCGGGGCGGGCCACGCCACCGGTAAGGAATGGCGCCGCGCCCGCGCTGTCGGGCTATCTACGTCGTCCGGCCAGATTGTGACGTCGCAAGGACGCGAATCATGGCCCACTCGTCGCCAGCGGCGCCACCCGGCAGATCGTGCGGTGGCTGAGTACGCCTAAGCTTTAAGGAAGACGTGCAATTATCAGTTGGCAAACGCGGGTGAGTATCCTGGCCCGCCTGACAACAGTATGGAGAGCCACGGCAGCGGCTCTGGCGGGACCGGGCGCCGGTCATAACAAGATAAATTGTGCGTCGGAGACGTTGCGACTGCTGGTCTCGACCAACAATTTATAAAGTTACAACCGGCACCATCTTCTAGCTACTGCCCGTTGATCTTTCTTGCCCAGTTGTCCGCTACCGTCTTGGCTGCATCCCGGCCTCCCAGGCCGAAGGCAAGAGCCGTTGCCACCGCCACGCTGCCAAGGGTCAGTCCGAAGGCCATGGTAACGATGTTGTCGGCCAGGCCCATGGCCCTGAGACCCATGGCCAGCACCAGACCGAGGATAGCGATCCGGGCAATGTTGGCCATGCCGGTGCTGCCGTGGCCGGACAGCTTGTTGTAGGCCAGCGTGCCGAGGGAATTGCCGATGATGAGAACCAAGCCACCTATGAGCAGGCCACCACCAAATGCCAGCACTCTGGCAAACACCTCGGAGATCACGTCGATCTGGAGAATATTCACTGCCGCGGTTGCAGCCGCCACCATCGAAAAGAACATAATGGCACCGCCGACCAGCCGCATGGGCGTAAAGGATTCGGTGAACAGTCCCTGGATTCCCAGCTTGGCCGGCAGCGCATTGATGTTCATCCCTTCGAGGATTCCCGTCAGAATGAAGATCACGAATTTGGCGGCGAAAAACGCCACCAGAAGCACAATGGCCGCGCCGATGATATTGGGGACCGCAGCCATGAGCTTCTGGATCATGGCGGAGGCCGGGTCCGAGATGGCCGGGATATTCAGAACGCCCATTGCGGAAACAATGATCGGCAACAGGATTATGGCGAAAATGAACGCGCTGCCGAACCCGGAAATACGAATGTCTCTGTTCCCGGTGCGTTCTGCAAGCTGTTCGTCCACCTTGCCGAGCGCCACGCCCGCAAGTTGAGAGACGACTTTGGCGATGACCCAGCCGGCATAACCGATCACTCCGGCACCAATGATATTGGGCACTACCGAGGTGAACTTGTTCGCCATTGCTTTCAGTGGGTCAAGAACATTTGTTAGGCCGAAATGTTCGAGGACCGCCATCAGCACGAAGATGGTCAACACGGCCTTTATCAATGATGCGATCGGTGAGGCCAGGTCCGTAACTGTGCCGTCAGGATCTGTGCGGTGCAGTGCCGGGACCTTCGCCAGGAGTTTCTTGCCGATGCCGACGAGAAATTTGACGACGATAAGACCGATGATGAGGATCGCGAGGCCCACCAACGCATTTCCCAGTGCGCTGGAACCCGCAGGACCGAGGAATCCGGTCAGCTTGCCAATTATGTCGTTCATGTTGAGCCCCCTGGAGTCTCTAGGTGTACTAGCTGACGTTGAAGTGTAGCTCCGTCGACAGGCTACATAAGCTCGGGGATTGTTAAGTTTTGTGTCCGATTTCCGAATCGGGGCCGGCGATCGGATCCCTATCGCGCGGTCGGTTTCCGGCGATGATTGTCACAGTGCCACCGCGGTGCGAAAAGTCACGATAATGCCCCGCCATGTCTGGATCGGCGCCGGGTGATGACAACACCGGCCCGCCGACCAGCGCGGCCGGGTTTTCGCTGCACGCCGGTATCGTCGCCTGTTTGAAGCAGATTCGAGACACGTTCGACAACCTGTTCGGGACCATGTTATGACTTATTCGGCCGTAGGGCTCACCGTCGGAAGCGACTTCAACAAGTTATAAAGTTATCACCGGCACCTGATGCAAAGTCGGGTCACTGCCAGGCATCTCATCAAAAGCCGCCACCGGTTTTGGCGGGGGTGCTCTCTTTGGAAATTCGGTGTTCGTGACTTGGCCCTGAACTTGGCGGGCAGGTCATCGGGCTTCTCGACCGCTGGGTCGTAATCGCAGCCTTGGGGTCGAGCCAGGATGAATTGGTGTACCGAATCAGCCGGAGAGGCCGCGCGCGGCGAGCAGAGCCGCGCTGATGAGTAGAACCACGCCGAGCGGCCTGGCGATACGTCGGCCAAGAAATCATCGGAGATCATTAACTTCAGGCAGGCATCGCTCGTCAGCAGTTCCAGTTCCGCTCCGACGCTTTTCGCCTCCACTTCTTCGAGTCCATCGGAGGTGAGATAGACTTGTTCGCGGTCGCGAGCGATTGCGTCGGATGTGGGTTGCATGCGGTCACCGCGTCAATTAGCCATTGAATCTATCCTTCTCCGCATGGCTCAAACCGGACCGTGATTATGTTCGCATATTGCGGATGGACGCTCGCAGACGACGGCCGGGCCGAGTGACGCGTTGCCGCTGACAGCTGGACACATACCTTTTCTGTATTTGCCTATTCACTGCGAGAAAGCTGGTGATTACCGTTACCCTCCGCGGATAGCATTATGTTAAATGGATCGCAAGACCCCGGAAACGTGAACTGGATCACGTCGCCGGTGGTACACCCACATCCATAGTCATATTCCGATTCAGAAAACGGCAAAACCATCGAAAGGTGGCGACGCAAAGTCTCCGGTCTAAAGGGCGAAAGCCTCACGATAGCGGGACCGCCGGAATCAGGCCCTGATTATGTGGGCTACCCATGATTCTTGTGACGCGATCGCGCTCGAGATGGCAAATGGGGTAGCCATGATTTCACATAATGCGATCCGTGTTCCTGGACCGGAACGCCGCAGAGCGAGGATTCGACGACCTGCCATATTGGCGGTGGTCATCTGTTTGTGTGTTGGCTTCTCCGCACGTCCCGGTGCGGCCCAGGAGATCTCCAAGGCGCAGATGAAAGGCCTGGACGAGCAAGTCCAGGAGATAAAGTCGGATGTCCTGAGCATTGCCACAGAGCTGAACACTCTGGAGGAACGGCTGCTGTTCCCGTCGAACACCCAGGTGGCCGTGTTCATATCTGTTGCGGAAGGCGAGGAATTCCGACTCGACGCCGTGCAAATCAAGATCGACGGTGCGCCAGTCGCGCATCACATCTACAGTTTCAAAGAACTGGAAGCGCTGCAACAGGGTGGGGTACAGCGCGTCTATAGCGGCAACATCCGCACCGGTGAGCATGAGCTCGATGTATCCATGTATGGAAAGCTCGCCAGCGGCAAGGATGTCAGCGAGACCGCCAGCTTCAGGTTCACCAAAAACATCGAACCGAAACTGGTCGGCGTCACCTTGGCCCACCCGAATTCCAGCAGCGCCGGCATACAGCTCGGAGAGTGGTGAGCCATGCCCGGTGCAGCGACCGTGCGTACGCGACTTGGCGTGATTGCCCTGCTGGTGGCAGGCAATGTCCTCGGCGCTGAGCTGACGGATCCCTACTTCGGGGAGGCCGTCTACTATGCTCAACAGGGTTATTACTTCGAGGCCCTGGAGCGTCTCGATGTCGAACTTGCTCAGCACCGTGGCCTCGACGAACCGGAGCGCGACGCGCTCTACAGTCATATAGGGCAGGCGCAATTCTCTGTCGGCGACTTTGAGCTTCGTTATCGCATGCACCACCGTGCCGGGCGTGCCATACGGGCCGTGCTCGAAGGCGACGTCGATGAGGAAGTACGGAACGACGCTGCTTTCCGTCTTGCCCGCATCCACTTTCAGAAAGATCAGCCCGAAGACGCTCTGCACGCGCTGAACCGAATCAATGGTCGCGTCCCCGAGAACATCAGCGACGATGTCGAATTCCTTCGCGCCAATGTCTACATGTCGCTTGGCCGACCGTCGGACGCGGTCGATGTGCTCCAACGGCTGCAAGGCTCGAAGAGTTTGCAGGGCTTCTCCGAATACAACCTCGGGATCGCGCTTCTGCAGGACGGTCGACAACGTGAAGCGCTGGAGCAGTTGGACAGGGCGGGACAGGTAAAGGCCGAGGACCAGGGCACATTGGCGATCAGGGACAAAGCGAATTTGATGCTTGGCGCGCTGTTGTTCGAAACCGCCGACTTCTCAGACTCGCAGCGTTCACTCGACCGGGTACGGCTGGAGGGGCCGTTCTCGAACAAAGCGCTGCTCCGCGCCGGATGGGCCGACGTTTCCGCGGAGAACTACCAGAGGGCGATCGTTCCCTGGACCATCCTGGTGGAGCGGGAAGCGACCGATATCGCCGTCCAGGAAGCCATGCTTGCCCTTCCATACGCGTACAGCAAGCTGAACATATACGGCCGCGCAGCTCTGCTGTATGGCCAGGCCGTGGAGGCATTCTCCGAAGAACTGGACAAGGTGGACGCCTCGATCAGCAGCATCAGGGAAGGCAGGTTCCTGGAAGCCTTGGTGCGCGAGGAGATCCGGCAGGACAAGGACTGGGTCATCCGCCTGCGCAGTCTCCCGCAAACACCAGAAACCTATTATCTGATGGCCCTGATGGCATCCCACGACTTCCAGACGGCACTACAGAATTATCTCGACCTGGAGGATCTGCGGAAGAAGCTGGTGTCGTGGCAGAGCGGCTTCGACGCCTTCGAGGACCTTATCCGTCTGCGGCGCCAATACTACGAACCGTTGTTGCCCGAGATCGACAGCCACTTCAGAAGGCTCGACGCGCAGATGCGCCTGCGGCTCGAGCAACGTCAGAATCTGGAGAAGCGCCTCCAGGGAATGCTCACGGCGCCGAGGCCGGATTTCCTGGCGACCGCCGATGAACGGATTCTCGGCACGCGCATCGAGGGTCTCGAAGCGCGGCTGCAAGCGAGTGGCCAGGCGATGGACACCGGAGTTCAGCTGCGTCTTGCGAGACTGCGAGGCGTACTGGTCTGGAATCTGGAAACGGACTACCACGCCCGTCTGACCGAGACGTTCAAACATCTCGGTGAGCTGAATGTAGTCGTCGACATCTTGCAGACTCAGTACGACGCTTTCGTCAGGTCGAGACAGGCGGCGATGCACAGCTACGTGGGTTATGAGATCCCTATCCAGCGGCTGCGGGCGCGTGTGACAGAGGGGCTGGAACGTCTGAATCTGCTGATGGCCAGCCAGGGCCACATGCTGGAGACCGTGGCGATAAACGAACTGAAATCGCGTCAGCAGCAGCTGGAGACATATCAGAATGAGGCGCGCTACGCATTTGCAGACAGCTACGATCGAGCGTCCAAAGCACAGGCGCAGGCCAAGCCAGAGGTACAGGCCGGCGACGGAGCTGCTGGCGAGGAGCAGGGATAGATGCGCCTGATCCACCCAGTATCGATGCTTGCATTCGTCCTTATCGCCGCCTGCGCGAGCAATCCGGATAAGCAGACGCTTGCCGGGCTGCATGCCGTCGACGCGGACATGGAGGAAGTGCGGATAGAAGATGGCCTGAGCCAGGCGATGCGCGGTTACCGTGATTTCCTCGAGCAGGCCCCGGAGTCCACACTGACCCCGGAGGCGATGCGGCGGCTCGCTGATCTCAAGGTCGAGAAAGAATACGGAATTCTGGGCGACGGCGATCTGGTGGAGATCCCGGCGCCGGAAGACAGTGCGCCAGCGGATGGCGACCGCACCAGGTCGGTGGCGCAGACAAGCCGGGTCGGTATCGTCGACTTGTCCGAGTCGGAGTCTGATTTCGTAACACGCGCGACAGGCGAGGACGAACTCCCGGCCACCTCCGGCGCCGGTGGCCTCGGGTTGTCCGGCGAGCAACAAGCTCCAGCCTCTTCGGGCCCGCTGGAAGCCATAGAACTCTATGACCAGATCCTCGTCGACTATCCGCATTACGAGAACAATGACAAGGTCCTGTATCAGAAGACCCGGGCCTATGACGAGTTGGGCCGAACAGATGATTCGATGGAGGTCATGGACCGTCTCATCTCCGAATACCCAGGGTCGAGATATATAGACGAAGTGCAGTTTCGGCGGGCGGAATATTTTTTCACCAGGAAGAAATATCTGACGGCAGAGCAAGCCTACTCGGCGGTCGTAACCATCGGTGAGAGTTCCGAGTATTACGAGCTGGCCTTATACAAACTCGGCTGGACCCTGTACAAGCAAGAGATGCACGCGGAAGCGTTGCACAAGTACATTGAATTGCTCGATTACAAAGTCTCCGTCGGCTATGATTTCGATCGGGCACAGCCGGAGGCTGACGAGCGACGGGTCGCGGATACCTATCGTGTCATCAGTCTGTGTTTCTCGAACCTCGGCGGGACCGAGGTGGTGGCGGAGTATTTCGCCACGAACGGGCATCGGAGTTACGAAGATCGGATCTACAGCCATCTGGGCGAGTTCTACTTCGAGAAACTGCGCTACCATGATGCCGCGAACGTCTACACGGCCTTCATCGAGCTGAACCCTCTGCACAAGGCCTCGCCGCATTTCGGCATGCGTGTAGTCGAGATCTACGACGCCGGCAACTTCCCGAAACTCGTGCTGGAGTCGAAGAAGGCATTTGCGGCCAGTTATGGCCTGCAGTCCGAATACTGGCGCTACTTCGATACCTCGGATTCGCCGGAAGTGCTCAGCTATCTCCAGAGCAATCTCGAGGATCTCGCGACCCATTACCACGCCCTCTATCAGGAAGAGACGCTCGTAGAGGAGAGACCGGGTAACTACCAGGAGGCTTTCCACTGGTATCACGAGTACCTTGATTCGTTCCCGGCCGACGCCGCGACGCCCGGAATCAACTACCAGCTCGCCGACCTCCTCCTCGAGAACGAGGACTTCGGTGGTGCGGCGCTGGAATACGAGCGCACGGCCTACGACTATGCGCCGCACGACCAGGCGCCTGCCGCGGGATACGCGGCGATCTATGCACATCGGGAGCACCAGAAGGTAGCCACTGGTGCCCGGCAGGACGTCGTCAGGCGTGACGCTGTAACCAGCACCCTGCGGTTCGTGGACAGTTTCCCCGAGCAGGAGCACGCCGACGTCGTCCTGGAGGCGGCCGTGACCGACCTGTACGAGATGAACGATTTCGAGCTGGCGATCGCCACCGCCTATCGTCTGATAGACGGGTACCCCCATGCAGAGCCGTCGATTCACCGCTCGGCCTGGGCCGTCATCGCACATTCTTCCATGGACATCGCGGAATATGAGCAGGCCGAGCACGCCTATGAGCGCGTGTTGGAGATGACGCCGGCGGCCGACGAATCCCGCCAGGCGGTGATCGACAGTCTCGCTGCGTCCATCTACAAGCAGGGCGAGCAGGCGAACCTGCTTGAGGATTATCGTGCGGCGGCGGATCACTTTCTCAGGATCAAGGTGCTCGCGCCGACATCGGAGATCCGGCCCGCCGCGGAATACGATGCCGGCGCCGCCCTGATGCAGCTCGAAGACTGGTCCGCGGCTGCCGCCGTACTGGAGTCGTTGCGTCAGGCGTATCCGGACAACGAGCTCAGCCGGGATGCCACCAGGCAGATCGCCTTCGTCTACCGTGAGGATGGTCAGATGTCGCGGGCCGCTGGCGAATATGAGCGAGTCGCCATGGACGCGGAAGATCCCGAGCTGCGTCGCGAATCTCTGCTCCTTGCAGGAGAGCTGTATGAAGAGGCCAAGGCGACGGGCCGGGCACTCGACGTGTATCTCCGTTACGTCGACCAGTTCCCGGTGCCGATCGAGATCGCCGTGGAGACGCGTTTCAAAGTCGCCGGTCTCTACGAGGAGGCCGCCGACGAAGCGAGCTATCACGAGCAGCTGCAGGCGATCGTGGAGATAGACGCAGCCGCCGGAGAGCAGCGCACCCCGCGTGTACGGTACCTCGCGGCGCAGTCGGCGCTGGTGCTTTCAGAGCGACTGTACGCTCGATTCGAAGAAGTGCGCCTGATACAGCCATTCGAGCAGAGTCTCCTGGAAAAGCAGGCGCGCATGGACACGGCGCTGGCCGCGCTGGAGAAGCTGGTCGACTACGAGGTCGGAGAAGTGACTGCCGCCGCCACCTTCTACATCGGCGAGATCTACTTCGACTTCAGTCAGTCGTTGACCCACTCCGAGCGGCCGACCGATCTCACCAACGAGGAGATGCAGGACTACGAGATGGTCATCGAGGAAGAGGCGTTCCCGTTCGAGGAGAAGGCGATCGAGGTCCACGAGAAGAATCTTGAGCTGATGGCCAGCGGTCACTTCAATCCCTGGATCGAGAAGAGCCTCGACAAGCTTGCCGATCTGATGCCGGGCCGGTATGCGAAATTCGAGATCAGCAGCGGCTTTATCGGCTCGATAGACAGCTACGCCTATAGGGCGCCGGGCGCCGGTGAGCCCGGCGCGGACAGCGCAGATAGCGACGAGCCGCCGTCCTCCGAATCGGCACCGTCGATCGAAGGCGAATCCGGCGGTGAACCGTCATACAACGATCCTGTCGTGGAAACGGCGGCAGCGGGCTGAATGATGCGCATGTCTACTTACAACGGTACGCGGTCGTACGCAACTACAGCGCTGCTGGCCATGGCGAGCAGCCTGCTGCTTGTAGCCTGCGCTTCGACGGGACCTTCGCGTCCGGCGGTGGTGGAAGTCCAGGACGATACGGGTTTCACCATCATCGAGGAGGTGCAGGTCAGCGGGGACGTGCGCGCCGATTTCGACAACGCGATGCTGCTGCTGCAGCAGGAACGTTACGACGAGGGCATCGTGCTGCTGCAGGACGTTGTCGAGCGTGCGCCTGACGTCACTGCCGCCCACATCAACCTGGGGATTGCCTACAGCCGCATCGACGATCTGCAGCCCGCCGAGGCGAGCATCAAGCGAGCCCTCGGGCTCAATCCCCGGCACCCGGTTGCCCATAACGAGTTGGGGATGATCTACCGCAAGGACGGCCGCTTCGAGGAGGCGCGGGCCAGCTACCAGGAAGCGTTGGAGATACACCCGCGATTTCACTTCGCGCGGCTGAATCTCGCGATCCTCTGCGACATGTATCTCGCGGACGCCGACTGCGCGCTGGAGCACTATCAGCTCTACAGTGAGGCCGTCCCGGGCGACGAAGAG
The DNA here is from genome assembly GCA_947259915.1 of uncultured Gammaproteobacteria bacterium. GTDB lineage: Bacteria > Pseudomonadota > Gammaproteobacteria > Steroidobacterales > XN24 > CAMYOC01. The sequence continues at coordinate 11,992 of CAMYOC010000016.1, forward strand.
GCCGCCATGTGGATCAGTGATGTTCGCGCCAGGGCGAGCCGCTAGGAGGAGACATGTTCAGAACAATCATCATCTGCATGCCGTTGCTCGTGTTTGCCGGACCGGCCGTCGGTGAGGAGACCCAGGAAGACGAGGACAAGCTCATTTCCGGGATGTCCATCGTCGGTGATGACGAGGCGCCGAAGGCCCTGGTGATCGTGCCCTGGAAGAGTTCCGAGCTTGGCACCAGGCTCGACGTATCGCAGGCCGCCGATGACGGCCGGGGCCCGGTGGACAAAGAGGTGTTTATGCGTGAGCTGGATTACTACCAGATCAGGGCGGAGTGAGCCCCGTCGCCCGATCGTCGGCGCATGACGACAGATGGAGACGCGCACGCGCGGTTACGCAGTAGCTTCGGTAGGTTTTGGAGACTTTGAGTTCAGGAGGATGTGGTTATGGATTTCATATATTCGATCATAGGATTTTTCGTCACAGGCGGGCCGTTCATGTACCCGATTCTGATCGTGTTTGCGGTCGGCGCCGCGATTGCGGTGGAGCGGTACATCACCCTGAAGCTGGTTACCGATCAGAACCAGACCAGCTGGAGCAAGCTGCAGCCGGCGCTCAGCGAGGGTGACTTCGACAAGGCTCGCGAGCTGGCCAGCGATGACACGTCGACCGTCTCTCAGCTCCTGGGCATGGGCCTGGCGCGGCAGGGCGCGGTGCGCCGTCGCGAAGACATCGAGATCGCGATGGAGGAGAGCATGATGGAGATCGTCCCGCGGCTCGAGCAGCGCACGCCTTACGTTGCGCTGGCGTCCAGCATCGCCACACTGCTCGGCCTGTTGGGGACGATCATGGGTCTGATCCAGGCCTTTACGGCCGTGGCCAATGCCAATCCGGCCGAGAAGGCGGACCTGCTGTCGGCCAGCATCTCGGTGGCGATGAACACGACGGCATTCGGTTTGATGGTGGCGATCCCGCTTCTGGTCATCCATACCATGCTGACGGCCAAGACTGGCCAGATCGTAGACAGTCTCGAGATGGCTTCGGTGAAGGCCCTCAATGTGATCTCGACGACGGCGCGACGCCAGGTTCAGGTGTAACTAAAATGGCCAGACAGCATCACTATCAGCGACATAAGCAACAGCCTTTCGAGCTGGACATGACCACCTTCCTGAATCTGATGGTGGTGCTGGTGCCATTTCTCCTGATCACTGCGGTGTTCTCCCGCATCACCATTGTTGAACTGCAGTTGCCCAGCGCCACGGGCGGGCAGCCACCCGGGGATCCCGGTTTCCAGGTCGAGGTCATCGTCCGCCACGAAGGCCTGGAGATCACCAACGGGAATCAGGTGATCGCGTCGATCCCCAACGTGGACGACGAGTATGACCTGCCGACGCTGTCCGAGTACCTGATATCACTCAAGCGTGACTATCCGGACCAGGATCATGCGTCCGTGCTGCTTGAGCCCGACATTCCGTACGACTACCTCATCCAGGTGATGGATATCGTCAGGAGCGCGGAGTTGCCGGGCGAGACTGCGGAAGAGCCCGTCAGGGTCGCATTATTTACGGCCATATCGGTTGGAGAAGCGCCATGAAGAATTCTCGCCGGATGAAGAGGATGTCGAGGAACCGCGTGCGGATCACCAAGATGAATCTCACGTCACTGATGGACGTGTTTACCATCCTGGTGTTCTTCCTGCTCATCAATTCCGCCACCACCGAGGTGCTGGAGACGCCGAAGCGGATCACGCTCCCGGAGTCCGCCGTCGAATCGAAACCGCGGGATACGGTCGTTATCTTCGTCAGTTCCGAGCAGGTCATCGTGCAGGGCGAGCCCGTGGTCCTGATCGACGACATACTGGCGATGGACGGGCAGGACATCGAGCCTATCGGTCAGCGCCTGGATGAGCTGAGCAACAACATCATCGGCCTGAAGACCCAGATCGTCGCAGAGAGCCAGGAAGTGACCATCCTTGCCGACAAGTCGGTGCCCTTCAGCGTGGTTAGGCAGGTCATGTCGACCTGCACCAATAACGGCTATGGGCGGATCTCCCTGGCGGTCATGCAGAAATCGCCGAACCTCGCGCAAATCTAGTGTGAACCTGTGAATACCTTAGAGACCCAAGACCAGCACGCACTCGAGACGGATCTCGCTCAGGCCAACGAAAAACTCGATGGCCTGGTGCGCGATCTGCACGCGGTAGACGCCGAGCTGGAGGCGCTCGCCAACGAGCGACGGCAATATGAACTGCTGCGCCGGGCATGCGACACGCTGGACGAGCTCCACGACGTCGGCGCGGACCAGTTGTTCTGGGCGGGAGCGCCCGGCGACAGGGATGGTGTCGAACGCATCCGCCGCGCGCGCATGCGTCTGGACGCCTTCCAGAAGCGTCTGGACGAGGTAGAGGGCAGGCGTCAAGCCATCGCAGAGACCATCCGGCAGGACCAGGAGGCCATCGCGTTTCTCGAGGACGACCTGTTCGAGGCCCAGGAAGAGGAAGAGCTGCGCAAGCTCGAATGGATCGTCGAGCGTGAGATCAGCGCGCTTCCCGTCCGCCGGCAGCTTATGCCCTGGGCCCGGGGTCGCGAGGAAGACCAGCGCTTCCATAAATCACTGGCGGCATCTCTGCTGATAAGCTTGTTGCTCGGCCTGCTGCTGCCGCAGATAGATCTGCCTTTGCCCGAGCGCTGGGAGGTGATCGACGTGCCCGAGCGACTGGTGCAGCTGGTGACCAAGAAGCGCCCGCCACCGCCGCCGCCTTCGCTACTGCAGCAGACACCCCCGGATGAAACACCGCCTGAGCCCGAGCCGATCGAGGAGCCGTTGACGCCCACCGACTCGCCGCAGCTCGCTGATACGACCGCACCGGAACAGGCTCCGCAGAAGGCGCAGGAAAAACGGGCCAGGTCCAAGGGCATTCTGGCGTTCCGGGAGAAATTCTCGAACCTCGCCAACAAAAACCCCTCTGCCAGACTGGGCGCCGACGCACGCATAAGCAGTGCCGGCGACGAAGCACCAGGTCGACCGCAGCGCCTGATGGTCACCACGCAGGCCCCCGGCTCCAGCGGCGGCATCAACCTTGCGTCGATCAGCCGCGATGTCGGTGGCGGAGGCGGCGGCGGGCAGATCGCCGGCGTGCAGCTGACACGCGCGACGAGCAACATCGGCGGCAGCGGTGGCCAGGATCGACCATTGAGCGCCGGCGCCGGCGCCGGGCGCACCGACGAAGAGATACAGATCGTGTTCGACCGCCACAAGTCAGCCTTGTACAGGCTCTACAATCGGGAGCTGCGCAAGAATCCGATCCTGCAAGGGCAGATGGTCCTGCGCATAAGGATCGAACCGGACGGCAGGGTTTCCCTGTGCGAGCTGCAGGGCACGGACATGGACGCGCCGACCCTCTCTGCGCAGGTCCTGGATCGTGTCCGCACGTTCGACTTCGGCGCCAAGGACGGCATACCGGCAATCACGATCCTGTATCCGATCGACTTCCTGCCGGCGATATGAGCGACAGGGAGGTAGTGATGGACGCAGCGATGGTATCGCGCCAAGGTAAGTCACCAGACGGCGGTGACGCGCATCGCGCCGATACCGGCAGGAGAGATCGCCTGCGGCGCCTTGCAGCCACGGGTGCGGGAGCGGATGCCCTCTCCATCCGCAGTAGAAGACGAGCACGGTTAATCGATTTGACACATTGAGCCACAGGCTCAACGCGATTCAGACAAAGGCAAAACCACCGAAAGGTGGCGACGCAAAGTCACCGGTCTAAAGGGTCTCTGGCCCCACGACAGCGGGACCGCCGGAATCCGGTGTGCAGCATGTGCTGCCGCGGCCACTTCGGCGATGAGTTCGCACGGTGAGTGGAGCGAGAGAGCGCATGGTTTTCAGCGATACAGTCAGTGACAGAGCAGGCGCCCGGAGCATCGGCATCCGGCTGCTTGCGCTTGCCTTGCTGATGCTGGCCGCCCAGACGGCGCGCGCCGAGGACTGCTCCGACTACCCGGGCGGCCTGATCGACGGCTTCGCCGGCACGCCCGCTCCGTCCCAGCTGCAGATCGACCGGAACTGCACGATCAGAAATTTCCCGGCCAACAACCCGCTGCCCACTAACTTCAGCTTCCTGACGCAGCCCGGCCAGACCGACGAGCGATGGCTCGTCGTCTTCGACAATGTCGTGCACACCGGGCAGATGGCATGCAATTCTGTCGCCGGCCACAGAATCTGGTTCACCAACGGATCCTCGACGACTATTCAGGAGGACTGTCAGAATCTCCTGATACCTGTCGAGAAGATCGACAAGCAGAACCCGGTGGGCCGGACCACGGCCGTGGTCGGTGAGCCCTTCACCTACAGTCTTACGATGCCGGTCCTGTTCGATCCGGCCACACAGACTGTGATCAATAATGCGGGCTCACTGAACGACCTGCATGGCGTCACGGTGTGGGACGATCTCAACACGACGGGCGCCGATCTGTCCTACGTGAGCCATGTTGCCTACTGGCTGGGTAGCGGCTCGCCGGTGTCGCACACGTTCTCGAACGTGGGCGGCGTGCTTACCTTCGACAACTTCCCGATCATCCCGGCCGGCGAACAGATCGTGATCGAACTCACGGTGGTCCTCGATGACACGCCGGCGAACGTGCCGGGCACGCAGTTCATCAACACCGCCAAGTGGGATTTCGGCAGGCTCATCGAAGGAGTGTTCTACGAGCCCCTCCCCGGCGAATGGGGCGTCACCCCGCCGATGACGATCGCGGTACCCGAGCTCGTCCTTATGAAGACGGGCCCGGCGACGCTGAATCTGGCGGAGCCGGCGGACTTCACCCTCGACGTCCGCAACGTCGGCAACGTGACCGCGTGGAACACGACGATCCTTGATCAGCTGCCTGACAGCGTCGACGGCGGCATGTGCGACGCGACGCCGGCCGTGCTCAGCGCCCGGGTGTTCGCCGCGGATGGCGTCACGCCGGTCCCGGGCAAGGGCCCGCTGAGCTCGGGCACCGACTTCTCGCTGACCTACAATGGCGCCCCTGCGTGTGAGTTCGGCCTGACGCTACTCACGGCCGCGAGCGCGATCGGCCCCGACGAACGGCTGATCGTCGTCTACCGGACAGAGCTCGACGCCGATACCGAGGACGGCGTCACACTCACCAATGTCGCCGGCGCCACCGAGTGGTTTAGTGCCGATGCCGGCAATGCCAACCGCCAGAGCTACACGCGCACGCTGACCGACGGTAGCGTCGGCACCCCCGATCACGAGGACGCGCACACCGTGACGGTGGCTCTGAGCGGCTTCTTCTTCGAGAAGAGCGTCGAGAATCTCACCACCGGCGCAAGCCCGACCGCCACCGCGAACCCGGGCGACACGCTGCGCTACACATTGCGCCTGCGGACCACCGACACCCCGCTCAACGACGTCACGTTCTACGACGACCTCGGCGCGATGAACGGCACGCCGGTGTTTACGCCGGGCACGCTCACACTCGTCGCGGGCAGTGTCCCCCCCGGTGCCGACGCCAGCAACACTGATCCGAATGGCGGTACCAACGGTGCCGGCATCGTCGACGTCCGTAACCTGAGCCTCGCTGCCGATAGCGCGATTCTCATCCAGTTCGATATCACCCTGGCGCCGAGCCTCGGCAACGGTCTCGTGGTTCTGAACCAGGCGGATCTGATCGACACGGTCAAGATCGCCGACAGTGATGATCCCAATATCAACGGCCAGGCCAGTCCCGATGTGACGGGTGACGAGGACCCGACGCAGGTGACCATCGTCTCGGCGCCGGCATTCCTGGTGCAGAAGATCTCCACGGACCTCACTGGCGACCCGGATGTCCTGCTCGCAGGCGAGACGCTGCGTTATACCCTCACGGTGGAGAACGTCGGCACCGAGGATGCCCTCGACGTGGTGCTACGGGACCAGGTGCCAGCGAACACGGCCTATGTCGGGGGCAGCACGACCCTGAACGGCATATCGCTCGCGGACACCGGGGGGGTTTCGCCGCTCGTGGACGGCATGCTGCTCAACTCGCCGGCGGATCCGACGCCCGGCGTGATGCCCGCCGCGCCGACCCCCACCCTGTCAAATGTCGCGACCGTCACTTTCGACGTAGTCGTGGACCCGGACGTCATCGACGGCACCGTGATCTCGAACCAGGGTTTCGTCAGCGCCGTGGCCGGCGGCATCACGGACCAGCCGTCCGACGATCCGACCACGCCGATCGCCGATGACCCGACCCGCGACATCGTGGGCAACCTGCCGTTGCTCTACGCGGAGAAGCGGGTCGTGCTCCAGGACGATCAGGCATCGCCAGGCATCGTGGATCCGGGGGACGTGCTGCGCTACACGATCACGGTGTACAACACGGGCGGACGGGACGCGACAGAGGTCGTGCTCACCGACCAGGTGCCCGCCAACACGACCTACGTGGCGGACTCCACGCTGCTCAACGGCCTGCCGGTGGCACAGCCGGACAGCGGTGTTTCACCGCTGTCCGCCGGTATCCCGGTGAGTTCGTCCGACCTCACACCACCATTGCCAGGCCCGACCGAGGGCACGATTTCCGTCGATGTCCCGGCCACGCTCCAGTTCGACCTGCGCGTCGACGACGGCGTACCGGCGGGCACCGTGATCAGCAACCAAGCGGTGGTCACCAGCGCGGATTCGCCGGATCTGCTGACCGACGGCGACGGTGACCCGGCGACGGGTCCCGAACCCACGGTGGTCGTGGTGGGCGACGGCCAGCGTCTGTCGATCACCAAGCAGGTCGCGGTGGTCGGCGGTGGCGCTGCGCTCGCCGGTTCGGAGGTGGAATACACGGTGCGGGTCACCAACGTCGCCTCGGTCCCGGCCTTCTCCGTGGTGATTACGGACGATCTGGATCTGGCTTCACCGGGCTTCCTCACCTATGTGGATCAGTCGGCGACGATGAACGGGGCGACGGCGGGCGTAAGTGTCGTGGGCTCCGTTATCACGGCCGACTACTCGGTCGTCAACGGGCCGCTGGAGCCCGGCGAGTCGGTGGTGTTGCGTTTCCGGGCGGTGATAAATCCCAATCTTGCGATCGGCACACGGGTCATCAACACGGGTGTCGTCACCTGGAACGCGCCGGTGCAAACGGCCAGCGACACCGTGTATTTCGATGTCGGTGGCGTCGTCGGCTACGGCACGCTCAATGGTGCGGTCTGGCACGACGTCGACTTCGACGACGCGATCGGTATCGCGGAGAGGACGCTGCAGGGGTGGACGGTCGAGCTGTATCGCGACGACCAGCTCCTGCACACGGTGTTTACCAGTGCCGACGGCACCTACCGGATCACCGGACTGGACCCGAACGACGTCAGCGGCGAGATCTACACGCTGCGCTTCCGCGCCCCGGGTGCCGGGGCCGGGACGGCCATGCTCGGCCAGGCCGACTCCCCGTTCACCAACAGTCCCCAGGAAATCACGGACATCGTCGTGAGCGTCGGCAGCAACCTGACGGATCTGAATCTGCCGATCGATCCGAACGGGGTCGTCTACGATGCCATCCAGCGGACTCCGGTCGCCGGCGCCACGCTGTCCCTGCTGCGCGCCGGCACGATGGCACCGCTGCCCGATGCCTGCTTCGACGATTCGGCCCAGCAGAGCCAGGTCACCGGCAGCGACGGATGGTACAAGTTCGATCTGAACTTTTCCGACCCGGCCTGCCCCAGCGGTAGCGGGTACATAATCGACGTACAGGTGCCGGGCTCCGGATTCGTCGCCGGCTACTCGCAGATCATCCCGCCGCTGTCCGACGGCGCTACCCCGCCGTTCTCTGTTCCCCCCTGTCCGGGCGGCGTCGACGATGCGGTGCTGAGCACCAGCCAGCACTGCGAGATCCAGCCCTCCGAATTCGCGCCGGGCGATACAGTGCCGGCGCGTAGTCCGGGGACTGCGTATTACGTCCACCTGACGCTCGACGACAGTCAGGTGCCTGGTTCGAGTCAGCTGTTCAACAACCACATTGCGCTCGACCCGGATCTCGAAGGGGCCGTGACGGTCACCAAGACCACGCCCACGGTCAACGCCAGCCGCGGTCAGATGGTGCCCTACACGATCACGTTCACGAACATACTCGGCGGGCGTCTGCAGGATCTCAGTGTCGTGGATCGCTATCCCGCAGGCTTCCGCTACGTGGCAGGCTCCGCCAACATCGATGGGGAGCCGACCGAGCCAACGATCGATGGACTCGAGCTGACCTGGAGCGGGCTCTCTCTGGCCGGTTTCGAGCGGCGGACCATCCGTCTGCTGCTGGCAGTCAGCGCCGGAGTCACCGAAGGCGAGTTCATAAATCGCGCCCAGGTGACGAACAGCCTGACCGGGACTGCCTTGTCCGGTGAAGCTACCGCCACGGTACGCGTGGTCCCTGATCCGACGTTCGATTGCACGGACGTGACCGGCAAGGTATTCGACGACGCCAATCGTAACGGCGTTCAGGATGCGGGCGAAAGCGGACTGCAGGGCATCCGGCTGGTCACTACGCGGGGACTGTACGCGACGACTGATCAGCACGGGCGCTACCACATCACCTGTGCGGTGACCCCCCGCGAGGATCGTGGCAGCAATTTCACCCTCAAGCTCGACGACCGGACGCTGCCCAGTGGCTACCGGGTGTCCACCGATCGGGTCCAGGTCAAGCGGGCTACCCGCGGTAAGACGCTGCGCTTCAATTACGGCGCATCGATCTATCGCGTCGTCGGCCTCGACATGGCCGACGCCGTGTTCGAGCCGGGCACCACTGAGTTGCGCCCGCAGTGGAAGCACAGGATCGACATGCTGCTGGACGAGCTGCGCAAGGCGCCCGCCACCCTGCGTCTGTCCTATGTCGCTGACGTGGAGGATCCAAAGCTCGTCGACCAGCGCCTGGCCGCGATACAGCGGGACATCATCGCGGCGTGGGAGGCCCTGGACTGTTGCTACCAGCTCACTGTTGAGCCGGAAGTGTTCTGGAGACGCGGCGGCCCGCCGCAAAGATCCGTCGTGCAGGTTCCGGAGAGCAGGTGATCGGGATGATTAGAATCAGCCGTCAACTGCTGGTATGGGCATCTCTGGCTTCTGCTGTGGCGGCCGCCGGGCAGGTCGACGAGGCGGTGCCTGGCGAGGCGGTCGAGCGACATCTGTCCAGCGACGAGCCGATCTCCCTGTGGGCGCACGATCCCGAGATTCTCGAGACCGAGTCCGGCGATAGGCTGGAGATGCAGGAAGTCCTCGCCGAGGACGTGAAGACCATCAAACTCAGGGACGTATTGCCGCCGATACGGTTCGAGTCCGGCATCGCCGACATCCCACCGAGCTACATAGACAGCCTGCGCGGCATCCTCGACAGCATGCGCCACCTGAACAACGTCAGGCTGCACCTGGTCGGTCACGCGGACGACCAGCCCTTGTCTCCGGCGCTGGCAGACGTTTTCGGCGACAACTCGGGGCTGTCTCGCGAGCGCGCGGGAGAGGTGGCGGAATTCATCCAGACCGCGCTGGTGTTGCCGCCCGAGGCGATCTCCTTCGAGTGGGCCGGCGACACCCGGCCGATCGCCACCAACGCCACCGCCCAGGGTCGTGCGCTCAACCGGCGCGTCGAGGTCGAGGTCTGGTACGACGAGATCGAGAACATGATCGCGATGGAGGAAGTCCTGGTCCCCGAGCAGATCACGCGGATCAAGGTCTGTCGGACCCAGACCGTGTGCAAGTTGCGCTATCAGGAAGGTCACGCGCGCCGTGCCCGGGTCAAGAATCTCGTTCCGCCGCTGCATTACGAAGAGGAGAGCATCGGGCTCAATGAGCGCTTCGTCGGAAATATCCGGCAGGCGCTGGATAACCTCCGCGACAAGCAGAACGTAATGGTCAAATTCATCGGCTTCACCGACGACGTGCCGCTGACGGGCAGGAATGAAAGCATCTACGGGAACCATCTGTCGCTGTCGAAGGCGAGGGCGCACCGTGTTGCCCTGGGCGTCCAGGAGGCACTGGATCTCCCGACCGCGGCGATCACCAGCGACGGCCGTGGGGCGGCGCAGCCGCTGGCATCCAATGACACGCAGAGAGGGCGTGCTCTGAACCGGCGCATCGAAGTCGAGTTCTGGCACGACGACCCGCTCCAGCAGCTACCCGACGAGCCGCAGCTGTGTCCGGGCGCGACTGGCGCCGAGATGGTGACGAAGCTCTACGACCCCCCGTGGGGGCGTATCCAGGCGCTGGAGCTGTCAGGAGGGGATGCGGTCATCCCGAACGCCTACACGGACGACTTGCGCCGCGCCATGGCGGACCTCAGCGACAAGACGAATGTCCGCCTCCGGTTTGTGGGATATACGGGTAACGAGCGTCTGGATCGTCGTACCGCCCTGATCTACGGCGATGATATCGGCCTGTCCGCTGCGCGCGCCCGCAGAGCGATGGACACCGTCAGGGAGAGCATGCAGCTTGCCGAAGAGCAGGTCGAGCACGAGGGTCGCGGCTATGTCCATTCCAGCGACGTCGTGAACGCCGGCTTTGTCCAGGGCGATACGTCGCATGTGGAAGTCCAGGTGGTCTACGATGAGCTGGCCGTGCTGGATGACTACGAGGGCGTCGACGTCACGCCGATCACCAGGGAACTGAGTGCGCAGAACCCGCTGGGACTAAACATGATGCGGATCACGGTGGACGGTGAGCCGATCGATGATCCGGGCAGGAGCTCTGCGGACATCCAGCGGTGTACCGACGTCGCGCTGGAGAGTACCGACATCCAGTTCCGTTTCGACAATCTCGAGGCCAGGCGGCGGTTGAGCGTCACCGCGCAGCCGGGCGCGGTTGCCGTGCAGGAAACGGCAACAGAAGGCGAGGCGGACGGACCGACCGTACTGTTCCGCATGTACTCGAACTACTCGAACGCGATCGATCGCGCCGAGGTTCGCATCTTCCATAACGACCAGTCGGCCCGTTCGGCCCCCATAAACGTTCTGGAGATCGATCGGGACGGTCTGGCGGAGTGGTGTCCCGCCGAATTGCCCTTCACCGGACCCGTGCACGAACTGAAGTATGTGTTGCGGGCCTATGATGGAGACGGCCGCTTCGACGAGACCGGGTCGCAACCGTTATGGATCGTCAAACAGGACGAGACCGCGGAAGATGGTGAGTCAGGCGAAGAGAGCACGGTGCCTGAACTGTACGCTGCCGCCGAGGCCGGTCTGCTGGCCGGCTACGGCGAGAGCGGCCTGTCGGTCAGGAATATCCCGCTCAGCAGCGGCACGGTCAACGTCCGGGGCACAGGTATACCGGACGATCACACGGTATGGGTAGCCGGCACACCGGTGCCGATAGATGCTGGCGGCAGCTTCGTCTCCGAGATCATACTGCCCAGTGGGTTGCATACAGTGGAAGTGGCGGTCCTGGACCCGGAGGGCAACGGTGAGCTGTTCCTGCGCGATCTGGAGTTCAGGGAGCAGGACTGGTTCTACGTCGGCATCGCCGACCTGACGCTCTCGGCCGACAGCAACAGCGGATCGGCCGACGAACTCGACGGCAGGAACGCGCCCTACGACCCTGACTCATCCGCGGACGGCAGATTGGCATTCTACGTCACCGGCAAGTTCAGCGAAGACTATAAGTTGACGGCGAGTGCGGACACGGGCGAGGACTCATTGCAGAATCTGTTCAGTAACTTCATGGACAAGTCGCCCGACTCGCTGTTCAGGCGGATGGATCCCGATTACCACTACCCCACCTTCGGCGATGACGGCACGGTCGAGGAGACAGCGTCGACCATGGGCAAGTTCTACGTCCGGCTCGACAAGCAGGACAACCATGCCGTCTGGGGCAACTTCCAGGTCGATTATGCCGACAACGAGCTGGCGCGCGTCGATCGCGGCCTCTATGGCGCCAATGCCCATTACCAGTCGCAGGAGACGACGGCCTTCGGCGCGCGGCGTTTCAGCATCGACGGTTATGCTGCCGAACCCGGCACACTGGCGAGCCGGGAAGCGTTCCGCGGCACCGGTGGATCGCTGTATTTCCTCGGCCGCCAGGACTTATTGCCGGGCTCAGAGCGTGTGCGGATCGAAATACGGAACAAGGACACGGGGATCGTGACGGGCGTGGTCAACCTGCGCGCCTTCCAGGACTACGACATCGACTATCTTCAGGGCCGCGTGATGTTGTCCGAGCCGCTGTCCTCGACGGTCGACGACAATCTGCTCGTCCGTACCGGCGGTCTCAGCGGCGACGAGGCATGGCTGGTCGTCCACTATGAGCATACGCCGGGCTTCGATGACGTCGATGCGCTGACCACCGGTGCGCAGGGCCATTACTGGGTCAACGATATGGTCCGATTGGGCGTGACCGTGAGCGCTAACGACGAGAGCGAGACCGACAACAGCAGCGTCGGCGCCGCCGATATCACGATCCGGAAAGGTGCGGACACCTGGATGAAGCTCCAGGCCGCCAGGAGCGACGGGCTGGTCTCCAACACCTGGCGCTCCGACGATGGCGGCTTCGATTTCCAGCCGACGGGCGCCCCGATAATCAGCGACGGTGAAGCCGATGCGTATCGTGCAGACCTCAGCGTCGGCTTCGATGATATCTTCGCTGGCAGCAAGGGCCGTCTCAATCTGTATGTGCAGAGTCTCGACGCAGGTTACTCGGCGCAGGGTCTGAATACGCTGACAGACACGCAACAGTTTGGCGGCACGCTGACGATCCCGGTGACGGACAGACTCGACATCGCCGCCACCGCGGACTGGTCCGATCAGCAGAACGGGCTGGAGACCAGCACCGAGGAGATCAATGCCAGCTACCGGTACACCGACAGTATCACTCTCAGCAGCGGTATCAGGCACGACGATCGTACGGATCGCTCCCCCTTGGTGCCGGCGACGCAGGAGCAAGGTGAACGGACCGACGCAGTATGGCAGATGGCCTACGACGTCAACTCCAGATGGAGCGGCTACGGGTTCTTCCAGACCACGTTGTCCTCGAGCGACGACAGAGAGGAGAACGAACGCTACGGTGCCGGCGGCTCCTATCGTTTCAATGACCGGCTGGTGGTCGACGCAGAGGTCTCGGACGGAGACCTGGGCACCGCCGGCAAGCTCGGGACCAGCTACGTCTATTCCGATCGGACCAGTATGTATCTCAACTATGCGCTGGACAACGAGCGAAACGACAGCGGCGTGGGGGGGCGTCGGGGCAACCTTATCACCGGGGTCCGCACACGCTTCTCGGACAGCGCGAGCGTCTATCTCGAGGAGCGCTACGAGCGCACCGATGCGGTGACGGGCCTGACCCACGCCACGGGTGTCAGCCTGACGCCATTCGAGCGCTGGACCTTCGGTGCCAGCTCGGACATCGGGACCCTGAGGGACAGACAGACCGGTGCGGAGACCAAGCGCAGAGCCGGCGGCATACGCATGGGCTATGGGTTTGACACGATGCAGCTATCGAGCGCCGTCGAGTACCGTCATGACGACGCGCAACAGTTCGATGGCGCCTGGTCGGACAGGAAGACCTGGCTGTTCAAGAACAACTTCAAGTACCAGACAAATCCGGACTGGCGCGTGGTCGGCAAGTTCAACCACTCCGATAGCGACAGCTCTCTCGGGCAGTTCTACGACGGCGGATATACCGAGGCCGTAGTCGGATATGGCTACCGCCCGATTAGTCACGACCGGCTCAATGCGCTGGCCAAGTACACGTACTTCTACAATGTCCCGGCCCCGGAACAGCTGAGCGGGCAGGAGGCGCCGATCCCCGCCGAGTTCATACAGAAGAGTCATATCGCCGCGCTGGACGTCACCTACGACCTGACAGCGAGTTGGTCGATCGGCGGTAAGTATGCGTACCGGCTGGGCAAGGTGAGCCTGGATCGTGAGAATCAGGAGTTCTTCGACAACGGCGCGCATCTCTACGTGGCGCGAACCGACTGGCGTTTCCGGCGGCACTGGGAGGGTCTGCTGGAGATGCGCATGCTCGATCTCCCCGATCTCGGCGACCGACGCAGCGGCGTGCTGGTGACGCTATACAGATACTTAGGTGAGCACCTGAAGGTCGGGCTCGGCTACAATTTCACCGATTTCTCGGACGATCTGACAGACCTGAGTTACGATCAGCACGGCGTCTTCCTGAATCTCGTAGGGGCCATGTAATCCGGTGGGGAACGCGGTTGTGTTCAGAGACGCCGCTAACGACCACACCATCTGACGCGTCACCTGAACCTCGATTCAGTCTGATCAGACCCCCCCTGCTTAGTGGTGAAAAGCAGCGTGTGAGTCCAGTTTCGCCGCGGGAACAGACCCAATTTCTTGCGAGCTTATTTTCTTGACTTGGTCCGACCCAGCCGTCCCCGCCAAGCCGTCTCCTTGCAACGGTTTTATGCCGATCCAGCCTGCGTCGCGAGCGTGAGAGATCGCAGCAGGACGCGAACACCGTCATTCCAGGAGAAGCGGCCGGCACGGCATAGGCCGCCCTGTACCATCGCCTCGCGCCGCCCGCGATGGTCGCGAATCGTCGAGATCGCGCGCGCCAGCGTGCCGATCAGCTCATGCGCCACACGTTCAACACCGGCACCTATCTTTGCAAGTTGGCCGCGTACTGTCGGGATAGCGTTTGAGATTCCTACCGGCGGATACAGCTCCGATCTGCGATAATCGGCTGAATCTGATCCATCGGTAAGGTGCAACCGCGTATGGAAACGACTTTCGAACTGGATGCGCTGATTTCCAACATCGTCACGATTGTAGTGGAGGTTGGCGTAATCGCTGTTGCGTTCATGGTCCTAAACGGGATCTTCAAACGTATCATATCGGGCGTCATCAAAGCGCCGGCGCTGGCGCGCTGGCAGGGTGTCGCAACAAAAGCGCAGTCGAATCTCCGGATGCTGCTGGTCGTCCTGGCGACGCTGTGCATCATCGCCGCGATCGGTGCCAATCTCTACCTGATGTATCTTGGGGAAAACCTGCCCGAGTACACTCTGGAGCTGATCCGCGGTATCCCAACACAATTCTGGATCGATACCGGCATCGCACTAGCGAAGATACTCGGCCTTGTCATTGCAGCGGCATTCGTACTCCGATACGTGCGCCGCTTGTTCGCGTTTCTTTGTGCCCGTGCTAAGGCTTTCGAAGGAATCCACGCCAACAACGAAAGCATCGAACAGTTTTTCGGCACCCTGAGCCGAACAGCGAGTACCGCCAGTTGGCTCATCGTGCTGGCGCTGGCCGCTGTCTGGCTCGGTCTGCCCGCGGCTGTCGACGCCGCCATCATCCTGGTCTTACGGCTATTCCTCATTATCGCCGTTGGCATCTTGATCTGGCGTGCGCTGGGAGCACTGATCGACAGTGCGGATGCGCTCAGTAAGAAATACGTCGCCGAGTCGAGATTCGCTGGAGCCTACGAACGCCTCAATTCGCTGGTGCCGATTTTCCGACGCAGTATTGAATACGTCCTGATGGTAACTGTCGCCACCCTTGTGATTTTGCAGGTGGAAGCCATTGCGTCGCTTGCCGATTGGGGTCCGCGGATCATTCGCATTATCGGCATCGTTTTCCTCGCCCGGCTCGTGAAGGAGCTGGCTCACTACCTGATGGAAGAAACGTTGCTGAGGAATGTCAGTCTGACGACACAGCAGCGACAGCGCCGTAAAACGCTGGTCCCCCTGTTTCGCAGCATCGTCACTTACGCCATCTACTTTTTCGCCGGCATCATGATTCTGAAAGAACTCGGCATCAATCCGACCCCGATACTCGCGGGCGCCGGCATCGCCGGACTGGCCGTTGGCCTCGGCGCGCAGAATCTGATCAATGACATGGTGTCCGGGTTCTTCATCTTGTTCGAGGAACACTTCCTGGTCGGTGATTTCATCAAGATCGGTGAGGCGGAAGGCACAGTAGAATCAATCGATCTGCGCACGACGAGAGTCCGGGACAATGCTGGTCGGCACCACATTGTTCGCAATGGGCGGATTGATGATCTCGTCAATTACTCGAAGGAATACACTAACGCGGTGGTTGAAGTCGGTGTTGCCTACGAGTCGGATCTCAACAAGGTATTCGATGTTCTCAAAGCAACCGGCGAAAGGCTGCATGCCGAAAACGACATGGTGCTCGAAGCAACATCTGTAAAGGGCCTGGACGATTTTGGTGAGTCTGAGTTATTGCTGCGCACGGTCACGCGCGTAAAACCGGGCTGTCATCTTCAGGTAGAACGAGATCTGCGCAAGCGGATTAAGGATGCCTTTGATGAGAACGAAATCGAGATACCATATGCTCGCAGGGTCCTGATCATACGCAACGAACAGGATCCGATCACTGAATAGAGTCGCAGGTCGCGCGGAGGAGCGCAGCGGCCGAAGTCGCGCTTCATTCCCTTCACAGTTGGTCCGGCGAGTGGCGAGTCTTGTGACTGATTTTCCACGGGCCGTCACGGCACGGCACCTGGCGGCTTGCGCTTCATGACTCGATCGGGCGGGGTTTGAGTTGCCCGCGACGTGCGGGTCACTTTCCGTACAGATCAACCTGCTCGCTCTGCATGTGGTAGCCGATGAGCTGGTCTGTATCGGGATCGAAGATAGGATCGCCCTTGTAGAGACAGGTCGTTACAGAGCTGGCATTCGATTTCATGCAGATATCGGCGTCCAGGTCGATGTCCTGTTTGATGATTGATCCGTCCTGCAGGCTAACCAGCAGCACGGTAGAGGATTCTGGTGCCTGCACCGCCGGCGCCTGTGTGCAGGCGCTCAGCAGGCCAAGGCCCGCGAGTAACCCGAGTCGCAAAAGCGGTGTCAAATTTCGCACTCCATCCTCTCTGCCGGAAGGCTTGTCGACTTTATGGATACAAAACGAGCTTTGACGCTAGACGATGAAGCGACGGAAGTCCGTGACAGGTGTCACACTGCCCGGACATTATGAAACACTGATTTAGGTGGCGCTTCCCTGCAGCATTACACGGGCGCGAAGGTCAAATTAGACCCCACTGGCGCTTCAGGCTTGGCATTGTGTGGGATTGAGGGGGAACGACATTCTGCCACGGTTAATGCCGGACGCGGGTCCCGATGAATGCAACGGCTGCCGGGCGGCCGCTGGAGGATCAGATGCACGGCCCCGGGTTGGACTCTGATTGGCTTGCCAATAGCAGCGCTTCAATTTTCTTGAGTACAAGCTGCGAACTGACTGGCTTCGGCAAAAAGTCCGTGAACCCATTCTCCAGCAATCGGCTTCGCGTGCGCCCCAGATTTGACGCCGACAGCCCCAAAATCGCACCTGTAAATCCAGCCTCGCGCAATTCGCGGGCGATATCGAGTCCGTTTCTTCCCTGCAGATTGATATCGAGGACCAGCAGATCGGGGGGCGACGAACGAACGAGCTCAACAACGGCATCCGGATCGGTCACCGGGCGGACACGATAGCCCGCGCCGGACAGGTGCAACCCAAGCAGGCCGACAATATCGTCATCATCGTCGCACAACAAAATCTCGTAGGGCAGTGCCACATCATGGCGCAGTGCCAAGCGATCCAGCGACGGTGTCGGCGCCATGAAGCTCAGCACCGGGCGATAAGGAATGGTCAGCGAGAAGCAACTGCCACCACCCGGTGACGATGACAATAACAGCGAACCATCCATGGCTTCGGCAAAGCCTCGGGATATCGCGAGGCCCAGTCCCGCACCAGGCCGTGGCAATTGATTGACCGACCGTTCGAAGGCAAGAAATATACGCTCCCGATCTTCGGGCGCGACGCCAGGGCCCGTGTCTTCAACCTCAAAATGCAGCTGTTCAGCATTGCTCGCTACCGCCAGATGCACCTGGCCGGCATCGGTGAATTTGATTGCGTTAGCGATCAGATTGCCCAAAATTCGCCGGAGCCTGGTTTCATCCACTCGAACAAAACAGGCGACTTCTTGCGCAATGCCCAACTCGAACCCGAGCTCCTTCTCGGCTGCCAACGGGGCGAATACCAGACTGATCTCATCGAGAAGCGCGCGGATATCCACGGTGCCGGTATTGACGGCTTGTCCGGTCGCCTCTGACCGGGCCTGATCAATCATGTTATCGATGATCCTGACCTGGTCGCCCACCATGCGCGTTATTGCCTCCGCGGCTGCTCGTGCCTTTTCATCATCAAGCTCACGACCCGCGATGAGTTCTGCGTTGAGCAGTACTGCGCTCAGCGGGTTCTTCAGGTCATGGGACATCGTAGCGATAAATTGGCCCTTTCGCCGGCTGTCTTCTTCGGCTTCCCGCCGCCGCTGATCGAGTTCGCAGCGCACATCGATCATCTCATCGATCAGCCGTTTCTGCCGGGCCAGCAGGAGCGCATTTTCGTTCGATCGTTGTTGTATCCGGCGCGCGGCCTCATGCTCTTCGCCCGCATCACAAAGCAGTGCGAATGATCTGCCGTTGTCGGTCAGGAGATAAACGTGGATATGCCGGCCCTCGGGGTCCTCGATGAAACGCAGCGCCGAATCCATCTCGCCGTCCACGCCGATCAGATACGGAGCTACGGTACTGATGTCCATGCCGGCCTGGATCCGCTCAAAACCATAACGTGCGCCGGGGCCCCATTGGGCGCGCAGCGTTAGCGACGAATCATATTCAAAACAGAATGGTCTCAGTCGAGAGCGGATCCAGCGATCGATTTCCAGCTGGACGACACGCGGAAACCCGGCGGTTCCATCATTGCCCGATGAGGGTGGCGGCAAGCGATCGGATTGCGTTTTCGACATTCTCTCCACTCTTGGCGCTGCAGGGCAACCACTCTATTCCTGCCTCTCGTGATCGCATCGTTTCATCCTCGCCCACTTCCCATTCTGAATCCAGATCAGATTTGTTAACTAATGCAACAAACGGCAATTTCCCGTAGATTGCCTGGACGTCACGGTGCAGGTTCAGCGCATTTGATATGGTTTCTTTTCTGGTACCGTCGGCGATCAGGAGATACGCTGACGCCCCGCGCAGATACGCCTGTTGCAGGCCGTCCAGGGCATCGGTTCCGGCGATATCCCACATGATCAGCTTGATCGAACCGTGGGCGCCGAGATCGACCTCCTTGATGTCGATCTTGACGCCCACCGTAGTTAGGTATTTGTCCGAAAACTCATTGTGGACAAATCTAGCAACAGTGCTGGTCTTGCCGACCGCGAAATCGCCCAGTACACAGACTTTTTCAGTGCGGTTCCCGGTCATTGTGGGGCAGGGCGGACCAGTTGGACTCTCAGCACAGCCTGCCGGGCATCGGCATCCGTGCTGCCGGCGACGGCGATCGACGGCAGCATGTCACCGCCCCGGCTGATGGCATTTGACAAGCGACTCGCGAGAGCGCTGGCGCGTTGCTGTCGCAGCCGCGCGTTTAGATCAGCCGGACCCTGGCTGTCGGAGTAACCATCCACACGCAGGCGGTACTCATAGCCTTCGGCGTTGGCTGCATTGATGAATGTCGAGAGCCTCGAGGCGAGTCCATCGATGCGCGATTCGTCCCCGGCGAGGAATCGTGTGCCTTCGGTGAATCGCACCGTGGTGCCGTCGAGTTCTGCCACAAGCTGGTCAAGGGCATCATTGCTCCCGGCAGCAGCTTCGGGTGGGTCTGCGTAATTGACACGTAGGTCAAATATCGCCTGTTCGAGTCCCGGAATCGAACGCGCTGTTTGCTGAGCCTGTTCAATCCAGGCCGCATCTGCCTGGCCGCTTATCTGTACGATGTTGTCGACCAGTTCGATGCTGACGCCAGTTGGGGGCCGCAGGATGGACCTTGTGCGTAGCAGGACTATCTCCGGGTCCAGCGACAGGATAGGCATCAGCTTGAGCTGCACGCGGCTCAGGTCCGCCCCGGCGGATTCAATCAATTGCACAGGCTCAGCCGACAACGGGTCTCTGAATCCGTGGACGACAATCTTGCCATCGTCGCTTTGCAGTGTACTGACAATGAGACCCGGGACATCGGCAAATGCCTCAGCCAAACGGCGTTCGCGCATGTGATCGAGAATCGTCGAGCCGATCAGCCAAAGCAGGCCCAGCAACAGTAATCCGGCAATAATGGCGATTGGCTTCATCGTGCCGGTGGCGCTCTTCGCTGGTGCGACCGACTCTCCGCCACGCAGGTCTAGTGCCTGGCGCAAAGTCGGGCCGACGACCGCCTCCACATCACGCTCACCAGGGAACCCGCGCAGCAGTTCCCCATGGGCACCCTCGATGCCCTCCAGAATTCCCCGTAATTCCCCGCGCAAGGAGCGGGGCGGCAAGCCGCCGATCACACAAGCCAGAATGCTGCTTGGCCCGTGGATGGCCCATACAGTCAGCCCACCGAGTTCCGCCGTCTCAAGATCGCCTTTGTTGTCGTGCGTGAATGATTCCTGGACGAAAGATTGCAGGGCGGAAAACATCGCCGAAATAGCATCTTTGTCGCGCCCTGATTGCGTTGCGGATTGCGCATGCGCGATCAACAGCCCGGAACTTGCATGAATGAGGAATGCCTGTTCAACTGCAAACGAGCGGGTCTGCTGCATTACGTAGTGACTATAGGGAACGCCGGAACGCCAGGCGCGGAATCGCCAGCTCAATCCGCGGGGGGTAAGGCTGTGTTCAATGGCGTCGTTGAGTTGCTGCGCGAGCGTCTTGAAAGCCTCGCTAACGGCTTTGCGGATTGCCGGACCGATGACCGGGAACAACGCATCGGCAAAGTGCTCCGGCTCCTCCCGAATGGCAACCTGCATGATCTTGGCCAGTGGTTTTTGTATCGCCGGCGCGAACTCGCCCCTCTCATGTGAACGGCGCAACGCCTGCGGCAGCACCGCGGCGATTTCATCCGAACGACGCTCTGGACTATCCAGTCGTCGTTCTATGGCGGAGAGGCGTTCGCTCTCCGGCCGCAATAGCAGCTTCTTTAATTTGTCGAGTTCGGTAATGTTCTTGATCGCCCGGCCAACCCCAGTCAGTCGTTCTGGTTGCCGCGAAGCTGCGATGCCAGATGTGCGTAGAGATCGGCCAGGCTCTCGGCGTCGGTCTTGTTTGCCGAAAGCTCATCAAATCCCCGGTCCATGCGGTCGGTGAGGTCTCGCTGACCGTCGGTCAGATTGCCCTCGATCGTGGCCAGCATGGCTTTGATCTGTTTGAGGTCTTCGCTCCCTTCGGACTTGACCTTTTTGATAGCCTGGTCAAGTTTGTCGAGCTTGGCCTCGATCTTGGCGGTCATCTTTTCGCGCGTCGTACGCTCCGCCTCGAGGGACTTGGCGTAAGCCTTTTCAGCGGCGGCCTGGGCATCGCCTACGGCAGAAATCCCCGCTGTCAGTCGCTCCTCGAGTGCTTCGATCGTCTGCTGGAGCTTGTTCTCAAGCCCGGCCAGGCTGTGGTCCAGTCGCGCGCGGTCCGCCCCCAGAATGATGTCCTTGATCTTTCCAAGTTCATCTTCTGCGGCCGCGCTCAGATCGCTGATATTTTCAGGATGGCCGGCTCTTTTGCCTGCTGCCTTGCTTGCCACCGTCGTTCCCCGCTTGTGCTGTATTCTCTACCCGTCCTGCACGGGATCCGGGTCCCGTTCCTCCACCGCTTCTAGCCTGTACCCATGCTGGTAAACAGAAGTCAGGGTCCAACCCGTCCGCCGGTGAATCTTCAGCTTTTTCCGGATCCTGCTGACGTGCGTATCGACCGTCCGAGTATACACCTTGGACTGATCCAGGCCCCAAATCTCCTCCAGGACATGCCGCCGCGAGACCAGTGCTCCCGCGCGCCTGAACAGGAACAGCGCCAGCTCGTATTCGCGGTGTGTTAGCGGCACCGCAACATCGGCCACACGCACCTGCCGCCGCTCCAGGTCGAACGTGTAAGGTGGGAACTCCAGCCGCCCCCGAGTCGACTCCAGCAACCCAGCCCGCCTGCCTAGCGCATTGACCCGGGCCACCAGCTCCGATCGCCGTAGCGGCTTGACAATATAGTCGTCGGCCCCGGCATCAAGCGCGGTGACAATAAAGTGTTCCTGGCTCTTGACGGTTACGAAGATGACGGGCGTGTTGTCCTCCCGCTGTCTGCGTAGCTCCTTTAGCATGTCAAGGCCGGAACTCGATTGTCCCAGCATCCAGTCGAGGATGTGCAGGTCGAAGGATTCCCACATGGTGCCGTGCAGGAAGTCTTCTGTGCGCCCGAAATGAGTTACCGCATGTCCTGCCGTTTCCAGCCACAAGGTGACGATCTCGGACTGATCCAGATCATCTTCAAGCAAGCTGATTCGCATGGCGTTACCCGTTACGACTCATCGGATCAAGGCGTGCTTATCGGCGGCGGACAATGCGCACATTGTGGACATAGGCATCGTATTCGCGCAGTGGCGCGCTGAGATCGGTGGCACTTCGCAGGCTTGCGTATTCTTCCAGCCTGGCGCCAATCTCAGTGAGTCGTGGCATGCCGTATGCTCCCCCGGAACCTACAAGTCTGTGGCCCAGATCTTTGATAAACTCAAAATCTCCGGCACTTAGCGCCCGCTTAAGCTCGCCCGATTGTGACCTTCGGTTCGTAAGATACTTCCTTAACAAGCGCTCTGTGGCATCGTCATCTACCATGATGTCGAAACCGCCGGATTCAATGTTCATAGGCAATTCTTGTCGATCGTCCGGCCAAGGTCAAAACAATCTGACCCAGCTCCATGGTCTTGATTCAGGCTTGCGCTGATGTGTCTCGCCAACGTGTCTGCTGGTGACTGCGGGCATGCCATAAGCTGAAGCGGATCCGGGTACCTTCGCATGGTTTGTTCCCGTGGAAAAAATGCGGCGGGCCCTGGGAAGGGTGCCGCCGCATATAAGCAGGACGTCCATGTATTCGCATCTCACTTCTATCTGGTGAGATGGATTCTGGGGGGGGCCGTCCTTGACCTGAGGAGGACATAGTAACGATGCGGGAGAAGCGGTCCCCCGCCCGACCTGTGGCATGTTCTGGCCGCAGGCCGGGCGGGGCGCGTAAACTGTGTGCGTTGTTACCGAATCAGTCCCGATAATGCACACATGAGCATCGTGGTTGCCGTCCGGTCGTTACATCTTCAGACCAAGCGAACTTGCCACTTCCACCGCGATGTAGTTGGATCCGGTCGGCAGTCCCTTTGAACGCGCATAACTGTTCGCTGCTTTCAAGGTCATCGGGCCGAGCACGCCGTCGACACTGCCCTGGTATTGACCGCTACGCTTCAGCGCGGTCTGCAACTTGCGCACGTTGTCGGGATTGAGATTCACTTCACAGACGACCTGACGCCATTCCATCGCGTCTTCGCTGACCTTGATGTTCTGCGTCACGGTCTGATACTCGGCCGGGATCTTTACGCTGCGACGCGACGCAGGCGTCACCAGCTTGGTGACCTTCACGGTGTCATATTCGGCAGGTATGGTGATCTCGCGGGTGGTCGCCGGTGTCTTGAGGGCCGTCCGGGTGACCGTCTTGTACTCGGCGGGTATCGCAATTTCCTTCGTCGTTGCCGGTGACTGAAGCACAGTCCGGGTGACCGTCTTGTAGGTCGCAGGCACTTCTACCAGACACATGATCTCGCCGGTGTCGGTGGATTTGGTGTTGATCACATTACCAGCGGCGGCAAAGCTCGCGGCAGGACCACGCTTCCATTCTGTCCGGGCCGGGGTCAGCAGGACCTGCTCGCTGATCGTCTTGTAGGTTGCCGGCTGTTCTTCGAGGCGAGTCGTCGCCTCCCGCACCATCACCCTCTCCGTAACCTTTTCATATTGTGCAGGAATGACTTCCAGCCTGGTCGACGCCTCCCTGACCAGCACGCGCTCTTCCACGGTCTTGTATTGTGCCGGTACGATCTCAAATCGCTCGGACTCCTCTTTGAGGAGCACCGTTTCCTGAGCAGTCTTGTACTCTCCCGGGATCAGGACACGCGCGTAACACTGGCCCGGCTTCGGATCAGGCGGGAATAGCTGGCTTGTGGTGCCGGTACTCGCAGTGGTTGCACCCATGCTGGTCGTCGCAGCAGATGCTTTCTGCTGCTCAACCTGGCGCTGAAGTGTCTCGATCTGTTTGCGCTGACTGCTGATCTCCTGGTCTTTGGCAGCCACAATCTCCTTTGTGTCCATGTCCGAGGACACCATTTCGGAACCCGGGCCGCTGTTCGCGCAGCCGATTAATCCCACCATGATGCTCGCCGTAAGGCCTAGTCTTGTCATCTTCATAGTTTTCTCGCTGATTGCTGTACGGATCGCTGCGCACCCCCTCGGCGCGCTTCCTGATCAGAAGTCTAGAGGCGGCGGCTTGTGTTTTTTCAGAAGGAAACAATAGTTCACAATTGCGGCCGGTCCGCCGCCTCCCCCGCAGCCGCAGAGGGCGACAAGCGAGATGCCGCCAAGCAAGGACAGCGCTTCCGATTTGCTGTGCATGAGGGTAACTCTTGATTCGAGCATGCGTTGATGAGGGAGGTTGGGCATATCACGCCGCCTCTCAAGCGAACACCGCAGGCCGTTTCCGGCCCGCCCAGCGTAGCCAGCGACCCCGCTGCGTACGGTCTACGGCGCCGACAGCGCAGGAGTCCGGGTGACTGAATGGGTAGATCAGTCACCGGGTCGACCGGCACCTGTCTTCGCTAGGTCATGCTGCGGCCCCTCCCTCCCTCCCTCGCTCGGACGCTTCGCGACTGATTTCATCCCGATATGGGCCCTGGAAAATTTCTGTAATTCAAACAGATGCGGCTTTCCTGAGACGAACTGCTATTGTTATACGATGCACCCGTGGGGGAGGGCGAGGGGTGGACGAGCGTCTTCTGCAAGGCTTCTGGCTCGGAGAGTTCGAAGTCCGGCCGCTATCCGCAATCATCGTCGCGCCGGGCGGAGAGAATTCTCATGTCCAGCCCAAAGCGATCGAAGTTCTTCTGATCCTGGCTGAGGCCGGGTGCGAGGTCGTGACCCACGAGACCCTGGGTGAACGAGTCTGGGGGGACAGTAACGTGTCCCATAGCCTGGTGTCTCATTGCATTAGCGAACTTCGGCATGCCCTCGACGATCACGTTGACGTGCCGCGTTATATACAGACGCTGCGCAGGCGCGGTTATCGCCTGGTAGAGCCGGTTCGATTCGAACGCCCTGTTCGGGCCGATACCGAAACGCGGGAGGTCGATCCCTCTCAATCTCCCGCCCAGAAAATATCCGGATCTGATGGTGCTGGCGCCGAAACGCGAGACGTCGGCCCCCCTCAATCCCCCGCCGAAAAGGTATCCGGATCTGATGGTGCCGCGGCCGCTGTTCCTGTTGACATCATCAAGCCGCTGACGATGTGGGAGGAGTTGAATCGACGCCGCGTCGTGCGGGTCGCCATCGCCTACATGGCCGTCGGTTGGGCCATGGTCGAGGTGACTTCGACCATCTTCCCGCTGTTAGGCGTCCCCGAATGGGTGCTGCGGGCGATCACCGTTCTAGTCGTGGTTGGCTTTCCTGTCTCGGTCATCACGGCATGGGTGTTCCAGGTGTCGCCGGAAGGGATCATCATCGATATGCCCCGACGAGAGGAGACGAGCAGCGGAAGCCCGCGCCGCTTCGAGTTCGCGATCATCGGCGCCTTAATCATCGCGCTGGGCATCATGGGCTTCCGTCTGTTCGTAGCCAGGGTCGAGCAACCAATGGTTGCGTCCGGCATGGCTGCTCAGAGCGGAGCTCCCCCGGGTGCGATGGAATTCGGACCGACCTCGCTCGCGGTGCTGCCTTTTTTGAACATCGGGGGCGACGCGGATACCGAGTACTTCTCCGACGGGCTGGCCGAGGAGTTGACCAATCTGTTCGCCAAGGTGCCGGAAATGCAGGTCGCATCGCGGACCGCGAGCTTCTACTACAAAGGCCGGAATGAAGCGCTCTCGACAATCGCAGAAAAACTCCGCGCGCGCTATGTGCTCGAGGGCAGCGTGCGCAAGGCGCGCGAAAGCATCCGTATCATGGCTCAGCTCATCGATGCGCGAACCGGCTACCATCTCTGGTCCCAAGACTACGATCGCACCGTGGTGGATATCTTCGAGATCCAGGGCGATATCGCCCGCGAGGTCACCAGCCGTATGGGGATCGCGCTGTCAGCAGAATCCGAATTGTTGCTCGCGGCTCAGCCCACCCAATCCATCGATGCTTATGACTTCTATCTGCAGGGACGTGGCTATTGGCGCCGCCCCCATAATGATGTGGTGTTGACCGCGGCCCAGGAGCTCTTCCAGAAAGCGATCGATGTCGATCCACGATTTGCAGACGCCTATGCGGGGCTGTGTACGACCCTGCAGGCACGATTCGTGTTCGAATCTGCATCGAGCTGGTTTGAACAGGCGGAGAAGGCCTGCAACCGGGCGTTGACGCTGGACCCGAACCTGCCCGAGGTGCGCATCGCTCTGGGTAATCTCTACCGGCTTTCGGGTCAGATGGAAGACGCCAAGCTGGAGTTCGAGCAGGCACGGCAACTGGATCCCGGCTCGGATGCTGCAGCGCTGGGTCTCGGGCGGGTCTATCGTGAAATGGGTCGGATCGATGATGCGGAACGGGAATTTCGTCGCGCGATCGCGCTGCAACCCGGGTACTGGCTCAATTACAACGGGCTCGGCCGACTCTATTACCAGACCGGGGAATATGCAGAGGCGGCGGCGAACTTCCAGCGCATGATCGATCTGGTGCCGGACAATCAGACTGCCTTTACCAATCTTGGTGCCGCGCTCTATATGCTGGGAGACTATGCCAGCGCGACAGACGCCTGGCGGCGCAATGTGGATTTGTCTCCGTCCAAAACCGCCTATTCGAATCTGGGTCTGGCGGAGTATTACGCCGGAAATTATGTTGCTGCGGCCGACATGCAGCGAGCGGCGATCCGGCTGGCGCCGGAAGACCCGACGGCCCATGGCTATCTGGGGAACGCATTGGCTGAGCTACCCGGTCAGGAGGCGGACAGTCGTTCCAGCTACGAGCGGGCGATTGAACTGAGCGAGGAACGTCTCCGGATCAATCCGCAGGATATGGAAACGCTGACAGAGCTATCCTTGTATTTGGCGGCGGTAGGACGTCAGGATGAGGCAGAGGCGGTCATCGGAAAAGTCTTGAGCAGCGCACCGGATGTCCCTGACGGTTTTTATTTCGCCGCCAAGGTAAGTCTGTTCGGCGGCAAAATCGACGCGGCCCAGGGATATCTGGAGCGGGCGCTGCAGCTTGGCTATTCAAAGAGTCTTGCGGCTGCGGATCCGCAGCTGCGAGAAATCCGCGAATTGCCGCGCATCCAGACGCTGCTGCAAACGCGCAAGAGATAGTTGGGCATGATAAGCAAAGAGAGGGAGGAATGAGATGAGTTCTCGTAACGACCAGATGCGGCTACTACGAGGTCAAGGAAGAACGTTGTCATTGTATTGCATCGACTGATAGAGGGTCAGAGAAGAATTCTGCCGCTGTATTGCATAACACTACTGGCAGTTGTGCTTGCAGGCTGTGCCAGTACAGGGGGTACAACCTCTCAGATCGTCTTGATGAAACTCAGCACCTGCGAACAGGATCTGGCGAAGATCAAGGCGTCGCTGTGCGACACCGAGCTGGAGGCGAAGCCTGGTACCGATCCTCATGACGTTATCGGTCTGGCCAAGCCGGGCACCGATCCTCATGACGCCGACACTGATGCCAAGCCGGGCACCGATCCTCATGACGCCGTCACTCTGGCGAAGCCGGGCACGGATCCGCACAAGTACTGCGATGCAAGTGTGTTTGGCGAAGCGGCTTGCTCTTGCGAAGTCGAGAAAACCAAGTTAATGGGGAACATCATGGGCTGTTATGACAAGGCTGATGGTGACAGTGCGAAGTACAAACAGTGCCTCGACACAATTAAGTTGGGAGTCGGGCTAACCTGTCCCCCAAACCCGGAATCCTAGGCCGTAGGAGCAAAGGGCGAAAAAACGGTTGGCGGCGACGAAGTTTGAACCGCCGCCAGCCGTGTCCTTTTTGGTGAATAAGGTGGACGTCAGATTGTGCTGATGTCGCTGCCGGGCAGGTTTGCCAGGCGGGGTCAGCGGCAAGGACCAGGCGGGCAGATCTTGCCGGCTGATCGGTTGGTCATGCCGGTTGGCGCGTACGGTGAGACCGCTGTGCTAGTGCGACCGGAGCGGAGTGAGCATCGGTTCAATATTCGAACGACCAGCCGGCAAATACCCAGATCGAACTCACCGCCAAAGAAGGCTGGCAACCGATGGCTGATTTCGGCTTCCCGGTAGCGGGTCTTGTTAGCCGCAGTGGTACTTCTGGTCCCGCTGTAGCGGTTCAGATCGCCCACAGTTAGCGTCGCCAGCCAGGAACGGTCCCGGTCCCGGTTCAGCACACTGCCAAGGGTCAGCGCCCGGGAATCCTGATCCAGACTGTTCGCAAACACCCTGTCGCGATAGGTCTCGCCTGACTGATAGGTCGAATTTCGATAGGCACAGCCGGGCTTGCCGCCGCCCCCGTCAAACGTCAACGCGCGGTAAAGACTGGCGTCGCATTCGGTATCCGCCCATTCGAGAAACAAGCGATAGCTGCCGAGCCCTTGCCGATAGCCCCAGGTCTCGGCGCCCACCTGTATCAACACCTTGGTCGGCCATACCAGTCGGCTGCTGCCGTCGCCAAAATCCTCGCCCACCGCGTGGCCGTAAAACGCGGCCGGCCGGCCCAGCACCTTGGTGGACCAGCGGATATCAAAGCTCGAGAGCCGGTCGAATTGCTCCGATTCGCCACGGCCGGTGACCATCTTGCCGAAGTCGGTCGAGTCGCATTCCTGGCCCGAGCCGCACCACAGGCCCATCGCGCTCAAACCGATCTCGAGGCTATGCAGCGGACGGAAGTTGAAGCGCCCGGCGAAGACCCGCGCGTTGGGTACCGCCCGGTTCTGCTCCAGGAATCCCCACAGCACCGCGATGTCCCAGGGGCCCAGCCAGTTCAGCCATTTGGTTTCGAACGGCGTGGTGAGATTGCGGCCGACAGTGAACGACGGGCTCGGTCGCGCGTTGTTGCTCAACAACATGCTGCTCTGCCAGCCCGGACCCCAATATTGATCCGACGTGGTGGCCGCAAACATCCAGTTGCCCAGGGCCACGCCGAGATAGCTGTCGTCATAACGCCAGCTCTTGCCGTCGTCCGGGTCGTTGACCCATTGCGCGTTGAGTCGGGTCGCAAAGCGTTCGCCGGTCCACTCGAATCCGGCGCCGACCTCACCGTTCTCGCGCGGGCCATCCTCGAAGGTCCTGATATCGCGCGGATGCTCGGCGACCGAGGCGTGGCCATTGAAGATGTATTCGCCGCTGGCCATACCCCGGGCCAGCCGCGTCTTGAGTCGGCCCAGTGCCGCCTGCTCGCCCTGATCGAGGGTCTGGGTGTTGTCCTGCAGCGACGCCTGGATGTCGCCCCAGGACAGCGGCCAGGTCGAGACCGGTCCGGTGATAACGCCGGCGTCCGCAAGTAGCTGGATATCGTGACGCAGGCTCGAATCGCCCGGATCGATCCATGGTCCAGCCGCCGCGAGGGGCGCAGCCAGCAGGCAGGCCATGAGGAGGATGATTCGACGCATTTGTTGGGTCGGCGAACGGGCCTGGAGCTGGATTGGGGGGGAAGCTTATCCGATCCCGGATGTTAAAGACCTACCCAACCCGAGGCAACCGGTCTGCGCCGAAAGCGCGGAGATGGCCGGCCCAGCCGTGCTGCTACGGTGGCCGTGACAGAGAACAATATGTGAACAGTCAGACCCGATGAATTTTCAGGCGGCCACGACCTCGATTAGCCCGCAAGGGATAATCCGCTTACCCGCGCGGCTTCAACCGCCTGCGTGTCCATCCGATCGCGCCAAGGCCGGCCATCAGCAGCAGGGCGATCTCGGGTTCTGGCGTATCCACCAACGGTGTGCCGTCAAGGGTGAAGGGTGTACCGCCGCGGAACTCGTAAAAATAATCGTTACAGTCGAGTGCCGTGGGGTTTCCCAGGCAATCGAAGCCGAGCAGGGCGCCATTGATGCCCGAACCGTCGATTTCGTAACCCAGGCCAAAGCCGTCCCAAAAACCGGCCCGGGCCGAGTTGCCACCCAGACCGTTGCTGCCCCCGTCTTCATTGCCGGTTTCCCAGATCATGCCTTCGGAGCCGCCTGCGTAATTGAATTCCAGACGGAAGTCTCCGGCATTGCCCGTGACGCCGGAAATATCGACGATGAAGATCTGAAAATCCTGCCGCTGGCTGGAGTCGATGGATCCCTCAAAGCCAACCCCGGACCAGGTGATGGCCATGGCGTTCGTGCCGGGGACAAAACCATATGAGATGCTGCCGCCAAACGGCTGGAGATTGGAATCCACGTCGGCGAAGAATGGGGCGAAAATCGGAACGCCCGCCATGGTGGGATCCGAGTTGCCCGGCCGTCCGCCGAACGCTCCGCCAAAACTGATCGTTCCGTTCTCGTTGATATAAAAGGAATCGTAGCTTGTGCCGAAGACATTCAGCGAGAAATTCAGCGGGTTGGCAAAATCGATATCGCCATCCGGTGGCAGGAGATTGTAGCTGCGGATGTCTATCGGCCCGCTGGATCCATTGTTGTCCAGCGAATCATCCGGCTCCAGGGGGCCCGAGACCTGGAATTCCTGCAGGGTGTCATCGACCCTGACGGATCGCGCGTCAGCCTCCCCGACAGTCAAGAGACTCGATCCGATGACCACCACCAGACTGGCGGATAAATTTCGGACCCATCCTCCCGAGAAGTATTTGCCGAACATTGCGTTCTCCGTTGATGCCTTGTTGAACGTGACCATGTGCGCCACGTCGGTGTGGTGGTCTCAGCGTTGGGTCGTGTATCCGACCGGTGTCCCTATTTCAGTTTCCGCCTTGCAAGTCTCAACGCGGCCAGACCAGTGACCAGCAGGAGACCCGTGCCAGGCTCTGGCACGTCCGCCTGCTCTCCTAAAAGGAAAAAGTAGCGGCCCACAACGGGCTCTCCGAACGACGGATCTTCCTCGAAGAAGCCGTCGTATCCGGGGTGGAGCGTCGGCGTACCGGTCGAGAAGTCATAGTTGTTGCAGGCAATGGCCTTGGTGTCCGGGTCTGCGGGGACGCCGCCCGGGCAAAGACCGCCGCCCGCAAAAAGCTCTGAGATACCGGCCCAATCAGGGAAATCCAGGTTCAATGCCTCCAGCATGTCGAAGGCAAGGCCCTGACCATCGTCAT
>CAMYOC010000016.1:43146-79506 GCA_947259915.1 uncultured Gammaproteobacteria bacterium
TAATTAAATTCCATCGCGAATTGCCCGCCGCCGAGATCGTACAGGCCCAATTGGAACGCCACCTCAGTGTCGCAGCCCCAGCAGACCCGGAAGCCGTTAAGAATCCCGGGCGGCAATGCCGGATCATCGAGAGGATCCACAGGCGGGGCGTCAGCGGTGTTCTGCCATGAGATATCCTGGCTGTCGCTGTTTTTGAACGGCGCTATCGTAGCGCCGCCAAACGTCACGAAACCTGATGCGTCAATCAAAACTGTCGACGTTTCAACGCCGAAGAAGTTGAAATCGAACCCGAGCTGACCAATCGGGTTGGAGGAGCCGTCCGTCCAGCCTCCCGAATCCACGCGGACCGATCTGGCGTCAGCCGGGCCGGACAGCAGTGCTCCGGTAAAGAGCAAGATGGCCAGCGCGATGTATCGATGGATTGGCCGCGGGTGGGCCAGCGTAAGACTGCGATTCATCAATCTCTCCCCCAAGAAAAGCTGCCGAGCCTTGGTATCCAGGTCCGGGAAGTTGTAGAGACCAAGCAGGTTTCGTGCCGGATGATTAGAAATACTGCTAAATCAATGACTTAAGAGAAACCGGGACACGCCAGTGCGGGTGTTCGATGGGCCAGGTGTAAAGAAAGCCGACAGTTCCGACTCAGCGAGTCGGCCACTCGGTGTCTTTTTCGAACCGCTGTACCCGTCCCAATGCGAGCTTCGTGAACAACCAGTCAGGTCCTCGGTCGGCCTCGAGTCGCGCACGGCCGGATTCAAGCAGGGTGAGCGCAATGTCGCGCTCTCCCAGGGCCGCCCGGCAGCCACCTTCGACGCTATCCAGATAGGCGATTCGCCAGTCGCTCGCGGCGTAATCAGCGGCAAGCGCCTCCCGTGCCATCGCAGCCATTGCAATGCCTTCCCCGGCACGGTTCGTTCTGCAGTAAAGGTCTGCGAGGTTGGCGGCGATGGGGCCTTCCATGCGGTGGTCGTGTAGCCGGGCGATCTCGAGCCCCTCGACATACAGGGGCTCGGCGTCTTCGTAGCGCCCCTGGCTGGCGATGGACAATGCCAGATTGTTCAGCGAGAAAACCCATTGATCGTCGGTGGGCTGCCGGTGGCGCCGGTCGGCAGTGACCGATTCCGACAGGATCTGCTCCGCTTCCTCGACTTCTCCCTGCTCCAGAACGAACAGGCCGAGATTGTTGAGCTGGCTGGCGGTCTCCGGATGTTCGTCCCCCCACACTCGCCGGGCTCGCGATACCGCCTGTCGGGCGAGCCGCTCCGCGTCGGCCAGACGCCGCTGGCTGTAGGTGATGGCGGCCAGGTTGTTGAGGCTCTCGATGGTGAGCGGATGATCGGCTCCGAGTATCCGCTCCCGGATATCGAGCGCCTCGCTCATATAAGACTGCGCCTCCTCCAGACGATCCTGATACATCATCAGCACGGCCAATCGGTCGAGAGCCCGCGCCCGCTGCGCTTCGTCTTTCTCCGGCCGCACGCTGATCCTGTCCAGCGCGTCTCGATACAAGGCTTCCGCCTCATCGTCGACACCTGTATCGGAAAGCACGTCGGCCAGTACGACCATCGCATTGATCGACACCTCCGGGGCTGGCGGGTCGAGCGCGTGCGCGCGGCTGAGAGCCTCTCGGGCGACCGCCTCGGAACGATCGTATTCGCCCCGCAGATACAAGGCAGCGGCCAGGGCGATCTGGGTCCGGACGTCACGGACTTCCGACCGGTCACCGGCATTGCCGCTGGCTTGCAGTGCGGAATCGAGCAATTCCGTGGCCTGGCCGTAGAGCCCGAGTCCCGTGTAAACGCGGCCCATGGTGCCAAGCAGATTGGCGCGCACCGCGGGTTGATCGAGCAACTCCCTATCGATCTTCTCCGCGCCACGGTCGAGGATCTCGCGTGCGGTGATAGTGTTGCCCCTGGCCTCGCCGGGGTCGACAACGTCGAAAAGGGAGACCAGGAATTCCGTGGTCTCGGTCGCCGTGCGCGCCTCCTGTTCGGCGCGCAAGCGCTGACGATCGGCTTCCGCCCTGGCCATCAGCGCGGCGGTGGCCAGACCGATCGCAATCACCATCCCGGCGACTGCGCTGGCCGCGACCGCGATCAGGCGCCGTTGTCGACGCTGCTGGTCGCGCTGGCGGAGTTCGTCGAGGCCGACACCCAACAGCCCGGCGATGACCTTGAGTTTGGCGCCCTGTCTGCCGTCACCGCCGGGGCGCACATCGGCCGCAGCATGGTCATGAGGGCCCTCGTGGTCGCCGGCCTCCAGTGGCTCGGTGAGTGCTTCCGGGAAACACTCCTGGCCGCTGTCAGCACCCGGCTCTCCGTCGACAATCAAACAATAGATTCGGTTGCCCCGGCCGAGTCGGCGGAAGAAGCGGATCTCTTCGTTTACCCATCGCGATGCGGCCGCGGCCGGCGAGCAGATCACGATCAGGGATTCGGATTCCTCCAGCGCCTGCTGGATCACTGCGCCGAGATCGGTAGCGGTTGGCAATTCGTCACGATCGCGGAAGATCGGTGTCAGCCGGGATGGGGTGGGGCCCAGTGGCGATGGCTGGCCCACCAGGCGTTTTGGTACCCGATAAGTTTCCAGCTTGCGATGCAGCCACCGCGCCCAACGCTCTTCGCGATGGCTGTAACTGATAAACGCCTTGTATCGGGATGTCGCCACGGGTCAGTTCGGCCTCGATCGCAATCAGATCGCGCCGGTGGCGCGTCGCGTGAGTATAGCCAGCCACGCGAGCGGCTTCATTGATCGCCGGGGCTGGGGTTGCCCCGACCCGTTATCTGCTGCCTGAGTGGTTGGCCGCAAGATGCCGCGGCAGCGGCGCGCTATCGAGCGGCAGCAATCCGGGAGATGGCAGGGAGCCCTGGCCGCGGTCAGGTGATGGAGGCAAACGGTGTGCTGGCGGGGTTATCGCCTAGAACAGCAGCTGCTGCTGCCAGCCGATCTGGTAGATTATCACCGCGCCGATGGCGATGGTGGCGACGCCCACTGTGGCCTGGAGGCCGTTATGCAGCCAGGTCACGCCGCGCGCCGAGGCGCGCAGCGGGATAGCGATGATGATGGACAACAGTGCCATGCCAATCATGGAGCCGACGCCGAACAGTGCGATGTAGAGCAGCCCGGTCCAGGGTGATTGCACAGTCTGCAACGTCAACAGGATCAGCGCCGCGGAACCGGCCATGCCGTGCATCAGACCTACGACCAGTGCACGGACCGGGAAGCCTTGACGATGGTCATGATGATGCCGGGCCGGATCGTGACCGCGTTCACCGGCGTGGGAGTGGGCGTGGAAGTGGACCGCGCCATCATGGTGTTCATGCACATGGAAGTGGATCCGCTCCCGGATCAGACGCCTGAGCACATCGACACCGAGTCCGATCAGCATCACGCCGACCAGCAATTCGAGTAATTGGGCCATGCGCTCGGGCATCACGGCGTCGAGGATCAACACAATAGAGCCAAACAGGAACAAGGTCAGGGTGTGTCCCAGACCCCAGGCAGCGCCCTGGCGGATGGTGTCGGTCATCGATCGGCTGCGCGTCGCCAGGGAAGCCACTGCGGCGATGTGATCGCTCTCCACCGCGTGGCGCATGCCGATCAGGAATCCCAACAACAGCAGGCTTAGGCTCATATACTCCAAGCGTAGTCCCTCAGGCGGGACCTGGCGCCGCCTCCCCGAGCTGCGCGGACCCGACCCGGGGTGAGTCGTCTTCCGACAGATCCAGATCCAGGCTTTGCAGCAGCATTTCTTCGCCGCGGATCACACGGGTACGGAAATCTCCGCATTGACCGCACAGCAAGCGATTTGGCAGCACCTCCGTTTCGCTGTCGCAGCGGGTACAGCGGACGACCACGGGACCGGTCTCGATATCCAGCAGCGCGGCGTCTGCAATCGTGCCGGCCGCGGCCAGCGGAAAGGCCTTCTTCAGCAGAGCCGGCTCCACTCCGGAAAGAGGGCCGATCTGCAGACGGACGCGCTCGACTCTGCGCGCGTGGTGTTCCGCGGCCACGCGTTCGACCTGTGTCATTAGCGCCAGACAGATGGACAGTTCGTGCATGGCGTCGTCAATCCCCCTGCAGCATCAGCTGGCGCAGCAATCCGCGTCGGCTCACCGGTTTGGCGAGCAGCGCATCGGCGCTCGGCTCGCGCTCGTTGATCTTGCTGTGACCGTCCTCCGACGGCGTGAACAGATCATCCATCACCTGCTCAGCCACATCCCGCGCGGTCTGCTGGTCGGGGAAATCCTCGACCGTCGTAAACAGGCTGGCGCACATATGCAAGGCTTTGCCATCCGGGCGGCTGGCGTGAAACTCACAGCTTCCGGACGGGAATTCCCACGCCCGGGCCTTGTCGCTGCTGAAATCCCGCCATTCTTCTTCGGGACCGGGGATCAGCACCAGGTTCATAAACCAGGGGGTGATCAACACACCGACCTGATGTTCCTCCCAGGCCCGGAAACCCACGGCCTCGGCCTGCAGCGCGCGATTGATAAACGGCATGTCCTGCATCCGCTCATCGGCGATCCGCTGGTAGATCTCGACCAGGCTTTCCGGTGTCAGGCTCACGATGGCGTTCCGTCCTCCAGCGGCAGGAACTTGTCTTTCCCGGCGTCGCATTGGGGGCAGCGCCAGTGATCCGGCAGTTCCGAGAACGCGGTGCCGGGCTCGACCTGCTCGTATTCGTCACCCTCTGCAGGATCGTAGACACACCAGCAGATACGACACTCCAGCTTCGTATCCTCCGCCAGCCGGGCTTGCACATCGCTGTCATTGATCCGCGTCATCGAGGTCTCTCGCTTCAGGCCATCTGTTTCCAGTACGGCTCGAGAATGTCGTTGAGCCGTTGCCGGGAGTCCGCGATATCTTCGCTGGCGGCGCGGGCGACCTGAGGCACGTCGACCACTTCGATCGTATCGAGGATCAGTTTGTTCATGGAATTGAAGAACCGCACCCACCAGATGTTGGGGATGGCGGTGCTCGACACTCTGCACGAACCATAACCGCGTGACAGCAGGTCCACCGGGCCGCGACCCAGCGTCTGTTCCAAAAATGCCACGTCCGCCGGCGACAGCGGCAGCAGGGTCAGGTTGATCACGTGGGCTTCGTCGCCCGCCGCGACCCGATGACGCTGTTCTTCGAGCTCCGCCAGGATGGCCATCGCGTTCATCACGTCCGGCGGGACTTCGACCTCGGTCAGCGGGCGCGAGCGCGGCGGCGTCTGGTGGGCGGGCAACCGCACCAGGTAGGGTACGTCGGCGACTTCGATCAGGTCGTGCAGCAGTTTGTCGTCGGCATCCACGTAGAAGGTCCGCCAGACCCCGGCGAGCACCGATTCCTGCATCCTGGCCCGGACTACGCCGGAGTAACTGACGCTGACCTCGCCGTCACCCATGATCTGGTTGACCAGATCCAGGTTGGCCTCATCCAGCGCTGCGAGGTTGGCGATCAGCGGTTCGGCGCCCGGTTCGTAGCTGGCCAGCGCCTGTTTTAACCACTCCATCGCTTCGCGCGCGCCCTGCAAATCCTCGACTTCTTCGGGTTCCGGTATGTCCGGCCGCTGAAAGGTCGTGATCTCGTGCGGCAGATCGATATATTCGAGTTCGGCGCCGTCGCCCTCGGTGGGCTGACTGCCTGGGCCGACGGTCACGATCGGGATGTCGTGCAATTTGCTCATCAGCCGTTGACCTCGCTGGTGGCGGCGGCAGGCCCGCGGACCGGCACCTGATCGCTGGCAAATGTCGGCGGCTCACAGGTCTCGCCCCGCATGAACTCGCTGATGTCGTCGAGATACTCGCTCCAATTTTTCATCCGCGCGATGGCGCCGAGATATCCGCCATCGCGGAAGAAGACCAGGCAGGGCCAGGCGCGGAAGCCCAGACGTTTTTGCAGCGGTAGTTCGGCGCTCTTGTCCACCACGCCGGCACGGATGTTGCCCTCGAACGCGGCTATCAGCTCCGGCAATACGACGGCCACGTCGGTGGTCTCTTTGTATCGTTTTGGATCACCGGCGAAGAACAACACGCTGACGCCGGGCGCGCCGATAAACGTTTCATAGTCCTCGAGCGTGACCCGCGGATAAGAGAACTCGTCATAGAGACGCTGGATCAGGGGATGGCTCATGTCAGTGCTTGTCTCCGATTCGCGGTCTGCCCGATTCATAGATGCCCATCTCCAGTTCGTGCGGCCCCACGCCTTCCCCGGACTTCAGCGGCTGCTGCCGTGGCGCT
The DNA here is from genome assembly GCA_947259915.1 of uncultured Gammaproteobacteria bacterium. Taxonomy (GTDB): domain Bacteria; phylum Pseudomonadota; class Gammaproteobacteria; order Steroidobacterales; family XN24; genus CAMYOC01. The sequence continues at coordinate 49,374 of CAMYOC010000016.1, forward strand.
GCATCGATATCCCAGTCGCGCAGGATGCCCACGGCCAGTTCGACCGCCTCGGGTATCTGCTCCTTGACGCAGGGCCGCAGGCTGCCGCCGTAGTCGTCCAGCAGCTCGGGCTGGACGCCGACCAGCGCGATCTCGTCGGGGAAATCGCCGCTGAGCTTGGCGGTCATCAGGACTTCCTGGAAACCGGCCTGATGCATGCTCATCTTCCTGGCGCCCATAAACCGCGGCACGTCGTCGTTGCGTATCACGCGGATGGTGCCGGGTTCCAGGCCGTAGTCGATGGCATCGAGGATCAGCAATCGTTTGCAGGAACGCACCCAGGGGATCAAAAAGATGCCCTGGGTGCCACCGTCCATGATGCGTACATGATCCGGGAACTGGTAGGCCGCATGCAGTGCCTCCACTGCGCGGACGCCGAAACCCTCATCCGCCCACAGAATATTGCCGAGTCCGAGTACGAGGGTCTCAAAAGATGATTCTGCGTCCACCTCCAGCATGCCGGCTGTCGATGCGGCCAGATCAGCCACTAGGGCTGGTCGTCCTTGAACGTGCGCCAGCCACCCATGATGGTGCTGACGCTGCTCTCGCGATCCATGATGTCCGCCCGGATTGCCATATAGATATGGATCACCACAAACACCAGCATCACCCACATGCTCAGCAGGTGCAGCATCTTGGTGTTTTGTGAACCGTCCAGCGCCGGGATGACCCAGCCGAACCAGGTATCGGCCCAGCTGCCTTCGCCCAGGCCTTCCGCATAGAGCGCAAAGCCGGTGAAGATCAAGAACAGGGTCAACAGCACGTTGAATAACCACATCGCCGTTTGCGCCAGCGGATTGTGGCCCATGATCTTGTGGCTCTTGCGCGTCAGGAACGCGTAATACTTGATCTCATGGAACAGATCCTTCCACCACCCGCCTTTCCAGAACGGCAGGACAAACAACTCTCGCGAGTACTTGTTGCCGACAAAGGCCCAGTAGATCCGGACCAGAAAGGCGATGGCGAACACATAGCCGGCGATAAAGTGGATCATCCGCAGATAACCCATCAGGAAATGACTACTGGCTTCGCCGCCAAGGCTGGGTAATGGGTTGGCGATGAAATACCCGGTGACACAAAGGACGCCGATGCTCAGCGCGTGGAGCCAGTGCCAAATACGCACCGGCGCCTCAAAGACGTAGGTTGCCTTCTGGTACTTGGGGTCGTGGACGCTTGCTGCAGTCGTGCTCATCAAAAATTCCTCCTCAAATGAGGCCTCGGACCGGTGTCCCGTCGTTCAGTTGTCGCTGTCACCGCCGGGACACCGCCGATTTCCCCCAAGCTTGCCCCTAACGGATCTTCACGACGCTCAGTTCTTTGCCATCCGGCGCTATAACGTGACTGGCGCAGGCCAGGCACGGGTCGAAGCTGTGGATGGTGCGCAGAATCTCAAGCGGCTGCTCCGGGTTGGCCATCGGCGTACCGAGCAGCGAGGCCTCGTAAGCGCCGATGTTCCCGGCCCCGTCTCGCGGTGACGCGTTCCAGGTCGAGGGCACGATCGCCTGATAATTGGCCAGCTTGGTGTCCTTGATGTGGCACCAGTGGCCGAGCGCACCGCGCGGGGCTTCGACCATGCCTACACCCTTGACGTCGGCCGGCCAGGTCGACGGCTCCCACATCTCCATATTCGCCGTGGACGTGTCGCCCGCCTTGATGTTGGCCATCATCGCGTCAAACACGGTGCGCATCTTGTGCGCCGCCCATGAGCACTCGAGACCGCGCGCGGCAGTCCGGCCCAGGGTCGAGAACAGCGCGGTAATCGGCAGACCAAGATCGGTAAGGATGCCGTCCACCTGTTCCTTGATGTCCTCGCGACCCGAGGCGTAGCCGATCACGTAGCGTGACAGCGGCCCGACTTCCATGGCGTGGCCTCTCCAGCGTGGCGCCTTGAGCCAGGAGTATTTGCCGCCCTCATCCATCTGCTCGATATTGGTCCGGGTGCCTTTGAGGTTCGGCCCGAGCTCGAAGTTCGGCTCGGTCTCTCCGTCCCATGGATGCAGGCCGCGGGATCCGTCGGCGTACTTGTACCAGGAGTGATCGATGAACTCCTGGATCTGCTCCGGATCGCGCACGTCGACTTCGTAGACCTGACTCAGGTCACCGTTGATGATCGCGCCCGCCGGCATCATCAGGTTGTCGTTGGACCAGTCGTTGGCGTTGATCGGGAAATCGCCGTAGGCCAGCATATTCTTGCCGGCCAGACCGCCGCCATAACCCCAGTCCTTGTAGAACGAAGCGATGGCTTTGAGATCCGGGATGTAGACCTGATCGACGAAGTCGATGGACTTGTTGATGATGTCCGAGACCATGTTCAGCCAGACCATGCCGACGGTGCCGGTAGAGCCGGTCTGATCCACGTTGATCGAGCAGGGCATGCCGCCCACCAGCCAGTTCGGATGCGGGTTGCGCCCGCCAAAGATGGTGTGGATCTTGACGATGTCCTTCTGGAAGTCCAGCGCCTCCAGATAGTGGGTCACCGCCATCAGGTTGGCTTCAGGTGGCAGCTTGTAGGCCGGGCTGCCCCAGTAGGCGTTGGCGAACGGTCCCAGTTGTCCGGATTCGACGAAGCGTTTCAGTCTGTTTTGCACGTCGCGGAAATAACCGGGTGATGATTTCGGCCACTTCGAGATGCTCTGCTGCAACCCCGACGTTGCTGCTGGATCGGCGCTCAGCGCGCTGACCACATCGACCCAGTCCAGCGCGTGCAGATGATAGAAGTGCACGAGGTGGTCCTGAGTGTACTGGGCGAGCATCATCAGATTGCGGATGTGGTTGGCGTTGGCCGGGATCTGGATGCCCAGCGCGTCCTCTACCGTGCGCACCGAGGCCAGCGCATGGACGCCGGTACACACGCCGCAGATCCGCTCGACAAAGGCCCAGGCATCGCGGGGGTCGCGGCCTTTCAGGATGACCTCCAGGCCACGCCACATCGTCCCCGAGGAGACGGCGTTTCGAATCGTGTTGCTCTCATCGAGATTGACTTCGATCCGGAGATGGCCCTCGATCCGGCAGATCGGATCGACGACGACCCGCTGACCGCTGTCGTCCAGAGAGAAACCATTAGCGGTAACGGTGCTAGCCATTGTTCATCTCCTTCCTGTCCTTGTTCGTCATGTGGCTGACCACTGAAGCCGCGGCATGGGCCGCGACACCGATGGCGGCCGCGCCGGCCAGCACCACGCCGATCTCGTCGGCGGTGGACTCGGCCCCGCCCGGCACCTTGAGGTTAGTGACCGCGCTGTAGAACGAGCCCTTGTCCCAGAAGTCGTCTTCGGCGCAGCCGAGACAACCGTGACCCGACTTCACCGGCCAGGACAGGCCGTCGTTCCACTCGATAGTCGAGCAGGCGTTATAAGTGGTCGGGCCCTTGCAGCCGACCTTGTACAGGCAGTAGCCCTTGCGCGCGCCTTCGTCGTCAAAACGCTCGACGAATTGCCCGGCGTCAAAGTGCGGCCGCCGGTAGCATTTGTCGTGCAGACGCTGGCTGTAGAACATCTTCGGCCGGCCCTGACGGTCCAGCGGGGGCAGCCTGTCGAAGGCCACCATGTAGGTGATCACGCCGGTCATCACTTCGGCGATCGGCGGACAGCCGGGCACCTTGATCACCGGTTTGTCCAGGATCACCTTGTGGATCGGCGTGGCCCGGGTCGGATTCGGACGCGCGGCCTGGACGCAGCCCCATGACGCGCAGGAGCCCCAGGCGATGATCGCCTTGCAGTGATCCGCCATGTGTTTGAGCTTCTCCACATACGGCTTGCCGCCCTGGATGCAGTACATGCCGTCTTCGTTCAGCGGCGGGTTGCCCTCGCAGGCGAGGATGTACTGGCCGTCGTATTTCTCGATCGTCTGTTCCAGGATCTCTTCCGCCTGATGGCCGGCAGCCGCCATGATGGTGTCGTCATAGTCCAGCGAGATCATCGACAGGATGGCGTCGCTGGCCAGCGGATGACCGGAGCGGATAAAGGACTCGGTACAGCAGGTGCACTCGAGGCCATGCAGCCAGATTACGGGCGTGCGCGGCTTGGTCTCCAGCGCGTGCGCGATCTTGCCTGAATAGCCCGGGCCGAGGCCGAGACCGGCCGCAGTCAGGCTGCAAAACTTGAGGAAGCTCCTGCGCGTGATCCCATGCTTCCGCATGACCTCATAGAAGGTTTCTTGAACTGCCATGGCAACTCCCTCTTATTGATTGTTTCGATCGCTAGCGATTTGTGTCGGTTGGCCGTCAGACGGGTGATCCGGAGCTGACGGGAAACGGGACTCCTGCAGGGTTGTGACAGGCGATTTTTCTTGCGCAATTTCGCCTCCGAACATATATAGCGCTTTCGGTGTCGGACGGTCCTGATCTAGGTCAATTCAGGTCGCTTTTCAGCCAGGAAAATTTCTTTGTTGCTCAGCAACATCCGGATGCCGGGCATGCCGCCGCCTGCGGATTGCAGACGACGATCAGACTGGCGGGCGATCCAGGTCTCGCGACAGATGGCGAACCCGGCGTCGGGCTGGTGCCGCGGTTGAGAACGGAAATAATTCTCAGCCGCGATCAGGATGCGTCATCGAGCCAGGATCGGGCAGCAAACCGGCCGCGCGAGCAGGCCGCGTCTGATAGTCGCAGCGGATGGCATCGCGGGCTGGTGCCGGGTCCCAGGCCAGCTCTGGGGCGTGGGTTCAGGCGGGAGCGGACTACTGGCGGAACACCCACCGCAACAGCGCGTCCTGGACTTCGACGCCAGGACCGCGGTGGACGTCTTTATCGTTTTGTATCACCACGACGACGTACCGCTTGCCGGATCGGGCCTGGACAAAACCGGCGATGCTGTAGACGTTATCCAGACGCCCGGTCTTGGCGTGCATACGGCCGGCCAGATCGGTATTACGAAAGCGGTTGCGCAGCGTGCCGTCCATCCCTGACAAGGGCATGGAGGCGATGAACTCGGGCATATACGGATGATGCCAGGCGGTTTGCAGCATCTGTGCCAGGCTGCCTGCGGAGATCCGGGTCTCGCGCGACAGGCCAGAGCCGTTGTCCAGATACAGCTCGGGGAAATCCAGCCCCTGGTCGCCGAGCCAGCGTGCCACGGCGGCTCGGCCCTTGGTCTGACTACCCGGTGTCCCCTCGCGTTCGGCACCGATGGTGAGCATGAGCTGGCGGGTCATCACGTTGTTGCTGAATTTGTTGACGTTGCGCACGACTTCGGCCAGCGGCACCGAGTCGGCGCGGGCAAACGGCGCGGTATCTTCCGGCGCGAGGCCGGTCCTGACGCGCCCGCTCAGATTGCCGCCGAGCTCGGTCCACAGCGGCTCGAACACGCCGTAGGTGAACTCCGGTGGGTTCATCACCGTGCGCCACAGCGAGTATTCGCTGCAGCCGCTGGGGAAACGCCCGGACAACTGCACCGTGTTGCCATCGAGCCCCGCCGGCAGATCGATCGCGACACCGCGCTGGAAGCCCCGGCACGGCCCATTGGCGGTGCCGATGCGGTTGTCGATCTGCAAATCGGCGATGACCGGATCGGTCACCACCTGCGGACGGGCACCGGGGGAGGGGCGGTAGATCCGGAACTGCACCGCCTTGAGGTTTACCAGCAGCGCGTCGGGCGTCACGTTGTAGGTGCGGAAGGGCTGGCCGTCAAACGCGCCCGGGTCTTCGCTGGCCACGTCGAAATAACTGTTGTCGATCACCAGATCGCCGTCGATGTCCCTGAGTCCCCTGGCCCGCAGGTCGCGCAAAAAGCTCCAGAAGCGCTCGGTGGTCAAATAGGGATCGCCCCCGCCCCGCAGATACAGATCGCCGGCCAGACGGCCGTCTTCCAGCGCGCCGCCGAGATAGGCCCGGGTCTGCCAGGAGTAGGCCGGACCGAGGATATCCAGCGCGGCAAAGCTGGTCAGCAGCTTGATGATCGATGCGGGGCTCCGGGCCACGTCGGGGTTCAGGCTCAGCAGCGCCGTCTCGTCGTCGACGCCCTGCACCACGATACTGAGCCCCTCGAGACCCAGGTCATGACCGTCCAGGATCTGCTGTACGGCCGGAGGCAGGACCGGCGCGGCCGCCGTCACCGGCTCCGGCTCCGGAGCGGGCGTCGTGGCCAGACCGGCGCCACTGAGTACAAACAAGAGCAGAGCCGGGATATGCATGGTTAACCTGATGGACACACAGAAGCCAGGGACGGTGGATTATATTAGCGGTGCCGTCGAGAATGAGGAATTCGCGGCGAAAATGTCTGGGGGGATGATGGAGATTGGCCCGATCCGACTGGAGAAGCTGGTGGGCGTCCTCGTGCTGGCGCTCCTCGCCATCGGTTGTCTCAACGTGCTGCTGCCGTTTTTGGCGCCGGTGCTCTGGGCGCTGATCCTGGTGTTGACCACCTGGCCGGTGTTTGTGCGTGTCCGCGACGGGCTCAGGGGTCGCAGGACTCTGGCTGCCGGCATCATGACACTGCTGCTGATCTCGATCCTGCTGGTCCCGCTGCTGGTGCTGGCCGGCGGTCTGGTGGATGACGTCGCCGTATTCGTACAGCGCGTCCGCGAGTACGTCGCGGAAGGGGTGCCACCGGCGCCCGGATGGCTGGTCGGTCTGCCGCTGGTGGGTCAGCCCCTGGCCAATCTGTGGACCGGGCTGGTCGAGGGCACGGTATCCATCGGCCAGTACATCCCCAAAGTGATCAAACCGGTCGGCAACGGTCTGGTGGCGGCAGGTGTCGGCATCGGCCAGGGCATCTTCGATCTCAGCATGGGCTTGCTGGTCGCGTTTTTTATGTACCGCGACGGGGAAGCCGCCGGGCAGGCATTCCGCCGTCTGGCCAGACGGGTCGGCGGTGAACGCTCGACGCGTCTGCTGCAGGTCGCTCAGGGCACGATGAAAGGGGTGGTCTATGGCATCGTCGGCACCGCCTTTGCCCAGGGGCTGTTGACCGCGATCGGCCTGGTCATTACCGGGGTGCCGGCGGCTATTTTTCTCGGTGTCGTGGCCGGCTTTGCGTCGATGATCCCCGGTGGCGCCGGACTGGTCTGGATTCCGGCGACGATCTGGCTGTTCTCCCAGGGTGACACTGTCTGGGGTGTGTTCCTGCTGGTGTGGGGCGCGGCCATCGTCGGCACCGCCGATAATATCCTCAAGCCGATGTTTATCAGCCGCGGCAGCGCGCTGCCGTTTATCCTCGTGTTGCTCGGTGTCGTCGGCGGGTTGATTGCGTTTGGGGTGCTGGGGGTGTTCCTCGGGCCTACCCTGCTGGCTGTTGGATACTCGCTGCTCGGTGAATGGACCCGGGCCCATGCCGACGAGATATCGGTTGAACCAGGTAGCGAGGAGCCGGACGCTCAGCGCTAAATATTGTAGGAGCCGGTGATGAGAACATCGAGGTGGCGAGACGATGAGTGACGGACGCAGCAGCGACGCGATGACCAGCAACGCGTTGGAGGTGGTGATCCGGATCGGTCTGGTGGTCGGTCTGGTGCTGTGGTGTTACGACATCATCAAGCCGTTTATCGGCATGATCATCTGGGGTGTGATCATCGCGGTGGCGCTGGGTCCTGTGTACGAGCGGTTCTACGCCCTGCTGGGCGGTCGTCGCGGTCTGGCCGTGACCCTGTTTACGGCCGCCATGCTGGTATTGCTGATCATCCCGGTGGTGTTGCTCGCCGATACGGTGGTGCAGGGGGCGGTACAGCTGGGAACCGCCCTGCGCGATGGCGCCATCCAGATTCCGGAGCCTCCCGCCAGCGTTGCGGGCTGGCCCATTATCGGCGAGAGGCTGGATGCCTTCTGGCATCTGGCGTCCGAGAACCTAGAGGAGGCGCTGGCGCAGGTCCGCCCGCAGATCGCCGCGTTGAGCAAATGGTTGCTGTCGGCGGCCGCCGGAGCCGGTCTGGGCGTGTTGACGTTTTTTGCCGCCATCATCATCGCCGGAGTGCTGATGGGAAATGCAACCAGCGGGCAGCGCGCCGCCCACGCGCTGTTTACACGGTTGATCGGCGAGCGCGGCGAAGAAATCGCCGATCTGGCCGAGTCCACGGTGCGCAGCGTAGCGACCGGTATCCTTGGTGTGGCCTTGATCCAGTCACTGCTCGCCGGGCTCGGTTTTCTAGCGGTCGGGATCCCCGGCGCCGGTCTCCTCGCGTTGATCTGTCTGTTTCTGGCGATCATCCAGGTCGGTCCGGCTCTGGTCCTGATCGGTGCGGTGATCTATGTGTTCCGGGGTGACAGCACCGTGACCGCGGTGATTTTCGCGATCTGGTGCCTGTTCGTTGGCCTGATCGACAATGTGTTGAAGCCACTGCTGCTTGGTCGGGGCGTCAAGGTGCCGATGCTGGTCATCTTTCTAGGCGCCATCGGCGGTTTTCTGTCGATGGGCATCATCGGATTGTTTGTCGGCTCCATCGTGATGGTGATGGGCTACACGCTGCTGATGCTGTGGATGGAGACGACGGTCCCGGGTGTCGAAGTGGAGAAGATCGGGGACTAGCGCTGGGAGCGGTCGATGCGGATTCAGGGCTGCGGATACCAGCCGCCGCCCAGCGCCTTGTACAGCTCGACGATCGCGTTCAGGTACAGCTGCAGCGTCTGTGACTGGTCGAGTTCGGCATTAAAGCGGGTGCGCTCGGAGTCCAGCACCTCCAGATAGTCCACCACACCACCGTCATAGCGCGCCTGGGACAGCCGGGCGGCGTTGCGCGCGGCGATGACCCGCCGCGTTTGAGAGGCCTGTTCGGCACGCAGGGTGCGGACCGATACCAGCGCGTCCTCCACCTCACGGAACGCCTGCTGCACGTCGGCCTCGTAAGCCAGCAACAGCTGTTCGGTGCGCGCCTGCTCGATCTCCACATTGGCCTTGAGCTTTCCGGAATTGAAGATCGGCGCAAAGATATTGGCGTTGATGCTCCAGGTGCCAGCATCGCTGGAGTTGAGGTCCGAAAGATCGGTGCTCTCGACGCCGGCGAAACCGGTCAGGCTGAGCGAGGGAAATCGCAGGGCTTCGGCCGCGCCGATGCGCGCGGTCTGCGCCGCCAGTTGCGCCTCGGAGCTGGCCACGTCGGGGCGCCGCTGCAGCAGTTCGGACGGCAGTCCGGCCGGCACCTCCGGCGGGAAGGCCTGTTGGTCGAGACGCAGACCCCGCGCGACGGGTCCGGGGTTGCGGCCGAGCAGGATGCGTATCGCGTTTTCGGTCTGCACCACCGAGCGCTCGAACACCGAGATAGCCACCTCGGCCACGGCCACCTCGATCTCGGCCTGGTTGACGTCCAGCTCCGGCACCGTGCCCTTGTCGAACCGCGCCTGGATGATGCGCAAGCTCTCCAGCCGGGTCTGCAAGGTGTTGCGTGAAATCGCCAGCCGCGCGTCGAAATCCCTCAGCAACAGATAAAAGCGGGCGACGTCGGCGACCAGCGAGATGGTGACGTTGCGGTAGGCCTCCTCGGTGGACAGCAACTCGGCCCGGGCCGCTTCGGTGGAGCGTCTCAAACGGCCCCAAAGATCCACCTCGAACGACAGATCAGCGCCGAGCAGGAAATCGTTATCGGTATCGGCGCCCGGGAAGATCTCCCGGCTCTGCCGGCCCCTGCTGACGCGACCGGCGCCATCGACAATGGGGAACTGGTCAGCGCGGACAAAACCGAGACTGGCTCGTGCTTCGCTGATCCTGGCCAGCGCGATACCCAGATCCTTGTTCTCATCCAGAGCGGTCCGGATCAGGGACTGGAGCTGCTCGTCCCCGAACAGATCCCACCAGTCCATGTTGGCCAGCGACGGCCCGCTTGGCGCCGGCTCGACATATTCTGCCGGTGTATCGAGCTGCGGACGCTGATAGTCAGGCCCCAGCGTACAGCCGGCGCTGACAAGAGCGACTCCCAGCATCAGCGCGATGCGTTTCACCTCACGCACCCTCCCCGACGGTGGCCGGCTTGCCGCTGCCATCCCCACGGCTCTCGCTACGCGCCACGTAGCGCTCCACGAACACATACAGCGCGGGCACCAGCAGTACGCCAACGACGGTGGCCACCAGCATGCCGCTGAATACGGTCATGCCCATCACCACTCTGGCTTCCGCGCCCGCGCCGCTGGCGACCAGCAGCGGGACCACGCCCAGGATGAACGAGAACGCGGTCATCAGGATCGGCCGGAAGCGCAGTCGCGCCGCCTCCTTCGCCGCCTCAACCGCACTCTTGCCCTTGTCGGATTCCATCTTGGCAAACTCGACGATCAGGATCGCGTTCTTGGCCGAGAGCCCGATCAGCATTACCAACCCGATCTGGGCGAACACGTTGTTGACATAGCTCTCGTCGAACAGCCGCGCGAGGAACAGCCCGCCAATGGCGCCGAATACCGCGATCGGCGTCCCCATCAGCACTGACATCGGCAGCGACCAGCTCTCATACTGGGCGGCGAGGATCAGATAGACAAAGACCAGTGCCATCAGGAAGACCACCGCGCCAGAGCCGGCAGCGGCCTTTTCCTGATAGGACATGTCGGACCAGGCATAAGACATGTCGCTGGGTAACACTTCGGCCGCGACTTCCTCGAGCGCGGCGAGAGCCTGGGCCGAGCTGTAGCCCGGCGCCGGTTGTCCGGTCAGCTTGGCGCTGCGGAACAGGTTGAAGCGGTTGGTGAATTCAGGTCCGACGGTACGGCTGGTCGAGACCAGGGTCGACAATGGCACGGCCTCGCCGCCGTCGTTGCGCACATAGAACATGTCGATGCCGTCGATGCTTGCGCGGTATTCCGGCTCGGCCTGGACGTAGACTTTGTACAGTCGGCCAAAGCGGTTGAAGTCGTTGACATAGGCGCCACCCAGAAAGGCGCCCACCGAGCTGTTGACCTCGGCCAGGGGCACGCCCAGCTTGAGCGCCTTGGCATCGTCGATGTCAAGGAAGATCTGCGGCGATTCGGGTCTGAACAGCGTGATGATGTTCGCGATCTCGGGCCGGGCATTGGCCGCCTGCATAAAGGCCGCGGTCTGCTCGGCCAGATACGCCGGCGTGTTGCCACCCCGGTCCTGCAGCATCATCGTGAAGCCGGAGCCGGTGCCGAGACCCGGGATCGCCGGCGGTCCAAAGGCGAAACCGATGCCGCCCTTTATCCGGGTAGCGAAGTCCCCGTTGAGCCGACGAACGATCTCGCTGGCGTGATCTTCCGGGTCCGGACGAAGTTCCCAATCCTTGAGCTGTATGAAGGACATGCCGGCGTTCGGCTGCAGGGTGCCGCTGACGATGCTGTAGCCGGCGACAGCGGTTGCGTTTTGTACCGCGTCGTACTCCGCGATGATCTCCTCCATCTGCGCGATCACCTCGTCGGTCCGCTGCAGCGAGGCGCCGTCCGGCATGATCAGACCGGTCATCACGTAGCCCTGGTCTTCTTCCGGCATGAAACCGGCCGGGACGAGTTTGAACAGCAGGAAGATGCCAGCCACGATCGCGATCAGCAGGATGCCGGAGCGATACAGCTTGGCCAGGAAGAAATCCGCGAGGATCATAAACTTATCGGTGGTCACATCGAGCGCGCGATTGAAGCGCTTGAAGAAGCCATCGAGGAAGCTCTTCTTCTGTTCGTCTGGCGGCTTCAGCAGTGAGGCCGAAAGGGCCGGGCTGAGCGTCAGCGCATTGATCGAAGATATCGCCACCGAGATCGCGATAGTGATGGCGAATTGCTGATAGAGTCGCCCCGTTATACCGCCCATCGCGGCGACCGGCACGAACACCGCGATAAGCGACAAGGAAGTCGCGACGATCGGCCCGGACACCTCGCGCATGGCCTCGATGGTCGCGTCTTTGGGCGACATCCCCCGTTCCATCTTGAGCGCCACGGCTTCGACGACGACGATCGCGTCGTCGACGACGATGCCGATGGCCAGCACCAGCCCGAGAAGTGAGAGCGTGTTGATGGAGAACCCGAGCAGCGGAAACACCATAAACGTGCCGATCAACGACACCGGGACCGTGAGTGTAGGGATCAGGGTCGAGCGCACATTCTGCAAGAAGATAAAGACCACGAGGATCACGAGGCCGACCGCCTGGAACAGCGTTATCACGATCTCGCGGATGCCCTCAGTGATCGGTTTCGTCGTGTCCAGCGAGATGACGTATTCCAGATCGTCCGGGAAGCGCTGGGAAATCCGCTCCAGGGTCGCCAGGATCTGCTCCGCGACTTCCAGGCCGTTAGCATCCGGCAGCTGGAAGATCTGTACCATCGCCGACTTCTGGCCGTCGAGACGCACCTTGTACAGGTAATTTTGTGCCCCCAGCTCGATCCGCGAGACGTCTTTCAACAGCACCTGGGAACCATCTGGATTCGAACGGATGACGACATTGCCGAACTCGTCCGGTGTCTCGAAGCGGCCGCCGGTTTGTACGGTATAGGTGAACTCGTTGCCCGGCGGTGCCGGTTCGCCGCCGATTTGTCCTGCCGGGACAAGCACATTCTGCTGCTTGATCGCGTTGGTAATATCGGAGACGGTCAGCTCCAACTTGGACAGCTGGTCCGGCCGGATCCAGACTCGCATCGCGTATTCGCTGATGCTGCCGCCGAGGACTTCGGCGTTGCCCACGCCGCGGATCCGCGCCAGCTCATCGACGACGTTGATCGACGCGTAGTTGCTCAGGAAGTTCTCGTCGTAGGTGCCATTGGGTGAGATCAGTGAGATCAGCAAGAGTGGAAAGGAGAGCTGTTTCTTGACCGTGACGCCGAGACGCTTGACCTCTTCCGGCAGGCTCGCCTGCGCCTCGGATACGCGGTTCTGCGTCAGCACGTTGGCCATGTCGAGATCGGTGCCGACCTCGAACGACACGTTCAGCGTCATGCGCCCGTCACTGGAGTTGGTCGAGTTCATGTAGATCATGTCCTCGACGCCGTTGACTTTCTGCTCGACCGGAGTCGCCACCGACTGCTCGACGTTGGTCGCGCTGGCACCGGTATAGGTCGCCGAGACCGCCACCATGGGCGGGGTTATCTCGGGATATTGGGCAATCGGCAGCCGCCCGAGGGCGACCAGGCCGACGATCACGATGATGATCGCAATGACCATGGCTACGATCGGCCGGCGGACGAAAAACTCAGCCACGCGTCAGCTCCCCGTGTTCTGCATTGAATCCGGTTCGAGTGATGCGAGATCGACCAGATTGGCGTTGACCATCGAGCCGTTTCGGAGCCGCAGTAATCCTTCGATAGCCACGCGCTCGCCGGCGGCAAGGCCCTGCTCGATGATGCGAAGATTGCCTATCTCCGGGCCAAGTTCGACGACCCGCAGCTCGACGGTGCCGTCGTCGCCGACGACGAAAACGCGGAAGTTGCCCTGCAATTCGGCGACGGCCCGAAGCGGGACCATGACAACATCGTCCCGACGTTCCACGATGGCGCGAACCCGGGCGAATTGTCCGGCCAGCACGATGCCTCCCGGGTTATCGAAGTCCGCCTCCAGGGTAAAGGTGCCGGTCGTGGGGTTGATCGCGGCGTCATAGCCGACGATCTGGCCACGGTGTGGATGGATTGTCCCGTCGGCCAGGATCAGCTGGAGACTGCCATCTTTATCGTGGGTCTCCGGGCCCAGGCTCTCGCGGAGCTCGGCGAATTTACGCGCGAGACGCAGATAGTCACGTTCGTTGATCGAGAAGCGCACCCGGATCGGATCGTTGCGAGAGACGTAATTCAACACCACAGGGTTGGGCTCTGCACCCACAAACTCGCCGACCTTGGCTTCCGAGATGCCGATTGAGCCGTCGATGGGTGCAAGGATGCGCGTATAGCTGAGTTCGATCTCCGCTTGTTCCTGCTGGGCCGACGCCGCCTGGAGGGCACCGATCGCGGCCTCGTGACGGGCCACCGCCCCGTCGAGGTCCTGCTGGCTGACCGCCTTCATCTCGGCCAGCGGCCGGATCCGGCCGAGGTCGGCCTTGGCGTTGGCGAGTAGCGTGCGGGCCTCGGCGACATAGCCCTCGGCCTCGACGACCCTGGAGCGGAACGAAGCGGGGTCGATGGTATAAAGCAACTGGCCCTTGGTGACCGGACGGCCCTCGAGAAACTCGATACTCTCGAGGAAGCCCTGGACCCGGGCCCGGATCGGGATGTCCGTCGAGCCGCGGGTCTGCCCGACCAGATCCAGAGTGATATCGGCGTCCCGGGAGACCGCTTCGACCACGGAGATGTCCAGCGGTGGCGGCGCTGGTGGTTCAGACGGCGAACACGCCGCCAGCAGGCAGGTCGGGATCGCACTTGCCAGCAACAGCCGGCAGCCCCTGGCCGCCATCGTGTTTCGGCTAGACATGGTTTATCAACCCCCCGGTTCAAGTCGGCCCTACACTAAATCTTTCGCTTGATCTGGTCCATGGAAATCGCGGCGACGAGCCGCCTGGCGACAAATAGTCTGCGAAAAACGGGCACATTGGCAAACCTGGTCCGGTGCCCCGGTGGGTGCTCGGGATGCTGGCTGTCATCGTGGCGGATGCGCCCACCGTTATCGCCTATACTCGCTTGCCCCTCATTAACGGTCAGGCGGCACAGGAATTCCGACAACACCATTGGGACAGGCCCCGAGATGAAAACTGCTCACGTCGTTTTATTGCATCGTCGCCAACGCGCCCTGGTTCTGCTGCTCGGCTGTGCCGCGATGCTCCTGGGTGATCCGGCCGCGGCAGCCGATCGCGCAGTAAAACGTCTCGAAGAGATCAGCGCCGGTGTCGAGACGCTGGCACGGGCGGTCAACCCGGCGGTGGTCGAAGTGGTCGTCATCGGGTTCGAGGTGTCTCCATCCGGCCGTCGTTCCCGCTCCCTGACCCGGACCCGTTCCGCGGGTTCCGGGGCGCTGGTTGATCCCGCCGGGTATATCGTCACCAACGCGCACGTGGTCGAGGGCGCCCAGGATATCCGGGTCCTGCTGACGCCACGCCCGGATGCGGCGGCGGGGCAGAGTTCGGTGCTCAAGGCGGGTGGCGCGGTGCTGCCGGCGACCCTGGTCGGACTCGATCTGGAGACCGATCTGGCGGTGCTCAAGATCGCGGATGGCGACTATCCCAGCTTGTCTTTTGGCGACTCGGAGGCGCTGCGTCCCGGGCGTCTGGTGTTTGCCTTTGGCAGCCCGCTGGGGCTGGAGAACTCGGTGTCGATGGGGGTGGTCAGCGCGGTCGCGCGTCAGCTCAAAGCGGACTCGCCGATGATCTATATCCAGACCGACGCGGCGATCAATCCGGGCAACAGCGGTGGTCCGCTGGTGGATTTGTCCGGCCGCATCGTCGGCATCAACACCATGATCTTTAGCCAGTCCGGCGGCAACGAGGGCATCGGCTTTGCCGCGCCCAGCAATATCGTCGCCACGGTCTACCAGCGTATCCGCGATGAAGGACGAGTGCGGCGCGGCATGATCGGGACCAAGGCACAGACCGTGACCCCGGCGCTGGCCGCCGGTCTCGGTCTGCCGCTCGATCGCGGCGTGATTCTTGCCGACGTATTTCCGGGTGGCCCGGCGGCACGCGCGGGACTGAGAGTCGGCGATCTGGTGACACGACTGGACGGCAAGCCGATGGAGAACGCGCGCCAGTTCGAGGTCAACCTCTATCTCAAAGAGATCGGCAGCAGCGTATCGGTGGAGACCCTGCGCGAGGGCGGGGCAGCCACCACCCGCATCACCGTGGTCGAGCGCCCCGATCCGGCGGCGATGTTTACCGAGCTGCCGGACATCGAACGCAGTCTGATCCCGGAGCTGGGTGTGGTCGCGGTATCGCTGAGCGAAGAGATGATCCGCTCGCTGCCGCCGCTGCGCGGTGCCAGAGGCGTGCTCGTGGTGGCCGAGTCGCGCGATGCGACCAGCGGCGACAGTCCGTTGCGCAGCGGTGACGTGATCTATGCGCTCAACACCAGCCGGGTGGCGAGCGTCGACGAGATGCGCGCGCTGATCGCGGCCACGGATCCCGGTGCGCCGCTGGTGCTCCAGGTGGAGCGCCAAAGCCGTTTGCGTTATCTGCTGGGAATCCGGCCCTGAACAGGGCCCGGCCATCGACGCGGCGCGGTCGACATTGCCATCGCTGCGGCCAGCCCTGGCGCTAGAATGCCCATCATGCCCAACGCCGACCTGCAGACTGCCAGCGCGGTGCTGATGATCCGCCCCACGGCGTTTCACTCCAACCCGCAGACGGCCGCGTCCAATGCGTTCCAGCGCGCGCCGGACGCGGTCGACAACAAGGTCGAACAACAGGCGGCGGCAGTACAATTCGGGGGTCTGGCAGATGCGCTGCGCGCCGCCGGCATCGAGGTCGTGATCGAGGAAGATACGACGGACCCGTCCACCCCGGACTCGATCTTCCCCAACAACTGGATCAGCTGTCACGCGGACGGCCGTGTCGTGTTGTTCCCGATGATGGCGCCGAACCGCCGGCTTGAGCGGCGGCTGGACATCGTCGAACGCCTGACCACCGTCCACGGCTTCCGGATAACGGAGGTCATCGACCTGAGCGGCTGGGAAGAAGGGAACAAGTTCCTCGAGAGCACCGGCAGCATGGCGCTGGATCGGGTGTCCCGGGTCGCCTATGCCTGTCTGTCGCCGCGCACCGATCTGGAGGTGCTGGTGGATTTTTGCCATCGGATGGACTTCGAGCCGCTGCCGTTCCTGGCGACGGATCGGGCGGGGGTACCGATCTATCACACTAACGTGATGATGACCCTCGGTCTGGGCTATGCGGTGATCTGCGATGAGGCGATCGAGGATCCGGACCAGCGCGCGTCGGTGCTAAGGCGATTGCGTGAGAGTGGCCGCGAGATCGTCTCTATCACGCGTCAACAGATGGGTAAATTCGCCGGCAACATGCTCGAGCTGCGGTCGCAAGAGGGCGGCAGGGTCCTGGCCATGTCGCGACGCGCCGAGGCGTGTCTGGAGTCATCACAGCGGGAGATCCTGATGCGACATGCGCGCATCCTGACCGCGGCCATCGACGACATCGAGGACAGTGCCGGCGGCGGCGTGCGCTGCATGCTGGCCGAGATTTTTCTGCCCCGGCGTTAGTCGATCTATTCTGTATCCAGGTCCATGTCGTAACCGGTTTCCAGCTGGTCGAGGAACTCCACCGCCCGCCGCAGATGCGGGATGACAATGGTGCCGCCGACCACCAGACCGATGCTCATCGCCTCCACGATCTCTTCCCGCGAGGAGCCGGCGCCCATCGCCTCGGCCAGATGATAGCGGACACAGTCGTCGCAACGCAGCACCAGCGAGGCAACCAGACCCAGCAGTTCACGGACCGGTCGCTCGAGCTGTCCTGCGCCGGAGTAGGCCAGAGAATCCACCGAGAAGACCCGTTTGATGACACGGTTGTCGAGCGCGAGAATGCGCGTGTTCATGCGTTTCCTGTAGTCCTGGAATTCCTTTAATTGATCGCTCATGGATGCCCTCTCCTGGTCTTGCCGTCCGATCTGTTTGTCGAGACTATTCGCATACTATTCATTAGACTGTCAGCCGCGATCATTATGAATCAACCCACGTCGCCCGCCGGGCCCGCGGATCGACAGGAATGAGCCAGGTGTGAGTCAGGTATGAGTAACAAAGACCGGATCCTCATGTGCCCGCCGGATTTCTTTTCGGTGGACTATGTCATCAACCCGTGGATGGACGGCAACACGGGTTCGCCGGATCTGGAGCTGGCCCGGGAGCAATGGGACGGTCTGAAGGAACTTATTTCCCGGGTGGCCGATGTGGTCACGATGAACCCGCAACCGCGTCTGCCGGATATGGTGTTTACCGCGAATGCAGGAGTGGTCTACGGCCGCCGCGCCATCGCCAGCCACTTCATGCCGATGGAACGACGCAAGGAAGAATTGCACTTCAAGACCTGGTTCCGGGATAACGGCTTCGAACTGCTGGATCTTCCGGACGAGATCGGTTTCGAGGGCGCCGGCGATGCGTTGATCGATCGCGCCGGAGCCTGGATCTGGGTCGGTCTCGGGTTTCGCACCGAGGCCGAGGCCCATCCGCTGATCCGGGACTGGTTCGATCTGGAGGTGGTCTCGGTGCGGCTGGTCGACGAGCGTTTCTATCACATCGATACCTGTATGTGTCCGCTGAACGGTGGTTTTCTGCTTTACCATCCGCCGGCCTTCGACGAGGCCTCCCGCGCCGAGATCGAGCGGCGCGTGCCAAAGAATCGCCGTATACCGGTCAGCATCGAAAACGCCGGGCACTTTGCCTGCAACGCGGTCAACATCGGCCACACGATCTTTTTGAACCGGGCCTCGGGGGAGCTGATCCCGGCGCTGGAGGAGCGGGGTTTCGAAGTGGTGCAGGCGCCGCTGTCCGAGTTCCTCAAGGCGGGCGGATCGGCGAAATGTCTGACGCTCAAGCTTACCGAACCCGTCAAATCCTGAACGCCGTTCTGCTGGTGCTGGCGACGCTGGTCGCCGCCGCTTCGGCCGTGGCCGAAACCTCCATTGGTAACACCGAGTCAGTGTTGCCGGAGCCGGTCAGCAACAACGCCGTTGCGTGGGGCATGGCGGACGGACAAACGGTTCTGGTCAGCCTGATGGGGCTGGGCCCGGAAAAGACCTGGCGCGATGTACACGCCCGGGTCTATGCCCGGCCGCTTCCCGGCTCCGCGTGGTCGACCTTGCCGCCGGTACCCGGCCCCGGCCGGCTCGCCGGGACCGCGGTGCAGCTTGGCGGTGACGTGATCGTCATCGGTGGCTATACGGTGGCGGAAGACGGCAATGAGTCCTCGGTCTCACGTGTTCAGCGTCTGCATCTGGCGCGCGGCGACTACACCGATCTGGCGCCGATGCCGGTGCCGGTCGATGACACGGTGGCGCTGGTCTACAAGGACCGTTACGTCTATCTGGTCAGCGGCTGGCACGACCATGGCAACGTCAATCTGGTTCAGGTCTATGACGCCGAGACGGACCGCTGGTCCCAGGCGACCCCGTTTCCCGGACGGCCCCTGTTCGGGCACGCGGGCGGGATTGTCGATCGCACACTGGTGATCTGTGACGGTGTGGCGTTGCGCACTCATGTGGATCGTCCGCGCGGGTTTGAGGCCGAGCCGGCCTGCTTTGTCGGCGTCATTGACGCCGCAGATCCGCGCCGGATCGAATGGCGCCGGCTGCCGCACCATGGCGGACCGGGTCTGTATCGGGCTGCCGCGACCGGCAGCGCCCGACTTGGCCTGATCGTGTTCGCCGGCGGCTCCGACAACCCTTATAACTATGACGGCATCGGTTATGACGGAAGCCCGTCAGCGCCATCGGCCCGGGTCTTTGGCTACCGGGTGGCAGACGGCCGTTGGCTGGAGTTGGGCGAGCTGCCTGTGGCCAGCATGGATCACCGGGGGCTGGTGGAGTATGGCGACGACTTCTTCCTGATCGGCGGCATGCGTGAGCGTCAGCAGGTCAGTGACCAGGTGTTGCGCTTCCGGCTGCCGATGACGCCGAAGCCCGTCCGGCAGGCCGTGGAGCCCTAGCCCGGAGCGAGCAGGGCGCCTACCGCGCGGCGCACCAGATGGTGCAGATCCAGACTCGTTGACGGTGCGAACGTCATCAGCGCCGCCATATGCGCGTTGCCGACGAACAGGCGCGCGGTGTCTTCCGGGTCGACCGACGCGGCAACTTCACCCCGCTGGCGGCCGCGCCGCACGCTGGCGGTGACAATGGCGACCAGGCGCTCCTGGAATGCCAGAAAACGTGGCCAGACCGTATCGCGGATCGCTGTACTCCAGTCCAGCCAGACCCGGACATACATGCTGTGCGTCCGTGCCGCCCGCAAAAAAGCCTCGCCGTGGGCCACGAGGATCTCCGGCAGCGGGCCCTCCTGCCCGTGCGTCTCCTCGGCAAGATCGAGAAAGAATCTCTCCACCTGATCCAGCACCGCCGCGACCAGCTCATCCCGCGTCGGGAAATAGTGGAACACGGTTGCCACCGAGACCCCGGCGAGTTCGGCGATGGCGGCGTGGTTGCCCCGCCCCAGGCCGTCTCTTGCGAAAACCGAGACCGCGCAGTTCAGCAGCTGGGTCCGGCGGGCGTCAGGGCTGAGCCGGGTTCGACGTGGAGCAGTCGCGGGCATGAGCCATTATTGACACATTTATCAATAACTGTCACCGTCCAATACGGATTGACCGCGGCGGAGAGCCCGCTGGAGACATCAGATCATGAGTGACTTGCCCCGAGTTTGCGTGATTGGCGCCGGGTCCAGCGGCATGCCGGTGATCAAGGCCCTTGCCGATCGTGGGATCCCCTACGATTGTTTCGAAAAGAGCGATCAGATCGGCGGCAACTGGTGTTTCCGCAATGCCAACCGCATGTCGGCCGCCTACGAGTCGCTGCACATCAACACCGATTGCCGGCTGATGGAATACGCGGACTACCCGATGCCGCCGGACACGCCGGACTATCCGGGCCACCGGGTCATCATGGATTACTTCAATGACTATGTGGATCACTTCGATCTGCGCGAGTCGATCAGTTTCGAGACCGCGGTGGAACATGCCGAGCGTCGGCCGGACGGCATCTGGTCGGTGCAGCTGAGCACCGGCGAGACCCGTCATTATGACGCGCTGGTCGTCGCCAACGGCCACCATTGGGACCCACACTGGCCCGAGCCCGCTTATCCCGGTGACTTCGCCGGCGAGCAAATCCACTCCCATAGCTATATCGGTCCCGAGGAGCCCGTGGACTGTCGCGGCAAGCGCGTCCTGGTGGTTGGCATGGGTAACAGCGCGATGGATATCGCCTGTGAGTTGTCCCGCCCTGGTTTGGCCGAGAAAGTCCTGCTGTCCGCCCGTCACGGTGTATGGATCGTACCTAAGTATGTGTTCGGTATTCCGACCACACGGCTGACCGCGATGCCGCACTGGATACCCTGGCGGGTCAACAGCTGGCTGACACGGCTGATTGTCACCAGCCAGGTAGGCAAGCCATGGAAGTTCGGGCTGCCAAAACCGGATCACCGCATGCTGCAGGCGCATCCGACGATCAGCCAGGAGATCTTTATCCGTCTGGGCAGCGGCGATATCCATCCGCGTCCGGGGATCCGCTGTCTGACCGGGTCCGGTGTCGAGTTCGACGACGCCACCGAGGAGCCGGTGGACCTGATCATCTGGTGCACCGGATACAAGGTCAGTTTTCCGTTTTTTGATCCGGGCTTTATCTCCGCGCCAGGCAATGATCTGCCGCTGTGGGAACGTATGGTCAAACCGGAGATCGACAACCTGTTTTTTGTCGGTCTGCTGCAGCCGCTCGGCGCCATCATGCCGGTGGCTGAGGCGCAGGGCCGCCTGATCGGTGATTATCTGGCGGGCCGGGTCCGTCTGCCGTCTCCCGAGCGTATGCGTGCGACCATGGAAAAAGAGCGCCGGGCCATGTTCTCCCGTTATCACGATCGCGCGCCGCGTCACACCATGCAGGTCGATTACGCGGCCTATTTCTGGCGTCTGGATCGTCTGCGCCGGCAGGGAGCTGCCGCGGCCCGTAAACAAGGGTATGGTCTACCGGTACCGGCGCGCGCGCAAAACGCTCAGCCGGAACTGCCGCGGCGCGCTGCGGGCTGAGCCGGAGCGCGCGGCTCCGCGCAAATAATGGGAGTCACGTTTGATCGATCTTTCGCGTCGTCTGCTGCAGGGCGTGGTGCGCACCTGGCTCAAGACCGCCCTGGATCCCGCGCGCCCGGTGAGTGGACAACGCAAGATGATTGCCACCGCGGCGCGTCTGTTGCCGCCGCCGGGTCGGGTGCGGAGCATCAACCATCTCCCCGGTGGCCTGCCCGGTGTCCGCATCGATCCGCCGACCAGTGACGACCGCCGTGGCGCCATCCTTTATCTGCACGGTGGCGGGTATGTGCTGGGCTCGCCGGCGACCCATCGGAACGTCGCCGCCCGTCTGTCCTGGCTGACCGGTCTGCCGGTGTTTCTGCCGAAATACCGACTCGCGCCGGAGGCTCGCTGGCCGGCCGCCCGCGAGGACGCCTGTGCCGCGTGGCGCGGTTTGGTCGATGCAGGTTTTGACGCCGACCAGTCGGTGATCGCCGGCGATTCCGCCGGCGGCGGGCTGGCCGTGGCCGTGGCCCAGCAGGCGGTGGCCGAGCGTGCCGACGTGCCCGCGGCGCTGGTGTGTTTTTCGCCCTGGGTCGATCTGGGTCTGGGCGGCGCCACAATCGAGTCGCTGGCAGGCGTGGACCCGATGCTAACGCCCCGTTGGCTGGCCTGGGCGGCGCGCACCTATCTGGGCGGGCATCCGGCTCAGGCCCCCACCGCGTCCCCTTTGTTCGGTGACATGCGCGGGCTACCACCGACGCTGGTGCAGGCGGCAGGCCGGGAGGTGTTGCTGGACGACGCCATTCGTCTGGCCGAGGCGATTCGGGGCGCCGGCGGTACCGTCAGCCTGCAGATCGAGCCGCATCTCTGGCATGCATGGCAGCTGTTTGCCGGTCTGCTGCCGGCCGCCGATAAAGCGTTGTTGCGGGCGGTGGAATTTATCGATGCCGCGTTGCCGGCCACGGCCGCCCCGGCACGCAAAGTCGCTCAGTAGACGGTAAACCAGCCGGTGACGCTGAGCCGCTCACCTGTGACCCAGGGCGAAACGTAGCTGACCACGTGGGGCGCCGGCACCCGGAACACCGTCAGCGTATTGAACGACGGTGTAAAGGTCTCGCACACTGCGCCGTCGTTGTCGAGAAAATGCAGCAAGCCACCCATGTCCGGATGCCAGTCCCGGGTGACGCCCAGCACATAGGCGAAGCGGCGCTGTTCAAACGGCGATTCGTCGGCATGCACTTTGAGGAAATGTCCCGGCCCGTAGCGCGTCGCGTGTCCATCCACCCGGTTGATCGCGGCCTCGCCGGTGATATCGCGGGCGAAGTCGAAAAACGTATCGCCGGCCATAAACTCCATCAGCCGATAGGCGAACAGCCCCGGACTCTCGCCGCTGCGGAAGCCCTCCACCAGATCGAAGGATTGATAAACATACTGGAACTGATCCCGGGCCTGCCGCATCAGCTCGTGTTGCAGCGCGTGGCGCTGCTGCGGCGCCATCCCGGCAAGATCAGCCGGCGTCAACTTGAGTGCCCGCTCGCTGGCTTCGCGCCGATTGTCATAGCAGGAGAGCCGCCACGGAATCTCCTGGCTCAGACAGGCATGCAGCGCTTCGGCGGCCTCGGGTAGCAACACGTCGGCGATGGCAACGCGACCGGTGTCGGCGAGCCGCGCCCGGATACCCTCGATGTCCAGCCCTGGATTCAACATCCGGCGATTATGCCTGCCGCCGGTGTCCGGCTTCACCCCCGTGTCTGTCCGGGGCCGGGGCTGTGCTCTAATGCCCGCCTCTGGCGGAGTCATGGCGGGATGAAGCAACACAGCAGCCAGCGCGCACGTAATCTGGCCGCGGTCCGGCTGCTGGCCGGCGCGGCGATGATCAGCTTTGCGCCCGTGTTTGTGCGTCTCATCGATATGCCGCCCACCAGCAGCGCCTTTTATCGCACCCTGATCGGCGGCGTGGTGTTGCTGGGCCTGGTGCTGGTGCGGCGAGAGCGGCTCTGGTCGGCCACGGCGGCGCTGATCGCTCTGGTCGCCGCGGGTCTGTTCTTTGCTCTCGATCTCTGGGCCTGGCATCGGAGCATCTGGTACGTGGGGCCCGGGCTGGCAACCTTGCTCGCGAATTTTCAGGTCTTTGCGCTCGCATTGGCCGGGATCCTGTTGTTTGGCGAGCGCCTGCGCTGGGAATTGATGGTGGCCATCCCGATGGCGCTGGCCGGTCTGGCGCTGATCGTCAGCGTCGACGGATCCGGCCCGCGTCCGGAGTACCGCTGGGGGATCGGCTTCGGCCTGTTGACCGCGCTGGCCTACGCCGCCTATCTGCTGAGTCTGCGCCAGGCGCGTCTGCGCGGAGCCGAGACCTCGCCGGTCGGCGACCTGGCGGTGGCATCGCTGTTTTCGGCGGCCGCGCTGGCGCTGAGCGCTTCGGTCGAGGGCGTGTCGCTGGCGTTGCCGAGCGTACGTGATGCCGGGCTGGTGACCGCCTATGCCCTGGTCGCCCAGGTATTGGGCTGGGTCCTGATCTCGAGCAGTCTGCGCGAGGTGCCGGCGTCTACCGTGGGCTTGCTTTTGCTGCTACAACCCACGCTGGCGTTTGTCTGGGACGTGCTGATCTTCGGTCGCCCGTTCGGTATCGGCGAAGCCGCTGGCGCGAGCCTGGCGCTGGCGGCGATCTATCTCGGTGGCCGACCCGCCCGGACGCGCCCCTCAGGCGAGGACCGCGAGGGCCCTGGGCAGTAGCTCGATGTGCAGCCGGCGCGCGGCGCGATCGCGCACCTCGCCGTCCGCCTCCAGCGGGAAACCATTGTCGAGCTCGATCCTCAGACGCCGGCAATCGAAAAAGTGCGCCTCGGGCACACCCTCGTGGGTCCCGCGCATGACCCGCGGTGCGAGCCGCAGGACCTGTCTCCGCGTCAGTGGCTGCGCCAGCACGAGCTGGAATCGGCCATCATCGTTGCGCGCGCGCGGGGCGATGTGGAACACACCGCCGACCCACTGGCCGTTGCAGACGGCGGCCAGTGAGATGGCTTGTTCGAGCTCCTGGCCATCGATACGCAGCCGGGCGCGCGTGGCCGGGACCCCGGTCGCCAGCACCTGGAGCAGACCGATGACATAGGACAATGAACCCGGTAGCCACTTGATGCGTTCGCTGGCCAGGGTCACCCGTGCGTCGAGTCCGATACCGATGCCGTTGGCGAAATAGAAGTCGTTGCAGCGGCCGGCGTCGATGCGCCGCGACTGGCCGTTGCGGATCCGGGCGACGATCTGGTCGCAGGCCCGGCGCCAGTCCAGCGGCAATCCCGTCGCTTTGGCGAAGTCATTGCCGGTGCCCAGCGGGATCAGGCCCAGGGCCGGGTCGGCAGCCGAGGACAGCAATCCGTTGACGGCCTCGTGCACCGTGCCGTCACCGCCAACGACCACGATGTGCGCGCAGCCGTCCGCGCAGGCGGTCTCGACCTGGCGCTGGATATCGCCGGCCTCGCGGCTGAAGCTGGCGCGGAAACGCAGCCCGCTGCGCTCGAGATAGCGGCGGATGCGCCGCGCAAACCGGCGCCCGCGTCCGTGCCCGGCACGCGGATTGATAATCAGACGAGCTAACCCCGCCGCGCCAGACATAGTTTGCCCTTCCCGATCGCTGCTCCCGCCACGCGGCGAGATTACCGCAAGCTGCGCGTCGCCGTCGGACCGGCCGCCGCGTTATCATGGCCTTGATCGATTGCGGAGCACGCGATGGCCTATGACCGAGACAATCCCTTCGCCAAAATCCTGCGTGGAGAGCTGCCCGCCCACAAGGTCCTGGAGGACGATCACACCCTGGCTTTTATGGACATCATGCCGCAGACCCGTGGCCATACGCTGGTGATCCCCAAGGCCGAGGCCGAGACCATATTTGAGCTGGATCCCCAGGCGCTGACCGCCACGGTCCTGAGCACCCGCCGGGTTGCGCTCGGCGTACGCGCGGCGTTCAAACCCGCGGGCATGATGATCGGCCAGCTCAATGGGGCCCTGGCCGGTCAGACCGTGTTCCACCTCCATTTCCATGTCATCCCGCGCTACGAGCAGGGTGGCTTTCAATTTCACGGCCAGCCGCTAGCGGATCCAGAGCTGCTCGCCGAGCACGCAGCGGCGATCCGCGCCCACCTGCCCGCATGAGGCAATCGGCATGATCTCCATCATTCTCAAGCTGGTGGCCGCCTATTTGCTTGGTTCGGTCAACGGCAGTCTGGTGCTCGGACGGCTGCGCCATTTCGACATCCGCGAGGAGGGCAGTGGCAACGCCGGCGGCACCAACGCGCTGCGCACCCACGGCAAGGCGTTCGCGTTTGGCGTCATCTTTATCGACGTGTTGAAAGCCGTGGTTGCGGTGGCATGGCTGCCCGGCCTCGGTGCGCCGTCGCCGGAGCAGGTCCAATGGCTCGCGCTCAGCTGCGGGGCGGCCGCCGTCGTGGGTCACTGCTATCCTGTGTTCTTCGGCTTCCGCGGTGGCAAGGGCATGGCCACGCTGGTGGGCGTCTATGGCGTGCTGTCGCCGGCGGTATTGCTGGTGGTGATGGTCAGCTGGCTGATCTCGCTGGGTCTGTTCGGGTATGTCGGTCTGGCGACCATGATCGCGGCCGCCGCCGCACCGATATATCTGGCCATCGCCGGTCCCGCGTCGGCGGGGCCGATGGTCTTGTTCTCGCTGCTGATGGCGGCCTTTATCGCTTTCACCCACCGCGGCAATATCCAGAGGCTGCAGCGCGGCGCTGAAACGAAGATGTTCGCCGGGCTGCTGGGATTACGCCGCTGACCATGGTGCTGGACTGGCGTCTGGCGCGGCGTTTGAGCGGCCGGGAATTCGTCTCCGGTCAGGTATTGGCCAGGGAATTTGGCGTCAGCCGCAGCGCCATCTGGAGTGCGGTGCGCAGCCTCGAGGAAAAAGGTCTGTCGGTCCAGGCGGTGCGGGGTCGTGGCTACCGCCTGCCCGCCGCCGTGGAGTGGCTGACGGAATCCGCGGTCCGTGCCGCGATCCCTCCAGACAGACGCGACGCTGTCGCCGGTCTGGAACTGCTGTTCAAAACCGGGTCTACCAATCAGCGGCTGATGTCGGCGCCGCCCCCGTCCCCGGGCCAGGCACTGGCATGTCTGGCTGAGTATCAGACCCATGGCCGCGGCCGCCGCGGACGACGATGGCTGATGCCACCTGCCGCAGGCATCTGTCTGTCGGTGGCCTGGCAATTTGAGCGCCCGCCCATCGCATTGTCCGCGATGGGTCCGGCTGCCGGCCTTGCGGTGAGACGCGCGCTGGTCGATCTCGGCTTCGACCTGACAGGCCTGAAGTGGCCCAACGATCTGATCTGGCAGGACGCCAAGTTGGGCGGCGTGCTGGTAGAGCTCAAGGCAGAGGGTCATGGTCCGACCCATGTTGTGATCGGCGTCGGCATCAACGATCGGCTGAGTCCGGGCCTTGTCGAAGCTATCGTCGAGACCGGCGGCCAGCCGCCGACGGACCTGGCGGCGATGGCCGGTGAGCAGCGCCCCGGGCGCAACCGCGTTGCCGGCGCGATCATCGGACGCCTGGTCGAGCTGCTGGCCGCAAGCGCGCGGCATGGCGTCGACCGCATGTGCCGGGACTGGCCCGAGGCTGACGTCCTCGCGGGACGCGAAGTGCGGGTGTTGCTCGGTGATCGGGAGCTGGCGGGAGTGGCGCGCGGGATTGCGGCGGATGGCGCCCTGCTGGTGGAGACCGGGGATGGAGTCCGGCGGCTGACCGCCGGCGACGTAAGCGTGAGGTTAGACGCATGATTCTGCTTTTGGATTTGGGTAACAGCCGCATCAGGGCCGCGGTCCTGGAACATGGCGAGATGACGCCGCTGGGGGCGATCGAGCATCGTGGCGTGGGTCTCGGGCCGGCCGTGGCCGAGGCGCGACGGTTCCCTGACGGAATCGGCAGGGTGGTGGTCGGCTGTGTGGCCGGTCCGGCGCTGCGCCAGACGCTGATGTTGGCGATCCGGGAACGTTTCGGTATCGAGGCCGAATTTGTGGAAGCGAGCCGGGCCGCCTGCGGCGTCAGCAACGCCTATCCTGAGCCGGAACGGCTCGGCGCCGATCGTTGGGCTGACCTGATCGGCGCCCATGCCCGTGGCCATGAAGCGGCGTGCATCGTTGACGCCGGTTCCGCGCTGACCGTCGACGGACTCATCGGTGGCCGACACGTGGGTGGATTGATCAGCCCCGGTCTGGGACTGATGCGCTCCGCGCTGTTAGAGGAGACCGGCAATCTGCGCAGTCTGTCGGAGCGGCCCCTGAGTGGCGGCACGGCGTTGTTCGCCACCGATACTCACGAGGCGATCGTCCGCGGCACCCTGTTGTCTGCTGTCGGGCTGATCCACCGCTGCCGCAGCGAATTGGCCCATCAGGTGGGCCGATCCCCCGAGTTGCTGGTCACCGGTGGTGACGCGGAGCGATTGATGCCGCTGCTCGAGACATCGGCGGTGCATCTGCCGTGGCTGACCCTGGAGGGGTTGGCGCGGCTCGCCACCGAGTCTGCCGTGGATGCGTAACCGGACCCGATGCCGCGTTGCTGGCCCCTGCGGCAGGCATTAACATCGCGCAGATCAGCGTGCGCCGGAATAGCTCAGTTGGTAGAGCAACCGCCTTGTAAGCGGTAGGTCCTCAGTTCGAGTCTGAGTTCCGGCACCACCCCCCTTGTCGAGGAGCCTTTCGGCGCGAGCGGTTTGCCGACTGTCGGCTGAGCCGGCCACCGCGGTCGTTGGCGATGCCCGGGCGCGGTCGATTTTCCGTCGCCGACTACGCTTTGACCATCAGCCAGCCGGTGATGGCCAGCCGCGGGGTGCGCACCCACGGTGCTACCGAGCTGACCAGGTGGCGTGCAGGCACAGAAAAAAGCGTCAGGGTGTTGAATCCGGGTACCAGAGTGGCGGTCACGGTGTCGTCGTCGTCGAGGAAGTGCAGCAGACCACCCATATCTGCCTGCCAGCCCCGGGTCAGTCCCAGCACATAGGCGTAGCGGCGATCGGCATTGTCGACGATGTCTTCATGGACCTTGAGAAAGCTGCCTGCGGTATACAGCGTGGCATGGGCGAAGACGTGATTGAGTGCCGCGTCGCCCGTCAGATCCCTGGCCGGCTGCAGAAACGCGTCGCTCTGAAGAAAGCGAAGAAGATCATAGACATACAGGCCCGACGGCTGCCCGGATCGCATCCCCTCACCGATATTGAAGTGTTGGTAAAGGTATTGGAACTGATCCCTGGCCTGGTCGAGGATCTGGACCTGCAGCGCGGCCGCCTGCTTCGGGCCCAGAGCTTTGAACTGAGTCTGGCTCATGCGTTGCGCCTGATGCTCGGGGCTAAAGCGCGCGTCCCGGTAGGCCAGTTCCCAGGGCAGTTCCGTGGTCAGACATGTCGCCAGGCGCTCGGCCACTTCGGTCTCGAGGACATCGGGGATGACGACGCGGCCGTCGGCCTCAAGCGCGCCGCGAAAATTTTGCAGAGAAAGATCCTTGGTCAGCATCCGGCAATCTGCGCCCGGTCAGGGAGCGCCATCCGCCGGCGGTGGGATGTCCTCCCGGCGCGATTTCCTCAGACTCCCGAGGAGGATCGCCGCCAGTCCCATCAGCAGCTCGTCGGCGAACGGCAGCGGGTCGGCGAGAAGCACATTGAGCAAGAACAGCGCCACGGTCAGTACGAACAGATAGGGGAAGCGCAGGCGCGACGCCCAGCGCAGCACTACGCCCGCCACGCCGCCCTTAGCTAAATTACTGATTCCCATGGTTTTACTCCCGCCCACATCGCTTTTGGTGCCGACTGACGTGTCCGGCGAATAACAAGCTTAGCGGGCCGGGCCGGCCAGGTGAATCTGTGATCGGTCTGGCCGGGCCGCTGCTGGTACCCGGCGAGCGTTGTGGCACAGACCGGGTCATGCGGTGGAGAGCTGGCCGGAGTCCCCGGGTCTGTTAAACTGACCGACTGACGCGGCGCAGGGCTCTCGGGCGATGCGGCTGCACAGAGCCGCGGAGGCTTCGCGGTTGACAGGGGGTGCCTGGGTCCATCAAAATTGCGGGCTTGTGTCTCGGAGGGGTACCCAAGCGGTCAACGGGGGCAGACTGTAAATCTGCTGGCTCAGCCTTCGGAGGTTCGAATCCTCCCCCCTCCACCAGACAGCAACGCATGGTAATGAGCCTAGGGTGTTGAAATACCAAGGGATTTCGGCGCGATGCAGTGGCTTTGCGGGCGTAGTTCAACGGTAGAACCTCAGCCTTCCAAGCTGATGATGTGGGTTCGATTCCCATCGCCCGCTCCAACCATCATCAGCTGCGGGGGTAGCGCGGTCGACAGGGTTTTGGCCCACATAGCTCAGTCGGTAGAGCACTTCCTTGGTAAGGAAGAGGTCACCGGTTCAAATCCGGTTGTGGGCTCCACTCTTCGTCAGTCTGACGGCTGGCGGGGCGGGGCGAAGGAAGAAGATTATTAATAACGATTCGCGTCCACGATGGACGCGCACCTGGTTTGGAGTAAGGGTCAGATGTCCAAAGCTAAATTTGAGCGTACGAAGCCGCATGTGAACGTAGGGACGATTGGTCATGTTGATCATGGCAAGACGACGTTGACGGCGGCGTTGACCA
>CAMYOC010000017.1 GCA_947259915.1 uncultured Gammaproteobacteria bacterium
GCCCAGGCCGTCCCATCCGAATTCAGCATTGAAATCGGCGGGGGCACCATTGACATCGTAGGTGGCGATAAAGTCGAAAAAATCAAATCCACCATCGACGAGGACAAGCGCCGGGAGGAAGCCGCCAAAGAAATCGATGTCGTTGGTTTCATTGAAATGCAGCGCCCCGACCGTGAAGTCCAGACTATTGCCGCTGCCGTCACCAAAAAAGATCACGCCCGATTCGGAGCCATCCAGCGGTGAGGCATCGAAAACCGCATAAGCGGAGAT
The DNA here is from genome assembly GCA_947259915.1 of uncultured Gammaproteobacteria bacterium. GTDB lineage: Bacteria > Pseudomonadota > Gammaproteobacteria > Steroidobacterales > XN24 > CAMYOC01. The sequence continues at coordinate 271 of CAMYOC010000017.1, forward strand.
CGTGTCACCGACCGCCAGCCCGAACGGATTACCGTCTTCCGCGTACGTGGTGACGCCCGTGATGGAAAAATAGCCCATCGCCGCATGCGCGCTAACGGGGCCGAGAGCCAGCAGGGCGACCGCGGCGACAATTCTAAATACCTTCATTTGCAATGCTCTCCATCGGTTATCGAAATATTTGGGCGCGCTAGCGACAAATAATTGCAAACTTCATGCGGTAAACGCAGATACTATATTAATCAATGGCTTGTGCAGCCGCTCGTTCTTCGGCATCCTTCCGAGTGTAAAGAAAACCGACGCGGAAATTCGGAGATGCCGCTTGTCCCGCTCCGGCCCAGGCAGCGTCGAGGGTGTAAGCTCATCCGACGCCACTGTCGGTTTATTTGACAGATTGCGGCTTTATGCACGCAAATTTGTGACCCACGTCGCATTTCGAGTCCTGGCGCTATGGGAAACTCCTCCAATCACGGGGCGGCGAGGTCGGACGCTTGATCTGGATCTACATGGTCTCTGCAGCGGGCTTCGGCCTCCTGGCCGGGTTTCTGCTGGTTTGGCGCCGCCGACAGGCACCTGTCGGCCCGCTGACCGCAGCCTGTCTGATCACCGCGCTGTGGTGTCTGGGCCAGCCCGCTCTGATCAACGACGGCGCTCCGTCCCTGGCGCCGACGGTATTGCTGGACATGCTCCGGGCCGGCGCCTGGCTGTGGTTCGCCGGCAGCCTGTTGCCGCCGTCGGGCATCTGGCTCGAGGGGCGTCTGTTTCGCGTGGCCGCTATCGGTCTGCCGCTGGTCGTCTCCGCAGCGGTTCTCTTCGGGCCAGCCATTGCCGGTATCGACCCGGCCGGTGTCCAGCAGCTATTCGTTTATGGATCGCTGGCGATCGCAGTCACCGGGCTGGTCATGCTCGAGCAGGCCTACCGTAACGCGCCCACGGAAAGCCGCTGGGGGATGAAGCTGCTGGTGATCGCCGCCGGCGCCGTCTTCGCCTATGACCTGTTCTTGTTTTCTCACGCCCTGTTGTTTGGCGCGATCAGCATCGAGAAGTGGGTCATGCGCGGACCGGCCAATCTGCTGGTGATCCCGCTGCTGGTCATCGGTGCCCGGCGCTACCAGCCGATGGATCTGGAGGTGTTCGTATCCCGCCACGTGGTGTTTTTTTCGGCCACTCTGGTCGGCGCCGGCCTCTATCTGGTCATGATGGCGTTGGCGGGCTATTACCTGCGCGCTATCGGCGGCGAGTGGGGTCCCTTCCTGCAGGCAGCCTTCCTGGTCGGCGCGATGATCCTGCTGGCGGTGGTGCTGCTATCGGGGGACGTGCGCGGGCGGATGCGGGTGTTCCTCGCCAAGCACTTCTACGCCAACAAATACGACTACCGGGACCAGTGGCTGGGCCTGACCCGAGTCTTGGCCGACGACGCCGGCGGACAGACCTTGGCACGCCGGGCCATGCGGGCGGTGGCTTCGATCGCAGGATGTTCCGGCGGCGCCCTGTGGATGTACGACCCGCGCGGCGGATCCAACGGCCGACCAGCTGAATACCAGTTGATCGATCACTGGAACCTCGACGAGCGCTCCGAGGCTATTGTGGCGGAGAATCCATTCATCGCCTGGCTGAATGAGCGTCAATGGGTCATCAACACCGAGGACGTTCGCCAGCGGCCCGAGGTTTACGGGACGCTGGCGCTACCCGACTGGCTGGCGGGATTCGGTAATAGCCAGCTGATCCTGCCGCTGCTGGCCGAGGGCCGTCTGTGCGGTCTGATGATCCTGAGAGAGCCAAAGCTGGGTCCCCGTCTGGACTACGAGGATATCGATCTGCTCAAGACCGCGGGGTCGCAGCTTGCCGCAGTGCTAAGGCAATACCAAGCCGACCAGCTGCTGTCCGAAGGCCGGCAGTTCGAGGCCTATAACAGGCTCACGGCTTTCCTGATGCACGATTTGAAAAATCTGATCGCCCAGCAATCGCTGGTGGTGCGCAACGCCGCCCGCCACAAACACGACCCCGAGTTTGTTGACGATGCCATCGAGACCATCGACAACTCGGTCAAGCGCATGGAACGGCTGCTCGAACAATTGCGGCAAGGGCGTCTCAGCGGAACGCCGGAACGGGTCAACCTGGCACGGGTCGTGGCCGACGCGGTTTCGCGGCATTCCGGCGGCCGCCCCTTGCCGGAACTGGGTGGGCTCGACGATCTTTATGTGCGGGCCGATCCGGAGGCGCTGACTTCTGTGGTCGGCCACGTGATCCGCAATGCCCAGCAGGCCTGTGATGCAGAGTGTGGTCGGGTGACGGTATCCGTCATCGGCGCCGGCGACCGGGCCGGAGTCCAGATCGAGGATAACGGCGTCGGGATGGACGCGGCCTTTATCCAGGATCGCCTGTTCCAACCGTTCGACACTACAAAGGGCAGCCAGGGCATGGGCATCGGTGCCTACCAGGTGCGTGAATTTGTAGAACAGGCCGGTGGCCAGGTCCACGTCCAGAGCGCGCCAGGCCAGGGCACGGTTTTCAGGCTTTGTTTCCCTAGCCTGGATGTGCGTGGACAGGTCGCCGCAGCCACTGAGTTTGATGAATCGCATGAGAGGAAATTGTCCGATGGGATCGCCTGAAGCGCCCGACAAGAGACTGCTGGTGGTCGAGGACGACGCCGGGCTGCGCAAGCAGCTCAAATGGTGTTTCGACGAGTATGAAGTGATCACCGCTGAGGACCGCGAAGCTGCGATGACTGCCGTGCGCCGTCACGACCCCCCGGTTGTGCTCCAGGATCTGGGTCTGCCACCCGACGCAGAAGGTGTGACCGAGGGCATGGAGACCCTGCGCGAAATTCTCGCGGCCGCGCCGGAGACCAAAGTGATCGTGGTTACTGGTAACGACGACCGCGAAAACGCGGTGCGGGCGGTTGCGCTTGGGGCGTACGACTTCTATCAGAAACCGGTGGATGTGGACGTGCTCAAGCT
>CAMYOC010000018.1 GCA_947259915.1 uncultured Gammaproteobacteria bacterium
GCAACAGGTATGACACCTTGTTGATCATGCCCCGGTTCTCCGGAGTATCGATCACGGTGCACTACGCCAAACGCCAGCAGGGCCGGCGCATGGTGCAGGGCCAGACCACGCATCTGCCGTTCAAGCTCAACATGTCAGGCGTGATCCCGCCGATCTTTGCCTCCAGTATCATCCTGTTCCCGGCGACCATCGCCCAATGGTTTGGTACCAGCGAGGGTTTCGGCTGGCTGCAGCAGATCGCCGCCAGCCTGTCACCGGGGCAACCGGTCTACGTGGTGCTGTACGCGGCGCTGATCATCTTCTTCTGTTTCTTCTACACCGCGCTGGTGTTCAATTCGCGCGAGACGGCGGACAACCTGAAGCGTTCCGGCGCTTTTATCCCCGGTATCCGCCCGGGCAAGCAGACCGGCGAGTACATCGACTCGGTGCTTACGCGGCTGACGTTCTGGGGTGCGATATACGTCACCGCCGTCTGTTTGCTGCCGGAATTCATGATCATGTATGCCAGGGTGCCGTTCTACTTCGGCGGCACCTCGCTGCTGATCATCGTGGTGGTGGTAATGGACTTCATGTCCCAGCTGCAGGCTCACATGATGAGCCACCAGTATGAGGGCATGCTCAAGAAGGCCAACCTCAAGGGTCATGGCCGCGCGGGGCGGGTCCGCTGATCGCGGCCGCTGCCGATTCGGGAGAGAGATATGAAAGTTAGAGCCTCGGTCAAGAAGATCTGCCGCAACTGCAAGATCATCCGTCGTAACGGCGTGGTCAGGGTGATCTGTACCGATCCCCGCCACAAGCAGCGGCAGGGCTGATCAGCGCTTGAAGAAGCGCTGATATTACGGTAAATTGTTCGGTTTCGCGCGGCGTACAGGAGTCTGTCTAAATGGCGCGTATTGCAGGGATTAACGTCCCCCCACACAAGCATGCAGCGATTGCGCTGACGCACATCTATGGGATCGGTCGCTCGACCGCCCACAAGATCTGTGCGGCGGCCGGCATCGAGCCTGACGTGAAGATCAAGGACCTCAGCGAGCCTGAGGTCGACAAGATCCGTGCGATCGTTTCGAAGCAGGTGGTCGAAGGCGACCTCCGGCGCGAAATCTCCATGAACATCAAGCGCTTGATGGATCTCGGTTCTTATCGAGGTATCCGTCACCGCCGCGGTCTGCCGCTGCGGGGCCAGCGCACCCGGACCAACGCCCGGACCCGCAAGGGCCCACGGCGGCCGATCCGCAAATAGGCCGTACGGGATTTCCCGGGGCGAACCCTAACGATAGCCGCATGGCGGCACTGATCAGGTAGGCAATATGGCTAAGCCGACGACGAAGACGCGCAAGAAGGTAACAAAGACGGTGGTTGACGCCATCGCTCACGTGCATGCGTCTTTCAACAACACAATCATCACCATCACCGACCGGCAGGGCAATGCACTGTCGTGGGCGACCTCCGGTGGCTGCGGTTTCCGTGGCTCGCGCAAGAGCACGCCGTTTGCCGCCCAGGTAGCCGCGGAGAAGGCTGGACTGGCGGCCAAGGAATATGGCGTGCAGAACCTCGAGGTGCGGGTGAAGGGGCCGGGTCCCGGCCGCGAATCTGCAGTGCGTTCGCTGAACTCGGTGGGTTTCCGCATCGGCCAGATCGCCGACGTGACGCCTATCCCCCACAACGGTTGCCGGCCGCCCAAGAAGCGTCGGGTGTGACGGAGAAATAGGTCATGGCTAGATATCTCGGACCCAAGTGCAAACTGTCGCGCCGCGAAGGCACCGATCTGTTCCTCAAGAGCGGCGTGCGCCCGCTCGAATCCAAGTGCAAACTGACGGTCCCGCCCGGTGGCGCGCCGCAACGTCGGCCGCGGATTTCGGACTACGGTCTGCAGCTGCGTGAAAAACAGAAACTGCGCCGCATGTACGGCGTGCTCGAACGTCAGTTCCGCAACTACTACAAGAAAGCGGCCGGCCGTAAGGGTTCGACCGGCGAGAATCTGTTGCAGCTGCTGGAAGGGCGTCTCGACAACGTCGTTTACCGCATGGGCTTTGCCGTAACTCGTTCCGAGGCCCGGCAGCTGGTCAGCCACAAGGGCATCCGGGTAAACGATGAACTCGTAAATATTCCCTCGTATCAGGTGGGCTCCGGTGACGTGGTCTCGGTGCGCGACAGATCGAGGAAACAGCTGCGTATCCAGAGCGCGCTGTCCATCGCAAGCCAGGTCGGTTTCCCGGAGTGGGTGGAAGTCGATGAGAAGAAGATGACCGGGACGCTGAAACAGCTTCCGGATCGGGCGGAGATCCTCCCGGACATCAACGAGAACCTGGTTGTGGAGCTCTACTCCAAGTAATAGCCGAGGCTTATTGCCATGCCGGATACCGTCACTGAATTTCTCAAGCCGCGCGTCGTCAAGGTCCAGTCCGAGAAGGCCAACCTCGCGCGTGTCGTCATCGAGCCCTTCGAGCGTGGCTTCGGCCATACGCTGGGCAACGCCCTGCGGCGTATCCTGCTGTCGTCGATGCCCGGCAGCGCGATTGTCGAGGCCGAGATCGAGGGTGTGCTCCACGAGTACACCAGCATCGAGGGCGTGCAGGAGGACGTGGTCGACATCCTGCTCAACCTGAAGCAGGTCGCGATCCGTATGCATACCCGCGACGAGGCCGAGCTAAGCCTGCACAAGAAGGGTCCGGGTCCGGTCACTGCGGGCGATATCACCGTCGATCACGACATCGAGGTGGTGAACCCCGATCTGGTCCTTGCCAATCTGACCAGCGCCGGTGAGCTCAGCATGCGGCTCAAGGTCGTGCGCGGCCGCGGCTACCGCCCGGCCAATCTGCGTCCGGCCTTTGAGGAGCAGTCGGGCCCGATCGGGCGGCTGCAGCTCGACGCCTCATTCAGCCCGGTGCGTCGCGTCAGCTACACTGTCGAAGCCGCCCGCGTCGAACAGCGGACCGACCTCGACAAGCTGCTGATCGACATCCAGACCAACGGCACCATCGATCCCGAAGAGGCTATCCGCCGCGCCGGTAACATCCTCCAGGATCAGCTCTCGGTGTTTGTCGATCTGAAGGGTCAGGCGGAAGCATCGGCCGCTAGCGCAGAGTCCCAGATCGATCCGATCCTGCTGCGTCCGGTGGACGAGCTGGAGCTGACGGTGCGTTCGGCCAACTGCCTGAAGGCCGAGAACATCAACTACATCGGTGATCTGGTCCAGCGCACCGAGGTCGAGCTGCTGCGTACGCCGAACCTCGGCAAGAAGTCGCTGACCGAGATCAAGCAGGTGCTCGAGACCCATGGTCTGGCGCTCGGCATGCGCCTGGAGAACTGGCCGCCGGCCAGCCTTAGACAAGAAGACGAGCAGGCCGCGTTAGCGGCTGGCTGAAGATCGGGAAACGGAATCATGCGTCATCGTAATTCTGGCCGCCGGCTCGGGCGTAACAGCTCGCACCGTCGCGCCATGTACCGCAACATGACAGCCTCGCTGCTCAAGCACGAGGCCATCCGCACTACGGTGCCGAAGGCCAAGGAGCTGCGCCGCGTGGTGGAGCCTCTTATCACCATGGCCAAGGTGGATGGTGTCGCCCAGCGCCGCCGCGCTTTTGACCGCCTGCGGGACAAGGAGGCTGTCGGCAAGCTGTTCGGTGAGATCGGTCCCCGCTATGTGAGCCGTCCGGGTGGCTATCTGCGCATCCTCAAGATCGGCCTGCGCCCGGGCGATACCGCCCCGATGGCGCTGGTGCAGCTGGTCGGCGGGGCAGGCGATCCCGCGGCCGAGACCGCTGAAGGCTGAGCAGTCTCGGCGACAAAGTGGACAGATAAAGGCCGGGCTTGTCCCGGCCTTTGTCGTTTTGACCTCACCAGGTCCGGATGTTGGTCCGATGGAGCATCGGCTGCGCTTGCTTCATAATCGTGAGGCGATAATCAGATAACAGGCGGAGAGTGCAGATTTGAGCGTAAAGCTGGACGAATGCCTGGTGGTGGGTATCGCCTCGCGGGCTCTGTTTGACCTGCGCGAGGAAGACCGGATATTCCGCGAACAGGGTCTGCAGGCCTATCGCCGTCATCAGCTCGAGCAGGAATCAACGCTGCTGAAGCCTGGCGCCGGCTTCGCCCTGGTCAAGGCTATTTTGCGGCTCAATGCGCTGGATGATCGTCGCCGCGCCGAGGTGGTCATCATGTCGCGCAACTCAACCGAGACGAGCCTCAGGATCTTCAATTCCATCGACCACTACGGATTGGACGTCAACCGCGCCGCGTTATCGGGGGGTGCGGCGCTGGCGCCTTATCTGCACGCCTTTAGCGTGGACCTGTTCCTGTCCCAGTACGAGGACGACGTCCAGGCGGCTCTGGCCGGCGGTATCGGCGCCGCTATCCTGTATGACCATGCGGGCAATGCCGACGAAGACATCGGACAAATCCGTATCGCATTTGATGGCGACGCGACGCTGTTCTCCGGCGAGTCGGAGTTGATCTACCAGGAGCAGGGACTGGAGGCGTTCGAGCGCAATGAGGCCGAGAAGGCCCGGCAGCCTCTGGCGGAGGGACCGTTCGCCGGTTTCCTCAAGAGTCTCTCCGCGATACAGCGCGAGGCCCCTCCCGGGCGCGCGCCCATACGTACTGCGCTGGTGACCGCCCGCGGCCGGCCGGCTCATGAGCGGGTGATCCGCACGCTACTGGATTGGGGCGTCATTATCGACGAGGCGTTCTTTCTCGGCGGTGTGCCCAAGACCCGCTTCCTCGAGGCCTTTCGACCGCATATCTTTTTCGATGACCAGGCGGCTCACTGCGAGCGGGCGGCGGCGACAGTGCCCACCGGTCGTGTGCCCTTCGTCGTGGGGCGCTAGGCTCGCAAGCTGTCTCGAACGCGCCTGCCCCCGCTGCCGGCCAGGTTGCCGTGGGGAAAGCTCCGTGGCTAGCCGCGGTTGCGGGGGCAGGGCCCGGTCGATTCTCTGACCACCAGGGTCGAGGCGATCGTGTGCCGGTTATTCTCGCCCGTCTCTCCACGAAGCTGGCGCAGCAGGAACTCTGTCGCACGTACCGCCATCTCCTCCATGGGTTGACGGATCGTGGTCAGCGCGGGCCAGATCTGACTGGCCAGAGGCGCGTCGTCAAAGCCCGCTACCGACACATCTCCGGGGATCGCGAGCTCCATCTCATGGACGGCCCTCATCACGCCGGCCGCCATATCGTCGTTACTGGCAAAGATGGCCGTAGGCGGATCCTCCAGATCGAGCAGGCGATGCCCACACTTTTCGCCGGACTCGAAGGTGTTGTCGCCCTGTTTGACAAGCCTGCGATCGAACTTCAATCCACAGCTCCCCAGGCCGTCGCGATAGCCGAGGTAGCGGTTGCCGATGGCGCCGTGGTCGGGGTGGCCGATCACAAACCCGATGCGTTGATGACCCATGGAAACCAGGTAGCGTGTCATCTCGGCGCAGGCGTCCTGATCGTTGGTGAAGACCGAGCGATGGCGGTTCGAGGGGTCGGCCGGCGCGATCAGCGCAAGACAGACGCCGAGCTTGTCGAGCGCCTTTAACAGCGGTTTCATGTCCGATAGCGGTGGGGTGAGGATCAGTCCGTCCACGGATTTGGATCGGACCATCGACGAGATAGAGGCGACGAGCTTGGGGTCCGAGTAATCGCATGGCTGGATGACCAGGTCGTAGCCCTCTGAACGGCTGGTGCTGAGAACACCGCTCTGGATATTCATCAGATAGCTGGCGCTGAGATTGTCGAACAGCAGCCCGACGTGGTACGACCGGGTGCCGGCCAGGCTACGCGCCGAGGGATTGGGTTGGTAGTCGAGCCGTTTGGCGGCCCGTTGCACCTTTCGCCGCGTCTCCTGCCGGACATTCGCCTCACGGTTGGTGACGCGTGAGACGGTCTTGATCGACACGCCCGCTAGCTTCGCTACATCCTGAATCGTCGCCTTAGCCAAACCGCTTTTTCCTCAACTATATCGCTTGAAATCACCAGGAAGGGGCAGTATTGTTGACAGCGTTGTCATCTGTCAAATGATTTGCAGCCGCGCTGATGCGGAGCTTCCGTACAGCCAGGGACTGCGAGGACTCATCCGGCGTATGTCGATCCGGGTACAAGGTCGTACAGACGCGACTGCCGCTGCGGATTTCCCGCCTTCGCGGATAGCCGTGTCGAGACGGCGAACCGAGCATTGGCTTAATTCAGGCTGCAACAACTGCCAGCCAGGCTGCGGCTGATCAACGCGGAGTTTACTGCGTCGCCCGAATGAGGACACGATGCCCAACAAGCCCAAAATCTCTCTCCGCGGACTGCGCACCTTCTGCGCCGCCGCGAGGCATGAGAGCTTACGCGCGGCAGGCGAAGAGCTGTTTGTCACTGCGTCAGCGGTCAGTCATCAGATAAAGAGCCTCGAGCAGGAACTGGGCGAATCGCTGTTCGAACGCGGCAGCCGTTCACTGGAGTTGACTGAAACGGGCAGGTCGTTCTACGAAGACGTCAGTCCGCTGATCGAGCAGCTGGATACGGTCGCGGCCAGTTACAAGACGGGCGGTCGACGCAGCTCGATACGGATCTCGGTGCAGCCGTTTTTCGCCAGCGAGTTGTTTGTTCCGCGCCTGGCTGAGTTTACCGCCGATCCGACTCTTTCGGTCACCGCCACCGGACATGTCATCGGACCTGCTCTTCGCGCTGCGGATCGTGCCGGCAGGCTCGCCAGAGTTCAGCAAGACGGTGAAGGTCAAGAACAAGACCATCGTCAGCGAGTTTCCGATTATCGTTCACGAGACGCACCCGAAAGCCTGGGAGCGCTGGGCTACCGAGTCGGGTATCCGTCTTCCGGAGGACGCCAAGGTCACCCGCCTCGATTCGATGATTGCGGTGGCGCGTGCAGCCGAACGGGGCATCGGCGCCGCACTGGTGCCGATACCGCTCGGCGACCGCTGGTTCGAATCGGGGAGTCTTGTGCGGCTTTTCAAGAAGGAACATGTCGCGGACGTCAGCTACTACCTGGTCTACAGGGAAGACCGAGCCGAGGATGAGAGCGTCCAGGCCCTGCGCGAGTGGATATTGCAGGCCTTCGCTGACCCGCGTTGAGTTTTTCTCAACCCAGAACCGAATTTTTCCCGTTTGTGGTCTATCCCCCGACAGCCTACTGTTTGCGCGTCGAACGCCATGCGCGGATCGGCGAACCGCAGTTTCACAGTTCGCTATGGAGATCAGACCATGTCCAAAAGAGCCAACACTTCACGCGACCCGTTCGCGTTTAGTCTGGGTGGGCTGACGACGATCACCTCATTCGTCGCTGCGCCAGCCATTGCCGACGATCGCCTGAACCAGGGCCCGGCAGATCGACCGAGACCGGTCCGGGAAGATCGTGGCCGGACCGGCCGCATCTGGCCGCTCCGCCTGCGTCGAGCCACATAAGGCGATCGTCTGCCAGAGATAAGACAGGGGCGGCCGCAAGCGCGTGCTTGCGGCCGCCGCCTCGTTCAGGCTGAGCGCCGGTCAGCGAGAGCCAGTATCAGCCCGCCCAGGATCGGGGCAGGGGCAGGGGCCCAATCTCGAGCAATGTGTCCGGCCTCCGGGCCGGACCGACCGGACTACGTTTGGCCGGATAGCAGCTGACGACTGCTCAGCACCAGTTCGATCCGGCGGATGCGTCCGCGGCGCTGAAACAGCTGCCGGGCCATGTCCTCAGGCAAGGCGAGCGCAGGCAGATCCTGGTCTTCGCCGTTGTCCCAGGTGACGGTCACGCCGGGCTCGGCGGACTCATCCAGACGGTAGATCACCGGCACCTGACACCAGGTGAATGCCAGCCCCTTCGCCGGTACCGGCAGCTCCTGCCAGCGCCCGTCTACATCGAGGAAACGGAACGGTTGCGGTTCGTCGATAAACTCACAGGCGCGTAGCAGGCATGGGTCGAACCGGACCGCGCCGGCATGCACGCGCACACCCAGTTCGGCGAACCGGGTCAGGATCTCTTCCTTCACCTGGCCGGTCATGCCTGGCTGCTGGGCGCCCATGTGTTTGGGGGTGTGCGAGTAAGGATCGGTCGGGAATGCGCCAAATTCGGCAGGTGTCTTGTTAAAGCCGATGCCTTCGCGGACACGGTAATACAGACTGGCAAGGCGCTGGCATGTGGCCTCGTCGGCACCATGCTCCCGTGCCGCAAAGAAACTCTCCTGGACGGCCAACAAGAGCTTGGCCACCATGTGCCAATAGATGCTGCCCAGCCCCTCGAAGCCGAACATGCCGCCGGAGCGCCCGGTGAAGGCCTTATGATGGAACACCTGTTCGTAAAGTGCTTGCAGCGGGTCTCGGGCTGTCTCGAGCATTTCGCCGTAGACAGGCGCCAGATCATTCAGCCGGGCGTCCAGGTCGCCGACGTTGGTCAGTTCGGCATTGAAGCGACAGGTGCCGCCGGCGTCTCGTTCGATGATACGACGCTCCCCTTGCTCCAGCATCCGTTTGAGCAGCGGTATCGCTTCGACCCGCTCGGCGGGAACGCGGTTTTTCTCAAGAAAGCTGGGTAGCTCACGATCAGGATAGAGCAGGAACGAATGCTGATCGGGTCTGAATACATCACTCTCGAATAACGCCTCCAGCAATTCGACCGCCTGCTCCGGCGCGATGGCGCCCGAGCTGAGCGCGGCAACCTGGCCTTCCAGCATTGGGTAGAGCGTATCGAGTTCCAGCGCCTCCCCATTGAGTTCCATCAGATTGTAGGCATGGTAGAGGCCGTCGGCCCGCCGGTTATTGCGAATGCTGTAGTCGATCGCCGCCAGGGCGTCGTCGAGCATCACGGTGACCAGTTCGAGGTCTTGCGATACGGTGCCGGTGAAGGACTCCTGGGCGTAGACGGTCTGCCGGTAACGGCTGGCAGCCTGACCAAGTTCCACCAGCAACGCGTAGCGCTGCCGGCTATCAATCGGCCCACTGTCCAGCTGCTGACGAGCTTTGTTTAGAGCGGCCGCGGTCTCGGCCAGCCACCGGCTGACCTCCGTGGAGAGGTCTACCGCGCCCGATTGGGCCGCGAGCAATCCCTGCAGGAACCTGACATAGCGACGCATGTAATACAGGGTCACCATGGACAATCCCTGACCGACCAGGGCATTGTTGGCGTCGTTCCATTCCGGGCGCTGGGTGTTGAGCCAGACCCCGCCATCGATCACCAGATTGCCCAGCTTGGCCAACAGCGCCACCAGCAGCTTCTCGAGCAGATTGACCTGGTAGACCTGGCCACCGGCATCCAGCAGCAACTTGCCGTCGGCGCCGATTTCACTCACCCGGTGCTCGATCCGCTCCGCCAGATCGTTGTCATATTCGACAGTGCTTTTAGCGTTTTCCAGCACCGCTTCGAACGGCTTGATCCGGTAGGGCACGTTTGCGTAACTGAACACGGGCTGGTGCAGCAGCTCGCCGAGGCGGGCCGGGTGAAATTGCTGCGAGAGCTCCAGCAATTTCTGCAGATAGATGATCTGGTGATCGCCCCAGTAGCCGATGTAGCTCCAGGGATCGTCTGGTTCCTCCACTTCCCAGTCGATGCCTTCATCGGTGATCCGATAGGGATTGTAGCCATCCGCTGTGGAAGCGTTGACGAACTTGGCGATGACGTACTCGGTGAATTCCGGATAGCTGAGCAGCAAGGCTTCCCAGTTCTGGAAGATGTCACGCCAGTTGCCCTGGTAGGTCAGCAGACGATTGCCTTGCTCGTCTGTCAGCCGGATCGCGAACTGATTCCATGGGCGACTGGGATCGCCATGTCGGCGGCCGAAGGTGATCGGCAGATACTCGCGGGCAAGACGATCCAGCTGAGGATCCCCCTGCTGCTGGATATCTGCCAGTAACTGGTGGCATTCAATTTTCTCGGGCAGCGCGTCGAGCAGCGTCTGATGCCGTCGATAGACGCCGCGGTTGAACAGTCTGATGTGGTTGCTGAAGTCGCGCGCGGACAACAGATATTGATTATCAAAGATGCCGCCACGCAGGACGTTGTACAGAACGTTGGCATAATGATGTTCTGATACATTCTCCTCGGCGGTCTTCTGGAAGCCGTCACCGGCCGCCGTGATGTGGGCCAGCCTGTCGGAGCCCTGTTCAACAGACTGTTTGATCGCGGCGGCCAGCGCTTGCGGATCAGCGAGCGCGCGGATCAGGTCGAGCGACTCGCTCTGGCTCTGCTCCAGATTAGCCACCAATTGCCATTGCCGGGATGATTGCGGCGGCAAATCCAGCGACGCGTTGACAAAGTACGCGCCACGGATGCCGCGTGTCCGGGTCTCCTGGGTCAGCGCTTCGCCGCGGCGGAAACTGTCGAGTTGTCCATTCGAGAGCAGCACCCGGCGTGACTCGAGGCCCAGGCAGAATACGGTGTTGGCTTTCAGCGATTCGCAAGGCTCGGCGCGATCAGAGATGCCGGAGAATAGGGTGAAGAGCGCCAGACCGGTGTCGGCATCCAGCTCGTTCCACTTATACGCGTCCACCAGATAGCTGGAGTTGGTCTGGGTGAAGCGGGGCGTCCCGGCAGGCAGGATATTCTGCAGTCCATCGAGGAGTTCGATCGTGCAGTCGGTCGCGCCCAGATTCTCGATTTCAGCCTCGCGTACAAAGCCATAGGCGTCGCTGGTCATCCACCGATACCGGAACGCCAGCCCGAGATCGTGGTTGATCTCTTCGAACAGTAGCTTGTTGCCCAGCGCGTTCTTGTACAGGTTGCGCGTGGTCGCAAAGCGATGACCGGTATGCTCGATGTTGAACGGCTCCCAGTCACGCCACTGCCCGTCCCGCTCGATCCGTAGAAGAGTCCTGCTGCCGGTATGCGGAGTGCTGTCGTAGATCTTGTCCACGGTAACGTAGGGAAACAAGGCGGTGTCTGGCGACACGCGACCAGCGGTGAGGCCACCATTGGATGCGACAAACAACCAGTGATCATTGTCTGACACCAGATTGATGAAGAACGGCGGCATCTTGTCGACGTTGCCGATCGCGTAGTAGCGCTCGCCGGCCAATGTGACAAATGCACCGCTGACTTCGCTGGCCTGGGGCATGGATTCAGGCATGCTCATCTCCGCTCGTCTTCCGATCAGACCTTCCGTGGGTCGGGGATTGCTGCCAGCCCGTCAACCGGACATCACACCGGGATCGAATTCCTGCATCACCAGTTTGGGCCTGCGGTCCACGGTAAAGAGCCCCCAGTGCTTCTCCGGCTCGAGCGGGTCGGGCGATCCTTTCCACGGCTCGTCAAAAGCCTCGAACACAAATGTGAGGATGCCGGCCTCCCTGGTCCAGTCGATCAGTTGTCGATAATAGATCGCCTGAAACTCCTGCGATGCATTCCATGGCTCGATGCCTCGCCCATTGGATGAGGTCGTCCAGCCCGCTTCGGTAATGACGACGGGTTTATCGGGGTAGTGCCTGGCAACGCTATGATAATTGTCCCGGGTGTATTCCAGCGCGGCATCGACCGTCAGATACTCCCAGACCGGATAGGTATGCAGCGAGATGAAATCGAGTTCGGCCGCAAGTGTTCCCAGCTTGTAGCCCCAGGGCACGTAATTCTCACAGAATGTCACCGGCTGCTCTATCGCCTGTCTTGTGCGGCGCACATAGTCGATCAGGTTCTCTACCGGCACCAGGTGGTCGGTCCACTCCACCGAGGCCTCATTGCCCACGGAGACAGAAAACACGCACTCAGCATAGCGGTCCGCCAGCGCGATCATCCGATCGATCTCTTCACTGTTGGCATGCTGGTTCGCCCGCAGCGTTGCCTCATCGTAATCAGCGCCCCATGGGCAGTTCGGATTACTGATTTCGGCGCGCATTTCGGCGCCCAGCATGACCCTGAAATCGAGGCCTTCGTTACGGATCACTTCGAGGACGATTTCCGCATGCCGGCTGCAATCGTAGAGGCGGAGATATTTCCAGTTTGCCGCCAGGATGCCCAGATCCTCGCTCACGTCGGCGTAGGTCGGGTAGCGGCCGGTGAGGGGAGATTGACCCTCGCGATAGCCGGAATAACAGATTCCGTTGCCGGCTTCGAATTGCATCACTTTGCGATCCGCAGGCGATCCATGATCAGACATATTTGAGGCGCCCATCCTTGTCCCAAAGACCCCAATAGGCACCGACGTCGCCTTCATCGCCGGTCTTCCAGTCTTCGTCGAAAGACGAGAAATAAAATATCTCGATATTCTCTTCTGCGGCCCACTGATAGGTGTTCAGGAAATACCGGATCGCGTTGGTGTAGGAGGGCACCGCGGCGCCCGTCGGCGTGCCCACGTTCGGCCAACCCGTTTCGCTGATGATGACTTTCTTGCCATTCGCCGCGCGGACCGCGCGACGATACATCTCCTTCATGTAGAGCAGCGAGTACTCGGCTGCGCAGCCCTCCCAGAAGGGGTAGCAGTTGGCGAGGATCACATCGCAGGCATCGGTCACCCGCGGGTGATCGACAAACTCGAAATAGGCGTCCACATAACCGACCGGGACACCCGGGACGGCCTGTCTTACGCGATTGACGTAGTCGATCAGTTCTTCCTCTGACAGATCGCCGCGCAAAAGCACTTCATTGCCCACCGCGAGAATATCTGCATGGCCCGCACTGGCTACCTCGATCGCGTTTTGCAGTTCCTCCTCGTTCTTCTGATGATCACCTTCGAGCCAGACTCCGACCATGGTCTTCAGCCCGTTCGCGTGGGCGATGCGCGGGATCAGCTCATTACCGTCGGTGCAGGAGAAGGACCGCACCCAGTTCACATAAGGCTGAATGATACCCATCCGATCGACGATCTGTGCTTCACCGATTTTGGTGCCGGGGCCCTGCCCGGTAACGTACGGACTGAATGAGAGTCCGTGGATCTTGCCGTCGAGGATCTTGCGGAACAGCGAGGTCAATTCCTCGTCGGCGATGTTGTACGAGTCGATCCCGCTCAGCGACAGACGTCTGCCGTATAGCGACTCCCCCTGATTACGCGACATGCTGTTCTCTCCTCTTGTTGGTCGCCTGCGTCGAAGAGCAAAGGCAAACGGGTTGTATTCGATAAAAGCTGTTCATATGAATTTGCGGCGCTGGCGATGAAGCCCGGGCGCGACGCGGCGAGTCAAGGTCTGCCCTCGAATCCGGGCTGGCTCTCCTGGTCAATCTGTTCCATGCGCGCGTCGTATCACGAGGCCGAAAGGGCGCGATCCGGCGCGCGGTCAGGCAGGTTCGGCGATGGGCTCGTTCGGGTCGCCGCGGCGCCGCTCGAGCTCCTGTCTGATCTCGTGCGCGCGAGCCTCGGTTATCGAGAAGGTCGCGATCGCCCAGATGGCGACACCTGATGCGATGAACGGAACAAATGCATCGAACAGCCGCATCAGGAGTATCGTGTTCTCCGTCTGGTTACCTTCCAGCGCGACATCGAACCCAGTCGCGTTGAGCAGAAAACCGCCGGCTGCGAGTGCCGCCGCCATGCCCAGCTTGACCACCCACCAGAAGATCGAGCCGTACATGCCTTCACGACGCTCATTCGTTTCCAGTTCATCCATGTCGACAACGTCTGCGATCATCGAAGGCATCAGCGTAAACAGCCCGCCGAGACCGAATGCGAGGAGCGGTGCCGGCAGCAATAGCAGTAGCGGCATCTCTGGGTTGTAACACACCCATTTCAACGCGTACCCGACCATCGAGATACCGATAGCGACAAAGAACGCGCGGCGCTTGCCGATCTTCGTACCCATCCAGGTCACGATAAATATGACGACAAATGCGGAGATCGCGCCCAGCGTGCCGGCATAACCAGCATATTCTGCGCCCAGCACCTTATCGCCACCGAACACGTAATAGATGATGACGTAGAACTGGAACGATGAAATCAGCATAAAACCGTTAAACACCAGGAAGGTCGCTGCGCAAAGCTTGAGAAACGGTTTGAATTTCAGCGTCGCGGCAAAGGCCTTGAAGAAGTCGAGGATGCTGCGAAGCACAACGGACTTCCCGCCGTTCGCTTCCTCAAGGTGCTCCACCACCTCCGCCTCGGCGATATGTTTGAAGCGTTCGCGCAGAAATATCGCGGGCATGATGCCGATGATTATGGTAACCACGGCGATGATGATCGCCAGACCGGCGGCGCCATCCACCATGTCGTCGAAATATGTCTTGCTCTGCATAAAGAGCAGGAACCATGGTGCGACCACGTAGGCCAATTGACCGACAAAATTCTGCACACCCATCAGGCGCGTGCGCTCGTGGTAATCCGGCGTAAGCTCGTAACCCAGTGCCACCCACGGTGTCGCAAAGACCGTATAGCCCAGATAAAAAATCAGCGATCCGATCAGGAAGTACCAGAAATAGAAGGACTCGCTCTGGCCACGGGGCAGCTGCCATAGCAGCGCAAAGACAATGCCGGCGACAATCGCGCCGACGAATATGTAAGGTCGGCGCCTGCCCCATCGCGACCTCGTGTTGTCCGAGATGTAGCCCATCAGCGGATCGGTGATCGCATCGGTGAGACGCGGGAGCGCGCCGAGGAGGCCGACCAGTGCGGGATTCATGCCCAGGCCGAGGTTCAGCACGATCACCATGCCGCCTATCGCGGCGGCAAGCAGATTGTTGACGAAAGCGCCGAGTCCGTAGATCAGCTTCTGAGCAAACGGGATGCGATCTTCTGGCGCCGTTTCGTAGAGGCTTGCTTCGCTCATGGGGTCGTTCCGGACCTGGGTGGTACGTGTAATTGTCCGACGCATCGTCCATCAAATTGACAACGCTGTCAATTGCTGATAGAAAAACCAGACGAACAAGAGCATAACGAAAAAAGAATTCCGATCAGCACGTTAGGGTTGTATGCGGCGTCTTAAAGCACGCTGCATCGCAACATCGTCGTCACTGTCTTGACTGTGGCGGCGGCAAGACTCCCGAAGTCTGGCCTGATGATGATCATCATGTACGTAGTTACCGAGAGAGCCAGCCATGCAGTCGAAATCCTTGCCCCGCTCAGTGCGTGTGTGCACCACCCTCATCGCGGTCCTGGCCCTGGTGGGTTGCGGCTCCGGAAACGGGAAAAAGGGCGTTGCCGGAACGCCGCAGCCGACCAAGACCGGTCAATTAATAGACTCTGGTCTTGAGGGCGTCGACTGGAGAAGCACCGGCGGCGAGTCCGGGGTCACCAATTCGTTTGGTGAGTTCGAGTACCGGGACTTCGAACTGGTAACATTTTCTGTCTGCGGCATCGGCCTGGGCAATCTCGAGGGCGCGTCCTTTCTGACCCCGGTCGAACTCACTGGCAGCGATGTACCGACAGATCAGCCCGCCCTCAATCAACTGGTCTTTTTGCAGAGCCTCGATCGGGACGCCGATCCGACCAATGGAATCTCGATCGACAGGAATACTGCCGGTTGCCAGGCGCAAGAGCAGACGCTGGATTTCTTCGATCCCGACTTCGATGACAAAGTCGGCGACGTCGTCGCCGCCCTGACAGACGGCGCCAACGAAGTTGTCAGCGAATCCGCGGCGCTGCTGCACTTCTACAGCTCCTACAACGAGTTCGGCTGCACAGACACCTTCGATTTCGACTTCCCGGGTTTCCCGGCCTGCGGCGGCGGCATCACCTACAACGTGATCTTCTCCGACGAATTCGAGACGGGCACCGCACCATCTCCTGAGTTCTGGAACATCGAGACCGGTTACGGTCCCGACAACGACGGCTGGGGCAACAACGAGTGGCAGCTGTATACGGATTCTTCCGACAACGTCCGCGTCGAGGACGGCAATCTGGTGATCCAGGCCCAGTGCCCGGTGGAACCCTGCGGCGTCCGCGACGGCACCATCACCTCTGCACGGATCAATACCCAGGACAAATTTGAGTTCAAGTTCGGCACCGTACAGGCGCGGATCAAGCCGCCGGTCGGAGAAGGAGCCTGGCCGGCGTTCTGGAGTCTGGGCGCGGTGTTCCCCGAGACGCCCTGGCCGCGCGCGGGCGAAGTCGACTACATGGAGATGCACAACGCTTTCTCCGACGACAAGACGACGCATTTCACCATGCACTGGTGTGACGAGACGCTGCAGGCGCCCGAGGAGTGTTCGTTCCCTGACGGTTGGGTATTCGACACCCAGACCCGATCCTTTGCGGAATCGCTCGGCGATGACTACCACATCTTCGAGGCGGACTGGGACGAAAACCGGATCGTCGGCAAGATCGACGGCATCACCTATTTCACCCGCACCATCGATCCGGACACGATGGAGGAGTTCCTTCGGGAATTCTTCATGATCCTCAATGTGGCGATGGGCGGAACGCTGGGTAGCGATAACCAGCCGCCCACCGGCAATGAGACCTGGCCGCAGACCATGCTGGTCGATTACGTCAGAGTGTTCGAAAGAGTCGGCGGAGTAGAGCCGATACCGGACACCATTATCGATTTCGAAGATTCGCCGGACTCCTATGACTTCGGGCCGGGCGGCGGCTTTGGTGGCGGCGCGTCCGCAGTCATTGCCAACCCGGTTCCGGAAGGCATCGACACCAGCCCCCAGGTCGCGCAGATGCTGAAGTTCGATGCGGCGGACTTCGGTGGCTCCACGCTGACGCTGGATAGTCCCGTCACTCTGCCAGGCGGCAGGCCGATCACGATGAAAGTCTGGTCGCCGCGGGTCGTCGATGTCCTGCTCAAGATAGAGGGCCCGGTCGAGGATGAAGTAACCGTTACCCACGGCGGTTCAGGCTGGGAGGAACTCACGTTCGATTTCTCGGATTTCAGCGGCACCGTGGAAGGTCTCACGTTCATTTTCGACAACGGGACCAACGGCGACGCCGGCAACGACCCCGACAACTGGACGTTTTATTTCGATGACATCCTGTTGCCGAGCGGTGGCGACGGCGGTGGCGGGCCTTCGGGCGGCCTGGTGACCGACTTCGAAGGGCCTCCGGACTCCTACGACTTCGGTCCGGATGGCGGCTTCGGCGGTGGTGCCGCACAGGTCATTGCGAACCCTGTCCCAGACGGCAACAACACCAGCTCGCAGGTTGCGCGGATGCTGAAATTCGCGGCCGAACCCTTTGGCGGGGCCACGTTAGCCCTGTCGTCCACGCTCAATGTACCGTCCGGAAGTTCCTTCACCATGAAGGTCTGGTCGCCACGGGTAGTGGATGTCCTGTTCAAGCTGGAAGGCGGTCCGGACGCGGAAGCCACCGTGACCCACGGCGGTTCGGGTTGGGAAACGCTGACGTTCGATTTTTCGGGTATCAGCGGCAGCTTCACCGGAATCACGTTCATCTTCGACAACGGGAGCGTGGGCGACGCCGGCAATGATCCCGACAACTGGACCTTCTACTTCGACGACATCGTGCTGCCGAGCGCCAGCGAAGACGGTGGCGGCGGTTCTGGTGGTCTCGTAACCGACTTCGAAGACGACCCGGCGTCCTACGACTTCGGCCCCGACGGCGGGTTCGGAGGCGGCGCAGCGCAAGTCATTGCCAACCCGGTCTCGGGAGGCATCAACACCAGCCCCCAGGTCGCCCGGATGCTCAAGTTCAATGAGGAGCCTTTCGGCGGAGCGACACTGACTTTGCCGAGTCTCCTGAATGTCCCTCTCGGCAGTTCCTTCACCATG
>CAMYOC010000019.1 GCA_947259915.1 uncultured Gammaproteobacteria bacterium
CTAGTCACCCGACCTGCCGTTGTCGTCTGTTAACGCCGGGTGCGGACTCCGCCGCGGATGAGACATCCGTGTCCAGGTGGTCGTCGGGGCCTTGAGTTTGGTCCCTGATGTGCGGAGGATGAGATATATGGAAATCTACTTGATGAGGAAGCCACGAACATGAGAAAGCTCGGCATTATGATAGTGACCGTTATCGGATTGACGGGCGGCGACCTGGCCTGGGCGGATGACGGCGCCACGGTGTTGATCACGGGTGCTAACCGGGGCCTCGGTCTCGAGTATGCCCAACAGTTTGCGGCCAAGGGCTACACGGTCATTGGCACGGCGCGGAGCCCGGCTACCGCCGAGGCGCTGTCAAAGGTTGCGGATCGGGTGGAACAGCTCGATGTCGCCGACGCGGAGAGCGTCGCGGCGCTGGCCGGGCGGCTTGACGGGGTGGCCATCGATATCCTGATCAACAATGCCGGGATCTTTAAACGGCAGGATGTGACACTCGACCAGGTCGATTTCGACATGATGGAGCGGACGTTTGCCGTCAACACGCTCGGACCGCTGCGGGTGACCCGGGCCTTGCTGCCCAACCTGCGCGCCGGTCATCGCAAGCTGATCGTCAGCATGTCCTCCCAGCTTGGCAGTATCGAGAACTCGAATGGCCGCTGGTACGCCTACCGCGCGAGCAAATCGGCGCTCAACCAGTTCAACAAGATCTGGAGTGTGGAGCTCGGGCCGGACGGTTTTACCTGTGTCGTCGTGCATCCGGGCTGGGTGAGAACGGACATGGGCGGGCCAAATGCCACCTATGGCACAGAGGAGAGCGTCGCCGGTCTGGTCGGCGTGATCGAAGGGCTGAGCAAAGAAGACAATGGCCGCTTTTATGATTTCCAGGGCAAGCCGATACCCTGGTAGCAGCGCTGCGTCAGGGATCAATACGCGGACGCCGGCCCGATGGCTGTGATCGGGGACATTGGGATGGTCTATTTTTTCAGCGTATTCACAGTCCTGTGGTCTGACCGGACTATCCCCAGAACCATGCCGACGGTTGCGCAATCGGTCCGGGGTATAGCGCGCCGCGTTTTGGGGTAGTGTTGTTCCTGGTGCCAGAGGGAGAGAGGCGATGATCGGGTCGAGTCGGACCGCAATGTTTTCAGCATTGAGATGCTCATGCGCCGTCGTCGCCGTCCTGACCGCTGGTTGTGTGACCGTCGGGCCGGACTACGCAGCGCCCACCCCCGCTGTCCCCGATCAATGGCAACAGACGGTGCTCGACGAGATGAGTTCGGACGAGCCCGATATCATCCGTTGGTGGGCGTTGTTGGAGGACCCGCAACTCACCGGCTATATCGAGCGGGCACGTCAGGGCAATCCCGGTCTGATGGAAGCGGTGGCGCGGATCCGGGAGGCCAGAGCCGTCCGTGCCATCGCGGCCGGCGAGCGCGTGCCGGACCTCAACGGATCTGGCGGCGCCATCCGAGAGCGGACCTCGGAAACCTTCTTCCCCCCCGAGGTCGACGGCAACCGAACGTCCAACCTCTATGAATACGGCGCCAACGCGAGTTGGGAAGCAGACGTATGGGGCCGGGTGCGGCGCCTGGTGGAGTCGGCCGACGCGAACCTCGAGGCATCGGTGGAATCCTACCGGGACGTCCTTGTGCTGTTGAACGCCCAGGTCGCGCTGGCCTATACCGATGTGCGTACCTCGCAAGACCGGATCGACTACACCCGCGGCAATATCAAGACCCAGAAAGACGCCCTGAAGCTGGTCGAGGATCGCAACAAGGCGGGTCTGGCGTCGGATCTGGAGGTGCGTCAGGCGGAGCTGAATCTGTATCGGACCCAGGCCTTCCTGCCGGTGCTGCAGGCGCGTCTGACGGCGGCGATGAATCAGCTTGGCGTGCTGCTCGGGGAGCCGCCGAGCACGCTGCACGCCGAATTGGCGGCCAGCAAGCCGATCCCGAAAGCCACAGGCGAGCTGTTGCTCGGCATCCCGGGCGATCTGATCCGTCGCCGGCCCGATATCCGCGCCGCCGAACGCACACTCGCCTCGCAGACGGCCCGGGTCGGTGTGGCGACCGCAGAGTTGTATCCCCAGTTCAATATTTTGGGCCGCTTTTCGATTGTGACGACGAACTTCGACGATCTGGGCGATTGGGACAATCGTGGCTGGAGCGTCGGCGGCGTCTTCTCGTGGAATCTGTTTGACGGTGGCCGGGTGCGGGGCCAGATCGATGTCGAGGACGCCCGTACCGAGCAGGCCTTGCGGCGCTATGAGCAGACGGTGCTGGACGCGCTGGAAGACGTCGAGACATCCATGTCCGACTATGCGCGGGAGCAGGAGCGCCGCGCGTCGCTGGCCAAATCGGTGTTTGCTGCGCAGGAGTCGGTAAGGCTCGTGCTGATCCTTTATCGCACCGGTCTGACGGATTTCCAGAACGTGCTGGACATGCAGCGGTCGCTGTTTGAACAACAGGACGAATTTGCCGACAGCGAAGGGCAGGTTACCGGCAACCTGATCAGGATCTATACCGCGCTCGGCGGGGGCTGGGATCCGGATGAATTGCCAGCGATCTGATCGCGAATCGTGACCGAGGAGCAGACGTGCAGGACACAAACAACAGGCTTCAGAGCCGCACCGTATTGATGTTGATCGCCGCGCTGGCGGGCGCGGTCAGCGGTTGTGAACAAGAGGTCGTCGCTCCGGAGGTCGTGCGCCCGGTGCGGGTCGTCAGGGTCGAGGCACCGGATGCGATCAGCGGGCGGGCCATGCCAGGTCGCGCCAAGGCGACCGAGGAGACCAATCTCTCTTTCGATGTCCCCGGGACGGTGCTGGAACGGCCGGTGAATATCGGCGACCGGGTCGAGAAGGGACAGCTGCTGGCCCGTCTGGATCAACGCGACTACAAGAACCAGCTGGACTCGGCGCTGGCGGCGCGCAATCGGGCACGGGCCAATTTTGAACGGATCAAGATCGCCGCGGAGTCCGGCGCCGTGGCCAAACAGGATCTCGATGACGCCAGGGCGCAGACGGATATGCGCCAGGCCGAGGTCAATATCGCCCAGAAGGCGATCCAGGACAGCGAGATCCACGCGCCCAGAGGCGGGACCATCTCCGCCACCTATGTGGAGGCGTTCACCGCGGTCCGGGCCAAGGAACCGGTCGTCCGCCTGCTCGATACCAGCGCCATCGAAATGGTCGTGCAGATACCTGAAAGTATGATCTCGCTGGTGCCCAGCGTGCTCGACGTGCAGGTCGAGTTCGATGCCTTCCCTGGCCGTCCGGTGCCGGCCCAGATCAAGGAGATCAGCAACGAGGCCAGCCAGACCACCCGCACCTATCCGGTCACGCTGATCATGGATCAGCCGGACGGCTACGAGATTTTGCCGGGCATGGCCGGCCGGGCCACCGGCAACCTGCCCGAGGGCATGCTGCCAGGCATCCAGGGATTGCAGCTGCCGACATCGGCGATATTTTCTGGCGATGATCCGGCAACGGCAGACCAGTCGTTTGTCTGGGTGGTGGATGAAGCCGCCGGCGTGGTGAGAAGACGGCCGATCGAGACCGGCCAATTCAGCCGCTTCGGCATCATCGTTACCGACGGTGTGGCCATCGGCGAGCTGGTGGCGATCTCGGGCGTCAACCATCTGCGGGAGGGTCAACAGGTACGTCCCGTGCTGCCTGGAGAGAATACGTGAGCCTGACGGCCCTCGCGATCGAGAAGAAGGCCGTCACCTATTTCGGCCTCGCAATCCTGCTGGTGGCCGGTGCTGCCAGCTACTTCCAGCTGGGACAACTGGAAGACCCGGAATTCAGCATCAAGACCGCTGCGATCACCACGCTATATCCGGGTGCCAGCCCGGAGCAGGTCGAGTTGGAGGTGACCGACCGGATCGAAATGGCGATCCAAGAGCTGCCATCGCTCAAGCACATCTATTCTATTTCGCGGGCTGGTATGTCCATCATCAAGGTGGATATCAAGGACGCATACTGGTCTGACCGACTGCCCCAGGTGTGGAACGAGCTGCGCAACAAAGTGGCAGACGTAGCACCGAAATTGCCACCGGGTGCGGGCGAGCCGGATGTGGGTGACGATTTCGGTTTTGTCTATGGGTTCTTGCTGGCGCTGACCGGTGACGGATTCAGCTATTCCGAGCTCGAAGACGCCGCGGAGGCATTGCGCAAGGAGCTCGGTCTCGTCGAGGGCGTTTCCCGGGTGGAACTCTGGGGCGTGCAAAAACGCGTGGTCTATGTCGATGTGTCTGAGCAGCAGCTCAGCGCGCTTGGATTGTCCGGTGACGCCATCGCCAACACACTGCAGGTACAGAACGCGGTGGTCGACGGCGGGTCGGTCGACGTGGGCACCCGCCGCTATCGCATCGAACCCAGCGGTGAGTTCACCTCGGCCGCCGACATCGAGAACATGTTTATCCGCCCGACCGCCCTCGATGCCATCCAGCGGGATCAGGTTCTGGCCGAGGCCTCGGGTGAGTTGATAAGGATCGGCGATGTCGGCGAGGTCAGGAAAGGCTATGCCGATCCACCGATGACCCTGATGCGATACAACGGCCAGCCGGCTATCGCCATCTCCATGGCGAATGTGGCTGGCGGCAACGTGGTCCACACCGGCCGCAATCTCGAGCGACGCATCCAGGAATTGATGGGCGTCATCCCCGTCGGTCTGGAGGTCCACAAGATCTCGTGGCAGGCCGACGAGGTCACCACCGCGATCAACAGCTTTATGATCAGCCTGATCGAAGCTATCGCCATCGTTCTCGGTGTGCTGGCGCTGGCCATGGGTTGGCGCATGGGCGTGATTATCGGCGCGGCGCTGGTGCTAACCATACTCACCACGTTCCTGCTGATGTCGATCTTTAGCATCGATCTGCAGCGGATGTCGCTCGGTGCCCTGATCATCGCGCTGGGCATGATGGTGGACAACGCCATCGTGGTGGCGGATGGGGTCTATACGCGATTGCAGCAGGGCATGGACCGCAAACAGGCGGCCGTCGAGGCGGCCACCGGGCCGTCGATGCCGCTGCTCGGCGCCACGGTGGTGGCGGTGATGGCGTTTTACCCGATCTTCGCGTCAGAAGCCGGCGCCGGCGAGTATTGCCGGACCTTGTTTACCGTGGTCGGTTTCGCGTTGGTATCCAGCTGGTTTATCGCCATGACCATCACGCCGCTGCAGTGTATCGATCTGCTGCCGGACCCGGATACGGCGGATGCCGACAAGGATCCCTACGACACGACCCTGTTCAGGCGGTACCGCGCTGTGCTGGAATGGGCCCTGCGCAACCGGGTGGTGTTCATGGGTGCGATGGGCGTCCTGCTGGTGGCCTCGCTGCTTGGCTTCGGCATGGTCAAGCAGTTGTTCTTTCCTGACTCCAGCCGCCCGCAGCTGATGATCGACTACTGGATGCCCGAAGGCTCGAGGATTCAGCAAGTGTCCGATGACCTCAGCGTCATCGAGCAGCGGTTGCTGCAGGAGGATGTGGTGACCGGCGTGTCCACATTCGTCGGCCAGGGACCGCCCCGCTTCTATCTCCCGGTGGACTCCGAGTTCCCGACCCAATCCTTTGGCCAGTTGATCATCAACGTGAGTGACTACAAGGAGATCCCCGGGCTGGTGGAGCGCATGGAAGCCTGGTCCGCCGACCAGCCTTTTGACTCGCTGATCAGGGTACGGATGTATGGCGTGGGCCCGGCCGATACCTGGAAGTTCGAGGCCCGCTTTAGCGGACCCGCGGAAGCGGATCTGGCCTATCTGCGCGAGCTCGGAGAACGCGGCATCGAGATACTCGGTGACGCGCCGGAGATCGCCCGCGAGGCGCGTACGGATATGCGCCAGCGGGTGGCCAAGATCGTGCCCGATTACAACCAGGAGCGCGGACGTTGGGCGTCGGTGGATCGCGCCGATCTGGCCAATGCGACCAAGCGGAGTTATGACGGATTGCAGGTAGGGCTATACCGGGAGGGTCGCGATCTGTATCCGATCCTGTTGCGGCATGTGGAAGATCAGCGTAGCGCAGCGGCGCTGGAAACGCTGCAGATCCAGCCGTCGCTGTCCACCGAGACCGTGCCTCTGTCCCAGGTCGTCACGGGCATCGAAGACGAATGGGAAGACCCGATCATCATCCGCTGGGATCGGAGGAGGGCGCTGACGGTCCAGGCGTCGCCAAGCATAGGGCACACGTTTCCGCAGATGGCCCAGGTGCTGACGAGCAAGTTCGAGGAGATCGCGAGCGAGCTGCCGGTCGGCTACGAGCTGTTCTGGGACGGCGAGGACTACAGCACCAGGGAAGCGCAGGCGTCTCTGGTCCCGGGTGTGATCCCGGCGGTGGTGGTTATCCTGTTTATCATCGTGATGTTGTTTAATGCGTTCCGGCCGCCGATCATTATCGTGCTGACGATCCCCTTCGCGATCATCGGCGTGACCTGGGGTCTGGTGCTCACCGGTGCCGCTTTTGGATTCGTTGCGCTGCTGGGCGCGATGAGCCTGTCCGGCATGATGATCAAGAATTCCGTAGTGCTGCTCGATCAGGTAAATATCGAGCTGGAGGCGGGCAGGTCGCCGTATGACGCCATCGTCAATGCAGGCATATCCCGTCTGCGGCCCGTGCTGCTGGCGGCGGCCACCACCGTGTTGGGCGTCATCCCACTGATGCAGGACGTGTTCTGGGTCGGCATGGCGGTCACGGTGATGGCGGGTCTGGCGTTTGGCACCGTATTGACCATGGTCGTCGTGCCGACGCTCTATGTCCTGTTCTACGGGATCCGGTCTCCGGAAAAACATCTGGCCTGAGCAACTATCGGGTTCAGATCCCGGCGGTTCGCCTCTTCACTCAAGCTCCGGGCCCGGAGGTGGGCCGCATACGCCCGGATCCAGCGGCCGCCCGCACGTCGGTCCGAATTGTCGCCGGGCGGATCGTTTCGATTTTTCTTCCGGTTCTCCAGATGGATCCGGCAAAGCGCAGACCAGCGCGTTGCCGTTTCCTCTCAGCACGATCGGCAGATGGGGAATTCTACTGACTCCTTTCCGGGGATATTGGCCTGGCTGAACCAATGCTGTTTATTCCTCATTGAGGGAATCCGCTGCCGGTACTACACACATTAGTAGGCACCCGGTAAACGTGGCGGATGTCCATTATCCCCCCGGCATCCAGCGTAGCGAAGCCATGGCGCATGGCGTCCGGGGCCGAGGAGGAGGTCATGAGGAAGAACAGACACACATTTACAATTCTGGCGGTACTCGCCGGCATGCTCGCGGTTGGCGCGGGTTCGCTGGCGGAGCGGCCGCCCGGCGCCGGCGGCGGCGGAGGTGGCGGCGGAGGTGGCGGTGATAGCGGCAACGAGCCACCGGATTACGGAGACCTGTTCGTGCTCTATCGGGACGCGGACGGTATCCCGATCCTCACCGAGGATTTCTGCCAGCAGCCCCTGGCAGCGGAACCCTTCGACGGCTGTATCCAGATTCCGGGGACCGATGAACCGGAAGACTGCCGAATCATCCCCATCGATCCGGCGCTCTGCGCGGTCGAGCCGGCTTACGTCATCTACACGCAGGAAGTGGACTTCGGGCGTCTCAACGAAGCCCGGTCACCGGAGACGGTGTTCGAGATGCAGCTGGAGGAGGTGATCGTCAATCTCGGCACGGCCGGATGTCTCTCCCTGGATCCCGCGGGACGGCCGGTGGCCAGCAACCTGGTCGATGAGGTGGTGGTATCGAGCACCATCGACTCGCCGTTGCAGAATCTGGCTATGTACCGCGAGCTGATGCTGAAAGGCTCCCTGGGTGACTCGGTGACCTTGCCCGACGACTGGCTGATCACAGCGGCCAGAGCGCTGGGTGGTGGTCTCGAGAAAGGCGGCAAGGCGACCGTGGATATGGTGGTCTATCTGAACGAGATCCTCGGTCTCACCGAAGCCGATGCCAACGCGATGCTGGGGACGACCTGTATCCAGGTTCGGGAGGAAGTGAAAGGCGTAGTGCAGATGGTGCAGAAATGCTTCCTGGACTATAGCGGTTTCAGCTATGACCGTTACGCGAACTTCGGGACCAACCCCGGATCGCTGCCGGCTCCCCCCTATATCCCGGCAGGCGACCCGTACGACGGCTGGTTCGAATATCTGGACGAGGTAGGTCCGAATTCGTTCGTGATCACTCAGGGTCCGATGATCGGCGCGGTACCGGAGCTGATGGCTGAGCCCGATTATTACGGCACCAGCATCGGCGCGTTCGTGACGGCCGTGGATGACACCCGTGCGGTGATCAACTTCATGCACCTGTGGCCTGTGCCTGGCGAATACGCCACGCCGGTGGTCTGCGAGGTGGGCGCTGACGAGTTCTATGATGTCTCGATCAGCGAATTCTCCGGCCTGCAGGTGCCGGTACGCATGGTGGCAGGGACCGAGGGCCGGGAAGGCTCGGTCACCGTGACCAATGAGGGCCCGGCGGAAGCCAGCGGCCTGGTGATGGTGATCGGTGTCGACACGGACAGCAATGTTATCGGTCCGCTTTACCGGATGGAGGGCGAGGAGCCCGGCGAAGAGACCATCTTCGATGAGCCTGAAGCGTTCACGCTCGCGGCCGGTTACAGCCAGAGCTGGATGTTCTACTTCAGCATGGACGAACCGACCACGATCACCTGGACTGCGACCGCGGAGGCGGAATTTGACATCAATCTCGGAAACAACACTGTGACCGAGCAGACGATCGTCACCCGGCCGAAAGGCGGTGGCGGTGGCGGACACTGATGCAGGGTCGCCGGACGCGCTTTGCGCGTCCGGCGAGTGCACCGCGGTGCCAGGGACGGCAGACCGGGAAGCGGCTTTGAGTCGTTTCCCGGTCACTTGCGTCCGCCCGCCGGATGCCGATCGCAGCCGGGGCCAGATTGGGATAAGAGCGCGGGATCGCGGCGCTGCGTTCGACAAATCCTCTCTGTTCATACATGATCGGCCGGGCTCAGGGGGAGCGTCTGACGGTCCATGCCATGGCTCGACGCCATTGATCGATACGCAGGCCGAACTGCCCGACAAGACCGCAAAAGGCGGATCATCGTGCGCGAGGCCAGGATCACCGGCGGACTGAACCGGATCGGGGCGGGCGGCGATGCACAAGCGAAGCCCGGGGCGCGAGGAATAAAGATAAGAAATGGCGGGCGCGATGAATGCGTCCGTGGCGGGGGCGAGCCGACGTGCTGTTCAATTCGCTGACCTTTGTCGTCTTCTTCGCTGTCGTGCTGGCATTGCACTATGTGCCGTTCGGATGGCGCACCAAGAAGTTCAACCTTCTCATCGCCAGCTATCTCTTCTACGCGGCCTGGAGTCCGCCCTTCGTGATCCTGTTGTGGATCTCCACGCTGGTGGACTGGCAGGTGGCCAAACGCCTGTATGTCGAGGAACGCCAGTCCCGCCGACGTCTGTTGCTGTGGATCAGCATCGCCGTCAATCTGGGCATGCTGGGTTACTTCAAATACGGCGGCTTCCTGATGGAGAACTTCGAGGCGCTGATGGCGGCGATCGGCGTCGCCTACCAGGCGCCGGAATGGAACATCGTGCTGCCGGTCGGTATCTCGTTTTATACGTTTCAGACCATGGCCTACTCGCTCGACGTCTATATGCGCAGGGCGGCGCCGGCGAAGTCCATGCTCGACTTTGCGTTGTTCGTGACGTTCTTCCCGCAGCTGGTCGCCGGGCCTATTGTGCGGCCGACCCAGCTGATCCCGCAGTTCCGGCTGCCCCGGGTGGCGACGGCCCGGCAGCTCGGCTGGGGCCTCGGGCTAATGACGCTGGGCTTGTTCAACAAGATCGTGATCGCAGACGGCATGCTGTCCAAGGCGGCCGATACCGTATTCGGCGCAGCGGGCATGCTGCACCCGCTGGATGCCTGGCTGGGGACGCTGGCGTTCTCGGGACAGATCTTTTGCGATTTCGCCGGCTATTCCACGACGGCGATCGGCGCCGCCTTATGTCTGGGTTTCTCACTGCCGGACAATTTCCGTTTCCCGTATGCGGCGGTCGGTTTCTCGGATTTTTGGCGGCGCTGGCATATCTCGCTTTCCGCCTGGTTGCGCGACTATCTCTACATCCCGCTGGGCGGTAACCGCAAGGGCAATCTGCGCACCTACGCCAATCTGCTGACCACGATGTTGCTAGGCGGTCTCTGGCACGGCGCTGCGTGGACCTTTGTCGTGTGGGGCGGACTGCACGGTGCGTTTCTGGCAGCCGAGCGCTGGCTCAAGGCACGTTTTGGACGTGGCACGGTTTGGAAGCGCTGGGGACCGCGCCTGTTTCTCGGTGTGCTGACCTACTTCCTGGTCAACATCACCTGGGTATTTTTCCGCGCCCAGGATTTTGGCACTGCCTGGCGCATGATCGACACCATGCTGACCTTCAATCTGGATGGGGAGAAGGTGCTGCCGACCATCGACATCATCCTGGTCAGCGTCGTGATATCGGCGATGCTGGCGGTGCACGGATTCATGCGCCATCGATTGTTGCACGAGGTGGTGACGGCGTCGCCGCGTTGGCTGGTCGGCATCACCTGGGGCGCGATGTTGTTCCTGATTGTGATCACCCAGGGGCAGAGCAATGCCTTTATCTATTTCCAGTTCTGAGCCGATGTCAGCAGCT
Organism: uncultured Gammaproteobacteria bacterium; assembly: GCA_947259915.1. Taxonomy (GTDB): domain Bacteria; phylum Pseudomonadota; class Gammaproteobacteria; order Steroidobacterales; family XN24; genus CAMYOC01. Next base: position 10,628 of record CAMYOC010000019.1, read on the forward strand.
GAGCCGGTATTCGAGCGCCCGGTCCCGGTTCTCGGACGCAGCGGCTGGCTGGCCCTGTTTGTCGTCATATTGCTGATGGGTGGCTGGGAAAACTGGGTGCGCGGCCAGGGTGTCACACCTTCCTACCGGAACTCTGA
>CAMYOC010000020.1:0-1896 GCA_947259915.1 uncultured Gammaproteobacteria bacterium
GTACGACCCAACCAGGAGTCTTCACTCGAAAGACTGTCAGAGCACTGCACGGTGGACACGGTAAAGCTGGAACTGCAGGTATCCATGCTGCGCAAGGATGATGATCAGCGCGGTGATGCCGCGGAAGGCTACGCCCGAAAAATGATCTTTCGCTGGCTCAAGAGTGTGTTTGCAGATGTCGAAGTGACGGCATCATCGAAGCAGTAAATCTCGCGCGCCAGTCAGTACCGCTTCGGTGCAAACCTCACTTGCCCGCCGCTTTCACATCGGCCTGAATGACCGTGTGGGCATATTCAATAAAACTCTCCAGCGGGCCGACCAGGGAAGACAGGCATTCGTGTGGAATTTGACTGTAGTCGCCGGCGAGGATGCCCGGAAAATACTCGGTGCACATGTAGGCCATGTCATGCTCATGATCAGCGTCGTCATTGCTTTGCGGGTCCTGCAATAAATGCAGGCCACCGCTGTCCCCGGTGATTCTTTCAAAGGTTTCGTCATACCTGACAACACGCTTGTTCGCCGTTTTCAATGAAGCAGCCAGTGCATGTGCGGCGTGCACACAGTATTCCTCGAAAGCGATCTTGTATGACTTGGTGATCAGGATCTCATTGGCCCCGGCCGGTTCACCGCCGGAGACCAGATAGATCACGTTGAACATGTTGAAGGTCCACACCACCGAGATGATCACCGCCGGGATAATCGTCGGTTTCAGCGACGGCAGCGTGATATGCCGAAACTGCTGCCAGCGGCTGGCGCCTTCCACCGTCGCGGCTTCGTACATGTCCTGGGAGATGGACTGCAGGCCACCCAGGATCACCACCATCATGAATGGGAAGCTGAGCCAGCCGTTGGTGATCAGACCGGTCATAAACGAGGAGAACACGCCGTCGAACCAGGCGATGGGCTGGCCGCCGAACATCTGCACCGCCTGGTTGATGACACCGAACTGCTGATGGAACATGCCCTTCCAGATCAGCGCGGTGATGTAGTTGGGGATCGCCCAGGGCAGGATCAGGATCACGCGATACAGGTTGGTAAAGCGCAGCCCCTTGGTGTTCAACGCCAGCGCCAGCAGCATGCCGAAGGTGACGCCGAGCAGCACGTTGAGCACGGTCCAGCATACGGTGATAAACAGCGTCCAGTAGAAATTTTGATAATCGATCACCGAACCATCGGCGGTGGACTGGAACACGTCGAAATCACCCAGGATATCGATGTAGTTCTTCAGCCCGACAAACAGATCGGTCAACGGTTCGCTGACGTTGAGCACGGTCTGCTCGGTAAAGGACAGGGTGACGCCGTAGAAGAACGGGAAGAACACCAGGACCATCATCGCGAGGATCGCCGGCAGCACGTAGAAGTAGGCGTGGCGATGCTGTCTCAGGGTCCGCCGCAGGCGACGTCCGTAGCCGAGGGCGAGGAAAGCCAGCAACAGCACGCCGAGCACCCAGTTGCCGATCAGGCCATCACCCAGCGCGTCTGCGCGTTGATCGACCCGCTCGCCGAGCGCCGCCTCATCCACTGTGCCTTCGGCATCGATCACGCCCATCGGGCGCTGATAGAGATCGACGTCCCAATTATTTTCCGCCCCCGGCGAGACGCTGGCGCCGACGCCGCCGGCGAGACGCCCGACCAGGTCGCGCATCTCGACCAGGTCCCCGGCCAGCTGCCGGGCCAGCTCGCCCTGCATCTCCTTGACCGCGCTCAGACCCTGACCGTTATAGACCCACACGGCCACGGACAACGCGACCAGGGCGCCGAGGAACAGACCCCACGGTTTCTTTGTCGCCACGTCCTGCTGCCGACGATCCTCACCGGCCGCGGCCAGCAGCCCGAGCGACACCAGATACGGCAGCAGCACCATCAACAGCGCAAAACCCCAGGGCGCCCCGGCCT
>CAMYOC010000020.1:1955-45012 GCA_947259915.1 uncultured Gammaproteobacteria bacterium
ACCCTCTTGTGAAATTCGCGTCCCGGGACAGGCGTCTCGGTAACGGTTTTTCGGCCGAGTCCGTGGCATCGGTGCTCGCCAGCAGTTTGGCGCCACTCAGACGCAGCACACGGAAGTTGACGTTCTCGCCGGTCGCGGCCGCGATCCGCGGCAGGATCTGCTGTATCTCGGCCGGGCTGGCCTCCTTGTCCCGGGCATCCAGCGCGGCGACGGTGTCGGCCAGCGCCGACAACTCGATAATGACGTCCCGGTTCCAGCGGTCTTCGGCGAGCTCGTTACGGGCCTGACTGAGGAACCAGTGGCCCAGCAGAACTGCCAGCAACGCGCCCAGCAGCGTGCCCAGCGCGACCGGGTGCAGCACCAGACCCAGAGCACCACGCCTGCCCGTGCTCAGCTCCGTGAGCTCGTCCGGCGTTCCCAGGGCGACAATGCTCATAACAGGCTCCTGCTAATCGGCCTCTAGCGTCCCTTGCGCAGCGCAGCGATGCTCTTAGTCAGCGTGGATTGTGCCTCGCCCAGCGCGACTTCCGGACTGGCAGATCCCTTGACGATCTTGTTCATCGCGGTCGTCACCGGCGACCACATCAGGGTCATCTCGGCGTAGTTGGGCATCGGCACAGCGGTCTCGAGCTGGGCACGGAAAGCCGAGAGCACGGGGTCGTTCGCGACCTTCGGATTCTCATATACGGCCAGGTTGGAGGGCAGCTGCCCTCCCTCGGTGGCCATCACCAGCGCGGCCTCATCGCTGACCATAAACGTGAGCAGCTCGTAGGCCGCCTCTTTGTGTTTTGAACCGGCGGAGATATAGATCCCCTCGACGGTCAGCCAGGGCGCCATCGGTTTGCCGCCCGCCTCGTCCACGGTTGGCAACATCGCCAGACCGAAATCGACACCCTGCTCGACTTCGGACAGGAACCAGGGACCGGACAACACCATGGCCGCCTTGCCGCTGTTGAACAGGCTGCCGATCAGCGCGGCCGACGGGTCCGCGGGCAGGATGCCGTCGGTCTTGTACCAGGTCATCATCTGATTGACGGCCTTGACGTTCTCGGGGATGTTGACGCTCGGCGTCGGACCCGGATCAAACACCCGCCCGCCGAACGCGTTCATCAACGCGGCGTGGAAGAAATAATTGGAATACTCATAGGCGAGACCGAAGTTGCCGATCGACGCGTCGGTCAATTTCTTCGCCGTGGCCACCAGCTCGGTCGACGTCTTCGGCGGATTCTTGACCAGCGCCTTGTTGTAGATCAGCGTGATGCTCTTGTAGTTGAACGGCAGGCCATAGACGGTGCCGCGATAGGTCATCGGCGCCATCAGGTCCGGGATCAGCGATTCCAGCGTCTCGTCTTCGATAAAAAAATCGATCGGCTCGACGGTCTGACCGCCCTCGACCCAGCCACCCAGACGGTCCTGGGCAAAGATAAAGACATCCGGACCGCGACCGCGGGGCACCGCCGCGGTAATCTTGTCCGCGTAGGCGTCAAATGGCACCGCCAGCGAACGCACGCTGATACCGTCTGCCTTGTGGGCCTCGTTAAACATGGCCACGGTCTTTTCGAACGCGGTCTTCTCCTCACCGCGATAGGCATGCCAGACCACCAGGTCGGCACTGAATGCGATATTCGCTGCCAGCAGCAGACCGGCTCCCGCCAGCACCGCCAGCCTGTGGCTAATACTCGTTACCATTTGCATAGCATCCTCGCTCGGTCTAACTGGTCAGACTCAATTCCGTATCAGGGTCGAACAGATGGATCGCATCGCTGCGCATCACCAGCTCGATATCCTCGCCGTAGCCCGGGATCCGGTGCGCCCCGAGCTTGGCCACGATCATCTCCTCACCACAGCGCACGTGGATGATGACCTCATGGCCGACCGTTTCCACGATCTCTACCGTACCGCGCAGACTCACCGGTTCACGCCATTCGTGATCGTCACCCTCGCCAATATGTTCCGGCCGGATTCCCAGCAGCACCTTCTTGCTCTTCAGCGACCCGAGCTTGGCGGCGGTTGCCGACGCCAGCGGCATCGTAAATCCCGGGTGTATCAGGCGTTGACCGGAATCATCGATCTCTGCCGCGACCACATTCATCGGCGGCGTACCGATAAATTTCGCCACAAACAGGTTCTTCGGGCTGTCGTACAGCTCGAGCGGCGTGCCCACCTGTTTGAGATTGGTCTTGCGGTCTGTTCCCATAGGCGCCAGCACCGCGATCCGATGACCCAGCGTCATGGCCTCGATCTGGTCGTGGGTCACATACACGGTGGTGGTCTTGAGGCGTTGCTGCAGCTTGCCGATCTCTGCGCGCATCTGCACACGCAACTCCGCGTCCAGATTGGACAGCGGCTCATCGAACAAAAACACCGAGGGTTTGCGCACGATCGCGCGTCCCAGCGCGACGCGCTGGCGTTGGCCGCCGGACAGCGCCTTCGGCTTGCGGTCGAGCAGCGGTGTCAGACCGAGGATCTCGGCCGCTTCATTGACCAGACGATCGATCTCCGACTGATCCATCTTGCGGATGCGCAGACCGAACGAGATGTTGTCACGCACCGACATATGCGGATACAGCGCGTAGCTCTGGAACACCATCGCCACGTCGCGATCCTTCGGGTGCACGTTGTTGACGACGCGATCGCCGATCCAGAGCTCACCCTCCGAAAGTTCCTCCAATCCCGCGATCAGCCGCAGCGCGGTTGACTTGCCGCAACCGGACGGGCCGACGAAGACCATCAGTTCCTCGTCCTTGATCTGCAGATCGAGCTCCTCGATCACGCTGACGTCGCCGAAACGTTTCGCCACCCCCTTGAACACTATTTGCGCCATCCCGGACTCCTGTCTGCGTCTCTTCTTAGGGCGTATACACGCGGATCGCCATCGGCGGCACCGACACCTTGAGCGTCCGACCCGATAGCGCCACCGGCCGTCCGGTGACCGCCTCGACAGGACCCTCGGTCCAGACCTCCGGTGCGGTCACCTTCGCCTCGAGCGTTTCGCTGCCGCGGTTGGCCGCCACGATCACCACATCCCCCGAATCCATATCGCTGCGGCTGAAGATCAGCAGATCCCCTTCCCAATACAGCCGCTCGAAATCACCGCGGGTCAGCGCCGGATGCGCCCGCCGCGTGGCGATCAGATTTTTATAATAGTCGCGCAGGCCCTCGTTGCGCGCCTTGCCCTGGCCAGGCATTACCGCAGCATCACCCCAGGGCATGTCATTGCGATTGGTCGGCCATACGCTGCCGTCCCGCGCCACCTCTTCGCCATAGTAGACCACCGGCAGACCGAGCGTCGTCATCTGCAGACCGACGCAGACCTTGAACTTGTCCAGATCACCACCCAGCTCGTAGAGCATCAGCGGTTCGTCATGGGACGAGAGATAGTGCGCGGTCTGATAACCCTCGCGGATCCGATGCCGCTTCTGCAAGTAAGCAGCGTACGCAATCGTGCGCCCCTTTCCATCGACAAAACCGCGGCAGCTACCGCGGAAGGTGAAGTCAAAGCCGGAGTCCATTTCGTCGTTGACAAACCATTCATCCAAGACCTGATTGGACCCACCCCAGACTTCGCCGAGCAGATAGAAGTCATCGCCAAGCTCTTCGCGCGTGCGCGCCCGGTGAACCTGCCAGAAATCGTGTCCGACGTGCTTGACGGTATCGAGACGGAAGCCGTCGACACCGGTACGCCGGGCCAGGCCAATGTTGGCGTCGAGCAGATAGGTGCTGACCTCCGGATCCTCGGTGACAAAGTCGGGCAGACCACCGACCTGGCAGGTCAGCGAATCCGCCGCGCAATCCACCGGCCTGGTCCGGATCCAGCCCTTGTATTGCGGATCGGTGAGGTAGCGCGTCCCATAACCGGCGTGGTTATAGACCACGTCCAGCAGTACCTTGATACCACGTTCGTGCGCGGCATCCACGAATGCCTTGAGGTCCGCCTCGCTGCCAAAGTGCGGATCCACACTGTGGAAATCATCCATCCAGTAGCCGTGGAACCCGGTGTGCTCGAATCCGTTTTGGGTCCCGGTTTCGGGTGGGCCCGACGCGAATACCGCGCCAGACATCTGCGTCTGGATCGGGTTGATCCAGATCGCAGTGGCGCCCAGGTCAGCGATCTCGTCGAGTTGCGCCGTCAATCCCCTGAGGTCACCGCCGTGCCAGCCGCCCGGATTGTCGAGATCGACACCGCTATTATTGCTGGCGTCACCGTCGGCAAAACGATCGACCAGCACAAAATAGATAATCGCATCGGACCAGTCGCGCTGCGGCGTGACCCGCACCATGCCTTCCCGTTTCGGTGTCGCGGCCGGTGCGTCTTTGGCCTCGGGTCCCGCGCAGCCTGCCGACAGACCGAACATGGCAAACACAAAGAGCGCGGTGAGTGCGGTAAGCACGCTGTGGATTGATGTCGGAGGTGGGCGAACTGGCCTCATCTGCTGCAGGTGCCTCTGCTCCCTGTCGGGTTTCGTTTTTCTGATTTGCTTGTCGTTACAAGGCGTCCGTTTGCTCACCGCACTTTCCGGCGCGACGGCTCACGGATGCTGCAACGCGGCACCACGGCGGGCACTCCATTGAACATAGTCCCACCCGTAATTCTGGGGTTCCATAGGTAGTTCCCGCAGCAACGGAGACCGCGCGATCAGAACAATGTGTAGATAAACGAACCCAGCACGGATTGCTGACTGACGACCGCCAGCGCGCCCAAAACCACAAGCACGAGGATGATCGGCAGCAGCCAGATTTTTTTCCGCACGCGGAGGAAATCCCAAAGATCGGTGAGGAACTCCATCATTGTTTTTTTACCTGCTATAGTCGCTGCCGTCCGGCACCCCGGAGCCGGCTTTGTAGCAGAAACCGACACTCCGGCACAATGCGGCGGCCGCGTCGGCTGCCGGTGCTGCAACCGACATTGTACCGATGGAGCTCACGGTCGTGGCCCGATCCCGTCCGCTCTTTTATCTCATCGCCCTGCTGCTGCCGCTCCTGGTTTTCGGCGCGGTCGAGGGGCTGCTGCGACTGACCGGCGTGGGCGAGCGCCAGCCGCTGTTTGTCCCGGCCGCGGTGGATGGGTATCTGCAGCCCAATGAACGGGTCATCGAACGCTTCTTTGCCAACCCCGCCGCTGCCCCCAGAGTCAGTATCGACACGACGTTCTTCAACGAGGAGAAAGCCCCGAACACGATCCGCGCCGTGATCCAGGGCGGCTCCAGCGCCGCCGGATTCCCTTACGGCAAATGGGCCTCGCCGGCGGGCATGCTACAGCAACGGCTCGAGCGCGCCTTCCCCGGTCGTCCGGTGGAGGTGATCAGCACCGCCATGTCCGCGGTAAACAGCTACGCCCTGCTGGACTTCGCAGACGAAATCATCGATATCGACCCGGACGTCGTCTTGATCTATGCCGGCCACAACGAGTTCCTCGGTGTACTCGGCGCAGGGTCCGCCTATGCCTCGAGTCTCTCGCCGGGGCTGACCCGCGCCACCCTCGCCCTGCGGCGCTCTCATCTGGTCGAAGCCGGATTCCGGCTTTACGGCGCCCTCGGACCGGCGCCGGAACAGCGCACCGGGACGCTGATGGCGCGGGTCGCCAAGGAGCGGCGAATCCCGTCGGACAGTCCCTTGTTCCTCACCGCCGTGGAGCAGTTCGAAGGCAATATCCAGCGATTGCTGAAGCGTTACCGCGAGCATGGCATCCCGGTGTTGATCGGCACACTGGCATCAAATGAAAAAGACCAGACGCCCTTTCTCCCGGCGCCGCCACCGGCCGACGCGGCGGCCGACTGGAGTCGCTCGCAAGCACAGGCGCTGGCCGCGCTGGACAACGGCGATACAAACCAGGCACTGATCGCCGGCGAGCGACTGATCGAACTGGCTCCCGAAAACGCGGAGTCATGGTTCCTGCGCGGACGCGCGCGGCTGGCGGCTGGCGACGAAGAACCGGCGAGAGTCGATTTCCTGCATGCAAAAGACCTGGACCACCTGCGCTTCCGCGCGCCGGAATTGTTTAACCAGATCATCCGCGAAACCGCGCGCACCGACGATGCGCGGGTGGTCGATGTGCAGACCGCCATGGCGGCGCAATCACCCGGCGGATCGATCGGCCAGGAGCTGATGGTCGAGCATCTCCATCCCAACGTCGAAGGTTATTTCATCATGGCCGATGCGATGTATCAGGGTTTGATCGCCGCCGATGTCCTCGGCCCACCGGAGCGCGCGGTCGACGCGACCCTGGCGCGCGCGGAGATACCGGTAACCGCGATCGATCGCCTGGCCGGCGAGTACCGGGTCGGGCGGCTAAAGCTGGACTGGCCGTTCAAAGAGGTCAAAGAGCCGTTCGAGCTGCCGCAGCCAACGGATGAGATCGAGCGCATCGCCCAGGCCTGGTTTAATGGGCAGCTGACCTGGAACGCGGCCATGAACCAGGCCCTGGACAGCTATCAACGCGACGGCGATCTCGACGAGTCGGTCCGGGTCGCATGGAATCTGTCAGCGGCGTTCCCGTTCGAACCCGATCAGGCCTATCTGGCCGGGACCCTGATGTTGCGTGCCGGTGATCCTCAGCGCGCGCTGAGCCTGCTCTATCGGGCCGTCCGCCTGCAGCCCCGCAACACGCGTTTCATGATGAGCCTGGCCCAGGGGTTCTATCAGGCCGGACGTACTGCCGAATCGATCCAGGTGCTGGAACGGGTGCTGGCGCTGGAACCCGCACACCCACGGGCGCCGGTGTTTCTCGAACGCCTGCAGCAGGAACTGGCGCCCGGCGACTAGGTCAGCGCCGATCCAGCTCCGCCAAACCGGCCCGCGCCCGGCTGTCGTCTGGCGCGATCTCCAGCGCCCGTTTGTATGCGCGGCGCGCGTGCTGGGTCAGACCGCTGCGCGCGCCGGCGTCGCCCAATGACAGCCAGGTCTGCAGATGCTCCGGCCTCACCGCCGCGGCCTGATAAAAGTAACGCACAGCCTGCACGGGTCGCCCGGCGTCGGCCAGCGCGACGGCCGCGTCGTACTGGTCTTCGGCGCTGAACGGGAACGCATCGGCGAGGATCAGCGCCACGCGAAGGTACTCGGGTTCATTGCTGCTGCGCCGGTAATAAGCCCGCAACTGCCGATGGGCGGTGCGCCAGTCGATCTTCTGTTCATAGAGCTCTCTGGCCAACACGGCTTCGTTGCCGCGTGGTGGTGGCAGCACCGGCTCCTGACGGGTCTCGACAAACGGCCAATCCGCCATAAGACGCATCAATTTGTATTCGCCAAACAGACGGTCCACCGCGCTCAGGGGCATCTCTTGTCGCGCTTGCCCGGTGTCGACAAAAGAGAAACCGTCCCCGAGCAGACCGGTTTCTGACAGCGCCTGATGGAACGCATTGCCGATGATGAAATAACCCTCGGCGTTCGGGTGCAAATGCTCGGTGATCAGCCCATGGCCGATGACCCCACCGGGCGAAGCCGTGCGGAAGTCCGCCTCTACGTCCACGACCACCGCCCCGCTGGCGTCGGCCCGCGCCCGGATGATGTCGTTAAAGCGCGTCGGCGCGCGGAAGCGCAATTGGTCCAGGTCGCGCGCGCGCTGAAAGGCCTCCAGTGCCTCCGAGGCGCGCTCATGGCTCGCCAGCAGCCCGGCCAGCACGTAGGCCGCTTGCGCACTGCCACCGGCCGTCAGGTCTTGTAGACGCCGCTGCGCACCCGGACTCAGCGGCTCGCCGGTCGCGATGGATTCGGCCAGCGCACGGATCTCGCCTTCCGCACCGGGCGCGCTGATAAACGGGGGCTGATCCGCTTCGTTGCTTACCAGAGTCGCGATATAGACCGGTATCCCCACGCTACGATAACGCCTCAGGATCAGGTCCAGATTGCTGGTGAACTGTTCGACACCGCGCCGGTAAAGGTCCGAGTCCAGCGGGATACGCCGCTCGGCGGCGATCCGTGCCATCAGTGTGCCGCCCTGCCCCTCTTCACCGCTGACGGCCTGACCTCCGCCGGGCGAGAATAGACGCTCAAACACGCGGTACAGCTGGAAACGCCGCAGACGCATGATGAGCCGGGTCAGCGCCGGCGAGCGGCTGGAAGTGTAGGCGGAACCGACACCGAGGATGCCGAGAAACTCGTTATGCCCGGCGTAGATCAGCACCGCGTCGGGCTCGAGCGCGATGATCTCGTCGCTGAAGTCCCACAGCGCATAGGAGTTCACCGCCGACATCGCGGTGGTGATCACCTCGATCCTGCGGCCGGGATTTTCCCGCCGCAGACGTTGCTCCAGCAGCGCCGCGGGCGAGGCCCCGTAACCGTAGGGGAAGCCGGCAGCGCTGGAGCCGCCCTGCACCACCAGTCGCAGCGCCTCAGGCGAGCGGCGGGTATCAAAAAAGCCGGTCTCGATGGAGACGTTGGGCGCCGCCTCGGGGCGCGAGAACAACCGGCCCGCCGCCGCCGGGTTGGCCAGACTGTATTGCGGGAATTGCGGATGCGGGATAAACAGCGGGATCCGCGGTGCTACGTCCAGAGCGCGCAGCACGCCCTCGGTGACGCCCAACAACAGTGTCGGCAACGACAAGGCCAACAGCAGGAATACACCCTTCCGCAACCGCCGGGCCGGCGCTTCGGCTGACGCCCGATCGTCTTTCTCGTCCTGTGTCTTGTGCTGCTTGCCCATGGGGTGCCCGGATCGAACGCTGCCGAGTCTGCTCGGCCTCGACGTCAGGGTCAAACCGCTTGCGTGCAAAAAAATGGCCCGGCGTCAGCGGACGCCGGGCCGGGTTTCAGGACCCTTGTCCGTCAGGGACCGCTGATCGTCAGTGACGGCGTGACCGCATTGGTGGCATCAAGGACAAAGTCGTAGTCCCCGGTCTGGGTCGCGTTGAGCACGATGTTGCCCCCGCCAGCGCAATTCAAAACGTACGCTGTAGCCAGATCGATATTGCTGCCGTTGCTGCCACAGTCCACCGTCGACCAGTCCGCCGAGGCCACCTTGAAATCAAGATCGCCGGCGGTCAGACCAGTCAGGGCCAGCGTTGCCTCGTAGGTGGAATTACCGGTATAGCGCAGCGGGTTGGCCTCGCTCCAGTCCTGGCTCAGACCACGCACGAATACCTCCGCCGCCAGCGGCGTCTTCTCGACCGTCAATAACGGGTTGGCCGGATCGGTACCGTCGACATGGAACGAGTACTGACCCGCGCCAGCGTCGTTGAGGACGATATTCGGCGCGCCACCCGCACAGTCCAGCGCGTAGGCCACGCCAACGTCGACATTAGCCCCGTTGCTGCCGCAATCAACCGTCGCCCAGTCTGAAGATGCCACCTTGAAATCCAGCGCGCCGGGTGCTGCCGGGTCTGGCAGCGCCAGCTCGTTCTGATAGCTGTCGTTGCCGATAAAGTCCAGCTCGTTAGCATCGCTGTCTGACCAGTCACCATTAAAACCGCGCACAAAGATATCCACCGCATAAGGTGGCGCCTTGAACGCGGTCAGCACCGGGTTGGCCGGGTCCGTGGCGTCCACGGTGATCTGCACGTCACCGAGTTCAGCTACGTTCAGGGCCAGATCGCCGGAGCCGTCGGCGCAGTTCAGCGCATAGGGCACGTCAAGATTCACCGTTGGATCCGCATCGGCACCACAGTTGACCGTGCTCCAGTCCGAAGACGCGACCTTGAAGCTCAGATCCGCCGGATCCAGCGCCGCGATGGTATAGCGGCCGGTGTAGGTCACGCCGCCTTCATAGCTCAGCTGGTTGGCCGGGCTGTCGGTCCAGTCCTGGTTGAGCCCACGCACAAACACATCCACCCCGAACGGCGAACAGCTCAACTGCTCGGCACGGGTAAACACCGCGGTGGTCCGGGCCGGCACAAAGAAGCCGCTGGCGTCATGCGATGCCGTCTGCACCACCGAATCGACCGAGGTCTGTTGTACCGGATGCAGCGTGAAGGTATCACCGGCAAACTCCGCCACATCCAGGGTCTGGTCTTCGTCGTTGGCGTTGATGATGGTCATCACGTAGCCGAACTCGGGCGTCAGACCATTGCCGTCACAGCCGTCGATGGCCTGCGCGACCAGACCGAGGACCTGATCCGGACCGGTGTTGAAATATTCGACGCGCTCCTTGATCTGATCCGCACTACGCAGGCGGTACAGAACCGTGGAACCCCTGATTTCAAACATCTCCAGGGCATGGGACTTGGCGAAGTCGATATTCGCCGGCACCGGATCCGTCAGCGGATTCTCGAACAGCGGGATCACTTCCGGATAGTTGCTGGCGTTCTTCTCCTCGCTGGGGAGACCGACGGCCCAGTTGTTGTCCTGACCGCTGAAGTCCAGCTTGTTGAACCAGTCGCCCCAATTGAAGCTGTCCCGATCCGTGGACTTGGAGCGGAGCAGATCCTGACCTGCATGGACGAAGGACACGCCCTGACCCAGCAGGATGACATCGAGACCGATGTTCTGCGCCCGCACCCGATCTGCCGTACCGGTAGCCGTCGGGTGCTTGTACTGCGAGATATCCCAAAGCGTCTCGTTATCGTGGGCGGCGGAGTAGTTGATGATCTCCTCCGGATCGCTGACATAGCTGGTCGGCGTGGCGCTGTCACAATCGCCATAACCCACCTCGGCACCGGTCACTGTCGCCCCGGTGCGGTCCACAAACGAGTAGTCCGAGATGCTGCCGGCCATGGTCGCCCGGATCTGATCGGCAGAGCAGAGCGCCTCGTCGATAAAGTTCTGATCATCGACGCTGTTCTCGGCATTCGGATCATAACCGCCGCCAGAGATAAAGCCCTGGTTGACCACATGGGCATTGCCGTTGTCGAACGGCCCGCCGCCGCGCACCGCGTCACGGATTCTATCGGTAAAGGTAGCGATGCCGGTCCCGGACATATTGAATTGCGTGGCCTGGACAAAGCGGCGGTCGCTGGCGACTTCACCGAAGTTCCACCCTTCACCGTAGATATAGACCGATGAATCGATGGCGCGCAGATCAGCGAGGATCTGCTCCATCTGGGCTTTGGTGTGGAAACCCATCAGATCGAAACGGAAGCCGGTGACCTTGTAGTCCTCCAGATAGGTCTGCAGCGTATCCGCCATCAGTTTGCCCATCATCGCGAACTCGGTGGCCGTGTTGCTGCAGCAGGTCGAGGTCTCGATCGAACCGGAGTTCTCGTTGTACCGGTGGTAATAACCGGGGACGATCCGATCCAGCACCGAGCGGCTCGACTGCCCGCCGGCGTTGGTGTGGTTGTAGACCACGTCCATCACCAGACGCAGACCCTTGTCGGCCAGGCCCTGGACCATCTGACGGTATTCATAGATACGCGCGACACCATCCGGATCGGAGGCGTAGCTGCCCTCTGGCACACCGTAGTGCCAGGGATCGTAACCCCAGTTAAAGCCGTCCAGATCGTTCATCCAGCCCTGTACCTGCTGCTGGAAGGTAGAGGTCGGATCGTCGGCGGTCGTCTGCTCCTGCAGCTCGCGGATGGTCAGACCGCTGTAGGTCGGACACAGCCCGGCTGCGGCAGGATTGGCCGCACACAGAGCGTCGACCGGATCATCGAGCTCGACCCGGTTCGCCCGGATCTCCTCGATGGTCGCGATATCGAAACTCGGCAACAGATGCAGATGGGTCAGACCCGCATCCGCCAGCCCGGTCAGATGGTTGTGACCATCGGTGTTGTCCAGGGCGAAGGCCGTGTACTTGCCGCGGTCCGCCTCGGGCACCGTCGCATCGGAGACGCTGTAATCACGCATCTGCAGTTCATAGATGGCAATGTCCTCAGGCTCGCCGTAGACCGGCAGCGTCAGCGCGTCCCAGCCGGGTGGCCGCAGATCCAGATCGTCCAGGTTGACGATCTGGCTGTTGCCGCTGTTGGCGCTGAGGCTGACCGAATAGGGATCGGTCACCGTATTGGTCACCAACGCGGATTCGGCGTAGGTGTAGACCTCGAGCGTGAAGTCGTAATACATCCGGTCCCAGCCGGCGTCGCCGGTTGCACTCCATGCACCGGAAGCGGCATCCAGCGTCATCGCGACCTGGTCGGCCAGCACACCGGGCGCCGAGTAGAGGTTCAGCGTCACCCCGGTATCCGGATAGGCGGTCGGCGCCCACAGACGGATAGTCGGGATAGTGCCGGCCCAGCTGACACCCAGATCGACCTGGGTCGCGGCTGCCGCGTACAGATCGTCGAGCAGACCCGGGATCTGCACGTAGGTCGCCGCGACCGGGATGCCAAAGGCGTCACGACCGAGAGCGACCAGCTGATAGCGCGCGATCTCACTGGCGCTACCGGTCACCGACTCGGGCATGGCATAGGCATCCCAACTCGAGAGATGCAGCTGGTTGGCCGGCTGCGGATTGGTGCCGGGTGACAGCTCGGCAGATTCGAAATTACCCGAGATCACACCGCCGTTGACTACTATGGATGCATCGGCCGACCACAGCAGTTCCACGGTGCTGACGTCATTGCCGGCGTTCCACAACAAGGTGCCGGTGTCGACCCAGTGGGCACCACGACCCGACAGCGACACGCCCTCGGAAGGCGGCGCGCTGGATACGTCGGGGTTGGTATCGTCGACAAACACGATGTTGCCGTCAGTCGCCACGCGGATGATCACGTCGCCATCCGGCGCCTTGGCGGCGCCGATGTGGATCACCAGACCCAGCGCATCGGGGAAGGCGTCAGCTGGCTCAGGATTGTTGTCATAACAGGGATTCGGCGGCAGCGTGATGCGGAAATAGGTGCCGACCGCGTCCGTACCCTCGACGGTACACGCCTCGGCGCCGTCGAAGATCGTCCATGACGGACCGCCCGGCTCGACCGGGAACAGATGCAGATTCCAGTCGTCGTAGGCGCCGTCTTCCCGTTCGTAGTAGAGGAGGATTTCGTCAGCCTCAGGCACCGCCGCGGCGGTACCGTCGTTGATCGCCTCGGGGTTACCGGAGAACGCATAGACGTTGTTGCCGTCAGCCGGATCGGCAAACACCGGCGCCAGGAAAGTACCCGTCGGATCAGGAGTGCCTCCCTGCTCCACGGTAAAGGTCAGGATCCCGCCGGCCGGGGCCGGTACATCGGCGGAGCAGCCGAACCCACCGTCGGGTACGCAGGCGTAGCTCTCGCCCTCGACCACAATAACCGTATCGGCATAATTGCCGTCGGCCCGATGATAGAACACGGTCGCCGTAGTGGTGCCTGGCTCATCGGCCGGGTTGGCAACCCAAGTAAAGGTGTCCACCGCAACGTCGCCGTTGCCGGCAAAGATCTCGATGGTGCGCACCGGAGAATCGCGTCCGCCGCGCTCGAAAGACACGGTAGTGAGACCTGTCCCCTCGATCAGCACCTCTTCAGCAGTGCCATCCGTATTGGTCGCGGTGACATCGGTCGTGTCCGGTACGCCGGGGTCTACGGGACCACCACCACCGAGTTCGACCTCGGTCATGGTCATGGTGGCCGCTTCGATGTCATTAAAGTCGGCGGTGAAGTTGTAACAGCCATCGCCGGGAACGTTGAGCACGCCCTCGGGGCCGCCCGGACCGGGATCGACCAGCGCCTGGGTATCGCCCGGCTCGAGCACATCGTCGGGGACCGTGGCACGCTCGACTTCCCAGCCGGCGGAGCCGACTTTGTAGTTGTACTGGCCCGCGACCATCTCGAATTCGGACTGGTAGATACCGCCGCCAAAATTGACAAACAGGAACTCGTCGGTCGGCGACGGGTTACCCCAGTCATTAAAGCCGCCACGCATAAACACTTCGTTGCCCAGCGCCTCGGCGTTGTCGTTACCCTGGTCGGTGACGCCGCAGGTCTCCTGACCGCCACCGCCGCCACCGTCGTCGCCATCAAGGACCACTTCGGTAAAGGTCATCACCGGGTTCTCGGCGTCGCTGAAATCGATGGTGAAATTGAAGCATCCGTCGGCGGGCACGTTGACTACGCCCTCGGGTCCACCGGGGCCCGGGTCCACCAGGGTCTGGGAATCGCCCACCTCGAGCACGTCATCGGGCACGGTTGCGCGCTCGACCTCCCAGCCGGCGGAACCGACCTTGTAGGTGTACTCGCCGGCCGCCATCGTGAACTCGGCCTGATAGATGTTCTCGCCGAAATTGATAAACAGGAATTCGTCGGTCGGCGACGGGTTGCCCCAGTCGTTAAAACCGCCACGCATAAACATGTTCTGACCCAGGGCTTCAGCGTTGTCGTTGCCCTGGTCGGCCAGACCACAGGTGGCCTTGGACAAGGTGCGCGGCAGACCGGCCTTGGCGAACAGCGCGGCGCTGGCGGCCGGGGTCAGACCCTCGATGGTAAAACTCGTGTCGCGGGTCGGTGTGGAGAACGTGACCACGCCGGTCTCGCCGTCACGGATCACCCACTGGCTACCCGTGGCCACACCACCGGAGAACACCGCATTGGTCGGCGACTGGCCGACGCTGAAGCTGCCCAGCTGGACAAAATCGAAGCCGGTGGTCGTGGTGACCGGCTGCTTTTGTACGACCGATGGTCCGCTGCCACCGTCGGTGCTGGGGCTACAGGCCGCCAGGACCAGGGAGGCCGTGGCGATGAGGATTCCGAACCGCTTCAGGCTGGGTGCAGGTGTCATTGTTATCTCCGAGCGGTGAGCAGGACAGGGATGTGCGGCCCGCCTCGATCACGCCTCGTGCATGGAAAAAAAGCCAAGCCGGCACAAGCCGGGGGTGTCTGCGCCGGAGATTTGCCCGCCAGATGTGCGTCCGTCGAAACTGCGGAAAATCTCCGTCGCAGCAAGAACCCTCCTCCTGGTGATCCGGATCCGTGGCCTGGCCTCGCTCCGTTCACCGTTCTTCTTCTATGTTCTGACAGTCGCCGCGCCTCTGATGACGACTGTGCCGACATTCGAGCGCGCCCACAGAAAACGCGCCCAACTCGGCGATTGGCCGAGGATAACGGCATTCGGATCATCGAGATACTTCGGTTTTCCCGTACCCGTCGGGCCGGGCGGCAGCGTCAGGCCCGGCCGCCGTCAGCCTCGATCCGCCAGCAGCGCCATCGATCTGGCCGCCAGAGCATAAGTGTTGCCCGCCCGGAAGCTATGCGCCGGCACGGTCGCGCCCTCCTCCCGGGTATCGAACACGACCTCCCAGATCTCGCTGGTGATTGGCGCCGGGACGATAAAATCCACCGCTTCGTCATCGGTATTGAACAACATCAGGAAGCTGTCACCGGGACCGCTCTCATGCTGTCTGCGGCGACTCAGATCGACGCCGGTGCGGTCCAGCAGTACACCGAGCGCCTGGCGCGAGATCTGGCGCCAGTCATGCTCGGTCATCTCGTTGCCATCCTCGCGCAGCCAGGTGACGTCCTTTAGCGCCGACTCCGGATGGGCGACCCCGTCGAGGAAGTTTTCGCGGCGAAATACCGGATGGTCCAGCCGCAGCCGGATCAGACGGCGGACGAATTCGCTCATCGCGTGGTCCTGATCCGAAAGATTCCAGTTCACCCATGAGATGTCGTTGTCCTGACAATAGGCATTGTTGTTGCCGCCCTGCGTCCTGCCGAATTCATCCCCGGCCTGCAGCATGGGTACGCCCTGGGACAGCAGCAGCGTCGCCAGCATGTTGCGGATCTGTTGCCGCCGCAGCCGCTGGATACGGGGGATCCGGGTCGGCCCTTCCTGACCGGAGTTCCAGTTCGAGCCGTGGTTGGATCCGTCCCGGTTGTCCTCGCCGTTGGCCTGATTGTGCTTGTGGTTGTAGCTGACTACGTCGGCCAGGGTAAGTCCGTCATGACAGGCGACATAGTTGACGCTGGCCACCGGTTGTCGCCCCGGGGTGCGGAAGAAATCGCTGGAGCCGGCGGCCCGCTCGGCGAATTCGGGCACCTTACCCGCGTCGCCGCGCCAGAACTGTCTCACGGTCTCCCGGTAGCGGTCATTCCACTCCGCCCAGGGCGGCGGGAAGTGGCCGAGGCGATAGCCGGCGGGTCCCACGTCCCAGGGTTCGGCGATCAGCTTGACCTGGCCCAGGATCGGGTCCTGATAGAGCGAGGCGAAAAACGCCCCGTCGCGCTCGAAGACCGCGCCGCGCCGCGCCAGACTGGGCGCCAGGTCAAAGCGGAAACCGTCCACGTGCATTTCGCTGACCCAATAACGCAGACAATCGGTGACCAGCCGCAGCGTCGCCGGATTGGATACATCGAGAGTATTGCCGCAACCGCTGAAGTTGACATAGGCGCTGAGATCGCCGGGTTCGAGCAGGTAATAAGTACTGTTATCGATGCCTCGGAAACTCAGCATCGGC
Source organism: uncultured Gammaproteobacteria bacterium (assembly GCA_947259915.1). GTDB lineage: Bacteria > Pseudomonadota > Gammaproteobacteria > Steroidobacterales > XN24 > CAMYOC01. The sequence goes on from CAMYOC010000020.1 coordinate 18,193, forward strand.
CCGCCGGCACCGCCCTCGGCGGTGTGGTTGAATACCACGTCCAGGATCACCTCGATCCCGGCCCGATGCAGCGCGCGGACCATCTGCCGGAATTCATCAACCGGGTCGGTCAGCGCGAATCCGGGGTGCGGTGCGAACAGCGCGATGGGGTTATAACCCCAGTAGTTGCTGAGATTCAGTTCCAGCAGACGGCTCTCGCTCAAGAACGCCTGACACGGCATCAGCTCGACCGCGGTCACGCCGAGGTTCTGCAGATAGTCCAGCACCGCCGGTTGTGCGAGCCCGAGATAGGTGCCGCGGAGTGGCTCGGGTACATCCGGATGCAGACGGGTGAAGCCTTTGACATGCAGTTCGTAGATCACGCTGCGGTTCCAGGGCACTGCCGGTGAACCGACCCCCTGCCAGTCGAACCGACGGTCGACCACAACCGAGCGGGGTACCCATGGCGCGCTGTCCCTGGGGTCCTTCTGCCAGGCGTGTCCTTCCTCGGGGGTATAGCCGAAGACCTCCGGTCGCCATTCGAAGTTATCGGTGATGCGCCGGGCATACGGATCGATCAGCAGCTTGTGCTCGTTAAAGCGGTGCCCGTGATGGGGTGCATAGCGGCCGTGTACCCGATAACCATAGTGTTGACCGGCTGCGATGCCGGGGACGAAGCCGTGCCAGACATCACCCGATCGCTCGGGCAGCGACACCCGCGCCGTCTCCGTACCTCCGCCATCAAACAGGCACAGATCCACGGCCTCGGCCGCTGACGAGTAGAGGGCAAAGTTGACACCGCCCTCTACCAGGTTTGCACCCAGCGGTGCCGGAGCACCCGGGAGAACATGGATGTCGTCGCTGCTCATGATCAAATCACGCTGTCCCAGCTGGTCCCGCTGCGAAGCCAGGCTTTATCGATCCGCGCCAGCATCGAGTCCGGTAGCGGGCCCCGCTCCACCGCGGCGATATTGCTGCGAAGATGATCGATCCTCGTCCCGCCGACAAGGACGCAGGTCACGCCCGGCGCGTAGGCGGCAAATCTGAGCAGGGTGTCGGCCATCTCCTCCGGTGGCGGGAGAAACGCCGCCATCGCCTGGTAACGTCTGTGCAATTCGGCCTCTGGCGGCGCCAGATCAGGCACCGGCCGCCAGGGTGCTCCACCCAGCGTGCGTTTCGCCAGCACCGGGATGCCATTGTCGCGGGCAAACGTCAATCGCAACCGCAGATTTGACTGATCGAACAGGCTGACCGACGCCTGCACGCTCTGGACCATACCAGACTCCATCGCGACGCTCAGGGCCTCATTGTCGCCGGAATATGCGGCACAGCGGATCTTGCCCTGTTCTCTGGCCGTCGCGAGCGCGTCGAGGACGCCGTTGTCGCGCAGGACATCGGCCGGGCACGAGTGCAGATGCGCCACATCGATATGATCGGTCGCGAGCGTGGCCAGCGCCCGGTCCACGCCCAGACGGATACACTCGTAGGTCCAGTCCTCGCAGCCCTCGACGCCGTAGCCGAGTTTGGTCGACAACAGGAACTCATCGCGCCGCGCCGCAAGATGGCGACCTATCCGCTGCTCCGAGAGCGCATAGGACCGGGCCGTATCGATCAGGCCGATATCGGCATCGAGCACTTCATTGAGCAACCTGGCCGCCGCGGCCTCGTCGATGTCGGGATCGCCGATCTGCATGGCGCCAAAACCCAGCGGCGTCACCGACAGCTCCGAGCGACCAAAACGCCGTATGTCCATCAGCTACGGTGCAACGGACAAAGCGGCGATCAACGCGCCGGCTTCAGATAGATCGTGGCCAGCGGCGGCAGCATGAGTTGTAGCGAATGCGGCCGTCCATTGACCGGTTCATCCGTGGCCATCACGCGGCCGGCGTTGCCGACATTGCTGCCGCCATAGAGCTCCGCATCAGAGTTGAACAACTCCTGATAGGCGCCCCCTTCGGGCACACCCACCGGATACCCGTGCCGGACCACCGGCGTAAAGTTGGAGACCACGATCACATACTCGCCCCGATCCGCGGTATAGCGGATAAAACTCAGGATACCGCTCTCCGCCGCGGTGTGGTCGATCCACTCGAAGCCGTCAGGCGAACAGTCTGCCTGACTCAGCGCCGGTTCGTTGACATAGGCGTGATTCAGATCACTGACCATACGGTGAAGCCCGCGGTGCAGGGGCTGATCCAGCAGATGCCAGTCGAGCTGGGCATCGTGATTCCACTCCCGCACCTGGCCAAACTCACCGCCCATAAACATCAGGTTCTTACCCGGGTGCCCGTACATAAAGGCGTAGTAGAGACGGAGATTGGCGTGCTTCTGCCATTCGTCCCCCGGCATCTTGCCGAGCATCGAACCCTTGCCGTGGACGACCTCATCGTGCGACAGCGGCAGGATAAAGTGCTCGTCAAAGGCATAGACCAGACTGAAGGTCATGTCGCCGTGATGGTATTTCCGGTAGATCGGATCCTTGCTCATATAGCTGAGCGTGTCGTGCATCCAGCCCATGTTCCATTTGTAGCCGAAGCCGAGTCCGCCCTCGTAGATCGGCCGCGAAACCTTGGGCCAGGCCGTGGACTCCTCGGCGATCGTCATCACGCCCGCGTGTTCGCGGTGGAGCACGGTGTTCATCTCCTTGATCAGATCGATCGCCTCGAGATTCTCATTGCCACCATGGATGTTCGGTACCCAGTCACCGGCGTTGCGCGAGTAGTCGAGATAGATCATCGACGCGACCGCGTCCACACGCAGTCCGTCGACGTGAAACTCCTCGATCCAGAATTGCGCGCTGCTGATCAGGAAGTCACGCACGAATGGCCGACCGTAATCGTAGATAAAGGTGTTCCAGTCCGGATGCCAGCCGCGCCGCGGATCCGGATGTTCGAACAACGCGGTGCCATCGAAAACCGCCAGACCATGCTCGTCGCTGGGGAAGTGCGCAGGCACCCAGTCGAGGATCACGCCTAGCCCTGCAGCATGACAACGATCGACGAAATATTTGAAATCGTCCGGCGGACCATAGCGGCTGGTCGGCGCGAACATGGAAGTGACCTGATAGCCCCAGGAGCCAAGGAAGGGATGCTCCATTACCGGCAGCAGCTCCAGGTGCGTGTATCCCAATGAGGTCAGATAGGGGATCAGTTCGTCCGCCAGCTCCCGGTAGCTGAGATGGCGCCCGTCGTCGTGACGCCGCCAGGAACCGATATGGACTTCATAGATCGCGACCGGGCGGTCGTTGCGATAGCCCGCGGCGTCGCGTCGCTCGCACCAGCCCTTATCCTGCCACTGGTAGGCGTCACGATCGTAGACAATCGACGCATTGCCCGGCGGCTGCTCGCAAAAAAACGCGAACGGGTCTGCCTTGGAGGGCAACAGATTGCCCCCGGGACCCTTGATCTCGAACTTGTACAGCGTGCCCGACCCCAGACCCGGTATGAACAGCCGCCAGATCCCATCGTGGCTGCTCTGCATCGGATGACTTCGGCCATCCCAGCCGTTGAAGTCGCCGACCACGCTGATGGATCTGGCCGACGGCGCGAACACAGAAAACAGCGTCCCCGAAGCCAGCTTGCCCGCCTCGTCCGCAAGCTGGATCACCCGGGCGCCAAGGTTGTTGTGCAGACGGATCGGATCGGGCGTGTGATCGACGAACACGCTGCTGCGGAACGCATAAGGATCCGCCGTCTCGTGGACCTGACCGTGGCGCGTGATGCGCAGGCGATAGGGGAACAGTTTGCGCCGCCGCGGCAATTCGAGCACGAACAGATCAGAATCGGGGAGCCGCTTCATCGGCCCCAGATAGCGACGAGCCCGGGTGTCGATGACTTCGACCGATTCGGTGTCGGGTTGCCAGACCCTGAGCACAAATCCCGGCCCGACCTCACGGCTGTGGAGGCCGAGGTTGCTAAAGGGCACCGCACACAGGGCACCCGACAATTCCTCAAGGATCTGAACGTCTTTTGCGCTTGTCATTGTTGCCGTTCCTCCCCGCTGCAGACCGGATCCGCGCCAAATCAGCCGATAGGCGAAATCCCCCAGATATTCTCTGCATAGTCCGCGATCGAGCGGTCGCTGGAGAATTTGCCGACGCGCGCGGTGTTGAACAGCGCCTTGCGTGTCCACACAGGCCGGTCGCGGAAGGTCTCATCGACCAGATCCTGAGCCTCCAGATAGGCCTGATAATCGGCCAGCACCAGGAAGTACTCGCCGTCATCGATCAGCTGATTGACCAGCGGCTTGAAACGTCGCAGGTCGGTCGGCGAGAACTCGCCGTCCGCTATCTGGTCCAGCACCTGACGCAGCTCCGGCACGCCGCGAGAGATCTCGATCGGGTAATAGCCCTCGGCCCGACGGCGCGCCACCTGGTCTGCGGTCAGCCCGAAGATGAAGATGTTTTCCTCGCCGACCTCCTCGCGGATCTCCACGTTGGCCCCGTCCAGCGTGCCGATGGTCAGCGCGCCGTTGAGGGCGAATTTCATATTGCCGGTACCGGACGCTTCCATCCCGGCAGTGGAGATCTGCTCGGAAAGATCTGCAGCCGGGATGATGATCTCGGCCCGGGAGACATTGTAGTTCGGCACGAAGACGACTTTGAGCCGGTCGCCGACCACCGGGTCATTGTTGATCTTGTCAGCCACGTTGTTGATCAGCTGGATGATCCACTTGGCCACCGTGTAACCGGGCGCGGCCTTGCCGGCAAAGAACACGGTGCGGGGCACCCAGTCGCCATGCGGATGCTCGCGGATGCGCTGATATCGAGTCAGCACATGCAACAGATTGAGCATCTGCCGCTTGTATTCATGGATACGCTTGATCTGGACATCGAACATGGAATCGGGGTTGATGGTCAGACCCATGTCCCTGCTGACAAACGCCGCCAGTCGTTCCTTGTTGGCCTGTTTGACCGCGGCGTACTCGCCGAGAAACTCGTCATCATCCAGGAAGGCTTCCAGATCTCGCAGTCGGTTCAGATCGTTTTCCCAGTCGCGACCGATACGACTGTTGATCAGGCCGGCAAGGCCCGGATTCGCGACCTTGAGCCAGCGGCGCGGCGTCACACCGTTGGTGACGTTGACGAACTTGCCCGGATAGAACTCGTCGAAGTCGCGGAAAATGGTCTCGCGGACCAGCTTCGAATGGAGTTCGGCGACACCGTTCACTTTGACGCTACCGATCGTCGCCAGCCAGGCCATGCGCACGCGCCGGCCGTCGTGAGCGGCTTCGTCGATGATCGACATGCGCCGGCGCCGCTCGTGATCACCGGGATAACGCGCATTAACCTCGTCGAGGAAGTGCCGGTTGATCCTATAAATAATGTCCAGATGCCGTGGCACCACCCTCTCCAGCATGGTCACCGGCCAGGTCTCGAGCGCCTCGGGCAGCAGGGTGTGATTGGTGTAATTGAACGTGTTGCGGGTGATCTCCCAGGCCGCGTCCCAGTCCAGACCGTTGACGTCGACCAACAGCCGCATCAGCTCCGGGATCGCCAGCGCGGGATGAGTGTCATTGAGCTGGATACAGATCTTCTCGGGCAACTGATCCAGCCCATAGCCGCTTTCCAGATGCTCATGCAGGATGTCCTGCAAGCTGGCGCTGACGAAAAAATACTCCTGCTTGATCCGCAGCAGTTTGCCCGCTTCGCTGGTGTCATCCGGGTAGAGCACATAACTGATCGACTCGGCCAGATTCTTCGCTTCCAGCGCGCCGGTGAAGTCGCCGCTGTTGAACCGGCTCAGATCGATCTCCTCGCCGTTGCGGGCGCCCCACAGCCTCAGGTGGTTCACCGTATGGGCGTTGTTGCCGGGAATCGGCGTGTCGTAGGCGACCGCCTCGACGATCTCCGCACCCCGCCATTCCTCGCGAACCTCGCCGGATTCATCGCGGAACGCCACCCAGTGTCCGCCCATGGGGATCGGATAACGGATATCCTCACGCTTGATCTCCCACAGGTTGCGAAACTTGAGCCAGTTGTTCGGATGCTCGATCTGGGCGCCGTCCGCTCCGATCTCCTGACGGAACAAGCCGTAGTTGTAGCGGATACCGTAGCCGAAGCCCGCCAGATCCAGCGTGGCCATGGAGTCGAGAAAACAGGCGGCGAGCCGGCCGAGACCACCGTTGCCGAGACCGGCGTCGCCTTCGAGCCTGGCCACGTCCTCCAGCGTATCGCCGACCTCCATGATCATGTCGCGAAGACGCTGATCCAGATCCAGATTCACCGCGGCGTTGGTCATGCCGCGACCCATCAGGAACTCCAGCGACAGATAGTAGACCTTGCGACTGCCCTGGTTGCGGATCCGTTTTTGCGTATCGTGCCAGCGCGAGACCAGCCGATCCCGCAACACCAGACACAGCGCGGAGTACCAGTCATAGCGGGTCGCGTTGTCCGGATCCTTGCCAAGGGAATACGCCAGCTTGGTCGCGATCGAGCGCTTGAAACCCGTCTCGTCAGTCTGCAATTCGGCCAGTTCGAAGGGCGTAAATCCCAGTCGCGCGGGGTCGACGGCCATGGTCTCTCCTGTCGTTGTCTTTGCGTCCGGCCCGGACCGGGGCGTCCCGGCCCGGCAGCAGGACCGGCGCGTCAAAGGGTCGAGGATAGCAAAACGCGACTCTGCCGAGCATTGTGATGACTACCGACATGGTCGATCAGCCGGTCCCTTGGCCGGGTCGCCCGGGGGTGGGTATGATCGAGTCTCTCCTAGCCGTGTATCGCGGAATCCGGGATCCTTGTGAAACGACTGCTGATCGTCCTCGGCCTGTTGCTGGCTCTGCCCACGTTGTTGATCGGCGGGGTTTATCTGTGGCTGAAGTCCATGGATCCGGAGTTTCTCAGCAGCCAGCTGGAGGCTGCGCTGGAAAGCGCGACCGGCCGTGAGGTCACCATCTCCGGACCCCTGCAGGTGACCCTGCGGCCCCTGCCCTCGGTGACCCTGAACCAGGTCGCGATCAGGAATGCCCGATGGGCGCATGCCCCGAAACTCCTCGCCGTCCAGCGCCTGAGCATCCGTCCAAGCCTGCGCAAAATTCTGTTTGGCCAGGTGCTGCTGCACAAGGTCGAGATCGAGGGTGCGCAGCTGTGGCTGGAAAACAGCCTGGACGGCCGGCCCAGCTGGACCATGAAAGGCGCGGATTCCGATCCGGGGGACGCGCCGAAGATCCGTCTGCAGTCGATCGACGTGACCCACCTGCGGGCCAGCTATTTCGATGCCCAGGACGGGACCACCCGCAGCATCAGCCTGGACCATTTGACCGCCACGGCCAGCCAGGCGGACGTTCCCGTCAATATCAGCATCCGCGGCAAGATCATGGATCTCCCGCTGGCGATCTCGGGCACCATCGGCTCGCCCGACCAGATCCAGGGAGGCGAACCCTTCTCCTTCGATCTCGACTCTAGCCTGGGGCGGACGCGTTTGGGCGTCAAAGGCCGGGTCCTGGATCTGGACTTCCGGGACTACAGCGGGCTCGAAGCGAGCTTCGACGCCGTCGGAACCCGGCCCGTCGTGCTCATGGCCTGGACCGAGCTGGAGATCCCGACGATGGATCAGTTCCATTTGAGCGGCAGCCTCACGGGTAATGGCGACCGGCTCGAACTGGACAATCTGGACGCCCGGATCGGGGACAGTAGCTACGCCCTGGAGGCTAGTGGACGTATCACCGATCTCACCCGTCTGGCGGGCATGTCGCTGGCGTTTGAATCATCGGGCCAATACCCGGCCCATTTCCTGACCTTCCTGACGGGACCCTGGCTGGCTACCGATCAGTACACCGCCAGCGGCAAGCTGGCGGGGTCGGCAACGGATTTGAGTCTGGGCGATCTCGACGTCAAGGCACAGGTCAAACAGACCACGCTGACGCTGCAAGGCACGATCGACGATCTGAGCGGGGACGGTGACATAGATGGTGTATTCGGGGTCCGCGGCGAGGATATTGCGTCGGTGTCGGCCTTTTTCGATCTGCCGATCCCGGATGTGGATGAGCTCGATGGCACGGTGCATGTGACCGGATCCTGGGAAGATATAAAGCTTGACGACATCCAGGCCACGCTCCGGGAGGGCAGTATCTCGGGCGAACTCGGCGGCGAAATCGGAGACCTGCCTGACCTGTCCGGCATGGACCTCACGCTCGAGATACAGGGCCGCAATCTCCGCGATGTCGAGTCATTGCTGGGCTTCGAGAGACTGCCGGAAACCAATCGTGTCAGCGGAAAGCTCGGCCTCTCCGGGCGTCTGCACGACATGTCTGTGCGGGCCGACGGTCTGACCATGGAACGTGGTCCGCTGCGTCTGGTCGCCAACGGCTGGCTGGTGGATCTCGCAGATGTGCCGCGGATCGACATGAAGATCAACCTTAGCGGCAATGATGTCCGCGACATCGCCTATTTCAAAGATGTCACCATCCCACCCACGGATCGTTTCGAGGCGCGGGGACGGCTACGCGGACGCATCGACGCGCCGGACCTGGACGATCTCGTCACACAGGCAAATCAGGGCGCTATTCGGCTCAAAGTCGAGGGGCGTCTGCCAAATGTGATGAATTCACAGCGCTTCCAGCTGCGCGGTGAAATCGAAGGCGACGACCTGTCCCGGCTCGGCGATGTCTATGGTCAGAAGTGGCCGCAGACCACGTCTTTCAAGCTCAATACAATAGGCAAGGGCACCTGGGACAAGCCCCAGTTGGACAATGTCGCGGGTACCTTGATCACACCAGACATGGACATGACCATCAGCGGACGAATCGGTGACCTGTTGCAGCCGCGGGACGTCTACCTGGACATCAAGGCATCGTCTCCCTCCCTGCTACCGCTGCTGCCCTGGGGTGGCCATGCCTGGGAACGGCTGGGGAAGGTGGAAACGAGTTTCTCGCTCAGCGGCGGTCCCGAGCATTTCGAACTGGACCTGGAGCAACTCACCGCCGGCGCGAGCCGGCTTCACGGGCAATTCGATATAACTATCGACGAGGGCCAGGCGCGGCGGCTGAGCGGGAACCTTGTGGACAGTGATCTGGACCTGACTCCATGGCTGGAGGAACACGACGAAAGCGCACCACCGGCCCAGACCGGCCGCCGGGCCGATTCCCCGCTGGTGTTCCCGGACATGCCGCTCCCGGTCGGCTGGATGGAAGGCCGGGACTTCGATCTCGGTATGGATGGTCTCAAACTCAAGCTGGGCGCGAGCCGTCTGCACATCGTCAGCGGGCGCATGAAGGTCAACAACAACGCGCTGAACATCGATCCGTTCACCGTCGGCTATGGCGACGACCAGATCACCGGCGGCATCGATCTGGATGCGGGCGTCCAACCCAACCACCTCAAGGCGCAACTCCGCAGCATCGACTTTGACCTGGGCAGCCTGGCGCGGCGGATGGGTCTTGACGCAGAGGCGCAGGGAAAGATGGATCTGATGCTGGATCTGGATGCGAGCGGCGACTCGCCCCGGGCCATGGCCAACACCGCGGACGGCCGCTTCACGCTGTTGTTACGAGACGGCTTCCTGGGTCAACGATTCGCCAGCCTCAGCGCTGTCGCAGCGGTGCGGGGCCTCCTCCCCTGGGGCAGCCGACAGGAGGGCACGAAACTGCTCTGCGCGATGCTCGATTTACCGATTTCCGAGGGGGTAGCCACCAGTCATGTGATGGTCATGGACACGGATGACATGTTGATGCGCGGTGAAGGCGAGATCGATCTGGGCCAGGAGCGCTACGATCTGTTTTTGCGGCCCCGGCCGAAACGCAACCGGGCGACCGGGTTCAACGCCAATGTCCGGATCACCGGTGCCCTGACGAATCCGCGTTACCGTCTGGGCACGCGCGATACGGCGATGAAGGCGGCGGGCGCAGTCGGGCGTTTTGCGGTCCTCGGACCGCTCGGGCTGTTCGTCAGCACGGACAGTTTTCGCAGCACCCGCCAGGAATGCGCGGAGTCGCTGGAGGAAGTCTCGACCCTGAAGTAGTAGCGGGGCGATTCCCGCCGGCGATCTGGTTTACACTAGCCACCCCCCCGGGTAGCGCATTTGCGGAGATTTGAGTGACCCCCTGGACCCTTACCCTCGCCTCGGCATGGTTGTGGCTGGTCTCCGGCGCCGCGCTGGCCGCCGTGCCCAGCCCGCATCAGATCATCCAGGACACGGCGGACGAACTGCTGGTCGTGGTCAAGAGCCGACGGCCGGAACTGGAGTCGGACTCGGACGCCCTTTACAAGGTCGTTGACGAGATCCTGCGACCCAATTTCGATGTCGCTTATGCCGGGCGCCTGGTGCTCGGTCGGTACTGGCCCCGTTCCACCGCGGATCAGCGTGAGCGCTTCACCGAAGCCCTGTATCGCTCGCTGGTGCGCAAATACGCCCGTGGACTGCTCAAGTATCGGGAAGATACGGTGCGGATCTTCCCCCATTCCGGTCTGATCCGTATCGACGAGGACTTCGTCACCGTAAAGACCGAAGTCAAGACCAGCGATGGCATCCTGGTGCCGGTGAACTATCGGACGCGCTGGGTTGAGGGTAACTGGAAGGTCTTCGACGTCATCGTCGAAGGACTTTCCTATGTCACCTATTACCGGGACCTCATCGGTCAGGACGTCCGCAACAAAGGGCTGGACGTGGTCATCGATAACCTGGGCAAATCCTGAGACGCAGATCGATGCGCCGCACGCCCGGCTATTCCGGAGACACTTTCAGGTTGCCTTCCCACAGCGGCGTACTCATGTCCTCGACATAGGGGTCGAACATCAGATTGATGGCGACACTGATCCGCTCTTCCGACGATCGATTCACATCGACCCCGTGATAGAGCCAGCTCGGGAACAGGATCAGCGACCCCGGATGAACATCCAGCGTCATGCTCTGCGCCACCATCGGTGACATCTGCTCCACCGGCGGCACCATCACCGCGGCCTGCGGTCGCGGATCAAAGAAATTGATCGTGTTACCACCACGTGGCGCGCTGACATAATAGACGCCACTAAAATAATTGTTGGGATGCGCATGGGGCCGGTGTCGTGAGCCCTGGAAACCCACATTCGCCCAGCAGCCGGTGACCTTGATCTCCTGAAAACGGATGTGGTGGGAATCCAGAATCTGACGCGCGCTGCCTACCACCAGATCCCGGAACTCGGCCAGCTCGGGCAGGGTATGCAGACGCTGGTCGGTCTGCCATTTGCCGGTCGGCTTCAGCTCCGGCTGTTTTGCACGGGCGCCGTTGATGGCGGTCATAAACGCCCCGTTGATCCGCTCCCGCGCCTCCGGCCGGACCTGAGTGGCCCAGATCAGGGTGGGGAAGATCGGGAGGACGGTGAAGGGCTCTAATCTGTCGTCTTCGGATACCGACACGGTTCTCGCCTCTTTTGGATTTGTGGGTCGCCAGCGGGCTGACCCCGCCGACCGACGAATGATATCAGGCGTCAGTCATCCCGGCTTGCCGCGGGAGGCGCGGCCGTTCTTCAAGGCGATGGACGATCGGCAGGAAAAGGCCGATTTCTCGGCGCTATTGGGCTAGACTATAGGCGGTTTCGATTTCACTCCCTCGATGCAATAACAAGGGGTCCCCCGTGAAGAATCTGGCTATCCTGTTCCTGGCGTCCGCCCTGTCATGGTCGGTGGCCCAGGCAGACGACTACGGCTTCCCCATGCTCGACGGGTTCGCCGCGACCGTCATCTCCACTCCCGAAAACCTGCGGCCCGATCTGAGGATCAAGGGCCGCCCGTTCAGGCTCAAGAGCCTGAAGGTGTTCCCGGATCGTCCGGTCCGACCCTATGTCTGGTACCACGACAAGATGCGGTATCTGGTGTTCCCGCAGAAGAAGCCGGCACCGCTGATCTTCGTCATCGCAGGCACCGGCAGCAGCTACCACGGCCCTCATATGACGACCCTCTACCAGGCCTTCTATCTGGCCGGGTTCCACGTGGTCGGCCTGCCCTCCCCCACGTCTTTCCAGTTCATGGTCACCGCCTCGACGACTCAGGCGCCGGGCGTGCTGGACGACGACTCCCGGGATCTGTATCGGGCCATGACCATGGCGTGGGAACAGCAGCTGAGCAAGGACCTGGAGGTCACCGATTTCTATGTGACCGGCTATAGCCTCGGCGGCGCTCAGACCGGCTATCTGGCCATGCTCGACGAGCAGGAGAAGGTCTTTAATTTCAAGAAGGCCCTGATGATCAATCCGCCGGTCAGCCTGTACAACTCGGCCAAGCGACTGGACGGCTTTTTCCGCGACAACATTAAAAGCACCGAGGAGGCGCAGGCTTTCTGGAACCGGGTGATGGGCGCGCTGGGCGAGGAGTACGCTAACACGCGAGGTGCCGTCAACCTGGGACCGGAATTTCTCTACGACGTCTACAAGCGGCGCCGGCCGGACGACCAGGGGCTGGCCACATTGATCGGGCTGGTGTTCGCCATCACCGCACAAAACATGATCACCGTAGCCGACTCGATGACCCAGTCCGGTTACATCGTCCCGGTCGGCACGACGGCGAGCATTGCCGCCAACGTGGATCCCTATTTTGTCGTCGCCGCCCGGACCAGCTTTGAAGACTACTTCCGCGATCTGCTGGTTCCCTTTTATCAGCGCACCGACCCGTCGATCACGTCGGAGAAGCTCAAGTACAGAGCCTCGCTCAAGAGCTTCGAGGACTATCTGCGTACCACCGACAAGGTCGGTCTGAGCCATAACCGCGACGATGTCATCATGGCAGACGGCGAGATCGAATGGCTTGAGGGCGTGTTCGGCGACCGGGCCAAGATCTGGCCCCGGGGCGGTCACTGCGGAAACATGGCCTACCGGGAGAACGTCGAACACATGCTCGCGTTCTTCGGCGCGTCCTTGCCGGAGGGTCGTTAGATGAACAATAAAAGAATGACTCGCCTTATCGCTCTCCTCGCCACCACCCTGGTCGTGTTCGGCAGCGGCTGCGCCGCCACCAGACCCAAGGAAGGGGCGGAACCGCCCCAGCGGACGCTGGAGAGCGTGGGCTTCCAGGGCAGCAGCATTATCACCGACGTTTCCGACCCCTGGGAAGGCTGGAACCGGCGTGTCTACAACTTCAACGCCCGGTTCGACCGCTATATCTTTGCGCCGACTGCCGAAGCCTACAAACGCTATCTGCCGAAACTGCTGCGGATGGGTGTGCATAACTTTATGCGGAACATCCGCGAAGTCATGAACGTGGGCAACGCGCTGCTGCAGTTCCGACTGCGGACAGCCGCGCGCAGCACCGGACGCTTCGTGGTCAACTCGACGCTGGGTGTGGCCGGTCTCGGCGATCCGGCGACGCTGATGGGTATGTATTACCAGCGCGAAGACTTCGGCCAGACGCTGGGCGTCTGGGGCGCGGGACCCGGTCCGTTCATCGTGTTGCCGCTTCTGGGCCCGTCCAGTTTGCGCGACACCTTCGGTCTCGGTGTTGACTATGTTGCCTGGACTGAACTCAACATCGCGGGCTATGGAAGCTGGGCCAGAAGCCAGTTCCTGTTCTGGCCGACCTTGCTTTATGCGGTCGACACGCGGGCCAACATCGACTTCCGCTACTACGAATTGGGTACGATCTACGAGTACATCTGGGTAAGGAAGCTCTACCTCGAAGTGCGTGAGTTCGAGATCAAACGCTAGTCGGACGGAGTCAAATCCAAACGGGCGGGGCGGATCGGTGACGATCCGCCCCGCTTCGTTTCCGCTGCGGGAAATCGCCACCGCGCTGCTATAGTGTGGCCAGCCGCGCGACGCCACGCGCCGGTCTGCCGTGACCATCTCAGGGAGGAACAAGAGCATGCCGTCAGAGTCCCCTGCTGGCTCCGAAGAGCGCAATCACTATCGCGCGTGCAACCTGTGCGAAGCGATCTGCGGTCTTGAGATACGGCTGAGCGGAGACTCCATCACCGCTATCCGCGGCGACCAGGCGGACCCGTTCAGCCGTGGCCATATCTGCGCCAAGGCGGTCGCGCTTCAGGACGTTCACGACGACCCCGACCGTCTGCGCAAGCCGCTGCGGCGCCGGGGCAGTGACTACGAGGAAATCGGCTGGGATGAAGCCTTCGACGAGGCCGCCAATCGGCTGGCGGAGATCCGCACCAAACATGGACGGGGCGCGCTGGCCGTCTACGCTGGCAACCCAAACGTGCATAACTGGGGCTCATTGATCTACGGCCCGCTTGTGTACAAGGCGCTGCGGCCGAAGCATCGATATTCGGCGACCTCCGTCGATCAGCTACCGCATCATCTCGCCGCCTATCTGATGTTCGGCCATCAGCTGCTGTTGCCGATCCCGGACATCGATCGCACGGATTTCTTTTTGATCATCGGGGCCAACCCGGTGGTGTCCAACGGCAGCCTGATGACCGCGCCCGATTTCCGGCATCGGCTCAAGGCGATCCAACAACGCGGCGGCAAGGTCGTGGTGCTGGATCCACGCCGCACCGAGACCGCGGCGCTTGCCGATGCGCATCATTTTGTCCGTCCCGGCAGCGACGCCGGGCTGCTCGCGGCGATCCTGCACACGATACTCAACGAAGAGTTGGCCGCGCCGGGCCGCCTGGCGGCATGTGTCGACGGCCTCGCTGACCTGCCCGCGCTGATGGCACCGTTCTCTCCGGAAGCCGTTGCGGCATCGGTCGGGCTGGACGCAGAGGCGATCAGGCAACTGGCGCGGGCGTTTTGCGGCACCGACACTGCAGTCATCTACGGACGGATGGGCGTCTCCGTGCAGGCCTTCGGCGGTCTGTGCCAGTGGCTGATCAACCTGATCAACCTCGTCAGCGGGAATTTTGACCGGCCCGGTGGCGCCATGTTCGCCACGCCGGCGGTCGACATCCTCAACGATGGAAATCGCGGCGGCTTCGCCCGCTTCCACAGCCGGGTCAGGGCGCTGCCAGAATTTGGCGGCGAACTGCCGGTCGCGACCATGGCGGAGGATATGCTGGCCGGCGGCGAGGAACGCATCCGTGCCCTGCTCACGGTAGCCGGCAACCCGGTGCTCTCCACCCCTAACGGCGCTCAGCTGGACCGGGCCCTGGCCGGTCTGGATTACATGGTCTCTATCGATATCTATCTCAACGAGACCACCCGTCATGCTGATCTGATCCTTCCGCCGACCTCGGCGCTCGAGCACGACCACTACGACCTGGTGTTCCACTTGCTGGCGGTGCGCAATACCGCGCGCTACTCGGCGCCGCTGTTCGACCCCGCCGCCGGCGCAAAACACGACTGGCAGATCTATCTCGAACTCGCCCGCCGGCTTCAGGGCGGTTCTCTGGTTACGCGTCTGAAGGCCGCACTGACACGCTGGCACATGGGCCGCGTCGGCCCGACGGGATTGCTCGACGGCATGCTCCGGAAAGGCGCGCACGACCTCGATTTCCGCCGCCTGGCCGATGCAGAACACGGTATCGATCTGGGCCCGCTGGAGCCCTGTCTGCCGGAGCGACTGTTTACGCCAGACAAGCGTATCGACCTGGCGCCGAATGCCATCGTTTCTGACTTGTCCCGGCTACGCGGGGCGATCGTGGAATCTGCCCGCCGGGCACCGGGAGATTTGCAGCTGATCAGCCGCCGGCAGCCGCGCAGCAACAACTCCTGGATGCACAATGCGCCCAGGCTGGTCAAAGGCAAGGAGCGCTGCACGCTGTTGATCCATCCCGACACTGCACGCAGTAGCGGGCTCGCCCATGGCGACAACGCTATCGTGCGCTCTCGGGTCGGCCGTATCGAAGCAATGGTCGAAGTCAGCGAAGACATCATGCCAGGCGTGGTCAGCCTCCCTCACGGCTGGGGTCACGATCGGCCGGGCATCCGTTTACAGGTCGCCAGTGCTCATCCGGGGGTCAGCATCAACGACCTGACCGACGATCAGGCAGTGGATCTGTTGTCGGGCAATGCGGCACTGTCGGCCGTGCCGGTGACGGTCGAGCGCGCACAGGAGGAACCAGTCCATGGGTGACCTCGATCGCTGCTTCTCTATCGACGATCTGCGCCGACGCGCGAGGCAGCGTCTGCCCCGTGCGGTGTTCGACTATATCGACGGCGCCGCCGACGACGAGCAGACGCTGGGCCGCAACGTCTCGAGCTTTGACCGGTGGCAGCTGGTCCCCGAAGTGCTGCGGGATGTGAGCGAAATCAATACCGCCGTCGATGTCCAAGGCGCCCGGATATCGATGCCGTTCCTGCTTTCGCCGACCGGCATGAGCCGGTTGTTTCATCACGAAGGAGAACGGGCCGTCGGTGCTGCCGCCGCAGCGGCCGACACCACTTATTCGCTGTCATCGGTCTCCAGCGTGTCGATCGAAGATCTGGCAGCAGTGTGCAGCGGACCCAAGTGGTTCCAGATTTATGTATGGAAGGACCGCGGTCTGGTGCGTGAGTTCATAGAGCGCTGCCGGGCAGCGGAGTATCAGGCCCTGTGTCTGACGGTCGACGTGGCGGTCACCGGTAATCGGGAACGGGACTACCGCAACGGTCTCACCATACCGATGGAGTTCCGCCCCGGGCTGTTGTTCGATTTTGCCAGCTGTCCCTACTGGTGGTGGCACAAGATCACCACGCCGAAAGTGACGTTTGCCAACGTGGTGGGCAAGGCCCCGGCAGCCGGTGATGATCTGACCTCGTTGTTCGACTACATACACGCACAATTCGACCGCAGCGTGACCTGGGACGACGCAGAGGAAATGATCCACCAATGGGGCGGCAAATTTCTGATCAAGGGCATCCTCTCGGCCGCGGATGCGGTGCGCGCGGTGGAAGCCGGCGCCACCGGCATCGTGGTCTCGAACCATGGCGGCCGCCAGCTCGACAGTGTCCCGGCCCCGGTGGATGTGCTACCGGAGATCGTCGATGCAGTCGCCGGCCGCGCCGAAGTCATCCTCGATGGCGGCGTGCGTCGCGGCACCGATGTGCTCAAAGCCCTTGCACTCGGTGCGACCGCCTGCATGGCGGGCCGCCCCTACCTGTTTGGGCTGGCAGCCGGCGGTCAGCCCGGCGTCGCCCGTGCGCTGGAAATCCTGCGCTCGGAGATCGAACGGGACATGGCGCTGCTCGGTGTACAACGCGTCCGTGACCTCGGCGCCCGGCACCTGCGCCAGGTGGATTGATCAGAAGCAGCAAAGCGAGATTTCAAGATCAGATGCGAACGTATCGGTCTGCATGCTGGCCGACACGCACGTCAAAGAAAAGCCGCCCGAAGGCGGCTCAAGATTTATTATTGTTATCCGATCTTTAAGTGGTCGGGGCGAGAGGATTTGAACCTCCGACCCCCTGCACCCCATGCAGGTGCGCTACCAGGCTGCGCCACGCCCCGACCGAAAATGGCCGCGGGACCGCAGACCCCGCGAAGGTCGCGCATCATACCTTATGCAAGTGGCGCGTGAAAGCGCTCCCCCATCCCGCGTCAGCGACGCAGGATCTTCAAAACTTCTTCGAGTTCGACCCGGATCTGCTTGACGATCTGCGCGCTCTGGCTGACGTCTTCGCGGGCCTCTTCACCGGTCAGCCGCTGCCGCGCGCCGCCGATGGTAAAGCCTTCCTCATACAGCAGGCTGCGGATCTGACGGATGATCAGGACATCACGCCGTTGGTAATAACGGCGGTTGCCGCGTCGCTTGACCGGCTTGAGCTGTGGAAACTCCTGCTCCCAGTAGCGCAGTACATGGGGCTTTACCGCGCAAAGTTCGCTGACCTCACCGATAGTGAAATAGCGCTTGCCCGGAATCGGAGGTAATTCGTTATTGTTTCCCGGTTCCAGCATAGGCCTCGACTCGCGCCTTCAATTTTTGCCCCGGACGAAAAGTCACGACACGGCGCGCGCTGATCGGGATCTCCTCCCCGGTCTTCGGGTTGCGGCCAGGCCGACTGTTTTTGTCCCGAAGATCAAAGTTGCCGAACCCCGACAACTTGACCTGCTCACCGTTTGACAAAGCCGTCCGCAACTCCTCGAAGAACGAGTCGACGAGTTCCCTTGCTTCCCGCTTGTTGAGCCCCAGTTCGTTAAACAGGGCCTCTGCCATTTCTGCCTTGGTCAATGCCATGATCAGTCTCTTATTCTGGCTTCTATTTCCCGCTCCAGGCGGCTGATCACCGCGCTGACGACTCCGTCCACGTCGTCGTCGGTAAGAGTGCGTGAAGTTTCCTGTAATATCAAGCCCAAAGCGACGCTTTTTAGACCGGAATCTATTCCTGGGCCCTGATAGACGTCAAAAACGGTCAATTCCTGCAGCAGCGGACCGGCCTCATCTCGTATCAAATCAAGCACTTCATCCACCGCCAGTTGTTGTTTTACCAGCACCGCAAGGTCGCGGCGTACGGCGGGAAAACGAGACACGGGTTGGTATGTAGGAATCTCCGCCTGGAGAAGTGATTCCCCATCCAGTTCAAATAGATAGGCTGTCTTCTTCAAATCTATCTTAGCCGCCAGAGCGGGGTGTAGCGCCCCCAGCCAACCTACTTCCGTTTCACCCCGCAACAGACGCGCTGACTGACCCGGGTGGAGGGCCGGATGACGGGCCGGTTCAAAACGGAATGCGTCCGGGTCGCCAGTCAGGCACACCAGGGCCTCTACCGCGGCCTTGAGGTCGAAAAAGTCGGCGGATTCGCCCTTCAAACCCCATTGTTCCGGATAGCGCGCACCAGACATAATGCCGCTAATCGTAACAATCTGTTTTATTTCATCACCTTCTGTGAAGAACTTAAGTCCTGACTCGAAGATTCGCACCCGTTCCTGCTGCCGGCTGAGGTTCTGCTTCAATACGCCGAGCAAGCCGGGCCACAACGACACGCGCATATCAGCCATAGTCGACGAGATCGGATTCGACAACGCAACCGCCTCCCGCGCCGGCCACAGTGCACTCTGCAGTTCGCGGTCGACAAAACTGTAGGTGACGACCTCCTGGTAACCGCGATCGACCAACAGATCCCGTGCCCGGTCCGCCGGTACCCGGGTCTCGGTGACCGGGTTGAACGTCATGTCGCCGCGACCGGCGATCTCCGGGATATTGTCGTAGCCGTGGACCCGCGCCACTTCCTCGATCAGGTCCTCTTCGATCTGGATATCGAATCGCCAGGAGGGTGGCGTCACCGAATAACCCTGCGCGGTGGTCTCGGTGGGCATACCCAACAGCGCGAGGATGGCTTGTACCTCGTCGTCGGCGATCTGACACCCGAGCACGCTGGCAAGTCGCGCGCGACGCAGGGCCACCGGGGCACGCGCCGGCAGGTGCGTCTCGCTGGCGATTTCCACTACCGGTCCCGCCTGTCCGCCGGCGATCTCCAGCAGCAGCGCCGTGGCGCGCTCGATCGCGCGCCGCTGCCCGGCCGGGTCCACGCCGCGCTCGAATCGCATCGAGGCGTCCGTGTGCAGTCCCAGCCGTCGTGCACGACCGGCGATAACGTCCGGAGCGAAGAACGCGCCTTCGAAGAACACGTTGCACGTGTCCGCCGTGACCCCGGACGTATCACCGCCCATGATGCCGGCCAGCGCGCGCGGACCGCCGTGATCGGCGATCACCAGCATGTCGGCGCCGAGTTCGATCACCCGCTCGTCGAGCAGCGTGAGTTGTTCGCCGTCTTTGGCCATGCGAACGACAAGACCGCCTTCAAGCGTATCCAGATCGAAGCCGTGCAGCGGCTGCCCGAACTCGAGCATCACCAGGTTGGTCACATCCACCACCGGATGGATCGGCCGTAATCCGCTGCGGCGCAGTTTCTCGCGCATCCATTGCGGCGTGACCGCCGCCGGATCGATGCCGCGCACCACGCGGCCGCAGAAACGGGGGCAGGCCTCGGGCGCCTGTACCTCGATGGGGAAGACCTCATCGTTAAGCGCTTCCACCGGGCTCAGGTCCGGCCAGGTCAGTGACTTGCGGTCCAGCACCGCCGTCTCACGGGCGATACCCAGCACGCTGAAACAGTCACCGCGATTCGGGGTCAGATCGATATCGATCACGCTGTCGTCCAGACCCAGGCCGGCCCGCAGATCCGCTCCGACCACTGCATCCGGCGCCAGCTCCATCAAGCCGCCCGCGCCATCGCCGAGCCCCAGCTCCTTTTCCGAACACAACATGCCGCGGGACTCGACCCCGCGCAGTTTCGCCTTGCGGATCTTGAGCCCACCGGGGAGCTTGCCACCGACCAGCGCCGTCGGCGCTTTCAGACCCTTGCGCGCGTTGGGCGCGCCGCAGACGATCTGCAGCGGCGCATCGGCGCCCACGTCGACCTGGCAAATGGAGAGCTTGTCGGCGTCCGGATGCGGCGCTTGAGCGACGACTTCGCCGACCACCACATCGGAGAACACACCGGCCACCGGCCCCACTGTGTCGACCTCGAGACCGGCCATGGTCAGGGCATGCACCAGACTGTCGGTGGACATGCTCGTATCGACCCATTCACGCAGCCATGCTTCGCTGAATTTCATCTTCCTATCCCGCTCAGCCGAACTGGCGCAGGAAGCGCAGGTCGTTATCGAAGAACATACGCAGATCGTCGACGCCATAACGCAGCATGGCCAGGCGCTCGACGCCCATGCCGAAGGCGTAACCGGTGTAACGCTCCGGATCAACGCCGACCCCGCTCAACACCTTCGGATGCACCATGCCGCAACCCAGCACCTCGAGCCAGCCCTCGCCCCAGCTGACATCGACTTCGGCCGATGGCTCGGTAAAAGGGAAGTAAGACGGGATCGCTGTCACAACGATAGACGCGGCCGGGCGCGATCAGGCGGATCGGCACCCCGCCCGCCGCCATGGCGCGGATCTGCACCGGCGAGGTATGGGTGCGCAACAAATGGCCGGTCGGGAAATAAAAGGTGTCATGCATCGCCCGGGCCGGGTGCGTCTCGGGGATATTGAGGGCTTCGAAATTATGGAATTCATCCTCGATTTCGGGCCCGGTGTGGACATCGAAACCGGCGGTGCGGAAGATCGCCTCGATACGGCTCATGGTCCGGGTGACCGGGTGCATGCCGGCCGGCAACTGGCCGCGTCCCGGCAGCGTGACATCCGCCGCCTGATCCGCGATCCGCGCCTCCAGCGCGGCGGTCTCCAGCATGCCGCGTCGCGCCTCGATCGAAGCCTGCAGCGCGGTCTTCGCCTGGTTGATCGCCTGGCCGGCCGCCGGGCGCTGATCCGCCGGTAGGGCACCCAGCTGCTTTAGCTGCTGGGTCAGCAAGCCCTTCTTGCCAAGGAAGCGGACCCGGATTTCATCCAGATCCGCGAGCGAGCCGCTGGCGTCCGCTTCGGCGCGACCCTGTTGCAGCAGGTTTTGGATGTCGTCCACGACGCTCCCCTGGTACCCAAATAAAGAGAGGGAAAGGCTGGAAGACCTTTCCCTCTCACGAAACGCAAATCACCCGATGGGCGTGAGCGTGATCGCTAAGGGGACAGACCAGCCTTCGCCTGCTCCGCGATCGCGCCAAAACCCTCGATGTCATGCACCGCGATGTCGGCCAGCACCTTGCGGTCGACTTCGATACCGGCCTTGGTGAGACCGTTGATCAGACGGCTGTAGGACAGACCGTAGATCCGTGCCGCCGCGTTGATGCGGCTGATCCACAGCGCGCGGAACTGGCGCTTGCGCTGGCGCCGGTCACGGTAGGCGTACTGGCCGGCCTTGGTGACCGCCTGGTTAGCGACACGGAACGTGGTGCTGCGCGCACCATAGTAGCCCTTCGCTTTCTTCAGAATCTTTTTGTGCCGCGCCTTGGCGATGACACCACGCTTTACTCTTGCCATGGTCTATCTCCTCAGCTGTACGGCAGCATGCGACGAACGGCTGGCACATCGGCCTCGGCAACCTGGGCCGTGGCCCGCAGGTGCCGCTTCCGCTTGGTGCTCTTCTTCGTCAGGATATGATTGCGGAAGGACTGGCCACGCTTGTAGCCACCCCCGCTCGTCTTGCGGAAGCGTTTTGCAGCTCCGCGATTGGTCTTCAACTTCGGCATTTCATTTCTCCTTTTAGCCCGGGCCGATTCTCGACCCCAGGCGGGGCACTCACGGCTTATCGCCGATCCTGCTCACTTCTTCTTTGGCGCAATCACCATCGTCATCTGCCGCCCTTCCATCTTCGGGAACTGCTCCACCTGACCGAGTTCGGCCAGGTCCTCGCGGACCCTGTCCAGAAGCTTGGCACCGAGATCACGATGCGCCATCTCACGGCCGCGGAAACGCAATGTCACCTTGGCCTTGTCTCCGCCGGAGAGGAACCGGACCAGGTTTCTCAATTTCACCTGGTAGTCGCCCTCCTCCGTCCCTGGGCGGAACTTCACTTCCTTGAGTTGAATCTGTTTCTGCTTTTTCTTTGCAGCGTGGTTCTTCTTGTTCTGTTCGAAGATGTACTTGCCGTAATCCATCACCCGGCACACCGGCGGCTCCGCCATCGGCGATACTTCGACCAGATCAAGCCCGCTTTCGCCAGCAAGCTGCAGCGCCTCCGCAATGCTAAGTATCCCGACCTGTTCTCCGTCTGCTCCGATCACCCGGACCTCCGGTGTCAGGATTTCCTTGTTGCGCCTAACGCGTTTATTCGAACTGATGCTTTAGTCCTCCAAAGAACGACGGCCGCGCATCGCGACCTCTTTAGCGAGCCGTTCGACGAACCCTTCCAGGGCCATCGAGCCGAGATCCTCGCCGCTTCGCGAACGCACGGCCACCTTGCCTGATTCCAGTTCACGGTCCCCCACCACCAGCAGGTACGGGACCCTGTGTAATGTGTGCTCGCGGATTTTAAAGCCGATCTTCTCGTTTCTCAAGTCCGCCTCGGCCCGAAACCCCTGATTTTTAAGGGACTCGGCAATTTGACCGGCATATTCGGCCTGGCGGTCCGTGATATTCAGGATAACCGCCTGCACTGGCGCCAGCCAGGGCGGGAAACGGCCGGCAAAATGCTCGATCAGGACGCCAAAAAACCGCTCCAGCGAGCCCAGCAGGGCCCGATGGATCATGATCGGCCGGTGCCGCTCGCCGTCAGCCGCCACATACTCCATCTCGAAGCGTTCGGGCAGGTTGAAGTCCAGCTGGATCGTCGAACACTGCCATTGGCGGCCGATCGCGTCCTCGATCTTGACGTCGATCTTGGGGCCATAGAAGGCGCCGCCGCCCTCGTCGAGCACGTAGTCCAGACCCTTGCTCTCCAGCGCGGATTTCAGCGCCGCGGTGGCCTTGTCCCAGATCTCCTCGGAGCCCACGGCTTTCTCGGGGCGGGTGGACAGATTGATCACGAAGCGCTCGAAGCCAAAATCCTCGAGCATGCTCAGGGTCAGATCCAGCACCCCGAGGACCTCATCGGCGATCTGCTCCTCGCGACAAAAGATGTGGGCGTCATCCTGGGTAAAACCGCGCACCCGCATCAGCCCGTGCAGGGCCCCGGACATCTCGTGGCGATAGACCGTGCCCAGTTCGCCCCAGCGGATCGGCAATTCCCGGTAGGAACGCAGCTTGTCCTTGTATATCAGCACGTGGAACGGGCAATTCATCGGCTTGAGCTGATAGAGCTGCTCGTCCTCGACCATCGGCGCATACATGGACTCGCGGTAAAAATCCGTATGTCCGGAGGTGTGCCACAGGGTCTCCAGCGCGATATGGGGGGTATAGAGCAGCTCGTAGCCACCGTCGATATGGCGATCGCGCCAGTAGTCTTCCATCACCCGGCGGATGCGGGCCCCGCGGGGATGCCAGAACACCAGCCCACCGCCGGCGCCCTCCTGGACGCTGAACAGATCGAGTTCCTGGCCGATGCGCCGGTGATCGCGCTTCTCCGCCTCCTCCAGACGCCTGAGATAGGCCTTGAGCGCCTTGCGGTCGGCCCAGGCCGTGCCGTAGATACGCTGGAGCATCTCGTTGTCTGAATTGCCGCGCCAGTAGGCCCCGGCCACCTTGGTCAACTTGAAGGCCTTGAGATGCCCGGTGTTGGGCACGTGGGGGCCGCGGCACAGGTCCTTGAAGTCGCCCTGACCATAGACGCCGATCTCGTCGCCCTCGGGGATGCTGGCGATGATCTCGGCCTTGTAGATCTCGCCGATAGAGCGGAAATATTCCACCGCCTGGTCCCGCGACATCACTTCGCGCTGAACCTCCAGTTCCGTCGCGGCCAGCTCCGCCATCCTGCTCTCGATGGCCTCTAGATCCTCGGGCGTGAACGGCCGCTCAAAGGCGAAATCGTAATAGAAGCCGTCCTCGATCACGGGGCCGATCGTGACCTGGGCCTCCGGGTACAGGCTTTTGACCGCCTGCGCCAGCAGATGGGCCGTCGAATGCCGGATGATCTCCAGACCGTCCTCGTCCCGGGCAGTGACGATCGCCAGCTGCGCATCGGTATCGATAACCTGCGAAGTATCCACGAGCCGCCCGTCGACACGACCCGCCAATGCGGCCCGCGCCAGCCCCGGACCGATGTCCGCGGCCACGTCGGCGACCGACACCGGCGCATCGAAGCGCCGCTGACTGCCATCGGGCAAGGTAATGACTGGCATGTCCAACCCCTACGCCGGCCCCCCCCAATAAGGAGCCGGGAAACAGCAAAAAGGGCGCTCTCTCCCGCCGCCACGTCCGGTGGACGCGGCGACCGAGACCGCCCTACAACAAAATCGTGGTAGGCGCGGGCGGGTTTGAACCGCCGACCCCTACGATGTCAACGTAGTGCTCTACCACTGAGCTACGCGCCTAGAAGGCGGGCAAATTTACCGAAACTGGTCGTCCGAGGCAAGCCCGCTACCCGACCATGGTATCAGGCAAACCGAGGCCAAAGCGGCGCAGATCAGCAATCTCGTCACGCACTTTGGCTGCTTCTTCGAATTCCAGTTCCTGAGCGTGCTTGTGCATGGCCTGCTCGAGCCTGGCGAGACGCTTCGCTACCTCCTGCGGAGACATGGCCTCGTAGGCCAGCCGCGGCTCTGCCACGGCCCTGCGTCCTCCTCTGGCGCCACCCTCGGATCGGGCGCCTTCCATCACGTCGGCAATGGCCTTGCGGATGGTCTGCGGCCGGATGCCGTGGGTCTCGTTAAAGGCTACCTGTTTGGCCCGCCGCCGTTCGGTCTCGCTGATCGCCATCTTGATGGAATCGGTGATCCGGTCGGCGTAGAGGATGGCCTTGCCGTTGACGTTGCGGGCGGCGCGGCCGATGGTCTGGATCAGCGCGCCGCCGGAGCGCAGGAAACCTTCCTTGTCCGCGTCGAAGATCGCCACCAGCGAGACCTCGGGCATATCGAGGCCCTCGCGCAGCAGGTTGATCCCCACCAGCACATCGAATTCTCCGCGCCGCAGATCGCGGATGATCTCGGTCCGTTCCACCGTATCGATATCCGAGTGCAGATAGCGCACCCGCACACCGTGTTCGGCCAGATAATCGGTCAGATCCTCCGCCATGCGTTTGGTCAGCGTGGTGATCAGCACCCGCTCATCGCTGGCGGCGCGCAGTCCGATCTCCGAAAGTACGTCATCGACCTGGCTGCGGACCGGGCGGATCTCGACCTCCGGATCGAGCAACCCGGTCGGCCGCACGACCTGCTCGACCACCTGGCCGGATTTCTCCAGTTCGTAGGCCCGCGGCGTGGCCGAGACAAAAATGGTCTGGGGCGCCAATGCCTCGTACTCGTCAAAACGCAGCGGCCGGTTGTCCAGCGCCGAAGGCAGCCGGAAACCGTATTCCACCAGGGTCTCCTTACGCGACCGATCGCCCTTGTACATCCCGCCGAGCTGGGGGATGGTGACATGACTCTCGTCGACCACCAGCATCGCGTTCTCGGGCAGGTAATCGAACAGGGTCGGCGGCGGCTCGCCGGTCTCACGACCGGAAAGATAACGCGAGTAGTTTTCGATGCCGGAGCAATAGCCGAGTTCGCGGATCATCTCCATGTCGAAGTTGGTGCGCTGTTCCAGCCGCTGCGCCTCGAGCAAGCGATCATTTTCCCGCAGCAGCTGCAGCCGCTCGCGTAATTCGTCTTTGATCAGATCCATCGCGCCCAACAGCCGTTCGCGCGGGGTCACGTAGTGGCTCTTCGGGTAGATCGTCACTCGCGGCACCTTGCGCGTGACCTCACCGGTCAGTGGATCGAAATGACTGATGCCTTCGATCTCGTCGTCGAACAACTCGATGCGCACCGCATCGCGCTCGGACTCGGCCGGGAAGATGTCGATGATCTCTCCGCGCACCCGGTAGGTGCCCTGACGCAGATCCATCTCGTTGCGGGTGTACTGCATGTCGGCCAGCCGCCGCAGCATCTTGCGCTGATCGATCTTGTCGCCACGGTCCAGGTGCAGCACCATGCTGAGATAGGCTCGCGGATCACCGAGACCGTAGATAGCCGACACCGTGGCGACGATGATCGAGTCGGGCCGCTCCAGCAGGGCCTTGGTGGCGGAGAGCCGCATCTGCTCGATGTGCGCGTTGATCGAGGCGTCCTTCTCGATAAAGGTGTCCGAGCTCGCGACATAGGCTTCGGGCTGGTAATAGTCGTAATAGGAGACGAAATACTCCACCGAGTTGTCGGGAAAGAAATCGCGGAATTCGCCATAAAGCTGCGCGGCCAGCGTCTTGTTGTGCGCCAACACCAGCGTCGGGCGCTGCAGCTGCTGGATCACATTGGCGATGGTGAAGGTCTTGCCGGAGCCGGTCACGCCCAGCAGCGTCTGGTACATCAACCCTCCGTCGAGGCCTTCCACCAGTCCCGCGATTGCCTCGGGCTGGTCACCCGCCGGCTGGTAATCGGAGTTCAGTTCGAATCGATTCGGCATCGTCCATCGCGCCGCGGTATGGCCGGCGGATTCTCCATGATTTAAGATTGCAAGCCTGCCATTATGC
Source organism: uncultured Gammaproteobacteria bacterium (assembly GCA_947259915.1). Taxonomy (GTDB): domain Bacteria; phylum Pseudomonadota; class Gammaproteobacteria; order Steroidobacterales; family XN24; genus CAMYOC01. The sequence continues at coordinate 44,939 of CAMYOC010000020.1, forward strand.
CATCAGGACACGCACGTGAACCCTCTTGCTGCCCGCGTCGGACGAATCAAGCCCTCCCCCACGCTCGCCGTCAC
>CAMYOC010000021.1 GCA_947259915.1 uncultured Gammaproteobacteria bacterium
CGGATTTCGGAGCCTTCCGGGAACATCTGAGTCAGCGGCTGCAGCTGTGGCCGCGTCTGCGTCAGCGGATCGTCGAGGTGCCGCTCAACGTCGCCTGTCCCTACTGGCTCGATGACCCGGATTTTTATCTCGATCACCATCTCAGCCGCGCGACCCTGAACGCACCGCGCAGCCAACAGTCGCTGATGACGCTGGCCGCGGACCTGTTCAGCCGTCCGCTGGACCGCCGACGGGCGCTCTGGAGCATCACCTATGTAGAGGGTCTGTCCCGGCTGGGCGGTCTCGGCGCCGGGTCTTTCGCGCTGATCACCCGGGTCCATCAGGCGATGGCTTCGGATCTGGGCATCGACGACATGCTGTTGCGGATCACCGGGTCGTCGCCAACGCACACGCCGCCGCCACACCGGGCCTGGCGGCCGGAGCCGGTGCCGAGCGATGCTCAGATGCTGGCCAAGGCCTATGGCAAGGCCTTTAGCAACCCGGTAGAGCTCGCGCGACTGGTCGCGCGGGGCGCGATGGTCGCGGCGCAGATGGTCAAGGAGGGTACGGCTCGAAGACGGGACTTGCCGCCGCACATTTACGCAGCACCGCCGACCCGGTGGAACCAGGCGGTGACCCCGGCACGACGCATGGCGGTAGCCCGGGTGCCGCTCTCCAACCTGTGTGCAATCCGCAAACGCGCGGGAGACGCGCAGATCAATGACGTGGTTGTGGCCCTCTGCGGTGGCGCGCTGCGCGATCTCCTCGCGTCCGGGGACGCGTTGCCCGTCCAGCCGCTGGTGGGTCTGTGTCCAGTGTTGAGCCGGGTCGACGATAAGCCGGCCGCGCTGCCGATGATGCTGCCGCTGGCGACAGACGTGGATGATCCTGCTGCGCGCCTGCACGGGATCAGCGCGGCGGCCGCGAAGTCGGGTCTGTATCGCGGCGCGGTAACGCTCGGCGAGATCTCCGGCCGTGCGCCGATGACGCTGGCCGTCGAGGGCATCCGGCTATACACGGGTCTGCATCTGGCCGATCGGTTCCGGCCTCTGTTCAATCTGGTGTGTCTGTATATGCCTTCCACCGGCGAGCCGCGCTACCTGATGGGTGCGCGGCTGAAAAGCCGCTACTTCGCGCTGCCGTTGCTGGATGGGCAGGGACTGACGATGACCGCCAGCAGCTGCGATGACCAGATGGATCTGACGGTTCTGGCCTGTCCGGATTGTGTGCCGGGGCTGGATCGCTGGCCGGCCGCGGTGCAACGCGCGCTGCGCGCCCTGACCCGGGTCTTCGACTGAGCGGCTGGGGCCCGGATATCTGCGAGCTGTTACCGGCTACCAGCGATAGCGGTCGAAATTCTCCGGATTGGCCCAGCTGCCGGCGTGGTTCCATTCCCGCTTCGGGTTGTAGGTGTCGATGTCATAGCTGTAGACGGCGGTGGTCACGCCGTCCAGATCCACGCGCCGGTGTAGCGAGAGCGCCAGCGACAGGAAGCGCTCACGAGTCCAGTCCGGACCATCCCTGAGCGCGGACCAGGTGACGCTGAAGCGTCTGCAGTGCAGGTCGCGCAGACGCGCCAGCAGCGCCGAGCCGGTAGCCAGATCAAGCTGCTCGAGCGTCTGATGCACCAGCCCGTAGTCGAAGCGACCGAGTCGTTCCACGGCCGCCGGCACATCACCCGGCGACACCGTCTCTATCTTGCATTGCGGATGATGCTGGAGATATGACTCTACCGCCGATAACGACGTGGGGGCGACACACAGCAGCGCCTGCGGATTTGCCGCCTGCAGCGATTCCAGCAGCGTTTCCTGGATCAGATTCAATGTCTCGACTCCGGGTTCCAGCCTACGCCGGCCGGGTCCGGGTCTCAACGCCGCGCCGTCGGCTCAGCTGGCGATACCCTGCATCAGCAGACCGCAGATCCAGGCCGCATAGGTGCCAAGGGCGTAACCGAGCACCGCCAGCAGCACACCGGTCGGGGCCAGGCTCGGGTGGAAGGCCGAGGCCACCACCGGTGCCGAGGCAGCGCCGCCGACGTTGGCCTGGCTGCCGACCGCCAGATAAAACAGTGGCGCACGCAGGACCCGCGCCATCACGATCAGCAACAGGGCATGGAAGCTGATCCAGATACCGCCGATCAGGAACAGGCCAGGGTTTGAGAACACGGCGCTGACATCCATGCCCATGCCGATCGAGGCGACCAGCACGTAGAGCATGGCGGAACCGACGCGGGAGGCGCCGGCACCCTCCAATTTTTTCGCCGGGGTAAACGACAATATCAAACCGATGGTGGTCGCGGTCACCACGATCCAGAAGAAACTGCTGGTCAGGCTCAGTCGTGCCAGCCCCGGCGCGTTCGATTCGATCCACGGAGCCACCGCGCCGGCCACGGCATGGGCCGCGCCGGTGGCGCCAAAACCGACCGCGAGGATAAAGATCAGATCCGGCAGCGTCAGCAGACGCCCATGTTCTGCATGGAAACGCTCGACCCGGCGCCTGAGATCGTCGATCGCCGAAGTGTCCGCGCCCATGCGGGCGTCGATCTCTTTGGCCCGACCGGCCAGAAACAACAGCACCGCCATCCACACGCTGGCGCACAACACATCGACCGCCACCATCTGCGAGAACAGCGCATCACCGACGTCGAATACTTCCTTCATCGCCGCCTGGTTGGCGCCGCCGCCTATCCAGCTGCCGGCGATCGTGGTCATGCCCCGCCAGATGGCGTCCGGACCCTGACCGCCGATCGTCTCCGGGCTGATCCAGCCGACGATCAACAAGGCCAGCGGGCCGCCGAGGACGATGCCGACGGTGCCGGTCAGGAACATGGTGATGGCCTTGTAGCCGAGACGACCGATCGCGGGGAGATCGACCGACAGCGTCAGCAAAACCAGGCAGGCGGGGAGCAGAAAACGCGAAGAAACGAAATACAGCTTCGATTGTTCCGGGTCGACGATATTGAAGGTGTTGAGCAAAGACGGCAGGAAGTAACACAACAACAGCCCCGGGACATACCGGTAAAAGCGCTGCCAGAACGGGTGTTTGCTGCGTTCGGTATAGAACACCAGGCCCAGGATCAGGCTCAACAGGCCGAGGACGACAGCATCATTGGTGACCAGCGCTGGTTCGTGGGGCATCCGGCTCTCCGCGTGGAAAAACTCGCGGCATTGTACTTGAGCCGGAGTAAACGGATCGCGACGGGCCTGCTTGATGGCCTATGATGCGGGACGCCCAGCCACCAGAGTCCGTGCGCCATGAACAGCCCTTTGTCGCAGCCCCTTACCCTGCCGTGCGGCGTAAATCTGCCCAACCGCATCGCCAAGGCGGCGATGACCGAGGGACTGGCGGATGCTGATGATCGCGCGACCGAAGCGCATCAACGGCTCTACCGGCGCTGGTCTGCTGGTGGCGCGGGTCTGCTGATCACCGGCAATGTGATGGTGGACCGGCGCTATCTGGAACGTCCTGGAAATGTGGTGATCGACGGCAACGGCGGGCGTGAGGCACTGCGGGCCTGGGCCCGCGCTGGCACCGAGGCGGGCAACCATCTGTGGATGCAGATCAGTCATCCAGGGCGCCAGGCCTCGCATTTCTCCACCGCGCCGTTGTTGTCGCCATCCGATGTCCAGCTCCGTCTCGGCGGCATGTTCTCGCAGCCGCGGGCGATGAGCGAGGAGGAGATCGTGGATGCGATCCGGCGCTATGCGGACGTCGCCCATGCGGCTCGCGATTGCGGTTTCACCGGGGTCCAGATCCACGCCGCCCATGGTTATCTGATCAGCCAGTTCCTGTCGCCGGTGACCAATCGACGCAGCGATCAATGGGGTGGCGAGCTGGAGAATCGCGCGCGCTTCCTGCTCGAAATCGTCGCCGCGGTGCGCGCGCGCGTTGGCGCCGGCTTTCCGCTCGGGGTGAAATTGAACTCGGCCGATTTCCAGCATGGCGGCTTCACCCTTGACGAGTGCGTGCAGGTCGCCGCGTGGCTTGCAGACGCGGATATCGATCTGCTCGAGATCTCCGGCGGCACCTATGAGCAGCCACGGCTGCTGGGGGTGGAGGGAGACAAACACACCTATAGCGAGCCCGTGGCCGCCAGCACCCAAAGACGCGAAGCCTACTTCCTCGAATACGCGGCGGCGATCCAGGCCCGGTCGTCGCTGCCGCTGATGGTCACCGGAGGCTTCCGCTCGCGCCGCGCGATGGAGACCGCGGTCGGCGAAGGTGAGTGTGCCGTGATCGGTCTCGGCCGTCCGCTTTGCGTGGATCCGGATCTTCCCGCCGGTTTGCTCGATGGCAGCCTCGACGAAGCGGATGCCTGGGAGCGGGTGCTGCGTCTGGGGCCCGGACGTCTGTTGGGCCCCGCCAGCCCCGCGTTTTTGCTCAAGGCGATCAATGTTCAGGGCCAGATGGCCTGGTTCTATCAGCAGTTGCTGCGGCTGGGCGCCGGCAAAGACGCGGACCCGCGGCTGGGGCTGCTCAAGGCACTGGCCCGACACAACTTTGGCGAGCGCCGGCTGGCCCGGGGGCGGCATTTCGGTGCGGATGTGTGAGTACCGCGATTTAAACCCGATGGCCGCTTTTGGCATCACAGGAGTATGAGACTCGCGTGGGGAGTGGCCGGCGGGTCATAATCCGTGTTCGTTCAGGGAGTCATTGATATGGGCATCAGGTCCCGATTGTCTCTGCTTACCGCGCTGCTGGCGCTGGCGGCGCCGCCCGCATGGGGTTGGGGCTCGAGCTGCAAATTTACCGCAGATCGGAGTGGCGAGGTCGCGGTGGAGGGCGCCACGGTGGTGGAGATCTTTGCGCTGGCCGGCGATCTGCGCATCAGTGGTGGCGCAGATGATGCGAAGGTCACCGCGGAAGGCGAGGCCTGTTCCTCGCGTGAGGACATGCTGTCGGTGATCGACGTGACCGTGCGGCGTGACGGTGACCGTATCCAGGTGCTGGCCGAGATGCCGGATATCAGTGGCGAGACCGAACGACGCTGGAAGGACGAATACGCCACCCTCGATCTGGAAATCGAGCTGCCTTCAAACATGAGCGTGATCGTGCACGACAGCAGCGGTGACCTCCGGGTCCATCGCGTGGCTGGCGCCGAAGTCTCTGACAGCTCTGGTGATATCGAACTGGAAGACATCGATGGTCCGGTGGTGATCCCTCGGGACAGCTCAGGTGAGATCATGATGAGCCGGGTCGGCGACGTGGTCATCCAGGTCGATAGCTCCGGCGAAATCCGCATCGAGGAGGCATCTTCGGTAACCATAGCCAACGACACTTCCGGCGATATCGTGCTGGAAGACATCGCCGGCGACGTGTTGATCGGGAACGATTCTTCCGGGCGCATTTCGGTGCGCAACGTCCGCGGCAGCTTCCTGGTCGAGAACGACACCTCCGGGGGTATCCGTTATTCGAATGTGGATGGTTCGGTCAGCCTGCCCGAGGACCGGCACGGAGCTAACTAGCGCCGTCGCACGCAGCGCCGGATGATGGTCTGGTCGGTCTGATATATTCCGGCCATGTCCGCACTCACCACCGCGCCCGATTATCTGGACACGCTCAACCCCGCACAACGTGAGGCTGCTGTGCATGGCGCGAGTGACGATGGGCGGTTCCGCGCCGGCCCGCTGCTGATCATCGCCGGGGCCGGCACCGGCAAGACCATGACCCTGGCCCATCGGGTGGCACACCTGGTGATGCAGGGCGTGGCGCCGGAACGGATACTGTTGCTGACCTTCACCCGTCGCGCGGCCCGGGAAATGGGCCGGCGCGCCCGGCGGATCGTGACCCGGGCGCTGGACGGCGGCACCGATGTGCGTCTGCCCTGGGCGGGTACGTTTCACTCCATCGCCAACCGCCTGCTGCGTGAGTATGCGGCGAATCTGGGGCTGGACCCGGCGTTTTCGGTGCTGGACCGCGGCGATGCGGCCGACCTGATGGATCTGGTGCGTCACCGTCTGGCACTTTCGCGCGAGTCGCGTCGTTTCCCGCGCAAGGACACTTGTCTCGCCATCTACTCACGCTGTGTCAACGGCCGTCGTGAGCTCAGCGCGTGCCTGCAGGATGCCTGGCCCTGGTGTCAGGAATGGGAGGCCGAGCTCAAGACCCTGTTTCGCGCCTATGTGGAAGCGAAACAGGAGACCGCGTGTCTGGATTACGACGACATGCTGCTGTACTGGAGTCACCTGATGTCGGCGCCGGCGCTGGCGGCGTCGGTCTCGGCCCGTTTTGATCAGGTGCTGGTGGACGAATACCAGGATACCAATCTGCTGCAGTCCGAGATCCTCGCCGGGATGCGGCCCGACGGTGACGGTGTCACCGTGGTCGGCGACGACGCACAATCGATCTATTCGTTCCGCGCGGCAGAGATCGAGAACATCCTCGGGTTCCCGGATCAATTCCGGCCGCGCGCCCGGGTGGTGACGCTGGAGCAGAATTACCGCTCCACCCAGCCGATCCTGGATGCCGCCAATGATCTGATCGCACGCGGCGCGCGCCAGTATCAAAAACGTCTGTTCTCCGAGCGCCCGTCGGCGCAGAAGCCGCGCTATGTCACGGTCGAAGACGACGAGTCACAGGCGGACTATGTGATCAACGGTGTGCTGGGCGCGCGCGAGACCGGTCAGCGCCTGCAGGACCAGGCGGTATTGTTCCGCAGCGCCCATCACAGCGACCGGCTGGAGCTGGAGCTGACCCGTCGCAACATCCCCTACGTCAAATACGGCGGTCTCAAGTTCCTCGAGGCGGCTCACGTCAAAGACCTGCTGGCGGTGCTTCGTTGGGCGGAGAATCCGCGCGATCAGATGGCCGCCTTCCGGGTCGTCCAGCTGTTGCCCGGCGCCGGGCCGGCGACTGCACAAGGCGCCTGGGATCGCCTGGCTGCGGGCGGCCACCAGCTTGGCGCGCTGGTCGATTTCCGGCCACCGCCGGCCGCCAGGCGGGATTGGCCCGGTCTGGTCGAGTTGCTATCGGGTATGGGTGTCGGCGAGGGCGACTGGCACACCCAGGTCGGCCAGGTCAGAGACTGGTACCGGCCTCATCTGCAGCGCATCTTTGATGACTGGCAGGTGCGGGAGGGGGATATCGATGCGCTGGAACAGATCGCGTCGGGCTACCGCTCCCGGGAGCGATTCCTGAGCGAGCTGTCGCTGGATCCGACCCAGGCCAGCGGCGATCTGGCCGGCCCGCCGTTGCTGGACGAGGATTTTTTGGTGCTGTCCACGGTGCACTCGGCCAAAGGTCAGGAATGGGATTCTGTGTACCTGCTCAACGTGGCCGACGGCAACTTCCCTTCGGAGTTCGCCACCGGCAAGCCCGAGATGGTCGAAGAGGAGCGGCGTCTGTTGTACGTGGCGATGACGCGTGCCCGCGAGGATCTGCATCTGCTGGCACCGCTCAAATACTATGTGCCGCAACAGCGTCGTCATGGCGACCGTCATGTCTACGGCGCCCGCAGCCGCTTTCTTGACGATGATCTGATGCAGCGCTTTGAACAGTGTTTTCATGGGCAGGCGGAGCGACAGTCAGACGCGGTCGCGGCGCACCCGGATACGGTCGTCGATGTGGCTGCGCGGATGCGGGAGATGTGGTGATCGGGGAGGGGTCGGGATGAGCGTCGGACAGGGGTTCGGTATCGATATCGGGGGATCCGGGATCAAGGGCGCGCCGGTGGATCTGGAGACCGGTCAATTGGCCGCAGACCGGTTGCGGATCGACACGCCGCAGCCCGCGACCCCGAAAGCGATAGCAAGGGTGGCAAAACAGATCCTGGATCACTTCAGCTGGCGGGCATCCGTGGGCTGCACATTCCCGGCGGTGGTGCGCCGGGGCGTGACGATGACGGCGGCCAATGTCGACGATCGCTGGATCGAACTCGACGCCGATGCGCTGTTGGAAGGCATTACTGCAAGGCCGGTACACGTGCTCAACGACGCGGATGCGGCGGGTCTGGCGGAAATGCGCTACGGCGCCGGTCGCGGTGTCTCAGGTGTGGTGATCATGCTGACCCTGGGCACTGGCATCGGCAGCGCCATCTTTGGCGATGGCCGGTTGTTGCCGAACACTGAATTTGGTCATCTGGAAATCCGTGGCAAGGCCGCCGAGCGCCGGGCGTCGGATCGGGTAAGGAAAGACAAGGGGCTGAGCTGGGACAAGTGGGCCGCCCGGCTGGAGGAGTATCTCCACACCATGGAAGATCTGTTGTGGCCGGACCTGTTTATCATCGGCGGCGGCGTCAGCAAACACCATCACGCGTTTTTACCGCTGATCAGGACCCGCACGCAGATAGTACCGGCCGCGCTGCGCAACGAAGCGGGCATCGTCGGCGCCGCGCTGGAAGCGTCAAGGATAAAGGCCGTCTAGTCCGGCCCGGATTTGAGCCGAAAAAAAAGGCCGCCTTGTCGGGCGGCCCTTTTCGTCTCGAGTTGTAACTCTGTCGTGCGACTATTTGCCAAACGCGTAGGTAAAGCCGCCGAACAGCGCGTACTGATAGTCGTTTTCGGTGATTGAGCTGTTGTCGACTTCATCGCCCAGATAGTCATAACGAGCGCCACCGAGGAACGTCCATTTGGAGCCCGAGGCATTGTAGCCAAGCAACCCGCCGAGGCGGATGCCGGTCTCGTCGTCGGCGCTGTAGGACGTGCGACCGCGGGTCAGGTCTACCTCGCGGGTGCTGACGCCGTAGTAATAATCGTTGAAGTCAGAGTCGCTGTAGACGATGCCACCGGACAGGGAATAGAACCACGGGCCCGAGCGATCGTCGAACTTTGCCATCGCTCGTACCTGGGTGCCGTCGCTGTTGCTCATCGCGTCGGTGGTCGCAGTGAGCTCCAGACCAAAGCGCTGGGGCTGCCATCTGACCTGGCCACCCACGGCCAGCGACGGATCCCGATCACTCATGCCACGCAGGATGCTGGCGTCGCCGTCCTCATACCCGTCGGCCCACCATTCGGCCAGTATGGAGACCTCCCAGGGATTTGTGTTGATGAACTTCCAGCCGAGGTTGCTGCCCCGGACAAAGAAACGCTCGCCCTCAAACAGGATGATGGGGATGGGCGTGGTTTTTTTGCTGTCCTTGAAGCCGTCGTAGGCTTTCTCACGATGGACGGCGCCGGCGCCGAGGTTCCAGGGGCGTTTGCCGGCGGGTGCCGAGAATTCCTCGGCTACGGCCGGGACTGCCAACCCGGCAATGACCACGAGCGCAATCATGCGAATCAGTATCTTCATCGGTTTCTCCAGATTAACAGGTGGGAGAGTCGTAAGGATGAGACATATTCTAGCTTAATATCGAGCTTGGGACATAGGGAAAATCACTAATGGGCGCTTTTTTGTCACATATTTACAACAGTTAGCCTAGCGACTCATGCCCAGGGCCTGACGGACAAAGGCAAAGCGGTCGGCCTCTTCCTCGATCCGCATCCATTTGGGCTTGCCGGCACCGTGGCCACCACGGGTCTCGATCCGCACCACGACCGGGTTGGCGCAGCTCTGGGCCTGTTGAAGCTCGGCGCCGAACTTGAAGCTGTGCCAGGAGACGACGCGGTCGTCATGATCGCCGGTCTGCACCAGCGTGGGCGGATAGCAGGTTTCCGGGACGACATTGTGTAACGGGGAATACGCGTATTGGGCGCGAAATTCGTCCTCGTTCTCGGACGTGCCGTAGTCGGTGGCCCACATCCGCGCATTGGCGCTGGCGGTGTGATACCGCAACATGTCCAGTACGCCGACCGCCGGGACCACGGCCCCGAACAACTCGGGCCGCTGCAACATGCAGGCTGCCACCAGCAGGCCGCCGTTGCTGCCGCCGAAGATGGCCAGTTTGTCCGGGCGCGTATAGCCCTCGTCGATCAGCCATTCGGCGGCGGCGATAAAGTCATCAAACACGTTCTGCTTCTGCAGCTTGGTACCGGCCTCGTGCCAGCGTTTGCCGTATTCGCCACCGCCACGCAGATTGGGGATGGCGAGTATGCCGCCCATCTCCAGCCAGATCGCCCAGCGCGAACTGTAGCCCGGGGTCAGGGCCTGGTTGAAGCCGCCGTATCCGTACAGCAGCGTCGGCTGCTGGCCGTCGGGTTCCAGATCCTTGCGGTGGGTCAGGAACATCGGTATCCGGGTGCCGTCCTTGCTGGCGTAGAAAACCTGACGGGTGACATAGGCCTCACCATCGAATGGCGTAGCAGCGGCTTCCAGCGGCTCGACGGCCCGCCTCGACATGTCAAATCGGTAGGTGGAGGCGGGATCCACATAGCTGGTAAAGCCAAAAAAGATTTCCTCATCCCCGAGCCGCGAGGACAGTTTGTCTTCATCGCCGGACGATGGCTTGATGGCGTTGATGCCGTAGACCGTGCCGAGACCGGGCAATGCAATCTCACCGTCCGGCGTGCCGTCGAGCCGCACCAGGTTCACCGTGCTGTGGGCGTCGGTCAGATAATGCAGCACGACGTGATCGGCGCCGAGGCTGGCCGCATAGATCGGGGTCTCCTTTTCGGGCACCACGTCACGCCACTGGTCCGGCGTGGGTCGATCGAGGTCGACCGCGATCACCCGGCCGTTGGGTGCGCCGGCGGTTGTTTTGAAATAAAAGCGCTGAGCGTTACTGCCGAGGAACTGGTAGAGCCCGTCCCACAGATCGATCAATCTGACCACCGGGCGTTCCGGCTGGCGCAGGTCCATGTAATAGACCCCGTTTT
>CAMYOC010000022.1 GCA_947259915.1 uncultured Gammaproteobacteria bacterium
GCGCCGATTGCCATGGAAGATGGCCTGCGCTTTGCGATCCGTGAGGGCGGCCGCACCGTGGGTGCGGGCGTGGTGTCCAAAATCCTGAAGTAATTACAGCATCCGTCCGGGCGGTGAATGCCGCCCGGACGTGGTCGCTTTTTTTTCGTAAAAGGGTATTCCAGGCCAGTAGCTCAATTGGCAGAGCGGCGGTCTCCAAAACCGCAGGTTGGGGGTTCGATTCCCTCCTGGCCTGCCAAACAAGTCAGGCGCCCTCCGGGGCGCTGTACTGTCTGGGAAAGAGGTTGATGAACGCGAACACTGAGACAAGCGGCGCCAGCGCGCTCGATGTGATCAAGATGGTGCTTGCCGCGGCGCTGCTGCTGGGTGGCATCGTCGGCTATTACTATTTCGCCGACGCGTCGATCGTGCTGCGGGCGGCCGGCGTGGTATTCGGTATCGCCCTCGGCATCGTCGTGTTCGCGACGACCGAGCGCGGCCATGAACTGTGGGGCTTTATCCAGACCTCGCGCGTCGAGCTGCGCAAGATCGTCTGGCCGACGCGCCCGGAGACACTACAAACTACTCTCGCGGTTATCGTGTTCACCCTGATCCTGGGTATCTTTTTCTGGATCCTGGACAAGGGCCTGGTGTGGGCGACGCGTCTGCTGACCGGTCAGGGAGGCTGATCTGATGGGGCTGCAGTGGTTCGTGATCCATGCCTACTCGAATTTCGAGTACCAGGTGAAGAAGTCGCTCGAGGATCGGGTCCAGCGGGCCGGGCTCGAGCAGAAATTTGGCGAGATCCTGGTGCCGACCGAAGAGGTCGTAGAGATGCGCGAGGGGCAGAAGCGCCGCAGCGAACGCAAGTTCTTCCCCGGCTATGTGCTGGTGCAGATGGAGATGGACGACGAGACCTGGCATCTGGTCAAAGACGTGCCCAAGGTCCTGGGGTTCATCGGTGGCACCAGCGACAAGCCGGCGCCGATCTCGGAGAAAGAGGCGAACAAGATCCTGCAGCGCGTGCAGGAGGGCGTGGACAAACCGCGGCCGAAGGTTCTGTTCGAGCCCGGCGAGGTGGTGCGCGTCATCGACGGGCCGTTTAACGACTTCAACGGCGTCGTCGAGGAAGTCAATTACGACAAGAGCAAGCTGCGGGTCGCCGTGCAGATTCTCGGGCGGGCGACGCCGGTGGAGCTGGATTTCGGTCAGGTTGAGAAAGCTTGATCACGCCGGCCGCTCAGGTGTGGCCGGAACATAGCAACAGGGGAGCCGCAAGGCGTTTGACCCAACACGCAAGGTGTAACGATGGCTAAGAAAGTTCAGGGATATATAAAGCTGCAGATTCCTGCAGGTCAGGCCAATCCCAGTCCGCCGGTCGGTCCGGCGCTGGGCCAGCATGGTGTCAACATCATGGAATTTTGTAAGGCCTTCAACGCCCACACCCAGGGTGTCGAGCAGGGTCTGCCGATCCCCGTGGTGATTACGGTCTACAGCGACCGCAGCTTTACCTTTATCACCAAGACGCCACCGGCGGCGGTGCTGCTGCGCAAGGCTATCGGTATCCCGAAGGGCAGCGGCGAGCCGAACACGCGCAAAGTCGGCAAGGTGACCCGGGCCCAGCTGGAAGACATAGCGACTACCAAGATGCCCGATCTGACCGCGGCGGACATGGATGCGGCCGTGCGCACGATCGCCGGCAGCGCCCGCAGCATGGGTCTCGACGTCGAGGGGGTTAAGTGATGGCCAGCAAACGCAACAAGCTGTTTAGCGAAAAAATCGACAAGACCCGGCTGTATCCCTTCGATGAAGCGCTGGGCCTGCTGAAGGAACTGGCTAATGCCAAGTTTGCGGAGTCGATCGATGTGTCGGTCAATCTCGGCGTGGACCCGCGCAAGTCCGACCAGGTGGTGCGTGGTTCGACCGTGCTGCCCAACGGCACCGGCAAGAGCGTCCGCGTAGCTGTATTTGCCCAGGGGGCCAATGCCGAGGCGGCTACCGAAGCCGGCGCCGATCTGGTGGGCTTCGAAGATCTGGCTGAGCAGATCAAGGGCGGAGACCTCAATTTCGACGTGGTCATCGCCACGCCGGACGCGATGCGTGTGGTCGGACCGCTGGGTCAGATTCTCGGCCCGCGCGGGCTGATGCCGAACCCGAAAGTCGGCACGGTGAGCGCCGACGTAGCCACGGCGGTGAAGAACGCCAAGGCTGGTCAGGTGCGTTATCGCACGGACAAGGCCGGCATCATCCATTGTCCGATCGGCAAGGTCGGTTTTGAGGTCGACGCGCTGAGGGAGAACCTGCAGGCGCTGCTCGGTGATCTCAACAAGGCCAAGCCATCTGCCGCCAAGGGCATCTTTATGAAGAAGCTGACGGTGTCCTCGACCATGGGGCCGGGGGTCCCGGTCGATCAGTCGACCATCTAGCTACCGGGTTTTTTGCAGCTGCGGAGAGACATCCGGGCATGGCCCCGCACGGACGTCACCGCTCCCGCAGCTGCTGCGTTGGAGAGAGGGGCAAGTCGGAGACCGCATCACGGTCGCCGGCGATCGTCGAAGACCGTAGGCGGCTCACGGCCAGGAGGCCGGGCCTTAAAAAGACCAGCCTGCGCAGATGGTGTTACCCGAATCAGGACCGCCTGGTGACGGACGCCATCCAGGGGGATGCCACAGGGATGGGCATCCGTGGATTGATCTGAAGCCAGGAGGAAACCATGGCGCTGAGACTCGAAGACAAGAAAGCTCTCGTCGCCGAGGTGAAGCAGGCCGCGGAGACCGCGCAATCGGCGCTGGCCGCCGAGTATCGCGGATTGACCGTGACCGAAATGACGGAGCTCAGGAGACAGGCCCGGGAACAGGGCGTCTACCTGCGCGTCGTCAAGAACACCTTGGCCAAGCGGGCGATCGAAGGTACTGACTTCGAGTGCATGCAGACAGGCTTGTCCGGGCCCCTGATCCTTGCGTTCTCGCAAGAAGATCCGGGTTCGGCCGCGCGCGTGTTCAAGGCGTTTGCCAAGGACCACGAGCGGCTGGTGACCAGACTGATATCGATCGGTGGCGAGTTGCTGCCGGCGACCGATCTGGAACGTCTGGCCAGCTTGCCGACCCTCGACCAGGCCCGGGCCATGCTGCTCGGGGTGTTCCAGGCACCTGCGAGCAAGCTGGTGCGGACCCTGAACGAGCCGGCAGCGGCGCTGGCGCGCGTGCTTGCAGCACGCCGCGACCAGCTGGCTGCCTGACTGCTGTACTGATTCCGAATTTATCGGGTAACAATTTAATTTTTCAGGAGAATTTGAGATGGCTGTTTCGCGTGAAGATATTGTCGACGCACTGAGCAACATGAGTGTGCTGGAAGTCACCGAGCTCGTTTCCGAGCTGGAAGACAAGTGGGGCGTATCCGCCGCCGCTCCGGTGGCGATGGCTGCCGGCCCGGCCGCTGGCGGTGAAGCCGCTGCCGCCGAGGAGCAGACCGAGTTCAACGTGGTCATGTCCAGCTTCGGCGGCAACAAGGTGTCCGTCATCAAGGCGGTCCGCACCATCACCGGTCTCGGTCTCAAGGAGGCCAAGGACCTGGTCGAAGGCGTACCTGCTGCGGTCAAGGAAGGCGTGTCCAAGGACGAGGCCGAAGAGATCAAGAAGCAGCTCGAAGAAGCTGGCGCCAGCGTCGAGGTCAAATAGACCTGAAACACACAGGCTTCCAGCCGTGATCGCGGGAATGGCTGGTGGCACGGTTGCCACCGGCCTTTTCCTGCTTTTCGAATCCATCCGGTCAGCGGCGTCAGCCGTGACCCGGCCCGGCCTTTGGTCGGAACGACATAGCGTAAGCAAATGGTGAGCCCGATGGCGTATTCCTTCACCGAGAAGAAGCGTATCCGTAAGGATTTTGGCAAGCGGCCCAGTATCCTTGGGGTGCCCTATCTGTTGTCGATCCAGCTCGACTCCTACCGCAAGTTCCTGCAGGCGCATGCCGCCGTGGACGCGCGCGACGATATCGGTCTGCACGCGGCGTTCAAGACGGTGTTCCCTATCGTCAGCTACTCGGGCAATGCGGCCCTCGAGTACGTGAGTTACCGCCTCGGTGACCCCGTGTTCGACGTCAAGGAGTGCCAGCTTCGCGGTTTGACCTACGCAGCACCGCTGCGGGTCAAGGTGCGCCTGGTCATCTATGACAAGGAAGCCAGCGGCACGCCGAAGCCGATCAAGGACATCCGTGAGCAGGAGGTCTATCTGGGCGAGCTGCCGCTGATGACCGAGAACGGCACGTTTGTCATCAACGGCACCGAGCGCGTCATCGTATCGCAGCTGCACCGTTCGCCCGGCGTGTTCTTCGATCACGACAAGGGCAAGACACACTCGTCCGGCAAGCTGCTGTTCTCGGCCCGGGTAATTCCGTATCGGGGTTCCTGGCTGGACTTCGAATTCGATCCCAAGGACAGTGCGTTCGCGCGTATCGACCGCCGGCGCAAACTCCCGGTGACGGTCATCCTCCGCGCCCTCGGTTACACCAACGAGGAAATGCTGGCGAAGTTCTTTGACACCAACACCTTCCACCTGAGCAAGAAGGCGATCAGGATGGATCTGGTGCCGGGTCGCCTCAAGGGCGAAACGGCCAGCTTCGACATCAAGATCGGCAACAAGTTGCTGGTCGAGGACGGTCGACGCATCACCGCACGCCACGTCAGAGATATGGAGAAGTCCTCCGCCACTACCCTGGTGGTGCCGGAGACCTATCTCGAGGGCAAGATCCTCGCCCACGACGTGGTCGACACCGAGACCGGCGAGTTGCTGGCCGAAGCCAACGATGAGCTGACCGCCGAGACCATCGAGAAGCTGATCGAGACCGGGATCAAGGACATCCGCACGCTGTGGGTCAATGATCTGGACCGCGGTCCTTATGTCTCCAACACCCTGCGCATCGATTCCACCAGCACGCGTCTCGAGGCGCTGGTGGAGATCTACCGGATGATGCGTCCGGGCGAGCCGCCGACCAAGGACGCGGCGGAGAACCTGTTCCATAATCTGTTCTTCAAGCAGCACGGAGAAGAGCTTTCCGACATCATTGACGTGCTCAAGGTGCTGATCGAGATCCGCAACGGCTACGGCAATGTGGACGATATCGACCATCTGGGTAATCGTCGCGTACGCAGTGTCGGCGAGATGGCCGAAAACGCGTTCCGTATCGGTCTGGTCCGGGTCGAGCGCGCGGTCAAGGAGCGGCTAACCCTGGCCGAATCCGAAGGCCTGATGCCGCAGGAGATGATCAATGCCAAGCCGGTGGCGGCCGCGGTCAAGGAGTTCTTCGGCTCCAGTCAGCTGTCACAATTCATGGATCAAAATAATCCCCTGTCCGAGGTCACCCACAAGCGCCGCGTGTCGGCGCTTGGCCCCGGCGGCCTGACCCGCGAGCGGGCCGGATTCGAGGTCCGCGACGTACACCCGACCCACTATGGCCGGGTGTGTCCGATCGAGACGCCGGAAGGTCCGAACATCGGTCTGATCAACTCACTGGCGGTCTATGCCCGCACCAATGATTACGGCTTCCTCGAGACGCCTTATCGCAAGGTAAAGAACGGCAAGGTCACCGACGATATTGAGTACCTCTCCGCTATCGAGGAGAGCCAGTACGTCATCGCCCAGGCCAACGCCGAGCTGAGCGCCCGCGGAGGGTTTGAGAACGAGCTGGTGTCGTGCCGCCATCGTAACGAGTTCACCCTGGCTTCGCCGGAGCAGATCGAGTACATGGACGTGTCGCCGCGACAGATCGTGTCGGTGGCAGCGTCGCTGATACCGTTCCTGGAGCATGACGATGCCAACCGCGCGTTGATGGGCTCTAACATGCAGCGCCAGGCCGTGCCTACTCTGCGTTCGGAGGCGCCTCTGGTGGGCACCGGTATGGAACGCGCGGTGGCGATCGATTCCGGCGTGACCGTGGTCGCTGAGCGCGGCGGTGTGGTCGATTCGGTGGATGCCTCGCGCATCGTGGTCCGCGTCAACGATGACGAGACCACTGCCGACGAAGCCGGTGTCGATATCTACAATCTGACCAAATACACCCGCTCCAATCAGAACACCTGCATCAATCAGCGGCCGCTGGTGAAGCGGGGTGATCTGATCTCCGGCGGCGATGTGCTCGCAGATGGTCCATCCACCAATCTCGGCGAACTGGCGCTGGGCCAGAACCTGCTGGTCGCCTTCATGCCGTGGAATGGATACAACTTCGAGGATTCCATCCTGATCTCCGAGCGTGTGGTGGAGGAGGATCGCTTCACCACCATCCACATCGAGGAGCTGACCTGTGTCGCCCGCGACACCAAGCTCGGACCGGAGGAGGTAAGCGCGGATATCCCCAACGTCGGCGAGTCGGCTCTGGCCAATCTCGACGAGGCGGGCATCGCCTACATCGGCGCCGAGGTCGGCGCCGGCGATATCCTGGTCGGCAAGGTCACGCCCAAGGGCGAGACCCAGCTCACCCCGGAGGAGAAGTTGCTGCGCGCGATCTTCGGCGAGAAGGCTTCTGACGTGAAGGACACGTCACTGCGCGTGCCGCCGGGTATGGACGGCACCGTCATCGACGTGCGTGTGTTTACCCGCGACGGCGTGGATAAAGACACCCGCGCCTTGTCGATCGAGAAGGCTGAACTGACCGCGTTCCGCAAGGACCTGAATGATCAGCGGCGCATCCTCGAGGAAGATCTGTTCCAGCGCGTCGAACACATGCTGACAGGTAAGGTTGCCGACGGTGGGCCGGGTGGTCTGAAGTCTGGCAACAAGGTCACCAAGAGCTATCTTGGCGAGCTGCCGCGCGAGGACTGGTTCAAGATCCGTCTGCGCAGCGACGATGCCCAGAACCAGCTCGAGCGTATCGCCGAGCGTCTCGAGGCTCAGCGCGAGGAGTTCGAGAAGCGCTTCCAGGAGAAGAAGGCCAAGATCACTGCCGGTGACGATCTGGCGCCTGGCGTGCTGAAGATGGTCAAGGTCTATCTGGCGGTCAAGCGGCGCGTCCAGCCTGGCGACAAGATGGCCGGCCGTCACGGCAACAAGGGCGTGATCTCGACCATCGTTCCGGTAGAAGACATGCCGTACACCGAAGACGGCACGCCGGTGGACATCGTGCTCAACCCGCTCGGCGTGCCATCCCGCATGAACGTGGGCCAGGTGCTCGAGACCCATCTCGGCTGGGCCGCCAAGGGCCTGGGATTGAAGATCGGGCGCATGCTCGACGAGCAGGAATCGACCACTAAGCTGCGTGGCTTCCTCGGCGATATCTACAACAAGAGCGGCGGCAAGAAGGAAGATCTGAAATCCTTCTCCGCGGACGAGCTGCAGGAACTGGCTGGCAATCTGCGGGCCGGCGTGCCGATGGCGACGCCGGTGTTCGATGGCGCCGACGAGAGCGAGATCAGGTCTTTGCTGCGGCTGGCCGATCTGCCCGAGTCAGGTCAGGCGGTGCTCATCGACGGCCGCACCGGCGAGGCATTCGATCGTCCGGTAACGGTCGGTTACATGTACATGCTGAAGCTCAACCATCTGGTCGACGACAAGATGCACGCGCGCTCCACCGGGCCGTACAGCCTGGTCACCCAGCAGCCGTTGGGCGGCAAGGCGCAGTTCGGCGGTCAGCGCTTCGGTGAGATGGAGGTGTGGGCGCTGGAAGCCTATGGTGCCGCGCACACGCTGCAAGAGATGTTGACGGTCAAGTCGGATGACGTGCAGGGCCGGACGCGGATGTACAAGAACATCGTCGATGGTACGCACGGTATGAGCGCGGGCATGCCCGAATCCTTCAACGTGCTGGTGAAAGAGATTCGCTCCCTCAGTATCAATATGGAGCTGGAAGCGGAATGACGCACACGCGCGGGTTGATCGGACAGAAACGAATGAGCCCTCTGGGCAGGTGAGACCATGAAAGATCTTTTACAGCTTTTCAAGCAGCAGGTACCGGTCGAGGATTTCGATGCTATCCGCATCGGTCTGGCGTCACCGGACATGATCCGCTCCTGGTCTTTCGGCGAAGTGAAGAAGCCGGAGACGATCAACTACCGGACCTTCAAGCCTGAGCGGGATGGCCTGTTCTGCGCCAAAATCTTCGGTCCGGTCAAGGACTACGAGTGTCTGTGCGGCAAATACAAGCGGCTCAAGCATCGCGGCGTGGTGTGCGAGAAATGCGGCGTCGAGGTCACCCAGACCAAGGTGCGCCGCGAGCGCATGGGCCACATCGAACTGGCCAGCCCGGTGGCGCATATCTGGTTCCTGAAGTCACTGCCGTCCCGTATCGGCTTGCTGCTGGACATGACTCTGCGCGAGATCGAGCGGGTGCTCTACTTCGAGGCCTTTGTCGTGGTCGAGCCCGGCCTGACCCCGCTGGAGCGCGGCCAGTTGTTGTCGGACGAACAGTATCTTGAGGCCATCGAGGAGCATGGCGACGAGTTCGATGCGCGCATGGGCGCCGAGGCGATCCACGAGTTGCTGCGTACCCTGGATCTCCGCGCCGAGGTGACACAGGTCCGGGAAGACATCGAAGGCACTAACTCCGAGACCAAGATCAAGCGTCTGTCCAAGCGTCTCAAGCTGCTCGAGTCATTTATCGATTCCGGCAACCGTCCCGAGTGGATGGTGCTGACCGTGCTGCCGGTCCTGCCGCCTGATCTGCGTCCACTGGTGCCGCTGGATGGGGGTCGTTTCGCGACCTCTGATCTCAACGACCTGTATCGGCGCGTGATCAACCGCAACAATCGACTGCGCCGGCTGCTGGAGCTGAACGCCCCCGATATCATCGTGCGCAACGAAAAGCGCATGTTGCAGGAGTCGGTCGACGCGCTGTTGGACAACGGTCGCCGCGGCCGCGCCATCACCGGCACCAACAAGCGTCCGCTGAAGTCGCTGGCTGACATGATCAAGGGCAAGCAGGGCCGCTTCCGCCAGAACTTGCTGGGCAAGCGCGTCGATTACTCCGGCCGCTCCGTGATCGTGGTCGGCCCGACCCTGAAGCTGCATCAGTGCGGATTGCCGAAGAAGATGGCGCTTGAGCTGTTCAAGCCCTTTATCTTTAGCAAGCTGCAGTTGCGTGGCGAGGCGGCGACGATCAAGGCGGCCAAGCGACTGGTCGAGCGCGAGGGGCCGGAGGTCTGGGATATCCTCGAAGAGGTGATCCGTGAGCATCCGGTGATGTTGAACCGGGCGCCGACCCTGCACCGCCTGGGTATCCAGGCTTTCGAGCCGGTGCTGATCGAGGGCAAGGCGATTCAGCTACACCCGCTGGTCTGTACCGCCTTCAATGCTGACTTTGACGGCGACCAGATGGCGGTGCATGTGCCGCTCTCGCTGGAAGCGCAGCTGGAAGCCCGGGCGCTGATGATGTCTTCGAACAACATCCTCTCGCCCGCCAATGGTGATCCCATTATCGTGCCGTCCCAGGATGTGGTTCTGGGTCTGTACTATATGACCCGGGAGCGTGTGAACGCGCTTGGCGAAGGCATGATGTTCTGCGACGTGCACGAGGCTCACCGGGCTTACGAGAACGGCCACGTCACCCTGCAGGCCCGGGTCAAGGTGCGCATTGCCGACGAGGTCCAGGACGAGGACGGAACGGTGGAGCGGCGTACGCGACTGGTGGATACCACTGTCGGCCGCTCACTGCTGTCCGAGATCCTGCCCACGGGCCTGTCTTTCGATCATGTCAACAAGGACATGACCAAGAAGGCCATCTCGGCGGTGATCAATGCCTGTTATCGCCGGCTCGGTCTGAAGAAGACCGTAGTCTTCGCCGACCAGTTGATGTACACCGGGTTCCGTTTCGCGACCATGGCCGGCGTTTCCATCGGCGTCGACGACATGGTGGTGCCGGAGCAGAAAGCCGGCATCCTCGCCACCGCCGAGGCGGAGGTGAAGGAGATCCAGGATCAGTATGCATCTGGTCTGGTCACCAACGGCGAGCGCTACAACAAGGTCGTCGATATCTGGTCGCATACCAACGATCAGGTGGCCAAGGCGATGATGGACAAGCTCGGCACCGAGACGGTGAAGAGCGCGGGCGGCAAGCAGGTGGAACAGAAGTCGTTCAACTCCATCTACATGATGGCCGACTCCGGCGCGCGTGGTTCCGCCGCCCAGATCCGCCAGCTGGCGGGCATGCGCGGCCTCATGGCCAAGCCGGATGGCTCGATCATCGAGACCCCGATCACGGCCAATTTCCGTGAGGGTCTGAACGTCCTGCAGTACTTCATCTCCACGCACGGGGCGCGTAAGGGCCTGGCCGATACCGCGCTGAAGACCGCCAACTCGGGTTATCTGACCCGGCGTCTGGTCGATGTGGCCCAGGACCTGGTGGTAACGGAAGTCGATTGTGGCACCGGGTTCGGTCTGCGCATGTCACCGCTGGTCGAAGGTGGTGACGTGGTCGAACCGCTGCGCGAACGCGTGCTGGGTCGGGTCGTGGCCGAGGACGTGCTGGTCCCCGGATCCGAAGAGGTCCTCGCCGAGCGCGGAGACCTGCTCGACGAGAAGTGGGTGCAGCTGCTCGAGGAGCACGGCGTCGACCAGATCTGGGTGCGTTCGCCGATCACCTGCGAGACCCGTTATGGCGTCTGCGCCCAGTGCTACGGTCGCGATCTGGCGCGAGGTCACCGCATCAATATCGGCGAAGCAGTCGGCGTGATCGCGGCTCAGTCGATCGGTGAGCCCGGCACCCAGCTGACCATGCGTACCTTCCATATCGGCGGCGCCGCATCCCGTTCCGTGGCTGCGAACAGTGTCGAGATCAAGGGCAAGGGCGTGGTCCGGCTGCACAATGTCAAGACGGCCCGCCACGAGGAAGGCCACCTGGTGGCGGTGTCGCGCTCCGGTGAGCTCGGCATCATGGATGAATTCGGGCGCGAGCGTGAGCGCTACAAGATCCCCTACGGCGCCGTCATCTCGGCCGACGAAGGTGATGAGGTCGAGAGCGGCAGGATCGTCGCTACATGGGATCCACACACCCATCCGGTGGTCACCGAGGTCAAGGGGTTCCTGAAGTTCCAGGACTTTGTCGAAGGCGTCAGCGTGGAGAGTCAGGTCGACGAGGCCACCGGTCTGTCCAGCATCGTCATGATCGATCCCAAGCAGCGTGGTGCCGCCGGCAAGGACCTGCGCCCGATGGCCCGCCTGGTCAACGCCAAAGGCAAGGAAGTGTTCTTCGCCAATACAAAGATTCCGGCGGTCTATGCGCTGCCGGTGGGCGCGATCATCAGCATGTCCGATGGCGCCGAGGTCGGCGTCGGCGATGTGTTGGCGCGTATCCCCCAGGAGACGTCGAAGACGCGTGACATCACCGGCGGTCTGCCGCGGGTGGCGGATCTGTTCGAGGCGCGCAAGCCCAAGGAGGCGGCGATCCTGGCCGAACACACCGGCACGGTCAGTTATGGCAAGGAGACCAAGGGCAAGCGTCGCCTGATCATTACCGACGAGAGCGACGAAGCGCACGAGGAGTTGATCCCCAAGTGGCGCCACCTCAATGTGTTCGAGGGCGAGCAGGTCCAGCGGGGTGAGGTCATCGCCGATGGCGAACCCAACCCCCACGATATCCTGCGTCTGCGCGGCGTGGACCATCTGGCCGATTATCTGGTGCGCGAGATCCAGGACGTCTACCGGCTCCAGGGCGTGAAGATCAACGACAAGCACATCGAGGTGATCATCCGCCAGATGCTGCGCAAGGTCGAGATCGCGGAAACCGGCGAGACCCGGTTCCTCAAGGGCGAGCAGACTGACAAGGCGCGGGTGCTGGAGGAGAACGAGCGTGCAGCGAAAGAGGATCTGGCCCCGGCCACCGCGGATCCGGTGCTGCTCGGTATCACCAAGGCGTCGCTGGCGACCGAGTCATTCATTTCGGCGGCCTCATTCCAGGAGACTACCCGGGTGCTCACCGAGGCCGCCGTGCGCGGCCTTCGGGACGATCTCCGGGGCCTCAAGGAGAATGTCATTGTCGGCCGTCTGATCCCGGCCGGGACTGGGTTCGCCTTCCATCAGGAGCGCCGCCGCCGGTCGGAGCAGCGGCCTGAGGATATGACTATCCATGAGGCCATGGAGGCCGCTGGCGTCGATCCTTCGGAGATGGACAGCGCCGAGACAGCAAGCTGACGGGAGGCCGGCCGGTTGACAGACCGGCCGGCCCTTCCTAGAATTCCAAGGCTACGTTCAGGCCGCCCGGAATTTGTCGGCCTGTAAAACCTAATCCAAGAGTCGGGTCGCCCCAGGGCGGCCCGGTTCTTCTCTGGAATCTGCAACAGAGACATATATAGATGGCGACGATAAATCAGCTGGTTCGCAAGCCCCGCCGCGTGAAGCGGGACAAGACTAATGTGCCCGCGCTACAGGCCAGCCCGCAGCGTCGCGGCGTCTGCACCCGGGTCTACACGACCACGCCGAAGAAGCCGAACTCGGCTCTGCGCAAGGTCGCGCGCGTGCGCCTGACCAATGGCTTCGAGGTGTCGAGCTATATCGGCGGCGAAGGCCACAATCTCCAGGAGCACTCGGTGGTCATGATCCGCGGCGGCCGCGTCAAGGACCTGCCGGGCGTGCGCTATCACACCATCCGCGGCACCCTCGATTGTGCCGGCGTGTCCGACCGTCGCCAGGGCCGTTCCAAGTACGGCGCCAAGCGACCCAAGTCCTGACCCCGTATCTGCATTGACTAATTTGATCTAGGCGGTCCCATGTCCAGACGAGCACAAGCGCCCAAACGCGCCACCCTCCCCGATCCCCGTTTCGGCAGCCAGATGCTGGCGAAATTCATGAACATGATCATGGAGAGCGGCAAGAAATCCGTGGCCGAGACCATTGTCTATGGCGCCATCGACTCTATCGCCGATCGCCGCAAGATCGCGTCGGAGCAGGCGGTGGACGTGCTCGAGCAGGCGCTGGAGAACGTCAAGCCGGCGGTCGAGGTGAAATCTCGCCGTGTCGGCGGTGCCACCTATCAGGTTCCGGTGGAAGTCCGCCAGGTGCGTCGCCAGACGCTGGCCATGCGCTGGGTGATCGACGCCGCGCGCAAGCGCAGCGAGAAGTCCATGGCCCAGCGGCTCGCCAATGAGCTGATGGACGCCTCCGAGAACCGTGGCACCGCGGTCAAGAAGCGCGAAGACACGCACCGCATGGCTGAGGCCAACAAAGCGTTTTCGCACTACCGCTGGTAACCCCGGCTCCGACCCTATTCCATTATCTGAGGTATTGATCGTGGCACGCACGACGCCTATCGAGCGCTATCGGAACATCGGCATCATGGCTCACATCGACGCCGGTAAGACGACGACGACGGAGCGGATCCTGTTCTACACCGGCGTCTCGCACAAGATCGGCGAGGTCCACGATGGTGCGGCCGTGATGGACTGGATGGAGCAGGAGCAGGAGCGTGGTATCACTATCACCTCCGCGGCGACGACCTGTTTTTGGGAAGGCATGGACCGCCAGTATCCGCAGCACCGCATCAACATTATCGACACGCCGGGCCACGTCGATTTCACCATCGAAGTAGAGCGTTCATTGCGTGTGCTCGATGGCGCTGTTGCGGTGTTCTGTTCTGTTGGCGGCGTCGAGCCCCAGTCAGAGACAGTGTGGCGCCAGGCCAGCAAGTACGCGGTGCCACGGCTGGCATTCATCAACAAGATGGACCGGGCCGGCGCCGATTTCTTGCGCGTGGTCGGGCAGATCAAGGACCGCCTGGGCGCTACCCCGGTGCCGCTGCAGCTGCCGATCGGAGCTGAAGAGAATTTCACCGGCGTCGTCGATCTGCTGCAGATGAAGGCGATCATCTGGGATGACTCCACCCAGGGTATGAGCTACGAGCTCGAGGACATTCCGACCGACATGGTCGCGGAATGCGAGAAATGGCGTGAGCATCTGATCGAAGCCGCGGCCGAGGGCGACGAGGAGCTGTTGGAGAAGTTCCTCGAGGGTGAGGCGCTGAGCATCGAGGAGATCCGCCGCGGTATCCGCGGGCGCACGCTGGCCAACGAGATCGTGCCGGTGATGTGTGGCTCGGCGTTCAAGAACAAGGGTGTCCAGGCCATGCTGGACTCCGTGGTCGAGTACATGCCTTCGCCGATCGACGTGCCGTCGATCCACGGCGTGCTCGAGAACGAGACTGAAGCGACCCGCACATCCAGCGACGACGAGCCGTTTGCCGCGCTGGCGTTCAAGATCGCGACCGATCCGTTTGTCGGCAGCCTGACCTTCTTCCGTGTCTACTCGGGCGTGATCCACTCCGGCGACACGGTGTACAACCCGGTCAAGGGCAAGCGCGAGCGCGTCGGCCGTATCTTGCAGATGCACGCCAACGAGCGCGCCGAGATCAAGGAAGTGCGGGCCGGTGACATCGCGGCCGCGGTCGGTCTCAAGGATGTCACCACCGGCGACACGCTGTCGGACATGAAGAACGTCATCACGCTCGAGCGGATGGAGTTCCCCGAGCCGGTAATCGCGGTCGCGGTGGAGCCGAGGACCAAGGCGGACCAGGAGAAGATGGGTATCGCGCTGTCCAAGCTCGCCCAGGAGGATCCGTCCTTCCGCGTGCACACGGACGAGGAATCCGGTCAGACCATCATCTCCGGTATGGGTGAGCTGCACCTGGAGATCATCGTCGACCGCATGCGCCGCGAGTTCAATGTCGAAGCCAACGTGGGTAAGCCCCAGGTCGCCTACCGCGAGACGATCCGCGCCAAGGTCGAGCAGGAAGGCAAGTTCGTGCGCCAGTCCGGCGGTCGCGGTCAGTACGGTCATGTATGGCTGCGTATCGAACCGCAGGAAGCCGGCGCCGGTTACGAATTCGAGAATTCGATCGTCGGTGGCGCGGTGCCCAAAGAGTACATCAACGCGGTCGACAAGGGCGCGAAGGAGCAGCTGGAGAACGGCGTCATTGCCGGATTCCCGCTGGTCGACGTCAAGGTCACCCTTTTTGACGGTTCCTACCACGACGTGGACTCCAGCGAGATGGCATTCAAGATCGCCGGATCCATGGCGGTCAGGGAAGGCGCGCTGAAGGCCAAGCCGGTGCTGCTGGAGCCGATCATGAAGGTCGAGGTGGTGACCCCCGAGGACTACATGGGCGATGTGATGGGCGATCTGAACCGCCGCCGCGGCCTGGTCCAGGGTATGGAGGATTCGCCGGCTGGCAAGCTGGTGCGGGCTGAAGTGCCGCTGGCCGAGATGTTCGGCTATGCCACCGACCTGCGCTCTGCCACCCAGGGCCGGGCGACTTACTCAATGGAGTTCGAGAAATACAACGAGGCCCCGACCAGCGTGGCCGATGCCGTCATGAAGAAGGCTTCCTGACGGGACTTTGATTTACAACACCGATCTGTATTAGAGGAACGCAGCCGTGTCCAAAGCTAAATTTGAGCGTACGAAGCCGCATGTGAACGTAGGGACGATTGGTCATGTTGATCATGGCAAGACGACGTTGACGGCGGCGTTGACCA
>CAMYOC010000023.1 GCA_947259915.1 uncultured Gammaproteobacteria bacterium
AAAAGACCCGCGCTTTTGTGCTCAACAGCCCCAGCAACCCCACCGGGGCCGCCTACACCCGTGCTGAGCTGCGCGCGCTGGCCGATGTGCTGCTGGAGCACCCCCGGGTCCTGATCATTACCGATGATATGTATGAGCACATCTACTGGGACAAGGAGCCGTTTTGCAGCCTGCTGACGGTGGCCCCGGAGCTCTATGACCGGACGGTGACGATCAACGGCGTCTCCAAGGCCTATGCCATGACCGGCTGGCGGATCGGTTATGCGGGCGGACCGAAGCCGATCATCGCGGCGATGAAAAAAATCCAAAGCCAGAGCACATCGAACCCCTGCTCTATCGCCCAAAAAGCCGCGCTGGCCGCCATCAGCGGCGACCAGAACTGCGTCAGCGAGATGTGTGCGGCGTTCAAGCAGCGCCACGACTACCTCGTCGACGCCCTCAATGGCCTGCCCGGTTTCGACTGCCTGCCGGGGGCCGGGACGTTCTACGCCTTCCCGGACGTCAGCAAAGCAATCGCTGCCATGGACGGTATCAGCAACGACGTACAGTTCTCCGAACACCTGCTCGAGCACGCGGGCGTTGCCGTGGTACCGGGCTCCGCCTTCGGCGCCCCGGGGCATGTGCGCCTGTCCTTCGCCTGTGGCCTCGACACCCTGGAGCGCGCCGTCGGACGGATTGCGGCTGCCCTGCCCGCGGTCGCCGGGGCAGCTTGACTTGAGGCGGTAGGGCTACGAGAATTCCGCCCCTGCCGCCAGTCGGCACAGATTTTTCCCCGGTAGCTCAGTTGGTAGAGCGGTTGACTGTTAATCAATTGGTCGGTGGTTCGAGTCCGCCCCGGGGAGCCAAATTCAATGGGACGCCCCCAAGAGAAAGCCCGCCTCGAGCGGGCTTTTTCATGATGCTGACCCTCTCTCCCGCAAGACCCGCAACCAGGCAACTGTGACGCGGGCTTCGCAGGGTACGTTGGGGCGATTGTCCTGCCTTCCGTTCCAGGAGAGTCAGGGTGACTGTCCCTGAATTCCCACGAGACTCAAGTCGCAAAGCACACCTCTAAACCGAGGCGATGCCACGGCGAGACAGCTAACTTGTCCGAAAAAGGTGTCAGATTTATTTTCCTTCCGTCGCAATTCAAGGAAATAAACCTGACACCTTTTTCGGACACTTTTTTCGTTGTCCGCCTGCGCGTGGGCCGCCAGGCGTTAGCGGCTGCAACACGGCGACTGTCTGATCAAATATTCTGGAAACGGATGATCTTCAGCCGGCCGAGCTGGAAACGGGCACGCATTTCGCGCTTGCCGCCCTCATCCACTACCTTGCAGGGACTGGTGCCCGTCGTCGAGCACTGGTAGACCCATTCCACCTGCAGTGGATTACCGTTCAGCTCGACGATCTCCAGTGGATCGCCCGCGACGGCGCGGACTTCTTCGAAGCCAGACCCCTCGGCGACCGTCTCGCCGTTGACGGTATAGCTCGACACCACACCCGCCTGAACTCCGGCAGCGGCGGCCAGCGCCAGGCTGATCATCATCAGGCTGATCGCTATGGTGCGCATTACGCGACTAATCATCTGCGGATCCTCCTGAGTAGCGGCAAAGAGGCACATATCCGACATCGTTTGGCCCCTGTATTGAGTCAGACCGGCCTGCCGGAAGATTCATTACACAGGACTGCGTCCGATAAGCCGGCCCGAGCACTGCTCCCGGCGATAGTGTTCGTTGCGGAGCACACCGAAATGGGGGCTGGATTTTGCACCGACTGGCGGCCGGCGGCCCCCCCGATGGAGCAAAGTGCAAAAAGGCTGACCAGCGGTGCCAATACCCGGAACCCGGGTATCTCTACACTTTCCGTCGTCCTAATCACCTCGGGAAGGCGTGATGTACAAATTGTTGCTCGTGGCATTCGTCGTGTTGCTGTTCGTGACCACCATGGGTGGCGGCGCCTGAACCGCGTCTGCGGGCGCCACGGTGAGGCGGGCCGGGAGGGTCGGGATCCTTCGTGCCACCTCCCCCCCGGTATCGGTGAACCCGGCTGACCGGCTCGTCTCACCCTGGCGCCTGTATTTCGGTCGACACTCCGCCAAGCCCGGGATCCCGCTCCCACCCTCACTCCCAGGCTGGCCCGATCGTTCGAATTTCCCGGGGCCCCCGCCGCTGACTTCTGTCGGCCGGCGATAGACCAAGGTCGGATTTGCCCTTTACGCCTTGCCAGCTAGCCTAGGCCAGACGGGTTCCGTATCGATGCCACAGGGGACGGCAATCATGGGCTACCAGGCAAGCTATCGACGTTCTTTGGATGATCCTGAGGGTTTCTGGGGCGACGCGGCCAGCGCGGTCGACTGGTACAAGACCTGGGACAAGGTGCTGGACGATTCCGAGGCCCCGTTCTACCACTGGTTCCGCGGCGCGGAACTCAATACCTGCTACAACGCGATCGACCGTCATGTCGTCGCCGGACGTGGCTCGCAAGACGCGCTGATCTACGACAGCCCGGTCACCGACACCAAGAGTCGGATCACCTATCTGGAGCTGCAGGACAAGGTCTCGCATGTAGCCGGCGCGCTGCGCGACATGGGCGTCGCAAAGGGTGATCGCGTGATCATCTATATGCCGATGGTGCCCGAGACGGCGATGGCCATGCTGGCCTGCGCCCGGATCGGCGCCATCCATTCCGTCGTGTTCGGTGGCTTCGCCGCGCGCGAACTCGCGACCCGTATCGACGACGCCAAACCGACCGCCGTGCTCTCGGCTTCCTGCGGGATCGAGGTCAACAAGGTGATCCCCTACAAACCGCTGCTCGACGAGGCGCTGGAGATCGCGACCCACGAGCCGGAGCACTGCCTCATCTTGCAGCGCCCGCAGTGTGCGGCGGCGCTGACGTCCGGACGCGATCTGGACTGGTCCGATGCGGTCGCGGCGGCCGAACCGGCGTCCTGCGTCCCGGTGGCCGCGACCGACCCGCTCTACATCCTCTATACCTCCGGCACGACCGGCGAGCCCAAGGGCGTGGTGCGTGACCATGGTGGTCACGCGGTGGCACTGACCTGGAGCATGGAATACGTCTATGGCGTCGAGCCGGGCGACGTGTTTTGGGCTGCTTCCGATGTGGGCTGGGTGGTCGGTCATTCCTACATCGTCTATGGCCCGTTGTTCTACGGCTGCACCACGGTGCTCTATGAAGGCAAGCCGGTGGGGACACCCGACCCCGGTGCATTCTGGCGCGTGATTTCCGAACACAAGGTCCGCGTCATGTTCACCGCACCGACCGCGTTCCGCGCGATAAAGCGCGAGGATTCGCACGGCGATTACGTCAAACGCTACGATCTCAGCTGTCTGAAGACGCTGTTTTTAGCCGGTGAACGCTGCGATCCGGACACGCTGGACTGGGCCGGCAAGATGCTCGGCGTCCCGGTGATCGACCACTGGTGGCAGACCGAGACCGGCTGGCCGATCGCCGCCGACTGCATGGGTCTCGAACAGCTCCCGATCAAACCCGGTTCGCCCACCTGCGCGGTGCCTGGCTATGACGTGCGCGTGCTGGACAACGACGGCATCGAGGTGCCGGACGGCGAGATCGGCAGCATCATGATCCGTCTGCCGCTGCCGCCCGGGACGCTGACCACTCTGTGGAACAACGACGCACGCTTTGTGGATTCCTATCTGGCGACGCACGAGGGCTGGTATCTGACCGGTGATGCGGGCTACCGCGATGAGGACGCTTATCTGTGGGTGATGAGCCGCATCGACGACATCATCAACACCGCCGGCCACCGGCTCTCCACCGGCGGCATGGAAGAAGTCCTGTCCGCCCATCCGGATGTGGCGGAGACGGCGGTGATCGGAGTCGCCGACGAACTCAAGGGCGAATTGCCGGTAGGTCTGGTGGTGCTCAAATCGGATGTCGACAGACCCGAGGAAGAGATCAAAGCGGAGCTGGTGGCGATGATCCGGGAGAAGATCGGACCAGTGGCCTCGTTCAAAAAGGTCTCGATCGTGCAACGGCTGCCCAAGACCCGCTCCGGCAAGGTCCTGCGCGGCATCATGCGTAACATCGCCGACAGCAAGGAATACAAGATGCCGGCGACCATCGATGACCCACGTATCCTGGGTGAGATCGAGCAGGCGCTAAAGACGATCGGCTACGCCAAGGATTGATCCGCGCGGGCCGCGGGCATGACCACCCGCATCCCTGGGTTATGCTATGGCAGGCTGTCATGGGGAGACAGAGTCATGAGCGAACAGGATCCGGCAAGCCCGGAGATTCCAGAGGAGGCACCGCTGCCTTTCCTGGCACCCTGCCGGATCGTTCCGGCCTCGGCGCCGTTGCGCTGGCTCGCAGCCGGCTGGAAGGACCTGCGCGCCGCCTGGCGGCAGAGCCTGAGCTGGGGGCTGGTGGTGTTTGCGCTATCGCTGGTCATCAGCCTCATCGCCTATTCGCTCGGCAGCCTGGTGATGCTGCTGACGCTGTTGTCCGGGTTTGTGTTGATCGGTCCGCTGTTGGCGGTCGCGCTCTATATCATCAGCTGGCGTCTCGAGCGTGGCCGTGCGCCGACCTTCCGGCGCAGTATCGCGGAAGCCAGGCGTCAGCTCGGCAACTGCGCGGTCTATGCGCTGGTGCTGATGGTGGTGTTCCTGATCTGGGCCCGGTCCGGCTCCATGGTGCACGTGTTCTTCCCGGTCGAAGCCGAGCCCGATCTGGGGCAACTCACGACCTTTCTCGGTATCGGCTCGGCGGTCGGCGCGATCTTTGCCACCATCACCTTTGCCGCCAGCGCGTTCTCTTTGCCGATGATCACCGACCGTCAGACCGACACGGTCACCGCGGTGGTCACCAGCATCAATGCAGTATTGCGCAACAAGCCGGCGATGCTGGTGTGGATGAGCATACTGGTGCTCAGCGTGCTGATCGGTTTTGCCACGGCCTTCGTCGGCCTGATCGTGTTGTTCCCGCTGCTGGGACACGCCACCTGGCACAGTTACAAGGATGTGATCGACGCCTCGGACTGGCCCCGGAACGAACCGATGGGCCTCCCCTGAACCGCGCCTCTCTCAGCGCAAACAAAAAAGGCGCCAGACGGCGCCTTTTTTTGTCGAGCCGGCAGACTCAGTATTCCAATGGGGGCCGCGGCAGATCGAGGCGATAGGTAAATGACAGACCGACCACGCTGACGTCATAGTCGGCGGCCGCCGCGCCCCAGGTCAGTACGCCGGAGAGCGTGTCCGGCGCGGTGCCGTCCACATGCCAGTCGCTGCTGCGATAACGCTCATACAGCCATCCGCCACGCAGCTGCATCTGCGGGTTCAATTCGTAAGTGACATCAAGCCGGGCGGTATTACGCTCCGAGCGGAATTTGGGGAAGCCACTGCCGACACCTGACTGCCTGACGTTCGTGCTGCCCTGAGATTGTGCATAGGTGTAATCGAGTTCCAGACCCCAGCGCTGCGCGATGTTCTCCCAGCGAAAGCCCACGTTGGCGGCGTCGAAATCGTCATTGTTCTTGGCCCGCCAGTTGGGCGCGGCCGTATTGGGATCCACGTTGCTTTGTGCGCCGCGCTGCTTGTACGTCACCTGCTCGCTGGACAAGCCCAGAAACAAATGCACGTCGTCTGCAAACGCATAGCTGGCATCGGCAGCAATCGAATCACGATCGGCGTCGGTCAGACCGACGTCCGAGTTCTTGTAATCCTCGGTCCAGACATCCAGCTGCAGGCCGAGGCTGAGCCTGTCGGCCGGGCGTGCCTGCACTCGGACCTCGACGCCGTCGCGGTCACGGTCGGCCTCGTAGTACTTGTGCATCAGCGGGTTCTGCTCGAGCTTGATACCTGTCTGCGGGCGGTAGGTGGAACCATCGCGGCTCGCGGTCTGTCCCTTTATGTTCACATCGAAGGCGTTCGACGGTTTGAGCTTCAGCTTCGCCCAGTAGGTGTCCTCTTCGTTTTCGCTGACCTCTTGCAGATTCCGCTCGATCTTGTCGTAGTCGTAACCGATCGATCCCTTCAGCCGGCGGGTGAAGCGGTAGTCCGCCGCCAGGTCGAAATCGGTATCCTTGAAACCGTAGGGCCGATTCTCCACCGCCACGCCACCGGCGATGTTGTCCGCCAGTACATAGTCATAGCTGTCGCGAGGACTCTTGTTGTCACGCTTGTTGTAGCGGAAATCACCGGTCAGCCGGAGACGCGACCACTCGGCGGAGGTTACGCGCAGGCTGTATTGCGTCAGGTCCACCTTGCCGTCGAAAGAACTGCGCGGCAGCGGCGTCCCGGCCAGGGCCGGGTTGATGGTGTACGGGAGGAAGCTGTCGTCCTGCTCGGACTGGCCCAGCGAGACGGTGCCCGAGGCGATGGTGCGCGGCGTGATGTTGACGGCACCTGAGAGGCTGACGTTATAGGACTTGTTGTCCGGCGCCTGAGCCATCCTGCCATCGTCCGGCCCGGTGAACGCGTTCTCCCACTGCAGGCTCAGATCCTTGTTGCTAAACCAGGAACCGAGATACGCCAATCGGATCTGCCAGCGGTCGGCCGTATAGTTGATCCCGCCCTCGACTTCGTTGGTCTCGTAGTTTAGCGGCTGGATCAGTTCGGCCGCGCTGCCCAGGAACGTGCCCCAGGTCCGCCCTTTGCCTTCTTTGGTCTGGTAACGCCAGTCCACGTCAAAGCTCAGGTTCGGGCTGAACAGATACTCCGCGCCGAGATCCAGCGTCTCGCGATCCCAGCCCGGATCGAAGCCGCGCAGATCACTGGCCAGGTTGGTCATGCCGCCGGTGCCCCCGGCGCGGATCCAGTTGTCGGGCAGAATCAGTGGCGTGTCACCCAGCGGGCGATAGATGGTCTGGGTCGACTCGAGCAAATAGCGATACGGGAGCCGGTCGTAGCCCAGGTCGAGCATCCATTTGCCCTGATGCCCGACCTCCATGTCGTAGTCAAATGACTCCTGGCTGTAGCCAAAGCCTTCGATCTTCGCCGTGTAACCCTTGTCACCCCAGTATGTGATCTGCGGCGACAGACCACCGATCACGCCGCTATTCTCATATCCGGTATAGCGACCGAACGCGGTTTCGCTGTCTGTGATGTAACCCGCGCTGGCGCCGATACTGCCGGTCCAGCCCTGGCTGAACTGACAGAATTTGCAGCTCCAGGTGGACGTGTCGGGCTTGCTCGTTTCGTCGCCGGCCGCCGCGCCGGCCATCATGATGGCGGCGGCTGTCGCCAGACCCAGCAGCATGCGGCGAGCCTGCGCTGCGCCGGACCGGGTCGTGAATTGTCTTTCCCGCGCTGGCCAGATCATGCCGCTACCTCATCAGGTTCGCGCCAGACGGATGGTTCGACCCATGCACCTGGCTGTGACAATTCATACAGCTGCCGCCCAGCAGATATTGGGACGGATTCGGGTTGCCGGCCAGACCGGATGCCGTATACGGGATGCTCGGGTGCCCGGCCTGGGAATGGCAACTCTGACAGAGCAGCGGCGCAGTGCGTTTGAGCATACCGGCGTGGATCGTGCCGTGGGGCTCGTGACAGTTGCTGCAGTCTTCGGCCACCGGCGCGTGCTCCCATAGCAGCGGACCGCGCTTTTCCTGGTGACAGCCATAGCAGGTGTCGTTGAGCGTGTTCTTGACCAGCGCGAATTCGGCTGCCGAACCGTGCGGATTGTGGCAGTCGGTGCAGGCCATACGCCCCAGACGGATCGGATGGGCGTAGGGTTTTTGCGCGTTCGCCTTCTGCTCCAGATGACACGTATAGCAGACCGCCGCCTGAGTCTCGGGACGCAATACCGCCTGATGGGTGGCGTGGAGCTTATGGCAATCGGCGCAGTTGGTGTCTTCCACGTCATGCACGCTGCCGGCCCAGTGCAGACCGACCTGCTGCTGATGACAGGTCATGCATTGCTGGTTGTGTTCGGCGGTACTGGCGGTACTGGCCGAGCCCCAATACGGCATCGAGGGTCGGTCCTTGGCCGCCATGCCGCGCTTGAGCCGCTTGATGTGCTCGCCGCCCGGGCCGTGACAGGCCTCACACTGGGTGTTGCCGTCGCCAAACGGCGTACGGTCGTCGGCGCGCTGTGCGTGTTTGGTGCTAAAAATCGCCGCGGTGACTTGATCAGCGTGACAACCGAGACAGGTGTTCGCGCCCTGCAGGCTGTAATCGTCCGTTACCGTATCCGCGGGCATCTCGGCGGCTTCGCCTTCGGCGCCGGAGAGCGGGGAAAACACCAGCAGGCTGAGAACGGAGGCGAATAAAAAAAGCCGTTTGTAGGACGCTCGCATGAATTCCTCTCGCCTCGGGGTCCGGGACGCAAAATCCGATGTCAATCTACACCATCCGTATCCTACACGAAACCGGTGCCGATGCAGCCTCGAAGACACATCATCAGGCGCGGCAAGACGCCCCGGGTTCGGGGGATGAATCGGGCGATGCCGGCAGTCACAAACCGGGCGTGCAAAAGAAAACGGGCCGGGAGAATCCCGGCCCGAAAGCGGTTCTAAATGGGGCGCCCATTGCGGGCGCCCCGGTTGTGGTTGTTACTGAGTAGGCCCGTGGTACAGGGTCGTGTCAAACGTGCTACCCGCACCATGGCAGACCGCGCAGGCTTCCTGACCGTTCGGCAATCCACCCACGCCTGGGGTGGCACCGATGATCGTGTCTTTCTGCACGCCCACCTGGCCGCCGTTGGACGCGAAGTGTCCCGCCGCCGCTGAACTGGTGTGGCAGGCACCGCAGGCCGCCGATGTCGGCGTGGTCGCGATGTCGTCCAGCCAGGTGTTGTTGCCACTGTCCGTTCCAGCGAGGTTGTCACCGGTGCTGACGGCGCGTGCCGTCGGCCGGGCTGCGTTGTAGCCGCCCGGGATATGGCAGGCTTCGCAGATGGCGATGCCGCCCACGTCCCGCGCAATCGGATAGGTCACCTCATCAAACAGGCCGCCCGCCCACGTCGAGCTGCCGATATGGATGTTGTGAACCATGTATCCGAACTGGAAGCCCTCCTTTGGAAGCGGCGCGTCCTCGATCTGCAGGTCGGCGTTGTGGCAGACCAGACAGATCTCGACGTTGCCATTGCGGTTGGAGCCGTGGAACTGCAGCTGCTTGTGGCAGGCGTTGCAGTTGTTACTGTCGGCCTGGAATTCACGATCGCTGTCCGGATAGAACACCGCGCTGGTGGCCGCTGCCCGCTGGGTCGTCGGGTTACCGTCGTTGTCGGTTGCGAACGCCGCGGGATGGCCGCCCAGGCCGATCATCACGTCGCCGGTGTAGTCGAGTGGCACCGGTGCGAAGTGATCGACCGTCCAGCTGCCGTCCGGGTTCTGCACCAGCGACGGGGAGGCCTGGATCGCCGCCAGATACATCCGATGCGGATAGCCCGGATCTTCCACCACTTCCGGTCCGTTACCCCGGTCACGCAGACCCCATGTCGTGCCGTCTTCCAGGCCGTTGTAGATATCGGCCGTGGCCCAGGCTACATAGAGGTTTAGTGAAGACGCTGGATCCGTGAACGACGGATTATCGCGAATATTCCAGGCGGCGCCGCCGGGTGTGTCAACGCGGAAGGTGATCCGCGGCGTGTCACCCGGGTCGATGGGGCCACCGGCCGTGTCCGTCGCGTCGACGATGGAGAGCACGAAGCCTTTTCCGAGCTCGTAACGGAAGCGCTGGCTGCCGTCCTCCGTGCTATGAACCGCCAGGGCCGGACCGGCGCCACCGATGGAGCCAAGATGGCAGGTCGCGCAGGAACCGTCAGCGGCAACTGCCGCGAAGCCACCGTCGGCACCGGCTGCACCGTGATCGAACTGATAGGTCGGCACGCCGGTGACCGGATCCGGATTCGATGCGACCAGGCCATTGGCATGGCAGCCACCGCAGGCCGTAGCCGTGGCATATTCGTTCCACGCGTCGCCGTCCGGCGTTTCTGCGGACGCTTCATGACAGCTTTCGCAGAACAGCAGGTCCTGCGGATAGGTGACTTCGGAATAATCATGAATGAAGTCGCCATAGCCGTAGATGATGTACGGGACGCCACGATCCTCACCCGGATGGATCGAGTGCGCCAGGTACTTCATGTCGACCGACTCACCCGTGTCCTGATCGATCGTGCCCGGGTTGTGACAGGTCACGCAGTATTCCACCGTGCGTCGCGGTCCGCCGTGCAGATCGAAGCGGTAGTGGCAGGCGGTACAGTTCGCGGTGTCGGCGATCAGGTTGGAACCCGGGTCGAGTACTTCGCCGGTCTCCGGCACGAAATCGTACACAGGATTATCAGGCGCCAGTATCTCGGCTTCGCCATTGAGGCGGATCTCGAGACCGACGCGATGGGGCAGGGTCGGTTCCCATGCCACCGCGATGGGATCGGTCACGTCGGCGACATCCGTGGCGAAGGTGTATTCGTACATGCCGCCGCCCAGTTCGACCAGGGTGCCCTGGCTGTCAGTCGTCGCCTGTACAGATTGCGGCAGCACGTTGGGGGTGGGGTTGGCATTCGCCGTCTCCACCCTATTCACGTAGCTCTGCCAATAGGCCGGAAAGCCGTTTGCGGCAGGCAGCAATTTGACGAACGTGAACCACACCCTGCCCTCGGCGATTCCGAGCGCCGGGTTGCCGTGTGCGTCCTCGACCATGAATGTCACGACCGGTGGGCTGGCCACCGTCACACCGGTGATCTCGGCGACCAGGCCACCGAGTTCCTCGATCTGCTCCTCGGTGAGGCCGCTGCCATCACCGATGTCGATCGTGTCTCCGACAGCACGGCAGTCATCGACGTCGATGACGCCGTCACCGTTTGTGTCTTCATCCGGAAAGTCCGGAATACCGTTACCGTTCAGGTCCCAGCATGCCAGACCGGCTGCACCGTCTGCTCCGTCTGCTCCGTCTGCTCCAGCCGCCCCGCGATCGCCGTCATCACCGCTACAACCAGCGATGCCGACAGCGAGGATACAAGCCGCGAGGAGCGTAAAAAGACGGGAGTTACCGTTCTTCAATGCGTCCATTTTTGACTGCCCCCAAGTAAGAGAAAAGTGCCCAAAGAGGGCGCCACGATCCGGCGTTTTGATCGGAGCGTCCGAATTCACCACAACCGCCCAAACGATCCGAACCGCCGCTGGACCGCGAACGGTCCTTTACAGATCGAATGAGAATGATTCTTATTAATCATCGCTAGTGTTTGCTTCATAAAGGTTTTTAGCCCAACGGGACGCAAAGACAAATGACGTAGATCAATTTGGGCCCGTATTTAAGTACAAATACCTAAGGACCACGCCACGACTGGCTTTGAAGCACGGCGCAAGAAGGCAAAACAAAAAAAAACCGGTGACGATGCCACCGGTTTCTCGCGTTTGCGCAGGGTCAGTAAG
The DNA here is from genome assembly GCA_947259915.1 of uncultured Gammaproteobacteria bacterium. GTDB lineage: Bacteria > Pseudomonadota > Gammaproteobacteria > Steroidobacterales > XN24 > CAMYOC01. Next base: position 11,336 of record CAMYOC010000023.1, read on the forward strand.
GATATTGCCGTCGCAATCGATCCGCGTCGAGCTATTGAGCGTAAAATGCGGCCACGTTGGCCACGTCCTCCTCGCTCAGTACTGCGATATCGACTTTCCCCTTGTGGTGCTTCGAGTCTTTTGCCTCGACGATCCACACGCTGATATCCGCCGCGCTTTCCCCCGAGAAATCATCGGGCTCATGACAGTCCGAACAGTTCTCGTTATAGATCGCTTCCCCGGCTGCAGGGTCCCCTGCCGTTGCCGATGCGGTCCAGCACAAGGCTGTCGCCACCGCCATTGCCATCATCATTCGCTTCATCAATCCGGCCCTCTGCAAGGTAGCTGTATGAGTCCCTAGATTAACCGCAAAGTCGGCTCGCCGACAGGGGTACTGACCGCAATCCGGGTGACTCCGATCAAGAGGACTCCGCAGCGACCACCCCGCGCACGTACTCGGAAAACGCGGGACCGAATTCCTCGTGCTTCATCCCAAAATGCAGGCCCGCCTGCAGATAGCCCAGCTTGCTCCCGCAGTCAAAACGCAGACCTTCGAAACGATAGGCGCGGACCGGCCGCTCGACGAGCAGCGCCGCAATGGCGTCAGTGAGCTGGATCTCGCCACCTGCCCCGCGTTCGATCGTCTCCAGATAGTCGAATACCTGGGGCTCCAGAATGTAGCGGCCGACGACGGCGAGATTCGACGGAGCGTCCGCCGGATCCGGTTTCTCGACCATCCCGCGCAAACGCCAGACCCCATCATCGAGCGGATCGCCGTCGACAATACCGTATTGATCGGTCTGATCAGCAGGGATCGGCTGGACCCCGATCACGCTGCCACCGGTCTCCTCATAGAGCTGGCGCATCTGTTCCAGACACGGCGTCTCGGCGTCGATGAGATCGTCAGCCAGATGGACAAAGAACGGCTGATTGCCGACCACCGCGCGAGCGCACAGCACCGCATGACCCAGACCCAGCGGCTCGCCCTGGCGCAGATAGATGCAGTTGACGTTGTCCGGGACCAGCGAGTGCACGACATCCAGCAACTCGGTCTTGTGCTTTTCCCGCAGCAGCTCCTCAAGCTCTAAATCAGAGTCGAAGTGATCTTCGATCGCGCGCTTGTGACGACCGGTGATAAACACGAGGTTGGTGGCGCCGGCAGCTATCGCCTCCTCCACCGCGTACTGGATCAGCGGCTTGTCCACGACCGGCAGCATCTCCTTGGGGCTGGCCTTGGTCGCGGGCAAAAAACGCGTGCCCTTGCCGGCGACGGGGAACACCGCATAACGGATAGCTTCTGGCACGATCGGTCTCCGGTCTCTGACGCGCGACCGGGTCATCCGGTCCGCAAAACCAATGATGCTTGCACAGGCCCAGCGTCATTGGCAACGGCATGCGTCACAGCGCGGCGGGATCGCCGCCACAATCGGGCCGTCGATCCCGCCGCGCCACCGGTGACTGTTACGTCCTGCGCTTACCGATCCGTCGGCTTGAGGCGGATGTTGTCGCGGTTGATATCCAGCACCCGGGGACCGACGCCCTGAACCTCGAGCAGCTGATCCGCGCTGGTGAAGGATCCGTTGGCCTCGCGGTACGCGACAATCGCCCGGGCCCGGGCGGGTCCGATGCCCTCGAGTTCTTGCGCCAACATCTCGGCGTTGGCGGTGTTGATATCCACCGGACCGGCAGCGGCCAGTGACGAGACGAAAAGGCTTGCGGCGGCAAGCCAGGTTTTGACAGACAGCATGATATGACTCCTTGCTTGATTGCCCGACCGCGAGCGCGATCAGTGCAAACAGCCTAGACGCGGCCAGTCGCCGGCGGAGCCCCGAATATATGGTGCGAATGGAGGGATTTCAGCGCGCCAGACGCGGCACGCCGAGACTGGCCTCGAATCTGAAGCTGGCTGTCGGCCGGGTCGAATCCCAATTCTTGCAGGTCGGACACTGCCATTGCAGGACCGTCCCGGAGAAACCGCAATTCTCGCAGCGATAGCTGGGATTCGATGCGGAGAGCATGCGCAGCGCACGGGTGATCCGCCGCAGTCCTTGCTCGCCGTCTGCGTCGCTAGCGGCATCGGGACGCAGCGTACTCATCAGATCCGTCAACATCGGGTTGCGCCGGACAAAGTCGGTGATGCACTCACGGGTGATCGGATCATCGAAACCCTCATCCACGATGGCCGCATAGGCGAGTCCGGCCTTGAGTCCCGGCTGTTTCGACACCATCGCGGAGAGCAGTTCGCCCAGGCCCGCGCGATCGTCCATGGCTTCATGGCAGCGGCGCAATGCCGGCAGAGTCAGCGGCGCGAATCCCGGGTCCTGCTCCATGACCCGGCGATAGAGCCGCGATGCCAGCTTGAAATCACCCTCGCCGACCGCTATCTCGGCTCTCAGGATAGCGCCTCGCAGGTTATCCCGATCGGCCGCCCTGGCGCGGCGCAGATACTCCTGTGCCTGCTCCGGCTTGTCTGCGGCGAGCGCCTTTTGTGCCAGCTCACAAAAATAATGCGCGACCACCGGACTGCGACCGGTATGGGTTTCGTCGGCGAGCCGGTCGCGGATCGCGATGGCCTGCTCCCATTCCCGCTCCTGTTCGTAGATCAGCACCAGCCGCTCCAGCGCTTCACGCCGATACGCGGGCTGGTCGGCCAGCTGTTGCAGATAGGCTTCCGCCCGATCGAGCAATCCCGCCTTCAGATAGTCTTCCGCCAGTGCCCTGAGCGCCTGCTCCCGATGACGCCGCGGCAGCCCCTTACGCTCGAAGATGTTCTGGTGGATCTGGATCGCGCGATTGACCTCACCGCGGCGCCGAAACAGATTGCCCAAGGCGAAATGCGTCTCGATGGTGTCGCTGTCCACGTCCACCATGCGCACGAACACTTCCAGCGCCTTGTCCGGCTCTTCGTTGAGCAGGAAATTAAGACCGGCGAAGTAATCGGCGTTGAGCTCCCGCTCCGTACCATTGCGCCGGGAGTCGGGGGCGGTGCGTCTGGCGACATACCAGCCGGCCGCGGCCGCGGCCATAAACAGCAAGATAAGCAGCAGCGCGGAGTCAGCCGCCATCCGCGAGCGGCAGCTTTTGCAGGTTCTCTACCTCAGCCTCGGCTTTGCGCACCGATCTGTTCAAACGCCGTTTCTCGCGCAGCGCGCGCATCAGCCAGATGGAGGCGGTCAGCAACCCGAGCAGCCAGCCGATGGCAAGACAGGTGATGAGCGCATAGGAGACCGGCACATCGACGACACCAAAACCGAGGTCCAGACTGACCAAATCAGGATTGAGCCAGGCGAACCCACCCGCCACTGCAAACGCAGCGATGACGATCAGGATCAGGAATAATCTACGCAGCAAGCTCATGGGCCAACATTCCGGCGCGCCAGGGACGCCGCCGTCTCCTTCGCGAAAAAGTCCAGCAGAGTTCGGCCAGACCGGGGCGGATCAGCTGCGGATAGGGTTTTCGCGCCCCTGATTGACCCGCTCACGCAGGTCCTTTCCGGGCTTGAAATGCGGCACGTATTTGCCGGACAGAGCGACTGCCTCGCCGGTCTTGGGATTACGGCCCATGCGGGGCGGACGGAAGTGCAGGGAGAAGCTGCCGAAGCCTCGCACCTCGATACGCTCGCCCGCCGAGAGACTGTCGCTCATGACGTCCAGCATGTGCTTGACGGCCAGTTCGACATCCTTCGCAGGCAGGTGCTTCTGCTTGCGCGAGATGGATTCGATGAGTTCCGACTTGGTCATAAGCCCTTGTCCCCAAACATATCGCGCCTGGTCCGAGGCGCCATCCCAACAGCGACCCTGAGGGTCGGACCGCCCGGTCGCCCGGACGGTCCTTACCTTATCAGGATTCGTCCTGACCGGAAATCTGCTCTTTCAGCAGATCGCCCAGACTGGTCCCGGTGGTGGCCTCGGAGGTGCGGTAATTCTGCACTGCCACCGCCTCTTCGTAGACCTCTTTGGCCTTGATCGAGAGGCTGATGGCACGACTCTTACGGTCGATGCCCACAAACCGTGCCTCGATATCGTCGCCGGGCTTGAGCACCATGCGCGCGTCTTCGACGCGATCCCGGGCGAGCTCGGAAGCGCGCAGATGGCCTTCGATACCGCCCAGATCCACGGTGGCGCCGCGGGCGTCGACCTCGGTGACCGTACCCTTGACGATGCTGCCCTTGGGATGCTCGGCCAGGAATGCGGAGAGCGGGTCGCGATCCATCTGCTTGATGCCCAGCGAAATGCGTTCGCGTTCCGCATCGATAGACATCACCACGGCTTCGATCTCGTCGCCCTTCTTATAGTTGCGCACGGCCTCCTCACCCGGGATGTCCCAGGAGATGTCGGACAGATGCACCAGACCGTCGATGCCGCCATCGAGACCGATGAAGATGCCGAAGTCGGTGATCGACTTGATCTGGCCCGACACCTTGTCGCTGCGATTATGCGTGGCGGCGAACTCGGCCCAGGGGTTGGACTGACACTGCTTGACGCCCAGCGAAACCCGGCGGCGCTCTTCGTCGATATCCAGCACCATGACTTCGACTTCGTCACCCATCTGCACAACCTTTGACGGGCTCACGTTCTTGTTGGTCCAGTCCATCTCGGAGACGTGCACCAGACCTTCCACGCCGTCGTCGATCTCGACGAAACAGCCGTAGTCGGCGATGTTGGTGACCTTGCCGAAGAGCCGGCTGCCCGGCGGATAACGACGCGCCAGATCCTGCCACGGATCGTCACCGAGCTGCTTCATGCCCAGCGAGACGCGGCAGCGCTCACGATCGAACTTGAGGATCTTGACCTGCACTTCGTCGCCGACGTTGACCACTTCGGACGGGTGCTTGACTCGCTTCCAGGCCATATCGGTGATGTGTAGCAGACCGTCTATCCCACCCAGATCGACAAAGGCGCCGTAGTCGGTCAGGTTCTTGACGATACCCGGCATCGTCGCGCCTTCCTGGAGATTCTCCATCAGCGCTTCGCGTTCGGCGCTGTACTCCTCTTCCACCACGGCGCGGCGGGAGACGACCACGTTATTACGCTTGGGATCCAGCTTGATGACTTTGAACTCGAGGACCTTGCCCTCGAGATAAGAAGGATCGCGCACCGGCCGCACATCGACCAGGGAGCCGGGCAGGAACGCCCGTACCAGATCGAGTTCGACCGTGAAGCCACCCTTTACGCGTCCATTGATCACGCCCTTGACGATCTCGCCCTTGTCGAAGGCTTCTTCGAGCACCGACCAGGTGCGGGCGCGCTTTGCCTTGTCGCGGGACAGGCGGGTCTCACCGAAACCGTCCTCGACTGCGTCGAGAGCGACTTCGACCTCGTCACCGACAGCGACTTCGAGCTGGCCCTGCTCGTCGCGGAATTGCTCGGCAGGGATGACCGCCTCGGACTTGAGGCCGGCATTGACGATGACCACGTCCTCGTTTACGTCGACGACAAGGCCAGTGATAATCGCGCCAGGCTTGAACGGCTGGCTGGCGAGACTCTGTTCAAAAAGTTCAGCAAAAGATTCAGACATGTTGATTAAATCCTCGGTCTTTCGACCAGGGCCCTGTTAATACCGCCATCGCCATCCATGACTGGCGGGTCAAAGATAAATGGCTCTGCCTCCGTGCAGAGCCACCACATACAACGCTCCAAAACAGCGGAGCCATTTTTCAGTACTTACGCTTGCTCTCTGCCAGACAGGCCCGCAGGTGTTCGAGCACCCGCTGCACTACCTGGTCGATGTTCATCGCCGTGGTGTCGAGCACCAGCGCATCGTCTGCCGCCAGCAGCGGCGACACCTCGCGTTTTCGATCCCGCTCGTCGCGCTCGGCGATCTCCGTACAAAGACGCACAAGATTAGCATCAAAACCCTTCTCTATCAACTGCTTATACCGGCGCTGGGCACGGGCTTCCGGACTCGCGGTCAGAAACACCTTGGAGGTCGCATCCGGGAAAATCACGGTGCCCATATCGCGGCCGTCGGCCACCAGCCCCGGCAGGCGCCGGAATCGGTGTTGTAGCGCCACCAGGGCCGCCCGCACCAGCGGGATCGCGGCGACTTTGGAGGCCTCGTTGCCGCAGGTCTCGCTGCGAATCTCGCCGGTCACGTCGCGGCCTTCCAGCAGCACCTGCTCACCGCCGCCCTCGTCAGCGCCAAATTCGACCTCCAGACCCGCGGCCAGCCGCGCCAGCGCCGGACCGTCATCCAGGGCCACGCCGTGGCGACCGGCGGCCACCGCCGTCAATCGATACAGAGCGCCACTATCCAGCAATCTCCAGTTCATCTGCTCCGCCACCCGCCGGCAGATGGTGCCCTTGCCGGACCCGCTGGGGCCGTCAACCGCCAGCACCGGGACGATCTGATCAGGGGCGTTCACGCGAGGTCCTCCAGCGCAAATCCCGCAGATCGGGCCAATTCGGCAAATCCGGGAAAGGAGGTCCCGACGTGGCTCACGTCGTTGATCCTGATCGGTCCTTGCGCCACCAGTCCCGCCACGGCCATCGACATCGCCACCCGGTGATCGCCGGCGCTGTCGACCGCGCCCGGACCGATGGACCCGCCCTCAATATCGATACCGTCCTCGGTCTCATGGACCCGCACACCGACGGCGGCGAGGGCGCGAGCCATGCTCGCAATACGGTCGGACTCCTTGACCCGCAGCTCGGCGGCGCCACGCACGCGGGTGATCCCCTGCGCCGCCGCCGCCGCCACAAACAACACCGGGAATTCGTCGATGGCCAGCGGCACCAGATCCGGCGGCACGTCGATGCCCTCGAGCAAGCTGCGCTCCACCCAGAGATCCGCGACCGGCTCGGCGCCGAGCTGACGGGGTTTGTGGATCGCGATCCGGCCGCCCATGGCGCGGAGGATGTCGAGCAGACCGATCCGCGTCGAGTTTATACCAACGTCACGGATCAACATGCCCTCCCCGGCCCGCAGCAACCCGGCGACGATAAAAAACGCGGCCGAAGAGAAATCCCCGGGCACGCCGATGCGGCCGCCGTTCAGCACGCACGGCCCGGTGATCGATGCACACTGCTGATCGAAATCGACAGGCGCGCCGAGAGACTGCAGCATCCGTTCCGTATGATCCCGCGACACCGCAGGCTGGCGCACGACCGTGGTGCCTCGGGCGGACAGCCCGGCCAACAGGATCGCTGACTTCACCTGGGCGCTGGCCACAGGCATCTCGTAGTCGATGGCTGTAAGCGCGTTGCCACCGGCGAGTTCAACCGGGGGACGACCAGCGTCGGTCCGGATGTCAGCCCCCATCTGCCGCAACGGTGCGGCGATCCGCTCCATCGGACGGGATCTCAGCGAGGCATCACCGGTCAACTCGGCGCGGATACCGAGACCGGCGAGCAGACCGGTCAGCAGACGGATCCCGGTCCCCGAATTCCCCAGATCCAGCGTTGTCCTTGGATTGCGCAGACCACGCGGTCCGGGCCCGATCACGCGGAGTCGATCCACGCCCAGCGTCTCTATGCGTACGCCCAGCGCTTCAACCGCGGCGCGCGTAGCCCGGCAATCCGCGCTGTCGAGAAAGCCCTCCACCTCCAGTGGACCCGCGGCCACGGCGCCGAGCAACAGCGCCCGGTGGGAGATCGACTTGTCTCCCGGGACTTTCAAATGCCCTTCGATCCGCTCTACCGGTGAGGTGACCCAGCCGCTGCATCCAGTCTCGGCGATCTCGACCCGTGAAGGGCTTTCAATCCCCATTGCCAGCCTCGCTGTGCGCACCGCTGGCAGCGTCCAGCACCTCGCCCAGAGCCTGCAGCAGCCGGTCGTTTTCCGGCGGCGTGCCAATGCTGATGCGCAGATGGCGGTCGAGGCCGTAATTCGCGACCGGCCGCACGATCACCGACTTGCGCAGCAGCGCGTCATAGACCGGCATAGCAGGCTGTCCCATGTCCACCAGCACAAAGTTGCCGGCGGAGGGCACGCAGTGCAGCCCAAAACCGGCCAGCGCCGTTTGCACCCGGTCGCGTTCGGCGGCGTTCATCTCGACTGAATGGGCAAGATGCTGGCGGTCTTCAAGGGCGGCAAGGGCTGCTACGTTGGCCATCAGATTGACATTAAAGGGCTGACGAATACGGTCGAGAATTTCAGCGATCGCCGGCGCCGAGACGGCGTAGCCGATACGCAAGCCGGCCAGCCCGAACGCCTTGGAGAAGGTGTGCGTCACGATCAGGTTGGGGAAGCGATCCAACCAGTCGACGCAGTCGGGATACTCCGGGTCGTCCATGTATTCGCCATAGGCCTGATCCACCACCAGCAGCGCGTGCTGCGGCAATCCTTCGATGAAGGTGCGCAGCGGCTCAGCGCGCACCCAGGTGCCGGTAGGATTATTCGGGTTGGCGATAAATATCAGACGCGTGCGCTCACTGATCAACCCGGCCATCGCGCTCAGGTCATGGCCATAGGGGCTGTCGCTATCTGCCGGCAGCGCGGGCGCCACGCAGGCCGTGGCGCCCACCGCCTGGATCGCGATCGGATAGACCGCGAACGCATATTGGGAATGGATCGCTTCGAGCGAATCCTGCAGGAAGGCCTCGGCGATCATCACCAGCACATCATTGGAGCCATTGCCCAGGGTGATGCACTCCGGTTCGACGCCGTGGCGCCGCGCCAGGGCCTGCTTGAGCTCGAAGCCACCGCCGTCCGGATAACGCGAGAGTTCGCCATCCGGTATGTCGCGCAGCGCTTCGAGGACCCGATTGCCGGGGCCCAGCGGGTTCTCGTTCGAGGCCAGCTTGATGATGTTGGTGACGCCGTATTCGCGTTCCAGCTCGCTGATCGGCTTGCCGGGCTGGTACGGCTTGAGGCCCCGAACTCCAGGGGCGGCAAGGCGCAGATAGGGATTACTCATGGCGTCCTCTCCTCGGTCGCCGGCTCAGCTCAAGATGACTGGACCGAGTTTAAAGGATCGCACAGGGATATGAGCCAAGCACCCGGAACAGGGAGGCAGCCACCTCCAGGTCCTTCAATGCGCCGGCGATCTTTGGATCCTCCGCATGCCCTTCCACGTCGACAAAGAACACATAATCCCATTTGCCGCGATTGGACGGACGGGACTCGATCCGGGTCATGCTGATCTTGTGTTTGGCGAGCGGGAACAGGATCTCGTGCAGCGCGCCGGCCTTGTGCCGGGCCGCCAACAACAAAGACGTCTTGTCGCGACCGCTGGGCGGGAACAGATCGCGGCCAATGACGAGAAACCGCGTGGTGTTGTCCGGCCGGTCTTCGATGTTCGCCATCAACACTTTCAGACCGTAGACCTCGGCGGCGGCCTCGCCAGCGATAGCGGCGACACCGTCCTCATCGCGGGCCAGCCGCGCGGCCTCGGCATTGCTGTTGACCGCCACGCACTCCGCATCCGGCAGCTGCTGTTCCAGCCAGGCGCGGCATTGTGCCAGCGACTGCTGATGGGAATAGACCCGCTTGATGCTCGCCAGATCTTCAGCCTTGCCCAGCAGGTGCTGACGTATACGCAGCTCTACCTCGCCGCAGATCCTCAGCGGTGAAGTCATGAACATATCGAGCGTGTTGTTGACCGTGCCCTCGGTGGAATTCTCCACCGGCACGATGCCGAAATCCGCCACCCCGGATTCAACCTCGTGGAACACCTCATCGATCGACGCCAGCGACAAGGCTCTGATCGAATGGCCGAAGTGCTTGAGCACCGCGGCCTGGGTGAACGTGCCTTCCGGACCGAGGAACGCGACCTTCAGCGGCTCCTGTTGTGCCAGACAGGCCGACATGATCTCGCGGAACAGACGCACCATTTCCTCATCCCGCAGCGGACCCTGGTTGCGTTCCACCACCTTGCGCAGGACCTGCGCCTCGCGCTCGGGGCGGTAAAAGTCGCGCGGCCGTGCAGCCTCGCCCAGCTTGCTGGAGCCGACCGCCTGGGCGGCACGCGCACGCTCGCTGATCAGGCTTTGTATCTGTTCATCCAGACTATCGATCCGGGCGCGGATGGCGTCCAGATCAGGCTCGTTTGGCTTGGCATCGGTCATTGCGGCGGATCTCAGATGACACGCACCGTGAGAACACCTTCGATGCCGGCGATCTGGGCACGCGTCGTCTCCGGCACCTCGCCTTCGACGTCGACCAGCGTGTAGGCGATCTCACCGCGGGACTTGTTCAGCAGGTCGATGATGTTGAGCCCGGCCTCGGCCAGTCGGGTCGAAATCTGACCGACCATATTCGGCACATTGAGGTTCGAGATACTGATCCGCTGGCCCTCGGCGCGCGGCATCAACACCTCCGGGAAGTTGACCGAATGGCGGATATTGCCGTTTTCGAGATATTCACGCAGGTTCTCAGCCACCATAGCGGCGCAGTTCTCCTCCGCCTCTCCGGTCGAGGCACCCAGATGGGGCAACGCAGTGACCCTGGGGTGATTGCGGATCTGGTTATTGGGGAAATCGGTCACGTAGGCGGCAAGATGGCCCGTATCCAGCGCGGCCAGCACCGCATCGTCGTCGACGATGCCGCCGCGAGCAAAATTGAGCAGAATGCCGCCCGGCGGCATCAGAGCCAGACGTTCCGCGTTGACCAGCTGTCGCGTGTGATCGTTGAGCGGCACGTGCAGGGTGATGAAATTGGCCCGGCTGAAAAGGTGATCCAGGGTCGTCGCCTGTTCGATAGACGAAGACAGCTGCCAGGCGCGCTGCACCGTCAACTGTGGGTCAAAGCCGATCGCTTTCATGCCCAGCGCTACCGCCACGTTGGCCACTTCGCCGCCGATTGCGCCCAGACCGACCACGCCCAGGGTCCGGCCGGGAAGTTCAAAGCCCACGTATTTCTTTTTGCCGGCCTCTACCAGCTTACTCACCGCCGCGTCATCGCCCTCGAGCTCGCTGACATAGTGCCAGCCCTGGCAAATATTGCGGGCGCCCAGCAATAGCCCGGCGACGACCAACTCCTTGACCGCGTTGGCGTTGGCGCCGGGGGCGTTGAACACCGGGATGCCGCGCCGGGTCATGGTGTCGATCGGGATGTTGTTGACACCGGCGCCGGCGCGAGCGACGGCCTTGACGCTGCCCGGAATATCCATGGTGTGCATATTGGCCGAGCGCACCAGGACCGCGTCCGGATGACCGATCTCGGAGGCGACTTCATAGCGCTCACGCGGCAGCCTCCTCAGGCCTTCGACGGCGATATGGTTCAGGGTCAGGATCTTGAAGCTCATGGGTCTCTACCTGCAGCCAGATTCGGCATCGCGCGATGCGATTCTGTGATTATGCCGCGTCGCAGCATGTATAGATATGGCTTTATCCGTGGCGACGCTCGAACTCCGCCATGAAATCGACCAGCGTCCGCACGCCCGCCAGCGGCATGGCGTTATAGATACTGGCGCGCATGCCACCGACAGAACGGTGACCTTTGAGATTGGTCAATGCTGCCGCACGCGCTTCGTCGAGAAAAGTCGCGTCCAGCTCCGGTTTCGCCAGCGTAAACGGCACGTTCATCCACGAGCGGCAGTCCTTGCGGACCGGATTCGCATAGAAGTCGGAACTGTCGATGGCACCGTAGATGAGCTCGGCCTTGTCCCGATTGATCTCGCCCATGGCCTCGAGACCGCCCCGCTCCCGCAGCCAGCCGAACACGAGTCCGGCGATATACCAGGTGTAGGTGGGCGGCGTGTTGAGCATCGAGCCCGCGGCGGCCATCGGCGCATAAGAGAGCATGGTCGGCGTGGCTGCCCGGGCCCGGTCTACCAGGTCGCCGCGCACGATGACGATGGTCAAACCGGCCGGACCGATATTCTTTTGTGCGCCCGCATAGATCACCCCGAACTTCGATACATCCAGCGGTCGGGACAGGATCGTCGAGGACATGTCCGCCACCAGCGGTACGTCGCCACAGTCGGGGATGGTGTGGAATTCCACGCCACCGATGGTCTCGTTCGGGGTGTAATGCAGATAGGCCGCGTCATCGCGCAGCGCCCACGTAGACGGATCCGGGATCTCGGTGAATCCGCCGTCGGCGGCGCTGGCCGCCGCGCGCGCATCACAAAAACGCTGCGCTTCCGCCAGCGCTTTTTTTGACCAGCTGCCGGTCAACAGATAGTCGGCGGCCGATGTCTGCTCGGCCAGGTTGAGGGGAACCGCGCCAAATTGCGTGGTGGCGCCGCCCTGAACGAACAGCACTTTGTAGTCCTCCGGGATCTGCAGCAGCGCGCGCAGATCGGACTCTGCGCGCTCGGCGATGCCGATGAACTCCTTACTACGGTGACTGATCTCCATCACCGACATACCGCAGCCTTGCCAGTCGGTGAGTTCCTCCCTGGCCTGCTCGAGAACCTCGAGCGGCAGCGCTGCCGGGCCGGCGCTGAAATTAAACACCCGTGCCATGATTGCTCCGTGATCTAGGGTTGGATTCTGGTGCTCAGTCCGCGATCTCGTCTTCCGCGTCGTCCGCTGCGTCACTCTCCTGGGGCAGACCGTCCAGGCCCACCAGCACATCGCCCTCATCGAGCCGTATCAGCCGCACGCCCTGGGTGTTCCGGCCCATGGTCGAGATTTCACCGACCGGCGTGCGCACCAGGGTGCCGGAGCTGCTGATCAGCACGATCTCGTCCTCGTCCTCCACCTGCAGCGCGCCAACCAACGGTCCGTTGCGGCCGGCGGTCTGAATCGCGATCAGACCCATGCCGCCGCGGCCCTGGACTGTGTACCCGGACAGCGGCGTGCGCTTGCCGTAGCCATTCTCGGTCGCGGTCAGAATGTCGCCTTTGTCGACGATGATCAAAGAGATCACGCGCTCGCCCTTGCCCATGCGGATGCCGCGCACGCCGGCGGCGCCGCGGCCCATCGCGCGCACATCGCTCTCGCGGAAACGGATGGCCTTGCCGCTGGAGGCCAGCAACATGATGTCGCGGCCGCCGTCGGTCACCGCCACATCGACCAGCGCGTCATCGTCGCGCAGATCCACCGCGATGATGCCGTTGCTGCGCGGCCGCGAGAATGCGGAGAGCGGGGTCTTCTTTACCGTGCCGTGTGCAGTGGCCATAAACACGAAGCGATCGTCCTCGTACTCGCGTATCGGCAGCACCGCGCTGATGCGCTCGTCTGCCTCCAACGGCAACAGATTGACCATCGGTTTGCCACGCGAGCCGCGCCCGGCCTGCGGTAATTCATAGACCTTGAGCCAGTACATCTTGCCGCGGGTCGAGAAACACAGCAGCGTGTCGTGACTGTTGGCCACGAACAGCTTGTCGACAAAATCTTCCTGTTTCATCCGCGTCGCCGACTTGCCGCGACCGCCCCGGCGCTGAGCCTGGTAGGTGGCGGTGGGCTGTGCCTTGGCGTAACCGCCATGAGACAGGGTGACGACCATGTCGGCCTCGGGGATGAGGTCTTCCAGGGTCAGATCGACCCGCGCCTCGAGAATCTCGGTGCGGCGCTCATCACCATAGGCGTCACGCACCTGCTCGAGTTCGCTGCGGATCACACCGGACAGGCGTTCGGGGTTGGAAAGTATATCAAGTAGATCGTGAATTTTGTCCAGTAATTCTTTGTATTCATTTACTATTTTTTCTTGTTCGAGACCGGTCAGACGATGCAGCCTCAGATCGAGAATCGCCTGGGCCTGGGTCTCGGACAGTCGATAGCCGCCCTCGACCAGACCGAATTCCGGTGCCAGGTCCTCGGGCCGTGTCGCACGGGCTCCGGTCCGCTCGAGCATGGTGGTGACCACGCCGGGCGTCCACAGTCGTTCCAGCAGCCCGCTCTTGGCCTCCGCCGGTGACCCGGAGGTCTTGATCAATTGGATCACCGGGTCGATGTTGGCCAGAGCCACGGCCAGACCTTCCAGTACGTGAGCCCGGTCTCGCGCCTTGCGCAGGTCGAAAATGGTGCGGCGGGTGACGATCTCGCGGCGATGACGCAGGAAGGCCTCGATCATCTGCTTGAGGTTGAGCAGTCTCGGCTGCCCGTCGACCAGCGACACCATGTTGATGCCGAACACGCTCTGCAACATGGTGTGTTTGTACAGATTGTTGAGCACGACCTCGGGCACTTCCCCGCGACGCAGCTCGATCACCATGCGCATGCCGTCCTTGTCGGACTCATCACGCAGCTCGGTAATGCCCTCGATCTTTTTCTCGCGGACCAGTTCGGCGATCTTCTCGAGCAGCCGGGCTTTGTTCACCTGATAGGGCAGCTCGGTGACGATGATTGCCTGCTTGCCGCTGCTGCCAACGTCCTCGAATTCGGAGCGCGCACGCACGTAGATGCGACCGCGGCCGGTCTGGTAGGCCTCGAGGATGCCGCTGGCGCCGTTGATGATCGCGGCGGTCGGGAAATCCGGCCCCGGCAGGTGCTCCATCAGCTGCACGATGTCCAATGACGGATCATCGATCAGCGCGATACAAGCGGTCACCACTTCGGTGAGATTGTGCGGCGGGATATTGGTCGCCATACCCACGGCGATACCGGCCGAGCCGTTGATCAGCAGGTTGGGCAGTCGGGTCGGAAGGACGCTGGGCTCGGATTCGGATTCGTCGTAATTGGAGACAAAATCCACCGTCTCCTTCTCGATGTCGGCCAGCAGCTCGTGGGCGATACGGGCCATGCGCACTTCGGTGTAGCGCATGGCTGCCGGCGCATCGCCGTCGACCGAGCCGAAGTTGCCCTGGCCGTCCACCAGCATGTAGCGCATCGAGAACGGCTGCGCCATGCGCACGATGGTGTCGTAGACCGCCGTGTCACCATGCGGATGGTATTTACCGATGACGTCGCCGACCACGCGGGCGGATTTCTTGTACGCCTTGTTGTAGTCGTTGCCCAGCTCGCGCATGGCAAAGAGCACGCGGCGATGCACGGGTTTCAGACCGTCTCGGACGTCGGGGAGTGCCCTGCCGACGATCACGCTCATGGCGTAATCGAGGTAGGACTGTTTCATCTCGTCCTCGAGATTGACGTGGAGGACTTCTCGTGCGACTTCTGCCATACGGGGAGGCTTGATTTCTCTGGATTTCAGGGTGCCGGGCCGAGGGGATTTCGGGGGCCTGCAAAAGTGGCATATGTTACCACGTTAGCGGGTCGACGCGGGCTCCGCGGCCCATCAATGGCAGGCTGGATCAGGGCCGGGCCATCACCGCCGCCAGGGCCTTTGGATCCGGGCTTTCCACGACCCCCTTCTCGGTCACCAGGGCGTCGATCAGGCTCGCCGGCGTGACGTCAAAAGCCGGATTGGCGAAGCTCACCCCCGCAGGGGCCGCGTCGGCCCCGGTGGCGGCCCAGATTTCGCCGGATTCACGTTCCTCGATCGGAATGTCGTCGCCGCTGGCGGTGTCCAGATCCACGGTCGAGGATGGCGCCACCACCATCACCCTGGCGCCATGATGGCGCGCACTCAGGGCCAGCCCGTAGGTACCGATCTTGTTCGCCACGTCGCCATTGGCCGCGACCCTGTCGGCGCCGACGATCAGCCAGGACGGATGCTGGCGCCGGAACATCTGCGACATGGCGGAATCGGCAAGCACCGTCACCGGGATCCGGTCCCGAGCCAGTTCCCAGGCGGTAAGGCGTGATCCCTGCAGCCACGGCCGGGTTTCCCCCGCGAACACATGTGCGATCTTGCCGGCCGCCCAGGCTTCGCGGATAACTCCGAGGGCGGTGCCAAAACCCCCGGTGGCCAGCGCGCCCGCGTTGCAGTGGGTCACGACCGCCGAGCGGCCACTGAGCAAGGCCGCGCCGAGCCGGCCCATCTGGTGGTTCATCTCGATATCTTCCCGGTGGATCGCGCGTGCTTCCGCGAGCGCGGCGCGCCAGGCATCAGCCGACGGCGGGCCCGCCGCGCGCCGCACCCGACACAAAGCCCAGGCCAGATTCGCCGCGGTCGGCCGCGCGTCGGCCAGCATCGCCAGGCCACGCTCAAGCGCCCCCGTATCGGCACCGGCCTGGCGATAGGCGAGTACCGCTCCATAGGCGGCGGCGATGCCGATCGCCGGCGCGCCACGCACGACCATGTCACGGATGGCCGCGGCGACGTCTTCTACGCCATCCAGCACCAGATAGCGCTCCTCCGCCGGCAATAGTCGCTGGTCCAGCAGGACGCACGCATCATCCCGCCAGTCGGCCGCGACGACCGGCTGCCAGGCGTACTCAGTCTCTGTTTCTTGCATCTGTAGCCCCCATCCGTTCTCTATTGGATGTCTCTGCCGGAGACGCCTGTGGTCCGGCTCGCATACAATGCGCGCAGCCCCCGAAGGACGCGCCGCAGGCTGCTACCAAGCATGGAGAAAGTCGACACCCTGATCAACGCCCGCTGGGTCATCCCGGTGACGCCGGACTGCGCGCCGCGCGAAGATCACAGCATCGCCGTCCATCACGGGCGAATCGTGGCGCTGCTGCCTGCCGCGGAGGCGGCGGCCCGCTACCAGGCCAGGGAGACGCTCGAGCGGCCGGATCACGCCCTGCTGCCGGGATTCGTCAACAGCCACACGCACAGCCCGATGAGCCTGCTGCGCGGACTGGCCGATGATCTGCCCCTGATGGAATGGTTAAGGCGGCATATCTGGCCGGTCGAGCAGCGCTGGGTCGGACCCGAATTTGTCGCCGACGGTAGTGAGCTGGCGATCGCCGAGATGCTGCGCGGTGGCACCACCTGCTTCAACGACATGTATTTCTTCCCCGATGTGACCGCCCGCACCGCGGCGCGACTCGGGATGCGCGCAGCGATCGGCCTGATCGTGCTCGATTCGCCGAGCGCCTGGGCCGAGACGGCCGCGGAATATCTGCACAAGGGACTCGCATTGAACGACGAATACCGTGAGCACCCGCTGATCAGCACGGCATTCGCCCCGCACGCCCCTTACACCGTCGGCGACGAGGCCCTGATCAAGGTCCGCCAGCTCTCTGATGAACTGGAGCTGCCGATCCACACCCATCTGCATGAGACGGCCGACGAGGTCCGCGCCAGCGAGGCGTCCTGTGGCGAGCGGCCGCTGGCGCGTTTCGCGCGGCTCGGTCTGCTCACGCCGCTGTTGCAGGCGGTGCACATGACCCAGCTCGACGACGCGGACATCGACCTGGTCGCGCGCACCGGCATCAACGTGATCCACGCACCGGAATCCAACATGAAGCTGGCCAGCGGCGCCTGTCCTGTGGCGCGCCTGACCGAGGCCGGCGTCAATGTGGCGCTGGGTACGGATAGCGCCGCCAGCAACAACGATCAGGACATGCTCGGCGAGATGCGCAGCGCCAGTCTGCTGGCCAAACATGTCGCCGGTTCGGCCCAGGCCATGGATGCGGCCAGTACGCTGCGCATGGCGACGATCAATGGCGCCAACGCGCTGGGGCTGGGCGAGGCCATCGGCTCGCTGGAGCCGGGCAAGTGGGCCGATATCGCCTGCATCGATCTGGCGCGTCTGAATACGCAACCGGTCTACGACCCGGTCGCACAAATCGTCTATGCGGCGAACCGTGACCAGGTCACGGACGTCTGGGTCGGCGGCCGCCAGCTTCTGGCCGAGGGCCGCCTGACACGTATCGATGTGGACGACCTGCTGGCCCGGGCCAGGGCATGGGGTCCGCGCATCACGTCCGACGCGGAGACCCCGGCATGAACGCAGAAACGCAGCCCAATGTCGACCTGCAGGAGATCGCCAAATTCGATGGCCTGGCCGAACGCTGGTGGGATCCGGACGGTGATTTCCGCCCCCTCCACGATATCAATCCTGCCCGTCTCGAGTACATCAATACCAGGGCTCCACTGATGGGCCGGGCCGTTCTGGACATCGGCTGTGGCGGTGGCATCCTCGCCGAGAGCATGGCCGCAAAGGGTGCCCGGGTCAGCGCCATCGACATGGCCGAGGCGCCGCTGGCGGTGGCGAGACTGCATCGTGAAAAAGGCGGCGTCGAGGTGGACTACCGCAAGCACACAGCGGAACAGGAGGCCGCCTCGGGTCGCTGTTATGACGTGGTCACCTGTCTCGAGATGCTCGAGCACGTGCCGGACCCGGCCTCGGTCGTCCAGGCCTGCCGGGATCTTGTGCGCCCGGGCGGACACCTGTTTTTCTCCACCATTAATCGAAATCCGAAGTCATTCCTGATGGCGATCGTCGGCGCCGAATACGTACTGCGGTTGCTGCCTCGGGGGACCCATGAGTACGCGAAATTGATCAAGCCCTCCGAGCTCGCACACTGGATGCGCAGCTCCGGTCTCGAGATGGCGGAAGCGACCGGCATGCACTACAACCCGCTCACCCGTATCTGCACCCTGGGCGGCAACCTGGACGTCAATTATCTGGTGCACGCGCGCCGCCCCGCCGATGACGCGTAACACCCGCACATTGCGCGCGCTGCTGCTGGACCTCGACGGCACCCTGGCCGACACGGCGCCCGATCTGGCGGCGGCCCTCAATGCGGTGCGTGTCGAAGAGGGCTACGCGCCGCTGTCCCTGGACGAAATCCGCGCCTTTGTTTCCCACGGCGCGCCGCAGCTGGTGCGTCTGGGTTTTGGTGAGGACCTGATCGAAGACGAGTTCGAGCGGCTGCGCCTTCGTCTGCTCGATCACTACAGCCAGGCGGTGTGCACCCACACCACGCTGTTCCCCGGCTTTGACGTGGTATTGCGCTCGCTCGAGGAACAGGGCCACCGCTGGGGGGTGGTCACCAACAAACCCGGCTGGTTGACCGACCCGCTGATGGCGGCGTTGGGCCTGACCGGGCGCGCCGGCAGTATCATCAGTGGTGATACGCTTGCGCAAAGAAAACCGCATCCGGCGCCGCTGTTACACGCTGCCGAGCAGATTGAAGTCGAGGCTGAAGCCTGTATCTATGTAGGCGACGCCAGGCGTGACATCGAAGCCGGGCTGGCGGCGGGCATGTACACGGTCGCTGTGCGTTGGGGCTATATCCCGCCCGGAGACAGTGCCGATGACTGGGACGCCCACCGGGTGATCGACCAACCCGCGGAATTGATGGAGTTACTCATGCAGACGGACGGCGGAGTCACGGATGGACTGGCGACAATACCTCTCGCCTGAGATCCTGGCCTGGCTGGTGCCTGCCGCCGGCGGCTTGCTGCTGGGCGTGCTGGTTGCCAGCCTGGTGGCGCTGCGACGCATCGGTCTTTTGCGCACCGAGCTTGCGGTGCGCGATACCCGGATAAAGGATCAGGAGGCGCTGGACCAGGAGCGCCACGAAGCGCTGCAGCGGGCGGAGGAGAAGCTCGCCGCTACCTTCGGCAACATGGCCAATCAATCGCTGCGCGACAATAGCGAGAATTTCCTAAAACTCGCCCGCGAGCATCTGGGCCAGCATCAGGAAAAGGCCAGCGGCGACCTGCAGGAGCGGCAGAAAGCGATCGAGACCCTGATCAACCCGATCCGCGAGGCCCTGCAAAAAACCGAACACCAGATTGCTGAGGTGGAGAAGGAACGCCGCCAGGCATACGGCAGCATCCGCGAGCAGCTTGCCAACATGAGCGCCGGCCAGGCCTCACTGCAGGCCGAGACACGCAACCTGGTCAACGCGCTGCGGCGGCCGGAAGTGCGCGGTCAATGGGGTGAGCTGACGCTGCGGCGTCTGGCCGAGCTGGCTGGCATGGTCGAGTACTGCGACTTTTACGAGCAGGAGACAAGCGACGGTGCCGAGGGACGGATGCGTCCCGACATGATCATCCGTATGCCCAACGGCCGCGAGTTGATCGTCGACGTGAAGACGCCGCTGGACGCCTACCTCAACGCGATGGAAGCCAGCGACGACGTGGCCCGCGAAGCGGCGTTAAAAAAACATGCGGAGAATGTCCGCGACCGTGTGCGCGAGCTGTCATTGAAGTCCTACTGGTCCCGTTTCGAGCGCAGCCCCGAGTTCGTCATCTTGTTTATCCCCGGTGACCAGTTCCTGTCGGCAGCGCTGCAGCGTCTGCCAAATTTGCTCGAGGAAGCGCTGCATAAAAAGGTGATCCTGGCTACTCCGACCAGCCTGGTCGCACTGCTCAAAGCGGTCGCCTACGGTTGGCGCCAGGTGGCGCTGGAAGAGAATGCGAAAAAGATCCAGGCCATGGGCGAAGAACTGCACCGGCGTCTCGGGGTGTTTAGCGGTCATCTGTCCAAGCTTGGCCGGCAGCTCGGCTCCAGCGTCGATTCGTACAATGCCGCGGTCGGTTCGCTGGAACGCAATGTGCTGCCCGGCGCACGCAAGTTCACCGAGCTCGGCGTGTCCAGCCGCCGGGATATCGAGGTAATCAATCCGGTGGAGAGCGTGCCGCGGCGACCCGACCTGGCGACAGACGATCTGCCCGACGCGCCCGCGCCGCTCGTTCCGCCCGCCACCAAACCCGAATGAGCCGCTTTAGTCAGGACCCGGTGCCCGAGGTAGCCGAGGGCTCCGCCGCCTATTACACGCTGTTGTTTACGCCGACGGTAAAGCGCGAGGCGGTCACTGCGCTGTTTGCGCTGCACCGGGAATTCGACGAAATCACGACCCGGCGCGGCGAGCCCGGCGTGGCGCAGGTCAAACTGCAATGGTGGGATGATGAAATCCGGCGGCTCGCCGCGGGCGAGCCCCGCCATCCGGTCACGCAGGCCCTGGTCGATCAGGCTTCGGTGCCCGGGAGCCGCGAGCTGCTCCTGGAAATGGTGGCATGCACGTCCGCGCTGGGCGGCGCGCTGCAGGAAGCGGCACTGGATCGCGCGGTGGAACTCGAATGCCGTCGTAGCGCGGCTCTGATGGGCGCGATGGCCCGCCTGCTGATCGACGAGGATGACGCCGATGACGACATCCTGGTGCCCGCACGGAGCATCGGCGCTGGCGCCCGGTTGTGCGCGCTGCTGCGCCAGGAACCCGGGCTGGCGCCCTCTCGCGCGCAGCTGGCTATCGAGGCGCGGGACGCGCTGGCTCAGGGCCTGATGAGCATCCCGGCAGATTGTCGCGCGCGCCTCGGCCCGCTCATGGTCTATGGTCAGATACACCGCTTGCGCTTGCGCCGTCTCGACCGGACCGATGCTCGACCGACCCGTCTCGCAAACGCACTCGCTACACTGACAGAGGTCGTAGCCGCATGGCGCACCGCGCGGCGCGCCGCGCGCGCGACCGTACCGCCACCTGTCCGGGGACTTGAACATGAATCCTGAAAAAATGCCCGACTACACGCCTCGCGACACGCTGCTCGACGAGCGCGTGATTATGGTGACGGGCGCCAGCGCCGGCATCGGTGCCGCCCTCGCCCGCCGCGCGGCCAGTCTTGGCGCCACAGTCGTGTTGCTCGGCCGCTCGGTACCGCGTCTCGAGGCGGTCTACGACGAAATCGAAAATGGCGGCGGCCCGCGACCCGGCATTTTTGTGATGGACCTGCTGAGCGCGGCCGCGCCACAATACGAACAATTGTTCGATGCGGTCGCCGACGCCTATGGCCGGCTGGACGGTCTGGTCCATTGCGCCGGCATGCTCGGCGATCGCTCGCCGATCGAGCATTACGACGTCAGCGTATGGCAACAGGTCATGCAGCTCAATGTCACCGCCCCGTTCATCCTGACCCGCACGATGTTTCCGCTGCTGAGACGATCCGGCGACGCCTCTGTGATATTCACTTCCAGCGGCGTGGGCCGACAGGGCCGCGCCTTTTGGGGAGCCTACGCGGTATCCAAGTTCGCCACCGAAGGCATGATGGAAGTACTGGCTTCGGAGCTCAACGAAGACGGACCGATCCGCTGTAATGCGGTCAATCCAGGGGCGACGCGGACCGCGATGCGCCGCGCCGCCTATCCCGGCGAGGATCCGGATCAACTGAAAACGCCCGAGGAGATTCTCGGTCCCTATCTCTACCTGCTCGGTCCCGACGGCCGGGGCGTCAACGGTGACTCCTTTGACGCACAATGAGCTCCGTCGCCGGATAGGTGCAGCCGCCACGTAGCGGACATCCGTCGCACAAGGGGCGAACACGACAGCGCTGTTTGCCGTGCTCGATGATCAATGCATGGAGCTCGCCCAGCAGGACCACATCCGGCCCGGTCAGTGTCTCGACTCGCTGACGCAGCATTTCGTAGCCTCGCCGGTTCGCGGCCACCTCGCCAAAACCGAGTCGGGCCAGCAGTCTGCGCGTATAGGCGTCGACGACGAACACCGGGCGACCGAGCGCATAGAGCAGGATGCAATCGGCGGTCTCCGGACCGATGCCATGCAGCTCCAGCAGCGACTCGCGCAGGGTTTCCGTCTGCTGATGCTGCAGACCGGCCATCTCGCCCGCATCCAGCCACCAGCGGCTGAACTCCCTCACCCTGCGCGCCTTTTGCCGATAGCAGCCAGCCGGCCGTAGCAGCGCCTCCAGCGTCGCAGTGCGGGCTGCCGCCAGACCATCCGACCGCAACAGATCGCGGCTGCGCAAAGCCTCGATCGCGCGGGCTGCGTTGTTCCAGTTGGTGTTTTGTACGAGGATCGCGCCGAGACAGATCTCGAACGGAGTCTGGCCCGGCCACCAGTCCTGGATCCCGTAGGCCTTGGCCAACGTCCCGATCAGCCGCTCAAGCCGCGGTGCGTCGAGCTGCGTCAGCGCTGTCTTCAGCGTCGCCGGTTCCGTACCCGGGCCGGCCGCGCCCGGGGCTTGGGTTGACGCCGCGGCGGCGGCTGTCCGCCCGCGCGACACAAGGCATCGACCTCGGCCTCGCTGAGATCGCGAAAATGGCCGGGGCGCAACGCCCGTTCCAGTCGGATCGGACCGTAGCCCACCCGGATCAGGCGGCTGACGGTATGGCCCCTGGCTTCCCACAGACGCCGCACTTCCCGCTTGCGCCCTTCAGCCAGGGTCACGTGATACCAGCGGTTGATGCCTTCGCCACCGCCGAACTCGATGGTCTCGAAACGCGCTGGTCCGTCTTCCAGCTCGATTCCGGCGCGCATCGCTTTGAGATCATCATCGCTGACCTCGCCCATGACCCGGACCGCGTACTCACGCAATACGCCCGAGGACGGATGCATCAGGCCATTGGCCAGTTTGCCGTCGGTAGTAAACAGCAACAGACCGGCCGTGTTGACATCGAGCCGGCCGACCCCGATCCAGCGCGCGCCGCGCAGACGTGGCAGCTTTTCGTAGACCGTTGGCCGCCCCTCGGGATCGTCGTGGGAACAGATCTCGCCGATCGGTTTGTGATAGGCCAGGTAGCGCTGGCGGCGCTGCTCGGCGATCCGCACCGGTTTGCCGTCGACAGTGACGACTTCGCCGCCCTCCAGCGGCTGACCGATCTCTGCTGGCTGACCGTCCACGGTCACCCGGCCGGCGCGGATCCACTCCTCGACCTGACGCCGTGAACCGATCCCGGTGTTGGCAAGGACCTTCTGGATGCGTTCGCTCACCTGCGCTCAGCCGCCGCCGGCGCCGGAGCGATCGTGCTGTGCGTCTGCGCTATCGCCGTCTTGCTCGACCGCGATTTCTTCTTCTACCTGGGCGTCTTGCTCGACGGCCGCGTCTTCTTCGGCAGCTGCATCGACGTCGCCGGATTGATCGAGCTCGACAAGACCGATCCGGTTTTCTTCATCTTCATCCGCGTCCGCTTCGGGACCGGACCCGGATTCCGCGTCTGCCAACGCCGGCACATCAAAGCCGAGATCGAGTTCTACATTGAGGCTGTCCAGGTCTCGCAGTTCCGCCAGAGAGGGCAGCTCCTCGAGCCGCTTGAGACCAAAGTAATCGAGGAATTCACGGGTGGTGCCGAACATCGCCGGCTTGCCCGGTACATCCCGGTGGCCGACCACCCGCACCCAACCGCGCTCCATCACCGTGCGGATGATATTGGTGCTGACGGCGACGCCGCGTACGTCTTCGATTTCCCCCCGGGTGATCGGCTGCCGATAGGCGATCAGCGCCAGGGTTTCCATCAGCGCTCGGGAGTATCGGGGTGGCCGCTCCTGCCACAGCCGCGACAACCAGTCGCTCATTTCCCCGCGCGCCTGGATGCGGAAGCCGCTGGCGACCTCGGCCAGGCGTATCCCGCGATCCTGATACTGCTCGCTCAAAGCATTGAGAGCGGCACGGATCTGAGCCCGTTCCGGGCGCGCCTCGTCGCCGAACAGGGCGAGCAGCCCATCGATACTGAGCGGCCGTCCGGCGACCATCAGTGCCGCCTCAACGATATTGCGTACGTGTTCGTCGTTCATCGGTCGTATTCCGGGTATTCAGCTAATCAATCAGAGTCGTTGGCCGGCTCGACCTGCCCCGACTCCTCGGTGACGGCCTGCGGCTGGCCGGCATGGGCCTTGACGTGGATCGGCGCAAAGGGTTCGCTTTGCACCAGCTCCACCAGTCTTTCACGGATCAGTTCCAGCAGCGCGAGGAAGGTCACGACCACACCGGTGCGTCCTTCCTTGGGGTCAAACAGATCAGTGAAGCGGGTGAAATCCGACGAACCCAAGCTGCTCAGCACATCGGACATCCGCTGACGCACGGACAACGGTTCGAGCTGGATGTGGTGATGGGCGTACATTTCGGAACGGGACAAGACATCGCGGAAACTCAGCAGGAGTGCCTTTAGCGTCAGGTCGGGCAACATCTGCACGACCTTGCGCTCGCACATCTCGACGCCGACCGGGAAGATATCGCGCTCCAGGCGGGGCAGCGTATCGATGTCCTCCGCCGCCTGCTTGTAACGCTCATATTCCTGCAGTCGCCGCACCAGCTCGGCGCGCGGATCGCCCTCGTCATGTTCTTCCGAGACCGGCCGCGGCAGCAGCATGCGGGACTTGATCTCCGCCAGCATGGCCGCCATCACCAGGTATTCGCCGGCCAGCTCAAGCTGCAGTTCGTGCATCAGCTCGATGTATTGGGTGTACTGGAGCGTGATCGGGGCGATCGGGATATGCAGGATGTCGATGTTCTGCCGCTTGATCAGATACAACAGCAGATCCAGCGGCCCTTCGAACGCCTCGAGGAACACCTCGAGCGCGGCTGCCCCTCGACCACCGCGAACGGCAACTGCGCCTGCAAGGGACTGGCTTCGGCAGACGGCATCTGCGCCACGATGTCGCCGGCGGCCTCCCCCTCCGGCTTATCGTGCGCAGTTGCGACCTGCGGTTCTTCGACTGGCTTGCCCATCTAGTCCTCGAGCCCCATGGCCGCGCGTACCTGCTCCATCGTTTCACGGGCGTCATCGCGGGCCTGCTCACGACCCTCGTTAAGGATAGCGCGAACCGCTTCGTGATCGTCTTCGAAAGGCACCGCACGCTCGCGGATCGGCTTGAGCTCCTCCAGCACCGCCTCAATCACCGGTCCCTTGCAATCGATGCAGCCGATGCCGGCGGTGGTACACCCTTCCATGACCCAGTTTCGTGTGTCGTCATCCGAGTAGATCTGATGGAAGTCCCACACCGGACACTTGCGCGGATCCCCCGGATCCGTGCGCCTTACCCGCGCCGGGTCGGTGGGCATGGTGCGGAGTTTCTTCTCCACCACGGCCGGATCTTCACGCAGACCGATGGTATTGCCATAGGACTTTGACATTTTTTGTCCGTCCAGTCCGGGCACTTTCGGCGTCGGCGTCAGCAGAGCCTCCGGCTCGTTGAGGATGGTGCGACCGGTACCCTCGAGATACCCCATCAATCGATCCCGATCGGCGACGGTCAGGCGGGCGCTGGCCAGCGCCACACGTCGCCCGGCCTCCAGCGCCTCGGTATCACCCTGCTCCTGATAGCGGCGCCGCGCGTCAAGATAGAGTTCCTGATTGTGCTCTCCGAGCTGGCGCATGGCCCGCTTCGCCTTCTTTTCAAAGTTCTCCTCACGGCCATAGAGATGATTGAAACGCCGCGCCACCTCCCGGGTCATTTCCACGTGGGCGACCTGATCCTCGCCGACCGGCACCGCGGCGGCACCGTAGAGCAGGATGTCAGCGCTCTGCAGCAGCGGGTAGCCGAGGAAACCGTAGGTGGCGAGATCTTTCTCGCGCAGTTTCTCTTGCTGGTCCTTGTAGCTGGGCACGCGCTCCAGCCAACCCAGCGGCGTGATCATCGAAAGGAGCAGATGAAGCTCCGCGTGCTCGACTACGTCAGACTGCACGAACAAGGTTACCGACGCCGGGTTCACGCCGACTGCAAGCCAGTCGATGGTCATCTCGATGATGTTGCGCTGGATGTCGCTGGGGTCGTCATAGTGGGTAGTGAGCGCATGCCAGTCGGCGATGAAGAAGAAACACTCGTACTCGTACTGGAGACGGAGCCAGTTCTTGAGCACGCCGTGATAATGCCCCAAATGCAGACTGCCGGTCGGACGCATGCCCGACACCACGCGACTACCCGTTGTCACTAAACTAACCAAGACAAACTCCCAACGACATACCGGACTACATGCCGGCGAGGAAGAAAACCAGGCGCTGCGCAGCCTCGAGGAAAGGCTGCAGGATACGCCACAACACACCGGTCACCATCAGCAGGATCAGGATCGGCAGCGTATAGGGTGCGATCCGTTCCAGCTTGAGCGCCTGTTGTGTCGGCAGCAGGCCGCTGAGCACGCGACCGCCATCAAGTGGCGGCAAGGGGAACATGTTGAACACCGCCAGGATCACGTTGATCAGCACCCCGACCTGAGCCATGGCCAGGAAATAAACGGCGCTTTGCCCCTCGATGCCGAGCCCATGGACGATGCGGGCTACGATCGCCCAGCCCACTGCCATCAGGATGTTCGAGGCCGGGCCGGCCGCGGCCACCAGCACCATGTCACGCCGCGGGTTGCGCAAGCCGCGGAAATTGACCGGCACCGGCTTGGCCCATCCAAAC
>CAMYOC010000024.1 GCA_947259915.1 uncultured Gammaproteobacteria bacterium
CGCGCCGATCACCGAGAACACGACACCGACCACCGCCAGCCAGCTGAGCCCCGCCTCGACCGCCGCGCCGAGCACCGCCAGCTTGGCCCAAAAACCGAGGAACGGCGGCACCCCGGCCATGCTGAACATGACCACCAGCATCACCCCGGCGAACCACGGACTGCGGGCATTTAGACCGCGGAAGTCGTCCAGCGCATCAGCTTCGAAGCCGCGCCGGCTTAACAGCAGGATCATGCCGAAACCCGCCATCGCCATGATCACGTAGGCCAGCGTGTAGTACATGGCCGCGTCGTAACCATCCTGGGTGCCGGTCAACACGCCCATGAGGATGAAACCGACGTGGGAGATCGTCGAATAGGCCAGCATGCGTTTGAGATTGGTCTGCGCGATGGCCGCCACGTTACCCAGACCCATGGAAAGGATGCACAGCACCAGTACCATGCCACCCCAGCTCGAATGCAGCGGCCCGAGACCTTCGATCAACACGCGCACCAGCAGCGCGAAAGACGCCAGCTTGGCCGCAGTTCCGATAAACAGGGTGACCGCCGTCGGCGCGCCCTGATAGACATCCGGCATCCACATATGGAACGGCACCGCGCCGAACTTGAAGGCGACGCCGACGAGGATAAAAGAGAGCCCGAACAACAGATGGACGTTGAGCCCGTCCAGGGTGCGGACGGCGCGTCCGATCTCGCCGATATCCAGCGATCCGGTAAGCCCGTAGACAATGGAGGTGCCAAACAGGAAACAGCCGGAGGCGATCGCGCCGAGGACGAAATACTTCATCGCCGCCTCCGCCGCCAGCGGATCGTCGCGGCTAAAAGCCACCATGGAGTACAGGCATAGCGATAACAGCTCGAGACCCAGATACAGCGTCAGCATGCTGTGCGCCGAGATCATCACCATCATGCCCAGTGTGGCGAACAGCCCGAGCAGGTAATACTCGCCCTTGAACAAGCCGCGATCGCGCAGATAGGCCTTGGAGTAGAGAAACACCACCGCGACCACGCCGTAACTGAACAGCTTCAATACACGCGCCAGCGGGTCCGAGACAAAGGTGCCGCTGAAAGTGATGACACGTTCGCCGGGCACTACGAATGCCGTCAGCCACGCCGCCAGAGCCAGCGTAAACATGCACAGGCTGTAGGTGATCCAGCGCCGCCGGTCGCTGAGGAACACGTCAACGACGAGAATCAGACAGGCCATCGACACCACCGCGATCTCCGCGGCGGCGGGCAAAAAATCAGGCGTGCTGAATGCGGGCACCGGGATCATAACTTGGACTGCACCATCTGCTCGAGCAATTGTTGAAGAGTCGGCCCCATGACCTCCAGCAGCGGCGCAGGCCACAACCCGAGCAGCAGCACCGCCAGCGCCAGGATGCCGAGCACCAGCAATTCCCTGGCGTTGAGATCATTGAGGCTGGCCACATTGTCGTTGGCCACCTCGCCATAGAGGACACGACGCACCATCCACAGCGTATACGCCGCGCCGAGGATCAGCGTGGTGCCGGCGAGGAAGGCGTACCAGAAGCTGGCTTTGAAGCTGGCCAGGATGACCAGGAACTCGCCGACGAAGCCGGATGTCCCTGGCAGACCCGCGTTGGCCAGCGAGAACAGCACCATCAGCGCGGCGAACCGGGGCATGGTATTGGCGACGCCGCCGTAGTCCGCGATCTGCCGGCTGTGGACCCGATCGTAGAGTACGCCGACGCAGAGGAACATCGCGCCGGAGATCAGACCATGAGAGATCATCTGCACCATGCCGCCTTCCAGCCCCATGGCCCCGCCGCTGAGGCTACCGGTGCGGACCCGGATCGAATAGGCAAGGAAAAAGCCGAGCGTGACAAAGCCCATGTGGGCGATCGATGAATACGCGATCAGCTTCTTCATATCGGCCTGGACCAGGGCGACGAGCCCGATATAGACCACCGCGATCAGCGACAACCCGATGACCAGCCAGTCCAGCGACATGCTGGCGTCAGGGGTGACCGGAAGGCTGAAGCGCAGAAAGCCGTACCCACCCATCTTCAGCATGATCGCGGCCAGGATGACCGAGCCGCCGGTGGGCGCCTCGACATGGGCGTCCGGCAGCCAGGTGTGGACCGGCCACATCGGCACCTTGACCGCAAACGCGATCAGGAAAGCGAAGAAGATCAGGATCTGCTCGTGCATACCCATGCCGAGCGCCTGGAATGCGGCGATCTCGTAGCTGCCCGACTGCAGATACATGTAGATCAGCGCGACCAGCATCAACACCGAACCGAGAAACGTGTAAAGGAAGAACTTCAGCGTCGCGTAGACCCGCCGCGGGCCACCCCAGACTCCGATGATGATGAACATCGGGATCAACATGGCTTCCCAGAACACATAGAACAGCATCGCATCCAGCGACGCGAACACGCCGTTCATCATGCCTTCGAGGATCAGGAAGGAAGCGAAATACTGTGAACTGCTCTCCCGGATCGCCTCCCAGCCGGCGATCACCACGAGCACGGTGATAAACGTCGTCAGCAGGATCAGCGGCATCGAGATGCCGTCGACGCCCAGGTAATACTCGACCTTGTAAGCCGCGATCCACGGCGCCCGTTCAACAAACTGCATCGCCGCCGTTGTGGCGTCAAACAGCGTGTACAGCGGGATGCTGGCGACAAAGGTCAGGATCGCGACGCCCAGCGCCAGCCAGCGGCCGGCGTTAGCGCGCTCGCCGGCCGCCAGCACCAGCAGGCCGCCAATAATCGGCAGCCAGATCACGACACTGAGGATCGGCATCTCCATGAATCAGTGTTCCTTTTGCCTCTCGCCTAGCTTTCCAGCAGCAGCCAGCCAAGCATCGCGGCAAGGCCTATGATCATGGCGAAAGCGTAGTGATAGAGATAACCGGTCTGTACCCGGCTGACGGCGCCGGATAACCAGCCGACGATCCGCGCCGAACCATTCACCATGGCCCCGTCGATCAGAGTCTCGTCGCCGGTCCGCCACAGACGCTGGCCCAGCGCCCGGGTAGCTGGCGCCAGCACCTTCTCGTTGAAATCGTCGAAATAGTATTTGTTGACCAGCCAGCGGTAGGGCACGGCAAATCTGCTGGCCAGCCGCGCCGGGATTTCCGGACGCCGCAGGTACAGATACCAGGCCAGCCCCACGCCTGCGACGGCGAGCAGGAATGGCGGTGCCAGCAGGCCGTGGATAAGGAAATATGCCGGGGTGGTGCCGTGTTGACCCAGCTCCGCGAGCACATCGTGGCTGGGCAGCACCTGGATCGCACCGTCAAAATAATTCTTGAACAGGATCGTTTCCTCGGTCAGCCAGCCGATCACGACCGAGGGGATCGCCAGCAGGATCAGCGGTAGCGTGACCACCCAGGGACTCTCGCGCAGATGCTCGCGGGTATGAGCGTCCATCCGCTCTTTGCCGTGGAACACCAGGAACATCATGCGGAAGGTATACAGCGCGGTGACGAAGACCCCGGACAACACGCAGACATAGGCGTATCCGGCGCCCGGGATCGAGGCGAAATGGACCGCCTCGATGATCGCGTCCTTGGAGAAGAATCCCGAAGACCCGGGGAAACCGATCAGCGCCAGCGAACCGATCAACGCGGTCCAGTAGGTGATCGGCATGTATTTGCGCAGGCCACCCATCTTGCGCATGTCCTGCTCGTGATGCATCGCGATGATCACCGAACCGGCGGCCAGGAACAGCAGTGCCTTGAAGAAGGCGTGGGTCATCAGATGGAAGATGCCGGCGGCGTGGGCCGAGACCCCCAGCGCCACGGTCATATAACCGAGCTGGGACAAGGTCGAATAGGCCACCACGCGCTTGATGTCGTTCTGCACCAATCCCAGCAGGCCCATAAACAGCGCGGTGGTGGCGCCGATCACCAGCACCACGCTGAGCGCGGTCAGCGACAGCTCGAACAGCGGCGACATCCTCGCCACCATAAAGATGCCGGCCGTAACCATCGTGGCCGCATGGATCAGCGCGGAGATCGGCGTCGGGCCCTCCATGGAATCCGGCAGCCATACGTGCAGCGGCACCTGGGCCGACTTGCCCATGGCGCCGACGAACAACAGGATGCAGATCAGACTCAATGCCGACCAGGCATGCCCGTCGAACACTTCGATCGTGATCCCCTGCAAGGCGGGCGCCGCCGCAAATACCTCCTGGTAATCCAGGCTATTGGTGAAATACAACACCGCGGCAATGCCCAGCAGGAAACCAAAGTCACCGACCCGGTTGACCAGGAAGGCCTTGAGATTCGCGTGCACCGCCGATGGCCGCTTGAACCAGAACCCGATCAGCAGATAGGAGACGACGCCCACCGCTTCCCAGCCGAAGAACAGCTGCAGGAAGTTGTTCGACATCACCAGCATCAACATGGCGAACGTGAACAGCGAGATATACGAGAAAAAGCGCTGGTAACCCGGGTCGTCCTTCATATAACCGATGGTGTAGATATGCACCATCAGCGAGACGAAGGTGACCACGGTCATCATCAACGCCGACAGCCGGTCGACCAGGAAGCCGACCTCCATGCGCACGCCGTCGCTGATACCCCAGACGTAAACGGTGTCGTTGTATACCTGGATACTGCCGTCGAGCAGTCCCAACAGCACATACACGGACAGACCAAAGGACACCGCCACACCGAGGATGGTCACGGTGTGGGCACCGGCGCGGCCGACCAGTCTGCCGGCAAGACCGGCGATGACCGCGGCCAGCAACGGGGCCAGCACGATGCTCAGATACAGCGACTCCATGCTCATCCTTTCATGCTGTCGAGGCTCTCGACTTCGATGTTCTTGCGGCTGCGGAACAGCACCACCAGGATGGCCAGTCCGATAGCCGATTCCGCCGCTGCCACCGTGAGGATAAAGAACACGAACACCTGGCCGGCCGCATCGCCGAGGAAGCGCGACAGCGTAATAAAGTTGAAATTGACCGCCAGCAGCATCAACTCGATGCACATCAGCAGCAGGATCACGTTTTTCCGATTAAGGAATATGCCAGCGATGCTGAGGATAAACAGCACGCTGGACAGGGTCAGATAATGGGAAACGGTGATCATGATTCCTTGTCCGACTCCATGCTCACGATCCGCACCCGATCCTCACGGCGTACCGCCACCTGCCGGGCCACATCCTGGACTTTCAGCCCGGGCCGCCGGCGCATGGTCAGACTGATCGCGGCGACGATCGCGACCAGCAGGATGACCGCCGCCAGTTCGAACGGATACACATAGACCGTATACAGCTGGCTGCCGAGGGCTTCGGTGTTGCTGAAATCGGCGGCTGCCCGCGGCGGTGCCTGGAGGAAATTCATCTCCTGGGTCCGCGCCCAGACCACATACCCGAGCATGCCCACGATCAGCATCACCAGGCCGATACCGAGTGGCGCGTAGCGCGTGAACCCGGCCCGGTTCCGCTCGACATTGACATCCAGCATCATCACCACGAACAGGAACAACACCATCACCGCGCCGACATAGACCAGCACCAGCACAATGGCGAGAAACTCGGCTTCCAGCAGCATCCACAGGAACGCGCTGGTGACAAAAGCCAGCACCAGGGACATGGCCGAGTGCACCGGATTGCGCGCGATGATCACGCCGATGCCGGCCAGTAACAGCACGCTTCCGAAGAAATAAAAAATCAGTGCTTCCATCACAACAGGTCCATCAGCGGTACGCCGCGTCCGCCGCCTTGTCGGCTGCGATCATGGATTCGAAACGGTCACCGACAGCCAACAACTTATCCTTGGTCATGATGTTCTCGCCGCGGTTCTCCATGTGATATTCGTGGATGCGGGTCTCGACGATCGCGTCCACCGGGCAAGCCTCCTCGCAGAAGCCGCAGTAGATGCACTTGAACAAGTCGATATCGTAGCGGGTGGTGCGCCGGGTGCCGTCTTCGGCCACGTCACTTTCGATAGTGATGGCCAACGCCGGACAGACCGCCTCGCACAACTTGCAGGCGATGCACCGCTCCTCGCCGTTGGCGTAACGACGCTGGGCGTGCAGACCGCGGAAACGCGGCGACTGTGGCGTCTTCTCCTCCGGATACATGATCGTGACCTTGGTCACGAACAGATTGCGCAGGGTCAGACCGAGCCCGCGCAGCAGCTCGGTGAGGAAAAACGTCCTGAACAGGCTCTTGATCACTGTGCCATTACCGCTCAATCGAACCAGGGCCCGACCTTAAAGACCACCAGCACGCCCTCCACCGCCAGCCAGACGATGGTGATGGGGATAAATACCTTCCAGCCCAGACGCATGATCTGGTCATAGCGATAGCGCGGGAAGGTCGCCCGGAACCAGAGAAAACAGAACAGGAAGAAAGACAGCTTGAGCGCGAACCAGAAGAAGCTGCTGGCACCGAGGAAGGTGTCGCCGATCACTGGCACGCCCTGGAACGGCGACAACCAGCCGCCAAAGAAGAAGATCGTGGTCAGAGCCGCGATCAACACCATATTGGCGTATTCGGCCAGGAAGAACACCGCAAACGCCATCCCCGAATATTCGACGTGGAAACCGGCCACGATCTCCGATTCGCCCTCGGCCACGTCAAACGGCGCGCGGTTGGTCTCGGCCACCCCGGAGATGAAGTAGACGAAGAACAGCGGCAGCAATGGCAGCCAGAACCAGTGCACCGCGCTACCGGCCTGGGCATCGATAATAGCGCCGAGATTGAGGCTGCCGCCGGCCATCAGCACACCGACCAGCGCGAAACCCATGGCGATTTCGTAGGCCACGATCTGTGCCGCCGAGCGCATCGCGCCCAGCAGCGCGTACTTGGAGTTCGAGGCCCAGCCGGCGAGGATCACGCCGTAGACACCCAGGGAGGTCAGTGCCAGCACATACAACACGCCCGCGTTGATATCGGCCAACACGAATTCCGGGCTGACCGGGATCACGGCCCAGGTGGCCAGCGCCGGCACGATAGACAGCACCGGCGCGATCAAAAACAGGAAGCGGCTGGCGCTGGATGGCACCACGACTTCTTTCACCAACAACTTGAGCACATCCGCAAACGGTTGCAGCAGACCCTTGTAGCCGACCCGGTTGGGGCCGATGCGGTTCTGTATGTAGCCGATAATCTTGCGCTCGGCGTAGGTCAGATAAGCCACCGTCAGGATCAGCGGCAACAGCATCAGCGCAATCTTGCTGGTGATCTGCAGCGGCACCGGCAGCGCGGTCCAGACATTGACCAACATCTCGATCATGACCAGTCCTGCCGGCGCGCGGCCTGTGCGTCCGCGGTCGCCTGTAGCGGCGCCGAACGGCGTGCCAGCGGATCAATGTCATACATCGGCACGTAGTTGAGGGTCGGCTCTGCAGCGCCGGCCGGCAGTTCACCATCGAGCTCGGGCGCATTATTGCCGGGCGCGGGTTGCCCGAGCGCCGCCAGCAGTTCATCCCGGATCGCCGCGCTATCCCCGTAGTCAAAACCGTCCATGCCGGCCAGGTTGCCCAACACGCGCAGGATCTTCCATGCCGGACGAGACTCACCCAGCGGCCGGGCTACGCCCTCGAAGCTCTGCCAGCGACCCTCCCCGTTGACGTAGCTGCCAGAGGTCTCGGCAAAGGTCCCCATCGGCAACAACACACGGGCGTAGCCACGCATAGCCTCGCTGACAAACGGCGTCACGCAGGCCACAAAGCGCGCCTCGGCCAACACCTCCAGCGCGCGGGCGCCGGCGGCCGTATCAAATTCCGGCTCCAGGCCGACGAGCAGATAGGCGCGTAGCGGCTTTGCCAGCATCGCAGCGGCGTCAAATCCGGGCTTGGCCCGGGGGCTGCCACCGGCCTGACGATGCGGCAACAGACCCGCCAGCGCGGCACCGGCCGCGTTCGCACCCTCGGTGACGTAGCCGAGTGTGGCACCAGTCGCCCTGGCGATTGCGCCAGCCAGCAGACGCAAGCGTCCGAATTCCGGATGCCGGCCGCTGACCTGTCCCAGCAGGATCTGCGGCCGCGTCGCACCCTCGAACAGCGCCGCCAGCCCACGGTGGCCGGGCTCGATCACGGCCGAGCGCAGCAGGCTCTCCAGACCCGAGCCGGCAGGTGCTTCGACGCCCAGTGCCGCCGCGACCCCAGCCAGCGCGTCGACCATCGCCGATGGCTGCACCTCGACAGCAGCGGCGACAGGAAACAGCGCATCGGATGCGGCGGTATGGAGCAGGCCCACGCGAGCGCCGGCGAGCGCTGCCTTGCGCACACGATGACCCAGCATCGGCGCCTCACGGCGGATGTCTGCCCCGATCAGCAACACGGTATCGGCGGATTCGATAGCCGCCAGCGTCCCGCCAAGCGAGGGATACAGCGGATCGGACGCCTGATCGGAGAAATCGGTGCGGCGCAGACGATGGTCGAGATTGGCGCTGCCGAATCCCTCACCCAGTCGCGCCAGCAGACTGGCCTCTTCGACCGTGCTCGAGGGGCTGGCCAGCAGACCCAGATTGGCCCCGCCGTTGTCGCCGATGGCCTCGCTGATACCGTCGACCACGGCCTGCAACGCCGTGGCCCAATCCACCTTGCGCCAGGTGTCGCCGTCGCGGATCTCCGGCGACAGCAGACGATCGTCGGCATACACGCCCTCGCAGCTGAAGCGGTCCCGGTCAGCGATCCAGGTTTCGTTGATCTCGTCGTTGGGCCGCGGCACCACGCGCATCAGGCGGCCGCGCCGAACGTGTGCGTAGAGGTTGGAGCCAACGCAATCATGCGGCGAGACGGTGGCGTGTTGGGTCATCTCCCAGGAGCGCGCCCGGTAGCGGAACGGCTTGCTGTTAAGCGCGCCCACCGGGCACAGGTCAATCACGTTGCCGGACAGCTCGTGATCCAGACCCTCGGCAACAAATGTCGCGACCTCGGTATGCTCGCCGCGACCGACCGTTCCCAGCTCCTGGATACCGGCGATCTCCTGACCGAAACGCACACAGCGCGTACAAAAGATACAGCGCGTCATATCGGTCGAAACCAGCGGACCGATGTCATGGTCCCTGATCACGCGTTTGCGCTCGGTATAACGCGACGCATCGCGGCCAAATCCCATGGCCAGATCCTGCAACTCGCATTCCCCACCCTGGTCGCAGATCGGACAATCCAGCGGGTGATTGATCAGCAGGAACTCCATGGTCGCCTGCTGCGCGTCCCGGGCCCGCTGCGATCGGGTGAAGATCTTCATGCCCTCGGC
Source organism: uncultured Gammaproteobacteria bacterium (assembly GCA_947259915.1). Taxonomy (GTDB): domain Bacteria; phylum Pseudomonadota; class Gammaproteobacteria; order Steroidobacterales; family XN24; genus CAMYOC01. The sequence goes on from CAMYOC010000024.1 coordinate 9,191, forward strand.
CACCGGCGTGGCGCAGGCCGGCAACGGTTTGGGCGCCTTCTCGACTTCGACCAGACACATGCGACAGTTGGCGGCGATGCTGAGCTTCTCGTGATAACAGAAGCGCGGCACGTAGCTGCCGAGCGCATCCGTGACCTCGATGATCATCTGGCCTCTGCGCGCCGTCCCGGGTACGCCGTCGACCTCTATGTTGACGATGTCGTCACTCATCTCGATTCTGTATTCCTGGTGTGCGGCATGGCGTTCAGGCCGCCGCTGCGTCGCCGGCATCCACCAGGCTGCGCCCGCCGTGTTCGATCATGTACTGGAACTCGTGGCGGAAGTGATTGATAAAGCTCTGCACCGGCCAGGCGGCGGCATCGCCGAAGGCGCAAATGGTATGACCCTCGATGTTGCGTGACACGCTGTCCAGCATGTCCAGGTCCTCCGAGCGGCCGCGGCCGTCGAGGATCCGCTTCACCACCCGGTTCATCCAGCCGGTACCTTCCCGGCACGGCGTGCACTGGCCGCAGGATTCCGCGTAGTAGAACCGCGTCACCCGCTCCAGCACTTTGACCATGCAGGTGGTCTCATCCATTACCATCACCGCGCCGGAACCGAACATCGAGCCGGCATCGCGCAGGCTGTCAAAATCCATATTGGTCTCGAGCATGATCTCGGCCGGCAGCACGCGGGCCGAGGATCCACCCGGAATCACCGCCTTGAGCGCACGCCCCTTCCACACGCCACCGGCCAGCTCCAGCAGTTCCCTGAACGGGATACCGAGACCGACCTCGTAGTTGCCGGGTCGCTCGATGTGACCGGACACGGAGAAGATGGCGGTGCCCCCCGATCCCTCGACGCCGAGCGCCGCAAATGCGTCCGCCCCGTTGCGAATGATCCACGGCACCGAGGCGAAGGTCTGCGTGTTGTTGACCGTGGTCGGCTTGCCGTAGAGACCGAAATTGGCCGGGAACGGCGGCTTGAAGCGGGGTTTGCCCTGCTTGCCCTCCAACGACTCGAGCAGCGCGGTTTCCTCGCCGCAGATATAGGCGCCGGCGCCGACAAAGGTATACAGATCGAAGTCCACACCGGTGCCCTGGATATCGGTCCCCAGCCAGCCGGCTTCGTAGGCCTCACGCACGGCGGCCTCGAAACGCGGTACCGGCTCGTCGATAAATTCGCCCCGAATGTAGTTGTAGCCGACCGTCACGCCCATGGCGTAGCCGCCGATAGCCATACCTTCGATGATCGCATGGGGGTTGTAACGCAGGATGTCCCGATCGTGACAGGTGCCCGGTTCGCTCTCGTCTGAATTGCACACCACATACTTCTGGCCCGGGGCCCCACGCGGCATAAAGCTCCACTTCAGTCCGGTCGGAAAACCCGCGCCGCCGCGTCCACGCAGACCCGAGGCCTTGACCAGGTCGACGACCGCGGCGGGGTCCATGCGTTCCTCGAGGATGCGGCGCCAGGCCTGATAACCGCCGGTCTCGATGTACCGCTCCAGCGTCCAGGGCTGGTCGGTCCCCAGGGTCGCGTAGCATGTCGCGTTCTGTTGCATCGGCCCGCCTATTCCAGTTCGTCCAGAATCCGGTCCACATCGTCGGTGGTGAGATTCTCGTGATAGCGATGATCCACCATCATCATCGGCGCGCCACAGCAGGCGGCCAGACATTCCTCCTCGCGCTTGAGGAAGATGCGTCCATCCGCGGTGCTCTCACCGGTGCGGATACCGAGCTTGCTCTCGATATGTCCGACCAGGTCCTCGGCGCCGCGCAGCATGCAGGAGACATTGGTGCACACCGAAACGTGATGACGGCCGACGGGTGTGGTCTCGAACATCGAATAAAACGTCGCCACCTCATAGGCCTGGATCGGTGCCAGATCCAGATAGGCTGCGACACCCTCGATCAGCGCCGGGGTCAGATAACCATCGTTCTCGTGCTGAGCCGCGCGTAGCCCGGCGATGATGGCCGAGCGCTGCCGTCCCTCCGGGAAACGACCGATCCAGTGATCGAGTTCTTCGCGCACATGGGCGGAGAGTTCGGCCGGATTCTGTGTCTTGGCGTCCATCAGCGGTCGACCTCGCCGAAGACGATGTCCTGGGTGCCGATCACCGCCACTACGTCGGCCAGCATATGGCCGCGGACCATCTCGTCCATCGCCGAGATATGGACAAAGCCAGCCGCACGGATCTTCACCCTGTAGGGCTTGTTCGCGCCGTCCGAGACCAGATAAACACCGAACTCGCCCTTGGGATGCTCCACCGCCGCATAGGCTTCACCGGCCGGCACACAATAGCCTTCGGTGAACAACTTGAAGTGATGGATCAGCGATTCCATGTCGTCCTTCATCTCGAAGCGGCTCGGCGGCACGATCTTGTGGTCGTCGATCATCACCGGCCCGGGATTCTCACGCAGCCATTTGATGCACTGGCGGATGATCCGATTCGACTGCCGCAGTTCTTCGACACGCACCAGATAACGATCGTAGCAATCACCATTGACCCCCACCGGGATGTCGAACTCCACCTGATCATAGACGTCGTAGGGCTGCTTCTTGCGCAGGTCCCATTCGACGCCGGAGCCGCGCAGCATCGGACCACTGAATCCCAGCGCCATGGCGCGCTCTGGCGTCACCACGCCGATGTTGACAGTGCGTTGCTTCCAGATGCGGTTGTCGGTCAACAGCGTCTCGTATTCATCGACACAGGCCGGGAAGCGATCGGTGAAGTCCTCGATGAAATCGAGCAGCGATCCCTGGCGGCGGGCGTTGAGCCGGGTCATGTCCTTCTTGCTGCGGAAACGCGAGGCCTGGTACTTCGGCATCTCATCCGGCAGGTCCCGATAGACGCCACCCGGCCGATAATAGGTGGCGTGCATGCGCGTGCCCGAGACCGCCTCGTAGCTATCCATCAGATCCTCACGCTCACGGAAGCAGTACAGGAACATGGTCATCGCGCCGATGTCGAGTCCGTGGGCGCCGAGCCACATCAGGTGATTGAGGATGCGCGTGATCTCATCGAACATGACGCGTATGTAACGTGCGCGGATCGGCACCTCAATGCCGAGCATCTTCTCGATCGCCATCACATAGGCGTGTTCATTGCACATCATCGACACATAGTCGAGACGATCCATATAACCGATAGACTGGTTGTAGGGCTTGCTCTCGGCGAGCTTCTCGGTGCCCCGGTGCAGCAGACCGACATGCGGATCGGCTTTGGTGATCACCTCGCCGTCCATCTCCAGCACCAGCCGCAGTACGCCGTGGGCCGCGGGATGCTGGGGGCCGAAGTTGAGGGTGAAGTTCTGGATCTCAGCCATGGCCGCCGGGCTCCTGCTGCTCGACCGGTGCCGGCTCGCTGCGCGTGTCATCGCGGATCACCCGGGCTACCAGGGTGCGCGGCTCGATCGATACCGGCTGGTACACGACACGGCTCTTCTCCGGATCGTAGCGCACTTCCACATTGCCGATCAGCGGGAAATCCTTACGGAACGGATGACCGATAAAACCGTAGTCGGTAAGCAGCCGCCGCAGATCGGGATGCCCCAAAAAGAGGATGCCGAACAGGTCGAAAGCCTCGCGCTCGAACCAGTTCGCCGACGGCCAGATCCCGATCACCGAATCCAGCATCGGTGGTTCCTGGTCGGAAGCGAAAGTACGCAGGCGCAGACGGACATTGTGGCTGATCGACAGCAGATGATAGACCACACCGAAACGTCGCTCGGAACGACCGGCTGCGTCGTCGTCAACGCCAGGCACGACGCCGCGGCTAAATCCCGAATCGGTTGCCGATTCGGTCTTCCACTCGTCCTGCCCGTAGTGCAGATAGTCGACCACGCAGACATCCATCAACATCTCGAAGCGCAGCCCATCGTGATCCCGGAGTTGACGGCAGACGTCGAGCAGCGCTTCGCGTCCGACCTCGATGGTCAGTTCGCCGCAGTCGCTCGGGATCACTTCGATGTGATCGGCGAGTGCTTCCTGCAGGCGAACCTTCAAGGCTTCCAGACGTGGCGACATCTTTATGTCTCAGCGTGCGATGGTGTGGGTGCGGCGAATCTTTTTTTGCAGCTGGATGATCCCGTACAACAACGCCTCGGCGGTCGGCGGGCATCCAGGCACATAGACATCCACCGGCACGATGCGATCGCAGCCGCGGACGACGGAATAGGAGTAGTGATAATAGCCCCCGCCATTCGCGCAGGAGCCCATCGAAATGACCCAGCGCGGCTCGGCCATCTGGTCGTAGACCTTGCGCAGCGCAGGCGCCATCTTGTTCACCAGAGTCCCGGCCACGATCATCACGTCTGACTGGCGCGGGCTGGGACGGAAGATGATGCCGAAACGATCCAGATCGTAGCGAGCAGCGCCGGCCTGCATCATCTCCACGGCGCAGCAGGCGAGTCCGAAGGTCATCGGCCACATGGAGCCGGTGCGGGCCCAGTTGACCAGCTTGTCGACCTGGGTGGTGACGATACCGGGATTACCGGTCTTGCCGGCCGCCGGAACTGGCGCGAGCGCCTCGTTATCGGCTGCGGTCAATCCCATTCCAGGGCCCCTTTCTTCCACTCGAAGATAAAGCCCACGACGAGTATGGCGAGGAACACCGCCATGGACAGGAGGCCAAACAGCCCGATCGTGTCCAGCGATACCGCCCAGGGGAAGAGGAAGGCGATCTCGAGATCAAAGATGATGAACAGGATCGCTACCAGGTAGTAGCGCACATCGAACTTGATACGGGAGTCTTCGAAAGCTTCGAAACCGCACTCGTAAGCGGAGAGCTTTGCGGAATCCGGGCGGCGCGGGCCAAAAATAAAACCCAGCGAAACGAGGAGTACGCCGAGGACCGTGGCGACCGCGAGAAATATCAGGATCGGTAGATAATTCTCAAGCATCGACGGTCCCCAAACGTGCCTCCGGCCCTGTTCAGCAGCCCCGGGGTCGGGACCTGAAACGACTTAATAACGAGTATTCTACCAGCACTCGTGACCGGATAGGCTGTTGCAAACGGTCCGGAATTCTGGACCAAACTGGTGCGGATGGCCGGACTCGAACCGGCACGGCTTGCGCCACTGCCCCCTCAAGACAGCGTGTCTACCAATTCCACCACATCCGCATGAATCGACAGCCCGCAGGCCGCGGCTTCGGCCTCACTCAGAGCCGGGCTCGGGCGCCGCATCGGCCTCGTCGCCGAGGACTTCCTGGTCCGGGAGCGCCGGCAGATCAAGATCTCCGTCGGGCAACAGCAGACCCGGAATCTCCCCTGCGGGTTCCTCGATCCCAGGCACGGACTCGAGCACGCTGACCGGCCCTTCGCGCTGACCGCCCAGATAGGCCAGGCCGAGGCTGGTGAAGAAAAACAGGGTGGCCAGGACAGCCGTGGTGCGGCTCAGGAACGACGCCGAACCCTGAGAGCCGAACACCGTGCCGGAGGCACCGGCGCCAAAGGCCGCGCCGGCCTCCGCACCCTTGCCCCGCTGCAACAGCACCAGGCCGATAAGCCCGGCCGCCAGCAGGACGTGAATAATCGTGACAACAGTTTGCAACATCATGTTTGGATCGACCTAATGACCGCCCGCCCGGCAGATCCCGGCGAAGTCCTGCGCATCGAGCGAGGCTCCACCGACCAGACCGCCGTCAACGTCCGGCATGGAAAACAGGTCCCCGGCGTTCGACGACTTGACGCTGCCGCCGTAGAGGACCCGAACAGAATCAGCAATTATACCATTATTCTCCGCGACGAGACCACGTACGAAAGCGTGCACGGCCTGGGCCTGCTCGGGGCTGGCGGTACGTCCGGTGCCGATGGCCCAGACCGGTTCATAGGCGATCACGGCCGACGCCAGGCTATCGACGCCGGCCAGCTCCAATACGGCCCGGAGCTGCTCCCCAATGACCCGCTCGGTGGTCCCGGCTTCACGCTCCTCCAGGCTCTCGCCGACACACAGGACCGGTTTCAGCCCGCCCCGCTGGGCGGCCACGTATTTTTTTGCCACCGTGTCGCTGTCCTCGCCGAACAGACTGCGGCGCTCGGAATGGCCCACCAGCACGTATTCACAACCCAGGTCCGCCAGCATCGGGCCGGAGACCTCGCCGGTAAACGCGCCGGCATCTTCTACCGCCAGGTTCTGTGCGCCGAGCCGGATCCCGGAGCCGGCCAGCAACTCACCGGCCTGCTGCAGATAGGGAAAACCCGGGCAGACCAGCACCTCGCAGGGCGGGCTGCCATCCAGAGCGGCTCGCAGATCCCGCAACAGACTGTCGGTCTGCGCGCGGGACCCGTTCATCTTCCAGTTTCCGGCGACCAGTTTGGTTCTCATCATCATCGACTCTTGCAAGGCGGGCGCAAGGTTAGCGGCGCCCCGTCGCTAAATCAACGCAACACAGGCGCGGCGCCCACCGCCGCCGCGATCTCTTCGGCGGCGTGGCGGACTTCACTTTCGTCCTCACCCTCGACCATCACCCGGACCACCGGCTCGGTGCCCGATGCCCGCAGCACGACGCGTCCGCGTTCGCCCAGACGCTGCTCCACGGCCCCGACGCTGGCACGCACTGGCGCCGCCGCCAGATCGGGACGCCCATCGGCGCGGACGTTGATCAGGATCTGCGGAAAACGCGGCATGGCCGAAGTCAGATCCGACAGGCTGCGGCCGGTCGACTGCATCACCGCCAGCACGCTCAGCGCCGTCACCAGACCGTCACCGGTCGTGGTGCGCGATAAGTCGATAATGTGGCCTGAGGTCTCACCGCCGAGCTGACCCCCGTGCTCCTTCAACAAGGCAAGCACGTTGCGGTCGCCCACCGCAGCGCGCAAGAACGTGACGCCTCGGGACTCCAGCGAGCGCTGCAGCCCCAGGTTGCTCATCACCGTGCCTACCACCGGACCCTGCAGCGCCCCGCGCTCCAACGCATCCATCGCGAGCAGATGGATCAGTTGATCTCCGTCCACCAGCGCGCCGTTCTCGTCGACCATCACCACCCGATCGCCGTCCCCATCCAGCGCGATGCCGATCTGGGCCCCGACACCGCGCACAGTCGCCTGCAGCAGCTCAGGGTGGGTCGAGCCGCAGCGGAGATTGATGTTGCGGCCGTTGGGCGAGCAGCCGATGGGGATCACGTCCGCGCCGAGCTCGGAGAACACTCGCGGGGCGACCTTGTAGGCCGCGCCATGAGAGCAATCGATGACTACCTGCATGCCGGTGAAATCCACGCCGTCGGCCACCGTCGAGCGGCAGAACCACTGATAGTCGGTGCGCGCGCTGTCGATCCGCTTGGCCTGACCCAGCTTGCTCGAGGATTGCGTGATCGGATCCTCTTCGATCAAAGCCTCGATCGCCGATTCCAGATCGTCCGAGAGCTTGTCACCAGCGCCATCGAAGAACTTGATGCCGTTGTCATGATAGGCGTTGTGGGAGGCGCTGATGACGACGCCAAAGTCGGTGCGCAGCCGGCGACACAGATAGGCGATCCCCGGTGTCGGCAGCGGCCCGGCCAGCAATACCGTGACGCCGGCGGCGACAAAGCCGGCCTCCAGCGCCGATTCAAACATATAGCCGGAAAGACGGGTGTCCTTGCCGATCAGCACCGAGCCGCCGCTCGGCGCCAGCACCCGGGCCGCGGCACTGGCCAGACGCAGGGCGAAGTCCACCGTCATCGGCGCTTGTCCGACATGCCCACGAACGCCGTCGGTACCAAAGTATTTCCTCATCTCATCCCTCCGCATCGGATGGCTCTACTGCATCGACCGCGGCGATCATACGCAGCGCGTCGACGGTCGGGCCGACATCATGGACGCGCAGTATGCGGGCCCCCCGGGCCACCGCCAGCACCGCCAGCGCCAGACTCCCTGCCAGCCGGTCCCGCACGGGCCGATCGAGCACCGCGCCGATCATCGACTTGCGCGAGAGACCGACCAAAAGCGCCAGACCCAGCGACGAAAACCGATCCAGATGACGCATCATCTGCAGATTATGCGCCAGGGTCTTGCCAAAACCGAATCCTGGATCAACCACGATCCGACTTCGCGAGATCCCGGCGTCCACGCAATGCCGGGCCCGTTCGGCGAGAAACGCCGACACCTCGGCGACTACGTCTGCGTAGCACGGATCCTGCTGCATGGTGCGAGGCTCGCCCTGCATGTGCATCAGACACACCGCGACATCCGCAGCAGCCACCACGTCCAGCGCGCCCGGCGCGCGTAGCGCGTTGACGTCGTTGATCATGTCGGCGCCGGCCGCGATGGCGGCCGCCATGACTTCGGGCTTTGTCGTGTCGACCGAGATCACCGCCTCAACGGTGCCAGCGAGGGCCTCGATCACCGGAACCACCCGGCGCATCTCATCCTCGGCAGTCACCGGAACGGCCCCGGGCCGGGTCGATTCGCCGCCAATATCGATAATCGCCGCGCCCTCCCCGATCATCGTGCGCGCCCTGGCGATGGCCGCCCCGGGGTCGAGAAAATGACCGCCATCGGCAAAGGAATCCGGGGTGACATTGAGGATGCCCATCACCACCGGCCGATCCAGGGACAGGTTGGTGCCGGGTGTGTGCAGATGCATGGGGCGTCTCTCGCGGGCGGCAGGAGGGCGGATCATACAAAAAAACCGGCGCACGCGGCGCCGGTTTTTGTCGATTTACAGTGACGATCAGTGCTGGCTGGCGGGCCCGCCGATCTTGCCGTCGGCGCCGCTGCTCTTTTCCTTTTCTTCGCTCGTACCGGTCTCGGTCTTGACCGAATCATCATCGTCCCAGTCGCTGGGCGGTCGCGGCTTACGGCCTTCCATGATGTCCTTGATCTGATGCTCGTCGATGGTCTCGTAGCGGATCAGGGCATCGGCCATATTCTCGAGTTTGTCGAATTTCTCTTTGAGAATATTTTCCGCCCGCTGATAACAGGTATCGACAAGCGAGCGGATCTCTTCGTCGATGGCGTGGGCAGTGACGTCGGACATTTGCTTGTGCTGGGTCACCGAGCGGCCCAGAAACACCTCGCCTTCATCTTCGCTATAGGTCAGCGGTCCAAGACGCTCCGACAGCCCCCAGCGGGTGACCATGTTGCGCGCGATATCGGTGGCCCGCTCGATGTCGTTGGACGCGCCGGTGGTGACCGCGTCAGCACCGAACACCAGTTCCTCCGCGATGCGCCCGCCGAACAGACTCGATATCTGACTCTGCAGACGCTGCTTGCTGTGGCTGTAGCGGTCTGCCTCGGGCAGGAACATGGTGATGCCGAGCGCCCTGCCGCGGGGAATGATGCTTACTTTGTACACCGGGTCGTGGTCCGGCACCGACAGGCCGACGATAGCGTGTCCCGCCTCGTGGAAAGCGGTGAGCTTTTTCTCATCATCACTCATGACCATGGAGCGCCGCTCCGAGCCCATCATGATCTTGTCTTTCGCCTTCTCGAACTCTTCCATGCCCACCAGGCGGCGGTTGGCACGCGCTGCGAACAGCGCGGCCTCGTTGACCAGGTTAGCCAGATCAGCACCGGAGAAACCGGGCGTGCCACGGGCGATGACCGACGGTTTGACGTCGTCAGCGATCGGCACCTTCTTCATGTGCACGCGCAGGATCTGCTCGCGACCGCGCACGTCAGGCAGCGGCACGACGACCTGGCGATCAAAGCGGCCCGGACGCAGCAGCGCCGGGTCCAATACGTCGGGACGGTTGGTGGCGGCGATAACGATCACGCCCTCATTGCCTTCGAATCCGTCCATCTCCACCAGCAGCTGGTTGAGCGTCTGCTCGCGTTCATCATGACCGCCGCCCAGACCCGCGCCGCGATGGCGTCCGACTGCGTCGATCTCGTCGATAAAGATGATGCACGGTGCATGCTTCTTGGCCTGTTCGAACATATCGCGCACGCGGGATGCGCCGACGCCGACGAACATCTCGACGAAGTCAGAACCGGAGATGGTAAAGAACGGCACTTTTGCTTCGCCGGCGATGGCGCGCGCCAGCAAGGTCTTGCCGGTACCCGGCGAACCGACCATCAGCACGCCGCGCGGAATCTTGCCGCCAAGCCGCTGAAACTTGCCAGGGTCTTTGAGGAAGTCGACGATCTCGACCACCTCTTCCTTGGCCTCTTCGACGCCTGCCACATCGGCGAAGGTCACGTGGACCTGGTCTTCGCCCAGCAGACGCGCCCGGCTCTTGCCAAAGGACATGGCGCCACGACCACCTGCGCCACCCTGCATCTGGCGCATGAAATAGATCCACACGCCAATCAGCAACAGGATCGGGAATGAGGAGATAAACAGCTGCATCAGGAAGGATTGACGTTCCGGGGGCCGTGCCTCGAACTTGACGCCACTATCCTGCAGTTCGCCGATCAGCGCCTTGTTGTCGGTCTCCGGGCTGTAGGTCGTAAAGCGATCGCCGCTGCCGTAGTCGCCAGTGATCTTGTCACCGTCGAATACCACGCTGTTGACGCGGCCGTCCTGCACCTGCTGCAAGAAGGTCGAATACGGTATCGCCTGAACCGTCCGGGGACCGGTGCCGAAGCTGTTGAATACGCTCAACAGAACCACCGCGATGACCACCCAGAGGATGACGTTCTTGGCCAGGTCGTTCAAAGTCTGTTCCTCAAAAAAGGGCCTCAATGCGAGGCCGATCACTGTGTTAGACACTACTATACGGAGTAGTTTCTCGCCAGGACATAAACCTCACGGCTACGTGGCCGTGAGGCCTTGGGTTTACGGGTCTTTACGCTGGCGAAACTCCGCCGCGCCTCGGCCATAAAGGCCTCGAAGCCTTCACCATGGAATACTTTGCACAAGAAATCCCCACCCGGGCGCAGGGCCTCGCGGGAGAATTCCAGCGCCAGTTCCGCCAGATACATGGATCTGGGCTGGTCCACTGCCGATACCCCACTCATGTTTGGGGCGATATCGGATAACACAAGGTCGACCTTGTCGTCGCCCAGCGCCTGACGCAGACGCTCGAGCGCCTCGTCCTCACCAAAATCGGCCTGGATAAACTCCACCTCCGGCAGCGGATCCATCGGCAGGATATCCAGCGCCACGACGCGTCCCTTGCCGCCGACCAGGTGGCGGACATACTGGCTCCACGCGCCCGGCGCGGCCCCCAGATCGACCACCGTCATGTCCGCTTTGATCAGACGATCCCGTTTTTGGATCTCCTCGAGCTTGAACACGGCCCGCGAGCGCCAACCCTCGGTACGGGCTCGCTTTACGTAGTCGTCGGACTCATGCTCGGCCAACCAGCGGCTGCTGCTCTTGCTTCGTTTCGTCATGGCATAGGATTTAATCAGATAGCAGCGTGCTCATGCTAGAATCCGCGCCCCCCATCAGGCACACAAGATATGACAAACCAGCCCAGACTCCCGTCGCCGGGCCCGAAGCAAAAGCGCTTCTTGCGCGAGCTCGGCCACCAGCTCCATCCCGTGGTGATGACCGGCAACGCCGGGCTGACCCCGGCGGTACTGCAGGAACTCGATCGCTCGCTCGCCGCCCATGAGCTGGTCAAAGTCAAAGTCCGGGCCGAGGATCGCCAGCGCAGAGACGAGATGATCCGGGAGATGTGCGCGGCCTGCGAGGCGGCGCTGATCCAGCGCGTCGGTCACATCGCCCTGCTCTACCGACAGGACCCAGAGAAACCGCGGATCACTCTGCCGAAGGGTTGACCCGGTACGACGCGCTGGCCACCAGCAGGATGCCGCTGAGGCTGGCCACCAGATAGAAACTGGCCGAGATCCCGTGTAACAGCGCAAAGTTGTCGCCGGGACTGCCATCCGCCAGCCGGGCCGCCTGCATCCACGGCCTCAGACCCCAGACGCCAAGCGCCAGACAAGTCATCATCCCGCTGATCAGCCAGCGCCGCAGACGGCGAATCCCGGCGGGACGGCCGGAGCCGCTCTCGGCGAACAGCAACAGCAGACCGCAGGCGATACTGATCCAGGCCATGATATCGAACATGTCCCCGGCCAGGGATCCCGCCAGCCGGGTGTCATCGAGTCGTGCGAACAGCGTGGGCGCGGCGATATAGCCGACGGTCCAGAGCCCACCTACCCACAGGGTCTGGATCAGACTCTCTCCTACGCGAAGAGAGACCGGCCGCTTCATTCGTAGCGGACCTCGAGGATCTCGTAGGTGCGTGCGCCACCCGGCGCGGCGACGGTGACCTGGTCGCCCTCTTCCTTGCCGATCAGGGCGCGGGCGATCGGCGAGGTGAAAGAGACGCGGCCTTCACGGATGCTGGCTTCGTCTTCGCCGACGATCTGGTAGCTGATCTCGGAGCCGTCGTCTTCGTCGAGCAGATTGACGGTGGAACCAAACACCACGCGGCCACCGGCGTCGACCTTGCTGACATCGATGACCTGGGCGTGGGACAGCTTGCCCTCGACCTCCCGAATCCGGCCCTCGATAAAGCCCTGCTGCTCTTTCGCCGCGTGATACTCGGCATTCTCCTTGAGATCGCCGTGGGCGCGGGCTTCGGCGATGGCCCTGATCACCTGGGGGCGATCCACGGACTTCAATCGCTTGAGTTCTTCCTGCAGGCGGGCGGCGCCGCGCGCGGTGAGGGGGACCTTGCTCATGCCTGCAATTCCTCGTGGAGATCGCGCAGTCGATTGACCTCCGCCGCATCGAGGTACTCCAGCGCCACGCAGGTCGCCTTGGCCGCCGCGATCGTGGTGTAGTAAGTCACCTTGCGATACACCGCCTCGCGGCGGATCGAATGCGACTCGCGCACGGCCTGACGTCCCTCGGTGGTATTGACTATCAGACTGAACCCGTCGTTCTTGATCATATCTACAATATGCGGTCGGCCCTCGCGCACTTTGTTCACCTTGCGGCACGGCACGCCGGCATCCTGCAACGAGACGGCGGTGCCCTCGGTGGCAGCGATCTCGAAACCGCGATCTACCAGAATCCGCGCCAGCATCACCGCATCGTCCTTGTCCCGGTCACGCACGCTGAGCAGCGCGGTGCCCGATGTCGGCAGCACGATCCCGGCGGCGAGTTGTGCTTTGGCGTAGGCCTCGCCGAAGAACCGCCCGGTACCCATGACCTCACCAGTGGACTTCATCTCCGGCCCGAGGATCGGATCGGCACCGATAAACTTGGCGAACGGGAACACCGAAGCCTTGACCGAGAAATAGTCCGGCTTCGGCTCGCCGGACACGCCCTGCTCGGCCAGGGTCTTGCCGGCCATGCACAGGGCGGCGATCTTGGCCAGCGGCCGGCCCGTCGCCTTGGACACGAACGGCACCGTGCGTGAGGCGCGCGGGTTCACTTCCAGCAAGTAGATGTTCTTGCCCTGGATCGCGAATTGGGTGTTCATCAGACCCACCACCTTGAGCCCGTGGGCCAGGCGCCGCACCTGATCACGCAGCTGTTCCTGGATCGACGGATCCAGCGTGTTCGGCGGCAGCGAGCAGCCGGAATCACCGGAGTGCACACCGGCTTGTTCCACGTGCTCCATGATGCCGCCGATCAGCACGGCCTCGCCGTCGCAGATGGCGTCGACGTCGACCTCCACCGCCGCATCGAGAAAGTGGTCAAGCAATACCGGGCTGTCATTTGAGACCTTAACCGCGTTGACCATATAGGCGCGCAGCTCGTCTTCGTCAAACACGATCTCCATCGCCCGCCCGCCAAGTACATACGAAGGCCGCACGACCAGCGGGTAGCCGACCGACTCCGCCAGCCGCACCGCCTCATCGACACCGCGAGCGGTCCGGTTCGGCGGCTGGAGCAGATCGAGGTCGCCGACCAGCTGCTGGAAACGCTCGCGGTCCTCGGCCAGATCGATCGAATCGGGTGACGTCCCGATAATCGGCGCGCCCGCCGCTTCCAGCGCGCGCGCCAGCTTCAGCGGCGTCTGCCCGCCGTACTGCACGATCACACCCTGCGGATGCTCGAGATCGATGATCTCCATCACGTCTTCAAAAGTCAGGGGTTCAAAATACAACCGGTCCGAGGTGTCGTAGTCGGTGCTGACGGTCTCGGGGTTGCAGTTGACCATAATGGTCTCGTAGCCGGCTTCGCGCAGCGCCAGCGCCGCATGCACGCAGCAATAGTCGAACTCGATGCCCTGACCGATGCGGTTCGGACCGCCACCGAGGATCATGATCTTGTCGCGGCCGGTCGGCTCTGCTTCGCACTCTTCCTCGTAAGTGGAGTACAGATAGGCGGTGGAAGTGGAAAACTCCGCCGCGCAGGTATCGACACGCTTGTATACCGGGCGGATATCGAATCCGAGCCGGCGACGCCGGACCTGATCCTCGGGCAGACCTAACAGGGAGGCGATGCGGCTGTCGGCAAAACCCTTGCGTTTGAGCCGTCTGAGACGAGCCGCGTCCAGCGCCTCCTCGCCGTCGGCGATCAGCGCCTGCTCTTCTTCGACCAGGTCGCGGATCTGCGCCAGGAACCAGGGATCGATCCAGGACAATTGATGGATCGACTGCAGATCAAAACCGTGCCGGAACGCGTCCGCCACATACCACAGGCGATGGGCGCCAGGCACCGAGATCTCCTGCTCGAGCCGGGCGCGGTTCTCCTCGTTGAGGGCCTCGGTAAGGACCTCATTAAGGCCGTCGCTGCCAGTCTCAAGCCCGCGCAGTGCCTTTTGCAGGGACTCCTGCAGCGTGCGCCCCATCGCCATCACTTCGCCGACCGATTTCATCTGCGTGGTCAGGTTCGGATCAGCATCGGGAAACTTCTCGAAGGTGAAGCGCGGGATCTTGGTCACCACGTAATCGATGGTCGGTTCGAACGAGGCCGGCGTGGCACCACCGGTGATCTCGTTGCGCAGCTCATCGAGCGTATAGCCGACAGCCAGCTTGGCGGCGACTTTGGCGATCGGGAAACCCGTGGCTTTGGACGCCAGCGCCGAGGACCGGGACACTCGCGGATTCATCTCGATGATGACCAGGCGGCCGTCTTCCGGGTTGACCGCAAACTGCACGTTGGAGCCGCCGGTGTCGACACCGATCCGGCGCAACACCGCGATCGACGCATCGCGCATGCGCTGATATTCCTTGTCGGTCAGCGTCTGCGCCGGAGCCACGGTGATGGAGTCCCCGGTATGCACACCCATCGGATCCAGGTTCTCGATCGAACAAACGATGATGCAGTTGTCCTGGTGGTCGCGGACCACCTCCATCTCGTACTCCTTCCAGCCGAGCACCGATTCTTCCAGCAACACTTCGGTAGTCGGAGACAGATCCAGGCCGTGCGCGACTTTTTCCTCGAACTCGTCACGGTTATACGCGATCCCGCCGCCGGTGCCGCCCAGCGTAAACGAGGGCCGGATGATGGTCGGGAAACCGATCTCGGCACCGATGGCTCGTGCCTCTTCCATGTCGTGGGCGACGGCGGAACGGGGTGTCTCCAGCCCGATCTCCTGCATCGCCTTGCGGAACAGATCCCGGTCCTCGGCGGTGTCGATCGCCTCGCGCGAAGCGCCGATCAATTCCACGCCGAATTTCTCCAGCACACCTTCGCGCACCAGATCGAGCGCACAATTGAGCGCGGTCTGGCCGCCCATGGTGGGCAACAGCGCGTCGGGCCGTTCGCGTTCGATGACCCGGGCAAGGACCCGCCAGTCCACCGGCTCGATATACACCGCGTCCGCCATCTCCGGGTCGGTCATGATCGTCGCCGGGTTGGAGTTGACCAGGATGACCCGATAGCCCTCTTCCCGCAGCGCTTTGCAGGCCTGGGCGCCGGAGTAATCAAACTCGCAGGCCTGGCCGATCACGATCGGCCCGGCTCCGATGATCAGGACGCTTTTTATGTCAGTTCTTTTTGGCATGCCGCCTGTAGTCCGAGCCGGTCCCGGATGGATGTATGCGGGGTCAACTCAAATTGAGATAATAAATTAACTAATATCTCGAAGTTATTGTTTTTAATCAGACAGCGACTTGATGTCGCTGCTCCATCAAGGCGATAAAACGCTGGAATAACGGTTCCAGATCGTGGGGCCCCGGACTCGCCTCCGGATGGCCCTGGAACGAGAAAGCCGGCCGATCGGTCATCTCGATCCCCTGCAGCGAACCATCGAACAGGGACCGATGGGTCGCGCGCACGTTGGTCGGCAGGGAATCTTCATCGACCGCGAAACCGTGGTTCTGGCTGCTGATCATGACCCGACCGCCATCCAGATCTTGTACCGGATGGTTGGCGCCATGATGGCCGAATTTCATCTTCACCGTTTGCGCGCCGGCCGCCAGACCGAGTATCTGATGCCCCAGACAGATTCCGAACACCGGCACCCGGCGCTCAAGAAACGTCCGCGTCGCGGCGATCGCATAATCGCAGGGTTCCGGATCACCGGGGCCATTGGACAGGAACACCCCGTCGGCTCCCATCGCCAGCACCTCCTCGGCCGGGGTCCTGGCTGGCACGACCGTTACCGTGCAGCCATGATGAGTGAGCAGACGCAGGATATTGCGCTTGATACCAAAATCGTAGGCCACCACGTGGTGCGCCGGACGCGGCCGCGATTGGTGTCCCTCCTGAGGATGACGCCAGATCGAGTCGCGCCATTCGTAAGGCGCCTCTGTGCTGACCACCTGGGCCAGGTCCATGCCCTTCAGGCCCGGGAATGCACGCGCCTGCTCAATCACTGCTGCTGTCTCGAACTCACCGGCAGCGAGACAACCCGCCTGGGCGCCACGTTCGCGGATGATGCGGGTCAGGCGCCGGGTGTCGATTCCGGCGATGGCCACGACACCCTCGCGGACCAGGAAGTCATGCAGACTCTCCTCGGCCCGGTAATTGCTGTGCAGCAGCGGCAGGTCGCGGATGATCAGCCCGGCCGCGAACACGCCGGACGATTCGTAATCCTCGGGGTTGGCGCCGGTATTGCCGATATGGGGATAGGTCAGGGTGACGAGCTGGCGGCAATAGGAGGGATCGGTGAGGATCTCCTGATATCCGGTCATCGCCGTATTGAACACCACTTCACCGACGGCATTACCGGCCGCCCCCGCGGATTCTCCGTGGAAGACTGTGCCGTCTTCCAGCGCCAGCACTGCTGGTGTGCTCACCGCCACCCCCGTAAACGCCATGGTTCGCCCGTCGCGGTCCCATGCAGAAAGCGGGAAGGGTCCGTTGTCCGGTCCCATCCCGCTGATTCAATTCAGACCTCGGGCGAAAGAGAATTTTACGTTAGGCGCCGCGGAGGTGTCCAACGCTTACGCGGATGGCGCCCCCAGACCGAGCACCTGGTCCATCCCGTAGAAGCCCGGTGGCCGCCCGGCCAGCCAGCGAGCCGCCCTTAGCGCACCCACGGCAAACGCCATCCGGTCGCCGGCCCGGTGAGTGATTTCCAGCCGCTCACCCTCCCCGGCCAGCAGCAGCGTGTGCTCGCCGACCACGGCACCGGCGCGCAGCGAAGCGTAGCCGATGGCGCCATCGGCCCGGGGCTCGTCACCGGGCGCACGGCCGATCTCGGCAGCGCAAGGCCCCCCGCGTCCGGCACCGACCGCGGCACCGATCGCCAGCGCGGTGCCCGAGGGCGCGTCGCGCTTGAATCGATGATGAATCTCGGAAATCTCGGCATCGAAATCCGGCAAGGCCGCTGCCGCCAGTCGACTCAGGTGGAGCATCAGATTGACGCCCACGCTCATGTTGGCCGCAACCAGCACCGGGATCCGCTCCGCCGCCGCGCGCAGACGAGCGTCCGCCTGGGCGTCGAGACCGGTCACGCCGCATACCAGCGGCACCGACGCATCGAGACAGGCATCAATGAGCGCCAGGGTACCGTCAGGCAGAGAGAAATCGATCAGCACGTCGGCGTCATTGACGGCCTCGGCCGGATGCGTCGTCAGCCGCACCCCGGTCTGCGGCAGACCGGTCAGACTGCCGACGTCGGCGCCATTGCGGGCATCGTCGGGCGCCAGCAGCGCGCCGCAGATCCTGACATCCGGCGCCGCCGCGATGGCACTCAGCAGAGCCCGGCCCATGCGCCCGGCGGCACCGGCGACGGCAATGCGCAGCTCCGCATCCGCGCTCATGACGACGACCCCAGACGTTCAAAAAATTGCTTGACGCCGTCCAGCCAACCGCGCTCGCGCGGACTGTGACTGACGGAACTGGACTGCACCGCCTCATCAAAGTCCTTGAGCAATGTCTTCTGTTTGCGGCTGAGCTTGACCGGCGTCTCCACCACCACCCGCACCAGCAGATCGCCATCGGCGCCGCCGCGTACCGGCTTGATGCCCTTGCCACGCAGCCTGAACACACGACCGGATTGTGTCTCCTCGGGGATTTTCAGATTCACCTGGCCCGCCAGCGCGGGCACATCGACCGCTCCGCCGAGGACCGCGGTGGCAAAACTGATCGGAACTTCACAGCTGAGGTCAGCCCCATGGCGTTCGAAGATCTGGTGCGGCCGCACGCCGATCTCCACATACAGGTCACCCGGCGGGCCGCCGTTGCGGCCGGCTTCGCCCTCGCCGCTCAAGCGGATGCGGTCGCCGGTGTCGACGCCGGGCGGCACTTTGACCGACAGGGACCGTGTCTCACGGATCCGGCCCTCGCCATGACATGCGCCGCACGGTGTATCGATCATCGTGCCGCTGCCGCGACAGCGCGGGCAGGTCTGCTGGACCGAGAAAAAGCCCTGCTGTATGCGCACCGAACCATGGCCGCCACAAGTGTCGCAGGTGGTGGGACTGCTGCCGGGTTCGGCGCCGCTGCCGTGACAGGTCTCACACTCACTCAAAACCGGAATGGTGACCGTCACGGTTTCGCCAAAGGCCGCCTGCTCGAGATCGAGCTCCAGCTCATAGCGCAGATCGGCACCGCGGAATACGCGCGAGCGTCCGCGCCGTCCGCCGCCGAAGATATCGCCGAAGACATCGCCAAAGATGTCGCTGAAGGCATCGCCGGCGCTGAATCCGCCGGGCCCGGCACCGGCGCCGGAGAGTCCGGCGTGGCCGAATTGATCGTAGGCAGACCGCTTGCGCGGATCGCTCAGTACCTCGTAGGCCTCTTTGGCCTCCTTGAACAGTGGCTCCGCATCATCCTGGTCCGGGTTGCGGTCGGGATGATGCTTCATGGCCAGCCGGCGATAGGCACGCTTGACCTCGGCCTCGGTCGCGTTGCGCGCCAGACCGAGCACCTCGTAGTAATCGCGCTTTGCCATGGGACTTCCGTCTACACAGGGCCAGGTTCGCCCCGGCCGATACACAAAGCGGTGCGGGTGACCCACCCGCACCGCTGATCAGCCGGCGATTCTACTTGTCTTCTTTCACTTCTTCGAATTCCGCGTCGACCACATCCTCGTTGGTCTTCTCGCCCGCGGTCTCCGCGCCACCCTCGGCGCCAGCCTGTTCGGCCTGCTCGGCGTAGACCCGCTGGGCCAGCCCGGCGGACGCCTCCGCCAGGGCCTGGGCCTTGGTCTCGATGACGCTCTTGTCGTCGCTCTTGAGCGCTTCTTTCAGATCCGCCGTCGCCGACTCGATCTTGCCACGCTCTTCCGAGGTGACCTTGTCACCGAGATCGGACAGCGTCTTCTCGGTGGCGTGCAACAGCGCGTCGGCCTGGTTGCGCGTCTCGACCAGCTCGCGGAATTTCTTGTCATCCGCGGCATGGGCCTCGGCATCCTTGACCATCTGCTCGATCTCGTCATCGCTCAGACCCGAGGAGGCCTTGATGATGATGTTCTGCTCCTTGCCGGTAGCCTTGTCCTTGGCCGAGACGTTGAGGATACCGTTGGCGTCGATATCGAAACTGACCTCCACCTGGGGTACGCCACGCGGCGCCGGCGGGATATCGGCCAGATCGAAGCGACCCAGGGACTTGTTGTCCTGGGATCGGTCACGCTCACCCTGCAGCACATGGATGGTCACCGCCGTCTGATTGTCATCGGCAGTCGAGAACACCTGCTGCGCCTTTGTCGGGATGGTCGTGTTCTTCTCGATCAGCTTGGTCATCACGCCGCCCAGGGTCTCGATGCCGAGAGACAACGGCGTCACATCGAGCAGCAACACGTCCTTGACGTCGCCGGCGAGCACGCCGCCCTGGATCGCAGCACCGATGGCCACGGCTTCGTCCGGGTTGACGTCGCGACGCGGATCCTTGCCGAAGAAGTCCTTGACCGCCTCGAGCACCTTGGGCATGCGGCTCTGGCCACCGACCATGATCACGTCATCGATCTCGTTGACCGACAGGCCGGCATCCTTGACCGCCAGACGGCAGGGCTCGATGGTGCGCTTGATCAGCGACTCGACCAGCGACTCGAGCTTGGCCCGGGTCAGCTTGATATTCAGATGCTTTGGACCGCTGGCGTCGGCAGTGATATAGGGCAGGTTGATCTCGGTCTGCTGTGACGAAGACAGCTCGATCTTGCCCTTCTCGGCCGCCTCCTTGAGACGCTGCATCGCCAGCGGGTCCTTGCTGATATCGATACCGCTCTCTTTCTCGAACTCGCTCGCCAGGTAACGGATGATATGCAGATCGAAGTCCTCGCCGCCGAGGAAGGTGTCACCATTGGTGGCCAGCACTTCGAACTGGTGCTCACCGTCGACGTCGGCGATCTCGATCACCGAGATGTCGAAGGTACCGCCACCGAGGTCGTAGACCGCGATCTTGCGGTCGCCGCGCTGTTTGTCCAGCCCATAGGCCAGCGCCGCCGCGGTCGGCTCGTTGATGATGCGCTTGACCTCGAGACCGGCGATCTTGCCGGCATCCTTGGTGGCCTGGCGCTGGGAGTCGTTGAAGTAGGCGGGCACGGTGATCACCGCCTCGGTGACCGGTTCGCCGAGATAGTCCTCGGCGGTCTTCTTCATCTTCATCAGCACGCGCGCCGACACTTCCGGCGGCGCCATCTTGTTGCCAGCCGCCTCGACCCACGCATCACCGTTTTCGGCCTCGATAATGGTGTAGGGCACCATGTCCTTGTCCCGGGCCACGACCTCGTCAGAATAACGGCGGCCGATCAGGCGCTTGACCGCGAACAGGGTGTTGGTCGGGTTGGTGACCGCCTGGCGCTTGGCCGGCTGCCCCACCAGGACCTCGCTGTCTTTGGTGAATGCCACTACCGAAGGCGTGGTGCGGTCGCCCTCGCTGTTTTCGATGACCTTGGGGGTGCTGCCCTCCATCACCGCCACACAAGAGTTGGTGGTGCCGAGGTCAATTCCGATGACTCTGCCCATGACTTAGCTCTCCAGATCTGTTCTCAAATGGATAAAAAGGTTTGAAAAATCGCTTGTTAGCCTAGATGGGGCCGGGCGCGCGCATATCAAGGGCGGCTCAGCCGTCCAGCTCGCGGGACACGATCACCCGGGCCGGCCGCAGCAGCCGCTCATGGATGCGATAGCCCTTCTGCACCATCATGATCACGGTCCCGGGCGGCTGCTCGTCCGTCGGCTGAGTGGCGATGGCCTCATGCTGCTCGGGATCGAAGGCCTCGCCCAGGGGCTCGATGGCGGAAATGCCGAATTTGCCGAGACACTGCTCGAGCTGCTTTTGGGTCGCCTGCATGCCTTCAGCCAGGGGCGTGTTGGCCTGCTCCGGCGGCAGGGATTGCAGGCCCATCTCCATACTGTCGGCGACCGTCAATAGCTCCCTGGCGAAGCGCTCGGTGCCGTACCGGTGAGCATTCTCGATATCGCGGGCGGCGCGACGCCGCACGTTCTCCAGTTCGGCCACCGCGCGCAGACGCTGGTCGTTCAGTTCGACCAGTTCCCGCTCGAGGTCTTCGCGCGGCAGTGACTGAGCCTTATCGCCAGACTCCGTGGCGGCTTCCGGCTGTTGCTCCACAGCGGCGTCATCGGGCAGCTCGCCGGTGGCGTCCGACGGACCAGGATTGTCGATCATAAATACTCCCCGGATAAAATAAGACGTGGCCGCCAGGCCCCGGCAGCCGGGACTGGATCAGCAACTCGAAACCCTGACGCGGGAACTTGGGGCTAATCGCGTGAATTCAAGGCGCTGCCGAGAATTTTCGCGGTGATACCGACAATCGGGATGACACGCTCGTAGGCCATGCGGGTAGGGCCGATCACACCGAGCACCCCCACTACCTCGTCCTCGACCACGTAGGGCGCGGCCACCACGCTGCAATCGCCGAGGATCTGGTAGCCGGATTCCTCGCCGATAAAGATCTGCAGGTTTGAGCCCACCATGCAGCGATCCAGCAGATGGATCAGGTCACGCTGGCGGCTGAACGCGTCAAACAACTCGCGCAGTTTGTCGACATCGGACAGCTCGGCGAAGTCCATCAGGTTGGTCTCCCCGGCGAGACAGTAACCCGACTGCCCGTCGCCCCCGACCTCGAACACACGTTGCGCGATCTGGATCGTGTCGACCATGCGCCGGTTCATGGACTCACGGGTCTCCTGCAGACTGTTGAGCAGCTCCTCGCGCACGCTGATCAGGGTCTTGCCGGCGAAGTGGGCGTTCAGATAGTTGGCGGCCCGGCGCAATTCCTCTTCGCCGTAGTCCCGATCCACGTCGAGGATCCGGTTCTGCACCTCTTTCTCATTGATCACCAGGATCGCCAGCACCCGCCGCTCGGACAGCGGCAAAAACTCGATCTGGCGCAACGAGCCGACCACCTGCCGGGGCAACGTGACCACACCGGCCATATGGGTCAGCCCCGAGAGCAGACCCGAAGCCGCCTGCACCAGGTCCTGATCCGAGGACACCCGCTGCACCAGCCCCTGCTCCAGACGCGCCGTCTCGGCCGGGGACAGCGGTTCGAAGTTGACCAGGGTGTCGACAAAGAAACGATAGCCCTTGGGCGTCGGCACGCGACCGGCCGAGGTGTGGGGCGACCCGACGAATCCCATCTCCTCGAGATCCGACATCACGTTGCGGATGGTGGCCGGCGACAGATCCAGACCCGAGTCCCGCGACAGCGTCCGTGAGCCCACAGGCTGGCCTTCGCGGATATAGCGGGAGACCAGCACCTTGAGTAGATGCTGGGCGCGGTCCGAAAGTTCTTCGTACGCCTGGTTGCTCGCCATCGCTCCCGTGATCCGCGCGACCATCATCGGCCGATTCCCGACGCTAGCAACCCCTACCTGGGCGGTCAAGCGAGCCTATCGCCGGCGAGTGGGCTTGCTGGTGCTGTGGGCGGATGCAGACCGATCGGGCACAATCCTGCTAATGTCCCGGCCGAGGTGCCTATGAAACGCGAGTTCCGGACCATTGCCCTGACCGGCAAGCAGACCGATGCCCGGGTCGAGGAATCGATGCGTCTGCTGGTCCCGCATTTGCTCGAGGCCGACCGGCGCGTGGTCCTGGATGAGGCGATCTCGATCGAGTTCAACGACTTGCCGGTCACCCGCCTCGACCGTCAGTCGCTGGTCGATGAAGCGGACCTGCTGGTCGCGATCGGCGGCGATGGCACCATGCTCTACGCCAATCGCCTGGCTGCCGGCGCCGGACTACCGCTGCTGGGGATCAACCGCGGACGTCTGGGCTTCCTCGCCGACATCGGCACCGACGAAATGCTGGCCCGGGTCGCGGAAGTGCTCGACGGCCGCTATGCCGAGGAGCACCGGCTGATGCTCACCGCCGAACTCGACGACGGTCAGCAAACGGCACAGGCGATAGCGCTCAACGACGTCGTTCTGCAGCGGCGCGAGACCGGTCGCATGCTGGATTTCGAGACCTGGATCGACGGCGTCTATGTCAACACCCACGGCGGCGACGGTCTGGTGGTCGCCACCCCCACCGGCTCGACCGCCTACGCCTTGTCCGGCGGCGGACCGATACTCCATCCCGGCGTGGGCGCCATCGCGCTTGTGCCGATCTGTCCCCATACCCTCAGCGACCGGCCGCTGGTCGTCGGCGCGGACGCCGTAATCGAAATACGTCTGGTGGCGCACGCCGACACACGCTCCGAGGTGATCTGCGACGGCCGCGTGCTGGGCGAGCTGTTGCCCGGTCAGCGGCTCACGATCACGCGCGCGCCCTGCGACGCCATCCTGATCCACCCACGCGACCATGACTATTTCCGCATCCTGCGCTCGAAGCTGCACTGGGGCCGCGGCAATCGCGGCCAGGACAATAGCGGCAGCGGCCAGGGCGGCAACCGGGAGCGCTGAACGGCATGTTGCAGCAGATCCGGGTAAACAATTACGCGATCATCGATGAGGCCGAACTCGAGCTGGGCGGGGGTCTCACCGTGCTCACCGGCGAGACCGGGGCCGGCAAGTCGATCCTGATCGACGCACTGGGGCTGGTCCTTGGCGACCGCGCCGACGCCAGCGCGGTCCGCCAGGATGCCAGCCGCGCCGAGATCACCGCATTTTTCGATCTCGGCGACCGCGACGACGTACGGCGCTGGCTCGAAGATCGGGAGATGGATGCCGACGGCGAATGCGTGTTGCGCCGGGTGATCAGCCGCGAGGGGCGCTCGCGGGGATTTATCAACGGCTGCCCGGTGCCGATGCAGACCCTGCGCACCCTCGGCGAGATGATGGTCGAGATCCACGGCCAGCATGAGCACCAGCATCTGACCCGCCGGGCCACACAACGGGCGCTGCTTGACGGCTTCGGTGGCTATATCGGGGAAGCCGCGGCCGTGCGCGACGCCGCGGCCGAAGTAAAACGACTGGAGGACGCGCTGGATAGCCTGCGTGCCGCCCGCGCCGACCGCGACAGCCGTCTCGACCTGCTGCGTTATCAGGTCTCCGAGCTGGAGGGTCTGGGCCTCGGCGACGGTGAAGCCGAAGCACTGGAGCTCGAACACAAGCGGCTGGCCAATACTGGCCGTCTGGCCGAGGGCGCGGACCTGGCCCTGACCCAGATCTACGACGATGAATCCGGTGCCGCCCAGCAGCGGCTGGCACGCTCCAGCGACACCCTGACTCAACTCGCCGAGGTCGACCCGGCACTGGAACCGTTGGGCAAGCTGCTGGAAGAAGCGGAGATCCAGGTCAGCGAGGCGGCGGATGGTCTGCGCCGATACCTGGCCGATCTGGACATGGATCCGGCCCGGCTCGAGTTTGTCGGCAACCGGCTGGCCGAGATCAGCCAGCTCGCGCGAAAACACCAGGTCGACGCCGCAGCGCTGCCGGAAAGGCTCGAGGTCCTGCGCACCGAGCTGGCGGAATTGCAGGATGACGAGGTGACCCTGCGCGATCGCGAGCAGGCGCTTGCGGCCGCCGGCAAACGTTATGGCGAGGCGGCCGCGGTGCTGACCAGGTTGCGCCGGGCGGCGGCCGAACGGTTGAGCGAAGGCGTCACCGCGACGATGCGTCAGCTCGGCATGCCGGGCGGCCGGTTCGAGGCGCATGTCGACGCCGAAGAGCCGCCCCGGGTATCGGCGGGGGGCGTGGACCGGATCGAATTCCTGGTCACCGCGAACCCCGGCCAGCCGGCGGCGGCGCTGTCAAAAGTCGCTTCGGGCGGCGAACTCTCTCGCATCAGTCTCGCGATTCAGGTCGTCGCGACCGCAGACTCAGCCCTGCCCTGCCTGGTGTTTGACGAAGTAGATTCGGGCGTCGGCGGGGGCGTGGCGGAGATCGTGGGCCGGCGGCTGCGTGAACTGGGTGACGGCCGTCAGGTGCTCTGCGTCACTCACCTGCCCCAGGTCGCCAGCCAGAGCCATCATCATCTCCGCGTCAGCAAGCTGGCCAGTGCCAAGACCACCCGCACCACGCTGGCGGCGCTGAACGAGGATGAAAAAGTCGAGGAGCTGGCGCGCATGCTCGGCGGCGTCAAAATCACCGCCACGACCCGACGTCACGCGCGCGAGATGATCGAACAGGCCCGCAACCGGGCCTAAACAGAGCCGTCCTCGCGGTAGGGGCAATCCGCGCGTCTGCAGGCGCCATAGATGATCAGCGAGTGGCTGGTGATGTCGAAACCATGCTCGCTGGCCATGGCCTTCTGCCGATCCTCGATCATCGGGTCGACAAACTCTTCGACCCGGCCACAGTCCAGACAGACGATATGGTCGTGATGGGCGCCGTCATCGAGTTCGAACACCGCGCTGCCGCCCTCGAAGTTGTGCCGCTGCACCAGACCGGCGGTCTCGAACTGGGTCAGGACCCGGTAGACCGTAGAGTGACCTTGAGCCCTGCTTTCCTGAGATCGTTGCTCTCCACCTAAGACACCCCCGGCTGCGTTGCGCGCCACATGGAAAGGAGAATAGTTCCTGTTATTATTACCGACTTCCTCCCGGTCGCCAAAGAAATATGCTTCGCCCACCTTTTATCAGCGTTATGCCCATGCGCAGCCTGACCCGAGCTCTTGTCCGCGCGCTGAGTTTGCTGCTCCTGGTCGCCAGCCTGGTCGCCTCCAGCGGCTGCATGGTGCGCAACTTCACGCTCAAGCCCTACCGGATCAACATCCAGCAGGGTAATTTTCTCGAGGAGGACGACGTTGACCAGGTGCAGACCGGGATGACGCGCAGCCAGGTGCGGTTCCTGCTCGGCACACCGATGGTGGAAGACCTGTTCAACAGCGATCGCTGGGACTACATCTACTATCTGAAGATCGGTCGATCGCAGCAAGTCTATACCCGCCACTTTATCGTCTTTTTCGAGGGTGACCAGGCAGTCCGCGTGGAGAAGGACCTGGGCAATACCCAGGAGAACGACGAAGGCGAGATTATCGAGTCGCGCGAAGGCTGAGGCGTTCAGCCGGCTGGATCCGACTCATCCCTGGCCTTGTTGCGACCCATCGTCTTGCCCAGCGCCGCCAGCTCCCGACGCACGACCTTCGGATCCGCTGTGAGCGGACGGTAGACCTCCACCCGATCACCGGGCTGCAGCGCCTGGCCGTGCTTGACCAGCTTGCCGAAGATACCGATCCGGCTGCCGCCCAGATCAATCTCCGGATACTCCTCCTCGATGCCGGACAGCCGCACCGCTTCTTCCGCGGTCGTGCCCGGCGGCACCTCCAGCGACAGGATCGACTGGGATTCGGGCGTCGCATAAGCCACTTCGACGCGGATGAATTCAGCGTCGCCCATAGACAACCCGGGCCCGTTTCGAGAACGCATCCACCAGAGACCGGGCCATATCCTCGAACATCGTCCCGAACAACATCCCGCCCATAAAGCTGTCGAATTCGAAACTCATCTCCAGCCGCACTTCGCTGGCGGCTTCGTCGAGCCGATCGAAATGCCAGTGACCTTCGAGATGGCGAAACGGACCATCCACCAGACCGATCTCGATACGCTCCCCCGCCACCAGCTGATTGCGGGTGGTGAAGACGCGGGACATCTTGCCTTTGCTCAGCTCGAGGCTGGCCTCCATAAAACGCTCGGTCTCACTGTGGACGACCGCCGAGCGACACCAGGGCAGGAACTCCGGATAGGCTCGGACATCGTTGACCAGCGCATACATCTCGGTAGCCCCGTAGGGCAGCAGGGCCGAGCGTTGCAGCTCGCGCATGGTCTCAGACCAGCCCGAGGGCGCTGAGGATGCCCGCCGCATGCAGGAACACCAGCAGTACCGACAGCGGCGCCACCCAGCGGGCAAGGAAGCGCCAGGTACGGTAAGCAGGACCGGTACCGATGTCCAATTCGTCGGCGGACGAATTCTTGCACATGACCCAGCCGCCGAAGACCGTGATCAAAAGCCCACCCAACGGCAGCAACACATTGCTGGCCAGATGATCGATGTTGTCAAACAAGGTGCCGCCGAAGATGCGCACGTCGGCCAGCAGATTGAATGAGAACACCGTCAGCAGGCCCAGCGCCCAGATCAATACACCGATGACGATGGCCACGCTGCGGCGACTGAGGCCATGACTCTCGACACTCCAGGCCACCGCTGGCTCGAGCAGGCCGATGGCCGAGGTCCAGGCAGCGAACAGCAGCAGCGCGAAAAACAGCGGGCCCAGCAACCAGCCCCAGGGCATGCTGCCGAATGCCAGCGGCAGGGTCTCAAACAGCAACCCGGGACCCTGCGCCGGATCGAGACCGCTGGCAAAGACGATCGGGAAAATGATCAGGCCAGAGACGATTGCGATCATGGTGTCCACCACGACCACGGCAAAGGACGTGCGGCTGATCGATGTGCCTTCGGGCAGATAAGCGCCATAGGCCATGATCGCGCCCATACCCAGGCTCAGGGTAAAAAACGCCTGCCCCATGGCCATTAGCATGCCGGCCGGGGTGAGCGCGTCGAAATTGGCGCGGAACAGGAATTCGACGCCGCGGGCGAAATCGGCAGCGACGATGGAATAGACCAGCAGCAGGCCGAGCAGGAATACCAGGGCGGGCATCAGGAAGCGGACCAGCTTCTCCAGACCCCGCTCCACGCCGCGGCCGACGATGACCACGGTCAGCGTCATAAAGATCGTGTGCAACACGACGACCTTGAGCGGGTTCGCCTGCAGCGCCTCGAACAGGTCGTGGATCTCTTCCTTTGGCAGATGACTAAAACTGCCCGCGAGGCTGTGCCCGAGATAGGCGATCGTCCAGGCGCCGATTACGCTGTAGAAAGACAGGATCAAAAAACCGGCGACGATGCCCATCACGCCGACCAGACTCCAGGCCGCGTGACTGCCCTCTTCCTCGCCGACGATGCGCATGGTGGCGATGGGGTTGCGTCGCCCGCGTCTGCCGATCATCACTTCCGAGATCATGATCGGCAGACCGATCGCGAATACGCAGAGGATGTAGAACAATACGAAGGCGCCGCCGCCGTTCTCGCCGACCATAAACGGGAAGCGCCAGATGTTGCCCAGTCCCACGGCCGAGCCGCTGACGGCAAGCACGAAGGCGAGTCTGGAAGACCAGAAACCGCGGAGGGAGGTGCCCTTGACCATGGCGGATCCGCCGTGGAGCTTTCAAAAGTCCGGGATTTTGGATTAAATCCCTGCCCCATACAACTTGATCCAGATGGCCGTGTAAAGCCATCACACCACCAGCCGTCGTGGATTCCGATACCCGCGGCCGGTCGAGAACATCTTATGAAGAAGAACAAGAGCGGCCAGAAAGCCAAGTCCGGCAGCAGCCTGATCGCTCAAAACAAGAAGGCCCGCCACGATTTCTTTATCGAGGACAGCTATGAGGCCGGTCTCGCGCTGGAAGGCTGGGAGGTGAAAGCGATGCGCGCCGGCCGCGCCCAGCTCAAAGAGGCCTATGTGTCGATACGCAGCGGCGAGGCCTGGCTGCTGGGCTCCCACATCGCGCCGCTAAGCGCGGCTTCCACCCACGTGCGGGCAGATCCCACGCGCACCCGCAAGCTGCTGATGCATCGTCGCGAGCTCGACAACCTGATCGGGCTGGTGGAGCGCAAGGGTTACACCCTGGTGCCGCTCAAGCTGTACTGGAAGACCGGCCGCGTAAAACTGGAAATCGGTCTGGCCCAGGGCAAGAAGCAGCACGACAAACGCGCGGCGGACAAGGATCGTGACTGGAAGCGGCAAAAAGAACGCATCCTAAAGCATAGTTAAATCATATAGTTAAACAGTCTATTTGATGTTTTTTATCGCAGCCTGATCAACGGCGTGACCGGCACCGCACCCGGAACCGACATCGATCCAATCCCGCAGCAGTCGCGCGCACGCTACCCGCTCAGGACACGCGGGCTGACCTGCCGGCTACGACACGATCCGGTGTTGCGCTGTCGCGTTGTCCACACCGAGACTCTCGGCGAGCAGGTCTTTCAACACCGGATAACACTTGCGATCAAGCAGATTCATCGCGCGCACGCCGGCTAGTTTGTCGACCAGCGCTATCGCAGCATTCGTATTCGCCGCGGGCCCGGCGACCAGGTCCGGCCGCTGTCCGAACGCGGTCTGCACGCCCAGCACCGCATAGGGATCCGACGCGCACAGCACCGTAAACCGCGTCAATCCGCCGATGGCCTCGACCGCCACGCTACCGTTGTAAGGCTCCAGCGGCGAGGCGCCGGCCTCGGCCACCAACACATCGGCGCCGGTCATCTGGATCCTGGTCAGCAGCTGGCCAAGCGCATCGCGGAAAAGATCGGGCTCGCACACCGTCGATGGCAGACCCACGTCGACAAAGTCGAACACCTCGCGCGCGCCGGAGTCGCGGAAACTCAGCACATCCGCATAGCGCGCCGCGCCGGTCAGCTTGGCCGCGACCACGTCCTGGCCGATATAGGTCAGCGCGCGGATGATCACCCGGGCCGCGCTGGTCTTGCCGGAAGACATCGATGTGCCGATAACGAAGACTACCGGCATCTGCGGCGACACAGGTTCGACGCGCTGCACGAAATCGCCCATGGTCAGCTTGCGCCCATCGCGCACCACATGGCCCTGGTATTTCAGACGCATCAGATCGGGCAACATCGGCGAGGTCGACGTGGCTTTGCCGATCACGCCCGCGCCAGTCAGCGCGTCCATCTCCAGGTCTTGGCCGATCTTGTGCCAGTCACCGACGCCCTCGAGCGTGGCGGCGCGCAGACCGAAAGCGCCGACCAGCAGATCACCGCGGACCATCTCCGCCATGCGTCCGGTCTTGGTCTCGCATCGATACAGATGGTTGCGCTCGCCGATGGCGCGGCCGACCACGAAATCGCCAGTGGCCCACTGTGCTCGCGGCCACTGCTGCACTTCGAAGGGCTGTTTCCAGAGATCCGAGTTACGGGTGACCGAAGAGAAAAAATAGTAGGCCGCCATCATCCTGCTCCCTTGTCGTTGTCCGTCGTGACCGCCAGCGGTGGTTCCATCAATAACAGCGCCAGCAGCGCGGCGCGCTGTAGCGTCAGGCCAAGATGCAGATGCTCGTGGGTCGCGTGTGCGCCGTCGCCGACCGGACCGAGACCATCGAGCGTGGCCGTGTAGAGACTCGTCGTGTTGCCATCCGACCCACCACCGGCCAGCGCCTGGTCGAGCCGCATACCCAGATCGACACCGAGTTCGCGGGCGCGGACCCAGAGCGACTGGTTGGCCGGCGTCGGTTCCAGTGGCGGCCGGCCGAATCCGCCTTCGATCGCAAGTTCGGTGCCCGGCGTGACCGACTCGAGACTGAGGATGGCCTGCTCGATGCGTGTGGCGTCCGCATGCGTGGCGACGCGTACATCGGCCACCGCCCGACTCTCCGGCGCCACTACGTTAGGGCGCAAACCGCCGTCGATGGTGCCCACATTCACCGTCACGCCACGCGCGGGATCGTTGAGCGCGAACAGGCTCTGGATCACATGGGACAGCTCGAGGATGGCGCTGGCGCCGCCCTCGGGATCGAGCCCGGCATGGGCCGCCTTGCCCTTGACGGTGACGGTGAAACGGGCGATCCCCTTGCGCGCGGTCTTGAGCCGGCCGGCCGCACCCAGCGAGGGTTCCAGTACGAAGGCGCGAACGACCCGTCGCGCCAGCCGCTCGATCGTGCGCCGGCTGTCTCGACTGCCGATCTCTTCATCCGAATTGACGAACAGCAGCGGCGTGACCGCCGGTTCCGGCTCGAAACGCGCAAGCGCCTCCAGCGCCAGGATCGCCTGAACGATACCGCCTTTCATGTCATAGACGCCGGGACCGCTGATCCGCTCGCCCTCGATCTTGAACGGCATGGTCTCAAGCGTGCCGAGCGGCCACACAGTGTCGTAGTGGCCCAGCATCAGCTGAGCCGGGGATCCGCGACGACGTGTCTTTGGCGACACAAACAGCATGCCTCCGCTGCTCTGCCCACGCAGACGACGGCAGCGCATGCCCAGACGCTCAAACTCGGCGCAGATGAGTTCCCGTATCTCGATCTGCGCGCTGGGCTCAGTGGACGGAGACTCGCTCTCGACCATCCGGCGCAGCAGTTCGACGACGAAGTCCCGTCGCGTTTCGACAAATTCCATGACCGCGGTAGCTCGGGTCACGGCATCCATGGCTATTTCCTCATGCCGGCCGGGAACGGGAACGAAAGTGATTGATCGACCTTGGCGAAGCGGCCCGGGCTGAGATAGGCCAACAATGGCGAATGGTGGATCAGGTCCGCGTCATCGCCATCCATCACGCGTAGCGCATCCTCGGCGGCGCGCGCTGCGACGATGCGTCCGATGATCAGACTGTTGCGCCCGAAGCCGTCGATGATCCGCTCAAGCTCGCACTCCAGCTCCACATAGGCGCCCTCCACCAGCACCCCGTCCACAACCCGGGCCGGGACCACCGGCAGCGCCGCCAGCGCCGGCTTGCCGACCTTGTCGAACCTCGGCGAGGCGGCCAGGCTGGTCTGCAGGAGTTGGTCGGGCCGCGGATAGCTGACGGTAAAGACACCGCTGCGCTCGGCGTTGCTCTGGGTCGCATGGGTCGGGCTGCAAACAAAGCCGAAGTAGTTATCCCAGCCGATCGGCATCGCCATATGCTTTGGCGCCAGATCGTGTCCGCCGTCGGCCTCACGGGTGCCGATGATCACCAGCGAGATGATGTAGAAAAACCGGTCCCAGATCGGCTCGCTGATATCCAGTTCGACATTCTCCGGCAGGTTTTCATCCATGGTTGTGGTCCTGGCTGCGGTCATGGCGGCGACCGACAAAACTGTCCGTCCCAAGACTAAATCTAGCCTATCCGCAGGGCATCCGGGGAAATCAGGCATCGGCTGCGCCTTTGCCCCGACGCCGGTCCCCGTTATGCTCAGGATTCGTCCTCGACAAAGCGGAGCCAGGGTGGACCACGAGCACCACGATCAGGCGACGACACGGGCACGGGACCTGATGGTACCGACGGAGAAATATCCGTCGGCCGCCGCCGACTGCAGCCTGGGCGAGGCCGCGCGGCTGCTCAGCGACTGGCATATCGATATGCGCGGCTCGGTGTCGATGCCGCGCATCCTGCTGTTGATGGATCATGACGGCCAGCTCGTCAGCATGGTGCGCCGGCGTGACATCCTGCGCGGTCTGGCGCCCTCGTTCCTGGTCGCCTCGTTTAGCGATCATCCCGAGGCGATGTTCGATGTCGACGTCGACCCCAATCTGACCGAACTGTTGTCCGGCCGGGCCGAAGAGAAATTGCGCCACAGGGCGGAGATGCCGGTCTCCGAGATCGCCCATCCGATCCCGGCCACAGTAGCCGCCGATGACCCGCTGATCCGCGTCATCCAGGTCATGGTGAGCCACGACCTGTCGATGGTGCCGGTGCTCGACGACGGCAAGGTGATCGGCGTGGTCAGGACCGTGGAGGTGCTGAAAGAGGTCTCGCGGAGCCTGACCGACGTGGACGAAACGTCTTGAGCGAACAGACGCCCGATCCGCAACAGCAAAAACCCCGTTCACCGGTGCACGGCGCCGGGGTCGTGGTCGGGTCCCGGCCCGCGTCGCTGAACCTGCGGCGTCTGGGCTGGCTGTTGCT
Organism: uncultured Gammaproteobacteria bacterium; assembly: GCA_947259915.1. Lineage (GTDB taxonomy): Bacteria > Pseudomonadota > Gammaproteobacteria > Steroidobacterales > XN24 > CAMYOC01. The sequence goes on from CAMYOC010000024.1 coordinate 42,364, forward strand.
CGGCGTAGCATTGTTCGCGGTCACCGCCTGGCTGCCGTCCCTGCCCGATGCGGTGGATCCGGAAGGGCGGCATATCGTGCTCAGCCGTGAGGGCCAGCTGGCCATCGCCCTGTTCCTGCTGGCTGCCACCTGGTGGATCTTCGAGGTCATCCCTATCGGTGCCACCGCGCTGGCGATCGGCGTGGCGCAGGCCCTGTTCCTGATCCGGGAGCCACGCGTCGCCTATACCGATTTCATGGATCCCGCCGTGTGGTTCATCATCGGCTCCATCACCATCGGTCTGGTTTTTACCAAGACCGGACTGACCAACCGCATGGCCTACCGCATGTTGACCCTGGTCGGCGACCGCACCAGCCGGATCTATCTCGGTGCATTCGTGATGACCGCAGGCATGACCCTGGTGATGGCGCAGACCGCGGTGGCCGCCGCGGTCTATCCGCTGCTGATGACCATCTATTCGCTCTACGAAGAAGACGCGCACCCGACCCGTTTCGGCAAGGGTCTGTTTATCGGCATGGCATTTACCGCCGGCGCCGGCAGCATCATCACGCTGCTCGGTGCCGCCCGGGCCGCTGTGGCGATCGGCTTTTATCGCCAGCTGGTCGGCCGCGAGGTCGACTTTTTCGAGATCAGCTACTACCTGTTCCCGGTCGGCGCGTTGATGGTCCTGTTGATCTGGCTCTACGTGATCGTAATGTATCGCCCCGAGCGTGATGTGATCCCGGGTCTGAGTTTCCGCGCGCGGAAATTGCATCGACGGCTCGGCCCGATGAAACGCGAGGAGATCATCGCGCTGACCATCACTATAGTGGCGGTCCTGTTGATGAGTCTGCGTTCGTTTGTCCCGATCCTGACCGTGGTCGACAAGAGCGCCATCATCGCCGGCGCCACCGTGTTGTTCTTTGTATTTCGTCTGCTGCGCCGCTCCGATCTGGAGAAACTGCCGTGGAACATCGTGTTGCTGTTTGGCGGCGCGATGAGTCTCGGGCTCTGCCTGTGGCAGACCGGCGCCGCCGAGTGGCTGGCGATGTCCTGGCTGTCACACATCGGCAGCAGCAAGGCGCTCGCGTTTGTCCTCGGGCTCGGCGTCTTTGTGCTGGTGATGACCAACGTGATCATGAACGTCGCGGCGATCGCGATCTCGCTGCCGGTGGCGTTGGTGATGGCACCGTATCTGGGGGTGGCACCGGATGTGGTGCTCTACGTATCGCTGACCGCCGCCGGCATGCCGTTCCTGCTTTTGGTCGGAGCAGTCCCCAATGCCATCGCCTACGAGAGCCGGCAATTCAGCGCAAGCGAGTTCTTTATGGCCGGCGTACCGGCCAGCCTGATGCTGCTGGCGGTTATCTCGGTATTCGTGTTGTGGGTCTGGGACTGGATGGGCATGCCGATATTGCTGTGATTAATAGCTATATCTTTCAATTCACTACAATCATTATTTAATTTAATTAGTTATATATGGATTCGACCACATTACCGGTCAGACACCTTGAACAACGCCTGCCTCGCCCATAAGTAGATGTGATGGGTAGTCTCGTTGCGACAGATACCCATACAATGCCGATTCCTGGGGGCGACATGGCTTCGACGTGTGTCGCGAAGTTCCAGGTGCATGCCGAGGAGCAGTTACCTCGTAAATACATCTGCAAACTTATAGTTGCCAACGACGACAACTACGCACTCGCTGCTTAAAACCCAGTAGGGTGCCGTCTGACTGGAGCCGTGCTTGTGCGTCCAGGTCCTTCGGGACATTCAGGCGTCATATCTCACAAGATCGCCGTAAAGCTCGCCTGGGGCGGATCGGTTAAAACCTAACCGGGATCGCCGTCTGTTTTCCCTGCCCGTCGGGTAGCAGGCGGTTAAAACAATTGGCGTGGACAAGCATGTAGAGCCTGGGATGGAGGGCTTGCGGACGCGGGTTCGATTCCCGCCGCCTCCACCAAACACAAAGGGTCGCCTCGCGCGGCCCTTTTTGTTTGGTTGATGAGGTGTGGATGAGCACCCGCGTTCGGGTTCGACCAGCGAGCCGCAGGCGAGCGCAGGACGGTGGAGCGCAGCGACGCCGGTCCTGAGCATCAGCGAAGGACGAGGCGCGCAGCGCCGAGCATTCCCGCCGCCTCCACCAATTAGAAACCCGGCTTTTTGCCGGGTTTCTCTTTTACAGCCCGCCCAGGAACGCCGAAAGCCCCTCCAGGTAGGTCTGCTGATCCCGGATAAAGGCGTCGTTATGGGAGCCGTGCAGCGCCACGAAGTCGCGGGGCTCCGGCGCCGCGTCGAAGATCGCCTGGCCATGATGAAAAGGGATGATCTCGTCGTCACGGCTGTGGATCACCAGCACGGGACACCGGACGCCCCGGATGTACTCGGCCGTCGCATGGCGCAGGCGACTCAACCAGCGCACCGGCAACCAGGGGTAGAGTTCCTGCCCGATATCGGGCACCGAACTGAATGAGGACTCCACGATGAGTGCCAGGGGTTCACGGCGGGCCGCCAGCCAGGCCGCCACCGACGCGCCCAGGGAACGGCCAAAAAGGATGATCTGGTCCGGCTGGGCTCCTCTGGACCCGGTGAGATAGTCCCAGGCCGCCTCGGCATCCCGGTAGATGCCGGCCTCCGTGGTCCGGCCACCGCTCTCACCATAGCCCCGGTAATCGATGATCAGAACGGACAAACTCAGCTGATGGAACTGGCGGATGGAATCCAGCCGGTGCGAGATATTCCCGGCGTTGCCGTGGAAGAACAGCAGGACTCTCTCACTCTTGCCGGGGATAAACCAGCCGTGGAGGCTCACGCCGTCGGCGGTGCCGATACGGACGTCCTCGAAGTCCAGGCCCGCATATTCCGGGGTCATGATGAGCTTACGCCCGGGGACGTCCGGGAGATACAGCATGCGGCCCTGCATGAGATACATGAACAGGAGCAGCAGACCGTAGCCACCAGCCAGCACTGAGACGAGTTTCAACATCACAATCTAACGCTAGAATCCACCGGCGTATTTGTCCAACGTGCCGGCGACGGTGACGGTCGCAGGAATGACGCCGGATTCCGGAACCGGCCTAACGGCTAATCCCGCCCGCTGTCTTCATCCGGACAGCAGCATGATGGCTGACGCCCCCGATCAGCCAGCGAGACCGGGCAACAAGCCCTTGACGCCTGCCCCCAGCATCCCGAACGCGATGGCCAGCAGCAGCATGCCCATGAACTTGGTCAGGATCTCCAGGCCGCGGACGCCCAGCAGGCGGGTGATCAAACCGGAGGCCACGAAGCAGACGCAGATCAGGACCGCCATGGCCACGCACACCATCGACATTTCCAGGTTGCTTTTGACGCCCTGATACTGGTGGCTGTTGACGATCACGGTCACGATGGCGCCCGGACCGGCGACCATCGGCATGGCCAGGGGCACCACCGCGATGTCCGGTTTAACGGTCTCAGCCTCCCCGTCAGTCTTGGTATCGTGGATTGCACTCTGACTGCTGTTCAACATCGACATGGCGATAGCGGCGATCATGACTCCGCCAGCGGTCTGGAGGCTGGGGATGCTGATATCGAACAGCCCGAGCACGAACTCCCCGCCCCAGACGCTGCCGACCAGGATGAGCGCAATGGCGACTGACGAGCGGATCGCGATCGACCGGCGCTGCTCTGCCGAGCGATCAGAGACCATACCGGCGAAGATGGCGACCCCGCCGATGGGATTGAGGATCGCGAACATCGCGGTCCCGAAGGTGATTAGTGCGGTCTTGTCCACGAGTCAGCCCCTTTAATGCATTGCAGCGCAGTCTAGCTGATTGTGATCACATGGGCCCGGGAGAGCGGCATCGAGAAATTCGCTAGACTGCAGGTATAGCGAGGGGCCAGGACAGCCATGAGTCACAAGCACAAACGCCTTCTGAAATCGATCTTCACCGAGCCGTCCAGCGGCAACCTTCACTGGCGGGAGATCGAATCTCTGCTGAACCACCTGGGCGCTGAGTTTCAGAGCACCCATGGCGCGCGGCTGACAGTGGTGTTGAACAAGGTGGAAGGCCAGTTACACCGACCGCACCACAGCGGCGCGCTGAGCAAGCATGATGTGCGTCATCTGCGGGAGTTCCTGGCCCTCGCCGGTGTGACCTTGTCGTCTTACGATGAGCTTCGATCGTCCCGGGAAGATCACCGCTAAACCAGGCCGGAGAATCCAGGCAGCGCCTGACGCAACTGGCAACGGCGTAGGCCCGGGCATACAGCAGGTGCCGCCACGGGGGTGCCGGTGTAGAATCGCCGTTCTCGACCAGGCCCGAGTCCCGACATGGCGCTTCCGAACACTCAACGAAGGCTCGCGGCGATCTTCAGCGCTGATGCGGTCGGCTATACGAAACTGATGGCCGACAACGAACTGGCCACGCTCGAAACCCTGAATTGCCATCGCTCGCTCATATCCGGGCTGGTGCGCCAGCATGGCGGGCGGGTGGTCGATATGGTGGGAGACAACCTGCTGGCCGAGTTCCCCAGCGCGGTGGATGCCGTTCAATGCGCGATGGAAACGCAGCGTCAGCTCGCAGTACAAAATGAGACGCTCGATCCCGCACGGCGAATGCATTTCCGCATCGGTATCAATGTCGGTGACCTGATCGTGGACGGCGAGCGGATCGTCGGAGACGGGGTCAATGTCGCGGCGCGTATCGAGGCCACGGCGGAACCCGGTGGCATCGCGATTTCGCAAACGGTGCTGGACCAGGTCGAGGGCAAGTTGCCAATCGCGGCGGCAGACACTGGCGAACATGAGTTGAAGAATGTGTCCCGGCCGATACGCATCTTCCGCCTGATCGATGGATCAGCCGAATCTGCTCCGCCGGCACAGGAGCGGCACAACGTTCCAACGCCGATGGACCCCCATGTGCCGGGATTCGCCGGTCGCCACGCGATCGCGGTGTTGCCGTTTCGCAACCTCAGCCAGGATATCGAGCAGGAGTACTTCGCCGATGGGCTCGCCGAGGATCTGATCGCCTCGCTGGGCGCCCTGCGTATGTACCCGATCATCTCGCGTAATTCGAGCTTCACCTACAAGGGCAGAAACGTCGATGCGCGCGAGGTCGGCAGGGAGCTGGGTGCGCACTATATCGTGACCGGCAGCGTGCGGCGCTCGGGCGAGCGATTGCGGGTGACCGCCGAGCTGGTCGACGCCGAGGGCGGTCATCAAATCTGGTCGGGCCGTTATGACCGGCAGATTTCAGATATCTTTGAAATCCAGGATCAGATCACCGCGGAGATCGCCGCCTCGGTCGGTCCTGCGTTGTCGCAGAGTGAGATGCGTCACGCCATACGACGATCACCACAGGATCTGGATGCCTGGAGCACCATCCATCGGGGCATGTGGCATCTGTTCCATCGCAGCAGGGAAGCGATGGTCAGGACTCGCGAATGGGCCAACAAGGCGCTGGAGCTGAACCCGAACTCGTCGACCGCCTACAGTCTCATCTGTTTCTCTCACATGTACGACGTCATCTATCAGTGGAGCGACACGCCCGCGGCGTCGCTGGAGAGCGCGCGCCGGGCGGCGGAAAAAGCCATGGCCCTGGATAACGAGGACGCGATGGCGTTGACCGCGGTCGGTTTCTCGAGCTCCTTTTTGAAGGCGCATGATCGGGCCATCGCGGTGCTGGAGCGGGCGATCGATCTGAACCCGAGCTCCGCATTCGCCTATTGGGCGCTGGGTGCCGCTCTGGGTCCGGCCGGGCGGCCCGACGAGGCGATCCCGATGGTCGAGAAGGCGATCCGATTGTCGCCGCAGGACCCGCTGATGAACGAATTCCTGTTCTCGTTGGCGTCAGCCCATTTCGCGGCCGGCCGCTATCAGGAGGCGATCGCGTTCGCCCGGCGCAGCCTGGATATCGAGGCAGGCCAGCCCGGTTCGTATCGGGTCATTGCCGCGGCGAGCGGCTATCTGGGCAAGACCGTCGAAGCCCGCGAGGCATTCGAGCAGATGTTAAAGCTGGCGCCCGACCTCACCGAGGAACATCTGCGCAGCTTCCTGCCGGACGGGTTGGTTGATAAATATATCGAGGGAATGCGCAAGGCCGGCTGGAAGGGCGATGGGCAATCCTGCTGACAGCCCCGTCCATCCAGACATGGATGAGTCTGCCGGAAAACCGTGACCTGGAGGAGGCCAGGCCATCGGCCCGGCGCCCGCTGGAACAGTCCAAAAACGTGGCCGCCCGACGTCTATCCCGGACCCTTGCCCATCGCCGGATTGCGGGGACAGCAAAAGAGTGAACTGTCCCCTTATTTGCCGAACTGCATCTTGACCTGGAAGTCGAGCATCATCGCCCAATGCTTGCGGAAGGATCCCTCGATGTCGCCGGTTAATGGCCCCCCGCCTTCGGACAAGTCGCCGTCGCCCAGATCGAAGTAGTTCAGATTGATCTGGCAGACAAAGTCGCGACAGGGCCGCGTGAGTCCGACACCCACGCCGAGGACGCGGTCCAGCGGCAGCGCGATAGTACGCCGAGCGTCGCTGATCGCGGAACTGACGTACATGGCGCCCGCCGAAATTGCGCGGTCCGGACGGTACTGGTACTTGAAGCCGGCAGAACCAATCAGGATGTCGCGGAAATCCTTGACGTCCACCGTCAGGCTGTCCTGCTCGACGCTGAGCCGGGAGATGCCGAAGTCCGACATGTTGACCCACATCGCATCGCCGGTCATCGACCAGCGGTCGGAGAACTCGGTGTAAAAACCCGCCTGGAGCTGTGCCGGTACCTTGAATTTGACATCGACCTCAGTGCCGAGCAGATCGGCCGCCGCGAGGACGTCCCGCAGCAGCGGGTCCAGGTTCCTGAATGTGGGTGTACCCGACAGCTTCGGTTCCACCGCCGAACGATAGGTCGCGGCGACCCGGGTCGTGTCGCTAAATTCGTACATGGCGCCGAGCATCAGACCGACCGCCGAGCCGTCTTCGTCTACATCGATTCTGCCGTCGCCAGTGTCGGGGTCGATATTGTTGATCCGCGCTTTTGTCTCCGCGCTGGTGTAAACGAGAAAGCCGCCAGCGGCCAGCGAAAAGCTATCGGAGACCTTGTACGCGGCGACGGCCGAGGAAGCCACAAACGCGAGCTCGGAGTCCTCCGCCAGATAGCGGCCCGACCAGCTCCTGCCATAGTTGTTGCCGATCCCGGACGGCACGTTGAGCGAGACGCCCAGACGCCAGCGCTCGCCCAGCGGATGGGCGTAATAGATGCCCGGAATGACGAGGAGTCTGTTGTCGTTATCGGCACTGCCGCCGTCAAACGTGGCCGAGTCGACTTCGAACTTGGCCTCCGAATAGACCAGCATGCCCTGGGCGACGAGTTCGGGCTTGTCCAGACGGGTCAGAGCCGCCGGTGACCAGAACACCGCCAGCGCGTCGTTCGCCCGGCCGGTGAATCCGGTCATCGCCGGACCGACCTCCGCTACGGCCTGGGACGGTAACAGTCCCAATAGCGACACCAAGAGCCCACCGCGACTACGAAGAAGATTCCACATCAGCCAGCCCTCAGTCGCGCCAGAGGACCGTCATGCGCAGACATGACGGTCATCGGGACACAGTCTCAAAGAAACTCAGTATCCCGGCGTTTCTTCCTTCTTCTTATGCCGGTCATAGAGCCAGCCGCCGACGGCTCCCGCCGCGGCGCCGATCGCTGCACCATGAAGCGGCTGGCCGGTTGCCAGCTCGCCGACCACCGCGCCCGCGGCCAGACCAATGCCAGCGCCGGAGGCAGTCCTTCTGCCGGTGTCTTTTTCGCTGTCGGACATATTCGCGCAACCCACCAACAGCGCCAGACACATGGCGATGACGGTGATCCGGCTTCTCTGCATCACTGCTTGCATGATCAAATCTCCTCAGAAACAGGGACTAGCTGCACGGCCATTTGGCGTTGGCCGCGCGCATCACGCCCTGGATCGGGCTTTCGCTATCCAGCAGACCACCATTCTTGCCGGCCCAGGCGAGCAATGCGTCAACGAGCTCCTGCCGGGTCACGGTTTCGGACGGGCAAGCGACCGGTGCCAGCATGTCGCCGCTGGTGACGACCCGGTGGTAGTTGATCGCTGCGTCGACGAATCCCAGGCAATAACCCCTGGCGGCATCGTGCATCGGATCGTTCTTGTCAGCGCTGCAGAGCGTGACCAGATTCCGGGTCGTCTTCACAGTAAAATCGGCCATCTCGAGGGCGTGGACAGACGGTACCGCGCACACGATCGCGGCCGTGAATACAAGTAACGATCCTCTCATCGGCTTTCCCCAGGTGACCAAGAAATCGTGAAACCCAAATTTATCACGCGCCCAACTTCCTGAGAACCGTTCAATGCGGGGACTTCAATGCGGGGACAGATTACCTATTTCATCTGAAGCGACGGACTAATACGGGGACAGTTTACCTATTTCATCTGAAGCGACGGCCGGAGCCGGCGGCCGGGGGTGAAATAGGTAAACTGTCCCCGTATTAACGGTGAAATAGGTAAACTGTCCCCGTATTAACTGTCCCCGTACTACTCCGCGACTCCGGATATTCTCTGCCGAGCGACTGCGGCGAGACAGCCTTTCCGGACACGATGTCCGTAGGATGCCCCGTCATCGTGCTAAATTTAGTCGGGGAGTTCAGGGAGGTTCCGATGGCGCCACCGCCGCCGACCGTGGAGATCAAGCCCCGGTTAACCCCCTGATCATGCTCAATATGGCGTTTTGAGTTGCAGACGGCCCCGGCTTAGCCGGGTCTAGCCATGTGCTCGCTCGTGGGCGGCGAGCTTTGATTCCACCTTGTCGAGGCATCCGAGAATCCTGTCGCGGATCGTATCTCCGCTGTTCTTCGTCCCCAGCAGCGTCGATGTATGGGCCGCACACAGGTTCTCGGCATCCGCCCAGCGGTCGGCCAAGGCCCTGGCCCACTGGCGGAAGTCCCGCGCCGCCCCTTCTCGCTTCTGCAGGACCTTGGCCAGGGTGGGGTGGAAACTCGTCGACTCGGTCAGCCCGAGGAGATTCAACACCTGCGGCAGCCGTATGTACATGATGGTGTCGTCCACATGAATCGTCTTCGTCAAGCGGTGCATCACCAGGACAGACGAAAAGTGGACATGCTCGTTGGCGGAGATGAAGTCGACGCCGTCGGGCACCGAGAATTCGAAGTCGTCCGCGAACAAGTCGTGTAGCGCCGCGTCCTCGGTGCGCTCGGGCTGCCAGGTGAGCTCGGGATGGCGGGACAGGTGCCGCGCGGTACCGTAGTGTTTCGCGTCGGGGTACCGCTCATGGATGGCCCGGACGTGGATCGTGTGAAACGGGTGGAGATTGAGGACGGCCACGACGTTCTCCTTCCCGCCAGTCAATTCGTCGACTTCACGCGCGACGCCGTCTTTCAACGTATACGAGTCGAGCAGCAGGAAGCGGCCATCGGATCGCCGAACGAGCGACGCGTGGGTGCCGATGTCGATCAGCCCCGCGACCTTGAACGACCCGCGGATATTCCAGAACCCGTCCGCGACTTCAATGATGTGCTCCCTCATGACAAAACCTCGGGTAACGCTGTGATTCCGTGCAAAGTCTCATTACGGGGACAGTTTACTTATTTCCGACGTCTCCGCCCTACTCGTTTTTTTCGCAATCGTCGTCCGGTCAGTGCTTCCATTCGATCGAGGAACGCAGGACCGCCGTAGGGTCGCCCGGTGCTGGCATGCATCCGAATCTCATCGAATCCGGAGTCCGGATCGCATTCCGCAAGATAGCCATGCCAGTCGCTGATCCGATTCAGAAGCGGAGCCACCGTCACTAGCGAATCGTCCTCGCGGCGAAGATGCGCGTGAATGCTGGACCAGCGCCATTCGTCCGGATGCGAGCACAGCCCTGCGCGTACCGGATTCAGCTCAGTGTAACGGACCGCCGCCAGTAGATGACGTTCGTCCATGACGAAGGAATGAAAGCGCTCCTGCCACAAATGGCCGCACCAACCTTCACGAGTGTTGATGCGCCGGGTGTAGCGGCGATGCGCATCGCGGAACAAGGTCGCCAGGCTATCGGAATCTTCCGGCACCACCACCAGGTGTACATGGTTGGGCATCATGCAATAGGCCCAGACAGCGACTTTTGCCTTGCTTTTAGCTTCAGCGATAAGTTCGATGTACGCGTGGTAATCATCCTCACAGAAGAATGTCTTCTGCCGCCTGTTACCTCGCTGCGTGACGTGATGAGGGTAATTGGGGACAACTACTCGCGCCAGCCTGGCCATGGCGTCGCTGGTCCTCTGCGATTTGCCGGAGTGAGCCAGCATCGCATGGCGAGCGCGGGAAAAGGACCGCGTATTTCTCTGCATTCATCCGAAATACGGGGACAGTTTACCTATTTCGTCTGCAATGACGATCATTGCCGGCGACCCGGGGAAAATAGGTAAACTGTCCCCGCATTCCCTGGCGCGATGGTGACGCCAGGGATGTCGAGATTGTTGACTACCATTAGGAATCGCCGATGAAAAAGTTGCCAAACATCCACCCTGGTGAAATTCTGCTCGAGGAGTTCCTGACGCCCTTACAGATCAGCCAGAATCGGCTGGCGCGGGCGATGGGCGTGCCGCCACGCCGGATCAATGAGATCGTACACGGCAAGCGCGCGGTGACAGCGGATACCGCCCTCCGTCTCGCGCTGGCGCTGGGCACATCCGAGCAATTCTGGATGGGTCTGCAGGCTGACTTCGACCTGGAAGCGGCAAGGGAAGCGGCCAGCAAGGAACTGGCGAAGATCGAGCATCTCGCGGCCTGACAGGGTCAGGCTTGGCTCGGCGCAATGACTGACCGCCCGGACGCAACAGCCCATACCGAATGCATCATGCCGCAATCGGCAGAAACGAGATCACCCGATCGATGGTCCAGTACGCGGCAATGCCGCCGATACTGTAGGGCAGCAAGCGCCAGGCGCCCTGCGGCAGCGTGATCGGCAAGCGTTTCAACACTCCGATCACGCCCAGCACCACCGCAATAAATAACAGCTGTCCGGTTTCCACGCCGACGTTGAAAGTGAACAAGGCCAGCGGCACTTCGTGTTGCGGCACGCCGATCTCGGACAGCGCACCGGCAAATCCCAACCCATGGAACAGACCGAAGATAAATGCGATCACCCAGGGATAGCGTTCGGTGATCCCGATCACGCCGTTGCGTTTATGGACGATCTCCGCGGCCAGGAACAGGATGCTCAAGGCGATGATCGCCTCGGTGGGTGCCGCCGGAAAGTGCACGACAGCCAGGGTCGCCAGCGCCAGCGTGATGCTGTGCGTGACGGTGAAGGCGGTGACGGCCTTGATCAATTGCCCGAGCCCGGCCACGATCAACAGCA
>CAMYOC010000025.1 GCA_947259915.1 uncultured Gammaproteobacteria bacterium
TAACGCCGAGACGAGCGGGCCCTTGGCGAGTTCCAGCGCCACTGCGATGGGGCCACCGAAGCGTTGCCGTATCGACTGCGCCCACTGCGCGATCGCCTCAGGTTGATGGGCAATGCAATCAAACTCGCGTTCCACACCGCCTGCGGGTTGAATGCAGATGTCGTGCTTGGTGTCGGACCAATCAATGCCGATGTAGGCGGCGAACTCAAAACTGGAAAACGTTTTCATCATACGGCTCCCGAGTTGATAGAGTCTTCAGTCAGGGGCATGCGTGCTTGAGTTCTGCGAAGCCAATATAGCGGCCGGTGCTACGGCTAGCCCTGAGTATTCGTTGATGAACTCAAGCGCACCTGCGGGCTCGAAGCCAATGCGGCGAACATCGCGTGTTTGGGTCGATTATTCGTAGTCCGCGGGTGCATGTCCCGCCTTCACCAACAGCTACCTGCTGGCTGCGTCTAGGATCGCTGAAAGCGGGACGGACTAGCTATAGTGGGTCGACTGGGGACCATTGCACCGCACAAATTTACCGTCAGCTTTCGAGCTTGGGGTGCCAGGCTGAATAGCTGACCCTCCTGGCAGTCCGGGCCACCGCTGCAACCGGCTAGGAAGAGACGTAGCGGCCGCGAAAAATCTGCCGGAGCGAATGGCGGGTAACCGATCAGGAACCCGTCGCTCGGCTATGTTGGCCGTCGATCCGGTCGTCGGCCGCCGGCGATCAAATCGGAGCACCTGCGGGCGCTCAGCGCTCGTAGGATTCGATGCGCGCGGCCGCGCTCAGCGGCACCAGGAACGCGGTCGGATCAGGCAGCACTTTCTCCCGCACCGCCGCCAGCGTGATCTCGCCGCCGTAGCTCACCGATGACTGCAGGTGGCCGCGGATGCGCTGCAGGATGCTGCTGACGCTGCCGCGATAAGGCACCTGGATTTCCTGGCCTTCGGGCGGGGTTTCGAGCGCCGCGTCGAGCTCTTCGCTGCTGCCGCTGTCGTACAGCGTTTCCAGCACGGCCTCGGGCGAGGTCATGCCGCGGTAAATCTTTTTCTTCATGTGGGTCGCCGGATCCTCTATCACGCGGCCCGGCGCCTCGTCGGTGCCGGACAGCGCGCTGCCGAGCATCACCGTCGACGCCCCGCAGATCAGGGCGAGAAAGATATCCTTGTCGGTTTTCACACCGCCGTCGGCCATGATCGGCACGCTATCACCGACGGCGAGATAGGTCTCGCGGATGGCCTGCAGCTGCGGCACGCCGACCGCAGTTTCCAGCCGCGTGCGGCAGCCGCGGCCCGGCCCGACCCCGACCTTGACGGCATCGGCGCCGATATCGCGCATGAAGCGCGCGCCGGCGCCGGTCGCGACGTTGCCGCAAACCAGCGGCACGCTGCCAAACTTGCCGCGCAGCCCGGCGACCGCCCGCTCCATGATTACCGAGTGGCCGTGTGCGATGTCGATGAACAGCACATCGGCGCCGGCCTCCAACAGCGCTGCGGCCCGCTCCAGGTAATCGCCGCGCGCGCCGACCGCCGCGGCGCAGCGCAGGTGGCCGCCGCTGTCCTTGCTGGCGCCGGGCTGTTCGCGCTTGAGATTGATGTCGCGGCGCGTGATCAGCCCATGGATGCAATTCGCGCCATCGATCAGCGGCAGGCGCTCGATGCGGTGTTCGAACATCAGCCGTTCGGCCTCGTCAGTGGAGATATCCGGCGCGCCGGTCACCAGGCGGGACAGCGGTGTCATGAAATCGTCCACCGGTCGATCTTCGTCAGCACCGTGCACCGGCGTGTCGCGGTTCGAGAGCAAACCGGCCAGCACGTTCGAGCCGCTGGCCGTCTCGATCAGGATGCCGGTGATGCCGTTCTGCCGCGCGAAACGCCTGGCCTGGTGGATAGTGGTGCCCGCCGGCAGGCACAGCGGACTGACGATCACAGCGCTCTGGCTGCGCTTCACCACGCCGACTTCGGACGCCTGGCGCTCAATGCTCATGCCTCGATGCACGACCCCAATGCCGCCGTGCATGGCCATGGCCCGCGCCATGTCGGCGCCGGTCACGCTGTCCATGTTTGACGAAACGATCGGTAGATCCAACGCCACGTTCGCCGTCAGCAGCGAGTTCACGCTGATATTGCGGCGGGTCTGCGAATCCGTCTTCTGCGGCCGGAACAGGAAATCGTCAAAGGTCCTGCCGGTCCAGAAAGCCGCCTCGTCCGGCGCAGCGTCGAAGGCGCCGTCCACGTTCCGCCACCTGCTCGTTGCCATGTGTCAGTCTCGGTTTATGCTACGGTTGGACTCGGGAATATAGTCGATCTTGCAATCAAGCTACAGTAACGCGGCCGGCGCCGCGCCGGATATCAATAGCCATGCCTTTGCAAACACAGATCACCGGCCACGCGACCGCGGCCAGAGTAGCTTACATCGAATTCGGCTCCGAATTCGTCAGCCTAACGTGACCACGACCCAGCTTCCGCAGGCTTTCTTATGCCTGCTTGTGGCCGATAGTGTTGAAATATCCCAAGCTGTCAGTTCATGCTTATCCATTGGGGCGCAACTGCACTTTGCCGCCACGACTTTCGCGTTTGGCGTGGGCCATGGCGTCTGAAACTTTCTCCAACGGATAGCTGGCCTCGATATCGACG
>CAMYOC010000026.1 GCA_947259915.1 uncultured Gammaproteobacteria bacterium
AGGTCGACCACGCGATCGACCAGCATTAGCTCGACACGCACACGGGCATACCGTGCGAGGAAATCGCTCACGACCGGCACAACATGTAGGCGGCCAAATTCGACCGGCGCGGTCATCAGCAAGTCACCGCGCAACTCGCCTTCGGCCTGTCCCACCGCCCGCTCCGCTTCCTCCACATCGGCAAGGATGCGCCGGCAACGGACCAGGTAGTCCCGGCCATCCGCGGTCAGGGACATCCGGCGGGTCGTCCGTTGCAGCAGCCGGGTCCCCAGATGGGTCTCCAGCGCCGCCAGCGTCCGGACCATCGTGGGCTGGGAGCGCTCGAGCACCTCGGCCGCCGCGGTCAGGCTGCCCTGATCGACGATCTCTACAAAGGCTCTCATCGCGGCCAGGCGGTCCATGGCGACCTATTTCTACATAAATTGCAGCAATAATATCAAATTATCGGTATTTATCCGAATTAGATATATCGACAGACTACAGCCGTTCTTTGAAGCAACCTGAACAGGAGTAAGACCATGACCGACAACACAGCAAGAACCCTTGGCGCCCATCATGTGGGCCTGACCGTGCCGGACCTCGCGGCGGCCCGCACGTTCTTTATCGACGCCCTGGGCTTTGACCAGGTCGGCGAGGTGCCGGACTACCCGGCCGTCTTTCTCAGCGATGGCTCGATCATGATCACCCTGTGGCAGGCCGAAGATCCGGCCAGTGCGGTGGCCTTCGACCGGCGCAAAAACATCGGTCTGCATCATCTGGCGCTGCGGGTCGCGGACGAAGCGGAGCTGGGGCGTCTGGGCACCGAACTGGGCGCGCGGGACGACACCGAGGTCGAGTTCGAACCGGAAGGCCTGGGCAACAGCGGTCTGCGCCACATGATGTGTCGTGTCCCGGGCAATATCCGGCTCGAACTGATCGCGGCCTAGCAGACAGGAGCACAGAACCATGCAGTCGACACCAGCCCTCGATCGCGCCGACTCGCCGTTCCACACGGGCGAGCAGGCAGTCCAGATGCGTCTCGGCGTGCGCGACGCGATCGAGCCCTGGGCCCGGCAGGTGGTGCGCCCGCGCCTGCCGGAACAGCATCGTCGGTTCTATGGCCAGCTACCCTTTCTCGTCGCCGCCGCCCGCGACGATAAACAACGACCCTGGGTCACGCTGCTGGTCGGGCCACCGGGCTTTGTGCGTTCGCCGGATCCGGCCGGGCTGCAGATTGCCGCCGGCCCTCTGCCCGGCGATGCGCTCTCCGGCTCGCTGGTCGCCGGCGCCGAACTGGGTCTGCTCGGTATCGATCCCGAGACCCGGCGGCGCAACCGGGTCAACGGAACGATCAATCAGGCCGGCGCCAGCGGGCTCGAACTCGAGGTGACACAGTCCTTTGGCAACTGTCCCCAGTACATCACCGAGCGGGCCTGGCGGCGGGTGGAAGTCCAGCCGGATCAAGGGTCCGTCACCCATGGCCGGCAACTGGACGCGTCCATGCAAATGTGGATTTCCAACGCCGACACCTTTTTTATCGCCAGCGGCTATCGTGACGGTGGCGATAGCGGCGATGACCCGACTCACGGCATGGACGCCTCGCATCGCGGCGGCGCCCCGGGTTTTGTCACCGTTGAGAGCGAGACGCGGCTGGTGTTCCCGGATTACGCCGGCAACAACCATTTCAATACCATCGGTAACCTGGTCATGGATTCGCGGGTCGGATTGCTGTTCGTCGATTTTGAGCAGGGCAGTCTGTTACAGATCAGCGGCAATGCGACCATCGACTGGGATTCCGCAGAAGTGGCCCGGTATCCGGGCGCGCAACGACTGGTGATCATCGATATCGATAGAATCGTGCGGCTCGACGATGTCCTGCCGCTGCGCTGGAGCGCGCCCAAAGGCTCGATCCGCTCATTGCGGCTGGCCGAGAAGATCAAGGAGAGCGAGGACGTGACCTCGTTTGTCTTTACCGCGCGTGACGGCGGTGAGCTGGCGGACTTCGAGGCGGGACAATATCTGCCGATCGAGATCCGTATCGATGGCCATGATCAGCCACTGAAGCGGACCTATTCGCTGTCCAATGGTCCGGGCGAAGGCCATTATCGGATCAGCGTCAAACGTGAGCCGCTCGGCGTCGTCTCGCGTCATCTACATGACCATGTCGAAATCGGCGAGATCATCAGCTCATCCAGACCGGAGGGGGAATTTATCCTGCAACCTGGCGGTGGACCCGTGGTTTTGATCAGTGCCGGTATCGGCCTGACACCGATGGTCAGTATGCTCCATGCCCTCGCCAGGGAATCCGGAGGCCGGCCGGTGTGGTTCGTCCACGGCGCCCGTGACGGCGCGCATCATCCGCTTGCAGACGAAGTGCGGCAGCTGGTCGCAGAACAACCGGACATGGGTCTGCAGGTCTTTTACAGCCAGCCCCGGACCGAGGATGTCCAGGGCCCGGACTATGACCGGGAGGGTCATGTGAGCATAGACCAGCTCGAGACAATGGTGCCGGCTCTGGATGCCGATTTCCATCTGTGCGGACCGAACCGTTTCCTGGCCGGGTTGACCGCTGATCTGGCCGCCCACGGGGTACCGCGGGAGCGTATCCATACCGAGACCTTCGGGCCGGCGGGCTGAGCCCGTCAGGGCGGCCGATATTCAGACATCAGAGACGGTCGCCTGACCGCGCGGTCCTGCACCAGGCTTGTATGATAGGGGCCCCTTTTGATGCAGCGGACAAATGAGACGCCCCGTCAGACTCGCCCTTTTTTTACTTGCGATCGTTACGGCGGCCGGCTGTGAGCGCGCGGGTGAAGACAAGCCCGGGCCCCAACCAGTAGTGCCCGTCGCCGCCGACGCCAGCTTTGTCGGAACCGCGGTCTGCGCTGGCTGCCACGAGGACGCGGCTGCAAGCTGGACCGGATCCCATCATGACCTGGCCATGCAGCCGGCGGACGCAACGACGGTGCTGGGTGATTTTGGCGACACCGGGTTCGAGTACGCCGGCGTCCGCTCCACCTTCGCTGCTCGAGACGGTAACTATTTTGTCCGCACCGACAGCGCCAATGGTGATCTGGTCGCATTCCCGATTGCCTACACCTTTGGCGTCGAGCCGCTGCAGCAATATCTGATCGAATTTCCGGATGGCCGGCTGCAGGCGCTTGGCATCGCCTGGGACACGCGACCAACAGACAAAGGCGGACAGCGCTGGTTTCATCTCTACCCGGACGAAGCTGTCGACCACAGCGACGAGCTGCACTGGACGCGGATGAGTCAAAACTGGAACTACATGTGCGCCGACTGTCATTCCACCGGCTATCGCAAAAACTACGACGCAGCCAGCGACCGCTTCGACTCGACCTGGACCGACATCGACGTCGCCTGCGAGGCCTGCCATGGCCCGGGCTCGTCCCACGTGGCGCTGGCCGAATCTGAGCAGCTCGATCAGGCAAACGGACTGGTGGTGGCATTCGCTGCGCCAGACCGTCACTGGACCCGAGGGATCGGTGAACCGACCGCTCACCTGGAAGGTGCCGGGGTGGCCGACACCCAGATCGAGGCCTGCGGGCAGTGCCACGCACGGCGGGCGCCGATCCGCACCGAGTATGCTCATGGCAAGCCGCTGACCGATTCCTACGTCCCCGCGCTGCTCACCGAGCCGCTGTATTTTCCGGACGGACAGATCCGCGACGAGGTCTATGTCTACGGCTCCTTTCTGCAGAGCAAGATGCATGCAAAGGGCGTGGTGTGTACCGACTGCCACGACCCGCACAGTCTCGAATTAAAGGCCCCGGGGAACGCGATGTGCGCGAGCTGTCACGCGCCGGATGTCTTCGATGTGACGTCTCACCATCGGCATGACACCGGCACGGACAAGCCGGGCTGTGTCGACTGCCATATGCCGTCGCAAGATTACATGGTGATCGACGGCCGCCGGGACCACAGCTTGCGCGTACCGCGGCCCGATCTGGCGGAGCAGCTCGGCGTCACCGACGCCTGCGCCGCCTGTCATGCGGATCGCCCCGAGGGCTGGAGCGCCGGCCAGGTCCGCGAGTGGCTCGGGGATGACGCGTCCGGCTATCAACGATTCGCGCTCGCGTTCCGCGCTGCGCAGACCGGCCAGGCCGACGCCGGGCAGCAACTCAAAGAATTGTTGGCATCGGCGGAGCAACCCGCGATCGTCAGGGCTACTGCGCTACAGCATCTTGCCGCTTATCCGGATCAGACCAGCCTGCAACTCGCCGCCAGGTCGCTGCGTGACCCCGATCCGCTGGTCCGGCTCGGCGCGCTGGATGCGCTGGAGCCGATGCCCCCGGCCGCCAAACAATCGTTCCTGATCCCGGCACTGGATGACCCGATCAGATCGGTGCGTACCGAGGCTGCCCGCCAGCTCGCGGGTCTGTCACCGGCAGAACTCTCGCCCGGGCAACGGCAGCGCCTGCAGACAGTACTGGCTGAGTATGTCGCGATACAAAACGACAACGCGGACCGTCCCGAGGCACGGCTGAATCTCGGCATCCTCTACGCCCAGGCGGGTCAGCCGGAGACGGCGGAAAAACAATTCCGCGCGGCACTCACGCTACAGCCCGATTTCGAGCCGGCTTTCGTCAATCTGGCGGACCTCTATCGCTCCGTCGGCGACGAGACCCAGGCCAAGAGCGTCCTGAGCAGCGGCCTCGAGCTTGTGCCCGACAGTGCGGCGCTGAATTACTCAATGGGGCTGTTGACGGTGCGGGCCGTTGGTGCCGAGGCAGCGCTGCCGTGGCTGGAACGGGCAACGGAACTGGCGCCCGGGAATACGCGCTATGCCTATGTGCTGGCCGTCGCGCTTAACGGTCTGGGCCAACCGGCCGACGCGATCGCGCTGCTGGAACAGGCACACGCCGATCGCCCCGCCGATGCAGATGTGCTCTTTGCGTTGGCGTCTTACCACCGGGAAGCGGGGAACAACGAGGACGCGTTGAGATACGCGACCGATCTGTTGATCCTGCAGCCGGACAACCGCAGCGTGCAGGCGCTTGTGGTGGAAATGTCGACGCAATAAGGGTGGGGGGCGCGCCGACAGGTGGGCCGGAGTCGTTTCAGCTCACCGCCGTCAACCCTGTGCCGGCGCGGTCTTACTCGACGTTGATGACTATCTTGCCCCGGGCGCGTCCTGCTTCCGAGTAGCGGATCGCCTCCGGGACTTTGCTCAATGGATAACGTCGGTCGATGACCGGCGTCATCGTTCCGGCCTGCATCAGATCGGCGAGGAAGCTCAGGTCGTCGGGTCCGAGACGCGCCAGCAGCGTGATGATTTTCTGGTCCACGAACCACGACAATACGAGCGCCTTGATCGGATTGACCAAAGGCGCGATCCATTTGCCCTTGGCTCCGCCGACCAGCACCAGCGTACCCTCGGGATTCAGGACGCGGCTGTTCGCAAACGGTGAGTGATTGCCGACCATGTCGATGATCAGGTCGTAACGTTGCCCGCTCCTGGTGTAATCCTCTTCGGTGTAATCAAAGACGTGATCCGCGCCGATCGACCGGACCATGTCCACATTGCGGGTGCTGCATACGCCGGTGACCTCCGCACCGAATGACTTGGCGATCTGCACTGCGAACGTACCGACACCCCCTGAGGCACCATTGATCAGGACTTTTTGTCGCCGCTTGACCTGCCCCTTGTCGCGGAGCGCCTGGAGTGCGGTGATTGCCGCGATCGGGACGGAGGCCGCTTGTTCCAATGTCATGTTGGCCGGCTTTGTCGCCAGCGCCCGATCCTCACGGATCGTCAGGTATTCGGCGAAGGCCCCGCCCGCCCCGCCAAATACCTCATCACCTGGCTTAAAACGCGTGACCTTGCTGCCGACCGCCTCCACGGTCCCGGCAAAATCCACGCCAAGGCGCGTATCCTCAGGCGCGCCCAGACCGGACATCAGACGCATGATATACGGTGAGCCTCTCATGTAGTGCCAGTCGAGGGGATTGACCGATGCCGCATGGATTTTTACCAGGACTTCATCGTCCGCGGGCGTCGGCTTTTCGGTGTCTGCAAATTCGAGCACATCGGGCGAGCCGTAGCAGCGATAAGCGATCGCCTTCATGGTCTCTGAGCCACTGGCGATCTGCGGAGCCGGCGGGCAAGCGGCATCGTGGCTGATGACAACAGCCAGCGCCGATATCGCGAGCGCCAGAAGAATCAGGAGGCCGAGCGGAATTTTGTAGCGTAGCTTCATTGTTTGATCTCTCGTCATCCGCTGGATGAACGCCATGCGACCCGAATGTATTGATGCAGCCTACACCGTGGCCATTTGAAAAGACCAGCTGGCGCACCGTAACAACGTAATCGGCTGAATTCCACGTAGGCTCGGGCCAGGACCTTTGGACCTACTGCGCCGTCGCGAGCAGCGTACACAATGAAACCGACTTGCCGAGCTGTCAATCGACATCCATCGACGACTGGCATGGGATTCCGGAGAGGTCGTGTACGAGAAGTGGAACAGGGATACAGGCGTTGACGGATGGGGCGCGGAGATGTGGTTCGGGCCGTGCACAAACAAGAACGGCGGCGTCTAATACGCCGCCGTTCTTGTTTTCATCAGCTACAAAACATTCTCGAAGCTCTTTTCATACTCTGACCCAATGCTCGAATGCAGCTACCTGGCACAGGCCTCAGAGCACGTTTGCCGTCGGATCAACGGACGTCAAAGCGGTCGAGCATCATCACCTTGGTCCATGCACCAGCGAAGTCACGCAGAAACATCTCCTGACCGTCATCAGCTGCATAGACTTCCGCTACAGCACGCAGCTCGGAATTCGACCCGAAAATAAGGTCAACCGAGGTGGCCGTCCATCTGAGTTTTCCCGTGCCGCGATCCCGACCCTCGTAAACGCCCGCGGAGGTGGATGATTTCGTCCACTCGGTGGACATGTCGAGCAGATTCAGAAAGAAATCGTTGCTCAGGGTACCGGGCCGGTCGGTGAACACGCCATGATCAGACTGTCCGGAATTGGCGTTCAGCGTCCGCATGCCGCCGACGAGAACGGTCATCTCGGGCACGGTCAGAGTCAGCAGGCTGGCCCGATCGACAAGCATCTCCGGCGGCGATCTGCGGTTGCTGTTGTCGAAGTAATTGCGAAACCCGTCTGCACTCGGTTCGAGCACAGCAAAGGATTTCACATCAGTCTGCGCTTGCGACGCATCCGTCCGGCCCGGCGTGAACGGGACCTTTACGTCATGCCCGGCATCCTTTGCGGCCTGCTCGATTGCAGCGGCTCCGCCGAGGACGATCAGATCGGCGAGCGATACCTGCTTGCCGCCCGATTGCTTGCGGTTGAAGTCCTTCTGAATGCCCTCCAGACGCTTCAGCACCCTGGCCAGTTCAGTCGGATCGTTGACTGCCCAATCCTTCTGCGGCGCGAGACGAAGGCGCGCTCCGTTCGCCCCCTCAGCGCCGACATAGCGTGCACGCGGGCCCATGTCGCGATGCGTCAGCTTGAACCACGCCTTGGCGAAGGCGAGTTCGAACTCCTCCGGGTTCTTCTGGAAACGCTTCGCAATCTCCCGATAGCTCGGGTCGAATTTCAGCGACAGATCCGTGGTGAACATGATCGGAGCATGCCGCTTCGACGGATCGTGAGCATCCGGCACGAGATTCGCTGCCTGCCCATCAGCGGGAATCCACTGGATCGCCCCGCCGGGGCTCTCCGTCTTCACCCACTCGAAGGCGAACAAGTTGTCCAGATACTGCGTGGTCCAGGCAGCCGGGCTGACAGACCATGCGCCTTCCAGACCGCTGGTGATGGTGTCCGCGCCGTTGCCGGTGCCACACTTGTTCTTCCAACCAAAGCCCTGTTCTTCGATGCCGGCGGCGGCCGGCTCGGGACCTACGCAATCGGCCGGCTTGGCGGCGCCGTGGGCTTTGCCAAACGTGTGACCGCCGGCGATCAGCGCAACGGTTTCTTCATCGTTCATCGCCATGCGGCCAAAGGTCTCGCGAATATCCCGAGCGGCCGCGAGCGGGTCCGGGTTGCCGTTTGGCCCCTCAGGGTTCACGTAGATCAGACCCATCTGCACGGCGCCGAGCGGGCGCTGCAGTTTCCGGTCGCCGCTGTAGCGCTCATCGGCGAGAAACTCGGTCTCTGGCCCCCAGTAGACCAGGTCGGGCTCCCAGTCGTCCACGCGCCCGCCGGCGAAACCGAACGTCTTGAAACCCATGGACTCCAGCGAGACATTGCCCGTCAGGATCATCAGATCGGCCCAGGAAATATTCCGGCCGTATTTCTGTTTGACCGGCCAGAGCAGGCGCCGCGCCTTGTCGAGGTTTGCATTGTCGGGCCAGCTGTTGAGCGGCTCGAATCGCTGTTGACCACCGCCGGCGCCGCCGCGGCCGTCAGCCACACGGTAGGTGCCCGCGCTGTGCCAGGCCATGCGGATCATGAACGGCCCGTAGTGCCCATAGTCGGCTGGCCACCAGTCCTGGGAGGTCTTCAGCAAGGTCTCGATGTCCTGCTTTACCGCATCGAGGTCGAGACTCGCAAACGCCTCATCGTAGTTGAAGTCTTCGCCCAGCGGGTTGGACCCGGGATCGTGCTGGCGCAGCGGCGTGAGGTCCAGCTGGTCAGGCCACCAGAACTGGTTCGACTTCGGCTCACCCTGCGCCAGAGCAGGCATCGAGGACAGAAGCAGTGTCATCGCTCCCGCAAAAGCGGCAAGTAAAGGCATCTTTTCTCTGAACATTGAAGGTATTCCCTTTGGTAGAAAATCAGGGCCTGAGACATATAGTCTCCACCGAGCATAGTCTATAAAGACGATAGAAAACTCCAATCGCAATTCTCTATGACATCGATTGGAAATTCCGATTGAAGGGCTCTTTAGTGCCAAGCGTCTACGGTATCTCAATAGACCATCTGACACAGGCAAAAGTCGCTGGTAAGAGATGACCAGGCGGTATGCGTTCTGTTAGCACGCATCGCTCGCTTCGGGTCGGTCCTGAAGCGATGTACTGCACCGGCCGCGATGGGCTGATTTCTCAAACGCACTGATGCCGGACCTACTCGAATTCCATCGCCTCGAACACTATTCCTGCGTTCCGCGACGCCAGCTCTTCGAAAGTGTCGAGATCCGAATAGGCCGACTGGTCAATCTTGTACGCGTCGTCCAGGGTGCCGCCCTCGTCCAGCAGTTTCTGCACCTCGCCACGCAGAAAGATCAGATAGTCCCTGGTGTATTGGGTCACGACGTCCACGTTGGTCGGCACGCCGTGACCCGGGATCACGACTTCCGGCTCGAGCGCCAGAAATTGCTCATAGGTCACCAGCCAGCCCTTTGTGTCCGTATTGTCAAAGATCGGCAGCAAGCGCTGATGAAATGCCATATCACCGGAGATCACCAGCTTTTGCTGCGGCAGCCACACCTGGATATCGCCAGGGCTGTGACCCGGTCCCAGGTACAGGGCTTCGATCCGGGTGCCACCCAGCTCGATCACGTACTGATCCTCGAAGGTGATGTCGGGCAACACGACTTCCGTACCCTCGGCCTTGTCGCGGTTGTAGCCTTGCATGCGGTTCAGCAGGCCGTACGCGCCCTCTTCGATTTCAGCTGCTGCGTCGACGTGGGCGATCACCGGCACACCCTGTTCCTGCCAGTAGTTCGAGCCCAGAGCGGCGTGCCCCTGGCCATACCTGAATTCTCATAAGTCGGGGGTGCCGTCGCACCGATCGACGACCAGACGCCCGGGATCACTTCGCGTGGCTCGTCGTAAAGCACCGACTCCGGGTACTTGTCGGGGATGCTCTGGTCGGCGGATGCGATGCCGGCGAACAAAAAGGTCACAAGTGCGGCAGCAAGGTGCTTCATCGGCTGGTCTCCCGGTTTGCCGGCGCGATTATAGCGCCGGCTGCTACGTGGGAACGTAGAACGTGCTGATTCCAATCGCCATCTTAGATCGCTTTTCCACTGGAACGGTTTGAGCCTGTTCTGCCATGGGAGCGTTAGGGACGCGGAGAACAATACCGGAGAGATAGGCTCGAATCGCCTTACGGCGATCCTCGGGTCTGCGACCCGCCTCCGCTTCGCTGCGGCGCCCGGAGAGATGACTCGTCGCTTCGCTCCTCGCCCCTCAAGGGGGCCGCTCGCTCACTTCGTTCGCTGCGCGTTGTCTCGGCCGACTATGTCGGCCTCGGCTCGAACTGGTCGCCCTGACGGGCGACTGAGTTCGAATCCTGAAACTCATCGCTAAATAGAAAAGGCCCACGCAAGGTGGGCCTTTTCTATTTAGTGGCGCGCCCGGAGAGATTCGAACTCCCGACCGCCTGGTTCGTAGCCAGGTACTCTATCCAGCTGAGCTACGGGCGCTTTTTAACTTATGACCTGTAAATATATGATGGCGGAGAGGGAGGGATTCGAACCCTCGAAGGGCTTTTAACCCTTACTCCCTTAGCAGGGGAGCGCTTTCGACCACTCAGCCACCTCTCCGTTCTGTTCTGTCCTGTTCGTTTCGGCCGGTCGGGATTACTCGTCGCCTGCGGCTCCTCGCCCTGCGGGCCGGCGTCGCTTCGCGTCGCCGTTGTCTCGGCCGGCAAGCCGGCCTCGGCTCGAACCCTCGAAGGGCTTTTAACCCTTACTCCCTTAGCAGGGGAGCGCTTTCGACCACTCAGCCACCTCTCCGTGTTTGTCTCTTCCGGCTCTCTATCCGCCAGCAGCGACGCGATCATACGTCCTTAAAGGGGAGATGATGGGCCGGCCAGCCGCCAGAAGGGGGCGAATGATACCGGTGGATTCAGGACAGGTAAAGGGAGGTCCGGGCGGCTCAGGTGTCCCCGGATTGGGGTTCGGAATCGTCCTTGCCGGCCTCGCTTTGTATGCGCTCGTAGATCTCCTGGCGGTGCACGGAGACCGATTTCGGTGCGCTGATGCCGACCCGGACCTGGTTGCCCTTGACGCCCAGCACCGTCACGGTGACTTCGTCACCGATAACGACGGCCTCGCCGACACGCCTGGTTAATATGAGCATGGTTCGTAAATCCCTGAATCCTTGCGATTTATTGTAAGCCATGTCTGCAATAAACACACTCTGGCTCACTCCCTGGCCCGTCAATGGGCCGTTTTGTCCACTTTCGCTCAGGTTCTCCGTCGACCGGCCGGTTGATCCAGCTCGAAGGCGCGATGGAGACTGCGAACCGCGGCGTCGATATCCTTATCGGCCACCAGCACGGAAATCTTGATCTCCGAGGTTGAGACCATCCTCACATTTATGTCCTCGGCAGCCAGCGCCTCAAACATGTGGCTGGCGATACCGGCATGGGTCCGCATGCCCACGCCGACCACGGATAACTTCGCCACGGCGTCATTGCCCAGCACGTCCGCGGCGCCCAATTCCAACGCCGCTGCGCGGACCAGATCCATCGCCTGCGCGTAATCGGCCCGATCAACGCTGAAGCTGAAATCCACGCAGCCGTCGCGCGGCGCGTTCATCACGATCATGTCCACCTGGATACGGGCGGCCGAGACCGGACCCAGAATAGCGGCCGCCGCGCCGGGTCGATTGGGGACTCCGACCAGGGTGATCTCCGCCTCGTCACGACTAAAGGCGATGCCCGATACCAACGGTGCTTCCACGCCAGGCTCCTCAAAACTGATCAGGGTCCCTGCGCCGCGTCCGCTCATGTGCAGGACGCGGACCGGGACATTGTATTTACCGGCAAATTTGACCGCGCGGATCTGCAGCACGCGCGAGCCCTGGCTGGCCAGCTCGATGATCTCCTCGAAGGTGATCCGCGACAAGCGGCGCGCCTCGGGAACGACCCGCGGGTCGGTAGTATAGATGCCGTCCACATCGGTGAGGATCTGGCACTCGTCGGCGCCCAGCGCCGCGGCCAGTGCCACCGCCGTGGTGTCCGATCCGCCGCGGCCAAAGGTGGTGATCTCACCCTCGGCATCCACTCCCTGAAACCCCGCCACCACCGGGATGCCGCCACTGGCCAAGTAGGCCCGGAGTCTCGAGGTCTCGACTTCGCGGATATGGGCCTTGGAAAACACGCTGTCGGTGAGGATGCGGACCTGGCTGCCGAGAAACGAGCGGGCGTCGCAGCCGGCCTCGCGCAGTGCCATCGCGAACAGCGCCACGCTGACCTGCTCGCCCGCGGACAGCAACATGTCCAGCTCCCGCCGCGACGGCGAACCGGCGGTCTCGCGTGCAAGGCCAAGCAGCCGATCGGTCTCCCCGCCCATAGCCGAGACCACCACCAGCGGCCGTTGGCCGCCGGCCTTGCAGCTGGCGACGACCGCTGCCGCACTGCGTATGAGTTCCGGGGACGCGACCGAGCTGCCGCCGAATTTTTGGATGACCAGGCCCATGTGGCGGGTCGCCGCCGGAACCCTAGGCGACGCGTTCGGCGACGTACTGGCTGACGCGCGCCAGCGCCGCGTCCATGCCCCCGGGTTCGCTGCCGCCGGCCTGGGCCATATCCGGACGCCCGCCGCCCTTACCGCCTACCAGCCGGGCCACGTCGTTGACCAGATCGCCGGCCTTGATCACGCTCATCGCATCCTTGCTCACACCGGCGACCAGACGGACTTTTCCATCCTCCACCGCGCCGAGCACCACGACTGCGCGACCGAGCCTTTGTTTGAGACTATCCACCGCGTCGCGCAGCGCCCTGGCATCGGCACCGTCCACCCGGGCTGCGAGGACCTGGATATCTCCCACGGCCACGGCCTGTTCGGCAAGATCCTGCCCCTGGCCGCTGGCCAGTTGTCCCTTGAGTTTCTGCAACTCTTTTTCGAGCTGGCGACTACGCTGCGTCAGCTGGCGGACTTTTTCTTCGACGTCATCGCGGCCGCCTTTTACCAGATCGGCGATCCGCCGCAGCGCATCTTCGCCGGCGCGCAGCCAGTCCAGCGCGCGTTCGCCGGTGACCGCCTCGATGCGCCGCACGCCGGAGGCAATACCGGCCTCGGAGACGATCTTTAGCAGACCGATGTCGCCGGCGCGGCTAACGTGCGTGCCGCCACAGAGCTCGGTGGAAAATCCTCCGAGCCTCAGCACACGCACCTGGTCGTCGTATTTCTCACCGAACAGGGCCATCGCGCCGGCGGCCACCGCATCGTCGAACGCCATCTCGGCCGTCTCGGCCTCGGCGTTGGCCTGGATCTGGTCGTTGACCAGGTCCTCGATCTGCGCCAGCTGTTCCGCAGTGACCGGCTCGAAGTGGGAGAAGTCGAAGCGCAGACGATCCGGCGCCACCAGCGAGCCCTTCTGGCTCACATGCTCACCCAGCACCGCTCTCAATGCCGCATGCAGCAGATGAGTCGCCGAGTGATTTTGCACGATAGCTCGTCGGCGATCGGCGTCGACGCTGGCCTGGAGGCTGGCGCCGAGCGCTGGCTTTCCCTTCAAAACCCGACCGATGTGGGCATGGCCGTTGCCGGCCTTTTGCGTGTCCTCGATCCGGATCTCCACGCCGCTGCCGGACAGGACGCCGGTGTCTCCGACCTGGCCGCCGCTCTCGGCGTAAAACGGCGTGCGGTCGAGAAACACGACCACCTCATCCCCTGCGGCCACCGCCTCCACCGTCGCGCCGTCCTTGACCAGCAGCGTCACCGTGGCGTCCGCCTGCAGACAGTCATAACCGAGGAATTCGGTGACCGAACGCTCGGCCGCATCGCCGCTGCCGATCACCTTGGCGAGACCCGCCTGCAGGTCGCCGACCGCAAACTGGCTGCCGGCCCGGCCGCGCTCACGTTGGGCCGCCATCGCCCGGTCAAAACCGGCCTGATCGATGCCCAGCCCACGTTCGCGGGCGATATCCGCGGTCAGATCCAGTGGAAAGCCGTAGGTGTCATAGAGCTTGAACGCAGTCTCGCCGGGGATCTCCTCGCCACGCATCCCGCCGATCGCTTCTTCCAGGATCGCCATGCCCTGCTCCAGGGTCTCGGCGAACCGCTCCTCTTCCTGTTTGAGCACCCGCTCCACCTGGGCGCGGCTGGCATCCAGCTCCGGATAGGCCTCGCCCATCTGTTTATCGAGTGCCGCCACCAGCTGATAGAAGAACGGATCCTGCATGCCGAGCTGGTAGCCGTGGCGGATCGCGCGGCGGATGATCCGCCGCAGCACATAACCCCGACCTTCGTTGGACGGCAGCACACCATCGACGATCAGGAACGCGCAGGCACGGATGTGATCGGCGATCACCTTGAGCGAAGGGCTGTTCAGATCGCGCGCGCCAGTGGCCTCGGCCGCCGCCTTGATCAGGGCCTGGAACAGATCGATATCGTAATTGCTGTGCACGCCCTGCATCACGGCCGCCATGCGCTCGAGACCCATACCGGTGTCCACCGACGGTCTTGGCAGCGGGCTCAGCGTGCCGTCCGCGGCGCGGTCGTATTGCATAAAGACCAGGTTCCAGATCTCGACATAACGATCGCCGTCCTCATCGGGAGATCCCGGTGGCCCACCCTCGACCTCCGGGCCATGGTCATAAAAAATTTCGGTGCACGGCCCGCAGGGACCGGTGTCGCCCATAGCCCAGAAGTTGCTGTCTGCGCCCAGGCGGGCGAAATGGGCCGGGTTCACGCCGATGTCGTTCAACCAGATCTCCGCGGCCTCCTCGTCCTCTTCGAACACCGTTACCCACAGGCGATCGGCCGACAGACCCATCTCGACGGTCATAAACTCCCAGGCGAAACGGATCGCGTCGCGCTTGAAATAATCGCCAAAGCTGAAATTGCCGAGCATCTCGAAAAACGTGTGATGACGGGCGGTATAGCCCACGTTCTCGAGGTCGTTGTGTTTGCCGCCGGCGCGCACGCAGCGCTGGGACGAACAGGCCCGGCTGTAAGACCGCTTGTCGATCCCGAGAAACACGTCCTTGAACTGGACCATGCCGGCGTTGGTAAACAACAGCGTGGGATCGTTACCGGGCACCAGCGGGCTCGACGCCACGATCTGGTGCTCGTGGCGGGCAAAAAAGTCCAGGAACCGGCTGCGTATGTCCGCGCTTTTCATCATCGGGCTATCTTCGATCCGGGCGTGTTGGGCGAAACAAAACCGTGCCAAAAAAGGAAAGACTACGGGCTGGACGCCCGCCTTGCCAACCCCCGCTCAGTCGTCGCCGCCGACCGCGGCCCGGATCTGCTCGGGCGCGAAGCCGCGGTATTGCAGAAATCGCATCTGTTTGGCCTTGTCCGGAAAATCGGCGGGCATGGCGGGACCGAATCGCTTGCGCCGGACCGCGGCCGCACAGGCGACCCAGTCGGTCCCGGCCTCGTCAAAGGCGATATCGATCAGGTCGCCACTGACGCCGCGCTCCTCGAGATCGCGCCGGATACGCATCGGTCCCTGGCCGCGGGCGGCGCGCGAGGCGATAAAGCTCTCGGCGAAACGCGCGTCGGAGAGGAGATTCTCGGCGACCAGGTCGTCGGTTACCGCGGCCACGAGGTCCGCCGGCAGGCCGCGGCCTTCGAGACGCCGGATCAACTCCGTCCGCGCATACTCGCGACGCGCGAGCAGATTCATCGCGGCGCGGCGGACATCCGCGGCGGTGGCTTCTGCAGCCGGTTCGCCGCTCATCAGGCCTGTTTGACGGCCTCGGGCTCGATCTCGGCCTGTTGCGACTCGTCGGCCGACTTAGGCAGCAGCTGCGCCCGGATCTTCTGATCGATCTCATCGGCGGTGTCCGGATGATCGATCAGGTATTGGCGCACGTTCTCTTTGCCCTGGCCGATGCGATCGCCGTTGTAGCTGTACCAGGAGCCGGACTTATCCACCAGACCCTGTTCCACGCCCATATCGATGATCTCGCCCTCGCGGGAGATGCCGGCGCCGTACATGATCTCGAACTCGGCTTTGCGGAACGGTGGCGCGACCTTGTTCTTTACCACCTTGACCCGAGTCTGGTTGCCGGTGACTTCCTCGCCCTTCTTGATCGCGCCGATGCGGCGGATATCCAGGCGTACCGAGGCATAAAACTTCAGCGCGTTGCCGCCGGTGGTGGTCTCGGGGCTGCCGAACATCACGCCGATCTTCATGCGGATCTGATTGATAAAGATCACCAGCACGTTGGTCCGTTTGATGTTTGCGGTCAGCTTGCGCAGGGCCTGGGACATCAGCCGCGCCTGCAGACCCACATGGGAATCACCCATGTCGCCCTCGATCTCCGCCTTTGGCGTCAGCGCCGCGACCGAGTCGATCACGATCACGTCCACCGCGCCGGAACGTACCAGCATGTCGGTGATCTCCAGGGCTTGCTCGCCGGTGTCGGGCTGCGATACCAGCAGGTCGTCCACATTGACGCCCAGCTTGCCGGCATACGGCGGGTCCAGCGCATGCTCGGCGTCGACAAACGCCGCAGTGCCACCGAGCTTTTGCGCCTCTGCCACGACCTGAAGGGCCAGCGTCGTCTTGCCCGAGGATTCCGGCCCGTAGACTTCCACCACCCGGCCCCGCGGGAGGCCGCCGATGCCGAGCGCCACGTCCAGACCCAGGGAGCCCGTCGACACCACATCGATGTCGCGGACCGCGCTGGCGTCGCCGAGACGCATGACCGATCCCTTGCCAAACTGTTTTTCGATCTGTCCGAGGGCTGCAGCGAGGGCTTTCTTCCTGTTGTCGTCCATATTCCATCCGCGTCTGGGGGAGTGATTGGGGTCCGCCGGCAGCCGACGGTCAAGGGAGGGATTATTCCACATAACCGGGCGGCAGGCAGCCGGGATTTTTGCCGTCGATGACTAGTTTCCGGTCTGACTGGCACCCGGATCGACGCCGAGAGGCCAGCGTTTAAGCACCTGATAACGGGAACCGGGCTGACCGGCAAGAGATTCGATCAGCGCAAAATCGGACACCGGCCAGTCAATCGGCGTCATCGGCCCGGTCCGCGCGCGCCCGCAGCGGCGCGCGATGGTCACGTGCGGCTTGAACGGCCGGGTCTCCGGCTCGATGCCGCAGGGCTCCAGCGCCCGCCACAGCGCGGCGGCCAGCGCCTCGATCTCTGCCGGCCAGACCGCAGGCGCCAGCCACAGGATGCCCGGACGGCGCCACCAGCCGATCCGGTCAAGGCGCAGCGCGAAGGGCTCTACGGCAATATCGGCGGCGGCTTCTGTCACACAGTCAGCGCGCGCTGTCGTCAGATTGCCCAAAAACGCCAGGGTCAGGTGCAGATTGTCCGCGGGGACCGGCCGACCCCCTGCGTCCTTGTGCGCCGCGCGCGCGGCCGCCGCCAGTTGTTGGCGCAGATCCGGATCCGGCCACAGACCAAAAAAGAGCCGCCGTTTTGCCTCGCTCACAGGTCCCGCAGGCCGTCCAGGGCCACAGCGACCGTCTGTCGTCGCACCGCCTCCCGATCCCCCTCGAACTGCCGCCGCTCCGCTTTGACCATCAGGCCACCCGCGCCGATCACCGCCCAGGCAAACCAGACCAGACCCACCGTTTTGTCGGCGCTGCCGCCTGCGGGTCCGGCAATACCGCTGACCGCCACCGCCAGATCCGCGTCGCTGCGCCGCAGGACGCCCTCGGCCATCGCGGTCACCACCGCCTCGCTGACCGCGCCGTGTTCCACCAGCAGTGAGGCCGGTACGCCGAGCAATTCCTGTTTGGCGGCATTGCTGTAGCTGACGATCCCGTAACCGAACCAGTCGGAGCTGCCCGGCAGGTCTGTCAACACCTTGGCGATCCAGCCCCCGGTGCAGGACTCCGCGGTCGCCACCGTGCGCCCGCTGTCCCGTAACCGCTCGGCCAGGCGCACGGCGCGCTCAAAAAGGCTGTGGTCATCCGCTGGTATCAGCATCCATCCCGCTCCCGATCAGACTCAGCTCAGCTCAGCTCAGCTCAGCTCAGCTCAGCTCACGATAGACATCCAGATTCCCGTCGACCATCGCGTCCACGGAAAATTCGGCGGCGACGATGCCCGGACCGGCCTGGCTGAGCCGCACGCGCAGATTCTCGTCATCCAGGACCCACGCCAGCGCGGCCGCCAGCGCCGGTGTGCCCTCCCCTGGCACCAGCACTCCGTTCTCACCGTCACGGATGACTTCCGGGATCCCGCCCACCGGCGTCGCCACCACCGGGACACCGGCGGCGGAGGCCTGCAGCAGGATCACGCCCAGGCCCTCGTCCCGGGCCGGGTGCACCAGCACCTCCAGATGTCCGAGGAACGCATCGAGATCGGGGCGAAATCCGACTGCCCGGACCCGGTCTGTGAGCCCCCGGTCCACGATCTCCTCGCTGATCTCATCCTCAAGCGGCCCCTGGCCGAACAGCAACACCTGGACCCGCGGGCGCTCCTCGAGCAACTCAGGCAGCGCCGCCAGCAGATCCGCGTGGCCCTTGCGGCGGATAAATTGCGCGGCCATGCCGATCACCCGGTCTTTATCGGACAGACCAAACTCCTGCAAAAAGCGCGCGCGCTCCCAGGTCGTCCTGGGCGGCGGCGGCGCGGCGCTGTGGACCACGCGTACCTTGTCTGCCGGCACGCCGGCCCGGTCGAGTTCGGCGGCGATCGCGCGCGAGATGGTGATGACCCGATCGTAGAGCCGGTACTTCAGCGGCGCGAGCCATCCCGGCTCAGGGTTGGTGACACGCCGCGACAGCACCACCGGCCGGCCGTGTCGGCGCGCTGCGATGGCGCCCAGCCAGTCCGCGCCCCGGCGGCTGTGCAGATGGACCAGGTCCGGCGCAAAACGCTCGATGCGGCGGCCGGCTCGACCGATAAAGCCAAAATCCAGATCGCCACGCATCGGCAGGTCATCGACGCTGACGCTGGCGGGGAAATCCTCACGCGCGATGGCGCTGCCCTGCGGGCACAGCAGCAGATTCTCAACCCCGCGGGTGGCCAGGCCTCGCAACAGCCAGACGACCTGGCGGCCGCCGCCGTAGAGGTACATGCCGGTCTCGATATGCAGGACTTTCATCGGCTCAACCCGGGCCCAGTTCGGTTCATGCTAGCACCGCTGGCGACCTTGCCGGCACCGGGTGCGGGGTCTAGGATGCCGCCTTTGTCGCCGCATCCGGTCACCCATGCCGCCAGGTCCCAAATCCGCGTCCGCATCCAGCAGCAGAGCGCTGCACCAGCACACGCCGATGATGCGCCAGTATCTGGGCATCAAGGCGGAGTTTCCGGACGTGTTGTTGTTCTATCGCATGGGCGATTTTTACGAGTTGTTTTATGACGATGCGCGGCGCGCGGCAGGGCTGATCGACATCACCCTGACCAGTCGCGGCAAGTCTGCCGGCGAGCCGATCCCGATGGCCGGCGTACCGGTGCACACATTAGACACCTATCTGGCGCGGCTGGTGCGTAAGGGCGAGTCGGTGGCGATCTGCGAACAGATCGGCGACCCGGCCACCAGCAAGGGACCGGTCGAGCGCAAGGTGGTCCGCGTCGTCACCCCGGGCACGGTGACCGAGGATTCGCTGCTGGAAGCGCGTCGCGAGACCCTGCTCGGCAGCATCTGCCTCGGCCGCGACGGCATCGGGCTGGCCTGGCTTGATCTGGCCGCCGGTGATTTCCGCGTCACCGAGCTGGAGAACAGCGACGCCTTGCAGGCGGAGATGGAACGGCTGCATCTGGCCGAGTGTCTGGTCAACGAAGATGATCGTCTGCCGGACTGGTTAGAGGGCGTGCCGGGTGTGCGCCGCCGCCCGCCATGGCATTTTGAACTCGAGGCCGGTCGGCGGCTGTTGTGCAAACAGTTCGGCACCCGTGACCTCAGCGGTTTTGGCTGCGACGAGCTGGTCCCGGGTCTGCGCGCCGCCGGCTGTCTGATCCAGTATGTGGCCGACACACAAAAGACTGCCGTGCCTCACATCCGCGGGCTCAGCCGCGAGCTTCGGGACGACGCGTTGATCATGGACGCGGCCACGCGGCGCAACCTGGAGCTGGAGTTCAGCCTGTCCGGCCACCATCAGCACACCCTCGCCGGCGTGATGGACCGTGCGGTGACATCCATGGGCAGCCGTCTGTTGCGCCGCTGGATCAACCGCCCGCTGCGTGACCGTGATGTCCTCAATCTGCGCTATCAGGCGGTGGAAGCCTTACGTGCCGCCGGCGCCGTCGATCCGCTACAAGATGCGTTGCGCGCGATCGGCGACGTGGAACGGATCCTGGCGCGGGTCGCGCTGCGCTCGGCACGACCCCGGGATCTGGCCCAATTGCGCACCGCGCTGAGCGCGCTGCCGGCGCTTAAGACCCGCCTCGCGGCCCTGGACTCGCCGCGGCTCGCCGCGCTGATCGCGGACTGCGGCGATCACGAGCCCAGCCGCGAGCTGCTGGCCGGTGCGCTGGTGGAGGCGCCGCCGATGCTGATCCGCGACGGCGGCGTCATCGCGACGGGTTTTGACGAGGAGCTAGACCAGCTGCGCCGGATCAGCGAAGACGCGGACGCCTATCTGGCGGACTACGAGACCCGGGAACGGGCGCGCACGGGTCTGGCCAATCTGAAGGTCGGCTACAACCGGGTCCATGGCTACTACATCGAATTGAGCCGCGGCCAGGCCGACAAGGCGCCACCCGAGTACACGCGCCGCCAGACCCTGAAGGCCGCGGAGCGCTACATCACCGAAGAGCTCAAGGGCTTTGAGGACAAGGTGTTGAGCGCCCGGGAACGATCCCTGGCCAGGGAAAAGGCGCTGTATGAGTCGCTGTTCGACCGTCTGCACCAGGTGCTGGACGGGCTGCAGCGTATGGCCCGGGCACTGGCCGAAATCGACGTGCTGATCAATCTGGCGGAGCGCTCGGTCAGCCTGCAGCTGGTACAGCCGAACCTGAGTGACGAATCACGACTCGAAATCCGCGGCGGCCGCCATCCGGTGGTCGAACAGGTGCTGGACGCACCGTTCGTGCCCAACGATCTGGTACTGGACCCGGCACGTCGCATGCTGGTCATCACCGGACCGAACATGGGCGGCAAGTCCACCTATATGCGTCAGGCGGCATTGATCGCAGTGCTGGCCCACGTGGGCAGTTACGTGCCGGCGGACGCCGCGGTCATCGGGCCGGTGGACCGGATCTTTACCCGCATCGGTGCCGCCGACGATCTGGCCGGTGGCCGCTCGACATTTATGGTGGAGATGACCGAAGCGGCCAACATCCTCAACAACTCCACGGCATCGAGCCTGGTGTTGATGGACGAGATCGGCCGCGGCACCAGCACCTTCGACGGTCTTTCGCTGGCATGGGCCTGCGCCCACTATATCGGCGAGCGCATCGGCGCCTATACGCTGTTCGCCACCCATTATTTCGAGCTCACTGCGCTGGCCCAGGAGCTGCCCGCCTGCGCCAACGTGCATCTGGACGCCACCGAACACGGCGGCGGTATCGTGTTCCTGCATAGTGTCAAAGAAGGACCCGCGAACCAGAGCTATGGTCTTCAGGTCGCAGCCCTGGCCGGCGTGCCCCGCGGCGCGATCAAACGCGCCCGGGATTATCTGCAGGCGCTGGAGCGGCAGCGGGACACGGAGTCCGCTTCGCCCCAGGCAGAGCTTCCGCTTGCCGCACCCGCCTCGCCCCACCCGGCGATCGAGGTCCTGGCCGATGTGGATCCGGACCGGCTGACACCGCGGGAAGCGCTGGATCTGATTTATCTGCTCAAAGACAAGCTGGACTAGCCAGCCGCGACCGCGTTTTCCGGGTCCGCAAAGACGCCGGTCAGCAGAAAGCCGGCCGTGGCACGCGCCACCGTATCCGAGAACAGCATGCCGGTGTGGCTGACCGGCAGGATCAGTTCACCGGACGCGCCCTCGAGCCGCGTCTCTTCGACCCGTATGGTGCCGTCGCTGGGACCGTCAAAGCTGCCGAGGACCCGGCCCATGCCCACCGGCTTGTTGCCGGCGATCACACCGATCTCTAGCCCGCCCGCGGATGGTTCCGGCAAGCCCTCCACCAGCGCGTCCAGACTGCCACCGGCCAGCCAGCCGCCGAGTAGTCCCAGACCGGCCAGGCGTTTGGCCGCCACCGAACCGCGCAGCGGCGGCCCCAACAGCACGATACGTCCAAAGCGTTCAGCCGGCAGCTTGTCAGTGGCGCTGAGTACCAGCAGGCCGCCGAGACTATGGGCGACCAGATCAACCGGCCCCGGCCCCTGTTCATCCAGAAATGCGACGAAGCGATCGACGTTGCTGGCAAAATTCCGGGTCACGGTCTCGTAGCTGAACTGCACGACCGGCCGCTGGCAATAGCGGCGCAGCCGGCGCCGCAAGACCCAGGCCTCGGGGCCACGATTCCACAGCCCGTGCACCATCGCGATGGGCGTTTTCATGACGATTCAGGCATGTCTTGAGACGCGACAAAACCACGGGTGCGCGGCTGATAACAGCGGCGCCGCGCCACGCAGCCTCGCTTAAAAGCTATACCGCGCTCCAACCGCCCAGGTGTCGATCTTGCCGATCTCGTAGCCGGCCTGGACGCCGATCCTGTCGGTGATCGAGTAGCGCGCGCCAAATCCGAACAAGGTGTCGTCGTCGAACTGATTATCCGAATCGAGATCGACATCGCCGACAGCGGTGTAGCGACCGTAGGCAAATAATTCGACCGGCTCGAATGGATTGAAGCGCACACCGGCTTCGGCCCCCAGGCCGTTGTCATCGGTGTCGAAACTCTGCGAGATTCCGGAAAGACTGAAGCTGTCGAATTCGATGTAGTCATAGCTCAGGCGGCCATAGACATCGAAGACCTCATTGACCGAATAGGCGTAACCCGCGCCCAGACGCCAGCGCACCACATCGAAGTCGCCGGAGGCCCGAACCGGAGCACCGAGCACCGTGCCGCTGAAATCGGCGTCGTTCTTGCCCCGGGAATAGTCACCAAAGACATGCCAGTTGCGATAGAGCTCCCAGGCACCGGCGACTCTGAAGCCACCATCGTTGTCGGTATTGAAGCTGGCGTCGGTGTTCGCATCCTCGATCCGCGCTGAGATATCGGTGTCGATGTTGACGTACTCGGCCTCCACATAGGTATATGAGGCCTCTGCCGCGGCTGCCCCGGCCACCAGGCATCCGATTACGATACAAACAGCGCTCGACGCGTTGATCCGATTGCTTACCATCACTGTCGCTCCTTTGCCCGCGGTCGCTGCCCGCCTGGCGTTTCGAATGCCCTCTTGTCCGACCATTCTGTTCCAACCGTCCCGTTGCCGGCGCCTCGATCTCGAGCTGCGCCATGGTCTCCGGGTCCATCGTCGCACAGGCGACCAACGACGTTAAAGCCAGCCTCGCGCCGCCGGCCTCCCTGCCTGATCTTCCCGCAGCTCAGCCGGCCGTCCCCAGCGCCTGCCGGATCGCGGCCGCATCCGTATGGGAGCTGGCCGCAGCCACCGCCTGCTCCACCTCCAGCCAGCGGAAACCGTTGTGTTCTGACGGGTTGAGCCGTGGCTCAATCGGGAGATCCAGACGGAGGGCAAATGCGTATTCCCGATTTTCGACCACGCCGGGCGCATACCGTTCGCGCCAGGCCGGGGCAATCGGGAAAGTCTGGACCAGGCTCAGATCTTGTATGCCAGCGCCGCTGAATCCGGTCTCCTCGGCCAGCTCGCGGACGGCGGCCTGGCGCGGCGTCTCGCCCGGCTCCAGACTGCCGGTCACCGACTGCCAGAAGCCCGTGGGCCGCACGCGTTCGAGCAGCAGAACCCGGTCCCGGGTGTGCAGCACCACCAGCACCGACTCCGGCCGTTTCCAGGCCGGGGCCGACATCAGCTTTCGACCTTGGGCGTCCGTTTGAGCTGGATGCCCACCTCACGCAGCTGCGCGTCGGCCACCTGGCCTGGCGCATGGGTCAGCAGACAGGCCGCGGTCTGGGTCTTGGGAAACGCGATCACCTCGCGGATGCTAACGGCGCCAGCCATCAGCATCACGAGCCGGTCCAGACCAAAGGCGATGCCGCCATGCGGCGGCGCCCCGTAGCGTAGCGCCTCGAGCAGAAAGCCGAATTTCTCCTCGGCCTCGGCTGCGTCGATGCCCAGCAGGCGGAACACCGCGGACTGCATGTCCGAACGGTGGATACGGATCGACCCGCCGCCGATTTCCGAGCCGTTGACCACCATGTCATAAGCGCGTGAGAGCAGCTTGCCGGGCTCCGCCTGCAAGGCTGCGGGATCAGTCAGCTGTGGCGAGGTGAACGGATGATGCAGCGAGATCCAGCGCTTGGCCTGTGCATCCCATTCGAACATCGGGAAATCGACCACCCACACCGGTCTCCAGCCGCCTTCCAGCAGCTCGAAGTCGACACCGAGACGGTCGCGCAGGGCGCCGATCGCATCGTTGACCACCCGCGCCTTGTCGGCGCCAAAGAAGATCAGATCGCCGGTCTCTGCGCCGGTCCGCTGCATGATCCCCGCCACCGCCTCGTCGGGCAGGAACTTGAGGATCGGCGACTGCAGACCGTCGCGACCGGCGCTGGCGTCATTGACCTTGATATAGGCCAGACCGCGGGCGCCATAGCGGCCGACAAAGGCTGTGTACTCGTCAATTTCCTTGCGCGTCAGCCGCGCGCCGCCCGGTACCCGCAGCGCCGCCACCCGGCCCTCGGGGTCGGCGCCCGGACCGGCGAAGACCTTGAACTCTACTGCCGCCACCAGATCGCCGATCTCGACCAGCTCCAGCGGATTGCGCAGATCCGGCCGATCGCTGCCAAAGCGGTCCATCGCTTCTGCATAGCTCAGACGCGGGAATGGGTCGGGCAGCGCCACACCCAGCACGTCCTGGAACAGACCGCGGATCATGCGTTCCATGATGTCCATGATCTGCGCCTCGTCGAGGAACGAGGTCTCGATGTCGAGCTGGGTGAATTCGGGCTGACGATCAGCGCGCAGGTCTTCGTCGCGGAAGCAGCGCACGATCTGATAGTAGCGATCCAGACCCGAGATCATCAGTAGCTGTTTGAACAGCTGGGGCGACTGAGGCAGAGAAAAGAACTGGCCCGGATAGGTGCGGCTCGGGACCAGGTAATCGCGCGCACCTTCCGGCGTCGAACGGGTCAGCATCGGCGTCTCTACGTCGATAAAACCCTCGGTGTCGAGGAACGCCCGCAAGGCCCGCGTGACCCGATGGCGCAGCATCAGGTTCTCGAGCATCGCCGGGCGGCGCAGATCCAGATACCGGTAGCGCAGCCGCAGTTCTTCGCTGGCCGGTTCGTCGTGGTGGAACGGCGGTGTTTCGGAGCGACTCACCACTTCCAGATCAACGGCCTGCAGTTCCACGGCGCCGGTGGCCATGTTCGGGTTCGCCGTGCCCTCGGGCCGCGCACGCACCTTGCCGCTGACGCGGATCACATACTCCGAGCGCAGTTGCTCGGCCTCAGCGAACAGCTTGGCGTCGTCCGATGGATCGAACACGACCTGCAGCACCCCTTCCCGATCCCGCAGATCGATAAAGATGACGCCACCGTGGTCGCGCCGCCGGTGCACCCAGCCGACGGCGGTGACGGTCTGGTCGATGAGGGATTCGTTGATCTGGCCGCAGTAGTGGCTACGCATGTTGATTTCCAGGTTCCGCCGTCCCCGCAACCCGGACAATCGGGTACGGGCAAAAGGCGCAAGATGTTACGTTTGGCTTTCAGGCCGCGCAAGGGCGGCCACGTCCTCCGGACGGCTCCAGCGGGGCACCACCACGCCGAGCGAGATGATCATCCGCAGACCCTCGTCCACCGTCATATCCAGCTTGACCAGGTCTTCGCTGGGGACGAACAGGATAAAACCGGAGGTGGGGTTCGGCGTCGTCGGTATGAACACACAGACCACCTCGGACTCGGTCCTCGACTGGATCTCGGCCAGGTCGGTGGCCGTCTGAAAACACAGGCTCCATACGCCCTTGCGCGGATACTGGACCAGCATGACCCGTTTGAACGAGGTATCCCCGTCCGAGAGCACGGTCTCCGCCACCTGCTTGACCCCGGAATAGATCGAGCGCACCAGCGGGATGCGATTGACGATGGACTCGGAGAACGACACCAGTTGGCGCCCGAAGAAATTCGCGGCCAGCAAACCGGTGATAAACAGGATCAACACTGACAGCAGCAGACCCAGCCCCGGGATCTTGAACCCGAGCAGTGTCTCTGGCTGATATGCGAGCGGGATCACCACCAGCGTGCGGTCCATCAGCTTGAGCAGGAACCTGACCACCAGCACGGTGACGATCAGCGGCACCCAGATAACCACCCCGGTGACCAGATAGCGACGCAGTCTCTTGAGCACGAGACCGCCTAGCTTCCGCTGTCGCCGGATTTGGCCGCGGAGCTCTTGGCCGCCGCCTTTGTGGAGCTGTCGCCAGAGGCTTTGTCGGCGCTCTTGCCGGTCGCCTTGCCGCTGCCACCCGCCTTGCCCACGGAAGCGGATTTGTCGGCACCGCCCGACTTGCCGCCGCCGGAGTCGTCGGAGGCAATATTGCGTCGATTCTTGTCCTTGAAATCGGTCTCGTACCAGCCGCTGCCCTTGAGACGGAATCGCGGCGCAGACACCAGTTTCTTTAGCGCGTCCTTACCGCAGGTCGGACAGTGCCGCAAAGGCTCGTCGCTGATCTTTTGCAGGGCGTCCAGCACGTGGCCGCAGTCCTGACATTCGTACTCATAGATCGGCATGGATCATAATTCCTGTGCAGAAAGGGACTGCCACCGATATCGGGACGGCTATCGATATTCCAAGGCGCGCCATTATAGCCGCTGCGCGCCCCGGACCGCTTCGCGTGGCTATAATCCGGCGCTCGGGGGGCGCGCCCGGTCGCGTCGTCACCAGATCGGCCATGGACAGGGATACGGAGCAACAGCTACAGGCGGCGATCGCCCGCTATCAGGCCGGGTCGCATCAGGACGCCCTCGAGAGCCTGCGCGCCCTGCAACAGCGCCTGCCCGACGACCTGCAACTGCGCTTCATCCTTGGCGCCATGGAGGTGCAGTCGGGCAACTTCAGCCAGGGGCGGCCCCACCTCGAGGCCGCCGCCGCCATGCAGCCCGGCCATCTGGAAGCGACAACGCTGCTCGGCAGCGCCTATCGTAGCCTCGGCGAAACAGGACCGTGGATTGCGCTTTGGGAGCGCTTTCAGCAGGCGCAGCCCGAAGATCCCGGAGGACACCTGGGTCTGGCCGAAGCATTGCTCCAGGCGGCCGAGCACGACCGGGCCGATCAGGAAATCGCCACGCTGTGTCAGCTGCTCGGGCCGGAGCCGGATCTGTTCCAGGCTATCGGCACGCTCTACCACACCGCGGGCCGCCCGGCAGACGCCATCGACTTTTATCGCAAGGGGCTGGCGCTGCGTCCCGATGACGAAGCCGGACGTCAGAACCTGGCAGCTGCGCTGCAGGAGAGCGGCGCCGATCATGAAGCGGAACAGATCTACCGCGATCTCCTGCGCCACGGCTCCGCCAGGCCGGATGTGCTGCGCAACCTCGGCACGATCTACAAGGACCGAGATGACCTGGACACCGCGCTGGATTTTTACGCCAAGGCCATGCAGCTGCGCCGACAGCGCCTGGACCAGGCCGAATTGTATCGGGCGGCCAGCGACCCGGCCCAGCGCCGGACCACGCTACATAGCCTGCGTCTGGAGCTCGAACAACTGATACATCTCGCCGTCTGTGGCATCGCTGTAGAGGGCATCGAACGGCTGATCACCGGCTATCGTCAGGTGATCGACGAACTCATATCCCGCGGTGTGGAGGGGCAACGCATCCTGCTCGAGCCCGAGCAGTTCATGCAGATCGGCGAAGTGATGCAGCGCCTGGTTCATCTCGAGCCGACGCCAGCGCTGGCCGACGGCGCGCTCAATCCGGAGCTGGATGTGGAACGTATCCAGGCCGATTACAGGAACAGCGGTCCCGGCGTGGTGGTCGTGGATGACTTGTTGCGCCCGCAGGCGTTGACCGCGCTGCGGCGTTATCTGCAT
The DNA here is from genome assembly GCA_947259915.1 of uncultured Gammaproteobacteria bacterium. Classification (GTDB taxonomy): domain Bacteria; phylum Pseudomonadota; class Gammaproteobacteria; order Steroidobacterales; family XN24; genus CAMYOC01. Next base: position 27,828 of record CAMYOC010000026.1, read on the forward strand.
CGGTCCACGGTCTGGTTCGGTTACGGCAAGGCACGGGGTTATTGCGGGTCCTATATGGAGGACGGTTTCGGCAACGCGCTGCTGCTGCAACTCGCCGGGGAGATGCGGCAACGCCTGCCGCAGATCGTCGGGCCCCACTTCCTCAACCAGATGTGGGCCTATATCTACGACCAGGCCATGGCCGGTATCACCGCCCACGCCGATCCGGCCGCGGTCAATCTCAACTTCTGGCTGACGCCCGACGAGGCCAACCTGGATCCGGAATCCGGTGGCCTGATCGTCTCGCTACGGGAAGCGCCTCGCGAGTGGAACTTCCACGAATACAACAACCGGCCCGAGGTGCTCGACCCCTATGTCAGCGGCGACAACCGGGTCGTCGTGCCCCATCGCTGCAACCGGCTGGTGATGTTCAACTCCAACCTGGTGCACAAGACCGATGACTTCCGTTTCAAACCCGGCTTCGAGAATCGCCGGATCAATGTGACCATGTTATTCGGGCGGCGCTGAGACCGGGGGCAGCTTGCCGAGGCCGGTGGATCCCAGGGCACGCCGCCAGCGGGTCGCATCAGGCAAACGACGTCCGTCGCCGTTTTCTGTTTCAGTCCTGCGTAAAGCTCAGACCCTGCTCGCCCGTATCCACGCGGATCACGCTACCCGGCTTGAACTCCCCGCGCAGGATCGCCTCGGCCAGCGGGTTCTCAACCTGCTGCTGAATCGCACGTTTGAGCGGCCGCGCGCCATAGACCGGGTCAAAGCCTGCCTCACCGATCCGGGTGCGCGCGGCGTCGGTCAGCCGGATCTGCATGTCACGCTCGGCCAGTCGCTGCTCGAGATAGGTCAGCTGGATGTCGACGATCTTGCGGATCTGCTCCATGCCCAGCGGATGGAACACCACCACGTCATCGACACGGTTGATGAACTCGGGTCGGAAATGCTGGCCCACGACTTCCATGCATGCGGCCTTCATACGCTCGTAGTTGGCCTCTCCGGCGAGTTCTTGTATCCGCTGCGAACCGAGATTCGAGGTCATCACGATCACAGTATTGCGGAAGTCCACGGTGCGACCGTGGCCATCGGTCAGCCGGCCATCGTCCAGCACCTGGAGCAGCACGTTAAACACGTCCGGATGAGCCTTCTCCACTTCATCGAGCAGGATCACCGAATAGGGTTTGCGGCGCACCGCCTCGGTCAGATGCCCCCCCTCCTCGTAACCGACATAGCCTGGCGGCGCGCCGATCAGCCGTGCCACGGAATGTTTTTCCATGAACTCGGACATGTCGATGCGCACCATGGCGTCTGCGGAGTCGAACAGGAAGTTGGCCAGCGCCTTGGTCAGCTCGGTCTTGCCGACGCCGGTGGGACCCAGGAACAGGAACGAGCCGATGGGGCGGTTCGGGTCGGCGAGACCCGCGCGCGCGCGGCGGATGGCATTGGAGACCGTGACCACGGCCTCGTTCTGACCCACGACCCGGCGCTCGATAGCCTGCTCCATACGCAGCAGCTTCTCGCGCTCACCTTCGAGCATGCGTGACACCGGGATGCCGGTCCACTTGGATACGACTTCGGCGATCTCCTCGTCGGTCACCTTGTTACGCAACAGCTGGGGAGCCTCACCCTCCTGCGCTGCCGACGCCTTGAGCTGTTTCTCCAGCTCCGGGATCCGACCGTATTGCAGCTCGGACATGCGGCCCAGATCATTGGCTCGGCGCGCCGTTTCAAGCTCGAGGCGGGCTCGTTCCAGCTCCTCCTTGATATGCGCGGCGCCCTCGGTCGCGGCCTTCTCGCTTTTCCAGATCTCGTCCAGATCAGCAAATTCGCGCTCCAGCTCGCCGAGGTCGTTTTCCAGCGCCTCGAGACGCTTGATCGAGGCCTCGTCCTTCTCCTTGCGCAGGGCCTCGCGCTCGATCTTGAGCTGGATGATGCGTCGTTCCAGACGATCCATCGCCTCCGGCTTGGAATCGATCTCCATGCGGATCCGTGAGCCGGCCTCGTCGATCAGATCGATCGCCTTGTCCGGGAGCTGACGATCCGAAATATAACGATGGGACAAGACGGCAGCGGCAACGATCGCCGGGTCGGTGATCTCGACCCCGTGATGGACTTCATAGCGCTCCTTGAGGCCACGCAGGATTGCAATGGTGTCCTCGACGCTGGGCTCCTCGACCAGCACCTTCTGGAAGCGGCGCTCCAGCGCCGCGTCCTTCTCTACATACTGACGGTATTCGTCCAGCGTGGTCGCACCCACGCAGTGCAGCTCACCCCGCGCCAGAGCGGGTTTGAGCATGTTGCCGGCATCCATCGCGCCCTCGGCCTTACCGGCACCGACCATGGTGTGCAGCTCATCGATAAACAGGATGACCTGACCTTCCTGGCGCGAGAGATCGTTGAGCACACCCTTGAGCCGCTCCTCGAATTCGCCACGGAATTTCGCGCCGGCGATCAATGCGCCCATGTCCAGCGCCAGGATACGCTTGCTCTTGATGCCCTCGGGCACCTCGCCGTTGACGATGCGTTGGGCCAGACCCTCGACGATGGCTGTCTTGCCGACGCCAGGCTCGCCGATCAGGACCGGGTTGTTTTTGGTGCGACGTTGCAGCACCTGGACGGTGCGACGGATCTCGTCATCGCGGCCGATGACCGGGTCCAGCTTGCCCTGCTCTGCCCGCTCGGTGAGATCCACGGTAAAACGTTCCAGAGCCTGACGCGTGTCTTCAGCGTTGGCGTCATCGACGGTCTTGCCGCCGCGCAGCTCTTCGATCGCTTTCTCCACCGCACCCTTGACCACGCCGGCATCAGCCAGCGTCGCCGCCAGCGGACCCTTGTCTTCGAGCGCCGCAAGCAGAAACAGCTCGCTGGTGATGTACTGATCGCCGCGTTTTTGCGCCAGCTTATCGCTGAGGTTGAGCAGGCGGTTCAGATCCTGAGACAGATGCACGTCACCACCGGCGCCCTCGACTTTGGCCAGTCGGTCCATCTGCTCGCCCAGACGCGAACGGAGTGCGTCCACCTTGGCGCCCGCCCGGCTCATCAGGTGACGCAGGGTGCCACCCTGCTGATCGAGCAGCGCGATCATCAGATGGACCGGCTCGATAAACTGATTGTCCTGACCAAGCGCCAGGGACTGGGCATCAGCCAGCGCCATCTGGAACTTGGTTGTCAGCTTGTCCATCCGCATGATCGTTTTCCCCTCACTCGCTTACCCACCGGTAGATGGGGGGAGCCGGCGGCTTTTTCAAGCGCGCGGGTGTTCGCCCTCGCGCCAGATCAGCGTCGCCATGCGGCCACAGGCTCCGTCGCGCCGAAACGAATAGAAGCGATGGCTTTCCTCGAAGGTACAGGCCGCGGCGGCAGTGACCGACGCGACACCCAGCGCGATCAGCCGGCGCCGTGCCAGAGCCTGCAGATCGGTGTGCCAGCGGTCTCCCCGGCCAGCCCGGAAACAGACTGCAGCACCCTCATCTCCGGCCAAAAAAGCATCGCGCACTTCCGGACCGACCTCGAAGCGCTCTGTGCCGATGCATGGACCGAGCCAGGCGATCAGCTCAGCCGCGGGAACCACCATCGCTGTGACGGCCTGCTCGATGACGCCGGCTGCCAGACCGCGCCAGCCGGCATGGACTGCACCCACCCGGCTGCCGGCTTGGTCGGTGAGCAGCACCGGCAGACAGTCGGCGGTCAATACCGCGCACACCCGTCCGGAGCGAGAGGCGACCGCTGCATCGGCCCGAAGAACTTCGGTTTGTGAGTGATCGTCGTCCAGGTTCAGCACCTCGACCCCATGCTGCTGGTCAAGCCACACGGGCTCGCCAGGGAGGCCGGCCGACTGGCGCAGACGGGCTCGATTCGCGCTGACCGCTGCCGGGTCGTCACCCACATGGCGGCCAAGATTGAAGCTGGCGTAGGGTCCGGTGCTGACGCCGCCCAGCCGCGTTGTCGACAGGGCCCTGACCCCTGATGGCGCTGGCCAGCCCGGTTGCAAAAACCCGGTCTCAGGCATCTGCAGACCTGGCATCCTGGGCCAGGACGTTCAGCAACTGGCGGAAGTCCCTGGGCAGTTCGGCCTCGAAGGCCACGGTCTCGCCGCTGGCCGGATGCTGAAACGCCAGACGCCGCGCGTGCAGGGCCTGACGCCTGAATCCACGCAGGCTCTCGATCAACGCCGGCGTGGCGCCGGCAGGCAGCTGCAGACGCCCGTAGACCGGATCGCCCACCAGGGGATGCCCGGCATGGGCCAGATGCACACGGATCTGATGGGTGCGCCCGGTCTCCAGGCGGGCCAGCAGATGTGTATGGCCGCGGAAGCGCCGGATCACTCGATAATGGGTAACCGCCGGGCGTCCGCTGTTGCGTACCGTCATCCGCAATCTGTCTACCGGATGACGGCCGATCGGTGCATCGACAGTGCCGCCGGCGGTCAGCACACCGCGGCAGACCGCTTCATATTCCCGGCGCACGCTGCGGACCTCGAGCTGGCGAACCAACGCCGCATGGGCGGTTTCCGTCGCCGCGACGACCATCAGACCGGTAGTGTCCTTGTCCAGCCGATGAACGAGGCCGGCGCGAGGCACTTCAGCCAGGGCCGGGCGATGGTGCAACAACGCGTTTTGCAAAGTCCCGGCCGGATTGCCTGCCCCCGGGTGGACCACCAGGCCCGCGGGTTTGTCGATGACCAGCACCTCGTCGTCCTCCCAGACGATCGAGAGGGGAATCCGTTGCGGAGCGATACTCACCCTGGGTTCGGGCTCGGCCAGCAGACGCAGCCGCTCGCCGGCGATGACCGGGTCCCGCGGCCGCCGTTGTTCACCATTTACGGTGAGTTGCCCACCCAGGATCCATTGCTTCAAACGGCTGCGGGAGAAATCGGCAAACAGGTCAGCCGCGGCCTGATCCAGCCGGCGGCCACTCTGCTCTTCGTCTATCAGGGCTATAAACTCGCGGTTTTCAGTGCTCAAGGATCCTTTCCCGGGCTATCGGCATGGGCCGAGCGAGCTCTGAGTTTACGTTATAATCCGCCCCCACCCCGGTCACCTCAACGCCCCGGTAAATCATTTGGACCCCCGCCTGACCAAGCTCGCCCGCTCTCTCCTGTTCGTGGTCTGTCTGGCCGCGGTCACCGCCGGCTGCGCCTCCAAAGGTGGTCGCAGCGTCAACCCGAACGAAGACGCGAGGGAGATGTTCGATCGCGGTGAGCGGGCGCTTAATCTGGGTAACTTTGGCTACGCGGTGAGTAACTTCGAATACCTCACCGCCGTGTACCCGTTCAGCGAGTATGCGAAGCAGGCCCAGCTCGATCTGATGTATGCCTACTATCGAGCCGGCGAGCCCGAGTCCGCGCTGGAGGCGGCAGATCAGTTCCTGCTCGAAAACCCGACTCATCCGCGTATCGACTACGCCCACTACGTCAAGGGGCTGGTCAACTTCGAACGTTCGCGAGGTCCGCTGGAGAAGTTGTTCCGGGTCGATCAGAGTCAGCGCCCACAGGACAAGCTGGAATCCTCCTATCGCAGCTTCTCGGTGGTCGCCAACCAGTTCCCCGACAGCGCCTATGCCGAGGACTCGCGCCAGCGGATGGTCTATCTGCGCAACCAGCTGGCTCGCTACGAGATTCACATCGCCGACTATTATCTGCGCCGCGGCGCGTTTGTCGCCTCAGCGAACCGGGCCAGGAACGTGCTGCAGACCTACCCGCAGTCGGAATCGGTGGTCCCGGCCCTGCAGATCCTGGTCTCCGCGTACCGCCAGCTGGGTCTGGAGCAACTGGCGGCCAGTTCCATGAGCGTGCTGCAGGAGAACTATCCGGATCGGGCGGTGGCCTACGGTGAACGCGGCTCCAAGCCAGAGGGCACGCTGATCGAGCGCTTTATCCTGCGTCGAAACCTGAAGTGATCGGGTAGCGCCAGTCGCGGCCGAAGGCCCGGCGGCTGACGCGGATGCCCGGCGGCGCCTGACGGCGTTTGTATTCGTTCTGTTTCACCATCCCCAGCACCCGGCCGACGGTTGCGCGATCAAAGCCGCGGGCGACGATGTCATCAACGGAGCAATCCTCCTCGATAAAGGCGGACAGGATCGGATCCATGATTTCATAGGGTGGCAATGAGTCCGTGTCCTTCTGTTCGTGACGCAGCTCGGCCGAGGGCGGTCGCTCGATAATGCGGGCCGGGATCACTGCGCCGAGGCTGTTACGGTAATCAGCCAACCTGAACACCATGCTCTTGCTACAGTCCTTGATCGGCGCAAAGCCACCGGCCATATCACCGTAAAGGGTGGCGTAGCCCACCGCCATCTCGCTCTTGTTGCCGGTCGTCAACAGCATCAGGCCAAGCTTGTTGGAGATCGCCATCAAAATCATGCCGCGACAACGTGACTGGATGTTCTCCTCGGTGACATCTTCGTCGCGGCCGGCAAAGAGGTCCGCGAGCGCCTGGTTGACTGAGTGGAATATCGGCTCGATGGAGATCACATCATGGTGTACCCCGAGCCCGTCTGCCATGGCCTGGGCATCCGCCAGACTGATCCCGGCCGTGTAGCGGGACGGCATCATCACGGTCCGCACCCGGTCCGCACCCAGCGCATCGACGGCGATCGCCAGCGTCAGCGCGGAGTCGATACCTCCCGACAGACCCAGCACAACCCCGGGGAAGCGATGCTTGTTCACGTAGTCGCGCACGCCCAGCACCAGCGCCTGATACACGCCCGATTCATCTTCGAGCATGGGCGCGATCGGACCGGGAAGCGGCCGCACCGCCGAGCCTTTGATCTCACAGTCGACCACCAGCATCGCGTCTTCAAACGCCGGAGCCCTCTGCACGACCTCGCCGTCGGCGGCCACCACCATCGAGCCGCCATCGAAGATGAGCTCGTCCTGGCCGCCAACCATGTTGCAGTAGATCAGCGGCAGAGCGGTTTCCGCTACCCGCGCACGGATCACGTCTTCGCGGCGTCGCTGGCTGGTCGTGTCATAGGGGGACCCATTGATGACCAAAAGCACCTGCGCTCCGGCCTCCTGTGCTGCGCCCGCCGCGCCGCTGCGCCAGATGTCCTCACAGATCGTCACACCGCAGCGCACGCCGGCGATCTCAACCACGCAGGCCTGGTCGCCGGCCGTGAAGTAACGTTGTTCATCGAAGACGCCGTAATTGGGCAGCAGCCGCTTGCGATAATTTGCGACCACACGACCGTCGGCAATCAATGCGGCGCTGTTATAGATACGGTCATCCTCGTATTCCGGATAACCCACCAACAGCGAGATGCCCTCAACCTGGGCACATAATTGTTCGAGGGCTCGACCGACGCTGCGGCGCATATTGCCGTGGAACAGGAGATCTTCTGGCGGGTAGCCGCAAAGAGCCAGCTCCGGGAACACCACCAGATCTGCGCCGAACTCATCGCGCGCGGCCGCTACCTTGTGCAGGATCAGGGCGACGTTGCCCGCCACGTCGCCGACGACGGGGTTGATTTGTGCGATGGCGACCTTGAGCGTCATGGGTCGGCAGACTGAGCCGCAACCGCGTTCAGCTATCGAAGCACTGGAGCATGGCGCTTCCCAGTTCCGCCGGCGACCTCACTGTCTTCACCCCGGCTTCTTCCAGCGCCGCGAACTTCTCCACCGCGGTGCCCTTGCCACCCGAGATGATGGCGCCGGCATGACCCATACGCTTGCCCGGCGGCGCGGTGACGCCGGCGATGTAAGCCACCACCGGTTTACTCAGGTTTGCGGCGATGAACTCAGCCGCTGCTTCCTCGTCGGTGCCACCGATCTCACCGACCATGACCACGCCCTCGGTCTGCGGATCGCTCTCGAACAGCTCGAGACAGTCGATAAAGTCCATGCCGCGTACCGGATCGCCGCCGATGCCGATGCAGGTGGACTGGCCGAGTCCGTTACAGGTGGTCTGGTAGACCGCTTCATAGGTGAGCGTGCCGGAGCGGGAGACGACGCCGATCTTGCCCGGCTGGTGGATAAAGCCCGGCATGATGCCGATCTTGCACTCACCCGGGGTGATGATGCCGGGGCAGTTGGGTCCGATCAGGCGACAATCGCGTTCGCGCAGTGCTGCTTTGACCCGCACCATGTCCATGACCGGTATGCCTTCAGTGATACAGACGACCAGACCGATGCCGGCATCGGCGGCCTCGAGGATCGCATCGGCGGCGAACGGCGCCGGCACATAGATCATGCTCACATCGGCGCCGGTCTCGGCCACCGCGTCGCTGACCGTGTTGAACACGGGCCGGTCCATATGCGTGCTGCCGCCCCGACCCGGCGTGACGCCACCGACGAGTTGGGTGCCGTATTCGATGCACTGCTGTGAATGGAAGCTACCCTGCTGACCGGTAAAACCCTGGCAGATGACCTTGCTGTCGCGGTTAACCAAAATACTCATGACGTCTCCTCAGTGATCCTTCAGGCCGCGACGACTTTTCGAGCCGCGTCGGTCAAATCCTCCGCGGCGACAATGGCCAGACCGCTGTTGGCCAGCAGCTCCCTGCCCTTCTCGACGTTGGTGCCTTCAAGCCGGACCACCACCGGCACGCTCACACCTACCTCCCTGACCGCGGTGATCACACCCTCCGCGATCAGATCGCAGCGCACGATGCCACCAAAAATATTCACCAGGATCGCCTTGACCCCTTCGTTGGAGAGGATCAGCTTGAATGCCTCGGTCACGCGCTCGGCGGTGGCACCGCCGCCGACATCGAGGAAGTTGGCGGGTTCGCCGCCATGGAGCTTGATCAGATCCATGGTCGCCATCGCGAGACCGGCGCCGTTGACCATGCACGCGATGTCGCCATCCAGAGAGACATAGTTGAGATCGTGCTCGCTGGCCTCGTTCTCCTTTTCGTCTTCCTGGCTGGGGTCGCGCCACTGGAGCAATCGCTTCTGTCGAAACAGCGCGTTGCTGTCCAGATTGATCTTGGCATCCAGCGCCACCAGCCTGCCGTCAGTAGTGACGATCAACGGGTTCACTTCGACCAGGCTGGCGTCGCACTCGGTAAGCAGCTTGTACAGCGCCTGGACCATGGCAGTGAACTCGCCGATCTGGCTCTTTTCGAGTCCGAGCCCAAAGGCCAGCTTGCGCGCCTGATAGGGCATCAGGCCCGCCGCCGGATGCACCGCAACGCGGAATATCTTCTCCGGTTCGGTCGCGGCCACTTCTTCGATATCCATGCCGCCGGCTGCCGAGGCCATAAACACGACCTTCTCCTGGGCCCGGTCGATCAACAGGCTGAGATAGAGCTCGCGCTCGATAGCGGAACCGCTCTCGACCAACACCGCGTTGATGGGCAGCCCGTCCGGACCGGTCTGATGGGTCACCAAACGCTGACCCAGCATGGCCTCGGCCGCTGCCCGGACTTCCGCCGGACTCTTGACGAGCTTGACGCCCCCGCCCTTGCCACGGCCGCCCGCATGGACCTGGGCCTTGACCACCCACAGCGGTCCGCCCAGCTCTTCCGCCGCTTTGACTGCCTCATCCGCAGAATGGGCAGGAAACCCCTGCGGGACCGGGATGCCGTATTCGGCGAACAGTTTTTTGGACTGATATTCGTGGAGATTCATGGGACCACCCGGGTACACGTGGAATTGCCGGAGCACCGGGTCCGTGGCGCCATTAAGAACGTCGGCGACGTGGAAGGGTCGCCGGTCGCCCGAAATACGCGCCTCGATCGGGGGTCCGGGGGGAAATCGAGGCGCGTATTTTGGAGCAAAGCGCTGGTTTAGGCAAAAGCGCTTGCCCCTCGCGGTTGACCTCTTAGAATGGCCCGGAGCTTTTCAGCGGGGCATCGCCATCCACCATGCCGGCAGCACACGTGTCCACGGTTAAGACCGAAGCGCCGATCGACGCGCGGGAGACCCGCAGCGCGGTGGCACCGGAGTTCGCGTGGCGAGTGCTGCGCCTGGTCAACATATTCCGCACCCTGGCCGCGGTGTTCCTGATGGCCATGTTCCTGGTGAATCAGGATCCGCGCCTGATCGGCAACGCCCATCCGGATCTGTTCTTCGTCACCGCCCTGGCCTATTTCGTCTGCGGTGCGTTAAACGACTTTGCCGTCACCCAACGCTGGCCGTCGGTCATGGGTCAGAGTATCGGACAGGCGGTGGTGGACACCGCGGCATTGACCGTGCTGGCCCACGCCAGCGGCGGGATAGAAAGCGGCATAGCCAATCTGCTGATCGTCAGTATCGGCGCCATCTCGCTGATCTGGGCCCGACCGCGGGCGGTGATGTTCGGCGCCATGGCGGCTATCGCGATTGTCTTCGAGCGATACCTGAGCATCCTCCAGGGCACCGCCACCCTGGCCGATTCGACCCCGGCCGGTGTGCTCGGTGGCATCCTGCTGTTTATCTCCGTTGCCGCACACCCGCTTGCCCGACGCATCCAGGAGAGTGAGAACCTGGCCCGGCAGCGCGGCATCGATCTGGCCAATCTCGGCCAGCTCAACGACTACATCATCCGTAATCTGCGCGAGAGCATCGTGGTCGTGGACGGCGACGACCGGGTGCGACTGATGAATGATGCGGCGGCCAAATATCTGGGCACGGATCGCGACCAGCGCGGTGTCTCGCTGGGGAGCATCTCGCCGCGCCTGCTGGAGCTCGCAGCCGCGTGGCGGCGCGGCGAGCGGGGCGAGACCCCGTCGTCGCCCTCGATCCTCGCCGCTGACGGCATCACCGTGATCAACCCCTATTTTGCGCCGATCGGTGAGGGTCAGAGCGCGGCATTGATCATCTTTCTCGAGGACGCGTCGGCCCTGGCGGAGCGAGTACAACAATCCAAGCTGGCCGCGCTCGGCCGGCTGTCGGCCAGCATCGCTCACGAGATCCGCAACCCGGTGGGCGCCATGAGTCACGCCGGACAGCTGTTGAGCGAGAGTGAGGCGCTGGGCAAGCAGGATCATAAGCTGACCGAAATCATCGAGACCAACGCGCGGCGGGTCAGCACCATCATCGATAATGTGCTGCAGCTTTCACGCCGCGACAACACCAGTCCGGAGCGGATTGATCTGGTGCCATGGATAGAGACTTTTGCCAATGAGTTTACGACCACCGCGCAGATCCCCCGGGACCGGCTGATGGCCGTGGGCACGGCCAGCTCTGTCGAGGTACAGGTGGACCCGAGCCACCTGCATCAGGTGGTCTGGAATCTCTCTGAGAACGCGCTGCGCTACGGCATGGCCATGGACAACCCGGACGGCACCATCGAACTGGTATGCGGCCGCCGTCTGGCCAACGACCGGCCTTTCCTGGAGATCCGTGACCGTGGGCCCGGCATCCCCGACGCGACCCGCGATCGTATTTTCGAGCCGTTTTTCCGCGGTGCCGCTGCCGAACGCTCGGGCTCCGGTCTGGGTCTGTTTATCTCTCGCGAACTGTGCGAATGCAACCGCGCCGTCCTGGTCTACGAACCGAGAGCCGAGGGCGGCAGTATCTTCCGTATCATCTTTGCCGACCCCCAGCGCTGGGAGCCCTGATCCATGGAGAAACCACTGGTCCTGGTCGTCGATGACGAGCCGGATATCCGCGAACTGCTCTCGATCACCCTCGAGCGCATGAAGCTGAGGGTAGAGACCACCGAGGACCTGACCAGCGCCAGAAAGATGCTCGATAGTGGCCGGTTTCAGCTGTGCCTGACCGATATGCGGCTGCCCGATGGCGACGGTCTCGAACTGGTGGAATGGATCCAGGAAAAACATTCCGGCATCCCGGTAGCGGTAATTACCGCCCACGGCAATGTGGAGACAGCGGTGCGCGCGCTAAAAATCGGCGCCTTCGATTTTGTGTCCAAGCCGGTGCAGGTGGGCGACCTGCGCAAGATCGTCGATACCGCGCTGCGGCTGGAGCGGTCGGAGACCGGAGCCGAGGGCGATACGCCCCTGATCGGTCAATCAAGCAGCATGGCGGACCTGCGCCGCCTGATCGCCAAGGTGGCGCGCAGCCAGGCGCCGGTGCATATCACCGGGGAATCCGGCACCGGCAAGGAACTGGTGGCACGGCTGATCCATGACAGCGGTCCGCGCGGGAAAGCCCCCTTTGCGCCGGTGAATTGTGGCGCGATCCCGACCGAACTGATGGAAAGCGAGTTGTTTGGCCACCGCAAGGGCAGCTTTACCGGCGCCACCGAAGACAAGGAGGGCATGATCCGCAGCGCCGAAGGCGGCACCCTGTTCCTGGACGAGATCGGCGATCTGCCGCTGCATATGCAGGTCAAGCTGCTGCGCGTGATCCAGGAGCGATCGGTACGACCGGTCGGCGAAAACCGTGAGGTGCCGGTCGATGTGCGCTTTTTGAGCGCCAGCCACCGGGATCTGGGCAGCATGGTGGCACGCGGCGAGTTCCGCGAAGACCTGTTCTACCGGCTCAACGTGATCGAGATATGCGTGCCGCCCCTGCGCGAACGGGAGGGCGACGTGCTGCTGCTGGCGGACCACATCCTCGCCCGTCTGGGCGCGGGCATGGACCTGTCCCCACCCGCGCTGACACGGTCGGCGCGACGAAAACTCAAGCAACACAGCTTCCCGGGCAATGTCCGGGAACTGGAGAACATATTGGAGCGGGCGCTGACGCTCAGCGAGGCAGGACGGATCGACGCGGACGATATACAGCTACGGACACCCCAGGCATCGACCGGGTCCGAAGCGGCAGAATCTGCGGACGGCGGCCTGGGTTCGCAACTCGAAGACGTCGAGCGGGAGGCCATCGTCCAGGCGCTCGAGCAGACCCGTTACAACAAGACCGCGGCGGCCAAGCTGCTCGGGATCAGCTTCCGCGCGCTGCGTTACCGGATAAAAAAGCTGGGTCTGGAGTAGAAAAACAGCCGCCGCGACTGACAATAATTGTCACTTTGTGACTTTGACTGCCGTTATTGGCGCCTCCGGCCGGCGTTTCCAAAACGCTCATCGCGACCATATAGCATTAATAATCAATAACTTATATTTGATTTGCCAGAACTGGCACGTCATTTGCTTTCTTCATCGGGACAGGCGCAACGTCGCCGAATATTTGACACCCCCAGCGAGGAAACTGCAAATGATGAAGAAACAACAGGGCTTTACCCTTATCGAACTGATGATCGTTGTCGCGATCATCGGCATTCTGGCCGCGATCGCGATCCCGGCCTATCAGGACTACACGGTCCGCTCCAAGGTGACGGAAGGTCTGAATGCGGCCGCCTCCGCCAAGACCTCGGTTGCGGATGCCTGGAACAGTCTGGGCGCGTTCCCGGCCACGCAGCTTGAGGCCGGTCTGGCCGCTGCTGCCGACTACAACACCGTGGCTACCGGTGGCTACATTCAGACGCTGGTCTACGCCTATGTCAGCGACACCTCAGGCACGATTACGCTGACATTCGACGGCGGTAACCTGGGCCTGCCCGCCGACGACACGATTATCTTTACCGGCACCACGACGGCAGCCGGCGGTGTGACCTGGGATTGCACAACTGGCTCGATGGTCGCCAAGTACAAGCCGGCCAACTGCCGCTAAAGTGCGAATGCTGCCGGTCGGCCCACGCGCCTGATCCTCCCCCCGGACCTTGCGTGCCCCCTCCCCCCAATCGGGCATGATCGGTAGATAGCCAAGGGCGCCGTTCCTCAGGGAACGGCGCCCTTTCTCATTTTGTGCGCCAGGTCCGTTTGCGATCTGGATTATGTGAGGTAGACTTCAAGGCCGTATCAGCCCCGATAAGGGATGTCGGCGCCCAGTAATTTCAGGGACATACAAGCGGGTCTTGATTATTGCCCGCGCTTCCACAGGCTTAGAGAGCGCAGCTATGGTGGCCACCGTCACAGATCTCAATCTCCGAGGGCTCCCCCGCCGTCTGGTACAGGACGGGATTGTGGAAGAAGCCGCTCTGGAGACCGCCGGCGCCGAGGCGCGCAAAGAAAAGGTCTCGCTGGTCTCCTATCTGGTCGACAAACAGCTGGCCAACCCCCGCGATATCGCGGCCGCCGCCTCGCATGAATTTGGCGTGCCCATCGTCGATCTCGAGGCGCTGGATCTCGATCTGGACGTGGTCCGGATGGTCGATCAAAACCTGCTCAGCAAACATCGGGTGCTGCCGCTGTTCAAGCGCGGACGGCGTCTGTTTGTCGGGTTGTCCGATCCCACCAATCTGCCGGCGGTGGACGAGATCAAGTTCCAGACCAGCATGGCGGTCGAGGCGGTGGTGGTCGAGGACGACAAACTTCGAGGCGCCCTGGATCGCGCATTGGAGGCCGCGGACACCACGTTCGAGTCTCTCGAAGACGACGACTTTGATCTCGACAACCTGGACGTCAGTTCCGGGGATGACGAACCGGGTGAGGACATCACCCGCGCTGATGTCGAAGACGCACCGGTGGTCCGGTTCGTCAACAAGGTGCTGCTGGACGCAATCAAGAAGGGCGCGTCGGACGTTCACTTCGAGCCCTATGAAAAGACCTTCCGTGTGCGCACCCGCATGGACGGCGTGCTCAAGGAAATCGCGCGGCCGCCGGTCGCCCTCTCCGGTAAGGTCGCTGCGCGCCTCAAGGTAATGTCGCGGCTGGATATCGCCGAGCGCCGCGTGCCGCAGGACGGCCGCATCAAGATGAAGTTGTCCAAGAACCGGGCGATCGACTTCCGCGTCAGCACGTGCCCGACTCTGTATGGCGAAAAGATCGTGCTGCGTATCCTCGATCCCAGCAGCGCCAAGATGGGTATCGACGCGCTGGGCTACGAGGACTTCCAGAAGGATGCATATGTCGAGGCCCTGTCCAAGCCCTATGGCATGATCCTGGTCACCGGCCCGACCGGCAGCGGTAAGACCGTGTCGCTTTATACCGGTCTGAATATCCTCAATACGGAAGACCGGAACATCTCTACCGCCGAGGATCCGGCGGAAATCAATATGCCCGGGGTCAACCAGGTCAACGTCAACCCGAAAGTCGGGCTGACCTTCGCCTCGGCGCTCAAGGCGTTTCTGCGTCAGGATCCGGACGTGATCATGGTCGGCGAGATCCGCGATCTCGAAACCGCCGAGATCGCGATCAAGGCGGCCCAGACGGGCCATCTGGTGCTGTCGACGGTACACACCAATGACGCGCCGAAGACCCTGACCCGTATGGTGGACATGGGCGTCAAGCCCTACGCCATCGCCTCGTCCGTCAGCCTGATCATCGCCCAGCGTCTTGCGCGGCGTCTGTGCAGCAACTGCAAACAGCCAAAGGAAATACCTGCCGAGGCGTTGCTTGCGGAAGGTTTCACCAAGGAGCAGATCGACGCAGGCATCCGTGTCTACGCTCCGGTGGGCTGCAACCAGTGCACGGATGGTTACAAGGGACGCGTCGGTATCTATCAGGTGATGCCGGTGACCGAGCAGATCGGCCGCATCATCATGGAAGGCGGCAACGCGATACAGATAGCGGACGTGGCCGCGCAGGACGGGATCTGGGATCTGCGCCGGGCAGGTCTGCAAAAAGTCATCAACAGCATGACCAGTCTGGAAGAGATCAACCGCGTCACCATCGATTAGACGAGCCCGGCCGGTAACGGCGCGGGATATGACGACACAGCAAAGGCGAGCAACTCATGGCAGAAACCGCAGCCAAACAACATCCCTTCAACTGGGTCGCCAAGGACGTCCGCGGCGCCCAGATCAAAGGCAAGTCCATGGCAGCCAACGAAGCGGCGGTACGCGCGACGCTGCGTCGGCAGGGTCTGGTGCCCACCAGCATCCGCAAGCAGAGCCAGCTGTTCAACCCGCAAAAAAAGATCACCACCGAAGACATCTCCATCTTCAGCCGTCAGCTGGCGACCATGATGGCGGCCGGCATCCCGCTGGTGCAGGCCTTCGACATCGTCGGTGCGGGACACGAAAACCCGAGCATGCAAAAGCTCATCATGAACATCAAACAGGACATCGAGGGCGGCTTGACGCTGGCCGAGGCGCTGGCCAAGCATCCGATGCAGTTCGATGACCTGTTCGTCAACCTGGTCAACGCCGGCGAGCAGGCCGGTGCCCTGGAGACGCTGCTGGACAAGGTCGCCACCTACAAGGAAAAGACCGAAGCCATCAAGAAGAAGATCAAGAAAGCGCTCACCTACCCGGCCGCCGTGGTCGGCGTGGCGGTCATCGTTACAGCGATTCTGTTGATCTACGTGATCCCGCAGTTCGAGAGCCTGTTCCAGGGTTTTGGCGCGGACCTGCCGACATTCACCCGAACCGTGGTGAACCTGTCATTGTTCGTCCGCACCAAGGGCTGGATAATCGTGGGCATAGTCGCCGCCGGCGTCTGGTCTTTCGCCTACTTCCGCAAGCGCTCGCGCGCCTTTCATCGTCTGATCGACAGGATAACGCTGAGGCTGCCGATCATCGGCGACATCATGCGCAAAGCCGCCATCGCCCGCTTCTCGCGGACACTATCGACGATGTTTGCGGCTGGCGTGCCGCTGGTCGAGGCGCTGGAGTCGGTGGCCGGCGCAACCGGCAACATCGTCTATCAGGAAGGCGTCCTCGGCATCAGGGAAGAGGTTGCCACTGGTCAGCGCCTGCAACGCTCGATGGAGATGACCGATCTGTTCCCGAACATGGTGATCCAGATGGTGGCGGTCGGCGAAGAGTCAGGCTCGCTCGACGAGATGACGGGCAAGGTCGCCGACTTCTATGAAGCCGAAGTGGATGCGGCCGTCGACTCCCTGAGCAGCCTGCTGGAGCCGATGATCATGTCGATCCTCGGCGTCCTCGTCGGCGGTCTGGTGGTGGCCATGTATCTGCCGATCTTCAAGATGGGTAGCGTCATCTAGACAGCCGGATGGCGGCCGGCGCGGAGCCGGCAGTCGAGCCGCAGACGCGGGAAGGACGAGTGTGCAAAGCCTTGCGTTCCTCGGTAACCAGCCGGCAATTTTTGTCTCTCTGATATTCATCCTCGGACTGCTGGTCGGCAGCTTCCTGAACGTGGTCATCCACCGGCTGCCACTGATGCTGCAGCGTGACTGGCGTGCGCAATGCGCGAGTCTGCTGGACCAGCCCCCCCCGACCGAAGAAACCTATAATCTGGTCGTACCCCGTTCCGCGTGCCCGCATTGTGGCCACGTCATCGGCGCGCTGGAGAACATCCCGGTGCTCAGCTATCTGGCGTTGCGTGGCCGCTGTTCGGCCTGCAAGGCGCGGATCTCGCCGCGCTATCCGCTGGTCGAAGCGCTGACCGCCGCGCTCTCCGCCGTCGTCGCCTGGCATTTTGGACCCGGCTGGGTCTGCGTATTCGCGCTGGTCGTGACCTGGTCATTGTTGACTCTGACGGCCATCGACCTGGATCACAAACTCCTGCCCGACATCATCACCCTGCCCTTGTTATGGCTCGGCCTGCTGGTCAGCCTGTTCGGATTTGGCTGGGAAGGCCGGCCGGCGTTCGCCGATCTGCGCAGCGCCGTGATCGGCGCAGCGGCCGGTTATCTCTCGCTGTGGCTGCTCTACCATGCCTTCCGGCTGCTTACCGGCAAGGAAGGCATGGGTTACGGCGACTTCAAGCTGCTTGGCGCGCTCGGCGCCTGGTTGGGCTGGCAGGGCCTGCCGTTGATCATCCTGTTGTCGACGGTCGTGGGTGCGGGTCTCGGCGTGGTGATGATCATCGCCGGCAAGCGGGACCGCCAGACCCAGATTCCGTTCGGACCGTATCTGGCCGCGGCCGGCTGGATCGCGATGCTCTGGGGCAACGATATTACCCGCGCCTATCTGTCCATCTCCGGGCTCGACTGAGCCCATGTCCGCGCCTCCAGCCGCTGACCGCCGGCCCATGATCGTCGGCCTGACCGGTGGTATCGCATCGGGCAAGACGCTGGTGGCGGAGTGCTTCGCCGAGCGTGGCGTCACGGTGCTGGATACCGATGTCATCGCCAGAGAGGTCGTCGCAGCTGGCTCGCCGGGTCTCGGTCAGATCCGCGATGCGTTCGGCGATGCAGTGCTTGCCGAAGATGGCTCGCTCGATCGGGGACGCCTGCGCTCGCAGGTATTCGCCGATCCCGAGGCCAGACGCAGGCTGGAAGCCATCACCCACCCCCTGATCCGGCGCGAGCTGGAATGTCGCGCTGCAGCAGCCGGGGGCGGCTACCAGATTCACGTGATCCCGTTGCTGGTCGAAGCGGGTCTGCAGGACCAGGTCGACCGGGTGCTGCTGGTGGACTGCCCGGAGACGCTACAAATCAGCCGCTTGCGAGCCCGGGACGGCGAAACGCAACAGAGTGCCCACCGCATACTCGCCGCCCAGGCTTCCCGGGAAGACCGCCGCTCCGTCGCCGATGACATCCTGCTGAATGCCGGTGATCGGTCTGTGCTGACGGAGGCCGTGGCGACGCTGGACCGGACCTACAGACGCCTGTCCGCGGCTGGCGAATACGGCAGCCCGGGTCTGCGTTTGCCGTAGGCCCCGCTGCTGATGGAGAATGACCGGATGAGCTCCAGACCCGCCGATATCCACAATCCGGAGCAGGCGGCCACCATGGTCACCTACGAGCAGCCGCTCTCGGAGCGGATGCGCACTTTCTTGCGGCTCGAGTTCCTGGCCCAGCAGACCAACCATCATTCCCTGGATCCCGCCGCCTCGAGCAGTCGGGCCGCGATCGCCAGCCTGCTCGAGATCCTCACCATCCTCGGTCGCGGAGACCTCCGCGCCGACGCGATGAAGGAACTCGAACGCCAGGCGTCGACGATGGAGATGTATGCCAACACGCCGGGGGTGGACAGGAAACGGCTGGACTCCCTGCTGGATCGCGTCACCAAACTCCGCGCGCGGCTGACGGAATCGGGCGCCCAATACGCACAACCGTTGAAGGAGTCCGAGTTTCTCAGCGCAATCAAGCACCGCAGCGCGATCCCCGGGGGCACCTGCGAATTCGATCTGCCGGATTTCAAGCACTGGCTGAATCTCCCCTACGAGGATCGCGTCAGTGACTTCCAGATCTGGTTCTCCGCGATCAAGCCACTGTGCGACTCGGTCTCACAGCTTTTATGGATGACCCGTGAGAGTTCTCCGGGCGAACCGCAGCAGGCACGCAAGGGCCTGTTCCAGCATTCCATCGAGCGCGGCGCCCCGAGCCAGCTGTTGCGCGTGTCGCTGGCGGCTCCGGCCGCCGTCTACCCCGAGATCAGCGGCAGTCAGCACCGTTTCACCATCCGCTTCTATAGCTGGAGCGGGATCGAGCGCCGCCCGGTCCAATGCAGCGACGATGTCGAGTTCCTTCTCGCCTGCTGCTGAGCGGTTAGCCGATGTCTGCGCAGGGATCGATCTTCCATGTCACGTGCCCCACCTGCGGCACCAGCGTGCCCTGGAACGCCTCAGCCGTATGGCGTCCGTTTTGTAGCGAGCGGTGTCGATTGCTGGATCTGGGTGCCTGGTTTACCGAGGAGCGCAGCATCCCTGTAGCCGAGCACCCGGCAGATCCCGATTCCGTCGATGCGGATGCCGAGCGGGACTGAGCAGTCCGACACGGGTCACCCGCTCACTCCCACAACGCGCTGATAGCCGCCACGCCCTGCGCGCCGTGACGCCACGCCGGCTCCAGCATGGTCTGCACCATCCCACCGATGGCGTAGACGGGTAACGGCAACGGCTCGGTCAATTCCGCGAATCGTCCCCAGCCGATGCCGGGTGCACCGGGATGGCTGGCCGTGGCGAGCACCGGGCCGAGGACCGCATAGTCGGCGCCAAGGCGGACAGCCTGCGCCAGCTCCTCCCGGTCATGACAGGACATGCCCACCCACCTGGCTGCAGGCTTTGCATCGGCCGTCAGGTCGCGCCAGCAGCGCACCGGCAGATGGATCCCGTCGGCACCGCTGGCCACGACCACCGGCATCACGCGGTCGGGTTCGCCGTTGATCACCACCGGCACCGCACGCGGGCGGCAGTATTCAATGGCGATCGACGCAAGCGCACCGAGTTCGCGCTGGTCGGCCCACGGCGCCCGCAACTGTAGCAACGTCGCACCGCGCTCGAGCACGCGCGCCACGCGCCGACGGAAGTCCGCCAGATCTTCGTAACGCCCGGTCACCGCGCACAGAGAGCCGAGAGCCAGGGCGCTGAGGATAGGCCGGTCGGCGGGCAACAGCGGCTTGCGATCCAGCTCGCCGGGCGCCACCCAGTCCAGCGTCTGGCCCTCCAGTCCGCGCGCGTGCCCCTCGAACTGCAACACCCGCCAGACGTCGAGGTCGATTTCCCGATCCGGGTAGACATGTCGGTAACGGATCAATGGGCGCGCCTGCAACAGGCGCAGACCGAGTTCCTCACTCAGCTCCCGATCCAGCCCCGCCAGCCGGGACTCACCTGGATCGAGCTTGCCGCCCGGGAATTCCCAGGCATCGGCCATGTGCTTGCCAGGTGGGCGCTGGCAGATAAGCACCCGGCCGTCGGCGTCACTGAGGACGCCGGCGACGACATGCAGCGTCGGCAGCGATCGAATCAAGGCCGGTAGTTCAACTCAAACGGCCGTGACAATGCTTGTATTTCTTGCCCGAGCCACAGGGGCAGGCTTCGTTCCGTCCGACCTTGGGATGGTCGCGCACAAACGGTTCATGGGGGGGGGCCGCCGCGTCGCCGCCTTGGGCCGCGGCAGCCTGGCCCGGTCCTGCCGGAGCGCTGCTGGCGGTGGCTGCCGGGGCCTCCGCGTGCTGGAACTTCATCTTCGCCGCCGCTCGCCGCTGGCGCTCCAGCGCCTCGACTTCTTCCTCGGTGCGGATCTGGACCCGACTCAGGATGCTGACCGTATCGTGCTTCACACGATCCAGCATCTCGGAGAACATCTGGAACGCTTCGCGCTTGTATTCCTGTTTCGGATTCTTCTGAGCATAGCCGCGCAGATGTATGCCCTGGCGCAGATAGTCCATCGCCGCCAGATGTTCCTTCCACTGGGTGTCGAGCTGCTGCAGCATTACCGCCTTCTCGAAGTGGCGCATCACCGGTTCACCGATGGTCTCGACCTTCTCGTCATAGAGCCGTGTCACTTCCTCGATGACCCGATCGCGGATGCTTTCCTGATCGAGAGCGGGCTCCTTTTGTAGCCACTCTGCGATCGGCAGACCGGCGGCGAAGTCGCTCTCCAGGGTCCGCTCCAGGCCTTCGACATCCCACTGCTCCTCGACGCTCTCCATCGGCACATATTGCTCGACCAGATCCTGCAGCACTTCTTCACGGAGCCCGACGATCCAGTCGGCGATGTCCTCGGCGGCCATGAGCTCACTACGCTGCTGGTAGACCACCTTGCGCTGGTCGTTGGCCACGTCGTCGTACTCGAGCAACGATTTGCGGATATCGAAGTTGTGCGCTTCCACCTTGCGTTGGGCGCGCTCGATCTGACGCGACAACAGCCGGCTCTCGATCGCCTCGCCCTCGCGCATGCCGACACGCTCCAGTAGGGCCTTGGTCTTCTCCGGCTCGCCGAAGATCCGCATCAGATTGTCTTCCAGCGAAAGATAGAAACGGCTCGAACCGGGATCCCCCTGGCGGCCGGAACGTCCGCGCAGCTGGTTATCAATCCGCCGGGACTCGTGGCGCTCGGTGCCGATGATGTGCAGACCCCCGGCTGCGACCACATCGCCGTGTCGCTGCGCCCACTCTTCCTTGCCGGACGCCGCATCCTCTTGCTCGGCGCGGGCGCCGTGCACGTCGGTGCCGGGGCTGCCGCCGAGCACGATATCGGTGCCGCGACCCGCCATATTGGTGGCGATAGTGATCGCCCCGGGGCGACCCGCCTGGGCGACAATCTCAGCTTCGCGGGCGTGCTGCTTCGCGTTGAGAACTTCATGGGTCATGCTGCGTTTGCGCAGCAGGCCGGACAGATACTCGGAGGTCTCGATGGACGTGGTACCCACCAGCACCGGCTGTGCGCGCTGATGACAATCCTCGATGTCCTCGATGATCGCGTCGAACTTGTCCTTCTGTGTCAAATAGACCAGGTCGGCACCATCCTGACGCACCATGTCTTTGTGGGTCGGGATGACCACGACTTCGAGACCGTAAATCTGCTGAAACTCGAAAGCCTCGGTGTCGGCGGTGCCGGTCATACCCGACAGCTTCTGGTACATGCGGAAATAATTCTGGAACGTAATCGACGCCAGCGTCTGGTTCTCCTGGCGGACCTGGACACCTTCCTTGGCCTCGATGGCCTGATGCAGACCGTCTGACCAGCGCCGGCCCGGCATGGTGCGACCGGTAAACTCGTCGACGATGACCACTTCACCGTCCTTGACCAGGTATTCCACGTCCCGCCGGTAAACGCCGTGAGCACGCAGCGCGGCGGAGAGATGCTGCATCAGACCGATGTTGGCGGCGTCGTATAGGCTCTCTCCCGCCTTGATCAAACCACCGCGTGACATCAGCTCCTCGACCCGGGCGTGGCCGTCCTCGGTAAGAAACGCCTGTTTCGATTTCTCGTCGATGGAGTAGTCGCCCGGGCCCTCGGGCTCGCTTTGTACCTTGAGCTTCGGGACCAGTTTGTCCACCTTGTTGTACAGCACGGTATCTTCTTCCGACGGCCCGGAAATGATCAGCGGTGTCCGCGCCTCGTCGATGAGGATCGAGTCGACTTCGTCGACCACCGCAAACCAAAGCGCCCGCTGCACGCGGGTCTCGAGGCTGAATGCGAGATTGTCGCGAAGATAATCGAAGCCGAATTCGTTGTTGGTGCCGTAGGTGATGTCGGCCGCGTAGGCCGCGCGCTTGGTCTCGGGATCCAGACCGCTGCGGATCACGTCCACGGTCAATCCCAGGGTCTCGAAGATCGGGCGCATCCACTGCGAGTCACGGCTGGCCAGGTATTCGTTGACCGTAACGATATGCACGCCCTCACCCGGCAGCGCATTGAGGTAGGCGGCGAGGGTCGCCACCAGGGTCTTGCCCTCGCCGGTGCGCATCTCGGCGATCTTGCCGAAGTGCAGCACCATGCCGCCGATCAGCTGCGCATCAAAGTGACGCATCCCGAGGCTGCGCACACTGGCCTCGCGCACACAGGCAAACGCCTCGACCAACAGATCGTCGAGCGCGGAGCCAGCGGCCAGCTTTTGGCGGAATTCCTCCGTCTTGGCGCGAAGCTGTTCGTCGCTGAGAGCCTGGATCGAGGGTTCCAGGTCGTTGATTTGTCGTACCAGGCGACCGTACTGCTTCAGCAGGCGTTGATTGCGGCTGCCGAAAATTCCTGTGAAAATAGACACTTATGCTCCCAAGAGGCATGTTGGCAGGGCGTCACGCGGGTGCCGCCGTCGATTATGCTGCCGCCATTACGGCAAAGCCCGTTATTTTACGGCCTGCGGGGTGGGCGGGAAACAGCGCCGGAGCAGGCGCCGCGCAATCAGCGCTGCACGTACTTCAGCGGATTGACCTTTTGCCCATGCTTGAGGACTTCGAAATGGACGTGGGGCCCGGTGGCGCGCCCTGACTTGCCCATGCGCGCGATCTCCTGACCTTTCTTGACCGTATCACCCACGGCCACGAGATTTTCCTTGTTGTGCGCATAGCGGGTCACCAGGCCATTGCCATGGTTGATCTCCACCATGGTGCCGTACCCGTAACGCTTGCCGGACCAGGTGACGACGCCCGAGGCGACGGCAAGAACGTCGACCCCTTCATTACCGGCAAAATCGACGCCGGCATGGAACTTCTGTTTGCCCGAGAACGGATCGGTGCGCTTGCCGAAGTAGGACGACAACCAGCCCGAACTGATCGGCCGGCCCTCGGGCACGCGATCCCGACTCAGGCGGCGGTTCGACAGCACTCGCTCCAGTACCGTCAGCTGATCGGCACGATCGTCGATCTGCAGCGCCAGGTCGTCGAGCATGGTATCGAGATCGTTGGCCTCGACCGAGAGACCGGAATCACCTGTCTCGGGTCCACCGCGGGCGGGCGGGTCGTCAAAATTGAACTCTCCTTCCTCCAGATCCGCCATGGAGACCAGACGCCGTCCGAGCGCATCGAGGCGGACCACGTGAGCGTTGAGCTGGCCCATGCGCACCGCCAGCGCATCCAGATTGGCGCGCGCTTCAGCGTCAAGATCGCTTATCTTCGCCTGCTGTGCCTCGACCTCGGCGCGCATCTGCTCGACCGCGTCGGCGGTGAGAGCGTTATCACTTCCTCCGGCGATCATGCTGCCGGCCACAAAGACCAGGCCCAGCACAAAAATACATAATGCCGCAGGAACAATGCCGGTAAGCCGGATCTGGCGGGCATCGCCGCGGCGACGAGAGTAGATGATCAGGTGCATGGGGTCAGCCGCGCAGAGATGACATATTGCCCGGCGACCTGCGGCATGCAGGTGACATCTTCGGAATGGAGCGGCTGGCTCCCCAAATTATTCTCCGCGCGCGACCGTGATTGGCTCATAAGCCATTGATTCATAACCGGTAACCCCGCTGTCTTAGGTTTCCTGCCCGTAGACCGGAAGTTTTGCGTCGCCATCTTTCGATGGCTTTGCCTTTGTCAGTCCAGCAGAATATGCACAAATCTGTCTCCCAGCTCAAGGACTTAGCTCTCACCCTGACCATGGCGCCCGGACGACCCAAATCGCTAAAGGACCTGCTCGCCGCCAGCAGCCTCTCTCGCCTGGTCGAACAGGCCAGCGCGACAGATGTCCTGACCCGCCGGGTACAAGCCCTGCTGCCGGCCGAGATCGCGCCCCATGTCCTCGGCGCTAATCTGCGCGATCAGCGGCTGATCGTACTGGTCGATGCCGCCGTCTGGGCTGCCCGTGTTCGCTTCGAAGCCGCCACGCTGCGGCGTGGGCTGAGCGAAAGCCACGACGTGGCGCCGTCGACGGTCTCGGTCAAGGTGCGACCGGCACGCTGAGTATCTTGCTCAGACGGCAATGGGTGCCGTGTACGAGATTGGCGTGTCGGCCAGATCGGTGAAGGTAACGGCCTCCCAACAATCCCGTCTCACCACCAGGCTGCGCAACAGCATATTGTTGAGGCCGTGGCCCGATTTGTAGCCACTGAATTCGCCGATCAGAGTGTGGCCGAGCAAGTACAGATCGCCGATCGCGTCGAGGATCTTGTGGCGCACGAATTCGTTCTCATAACGCAGCCCGTCTTCATTGAGAATCCGGTAACTATCCAGCACTACCGCGTTGTCCAGACTGCCGCCCATGACCATGTTGCGTGAGCGCAGATTCTCCAGATCACGCATAAAACCGAAGGTGCGGGCGCGGGCAACTTCCTTGAGATATGAAGTCGAAGAGAAGTCCATCGAGGCCCGCCGCTGATGGGCCTTGAATATGGGGTGATCGAATTCGATCTCGAAGTTGACTTTGAAGCCGTCAAAGGGATCCAGCCGGGCCCACTTGTCACCATCTTCCACAACCACCGGCCGTTTGATCCGGATAAATCGCTTGGGCACATTCTGCTCGACAATACCGGCGGCCTGGATCAGGAATACGAATGGCGCCGCACTGCCATCCATGATCGGTACTTCCGAGGCGCTCAGCTCCACATAGGCGTTGTCGACCCCCAGTCCCGCGAGGGCGGATAACAGATGTTCCACGGTGGCCACGCGCACGCCGTCCTCGATGAGCGTCGTGCCGAGCATGGTGTCGCCGACATTGTCAGACTCAGCGCGGATCTCCGCTATCGGATCGAGGTCCGTGCGACGGAATACGATGCCGGTGTTGGCCGGCGCCGGCGCGAGCGTGAGGAATACCTTTTCGCCCGTGTGCAGGCCGACCCCCGTCGCCCGGATCGGGTCTCTTAACGTCCGCTGTTTGACCATTTTTGTTATCCCCTGTGGCCACACCGTCTTCGGTGAGCCCGCCCGCCGGGACGGCCCCTGCGGCCAAATCCCGGTTCCCCCTGAACCGACGGCATCCAGACGATCCCCAAATAATGCTCAGCCGTCGGCCCGGCGATTCCGCTCCATGTCGAAATTCGCGCCGGGCAGTATACCATGTTGCACTGCACCATAGTGCGGAGAGGCTCAGTCAGCCTGTCGCCGCAGGAAAGCCGGGATATCCAGCAGCGAATCATCCTCGGGTAATCCCGCCAGGCCATCACCCGCCGCTCGCCGCGTGCGTTGCACTGCCGGCCGCTCGAGACTGTCCCAGTCGGGGCGATCCTTGGGATTCCTGCGCACCACCCTGACCTCGGGCTGCTGACGCACGACCGATCGGCCAAGACCGGTGGCGACCACGGTGACACGCATTGATCCGGTCATCTCCGGATCGATCACGGTGCCGACCACGACCGTTGCGTCATCCGAGGCGAAGTCCTTGATGGTCTTGCCGACGATGTCGAACTCGCCGATGGAAAGATCCATCCCCGCAGTGACGTTGACCAGCACGCCGTTGGCGCCCGACAGGTCGATGTCGTCCAGCAGCGGACTCGACACCGCTGCCTCCGCGGCCTCGACAGCCCTGTCCTCGCCGCTGGCCTCACCGGTACCCATCATGGCCATGCCCATCTCAGACATGACCGTGCGCACGTCGGCGAAGTCGACATTGATCAGACCCGGCCGGGTGATCAGTTCGGCGATGCCCTGGACCGCGCCCTGGAGCACCTGGTTGGCGGCGCAGAACGCATCCAGCAGAGTGGTCTGTGCGCCCAGCACCGTCAGCAGTTTCTGGTTCGGGATCGTGATCAGAGAGTCGACGTATTTCGACAACTCGCCGATGCCCTGCTCGGCGATACCGCGGCGTTTGCCGCCCTCCATCTCGAACGGCTTGGTGACCACCGCAACGGTCAGGATGCCGAGCTCGCGGGCCACCTGTGCAACCACCGGCGCGGCGCCGGTACCGGTTCCACCGCCCATACCGCCGGTGATGAACAGCATATCGCTGCCTTCGATGACTTCCTGGATGCGATCGCGATCCTCCATTGCCGCCTGACGGCCGACTTCAGGATTGGCGCCGGCACCCAGCCCCTTGGTGATATTGCACCCGATCTGCAACGCCATCTTGACGTTGGATTTCTTGAGCGCTTGTGCATCGGTGTTGGCGCAGATGAAATCCACACCCTCGATACCCGATGCGATCATGTGCGACACGGCATTACCTCCGCCCCCGCCCACACCCAGAACCTTGATCACCGCGTTCTGACTGAATGAGTCCATTAACTCAAACATGTTTGACTCTCCCTCTCTGTGAAGTGACTCTTTCCATCTCAAAAACTCCCCTGAAACCACGCTTTCATCCGTTCAACAATGTCCTTCAAACCGCCGCTGATCGGGGCTTCCCCGGAGCGCCGTTCCTGATCCTCCTGGCCGTATAACAACAAGCCGACGCCGGTGGCGTGAATCGGATTACGCACTACATCCACCAGACCACTGACGTGCTGCGGGATGCCCAGACGCACCGGCAGGTGGAAGACCTCCTCCGCCAGTTCGACCGCGCCCTCCATCTTCGAACTACCACCGGTGATCACCACGCCCGCGGCGACCAGTTCCTCGAATCCACTGCGGCTCAATTCGTCACGCACCAGCGAGAACAGCTCCTCATAGCGGGGCTCGACGATCTCGGCCAGGGTCTGGCGCGCCAGCCTGCGTGGCGGCCGGTCACCGACGCTGGGAACCTCGATGGTCTCGTCAGGATTGGCGAGCTGTGACAACGCACAGGCGTACTTGATCTTGATCTCTTCCGCGTACTGGGTCGGCGTGCGCATGGAAACCGCGATGTCATTGGTGACCTGGTCGCCGGCGATCGGTATCACCGAGGTATGACGGATGGCGCCGCCCGAGAACACCGCGATATCGGTGGTGCCACCACCGACGTCGACCAGACACGCGCCGAGTTCCTTCTCATCCTCGGTGAGCACCGAGTAGCTGGACGCCAGCTGCTCCAGCACGATGTCCTCGACCTGTAGCCCGCAGCGCTGTACGCACTTGACGATGTTTTGGGCCGCGCTCTCGGCGCCGATCACCATGTGGACCTTGGCTTCGAGCCGTACGCCCGACATGCCGATAGGCTCGCGGATACCCTCCTGGTGATCGATGATGAATTCCTGCGGCAGGATATGGAGGATCTTCTGATCCGCCGGGATCGCCACGGCACGCGCGGCGTCGATAACCCGGTCCACATCATCCGACTTCACTTCCTTGTCACTGATCGCGACGATGCCGTGGGAATTCAGACTGCGCACGTGGCTACCGGCGATGCCGGTGTACACGCTGTGGATCTCGCAACCCGCCATCAGCTCCGCTTCCTCGATCGCCCGCTGGATCGAGGCCACGGTTGATTCGATGTTGACCACCACGCCCTTCTTCAGACCGCGGGATGGATGGCTACCGACACCGATCACTTCGATAGCGCCGTCGTCGCGGACTTCACCGACGATGGCAACTACCTTTGATGTGCCGATATCCAGGCCGACGATCAGGTTCTTGGCTGCTCGCCTAGACATCTTTATCGTTTCCTTTCTGTTCTCTGTTGACTGGCTGTTCGGCATCGACCCAGGCCACGGTAAAACCCCGCGTATAGCGCAGATCGATATATCTGGCGCGCCCATCCCGTGCCGCCAGCAGCGGCACCGCGAGCCGCACGAGACGTTCGAATCGATGTTCGAAGTCTTCGCGACCGAAACGTACTTCGAGCCCGCTGCCGAACACGATGCGCCACGCGCCACGCTCATCCAGGCGCACGCCGGTCAGCAGGTGCCCGGCCTCGGCCAGCGGACCGCGCATCTCCAGATAGCGCCGTGCAACCCGGACTTCCGTACCGGCTGGCCCATACAGGCTCGGCAGCTCGGCCGGGATATGGCGGGCCGACTCGATAAACAACTCACCCCGGGTGTTGAGCAGACCCTGGTCACGCCAGCGGGCCGCAGGTGTCTGCTCGGTGATGGTCAGCACCAGCTCGGCCGGCCAACGGCGATGGACACGGGCCTCTTCCACCCAGGACAATTTCTCAACCCGGCGCTGCAGTTTTTCCAGGTCAGCGCTGAGGAATCCGACACCTGCCAGATCGCCCATCGCGGCCTCAACGGCGACCGGTGAGATGCGCTCGAATTCACCGGACAGCGTGATCGCGTTGATCGGACGATCCAGCACCTCGATCGCGCCCCACAACAGCACGCCGCCAATGACCAGCACCGCGGCAACGGAAACCAGCGTCCGCAGTTGTGTCAGCGGCAGCTTGAGCCGCGGTTTGGTCTCGCGCGTGCGTTTACGGTTACGTGCCATCAGCAACGCCCCCGACACGTTCACCCATGCTGGTTTCCAGAATCCGCCATACCAGTTCGCCGAAATCGATGCCGGCCTCACTGGCGCCCATGGGCACCAGGCTGTGAGAGGTCAGTCCCGGAACCGTGTTCACCTCGAGAAAACTCGGCACTGCATCCGCGCCCATGAGGAAATCCACCCGGCCCCAGCCGCTGGCACCGACAGCCTCGAACGCCGCCAGCGCGGCACCGCGACACGCCTGCTCCGTCTGCGAGTCCAGACCGCTGGGGCAGAAATATCTGGTCTCGTCAGAGAAATACTTGGCGTCGTAGTCGTAGAACACGTGGGGCGTCTCGATCCGGATGATCGGCAGCGCCTCGCCCTGAAGCACGGGTACCGAATACTCCGCTCCCGTCACCCAGGTCTCCGCCAGCACACAGGCGTCGTGCTGCCGTGCCAGTCGCCAGGCGGCCTCGAACTGATCGGGCGCATCCACCTTGCTCATGCCGACGCTGGAACCCTCGCCCGCCGGCTTGACGATCAGCGGCAGGCCCAATTGCTCGATCAACCTCGGCCCATCTCCGGCCTCTGTGACAAGTTCGAAGGCCGGCGTCGCCAGACCCGCCGCGAGAAACAGTTGTTTGCTGCGCAGTTTGTCCATCCCCAGCGCCGAGCCCAGCACGCCGCTGCCGGTAAACGGCAGCCCGGCGGTCTCCATCGCGCCCTGGATGGTGCCGTCTTCTCCACCGCGGCCGTGGAGCGCGATCCAGGCGCGGTCGAAGCGCTGCGTCCGCAGTCGCGCGATAATGTCCGGACCAGGATCCAGGTCATGTGCATCCACGCCGCGGCGACGCAATGCTTCCAGCACTGCCTTGCCGGTCATCAGCGAGATGTCGCGCTCGGCGGAGCGGCCACCCATCAGCACCGCGACCCGACCAAAGTCGGCTGCCGCCTCGACCGGATACCGGTGCTCCGTGGTCATGGCCGTTCTCCCAGCACGCGCACTTCCGTCTGCATACGCACACCGTGGATGCGTTCCACAACCGAACGCACATGGTCGATGAGCTGCTCGATATCGGCAGCGCTGGCGTCTCCGGTGTTGATGATGAAATTCGCGTGTTTGTCCGACACCCGGGCACCGCCGATGCTGAAACCTTTGAGACCCGCCGCCTCGATCAACCGGGCCGCATAGTCATCGGGGGGATTGCGGAATACCGAACCGCAGCTGGGTTCACCGATCGGCTGGGTCTCCTTGCGCCGCGCCAACAGCTTGCGGATGGCGTCGGGATCGCCGCTGCCTTCGGATTCGAACTCCAGATCAGCGGCGAGGAACCACTCCGGAGCCGGGCCCCGCACCGAGCGGTAGCCGACGCTGAACTCGGACGGCATCCGTCGATGACGACGCCCCTGCCGGTCGATGACCTCGACAGCCACCACATGACGCCAGGTCTCGCCGCCAAAGGCGCCCGCGTTCATCGCCAGCGCGCCACCGACGGTTCCCGGGATGCCGGCGAAAAACTCCGCCTGTCCGAGACCCCAACGCGCGCAATGACGCGCGAGCTTGGCGCAAGGCACGCCGGCTTCGACGCGCACATGGTTGCCGTCCAGCCGTTCGATACCATCCAGCACCCGATGGGTCGCGATAATCGTGCCGCGCACACCGCCGTCCCTGACCAGCAGGTTGCTGCCGAGACCGACCCAGTGCACCGGCTCATCCGCGGGCAGCGCGGCGAGGAAGCGCGACAGATCGTCGATACCCGCGGGTCGATAGTAACGATCCGCCGGACCACCGACGCGCCAGGACGTGTGCCTGGACATGGGTTCGCCCAACATCAGTTCGCCACCGAAATCGTCGCTGCGGATCGCTTCATTCATCCACCGCACCTCTGCCCAGCGATGTCGGCAAGGTCGCCGCCACCGCGCCGATGCTTCCGGCGCCGCAGGTCACCAGCAGATCGCCCGGCTGCAGCACGTCATCCAGCACCGCAGACAAACGGTTTACGTCCTCGACGAAGACCGGCTCCACCTTGCCCCGGGAGCGGATCGCGCGTGCCAGCGCGCGGCCGTCTGCGCCGACGATCGGTTCCTCGCCAGCGCTATAGACTTCGGTCAGCAACAGCGCGTCAACTTCGCACAACACTTCCGCGAAGTCGTCGAGCAGATCGCGGGTACGCGAATACCGGTGGGGCTGAAACGCGACCACCAGCCGTCGCTCCGGCCAGCCTGCCCGCAGCGCAGCCACAGTGGCGGCGAGTTCGGTTGGATGATGACCGTAGTCGTCGATCAGCATCACCTCGCCGTCGCCCATCGGCACCTGGCCGAGCAACTGCATGCGCCGATCTATGCCACCGAACTGCCGCAGCGCATCGGCCACTGCCTGATCGGTCACGCCGAGTTCTGCGGCGATGGCCACGGCCGCGGTGGCATTAAGCGCGTTGTGGCGCCCCGGCAGATTGAGCTCCAGTTCGAGCGGCGCCTGTTTGTCTCCCCGCTCGACGCGGAAGAAGCTGCGGCTGGCCTGCTGGCGGTAATCGCAGATTTGCAGGTCGGCGGCGTCGGCAAAGCCGTAGGTGACGACCGGACGCGAGACGCGATCGATCGTCGCCTGGACGCCCGGATCGTCCACGCACATCACGACCAGCCCGTAGAACGGCAGGTTGTGCAGGAAATCCACAAACGCGTCCTGCAGCCGGCCGAGGTCACCGCCATAGGTGTCCATATGATCAGCATCGATATTGGTGACCACCGCCATCATCGGCTGCAGATGGGCGAATGAGGCGTCGCTCTCGTCGGCTTCTGCCACCAGGTAGCGACCGGTGCCCAGACGGGCGTTGCTGTCGACGCTGTTGAGACGCCCGCCGATGACAAAGGTCGGATCCAGCCCACCCTCGCCAAGGACGCTGGCGACAAGACTCGTGGTTGTGGTCTTGCCATGGGTCCCGGCCACCGCGATGCCGTAGCGGAAGCGCATCAGCTCGGCCAGCATCTCGGCCCGCTTGACCACCGGGCGGCGCAGGCGATGGGCCTCCGCCAACTCCGGATTCGTTGCCGACACGGCGCTGGACACGACCACCACATCGGCATCCCGGACCAACGCAGGATCGTGGCCGATGTGGATCTCCGCACCGAGCCCTCTCAGACGGCGCGTGACCGTGCCCTCACGCAGATCGGAACCCTGCACCTCATAACCCAGATTGAGCAGGACCTCGGCGATGCCGCCCATGCCGACGCCGCCGATGCCGACGAAATGGATACGGTGGATGCGGCGCATGCGGTCGGTCACGGGGCGACCTCCGTGCCGGCGGCGCCAAGACACGCAGCGATGATGGTGTCGAGTGCTTCGGGTCTGGCCCGCTCCCGCGCCCTGGCGCCCATCTCCGCCAGTCGCCCACGATCCGACAGCAGCCCCTGCAGCAGTTGCGCCAGCGACGCCGCGGAGAGTTGCGTCTCGGGCAGCAATATTGCCGCGTCATGGACGCTGAGATATTCGGCGTTGCGCGTCTGATGATCATCGACCGCCGCCGGGAATGGAATCAGGATAGCGCCCAGTCCGGCGGCGGCCAGTTCCGAGACGGTGAGCGCGCCGGACCGGCAGATGGCGAGATCCGCCCAGGCGTAGGCCTGCGCCATATCGTCGATAAACGGCGTTACACGGGCATCCACGCCGGCCTGGCGGTACGCAGCGGCCGCTACGTCGAGCGTGCGCTCACCGGTCTGATGCAGGATCTCCGGTCTCAGCGCAGCGGGCAGCAGCGCGATGGCGGCGGGCACGTCCTGGTTGATGCGCAGCGCACCCTGACTGCCGCCAAAGACCAGCAGCCTGGCGCGATCATGGGGCGCCGCCAACCGCGATTGTGGGGCCTCGATCGCCGCGATCTCCGGCCGCACCGGATTGCCGACCGCGGTGGTGTCACGGCGATCGTCGATACTGCCGGGAAAGGCCTCGAGCACGCGGGTCGCCAGCCGGGCCAGCAATCGGTTGGTCAGACCCGCCACCGCGTTTTGCTCATGGATAAGCAACGGCCGGCGGGTCAGCCAGGCGGCCACACCGCCCGGGCCACTGACAAAGCCGCCCATGCCGAGCACCGCACGTGGACGCAGACGCAGCATCAGCGCCAGCGATTGGGTCAATGCCAGCAGCAGTCGGAACGGCGCGAGCAAACGAGTCCACAGGCCCTTGCCGCGGAGCCCGCCTACCGAAACGATATGCAACGGCACGCCGGCCTCGGGCACGAGTCGCGCCTCCAACCCGCGTCGCGTGCCGAGCCAGGCGACCGGGACGCCGCGTTCCATCAGACCGCGAGCGACGGCCAGACCAGGGAATACGTGACCGCCGGTACCGCCCGCCATGATCAGTATGGGCCGCAGGTTCATGACGACCTCCCGCGGCTGCGGTTGGGCGGCCGATTGCATTCCGCGCTGGCCCGCAGCACCAGTCCGATGGCGGCACAACAGACCACCAGCGAACTGCCACCAAAACTGACCAGCGGCAGGGTCAGCCCCTTGGTCGGCAGCATGCCCATGTTGACCGCGATGTTGATCGCGGCCTGAGCGCCCAGCCAGCTGCCGATACCGAAACTCAGACAGCCGGCAAAGATGTGTCCGCGATCGATGCAGCGCGCCGCCACGGTCAGTGCACGCCAGACCACCAGCCCGTAAAGCAACACCAGCGCGATGACCCCGATCAGTCCGAGCTCTTCGGCGTAGACCGCGAACACGAAGTCGGTGTGCGCCTCCGGCAGGTAGAACAATTTTTGCACGCTGCCGCCCAGACCCACACCGATCCACTCGCCGCGGCCGATGGCGATCAGGGATTGTGTGAGCTGGAAACCGGCGTCATAGGGATCCGCCCAGGGATCCATAAACGCGGTCAGACGCCGCACCCGGTATGGCGAGGTCAGCGCCAGCGCGGCCAGTGCCAGCAGCGCGGTCGCGGCCAGTGAGAAGAAATAGCGAAGCCGCACGCCGCCGGCAAAAAGAACCCCGAGACAGGTGGCGAACAACACCGTGGCGGCGCCGAAATCCGGCTCCGCCAACAACAACACGCAGGCGGCAGCGACAATCCCGACCGGCTTCATAAAGCCGCCGAGCGTCTCTGCCAGCACTTTGGAACGGCGCGTCACGTAGGACGAGATAAAGATCAGGATCATCAGCCGGGCCGGTTCGGACACCTGCAGATTGACCGGGCCCATGGGCAGCCAGCGCGTGCTGCCGTTGACCTCCCTGCCGACACCGGGAATCAACACCATCAACAGCAGCACGAAAGCGCCCAACAGCAGGAAGAAGGCGCCGCGCTCCCACACGCGCAGCGGGATCAGATAACACACGGCCGCCGCGACCCCGCCTGCCCCAAGGTAGAGGCTCTGACGGATCAGATACTGGAACGGCGCACCCAGCTCCCGGTCAGCGCTGGTGATGGAGGCCGAGGTGACCATGATCAGGCCCAGAGTCACCAGCGCCAGTGTCGCCCCGGTCAGCCAGGGATCCAGCTGGCGGCCCGGAGGCAGCGGCAGGGCCTGGGTTGCGCGTCGTGCGGCGCTCATGAAAGCAGACTCCGCACCGAAGTGCTAAAGATGTCGCCCCGTTCCGCATAGCTGCGGAACATATCGAGGCTTGAACAGGCCGGCGCAAGCAGCACCGTATCGCCTGCCTGACCCAGATGCGCGGCCGCCTTGACTGCGCTCGCCATGTCCTCAACGAGCGTGACCGGACACACGCCATCGAGGGCGTCGGCGAGCTGCGCCGCATCCCGACCGAGCAACACGGCGGCCCGTGCCCGTCCGCGCAATGCCGAGGCCAGTGGCGCGAACGCCTGCCCCTTGCCATCACCGCCGGCGATCAACACGATCGGCCCGGGCAAGCCGGCGATCGCGGCCACTGCTGCACCCACGTTGGTCGCCTTGGAATCGTCGATCCAGCGCATACCCAGCACGTCTGCGACCGGCTGCGTACGATGCGGCAATCCGCGGAAGCGGCGCAGGGCCGACAACATCGGACCCATCGGCAGACCCAGTGCATCGCCCATGGCCAGCGCCGCCAGCGCATTGGCCACGTTGTGCAGTCCTGCCACGCCTAGTTCGGCAGCAGGCATCAGCGCCGTCTCGCCCTGAGCAAGAAGCAGGTCTTTGCCCGAACCGATCACGCCGAAATCGCCATCCGTGGCAACATCGAGGCCAAAAGTCACGATGCGGGCCTGGCCTTTGCTCATCGCCATGACCAGCGGATCCTGGCGGTTGACGACGACGACCCGGGCGCCGCGGAAGATGCGCGCCTTGGCGGCGGCATAGGCGTCGAGCGAACCATGCCGGTCGATGTGGTCCGCCGAGACATTGAGCACCGCGGCCACCGCCGGTTGCAACGATCGGGTCGTCTCGAGCTGGAAGCTGGAGAGTTCCAGGACGAACAACTGCGGCGGCGATCCCTGCAACAGGTCCAGGGCCGGCGTGCCCAGATTGCCGCCGGCCAGCACGCGCTGTCCGCAGGCCTCGGCCATGGACGCCAGCATCGTGGTGACGGTGCTCTTGCCATTGGAGCCGGTAATCGCCGCCACCGGTTGCGTCACATCCAGCGCGAACAGTTCGATATCGCCGATGACCGGCAGCCCCCGGCCACGAGCCTGAGCCACCAGTGGCAGCTCGGGAGTCAGACCCGGGGACACCACGACTTGCACGGTATCCGCCGGCAGCTCGGCCTCGAGCGTGCCGGTCAGGATCTTCGCCTCGGGCACCAGCTGCCTCAGCCGGGCGGCGCCGGGCGGCTCGTCCCGGCTGTCGAGCACCATGATCGAGAAACCGGCCCTGTCCAGATAGCGAGCGCAGGACAGACCGGTGGCACCCAGCCCGAGCACGACGCAGGTGCCACGACCAGCCGCCGAGCGGCTCTCGCAATCGGTGGACTCGGGATGATTGAGGCGGTTTTCGATCATCGCAATTTCAGCGTCGCCAGCCCGACCAGAACCAGAACCACGGTGATGATCCAGAAGCGGACGATCACCTTGGGTTCGGCCCAGCCCTTGAGCTCGAAATGATGATGCAGCGGTGCCATGCGGAAGATGCGCCGGCCAGTCAGTCGGAACGACGCAACCTGCAGGATCACCGACACGGTCTCGACTACGAATACGCCGGCCATCACAAAAAAGACGATCTCCTGGCGGACGACGACGGCCACGGTGCCTAGCGCCGCACCCAGGGCCAGGGCGCCGACATCGCCCATAAAGACCTGGGCCGGATAGGTGTTGAACCAGAGGAAGCCGAGGCCAGCGCCCACCAGGGTGGCGCAAAAAACCAGCATCTCACCGGTCCCTGGTATGAAGGGGATCCCCAGATAATCGGAGAAGCGCGCGTTGCCGGTGGCATAGGCGAAGATCCCCAATGCACCGCCGACCAGTACCGTGGGCATGATCGCCAGACCATCCAGTCCATCGGTCAGATTCACCGCGTTGCTCGAGCCGACGATGACGAAATAGGTCAGCACGACATAGAAAGTGCCCAGCGGAATCATCAGGTCCTTGACGAACGGGATCAGCAGCGCCGTCTCGACCGCGGGATTTTTGGCAGTGACGTAGAGCGCGGTTGCGGCGGCGAGACCGGCCACGGATTGCCAGAAATACTTCCAGCGCGCTGGCAGTCCGCGGCTGTCGCCCAGGGCCAGCTTGCGGTAGTCATCGACAAAGCCGATGAGTCCGAATGCCAGAGTCACCAGCAGCACGATCCACACGAAGCGGTTGCCCGGGTCCGCCCACAACAGGGTGCTGACGATGACCGCGACCAGGATCAGGGTGCCGCCCATGGTCGGTGTGCCGGCTTTGGGAAGATGGCTCTCCGGTCCGAACTCGCGCACCGTCTGACCGATCTGATGGAAGCTCAACCGGCGGATCATCCAGGGCCCCACCAGCAGCGCGATCAACAGCGCCGTGAGCGCGCCCATGATGGCGCGCATGGTGAGATAGCCGAAGACGTTGAAGGCTGTTTCGAAGCGGGTCAGATACTCGGTGAGATATAACAGCATGCGCTCAGCACTCCCCTTCGGCCATGATCGCAACCGACTCGGCCAGAGCCTCTACCACCTGCTCCATGCGCATCATGCGCGACCCTTTGACGAGCACGTTGATGTCCGGCCCGAGGTCTTCGCGCACCGCGGCGCCGAGGCTGGCGGCATCGTGAAAAAGCTGTGCCCCGGCGCCGAACGCGGCAACGGTCTGCTCGCTCAGGCGGCCGATCGCGAACAAGCGTTCGACGCCGGCCTCGCGGGCATAGCGACCGACCTCCGCATGCAAACGGGGGCCTTCGTCACCGAGTTCGCCCATATCGCCGAGCACCGCCCACGGGCGACCCGGCAGTTCACACAGGTACTCGATCGCTGCTCTGACTGCGCGCGGGCTGGCGTTGTAGCTGTCGTCGATCAAACGGCCGCCGGCGCAGTTGCGCAGCAGCTGCATCCGCCCGCTGACCGGGGCGACCGCGCCGAA
The DNA here is from genome assembly GCA_947259915.1 of uncultured Gammaproteobacteria bacterium. Taxonomy (GTDB): domain Bacteria; phylum Pseudomonadota; class Gammaproteobacteria; order Steroidobacterales; family XN24; genus CAMYOC01. Next base: position 65,374 of record CAMYOC010000026.1, read on the forward strand.
GCCCTGGACCATTTGCTCCAGATCGGCACCCACCTGGGCGGCGGCCGCAGCGGCGGCCAGCGCGTTCATCACGTTGTGGCGGCCGGCCAGAGCCAGGCGAACGTCCGCCTCGCCCGCACGACAGACAAGCACAAAGCTGATCTCGTCGGCCGCGGTTTGCCTGACGTTGCGCGCGGTGAAATCCGAGCCCGGTCCAAACCCGAAAGTCACGATCCGGCGGCCGCTGGCCAGCTGGCGCCAGAGCGCCGCATAGCTGTCGTCCGCGTTGATCACCGCGACCCCGTCCGCAGCCAGAGATTCGAACATCTCGCCCTTGGCCCGGGCCACGCCCTCCAGGGAGCCAAAGCCCTCCAGATGGCAGGCACCGGCGGTCGTGACCAGACCGATGTCCGGGGCCGCGATCGCACACAGCCGGGCGATCTCGCGAGCATGGTTTGCACCCATCTCGATCACCGCCGATTGATGGTGCCCAGCCAGACCGAACAGGGTCAGCGGAACGCCGATCTCATTGTTCAGATTCCCGCGGGTGACCAGCAGCGGGCCGCGCCGGGAGAGGATGGCCGCCACCATCTCCTTGATCGTGGTCTTGCCGAAGCTACCGGTGATGCCGATCACCGGGATATCGAAACGCCGGCGCCAGTCTGCCGCCAGCTCGCCCAGCGCGCGCAACGTATCCGGTACCCGCACCTGTGAGATCGCAACGTCGCTGGCTGTGCTCACCAGCGCTGCCGCGGCACCACGGTCTGCGGCCTCCTGGAGGAACTTGTGGCCATCGAAGCGAGGGCCGCGCAGCGCCACGAACAGCTGCCCGGCCTCCAGCTTGCGGGTGTCGGTGCTGACGCCGAGGAAGGCTCCGTCGCCGCCGGTCAACTCAGCGCGCAGCAGTACCGCGAGCTCTTGCAGCCGACCCTTAATCACGCCCTGACTCCAGCGCAGTGATAACGGTCTCGCGGTCGCTGAAGTGCCGCCGGCCGGCCGCGGTCAGCTGGTAGTCTTCATGGCCCTTGCCCGCCACAAGCACAACGTCTTCAGGTGCAGCGGCGGCGATCGCGTTGCGGATTGCCGCGGCGCGATCACGTTCGACCAGTGGTGATGTCGACATGCCGGCGATGATGTCAGCAACGATCCGCGCGCCATCTTCGCTGCGCGGATTGTCATCGGTGACGACGACGACGTCGGCCAGGGTCTCGGCGATACGACCCATCTCGGGACGCTTGCCGGGGTCACGCTCACCACCACAGCCGAAGACACAGAACAACTGTCCCTGGCAATGTCCACGGGCCGCGTCCAGGGCCTTGCCCAGCGCATCGGGCGTGTGCGCGTAGTCCACCAGCGCCACGGCCCGTCCCGGCGCCGAGAACGCTTCCATCCGACCGATGGGCGCAGCGACCTGGGACAATGCCGCAGACGCCGCGGCCGGCGCGATATTCAGTCTGATCAGGACGCCAAGCGCTATGGCCAGATTCTCGGCGTTAAACTCGCCCCACAACTGCGAGCGCAGCTGGCCGCGTTCACCGGCGTGTTCGTACTCGATAGCGAGCCCCTCAGGACCCGTTTCTATCGAGCAGATACGCAGGGCGTTGCCTTGCTTTGCGTCCGCGGAGCGGCCGACGCTCAGCACCTCCATGGTCTCCGCCAGTTGCGCAGCGAGAGCATGACCAAAGTCGTCATCCACATTGATCACCGCGCCACCCAGGCCGGGCCAGCAGAACAGCCGCCGCTTGGCCTCGGCATAGCACTCCATGTCGCCGTGGTAGTCGAGATGCTCGCGGCTAAGGTTGGTCAACGCAGCGAGTCGGAAACGGACGCCGTCGACGCGTCCCTGATCCAGTGCGTGAGACGAGACTTCCATCACCGCCACCATGGCTCCTGCGTCGCGGATCTGCGCAAGGCTGCGATGGACTTCGACCGCGTCCGGCGTAGTCAGACGGCCGGCTCTGAGCGATCCAGGCCGTCCACTGCCGAGGGTTCCGATCAGCCCCGCAGGCCGCTGCAAAATCTCCAGTGCGGAGGCCACCAGGTGCGTGCAGGTGGTCTTGCCGTTGGTGCCGGTGATGCCGATCACCTCCAGCACCGACGACGGGCTGGCGAAGAAATGATCCGCCAGTTCTCCCAGGGCGGCACCCAGATCCTCGACCCGGAAAGACGGTACCGGCACAGCCAGTGCGCTGGGCGTACCGGCGGCCTGCGGTTCCCACGCGACCGCGGCCGCACCGCGCTCGAGCGCCTGGCTCAGGTGATCGAGGCCGTGACCGCTGCGACCGCGGCAGGCGAGGAACAGACCGCCGGCCGACACCTGGCGACTGTCGGCCGCGATATCGGTGACGCACAGACCGGCCAGTTCCGGCCGCACCCGCTCACCGAACAGATCGCCCAAGGTCATGCCCGGGTTCTGACCAGGAGCCGTCATCATGGCCGACTCATCGCCTGGATGACGCGTTGATCTGCGGTGTCCGCTGGCGTCTCGTCCGGCGCCACGCCAAGCACGCGCAATGCGCCCGCGGCAACCTCGGCAAACACCGGCGCCGCCACTTCGCCGCCGTAATAGACCCCGTTGCCGGGCTCATGGATGGCGACGACGATGGCCAGCCGCGGCCGGGAGGCCGGCGCCAGCCCGCCAAAAACAGCAGTGTAGCGATTCTCCGCATAGCCGCCTGCGGCAGCCTTGCGCACGGTCCCGGTCTTGCCGGCCACGCGATACCCTGCGAGCTTGGCCTTGCGTGCGGTGCCCTCGGGACCGACCACGGTCTCCATCATCTGCATGACGGATGCGGCGGTGGCCGCTGAGATGACGCGGACGGCGGCGGGAGGCTCCTCGACCGCGATCAGGGACACCGGACGCTTGAGCCCGCCGGCACCGAAGATGGCGTAGGCCTGGGCCAGTTGCAGCGGCGTAACCGACAGCCCGTAGCCGTAGGCCAGCACCGCCTGACCGATCTCCCGCCAATGCTCATGATGATTGAGCAGGCCTGCCGACTCCCCCGGAAAACCGCTTGAGGTCAGTTGGCCAAAACCGAAGCTGTCCAGTACCGACCAGAGTTGCGGCGCGTCAAGCGACAACGCGATACGCGATGCGCCGACGTTGCTCGACTTGGTCAGCACCCTGGTAATCGGCACGCGCCCCAGGTTGCGCTTGTCCTCGATGGTCTTGGCGCCGACGATGATGTAGCCGGGCGAGGTATCGATAAAGGAATCAGCCTGATAACGGCCGCTTTCCAGGGCCGCGGCGATGATGAAGGGCTTGAAGCTCGAGCCCGGTTCAAACAGATCCGTGGCGGCCTGATTGCGGAAGCGGGCCACGTCAAACCTGCGCCGGTCGTTGGGGTTGTATCCGGGCTGATTGACCATCGCCAGCACTTCGCCGGTGACCACATCGAGGATCACGACCGAGCCGGCCCGGGCGCTTTGTTGTTGCACCATCGACTTGAGCGCGCGATAGGCCAGGTACTGGATACGCAGGTCGAGGCTGGTCATAAGATCGCGCCCGGCCTGGGGGGCACGGATGCTCTCGACGTTTTCGATCGCCCGCCCAAGTCGGTCGCGCAACACGCGTTTGGCGCCGGGCTGGCCCGATAGCCAGGGGTCGTACGCAAGTTCGAGTCCTTCCAGACCCTGATCGTCGATGTTGGTGAAACCGATGACGTGACCGGCGACCTCACCGGCCGGGTAGTAACGGCGATACTCGCGCTGGGTATAGACCCCCGGAATTTCAAGATCGAGGATCGCCTCGGCCTTGTAGGGAGGCATGTGCCGGGTGAGATAGAAGAACTCCCGGTCCGGATTCTGTGTCAGCAGTCCCAACAGTCGATCCGAGGGCCGGCCGAGCGCCCGGGCCAGTTCGCCGACGCGGTCGCTGGCCTCGAGCAGCTGTTTAGGGTTGACCCAGATGCTGTCCACCGGCGTGCTCACCGCCAGCGGCTCACCATGCCGGTCTGTAATCATGCCGCGATGAGCTGCGATCGGCGCGACCCGCAGGTGACGCGCATCGCCCTGACGCGCCAGGAATTCCTGATCCAGCAGCTGCAGCTGGACGGCCCGCCCGAGCAGCACCAGGAAGGCGGCACTAAAAATCACAGCCACAACCAGAAGGCGGCGATGGAATCGCCGCTGGAACATACTCTTGCTGAAGCGCATACGACTCATGGCCCGATAATCACCACGGCCGCCGGTTCCGGCACCCGCATGCCCAGCTTGTCCGTCGCCATCTGCTCGATACGCCCCGGCGATGCCCACGTGCTGTGCTCGATCTGTAAACGGCCCCAGTCGATGTTCAGCTCATCGCGAATCCCGATTTGGGCGTCTAGTTCGATAAACAGACGGCGGGCCTCGTGGCGTGCGTGGATGGCGGCGACACTGGATGCCAGCAGGATCAGGACCAGCGCGGCCGAAAGAAAGAACTGGCTTGAAACGGAAGTGAACATCAGTGCAACCGCTCCGCGACGCGCAGGACTGCGCTGCGGGATCGGGGATTGGCCGCGACTTCCGCAGCGGTCGCGCGCCGGGCTTTGCCTATCGGACGCAAATCCGGGCGGGCGGATGCCGGCATATCCGGCAGTCCTCTCCAGGCCTCGTCCTCAAGTGAGTGACGGCGGATAAAGCGTTTCGCCCGGCGGTCCTCCAGGGAATGAAAGCTGATCACGCAAAGACGCCCATCGGGCCGCAGCAAGCTCAGCGCAGCCTCCAGGCCGCGGTCCAGGGCTTCAAGCTCCTGATTAATAAAGATCCGGATCGCCTGGAAGCTGCGTGTCGCCGGATGTTTGCCAGGCTCCCGGCCGGGCACCGCAGCCGCGATCAGCTCCGCCAGACGCCCGGTGCTGGTGATCGGCTCGAGCTCACGGGCGGCGACAACGGCACGGGCGATACGGCGAGAGCGGCGCTCCTCGCCGAAACGCCACAAGACGTCGGCGATTTCCCTTTCGCTGGCCTCGTTGATCCAGTCCGCGGCGGTAAGCCCTGCGCGGGTATCCATACGCATATCCAGCGGGCCATCGGCGAGAAAGCTGAAGCCGCGATCGGCCTGATCCAGCTGCGGCGAAGACACGCCGAGATCGAGCAGAATGCCGTCGAATCCGTCATCGAAGCCGGCGCGTTTTGCGATGGCGCACATGTCGGCGAAATTCCCCTGCTCAATTCGCACCCGTGGGTCCCCAGTGAATCGGGCTCTGGCCGCGGCCACCGCGGCGCTGTCCCTGTCGATCATCAGCAAACGACCATCCCCGTGCAGGCTCTCCAGAATGGCGGCGGCATGCCCGCCCCGGCCAAAGGTGCCATCCAGATAGCGCCCGTCTTTTCTTATCGCCAGTGCCTCCAGCACTTCCCCGAGGAGCACCGGCACATGGGTATCCGTACCCGCCGCCACTAGAACGACAGCGTCTCTAGCTCGCCCGGCAGGCCGTCCGCGTCGGCGGCCTCCTCCGACAGCCACTCATCCCGGCGCTGATTCCAGCGCAACTCGTCCCATAGCTCGAAGCGGTTGCCCTGACCGATCAGGATCGCCTGGCGGTCAAGGCTGGCGAATTCACGCAATTCCTTTGGCAGAAGGATGCGTCCGTGGCCGTCAAGTTCGAGTTCGGCGGCGTAGCCGACCATCAGACGCTGCAGGCGCCGGGCCTGGCGATTCAGTGATGGCAGGCGGATGAGTCGACGCTCGATGTCTTCCCATTCGGGGGTCGGGTAGACCAGCAGACAGTAGTCCCGGTCCACGGTCACAACGAGCTGGCCCGAAGACAGCTCATCGATCCGAGCGCGGTACTTCGTGGGTACCGCCATACGGCCCTTTGCATCCAGGGTGACTTTGTTTGCGCCGCGGAACATATAGTGTCGCCATTCGGGACGGGAAACCCATCATTTCCCACTTTTTCCCACTTGGCGCCACTATAGGGACGACTATTGGCTTATGTCAACCGTCCAAATCGCAAATTTTTCATGCCGTACAGACACTTAGACGCGCTTTCGAATACAGTATACGGTCTTTATAGGCTCTGTAAATCATGCGCTTAAGAGAGCTTCTTGGCAAAACTCTTCAAGTTTTTGGGCTTTTTTTGTTTTTTCTTGTCCGAGCGCCAGAACCGAAGTTGGGAGTCGGCCGATAAGCCGGGTTCTGTCGTGGACAGTCATTCATCTGGGACCCACGTCACCGTGAGCCTCAAGCGACCTACCCGGGAACGCGCGCGGGCCGCGCGCTGCCGTCCCGAGGGACGGCGTGCTCCCCTATTTGGTCTTGCTCCGAGTGGGGTTTACCGTGCCGCGACGTGTTACCACTCGCGCGGTGCGCTCTTACCGCACCTTTTCACCCTTGCCGGCGTCGGCCCGCGAACGGACCTGCGCTTGGGCGGTATGTTTTCTGTGGCACTTTCCGTGGGCTCGCGCCCCCCAGGCGTTACCTGGCACCCCGCCCTGCGGAGCCCGGACTTTCCTCCATGGCCGTTTCGGGCCATGGCGACTGCCTGGCCGACTCCCGCTCGTATTATACCGGACCCTCACCGCCAGACTCGCCACGATCGAGCTTCGCGGCTATGGCATAGGCCTCGGCCCGCTTGCAGCCAGTGATCGCGGCTGCGATCCGCGCCGCGCGGCTGGCCGGCAGTTCGCGCACCAGCAGCGTTACGATCTGCTCCAGTCCTGCGGTGGCCTGAGGCATCGCCGCATCATCATTACCCGCCACCACGAGCACGATCTCTCCGCGGCTGAAATCGGGATCTGCCCGTGATCTGGCGCCAAGATCGCCGAGATTGCCCCGATAGATACTCTCGAACGCCTTGGTCAGCTCACGGGCCAGCGTTGCCGGCCGCCGCTCGCCGAACGCGCCGATCATGTCGCTGAGCGTATCGGCGACACGACGTCCCGACTCGTAGAACACCAGCGTCCTCGGCTCCGACACCAGCGCGGCCAGCCGCTTGCGTCGGGCCGCCGCGCGCGGCGGCAAAAAGCCCTCGAAACAGAAGCGGTCCGTCGGCAGACCTGCCACGCTGAGACCGGCGATGGCGGCGCAAGGGCCCGGAACCGGACTGACCGGCAGATCGGCGGCGCGCACGGCCGCAAGCAAGCGATATCCCGGGTCACTGATCAGCGGCGTGCCCGCATCGGAAACCAGCGCGAAGCTCTCCCCGGCCACGAGCCGTTCGACGATCGACGCGGCGCGCCCCTCTTCGTTATGTTCGTGGAACGAGATCCTGCGGGTCGTGATGCCGAACCGGGCAAACATCTGTCCGCTGTGGCGGGTGTCCTCACACAGCACCGCATCGACCGTGTCGAGGATCTGCCGCGCTCGCGGGCTCAGGTCATCGAGATTGCCGATGGGGGTGGCGACTATATAAAGCTTCCCGGCGGATTCTGGCACTATACTCCCCGACCCGTGGCCGCCTTTAATGGTCGGCGGCTCATCCTGCAACGGGAACCAGACGCTATGCAAACCATGCCGCACGCCTATCGCCGCTCCGCCCTCGCGCTAATCGCCATGTGCCTGGTTCTGACCGCCTGCGGCCCGGTGCGGCCCGACGCGGAGGATCGGGAAGGCCTGGCCGCGACGGCCACACAACTGGAATCGGCGGGCAGCTATGCCGAGGCCGCCGGGCAGTGGCGGAAGCTGGCGGAGGCCGCCTCCGGCTCAGCCCGCAACGCCGCCCTGCAAAATGCGGCCCGCAACTTCTACCTGGCTGGCCGCTTTGCGCAGGCCCGCTCCCTCCTGGCGGAGGTGCCCGTGCCATCGGGCACGGAGGCAGCGTCGGCATATCTGCTGCTGCGGGCGCGGCTGGCCGTAGCCACCGGCGATGGCGAGGACGCACTCGAGTCCCTGAGCCTGCTCCCCGAGGATGCCGATCTGGAGACCCGTCTGCAGGCGCTGGAAGTGAAGTCCGACGCCAACCTGGCCCTCGGCAAGGCCGGTCCGGCCATCGTCGCCCTGGTGCAACAGGAAGCGCTGCTCGAAGATCCGGGGGCGATCAGGGACAACCAGCGCCGTATCTGGAACCGGCTGCAGGAAGCGGCCGCGGCCGATGCGGACTTCTCGATACCCGCGGACGCGGACCCGGTGGCGCGCGGCTGGCTACAACTCGGCGCATTGCTGGAGGCTTACGGCCGCAATCCGTTCCAGCTCCAGGCCAGCCTGCTGGACTGGCGGGCACGCAATGCCGGCCATCCGGCCAGCGGCGAAGTGCTGGAAACAGCGCTGGCAACTTATCGGGACCTCAACGAATATCCGCGTCGAGTCGCGCTGCTGCTGCCGCTGAGCGGACGCCTGGCCGCCTCGGCCGCCGCAGTTCGTGATGGCTTTATCGCCGCTTACTATCAACAAACCGAACAGCGCCCCGGCGTGCGGATCTACGACACCGACCGCCTCGGAGCGGCCGGCGCATGGGAACAAGCGGCCGCCGAGGGTGCGGATTTTATCGTCGGCCCGCTGGCCAAGGATGAGATCGAGACCTTGCGCACGGTCTCCGGCGGCGTGCCCACGCTGGCGCTCAACGAGGTGCCGCAAGGCGACACCCTGCCGCCGTATGTTTACCAGTTCGCTCTGTCGCCCGAAGACGAGGCTGCCCAGGCCGCGCGCCGGGCACTGGCGGATGGATTTGGACAGGCCGTGGCGCTGGTACCCGGCAACGACTGGGGTATGCGTATCGCCGCCAGCTTTGGCGAGTCCCTGCAGGCCAGCGGCGGCCGCCTGCTGGGCATCGCGACCTACACGCCCGGCGCTGCGGATTTCTCGGACCCGATCCGCGCTCTGTTGCTGGTGGACGAGAGTGCGCAAAGACACCGACAACTAGAAGGTCTGCTGGGGATGAATCTCGAATTCGAGCCGCGCCGGCGCGCCGACGCCGATTTCGTATTCGTCGCCGCCCAGCCGGGCGATGGACGTCAGATCCCGCCGCAGCTCAAGTTCCATTACGGGGCCGGCCTGCCGGTCTACGCCACCTCAGCGATCTATGCGCCCGATGAGGGACCGAATCGTGATCTGGACGGCGTGCGCTTCGACGACATGCCGTGGGTGGTCGGGGCCGAGACGGACGTCGTCACGCTGCGCTCCCGCCTGGCCACGGTCTGGCCTTCGAGCAGCGGTCGTCGCGCGCGACTCTATGCGCTGGGATTTGATGCCTATCGCCTGGTGCCGATCCTGAGAAATGACCGTGGTCTGCTGGATCAGGGCGTACCTGGTCTGACCGGCGTGCTGCGGCTCGAACAGGAACAACGTATCCATCGTCAGCTCGAATGGGCCGCGATCGTCAACGGTCAGATGCGGGTTCTCTCGCGTTCCCCCGATCCCGGTTGAACCATCCGCGCGGCCGCGACGCCGAGCGCATGGCGGAGCGGTTTCTTGAACGTCAGGGATTGGTGCGCCTGCAGCGTAACTACCGTTGCCGCTGGGGTGAGCTCGACCTGGTGATGCGCGACGGGGATACGCTGGTGGTGGTCGAGGTGCGGTCACGGGCTCCCGGCGCTCTTTGCAGCGCCGAAGAATCGATCTCTGCCGCCAAGCGCCGCCGCATCGTGTTGGCCACCCGGCACTTCCTGGCGCGCCACCCGGGGCTGGCATCCAGCGCCGTACGCTTCGACCTTGTGGCAATTTCTCCGGGCGGTGACAATGAGCTGCGCTGGATCGAAGCCGCATTCAACACCTGAGCGCGGTCATCCATCATCTGCAAGGTCACGACGTGGCTGGCCGAGAGGACGTCCATGGATCTCGAGCAACGGGTACGGGCACATTTTCAGGCCAGCATCGACGCCAAACGCGCGGCTGGCGCCCTGGCGCCGACCATTGTCGAAGCAGCCCGGATCATGAGCCGTTGCCTGCTCGGCAATGGCAAAATCCTGGCGTGCGGCAACGGCGGCTCGGCGGCGGATGCACAACACTTCTCATCCGAACTGCTCAATCGATTCGAGACCGCGCGGCCAGTTTTCCTTGTAATGGTGCGGCGCACCCCGAGATCTACACTGACCTCGATCGCCAACGACGATGACTTTTCGGCCGTCTTCGCCAGACAGATCCGCGCGCTGGGACAACCCGGGGACGTGCTGCTGGTCATCACCAGTTCCGGCCAGTCAGCGAACATCATCGAGGCTGTGCGCGCGGCCGCGGAACGGCGGCTCGAAGTGGTGGCGCTGAGCGGTCGGGATGGAGGACAGCTCGCGGGTCTGCTGCGACCGGAAGACGTGGAAGTCAGGGTAGTGGAGCAGCGGACAGCCCGGATACAAGAGGTTCACCTGTTGATCATCCACTGTCTGTGCGACCTGATCGACAGCGCCATCCTCGGCACCGGTGGCGACGACGCGGGCTCCACGAGCTGATTGCGTGGCCACGATCAGCGACAGCTGCGCCGGGTTGATCGACCGTCTGCAAACCGAGTTTGGCCCGGCGACAGTGCTGACGGATCCAGCGGACCGCTGGGCCTACGGCTACGACAACAGCCGACGTCAGACCCTGCCAGCCGCAGTGGTGATGGCAGAAGACCACGCCAGCGTGGTGCGCACGGTACTCGCCTGCGACGAACACCGGGTCGCGCTGACCGTGCGTGGCCGCGGCACCGGCACCGCAGGCGCGGCGGTGCCATCGGAGGATGGAATCGTGTTGTCCACCGAGCGTATGTCGCGGATCCTGGCGATCGATCACGGCAATCGGGTGGCAGTCGTGCAAGCCGGGGTGATCAATGGAGATCTGCAGCGGGCTGCTGCAGCGCACGGCTTCTTCTGGCCGCCCGACCCTACCTCAGCCGACTACTGTTCAATCGGCGGCAATCTGGGTTGCAACGCTGCCGGGCCGCGAGCCGTGAAGTACGGGACACCGCGGGAGAATACCCTCGGATTGCGCGCGGTGACCGGGGACGGCAGCTCGCTGCGCACCGGCTGCTATACGACCAAGGGCGTGGTCGGCTACGACCTTACGCGGCTGCTGATCGGCTCCGAAGGCACGCTTGCGGTGATTACCGAAGCCACCCTCAAGCTGACGCCGTTGCCGGAGCGGATCATGACGCTGCGCGCGGTCTATCGCGACATGGAGGCGGCCGCGGACGCTGTGTCACGCATCATGGCCCAGCCGGTAGTACCGAGGGTGCTGGAGTTCATGGACGGCGCCGCGATCGGGCTGGTGCGGCGTACGGCGCCCGACAGTCTGCCGACGGATGCCGGCGCGCTGCTCCTGATCGAGGTAGACGGGGCCGCTGGCACCTTGCAGTTAGCGGCCGACGCGGTCGCAGATGCGGCCGCCGGCCCCGGCATGCTCTCCCTGCAGACGGCCAGTGATGACGCGGCGGTTGCCGCCCTGTGGGCGAGCCGCAAAGCCCTGTCACCGGCGCTGCGCCAGATCGCACCGAAAAAGATAAACGAAGATGTGGTCGTGCCGGTATCGCGGATGGCGCAGCTGACGACCGCGCTGGAGTCGATGGCGGAAGAATTCTCAGTGACCATCGTCAGTTTCGGGCATGCCGGCAACGGCAATATCCACGTCAATATTCTTGGCGACCCGGCGGTCAGCGGCGAAACCAGGCGTATGAGTGACTGCATGGAGACGATGTTCCGCAAGGTCCTCGCGCTCGGCGGCACCTTGTCTGGCGAACACGGCATCGGGTTCGACAAGCGCGAGGCCGTGGCCCTGGAGATCGAGCCGGCGACGCTGGAGATCATGCGTCGGATCAAAACGAACTTCGATCCACGCGGCATACTCAATCCGGGCAAGCTGTTTCCGGATCTCTCCGCGCCTACTTGACCACGCGCAGCTTGGGACGGCCGCCCTCTGGCGCCTTCTTATCCGGATCCGGTTCGGGCTCCCCGTCCTCAGCGCCGAAGATCATGCCCTGACCGGTCTCGCGGGCATAGATCCCCAACACGGCGCTGCTCGGCACGGTCACATGGAACGGCCGGCCGCTGAAGCGGGCGTCGAACTCGAGCATGTCGTTGCTGATGATCAGATCGCTGGTGGCGTCATGACTCAGATTGAGCACGATCTTGCCGTCGCGGATATGTTCGCTGGGCACGAACACGCCATCGATGGCGGCATCTACGACCACGTGGGGGGTCTGGCCGTTATCCATGATCCACTCATGCATGGCCCGCAACAGGTAGGGCCGGCGAGGATTCATCCGCAAACGCGCGAACCAGGGCCGTCAGGGCCTCAGCTCGGCCTCCAGCTCGGTCAGGCTGGCGCGGAATGACGGCCGCTCGAACATAGCTTCGGCGTACTTGGCGATCGGCTTCGCTTCAGCAGCCGAGAGATCGATCTCGTAGTGAGGCAGACGCCACAACATCGGCGCGATGGTGCAGTCCACCAGCGAGAACTCGTCGCTCAAGAAATATGGCTTGGCGCGGAAAACGTCGGCGCTGGACATGATGCTCTCACGCAGTATCTTGCGCGCCCGGTTCGCGGTCTTGCGGTCGCGAGCCTCTTCGATGTCGGCGGCGAGTGCGTACCAGTCTTTCTCAATCCGGTACAGCGCGAGCCGGAACTGTGCCCGGGTGACCGGATCCACCGGCATCAGCGGCGGATGCGGGAAGCGCTCGTCCAGATATTCAATGATGACACGCGAATCGTAGAGGACCAGATCGCGATCAACCAGCGTCGGTACGCTGTGGTAGGGATTCAGATCGAGCAGATCCTCAGGCAGGGTCGGGCCATCCACGTCGACGATGTCCACATTGATGCTCTTCTCCGACAGCACCAGCCTGACCCGATGACTGTGTGGATCAGTCGGGTGAGAGAAAAGCGTCATCACGGAACGCCGGTTGGCAATCAATGCCATACGAATACTCCAGGTCATTTCTCGCCGCGCCCGGTGGGCCCGGCTCGTAGAATCAGTGGACGTCTTTCCAGATCTCCTTCTTGAGGAGAATGGCGAACAGCAGGAATACCAGCAGGAACAGGATGACCTTTATCCCGAGTGCGCGGCGCTCGAGCTGCACTGGCTCGCCGATATAGCTTAAAAAAGTCACCAGATCGCGCACCATGGTGTCGTATTGCGTCGCATCCATGCTGCCCGGGCTCACTATCTCAAAGCGATCGAAGACCTCATGCGAGTTGCCCTCGCTATCGATCTCTTCACGAAATATCGCGCGCTGTGTCCCCTGCAGCTCCCACAGCACATGCGGCATGCTCGCGCCGCTCAATACCAGGTTGTTGGCACCGGTCGGCTTTGACGGATCCAGATAGAACGACTTGAGGAAGCTGTAGATCCAGCTCTCACCGCGAGCGCGCGCCACCAGCGACAGATCCGGCGGCGTACGGCCAAACCAGTTTGCAGCCTCCTGGGCCGGCATCGAGATGTCCATGGTGTCAAACGGCCGCTCACCAGTGAACATCAGGTTATCGGTCAGCTGTTCTTCCGTCAGACCGAGATCCAGCGCCAGCCGGTTGTAGCGGACATACTTTGCGGAGTGACAACCGAGACAGTAGTTGACGAAATACTTGGACCCGCGCTGCAGCGCGGCCTCGTTGGAGATATCGACGTCGACGGGCTGCAGATAACCCGCGCCGCCCGCCGCCGAGGCCAGCCCGGGGATGAGCGCCAGCCAGCAGATAATCAGCTTCCTACCCATGGTGGCTCACCCTCTCCGGCACCGGCTTGACCGCGTCGTACTTCGTATACAGCGGCATCAGCAGGAAGTAGCCGAAATAGATCACCGTAAACACCCGCGCGAGGATCGTGTACATACCGGTAGCCGGCTGCGTGCCGAGGAAGCCCAGGGCGACAAAGCTGACCACGAAGGCGGCGAGCGCCGTTTTCGACATCCAGCCGCGATAGCGCAACGATTTCACCGGGCTACGGTCCAGCCACGGCAGGAAGAACAGTATCAGCATCGCGCCGCCCATCAGGATCACGCCGCCCAGCTTGTCCGGCACCGCTCGCAGCACCGCGTAGAACGGAGTGAAGTACCACACCGGCGCAATGTGTTCCGGCGTCTTCAGCGGGTCTGCCGGCTCGAAATTGGCGTGCTCGAGGAAGTAGCCGCCCATCTCCGGGGCGAAAAACACGATGGCCGAGAACACGATCAGGAACACGATCATGGCCACCAGATCCTTGGCGGTGTCATAGGGATGGAACGGAACGCCGTCCAGAGGCTTGCCGTCAGGTCCCTTCTTCTCCTTGATCTCGACGCCGTCGGGATTATTGGATCCGACCTGGTGCAGGGCGAGGATGTGGACCACGACCAGACCGATAAGAACCAGCGGCACCGCGATCACGTGCAACGCGAAGAACCGGTTCAGCGTGATGTCGGAGATAAAGAAGTCACCCCGCACCCACTCCACCAGGCTCTCTCCGACCATCGGGATAGCGCCGGCCAGAGAGACAATGACCTGGGCACCCCAGTAGGACATCTGGCCCCACGGCAGCAGATAGCCGAAAAAGGCTTCCGCCGACAGCGCCAGGTAGATAAACATTCCGAATACCCACAACAGCTCGCGCGGACTCCTGTATGAGCCATACATCAGCGCGCGGAACATGTGGATGTAGACCACGACGAAGAACAGCGAGGCGCCCGTCGAGTGCATGTAGCGCAGCAGCCAGCCCCACTCCACGTCGCGCATGATGTACTCGACCGAGGCGAATGCGTCTGCCGCGGCCGGCTTGTAGCTCATGGTCAGGAAGATGCCGGTGACCAGCTGGATTACCAGCACCAGCATCGACAGGAAACCGAACACATACCACCAGTTCAGATTCTTTGGCGCGTAGTATTCGGTGACGTGCTCCTTGAGCATCCGGTCCAGCGGGAAACGCTTGTTGATCCAGGCATAAAATCCGCTCTGACGACCGGTCACCGCGGCTCCCGCCTCATGCGTCGAGTTACTCATTACGCCACTCCCGAGTCAGCGCCGATAAGCACCACGGTGTCGGTCAGATACCGATGCGGAGGGACCGCGAGATTCAGCGGCGCAGGCACGCCCTTGTAGACGCGTCCGGCCAGATCGAATTTTGATCCGTGACAGGGGCAATAAAAACCGCCCTCCCAATCCGGACCCAGGTCCGCCGGAGCGATGTCGAAACGTTCGATCGGGGAGCAGCCCAGATGGGTGCAGCTGCCCACGACAACCAGCACCTCGGGCTTGATCGAGCGATATTCATTGGTCGCGTATTCAGGCTGCTGCGGCTGCTCGGAATCCGGGTCGCGAAGGTAGTCACCGGACTCAACCACGCGTTCCTGCATGACGTCCGTGCGGCGCAGGATCCACACCGGTTTACCGCGCCATTCGACTTTCATCATCGCCCCGGGCTCGAGCTTGCCGATGTCCACTTCGACCGGCGCGCCGAGGGCCTGGGCCCGCGCGCTGGGTTGCCAGGAAGCCAGGAACGGGTACGCGGCAAATACCGCACCGACACCACCGGTGACGGCCGTGGCCACACCCAGGAAATGACGTCTGCTCAGATCAACGTCGTCGCTCATCTAAAGGAATCTCCAGGGCCATCGAATGGATAATTGCGAACCGATACGGCCGAAGATCGGTGTCTGGTGCCCGGCCTTCGGCTACGCTGCGCTCGCAACCCCACCATTATACACAGCGCATTGTTGCGCTGCCTACACGCCTCTGTGGCGCAGCCGGGCGGGAGTCAAATTGTCTCCGGCGATGGCGCATCGCATAATCCACCGCTTCCGCAGCCAGACACCCTCCTTCGCCGTCATGTCCCGCCTGACTACCGTAATCACGTTCCTTGCGCGTTCCGCCGTCGTGGGCCTGGCAGCGGCGTTCCTCGCGGTCTATCTGTTCCCGGACCTGCTGCCCGGACGCTCGGTGAGCACGTCCCAGGGGCCGGCCTCCTACGCCAGCGCGGTAGTGTCGACGGCGCCGGCCGTGGTCAATCTGATCGGCGCCAGCCGTGGTCCGGCCGCGACCCCCGGAGCGGTGACAGGCGACAGCGTGGTCGGCGAGAGCCTGGGCTCCGGCGTGATTCTCAGCGCGGAAGGTCACGTAATCACCAATGACCACGTTATTGCCGGGGCCCGTGCGATCGATGTAGTGCTTACCGACGGCCGGGTGGCGCCCGCGACCCTGGTCGGCACGGACCCGGACACCGATCTGGCGCTGCTGAAGATCGAACTCGACAACCTGCCGCGGATCCTGCTCGGCCGCTCGGACACCTTGCGCGTCGGGGACGTGGTGCTGGCCATAGGCAACCCCTTCAGCATCGGCCAGACCGTGACCCAGGGCATTGTCAGCGGTACCCGTCGAGGTCAGCTCGGTCTGTCTCCTTTCGAGAATTTCATACAAACCGATGCCGCAATCAATCTCGGCAATTCCGGTGGTGCTCTGGTCAACGCCAGCGGCGAATTGGTAGGCATCAATACGGCCTTCTTCTCCCGCCGTCTGGATTCCGAGGGCATTGGCTTTGCGATCCCGGTGAATCTGGTGCGCGGCGTGATGGCGGACCTGATCGAGCACGGCCACGTCATCCGCGGCTGGCTCGGGGTGGGTACGGAGACGCTGACCGCTGAACAGGCGCGCTCGCTGGGGCTGGAGGATCCCTTCGGCATCATCCTCACCAGCGTGCAGCAAGGCAGTCCGGCGGACCTGGCGGGTCTGCGGCCCGCAGACGTCATCACCCATATCAACGACCAGCCGGTCGTGGTCTGGCAGGATGCCCTCAGACAGGTGGCGAGGATGGCTCCCGGCACCCCCATCCTGCTCACCGGCAGCCGCCTTGGGCGCAGCTTCCGGGTCGCGGCAGAGGTCGCTGAACGGCCGTCTCTCGGCCGCGACTAGAGGCCTCGACCTCAGGCCTTGACCCGACGGATGTCGGCCCCCAGCGGCCGCAGCTTGTCCTCGATGCGTTCGTAGCCGCGATCGAGATGATAGATTCGTTCGATCGGGGTCTCGCCGCGGGCGACTAAGCCCGCCAGCACCAGACTTGCCGAGGCGCGCAGGTCGGTGGCCATCACCGGTGCGCCCTGCAGACCTTCCACCCCTTCGCTGAAAGCGGTATTGCCCTCGAGACGGATCCGCGCGCCCATCCGCTGCATTTCCTGAACATGCATAAAGCGGTTCTCGAACACCGTTTCGGTGATCGTGCCCACGCCCTCGGCCACCGCGTTCAGCGCCGAGAACTGTGCCTGCATATCGGTCGGGAAGCCCGGGTAGGGCGCGGTCCTCAGATCGACTGCACGCGGGCGTCGCCCCTGCATATCGAGCTCGATCCAGTCAGTCCCCGTGCTGATAACGGCGCCGGCCTCTTCCAGCTTGGCCAGCACCGCATCGAGGTTGTCGGGCCGCGTTCCCAGCACCTTGACCCTGCCGCGAGTGATGGCACCGGCCACCAGGAAGGTGCCAGTCTCGATACGATCCGGCAGCACGTCGTAGCGGGCTCCGCCGAGCCGGTCAGTGCCCTGCACATGGATGGTGTCAGTACCGTCACCCTCGATAGCGGCGCCCATGCAGCGCAGGCACTCGGCCAGGTCGCCGATCTCCGGCTCGCGGGCAGCATTCTCGATGACGCTCTCACCCTGAGCCAGCGTGGCCGCCATCATCAGATTCTCTGTACCCGTTACGGTCACCGTCTCCAGCACGATGCGCGCGCCGCGCAACCGTTCTGCCCGGGCCTTGATGTACCCGTCCTCGATGGTCACATCGGCGCCCATAGCGCGGAGTCCGGCCACGTGCAGGTTGACCGGTCTGGCGCCTATTGCGCAGCCGCCGGGCAGCGACACGTCGGCCCGTCCGAAGCGCGCCAGCAGCGGCCCCAACACCAGTACCGACGCGCGCATGGTCTTCACCAGCTCATAGGGCGCGAACAGCTTATCGATTTTTGCGGCGTCGACCCGGATCCGGCCGGGCTCATCCCGCTCCAGCTTTACTCCCATCTGGCGCAGGAGTTCGACCGTGGTGTTGATGTCACGCAGCTGGGGAACGTTACCGATGTCCATGGGCTCATCGGCAAGCAGCGTGGCGGCGAGGATGGGCAGCGCTGCGTTTTTTGCGCCTGAAACGCGGACCTCCCCGTACAGGGGTCCGCCACCGCTTACGATCAGTTTATCCACGACTCGTGTCGACTCAGGCCTCGGCGCCCTGATGCTCTGCCGGGGTCAGGGCGCGGATGGACAGCGCGTGGATCTCGCCCCCCATGCGCTCACCCAGTGCGCTATAGACCAATTGATGACGCTGCAGCTGGCGCAGGCCCTCGAATTGTGGCGAGACTACCAGGGCCGAGAAATGCACGCCGTCGTCGGAGCGCACATCGAGCTCGGCAATGTCGATCCTGTCCCTGATAAGGGCGTCGATCTGTTCGATTCGCATGATTGAAAACCGCTGCTGGAATGAGCCGCTCACGGGCAGCCCGATGCGGCGCAATTCTACTGGAAGCAGGGAGCCACAGGAAATCATCGGCCGGCCGGCCGACTATCGCTCGGCATCCGGGTATGCGTGTATCATTGGCGCCCCGCAGGGGGTCCCGCCGGCCCGCTCGGCCATGGGATTTTGTTGATGCTCCTTTACTCAGCCGCGACGGTTGCCGGGTTTGCCCTGTTGATCTGGGGCGCAGACCGATTCGTACTCGGGGCAGCCGCGACCGCCCACAATCTCGGCGTCCCGTCTTTGTTGATCGGTCTCACGGTCGTGGCGCTGGCCACATCGGCGCCCGAAATCCTCGTCTCTGTCAGTGCCTCCATCGACGGCAATTCGCCCCTGGCGATCGGCAATGCCATCGGTTCGAATATTGCCAACATCGCGCTGGTGCTGGGCGCGACCGCCCTGGTGCAACCGCTTAGTGTCCGTTCCTCCGTCCTGCAGCGGGAGATGCCGGCCCTGCTGGCGGTTACGCTCCTGTGCGTGATGCTGATGCTCAATGGCGAGCTGAGCCGGCTGGATGGCGCTGTGCTGCTCGCCGGATTGTTCGTGGTCATGCACTGGCTGGTGGGTCTGGCGACAGAGCCGTCGGAAGCCGATCCGATAACGGCAGAGATAGAGGCCGAGATCCCCCAAACGATACCGATGCCGCGTGCCCTCATGTGGCTGTTCATCGGCCTCGTCGTGCTCCTCGCCGGTGCCAAGATACTGGTCTGGGGCGCGCACAATATCGCCGTGGCCCTGGCGGTCAGTGACCTGATTATCGGCCTGACCGTGGTCGCTATCGGCACCAGCCTGCCGGAACTGGCCGTCTCGATGGTTAGCGCGCTTAAGAGAGAGCATGACATCGCGCTGGGCAACATCGTGGGTTCGAATATGTTCAACTGTCTGGCGGTGCTCGGCCCGGCGGCGTTGATCGATCCCAAGGCCCTCGACGCATCCTTGCTGCAGTTGCACCTGCCGGTGATGATCGCGCTTACCCTGCTGCTGTTCGGATTGACCTACAATTTCACAGGCAGTGGCCGCATCTCTCGCGTACATGGCGGTGTGCTGCTGCTGGTCTTCCTGGCCTACGAGGGACATATCCTTGGTTTCTTCTGATCCACTCGACAAAGACGCAGGAATCCGCAGCCTGGCCGATGCCCGGGTGCTCGATCTGGCTCGCGAGGTGCTGCAAATCGAGGCAGCGGCGGTGTCCTGTCTGATCGATAGGCTGGGCGACGATTTCATCGCCGCCTGCGACGTCTGTCTGGGCTGTCGCGGCCGTATCGTCGTTACCGGGATGGGCAAATCCGGTCACATCGCCAGCAAGATCGCCGCCACCCTGGCCAGCACCGGCAGCCCGTCGTTCTTTGTCCATCCGGGCGAGGCCAGCCACGGCGATCTCGGCATGATCACCGGCGAAGACGTCGTGTTAGCGGTCTCAAACTCGGGCAGCACCCACGAAATCGTGCTCATCCTGCCGTTGATCAAACGCCTCGGGGTGCCGCTGATCACGATGACCGGGCGCCCTGAATCGGTGCTGGCCGAGGCTGCTGACGTCAACCTGCATATCTCGATCGAGAAAGAAGCCTGCCCGCTGAATCTGGCGCCGACAGCAAGCACGACGGCAACCCTGGCCATGGGTGACGCGCTGGCGGTCGCCTTGCTGGAATGCCGCGGCTTCACCAAGGAAGATTTTGCCCGCTCCCATCCTGGCGGAACGCTGGGCCGGCGCCTGCTGTTGAAAGTCTCCGATTTCATGCGCACCGAGCAGCAGGTGCCCAAGGTGTACGCGGACACGCCGGTCATCGATGGCCTGCTGGAGATGACCCGGACAGGCCTGGGTATGACCGCGATCGTGGATGAGAACGAAATTGTCATCGGCATCTTCACCGATGGCGACCTGCGGCGGGCACTGGACATCGGCTGCGACCTGCAGGCCACCGCCATGAAGTCGATTATGACCACCGACTGCAAGACCATTGACCCCGATGTCATCGCCGAAGAGGCCATGCGGATGATGGAGGACCATTCCATCACCGCGCTGCTGGTCACCGAGAGCGATCGGCGGCTCATCGGCGCGTTCAATATCCACGACATGCTCCATGCGGGCGTGCTTTGATGGATCTGACGGCTCGAGCCCGGGCGCTGCGGCTGGCCGTATTCGATGTCGACGGCGTGTTCACCGACGGACGTTTGATCTACTCCCCGAAGGGCGAAGAGCTCAAGGTGTTCCATGTCCGCGACGGACTCGGGATCAAACGGCTGCAGGCCAGCGGCGTCGAAATCGCGATTATCTCCGGGCGGGCTTCCGAGGCCGTGAGCCTGCGTATGACTGAGCTGGGTATTCGCCATATCTTCCAGGGCGACCATGACAAGCTGCCTCTGCTCCACCGACTGCTCGCCGAATTTGCCTGCACCGCGGAGCAGGTTTCGTTTATGGGTGACGACCTGCCGGATCTGCCGGTCATGCGGGAAGTCGGACTGGCCGCCTGCCCTGCCGACGCAGTGGCGCCCGTCGCCGAAGTGTGCCACTGGCACGCCGGGCTCGACGGTGGGCGCGGCGCAGTTCGCGAATTCTGCGAATTTGTCATTCGGGCCAGGTCCGCGGGTCCGTGACCGGGCGCACCCTCGCCAGCATCATATTGGCGGGAATCGCGGCCTTCGGCGCCTGGCGCTGGCAGCTTGCTCTGCAGGACCGCGACGACCTCGACCCCTCATTGAGCGTAGAGGTCCAGGGCGTGTATCTGCGCAATGCCACGGTGGTTTCGCCGGGCCCGGACGGGCGACCGCTGTACCGCATGGTGGCCGCCGAGATGACCCAGCCGCTGGACGCGCGCAGGCTTGGCGTGCGGGATGTCTTTCTCGAGTATGAGGGACCCGGACCCGGCCGCTGGACCCTGCGCTCGGATCGCGGTGACGTCACGCTGGACTGGCAGGACATAAGATTGTCGGGGAATGTATCCATCGCCTGGGCCGAAGAGCGCGACCCGGCCACTGTGCTGGAAACCAGCAGCCTGGTGCTGGATGCAGTGTCTCATCTTGCCTCTACCGCGGAACGGGTCGTTTTGCATCACGGTAGCGGTCGCATCGAAGGCACCGGCATGTCGGTCGATTTGATGGCGGGGACCGTGGCGCTAGAATCGCAGGTCAATGGTCATTTCGCACCGTAACTCCTGGCCGTGGCTGGCCCTGCTGGCCGCGTTGCCCTTGTCCCAGGCAAACGCCATCTTTCCCGACTCCAGGGAGCCGATTGCGTTGGAGGCCGCATCATCCGAATTCGACGGTGCGTCCGGGCTGCTGGTATTCCGCAACATCCGTATCAGCCAGGGCCCGTTCTCGATCTCGGCGGACAAGGCGGAAGCCACGGAACTCGATTTCTCGGCCAGCAACTGGGATTTCAGTGGTCAGGTGGTGATCCGGGGCGAGGGAGCGAGCATCCTTGCCGACCAGGCACGGCTAGAATTCCTCGACCATCGTCTGCGCAATACCCGGGCCAGCGGCGCACCAGCCACGTTTGAGCGTAAACAGACTGAAGATTTTCGCGCGATCAGCGGCGATGCCCGTACCATAGAGTACGATCATGAGCAGCAGGTGCTGGTTCTGTCGGGTGATGCACGGTTGCTCGACGGAACCAACGAAGTCTCCGGCAGCCGGCTTATCTACCGGGTCGCTGAAGATCGGGTCATGGCCGGTTCGGATGATGGGGGAGAACAACGAGTGCGGATAACGATTACCCCGCCGTCCGGCGGCGAGGACACGCCTGCGGCGGCTGAGCCCGATCGCCCGGTCACCGGGGAACCGACACCATGACCACGCTGGCAACGGAGAAGATAAGCAAGAGCTTTCGCTCGCGCAAGGTGGTGGATGGCCTGTCGATGGAGATATCTGGCGGTCAGGTGGTCGGGCTGCTGGGTCCGAATGGCGCCGGCAAGACCACGGCCTTTTACATGATCGTGGGCCTGATCGGCTGCGACGGCGGGCGCATCCTGCTGGACGGCAAGGATATAACCGATCTGCCCATGCACCGGCGCGCGCGCCTTGGCGTCGGTTATCTGCCGCAGGAAGCCTCGGTGTTCCGCCATATGACCGTGGAGCAGAACATCATGGCGGTGCTGGAGACGCGCCGCGGTCTGAAGCGGCCGGATCGGGAGAGAGTGCTGGAAGAGCTACTGGAGGAGCTGCATATATCCCATATTCGCAGCGGCTCCGGTCTGAGTCTCTCCGGCGGCGAACGGCGCCGGGTCGAAATAGCGCGGGCGCTGGCCGCCGATCCGGCATTTATCCTCCTTGACGAGCCGTTCGCAGGCGTCGACCCGATCTCGGTGCTGGACATCCAGCGCATCATCGCGCACCTGCGCGACCGTGGCATCGGCGTATTGATCACGGACCATAATGTGAGGGAGACCCTTGGCATCTGCGGCCATGCGTATATCCTCAGCGGCGGAGAGGTTATCGCCGCCGGCGATGCCGACGAGATCCTGCGGAACAAGCAGGTCAGAGAGGTCTATCTCGGAGAGGATTTCCGGCTCTAGGCGCTGCACCACGTGACACGGCGCCAGGCTGAGCCAACCCCCGGATTCAGGACATGCTGAAACCCAGCCTGCAACTTCGCCTCGGCCAGCAGCTGACCATGACGCCTCAGCTGCAGCAGGCTATCCGTCTGTTACAGCTTCCGGTGCTCGACCTCCAGGCCGAAATCCAGGCCGCGCTGGAAAGCAACGTGATGCTGGAGCAGGATGAGCCGACCGAATCCGAGGTCGCGGAACCGCTGGCCGCCGAGGATGAAGCACCGTCCGCCACCGCCGAAGAGATGGAGGTGGAGTACGCAGAAATCTCGACGCTGGGGCAATCCAGCGGATCCACGCTGCCGGACGATCTGCGCCACAGCTTCGATTATCCGGACCGCAGCCGCGACAATCTTCAGGATCACCTGCTCTGGCAGCTGCAGATGGATCGTTTCAGCGACCGTGAGCGCGGCATCGGCGAAGCCCTGATCGATGCGATCAACGAGGACGGGTATCTGAGCACCAGCCTGGCAGAGGTCGAGGAACTCCTGCGTGAGGAACTGGGGGCGGACCAGGCCGAGATAGAACCGGTGCTGGCCCGGATCCAGTGCTTCGATCCGGTGGGCGTCGGGGCCCGCGATCTAAGCGAGTGCCTCAGTTGCCAGCTGGCTCAATTCCCGGACGATACGCCCGGCCTCGAGCTGGCGCGGCAGATCGCCGCGGAACACCTGGAACTGGTCGCGCAGCAGCAGACCGCGCAGCTGCGTCGCCGTCTGGGAGCGGATCAGGACCTCATCGACGAGGCGCTGTGTCTGCTGCGCTCGCTGAACCCCAGGCCCGGCGGGGCAGTGCCCAGCGGCAGCCCCGAGTACATCGTGCCGGATGTATTCGTCCGGCGGCAGGAAAAGCGCTGGGTGGTCGAGGCCAACCCCAGCATTGCGCCGCGACTCCGCGTGAATCAGACCTATGCCAGGCTGATCAGCAGGGAAAGCGAGTACGAGGCCTTGCGCACCCAGCTGCAGGAGGCGCGCTGGCTGGTCAAAAGCCTTGAGATCCGCAATGAAACACTGCTCCGGGTCGCGCGTTCAATTATCGAGCGGCAGGAGGCATTTCTCGACCACGGCGAGGAAGCGATGAAGCCGATGATCCTCAAAGACATCGCCGAAGCCATAGAGATGCACGAGTCGACTATCTCGCGGGCCACCACCGGGAAGTATATGCACACGCCGCGCGGCGTATTCGAGTTCCGGTTTTTCTTCTCCAGTCATGTCTCGAGCACGGACGGCGGCGAGATTTCTTCCACCGCGATCCGCGCCCGGATCCGCAAGCTGGTCGGTGACGAACCCGCCGGAAAACCCCTGAGCGACAGCAAACTCGCCGACCTCCTCGAGCATGAGGGCATCAAGGTGGCCCGGCGCACCGTCGCCAAGTATCGGGAATCATTAGGAATACCGTCCTCCAGCGATCGCCGGAGGCTGGCGCCTTCATAGTCGGAGCAACAGTGCTAGGCAGAAACTCACGCAGGCTCTAAAATTAAATTATGCTCGGTCTGCAGACCGAGCAGCGGAGACAACAATTACATACCAGCCGCAATCACACCGCGATCCATCCCCTGACCCCATCGCGGCAGCCCTTGGAAGAGGCGGTTGCGGATCGCAAACGGCATCCGCAATCTCTTTCGACCCGCAACAGGAGGCTCTATGCAACTGATCATCACCGGCCGCCATGTCGACGTCACCCCGGCCCTGCGCGACTATGTCAACGACAAGATGGAACGCATCATCCGCCACTGCGATCAGCTGACCGAAGTCCGCTGCATCCTCGAAGTGGAGAAACTGCGCCACAAAGCGGAAGCGACGCTGTATGTCAGCGGCGGCACTATCTTTGCCGAAGCGGTAGCCGACGATATGTATGCCGCCATCGATAGCCTGGTCGATCGCCTCGACCGCCGCGTCAAGAAACACAAAGACAAGCAAAACGACCACCACGTCAGAGAAGCGCACCGGCAGCGGCTTGCCTAGGCTGAAAATCTCATGGACGAATCATCGGGCAATGCCGCCGACCTGGGCACAGTAATAGAGTCCAGCCGGGTACTCTGTAACGTTGAGGCCCGGAGCAAGAAACACTCGCTCGACATCCTCAGCGAGTTGCTCGGTACCGCGGTACCGGATCTGCCTCAGGGGACGGTATTCGACAGCCTGATTCAAAGGGAAAAAGTCGGGTCCACAGATCTCGAAGGTGGCATCGCGATCCCCCATGGCTGCCTCGAAGGCATAGACCGGATCTATGGTGCCTTCGTCAAGTTGAGCGCCCCGGTAGACTACGACACCGTGGACGGTCAGCCCGTGGATCTGCTGTGCGGCCTGCTGCTGCCGCGCGGTGGAGAAAAGGAGTGCGGCCATCAATTGCAGGAGTTCGCCCGGCTTTTCCGCGATCCGGGATTCCTCGATGCGCTGCGCGGCGCCACCAGTAGCCGGAGTCTGTACGATCTGCTGGCCGCTCAGCGCCCGGCACATCCTGCGCGCCTGGCAAGCGGCTGAGGGCGCGCGCTGACCCGCCCCCCGATCATGGCGCGATCCGAGTCAGACCCTTGCGCCTGCTGATCATCAGCGGCCTGTCCGGATCCGGCAAGAGCGTGGCCCTGCACATGCTCGAGGATCTCGATTACTACACCCTCGACAACGTGCCCGCGCGGCTGCTGCCGGTGCTGATCGAAAAATTGCGTGATATGGGCGACGCCAAGTTCGATCAGATCGCGATCGGACTCGACACCCGGCCGGCGCCGGAGGACGTGGAAGAAACCGCGCATCTGGTGTCGCAGATGCGCGGCCAGGGCGACGGCTGCGAGGTTTTGTTTCTGCAGGCCAATACCGAAGTACTGCTCAAACGTTACAGCGAGACCCGACGCAAACACCCGCTCAGCTCAGCGGGCCGCGGACTGCAGGAGGCGATCGCGTTCGAACGACAGCTGCTGGCGCCGATCTGCGATCTGGCCGATGTCGTCATCGATACCAGCCGGATGAGCGTGCACGAACTCCGGGTGGCGGTACGGGAGCGTCTGGCCACGTCCAGCGACGGCACCATGTCGCTGTTGTTCCAGTCATTCGGCTACAAGCACGGCATCCCGGGGGACGCCGACTTCGTCTTCGACGCCCGCTCGCTGCCCAACCCCTACTGGGTCAGCGGTCTGCGCGGTCTGACCGGGCTCGACAAAGCCGTGATCGAATATCTGCAGAGCCATGCGCCGGTCAACCGTTTTATCGGCGATGTCGCCACATTCCTCGAGCACTGGATCCCTGAGATCCAGAAATCCAACCGCAGCTACCTGACGGTCGCGATCGGCTGCACCGGGGGCCAGCACCGTTCCGTGTTCGTGAGCGAACAGCTGGCCGCCCGTTTCCGCGACAGCGGCTGCCGGGTGCTGCTACGACACTCCGAACTTCCAGGCTGATCGCGCTGCGCCGGCCCCCGCGCTAGCGAGCGGCATTAGACGGCTCCGCACCGGCCGCTTTACACTTCCGCGGTCACTCGGGACCCACCCTTGGGGAGATCGTCACCATGAGTATCGAGGCGCCAGATCAACGCGCGCCGCGGCTGAAGCTGCTGCGGGATGCCCTCGAACGCGGCACGCTGCGACGCGTGCAGCGCATGGTCAATGCCCTGCATCCGGCTGAGATCGCGGATCTGCTGGAGTCTCTGCCGCCGGCTGAACGGGATGTTGTCTGGGATCTGGTCGATACCCAGACCGATGGCGACGTGCTGGTGGCTCTGAACGAGGAGGTCCGCGCCAAGCTGGTCGGTGGCATGGACGCCGAAGAACTGATCGCCGCCACCGACGGTATGGACCTGGACGATCTCGCCGATCTGGTGCCCGACCTGCCCGAGGCGGTCACCCGCCAGGTAATCCAGTCCATGGACCATCAGGACCGGGAGCGTCTGCGCGCGGTCATGGCCTACGCGGAAGATACGGCCGGCGGCCTGATGGACCCCGATGTGGTCACGGTGCGCCCCGATGTGACGCTGGAGGTCGTGCTGCGTTATCTGCGCATACGCGGAGAGCTACCGGCGGGCGGCGACGCGCTCTACGTGGTCAATCGCTACGGCCGTTACGTGGGCTATCTTTATCTGACCAGCCTGCTGACCTCAGACCCGACCATGACCGTGGCGGAGTTGATGGATGCCAGCGTCGAGGGGGTGCCGGCAACCATCGACGCCAGAGAGGTAGCCAGTCTGTTCGAGACCCGCGACCTGGTGACCGCGCCGGTGGTCGACTCTGACGGGCGCCTGCTCGGGCGTATCACTATCGATGACGTGGTCGACGTCATCCGCGAGGAAGCCGAGCATTCGATCCTCAGCATGGCCGGGCTGGCCGAGGACGAGGACATGTTTGCGCCGGTCGTCACGAGCTCGCGACGGCGCGCCGTCTGGCTTGGCGTGAACCTGGCCACCGCATTTATCGCCGCATCAGTCGTCGGCCTGTTTCAGGCCACCATCGACCAGGTGGTCGCGCTCGCCGTGCTGATGCCCATCGTGGCCAGCATGGGCGGCATCGCAGGCAGTCAGACGCTTACGCTGATCATACGCGGCGTAGCATTGGGTCAGGTGGACGGCTCCAACGCCCGCTGGCTGATGATGCGCGAGCTGGCAGTCGGCGTGTTGAACGGACTCGGCTGGGCCCTGGTCGTCGCCGCCGCAACCATCCTCTGGTTCAAGTCATGGCTGCTTGGCGGCATCATCGCCCTGGCCCTGATCATCAACCTGGTGATCGCCGCGCTGTCGGGCGTGCTGATCCCGCTGGTGTTGCGGCGGATGAAAATCGATCCCGCGCTGGCGGGCAGCGTGGTCCTGACGACCGTCACCGATGTGGTGGGTTTTATGGTCTTCCTCGGTCTGGGCGCCCTGCTACTGACCTGAGAGATCGCTCGCAACCTCGTCCGGCGCATCCAGCACCGGCATCGGCTCGCCGCTGAGCAGCGCCTCGATGTGTTCGCGTCGCGCCATCGCGTCGTCGTGGCCCATGCGGATCAGGGCCCGGGTGAAGTCTTTTTCGAACAACAGATAACTCAGCAGCTGGCCCTCACCACGGGGGGATGCGCCGACGCCGCGCAGCAACAGACGCACCGGCCGCGGCAGAGCCCCGGCATGCCGGGCGGCCAGCTCGCGGATGTTCTGGCTGGGCAGGATGACAAGGGTCTCGACGCGTCTGAGGTGCCGTAGCTGAGGCGGCAGTTTCCCGGTCTGTACCTGCTCCAACAGCTGGTTGATCCGGGTCACCCGCTCCAGATCCGTGTAGAGCCCGTCCATAAAGATGGTGTCGAGCATGTAGCCCGCGATCTGCCCGAGGCTGGGTCGCTCGGGATGCCGTGGCAGCGGCCCGCCGTGGGATTTCTCGTCGCGGACCCCGATCACCAGCAGACGCTGCGCGCCCAGGCGGATGGCCGGACTCAGCGGGTTTTGCTGGCGCATGGCCCCGTCGCCGTAGAATTCATCATCCAGTTGTACCGCCGGGAAGATCATCGGCACCGCGGCGGAGGCTACAAGATGCTCGACGCTGAGCCGGGTCCTGATGCCCGCGCGCCGGGTCTGTTCCCAGTTGCTGACGGCATGGCCGGACTGGAAAAAACAAACCGACCGGGCCGAATGATAGCTGGACAGATTGACCGCCACCGCGCGCAGGAAACCGGCCGCCAGGTTGGAGTCGATGCGGTCCAGCGGTATGCGGTCGCGCAGCAGCTCCCACAGCGGTCGGTTGTCGAGCAGGCAATCTGGGTTGAAGGCGAGACCGCCGGTGAGGATCGACGCCATCCAGTGCAGGCTGGCCTTGAGCATGGACAGGGCATCGGTGCGGAACACCTGGTCGGCGGTGAAGTTACGCCACACCGAGTTCAGCGCAGTGACGCCAGCGGAGAAACGGTCGGCGTAAGCCGCCACGGCGGCCGCATTGATCGCGCCGGCCGACGTACCACTGATGACGTTAAACGGACTGGGCGCGCCCCTGGGCACGATACGCGCGATCGCACGCAGGACGCCTACCTGATAGGCGGCGCGAGCGCCACCGCCCGGCAGGATCAAGCCGACGTTGGCCCAGCGTGGCACCGAGTGGATGCCGGATTCTTGCGGATTTGGTCTGCCCATTAAAGTCCGATGCCTTGCGCATCAAAGTGCGGCGGTTAGTGGGAACCAGTCAGCACGATAACGGTCGGATGCGCTGTTAACTGGTTCACAGTATCCTGTGACAACCTTACATGAAGACCCTCGGTCGGCGACTTTGCCGACCCGCACCGGAGGACACCACCGATGTTACGCACCATCCGAAACGGCGTCTTGTCTGCCGCCGGCGGCATCCTGCTTGCTGCGACCCCGGCCCTCGCCGGTACGCCCGCCGTGGGCGATCTGGCCCCGGAATTCAGCCTCATGGACCAAAACGGCAAAACTCAGAGCCTGGAGCAGTACCGCGGCCAGTGGGTCGCAGTCTACTTCTACCCGAAAGATGACACCCCGGGCTGCACCACCGAGGCGTGCAACTTCCGCGACAATATCTTCGCCTTCCGCGAGCGTGACGCAGTGATCCTCGGTATCAGCCTCGACGACGTGGCATCCCACGAGGAATTCGCCGAGAAGTACAGCCTGCCCTTCCCTCTGCTGGCCGACACCGAGGCAGAGGTGGCAGAGAAATATGGCGTGGTGCGCAATCTCGGTATCACCAAACTGGCCAAGCGTCAGACCTTTTTGATCGATCCCGAGGGCCGCGTCGCCAAACATTACGACAAGGTGGATGTCGACACCCATTCCAAGACGATCCTCGACGACCTGGATCATTTGCAACAGAAAACCGGCAGCTGACCCGGCGCGGCGTACCACCCGCATATTCCGATCGATAGCCGATATCCCGCCCCTTTCCCGGGGGCGGGATTTTTTTGCTTCGCAACATCGGGACTTCGTATTCACCACGATACATCCGGCCCGGCCTCTCTGGTATGTTCGGGCGGTTAGCGTTCCAACCAGTCCGGGTCCGGCCTTCGGCCCTGGCTGCAGCACAATAATGAACCGGCCTGCCCGCGGGCCGTAAAACGGTCTGGAGAATCTCGATGAAACGGATAGTTCTACCGGCAATGGTGGGTCTGGCCGCGCTTGCCCTGACGGGTTGTGGCGCATCGGTCGACGGCGCAAGCAGCACATTCAAGACCGAAGCCGACCTGGTGTCGGCGTCGACACCGGGCACAACTGACGTTACCCCCGGCACGTCCTTCGGCTACACGCTAACCGTGACCAACGACGGGCCGCGCGATGCGAGCAATGTCCCCATCGATCTGGTCATCGACCAGCCGGAGATGCTGGCCCTTGACGAGTCCGCGCCGCTCTACGCCGACTGTACCGGCTTCGGCGGGGCCACCGTCGGCGAGATCGAGTTCGATCTCGGCGCCGGCACCGCCAGCACCGAAGCGGATACGTCGGTGAAGACGCGGACAATGCGGATCCCGATACCGGAAACAATTGCAGCGCGACCGACGCCACCCTTGGCGCGGCGCAAACGCAGGTAGATTTCCGTGACGAGATCATCTACTGGGCCTTTACCGACCGTTTCAATAATGGCGATCCGGCCAACGACAACGAGACTGGCGCCCGCCGCGGCGACGATGCCCAACCGGACAACAACTTCGGCTGGCACGGCGGCGACTTCGCCGGCCTCAAGGCAAAAATCGACGAAGGCTACTTCCAGTCGATGGGCTTTACCGCCATCTGGATCTCGCCGGTGCCGCTGCAGGTACCGGCGGTCAATGGTCCCAACCTGGTGGATTCGGCCGGCTATCATGGCTACTGGGCCGAAGACTGGCAGGTGATCGAGCCCCATTTCGGCACCCTGGCCGAGCTGCAGGATCTGGTCACGACCGCCCAGGCGGCCGGTCTCAAGATCATCCTCGACATCGTGGTCAATCACGCCGGTTACAACGCCCAACTGGTCGATCAGGAGCCTGACTGGTTCCGCCTCGGTGCAGCGGGTTGCAACGGCGCCAACAACGAATACACCTGCAGCATCGCGGGTCTGCCGGATCTGGTGCACGAGGACCCGGAAACCGCCGAATTCATCCTCGAACAGGCGCGCTACCTGATTGAACAGACCGGTGTCGACGGCATCCGCTGGGACGTGATGAAACACGTGAATACGCCGATCTGGGGCGACCTCCTAGGCCCGGGCGGTGCTGCCGATCGGGCCCAGATGTGGAGCGTCGGCGAGGTATTCGACGGGCGTTCAACGTTCCTGGCCTATTACCAGGACAAAGTGGGCGCGCCCTCGGTATTCGACTTCGCCATGTACTTCGCGGCCAACAACGCGCTGGCCAGCCGGTCCGCGAGCACCGACACCATTGCGACGGTATTCGGCAACGACAGCGAGTTCGAGGACCCGACCCGGCTGACGACCTTCCTCGACAATCACGATGTGACCCGCTTTGTCACCAATGCACTGGACGGCGGGGCATCCGAACCGCAGGCAGTCGAGCGTCTGGATATGGCCCTGGGTCTGCTCTATGGGGCCCGCGGTATCCCCCAGGTCTATTACGGCACCGAGATCGCGCTGCCAGGGACCACCGAGGACAACTCCCAGCGCGACGATATGGACTTCGAGGCCGGCAGCGGCGTCTGCGCGGTCGAAGACCAGGGTCAGGACAATGCCGAGGCCTATGGCGTCGATATGTTCCTGCGTGGCGGCTTTACCGACTGGAACGCGACCCCTGCGGGCAAGCTGGTCAACTTTGGCGGCGATGTCTACAAGGCGCGTCTCAGAATTGCCGCAGGTGATTACGGCTTCAAGGTCGCCGATGCCGACTGGAGCGTGGAATTCACCAACGAGGTCGATCCGGTCGTACTCGGCAGCCCCAACACGCTCGGTCCGGGCGCGGGTCTTGGCAACACCAACATCTCGCTGGCCGAAGAGGGTTGCTATCAGTTCGAGCTGGATACCACGGATCCGGATGCGCCGATTCTGACGGTGACCCGGATCAAGGACAGCTGCGGGGTGGACGATCAGGGTCAGGACAATGCCGAAGCGTATGGCGTAGAGATGTTTGCGCGCGGCGGCTTTACCGACTGGAACGCCTTACCCAGCGCAAAGTTCATTAACTTTGGCGGGGATCAATATCAAGCTGAATTCGCGATCGTGCCAGGCGATTACGGTTTCAAGGTGGCAGACGCCGACTGGAGCGTGGAATTCACCAACGAGGTCGATCCGGTGGTGCTCGATACGCCACTGACGCTGGGACCGGGAGGAGGCCTGGGTAACACCAACGTCTCGCTGGCCGCGGACGCCTGTTACAACTTCAATCTGGATACGACAGTTCCGGCGGCACCGGTGCTGACGGTCAGCGTGGTCGAGACCACCGGCGCGGCGCCGACGCTGATCGACCGACTCGCAGCACTGGCCGCAGCGCGTCAGGCCTATCCGGCGTTAAAGCGCGGCACCACCGAAACGCTCTACGATCCGTCACAGGCCTGTTCACCGCAGGAGACGGGTAATGATCCCGCCGAGGCATTTGGCGTCGCGATGTTCGCCCGTGGCGGCTTCAATGGCTGGGCAGATCCGCCGCCGGCCGGCGACGGCTTTGCCAACCTGGGCAACGACATCTATGAGGCGCGGGTGAGCATGGGTGTCGACACCTTCGGCTACAAAATCGCCGCGGCGGACTGGTCTGTGGAACGGTCCTATAACGACGGCGTGACGCCGCTGGAC
This sequence comes from uncultured Gammaproteobacteria bacterium, assembly GCA_947259915.1. Classification (GTDB taxonomy): domain Bacteria; phylum Pseudomonadota; class Gammaproteobacteria; order Steroidobacterales; family XN24; genus CAMYOC01. The sequence continues at coordinate 97,844 of CAMYOC010000026.1, forward strand.
ACCGAGGTCACGCTGGCCGTGCCGGTTGGTGACGGCAGCATCGAGATCGTGGAATCCGGCTGCTACACCTGGACCATGGACGCCACGGATACGGCTGCGCCGACGCTCACGGTCAGTCAGTTGTTTGCCGGCACCGGCACCGATGTGCTCGCCTTCCAGCGGGATCTGGCCGGCGAGAGCAGCGTCGTCGTGGTGCTGAACAACGAAGACAACGATGTCGAATTGTCCAGCCGCGACGGCGGTCTGTCGGTGGGCGGTACGTTTGCCGACGGCGCGGTGATCGAGATCACCGGCGCGGACAACAACCTGAGCGTGGCCGGTGGACCCCGGCAACGATGGCATCAGGGGCGCGCCGATACGCGGCGCGCCCTTTTTTCTTGTGCCGGCCTGATACATCGACCTTGTAGACCGGCTTTGTGCTCTGCGTCATCCGCAGACACGGCGATGTGGCAAATCAGTGGGCTGGTGCCGGTCGCGGACATGCCGGCACCAGCGGCCAAGCGCGACGACTAGCCAGGATCTTTGGTGCCCGGAGTAAGGACCAGTGTGTGCGCGGCCTCCCCCGGCAGAAAGGGTGTCGGCCGCCCTTCCACCCAGGCCTCGTGGCCGGCCCGGTAGAACGGCGACAAGGGATGACCGCTCTGGCCGGCGGGCATGTGGAAATAGGCCTCGGCTTCGCGCCCGGGTGACACCGCAAAACGCTCCGAGGCGCCAAAATCCGGTGTCTGGACCCGTGGCATCTGGGTGGCGCCGGCCAGCGGCTGCACCGGCATATCCAGCCAGCGCGCGAACGGCCACAGCGCGCCGCTGAGCGGGTGGCGGATACGCGCCCGGTTACGTTCGCCCCAGGTCCGCTGCGACAGACTCTCTGCAGCCTCCGCCGACCCGCCATTGAGTGATTCTCTTGTCGCATCCGCCGCGGCCAGGACAAAGCCCCGCCACGAATCGAAGCCCGGGTCGAGCAGATGCGCCGGCCGCGTGGTCAGCAGCTGCCACGCGGGCGATTCGAACTGCCGCCCGAGACCGTAGCGCAGACCCTCCTCGAAACCGAACCCGGGATCCACCGCTCGCATATCGCTGGCCAGGGACTCGAACAGCTGCCGTAACAGCCGCGCCCGGGTCTCGTAGACCAGCCGGAAGCCCACTGCGTCCGGATCTGCCCGCCGCTGCCAATCTGCGATCATCCGGCGAAATTCGGCGCGCGCCGGCACATCATCCAGGGCAGCAGCGTCCAGGGTCTCCAGCAACAGATCTCGCCAGCGCTGATAAAACAGCGCACGGTCGTCGAGCTGGATCGCCAGCATGTCGGCGATATCGAGCGCGGGACGCGATGCCAATCCATCCCTGATCTGGCCGGCCCGGGCACCCAGCGCGTAACCGCCATCTCCCAACCGGCGCAGGAATTCACCATCCACGACCCGCGCGTTGGCGGTCCAGATGCGTCCACCAGGCGGGTTGATTATCCGCGGGTACTGCGCCGGCGACAGCCATCCGGTCCATCCCGTCCCGGGCTTATTCCAATATGCCGGCAGCGCGGGGTCGTAGCCCTCGCGCAGCGGGATCCGGCCCATGATGGTCCAGCCGATGCTGCCATGATGGTCGGCTACCACTATGTTTTGGGGCGGATTGCCGGCGCGATTGGCCACCTCCATCGCCTCGGCCACGGTGCCGGCCTGCTCCATGCCCAGCATCCCCATGTTCATGGCCTCGGCTTCGTGGGCCAGCCACTTCAGGGCCTGTTGACGGCCTTGCTGATCCGGCCCCAGCAGCGGGCCCCAGCGGGTCTCGCATACGGTCTCGACCGCCGGGTCCGCGCCCTTGACAAGAATCTCTTCATCCACGCAGCGCAAGGGCTCGCTGCCGCCGGCGACGAGATACCGATCCGGGTCCGCGGCGTCAGGCTCGACCCACACGATATCGGTCCAGTCGCCGTAGCTGTTGGTAAAGCCCCAGGCCACCTGACCGTTGCTGCCGGCGATAAAAACCGGGATCCCTGGAATGGTAACGCCGGTCACCGCCACGCCGGTCCCGGCGTCGCCGGTTTCGAGGCGCAACCGGTAAAAGGTATTCGGGACCCTGAGCGGCAGGTGCATATCGTTGGCGACGATCGCCGCGCCGCTGGCAGACCTGCTGCCCGCCACCGCCCAATTGTTGCTCCCGGCCATCGGTGTAATCACGGTCGGCCGGGCCAACATAGCGGCGGTGGCGGCAGGCAGGCGATCGCGCAGATCGATGACATCCGGACCGGGGACCGCGGGCGCGGAGTGCGGCTCACCCTGCACTGGCGCATCCCACGGCGTGCCGGAAGGGACAATAAAATCGACCAGCCCCGCAGGCAGCACTTCGTGCATCAGACCCAGCGCAGCGTCACGCTCGCCGCGCGCATCGTTCAGGGTCAGGAACATCGAGTAGGCGACCAGCAGGCTGTCCTCGGGGCGCCAGGGCTCAGGCCGCGCATTGAGCACGAAATACTCGAACGGACGGGCATCAAGCACCCCGATACCCTGGTTTACGCCGCGGGCGTAAGCGATCAATAATTCCCGATCTGCGTTGCTGCCGCTGGCCAGGACCTGCTCGGCGCGGCTGCGAAAGCGGTGGAGTCGATTGCGCCGATCGGTCTTTACCGCGACCTGGCCAAACAAGACCGAGAGCTCGCCGGCTGCCTGACGCCGCGCCAGATCCATCTGAAAAAAACGATCCTGAGCGTGGATGAAGCCGGTCGCCTGAGCCAGGTCGATCCGCGTGCCGCCGCTTAGCGTGACCACGCCGAGCTCGTCCCGGTGTACTGATACGGCCTGCGTCAGACCCGCCAGCGAAAGCTCGCCGTCAAGCCTGGGCAGGCTGGCGCGCAGCATGAGAAAAGCCACTAGCGAAAGCACCAGCAGCAGAGTCAGCGCGAACAGCGCGATTCGGGCAATGCGGGAAGCAATTGCCATGACGGCAGACCTTAGCGACGTCCGCGCGGCGAAGGAACCCGCCGCACCTGACTCAATCTCCGTTCGAGCCGATCACCGGCAGGATCTTCATCGTGTTGGTGGCGCCGGATACGCCCATCTTCATGCCCTCGGTAAAGATCACGGTATCGCCGACCTCGATCAGCTCCCGCTCGAGCAGCGCACTGCAGGCGCCGACGAAGGCCACCTCCGGCGGCGCGTCACCCGGGTCATAGGCGACCGGATAGACGCCCCGGTACAGGGCCACGCGACGACGCGTGCCGACATGCGGCGTCAGCGCGTAGACAGGTATGCCCGAACGGATCCGCGACATCCACAGGGCAGTAGACCCCGTTTCCGTCAACGTCACGATGGCATGCACCGCGAAATGATTGGCCGTATACATCGCGGCCATCGCGACCGCCTCATCGGTGCGCGTAAATACATCGTCCATGCGATGACGGGAATGGGTGCTGACGCGCTGACGCTCGGCCGCCAGGCAGGCATTGGTCATGGCCTGTACCGCGCGCACCGGGAACTTGCCGATAGCGGTCTCGGCCGACAACATCACCGCGTCGGTGCCATCGAGCACGGCGTTGGCCACATCCGACACCTCAGCACGGGTCGGGATCGGCTCATGGATCATGGACTCCATCATCTGGGTCGCGGTAATCACCACGCGGTTCATATCGCGAGCAACCCGGATGATCGACTTTTGCACGCCCGGGACCTCCGCATAGCCGAGTTCGACGCCGAGGTCGCCGCGGGCGACCATGATCACGTCGCTGGCTTCGGTGATCTCCTCGATGTTGGCCACCGCCTCAGCGCGTTCTATCTTGGCCACCAGCAACGCATTGCCGCCCGCCTCCCGCAACAGGCGGCGCGCCTCCTCAATGTCCTCTGCATCGCGCGGGAAAGAGATGGCCAGATAATCCACCCCCAGCTCGACCGCGATGCGCAGATCCGTCCGGTCCTTGTCCGTCAGCGCCCGTGCGGAGAGCCCGCCACCCTGGCGATTGATACCTTTGTTGTCCGAGAGCACGCCACCGACATCCACGGTGCACGATATCCGGGTGCCCTCGACCGCATTGACCGTGAGCGTGATGGCGCCGTCATTGAGCAGCAACACATCGCCCGGCGACACATCGGCGGACAGGTCCTTGTAGGTGACGCCGACCGCACTCCGGTCACCGGCATCCGGCGCCAGCGCAGTATCGAGCGCGAAATCGTCGCCCTCTTCCAGGGTGACCGGACCGTCCCGGAAACGCTCGGTGCGGATCTTCGGGCCCTGCAGATCGCCAAGCACGGCAACGTCTTCGCCGACCCGGGCGGAGACGGCGTGGATCATCTCGACGCGTTTGCGATGATCCTCCGCAGTGCCATGGGAGAAATTGATCCGCACCACGTCCACGCCAGCCCGGAACAAGGACTCGAGGACCTGGGGGTTATCGGTGGCAGGACCGAGGGTGGCAACGATCTTGGTCCGCTTTTTCTTTGGGGTCATCGGATTCCTCGCGCCGGGCGGTGTTGCAGATCTGGTGCGGATTCGAGCTGCACGGCGGCCGCATCGGCCTCAACCGGCCTCAACCGGCGGCTCGCTGAGCCAGCATGGCCACGGCGGGCAGCGTCTTGCCTTCGAGGAATTCGAGGAAGGCACCGCCGCCGGTGGAAATGTAGGAGACGCGATCAGCGATACCGAATTGGTCCAGCGCCGCCAGCGTATCGCCGCCGCCGGCGATGGAGAAAGCCGGACTCTCGGCGATCGCCTCGGCCAGCGCCCGGGTGCCGTCGGCAAAGGCCGGGAATTCGAACACGCCAACAGGGCCGTTCCATACGATGGTGCCGGCCTGGCGCAGCAGATCCGCGTAATGGGCCTCGGTCTCGGGGCCAACGTCCAGGATCATCTCCGTCGCACCGACCCCATCGGCGGGTCGCACCGTCGCCGCCGCGGTCTCGACGAACTCCTCGGCGACCCGTACATCGGTCGGCACCGGGATGGTGGCGCCCGAGCTGCTGGCCTTTTCCATCAGACTGGCCGCGGCATCGACCAGATCCGGCTCATACAGCGACTTGCCGACATCATGACCCTGGGCGGCGAGAAAATTATTCGCGATACCGCCGCCGACGATCAGCTGATCCACCTTACCGATCAGGCTTTCGAGGACCGTCAGCTTGGTCGACACCTTGGAGCCGCCGACGATGGCGACCAGCGGCCGGGCCGGTTGGTCCAGCGCCCGCGACAAGGCATCCAGCTCGCCGAGCAGCAGCGGTCCCGCGCAGGCCACGGGCGCATAGCGCGCCACGCCGTGAGTGCTGGCCTGGGCGCGGTGGGCGGTGCCAAAGGCATCCATCACAAAGATGTCGCACAGGGCGGCCATCTTCTTCGCCAGCGATTCATCGTCTTTCTTTTCGCCTGCGTTGAAGCGGACGTTCTCGCACAACACGACCTCACCCGGGTCGAGCTCGACGCCGTCGAGCCAGTCGGACTCCAGCCGTACCGGACGGCCGAGCAGCTCGCCGAGGTGTGACGCCACCGGCGCGAGCGAGAAGGTCGCGTCGAATTGGCCCTCGACCGGCCGTCCGAGATGGGACATCAGCATCACCGCGGCGCCGCCATCCAGCGCCGCCTGGATGGTCGGCAAGGACGCCCGGATGCGCGCGTCGCTGCTGACCTTGCCGTCTTTGACCGGCACGTTGAGATCCTCGCGGATCAGCAGCCGTTTGCCGCTCAGATCGAGGTCCTGCATACGGATGATGTTCATGCCCCGCTCCCGCCTACCCTCGGCTCAGGCATTCATCAACGCGATGGTGGTGTCGAGCATCCGGTTCGAGAAGCCCCACTCGTTGTCATACCAGGAGCACACCTTGACCAGGTTGCCCCCGGACACGCGGGTCAGATGCGACTCGTAGATAGACGAGCGCGGATCGTGGTTGAAGTCGATCGATACCAGCGGCCCATCGTTATAGCCGAGGATATTTTTCAGCGCACCCTCGGACGCCTTGCGCAGGATGCTGTTGATCTCATCGACACTGGTGTCCCTGGCGGCCTCGAAGGTCAGATCCACCATGGAAACGTTGGGCGTCGGCACACGGATCGCGAATCCGTCCAGCCGGCCGGCCAGCTCGGGCAGCACCAGTCCCACCGCCGCCGCCGCGCCGGTCTTGGTCGGGATCATGGACAATGCGGTGGCGCGGGCCCGGCGCAGATCACTATGGAACACATCCAGCAGCTTCTGATCGTTGGTATAGGAATGGATCGTGGTCATCAGACCCTTGACCAGACCGATCTCGTTGTGCAGCGGCGAGACCAGCGGGGCCAGGCAATTGGTGGTGCAGGAGGCGTTCGAGATCACCGTGTCGCTGGATTTGAGGACCCCGTCATTGACGCCGAACACGATGGTGGCGTCCACATCCTTGCCGCCCGGTGCCGAGATAATCACTTTCTTGGCGCCGCCGGTGATATGGGCCGAGGCTGCCTCCTTGGTGCGGAACAGACCGGTGCACTCCAGCACCACGTCCACGCCAAGCTCCTTCCACGGCAGCTTGGCCGGATCGCGTTCGGCGAACACACGCATGCGATCACCGTTGACGGTGATATCGTCGCCATCCACTTCGACCGTGCCCGGGAACTTGCCGTGCACCGAGTCATACCGGGTCAGGTGCGCATTGGTCTCCGAATCACCCAGATCATTGATAGCGACGATGTCGATCTCGCCGGTCCGGCCTGACTCGTGGAGAGCGCGCACAATACAGCGACCGATGCGCCCGTAACCGTTGATACCCACTTTGATAGCCATCTTCTTCCTCCTGAGCCAGGCAATGTAAAGGCGATCCCGCATGGACCGCGCGAAAGGGAAAGTCTAAACGAGTTCGGTGACGATTTTCTTAACATTCTCTACAGTGAAACCGAATTTTCCGAAAACCTCCGCGGCCGGCGCGGACTCGCCAAAGCGGTCGAGACCGATAACCGCACCACGCTCACCCACATAGCGCCACCACAGACCCGAGGCGCCGGCCTCGATGGCCACGCGGCGCGTGATCGCCGGTGGCAGGACCTGCTCGCGATAGTCGCGGTCCTGAGCGTCAAAGACGTCGGTACAGGGCATGGATACAACACGCACCTGGTGTCCGGCTTCCGCCAGTTCCGCCGCGGCCGCGACCGCCAGGCCGAGCTCGGAACCGGAGGCGATGAGGATCAGATCCGGCTCGCCGTCGCAGTCCTCGAGCACATAGCCGCCGCGCGCGATGTCGGCGATCTGTTTCTCGCTGCGGGTCTGGAACGGGAGATTTTGTCGCGATAACACCAGCGCATGCGGAGTGCTCTTGCTTTCGATGGCCAGACGCCAGGCCACGGCCGTCTCGACCGTGTCACAGGGGCGCCAGACATGGAGATTCGGGATCAGACGCAGGCTGGACACGTGCTCAACCGGCTGATGGGTCGGTCCATCCTCGCCAAGTCCGATGGAGTCATGGGTATAGACGAACACCACGGGGCGGCGCATCAGGGCCGCCATCCTCACCGCATTGCGCGCGTAATCCGAAAACACCAGGAATGTCGCGCCATAGGGGATAAACCCGCCGTAGAGGCTGAGGCCGTTGAGGATGGCGGACATGCCGAACTCACGGACACCGAAATAGAGGTAGTTGCCATCAGCGTGTTCGCGAGTGACCGGTTTCGAACCCTTCCAAAACGTGTTGTTGGAGCCGGTCAGGTCCGCGGATCCTCCGATCAGCTCCGGCAGCGCGGGCCCGAAGGCGTCGAGCGCCATCTCCGATGACTTGCGTGTCGCCACGCTGCCACCCCTGGCTACCAGCTCGGCCACGGCCGCATCGGCGAACTGGCCCCAGTCAGCGGGCAGAGCGCCCTCCCAGCGTCGTCGCAGCTCTGCCGCCGGACCCGGGAACGCCTCGGCATAAGCGTCAAAGCGACGCTGCCAGTCCGCTTCGACTTTCGCCCCGGCGGCGCGTGCATCCCAGCCAGCGCGGATGGGCTCGGGGATGTCGAACGGCGGATTGGGCCAGCCGATGTTCTCGCGGGTGCGGGCCACTTCCTCAGCGCCCAGCGCCGCGCCATGGGTCGCCTCGGTGCCCTGCTTGGAAGGGGAGCCCCAGCCGATGACGGTCTTGCAGCAGATGATCGAGGGTTTGCCGGTCTCGGCCCGGGCCGCCTCCAGCGCGTCTGCAATGGCGGCCGGATCATGGCCGTCGACCTGTGGCACGACGTGCCAGCCATAGGCCGCAAAGCGCCCGGGGGTGTCGTCGGTAAACCAGCCGCTGACATCGCCGTCGATGGAGATACCGTTGTCGTCATAAATCACGATCAACTTACCCAGGCCGAGGGTGCCGGCCAGCGAGCAGGCTTCGTGGGAGATGCCCTCCATCAGGCAACCGTCACCGACGATACCGCGCCGCCAGGGTGCGCTCACCGAGCGCCATACCAACTGCATTGGCCAGGCCCTGTCCGAGCGGACCCGTCGTGGTCTCGATGCCGAGTTCCGGCTCGTACTCCGGGTGACCCGCGGTGCGTTGTCCGAGCTGGCGAAACTGCCTCAGTTCCTCCAGCTCGAGCTCGTAACCGGTCAGATGCAGCAGCGAGTACAGCAGCATCGAGCCATGGCCGTTGGACAACACAAAGCGGTCCCGGTTGGGCCAGCGGGGATTCGCGGGGTTGTGCTTGAGGAAGTCGTTCCAGAGGACCTCGGCGATGTCGGCCATGCCCATGGGCATGCCGGGATGACCGGAATTGGCCTGCTGGACGGCGTCCATGCTGAGGGCCCGGATGGCGTTGGCGAGGGCTCTGCGGTCAGACATGACGACTCCAGGGAGTGGTTAAAAAATCAATTTTCCGGGATGCGGACTCGCGCAGCAAGGGACCGGGCCGAATCCGCCCGGAACGCTAGCGCCATTTGATCGAACAACCGATGCTGGGCACCTGTTTTTCCGGCCCGCGGCCGGTGCTGGCGACAAGGGACATGGCGTCAAACAGCTCCCGCGGCGCGTCCGGCGCCGGCGTCTGCGCGCCACCGGCATCGAGACGGCCGCGATATTGCAGCCCAAGCCGGGCGTCGTAACCGAAGAAATCCGGCGTACAGACCGCCCCGTAAGCCCGCGCCACCGACTGGCTCTCGTCAAACAGATAGGGGAACGGGAACTTCTTTTCACGCGCCAGCCGGGCCATCGGCTCTGGCCCGTCCTGAGGATACCGGGACACGTCGTTCGACATGATGGCCACGCTGGCCACACCCAGCTCCGCGAGCTCGCGCGTATCCCGTAGCAGCCGGTCCAGCACCGCTTTGACATAAGGACAGTGATTACAGATAAACATCACCAGCGTGCCCCGCTCGCCCCGGCAATCGTCCAGGGTCCGGATCCGACCCTCGGTATCGGGCAGGGAGAATCCCGGCGCGGCGGCGCCAAAGTCGCAGATGGGGGTCTCGGTAGCGGCCATCGTGCCTCCTGGAACAATCGGCCCGCGGCGCGGGCCCGGAACGCGGAACTGAACGGTGCAATTATACTCTGTATAATCTCCGTTCTTTTTTGGCGCCGGGAATCCACCGACCATGACCGATACCTACATTTTCACTTCCGAATCAGTCTCGGAAGGCCATCCGGACAAGATCGCGGACCAGATCTCGGACGCGGTGCTCGACGCGATCCTCGCCGAAGACCGCACTGCCCGGGTCGCCTGCGAGACCATGGTCAAAACCGGCATGGTGGTCGTGGCGGGTGAGATCACCACTGACGCCTGGGTCGATCTGGAGGACCTGGCGCGCCGGACCATCCTCGATATCGGCTACGACAGCAGCGATGTAGGGTTTGACGGCGCGACCTGTGCGGTACTCAATGCTATCGGCAAACAGTCACAGGACATCGCCATCGGCGTGGATCGGGAAGAGCAGCGATCCCAGGGTGCCGGTGACCAGGGCATGATGTTCGGTTATGCCAGCAATGAGACCGATGTCCTGATGCCTGCGCCGATCACCTACGCGCACCGACTGGTGCGTCGTCAGGCCGAAGAGCGCAAGCGGGGGACATTGCCCTGGCTGCGCCCGGATGCCAAGAGTCAGGTCACGCTGCGCTACGAGGACGGCAAGCCGGTGGGCGTCGATGCGGTGGTCCTCTCGACCCAGCACGATCCGGAGATCCAGCAGTCGGATCTGCGCGAGGCGGTGATGGAGACCATCATCCTGCCGACGCTGCCGTCGGAGTGGATCCACAAGAACACCCGCTTCCACATCAATCCGACGGGACGCTTTGTGGTCGGCGGGCCGGTCGGCGATTGCGGACTCACCGGGCGCAAGATCATCGTCGACACTTATGGCGGCATGGCCCGTCATGGCGGCGGCGCCTTCTCGGGCAAGGATCCGTCCAAGGTCGACCGCTCCGCCGCCTATGCGGCCCGCTATGTGGCCAAGAACGTCGTCGCCGCCGGCCTCGCGGATCGTTGCGAGATCCAGGTGTCCTACGCCATCGGTGTCGCCGAGCCGACCTCGGTCAACATTGAAACTTTTGGCACCGGCAAGGTGTCCGACGAGAAGCTGATCGCGCTGGTACGACAACACTTCGATCTGACGCCATACGGCATCGTCGAGATGCTGGATCTGCTAAAACCCATATACCAAAAGACGGCAGCCTATGGTCATTTCGGTCGCGAGGACGCGGACCTGAGCTGGGAACGCACCGACAAGGCCGAGCTGCTGCGCGTAGATGCCGCCGCCTGAATAATCAGGATGGCCGCGAATTCAAAGGATTACAGGAGAATTTAATGAACCAGACTGCCCATGTTTTGAATCCGGATTTCAAGGTGGCCGATATCGGCCTCGCGGATTTCGGACGCAAGGAAATGGCCATCGCCGAAACCGAGATGCCGGGTCTGATGGCCCTGCGCGATGAGTATGCCGGTCACAAGCCGCTCGAAGGGGCACGGATCGCCGGGTGTCTGCACATGACGATACAAACCGCGGTACTGATCGAGACGCTGGTCGAACTCGGCGCCGAGGTCCGCTGGTCCTCGTGCAACATCTTCTCCACTCAGGACCACGCCGCCGCCGCGATCGCAGCCGCCGGGATCCCGGTGTTCGCCTGGAAAGGCGAGACCGAGGAGGACTACTGGTGGTGCGTGGAGCAGAGCATCGTCGGTGCCGACGACTGGCGTCCCAACATGCTGCTGGACGACGGCGGTGACCTGACCCAGCTGATGCACGACAAGTACCCTGAGCTGCTCGAGGACGTGCGCGGCTTATCCGAGGAAACCACCACCGGCGTGCAGCGGCTCTACGACATGGAGCGGGCCGGTCTGCTCAAAGTGCCGGCGATCAACGTCAATGACTCGGTGACCAAGTCCAAGTTCGACAATCTCTACGGCTGCCGTGAGTCACTGGTCGATGCGATCAAGCGCGCCACCGACGTGATGATCGCGGGCAAGGTCGGGGTGGTCTGCGGCTATGGCGACGTCGGCAAGGGTAGCGCTCAGGCGCTGCGCGCGCTCGGCGCTACAGTCTGGGTAACCGAGATCGACCCCATCTGCGCGCTGCAGGCGGCGATGGAAGGTTACCGGGTCGTGACTCTGGACGACGTCTGCGACAAAGCGGATATCTTCGTCAGTGCCACTGGTAATACCAACGTCATCACCATGGCCCATATGGAGAAGATGCGCGACCAGGCCATCGTCTGCAATATCGGCCACTTTGATAACGAGATCGAAGTCGAAGCCATGCGCAAGCTGACCTGGGACAACATCAAGCCGCAGGTCGACCACGTCATCTTCCCCGACGGCAAACGCGTGATTCTGCTGGCCGAGGGGCGGCTGGTAAACCTGGGCTGCGGCACCGGTCATCCCAGCTACGTGATGTCCAGTTCCTTCACCAACCAGGTGCTGGCACAGATCGATCTGTGGCAGAACCCTGACAAGTACGAGCGGCGCGTCTATGTGCTGCCCAAACACCTCGACGAAAAGGTCGCCCGACTGCATCTGCAGCGGGTCGGAGCCAAGCTTACCGAATTGAGCAAGGCTCAGGCCGACTATATCGGGGTCAAGGTCGAAGGGCCCTACAAGCCGGAATATTACCGCTACTGAGCGCCCGGCTCCGCGCCACCTGAGACAACGGCCCCGGCATCACGCCGGGGCCGTTTTTTTTCGCGTGTTCAGCGCTTGCGGACCAGTGTCAGCCCGTCCCCGATGGGCACGAGACTGAGGTCCACACGCTCGTCACCATGCAGCTGGCGGTTGAACGCATCCAGCGCGATGCTGTCTGCGTCGCCGGCGGCCGGAGCCACAAGCCGTCCGGACCACAGAGTGTTGTCGACGGCGATCAGGCCACCCGGGCGCAGCAGCTCGAGACTGCGTTCGTAATACGCCAGGTAGTTACCCTTGTCGGCGTCGATAAAGGCGAAGTCAAACGCGCCTGCTTGTCCCTGGGCCAGCAGATCGTCCAGGGTCTCCAGCGCCGGCGCCAGGTGCAGCTGAATCTTGTCCTCCACACCGGCCCGGGACCAGAAGTCCCGCGCCATGCGGGTGTACTCCTCACTCACGTCGCAGGCCACCACGCGGCCGTCATCCGGCAGGGCCAGCGCCACGGCGAGGCTGCTGTAACCGGTAAACACGCCGATCTCCAGACATCTGCGGGCACCAGACAGGCGCACCAGCAGCGCCATAAACTGCCCCTGCTCAGGTGAGATCTGCATGGTCATCCGGGGATGAGCGGCGGTGCGGCGTCTGAGCTCCGCCAGTATTGGCGGCTCGCGCAGGGACACGTCGAGGATGTAGCGATAAATCTCGTCGGTAACGTTGATCGTCTGATTCGACACTTCAGGCTCTCCGGATTCTCCAGCAAGCCTGGCACAGGTTACACTAGGGCCGCCCCTCGGCCAGGCCGGATTACCCCATGACGACTGCCAGAACTGTCCTCGACATTTTGCAGCTCACCGACATGCATCTGTTCGCCGACCCGGACACAGACCTGCGTGGCGTGAACACGGCCTCAAGCTTCCGCCGCGCGCTGGATCATGCGCTGGCAGCATGGGATCCGAATGTGATTTTGCTGACCGGTGACTTGTCCGAAGATCGCAGCGAGGAGGCTTATGGGCAGCTGCGTCACGCGCTGGAACCGCTGGGCGTGCCGGTGTTCTGCATCCCCGGTAATCACGACAACCCGGAAATGATGGAGCGCGAGCTGACCGGCGGGCAGTTCCGCTATTGCGAGCCCATACGCCATGAGAACTGGCTGCTGCCGATGCTCAACACCTGGGATGGCGATCGTGGCGGCGGTCGTCTCGGTCAGAACGAGCTTGAAGATCTCGAACGACAGCTGGCCGCCACCGACGCCGAGCACGTGCTGGTGTGTCTGCATCACCAACCCGTGCCGGTCGGCAGCGCCTGGCTGGACACGGTAGGCCTGGACGACAGTGACGCGCTGATGACGCTGATCGAAAGTCACCATCAGGTGCGTGGCCTGCTGTGGGGCCATGTGCATCAGGGTTACGATCGGCACAATGGCGGTCTGCGCCTGATGGGCACGCCATCGACCTGTTATCAGTTCGCTCCCGGCCGCGATGATTTCGCCCTTGACGGCCTGGGTCCCGGGTATCGTCGGCTCAAGCTCCAGGCCGACGGCCGGATCGACAGTCAGGTCACGCAGCTGGAGCCGTGAACAAGCCGACCCGAGACGCGCCGCCCCGGGCGCTGGTGGAGTATTACCGTCTCCTGCGTCAGCACGGCTTGAACGATTCGCACAGCGGTAATGCTTCGGTCGGCGATGCGCGATTCTTCTGGATCACACCCAGCGGATGTTGCGCCGATACGCTGGCAGTGGCGGATCTGGTGGCCTGCGATGCCGATCAGACGTTGCCGGGAAATGCATCCCTCGACGCCGCGCTGCATCGGGCCATCTACCAATCGATACCGGAAACGGCCGCGGTGATCCATTGCCATGGACCCCACGCCATCGCCCTCAGCATGGACGGCAGCGACTTCGTGCCGGCGGATTTCGAAGGACAATACTATTTCGATCGGGTGCCGGTGCTGACCATCGACTATGGCGATTATCTCGCCAAAGCACCGGCGGCGGTGGCCGCCGCGCTGCGCGATTCCCCCGTGGCCATGGTGCGCGGTCACGGCATCTATGCCCGCGGCGAGGATCTGGACCAGGCTTACAAGTGGTGCTCGTCGCTGGAATCCTCAGCGCGCATCGCCTGGCTACATAAGCTGCTTTGCGCAAGAGGAACACGAGCATGACGACATTCGATACCCGACGCGGGCTCGCGCCGCTGTTGCTGCTCGCGATCTCGGCGCTGGCCACGCAGGCAAGGGCCGAAGGGCCCTCGATCTGGGAGTATCAGGGAGCAGCCGGTAGCGTGCTGATGCTGGGCTCCGTCCATGTGCTGCGGCAACAGGACTATCCCCTGCCCGCTGCGGTGGAGGCTGCCTATGCCGCGGCCGACACGCTGGTGATGGAGATCGACACCAGCAGCCTCGACCCACTGTCGGCGCAGATGCTGATCACCGGCATGGGTTCGCTCGAGCCTGACCGCAGCATGCGCTCGGTCATGGGCCAGAGGGATTTCGATCGGGCCAGCCGACTGGCCAGCGAGATGGGCATCGACCTGACGCTGATGCAACAATTCGAGCCCTGGTTTGCCGCCCTCACCATCATGAATCTGCAGATGATGAAAATGGGGTTTAATCCGCAGATCGGGCTGGAGTCGCACCTGTCCGGTCAGGCAGTCCGGGACGGCAAACCCATCGTCGGTCTCGAAACCATGGAGTTCCAGCTGCGGCTGTTCGATGCCATGCCGGAGCGGGTCCAGTCAGACCTGCTGCTGCAGACCCTCGAGGAAGCCGGGACCATGGAGAAAGAGATGGATGCGATGATCCGCGCCTGGCGGGCCGGCGACTCAGCCGCTCTGGCGCGGATGATGGGCAAGAATTTTGCCGAGTATCCGGATGTGTACGAGACGCTGGTAACCCGACGCAATCGTGATTGGTCAGACAAGGTCGTGGAGATGGGGGAACGGCCGGGGACTCACCTGGTCGTTGTGGGCGCGCTCCATCTGGTGGGCAAAGACAGCCTGATCAAGATGCTGGAGCAAAAAGGCCAGCGTGTGAACCGCTGGCGCCCAGCCGACTGACGCCGGTCTGGTTTCAGATCTCGATCATCTCGAAGTCTTCCTTTCCGGCACCACAATCAGGGCAGCGCCAGGTGAGCGGCACCTGGTCCCATGGCGTGCCAGGCTCGATACCGGACTCCGGATCACCGTTTTCCTCTTCGTACACGTAGCCGCAGATGACGCACATATAGGCCTTCATTTGAATCCTTCTTTTATCCTTCCGATGATAGTTCGGTGCATTTCTCGTATTCTCCCACGCGTGAGCCTCCGACCGGAACCCTGCCAGCCATGAAAGCAGAAACGCCGCCGCCGGTGGTGATGATCATCGCCGGTAATGACCCCTCTGGCGGAGCGGGCATGGCCGCCGATATCCAGGCGGTGTCTGCGCTGGGCGGCCATCCGGCGCCGGTACTGACCGCGCTCACGGTACAAGACACACGTAACGCCTACCGGGTGGACGCCGTGGCAGCAGCGCTGGTGGCGGAACAGGCCCGGGCCGTGCTGGCCGACCTGCGGGTGCGGGCGATAAAGATCGGTTTGTTGGCGAACAGCGAGATCGGTGAAGCCGTTGCAGATCTGCTGGCCGATCATCCCTCGATACCCGTGGTGCTGGATCCGGTTCTGGTGGCAGCCGGCGGTGCCACATTGGCCGAGGACGCCTTGACCACGACACTGCTCAAGCGCCTGCTGCCAGCGGCAACGTTGCTGACGCCCAACGCGCTCGAAATCCGCCGCCTGGCTGGCGCAGCGGGCGACCGCGACAGCCGCGCCCAGGCACTGCTGCGTCACGGCTGTCGCTATGTCCTGGCCAAGGGCGGCGATGAGGACACACCTGGGGTCGAGAATGTGCTCTATGGTCGCGATGGCCTGGTTGAGTCGTTCCGCTGGCGCCGGCTGCCGGACCAGTATCATGGCTCCGGCTGCACCCTGGCCTCCGCCATCGCGACCCTGATCGCGCGCGGCCGACCGGTGCCCGCCGCCGTTGCCGAAGCCCAGCGCTATACCTGGCAAGCGCTGCAGCAGGCTTATCGACCCGGCAATGGACAGCATGTTCCGCGTCGGTTCCCACCGCTGCCCCGGAACACGCCGTGAATCTGGTGCTACCCCGCGGTCTCTACGCCATAACGCCAGAGCAGATTGCGGATACGGAGCTGCTCCTCGACATGGTCCGCCGCTGCCTCGCCGGCGGCGCGCGCACGATCCAGTACCGGCACAAGGGCCCGGAAGAGACGCGGCGACGGGCGGAAGCGCAGGCCATCGGCGCCCTGTGCCGCGAGTACAAGGCTGCCTTTGTCATCAACGATAGCCTGGATCTGGCGCGGGAGGTCGGAGCCGATGGCGTCCATCTTGGCAAGGCCGACCTGACCTGCGCAGAGGCACGGCGACGGGCCGGTCCAGACCTCTTGATCGGCGTCTCCTGCTATGACTCGCTGCAGCGCGCCCGGCAGGCCGTCCGCGACGGTGCCAGCTATGTCGCGTTTGGCAGCGCGTTCGCGTCCCCGACCAAGCCGGCTGCGGTGAGAGCAGAGCTGCCGCTGTTTCGTGAGGCGGCCACTGAACTACAGATACCGGTGGTCGCCATCGGCGGCATCACGCCGACCAATGCGCCAGATCTGGTGGCTGCGGGTTGCCACGCGCTGGCCGTGATCAGCGGGCTGTTCAATGTCCCGGACATCACCGCAACCGCCGCCGCGTTCAGCGCCCTGTTTGGATCGGACCCGACAGCGGATCGGCTAGAATAGGCGTCCCGACCCAGCCCCACGAGGAGCCGCCAAGCGATGAGTCGCAGTGATCCCCTGTTCGAAGAAGCCCAGCGTTATATTCCTGGCGGCGTAAATTCACCGGTGCGCGCGTTCGGCTCGGTGGGTGGTACGCCGGTTTTTGTAAAACGCGCGGCCGGCGCCTATATCTACGGCGAGGACGGCCGCCGTTACATCGACTATATCGGCTCCTGGGGCCCGATGATCCTTGGCCATGCGGATACCGGCGTGATCGAGGCGGTCAAGCAGGCCGCCGATCGCGGTCTGAGCTACGGCGCACCCACCGTGTCCGAGACCGCGTTGGCACGCACGGTCTGCGAGCTGATGCCGTCGGTGGAACAGGTCCGCTTCACCAGCTCCGGTACCGAAGCGACCATGAGCGCGATACGCCTGGCGCGCGGCTTCACCGGCCGCGACAAGATCGTCAAGTTCGAGGGCTGTTACCACGGCCACTCCGACTCATTGCTGGTCAAGGCAGGATCCGGCGCCCTGACCCTGGGCGTACCGACCTCGCCCGGTGTGCCCGCATCCGTGGCCGAGCACACCATCACGCTGACCTACAACGATATCGACCAGGTGCAAAGCGTGTTCGCGGAGCTGGGCTCGCAGATCGCCTGCATCATCGTCGAGCCGATCGCGGGCAACATGAATATGGTGCCGCCGATCAGCGGCTTTCTCGAGTGTCTGCGCGCGGTCTGTGACGAGCACGGTGCGCTGCTGATCTTTGACGAGGTGATGACCGGATTCCGCGTCGCCCTCGGCGGAGCACAGTCGATCTATGGCGTAACGCCCGACCTCACGACCCTCGGCAAGGTGATTGGCGGCGGCATGCCGGTCGGCGCGTTCGGCGGCCGCACCGATGTGATGCAGCATATCGCGCCGGCCGGGCCGGTCTATCAGGCCGGTACTTTGTCCGGCAATCCGGTCGCGATGGCCGCGGGTCTTGCGACCCTGGAGCGGATCAGCGCGCCGGGCTTTTACGAGCAGCTGGGCGAACACACGCGATCGCTGACAGACGGGATGCGCGCGGCCGCCGCGCGCGCTGGTGTCGCGTTCTCAACGCACCAGATCGGCGGCATGTTCGGATGTTTCTTTAGCGATGTCGCACCGATCACGCGCTTCGACCAGGTCGTCGCCTGTGACGCGGATCGGTTCCGCCGTTTTTTCCACGCGATGCTGGAACGGGGCGTCTATCTGGCCCCGTCTTCCTACGAAGCCGGTTTCGTCTCCGCGGTCCATTCGGCCAAGGACATCGCCGACACGGTCGAAGCCGCCACCGAGGCGATGGCGACACTGGCCTGAGCTTACGCTCTGCTCCGCCTAGTCGCCGCGTAGCGTCCTTGCCAGATGTTGCGCCAGCTTCGGCTGGAACAGATAACCGAAACCCTTGTGCGGATTGGGCCCGCCCTCAGGCTCGCGATAGGCGTTGAACAGCCCGCGATAATCCCGGAAGTCATCCGCCTTGTGCTGGCGCAGATCACGACGCATGCCGGTGAAGAACTCGGTCTCCATGTCCAGATGCTGACAAACGATATCGCCGAGCGCGCGGTAATTGTGCCAGCGGCGGACGTTGCTCAGCCAGGCGAGGCGGCGCTCGGCTGCGGTCTCGGCGTTGCGGCCGGCCAGCGCGCGGCCGCTGAGCATGATCTCATAGACTTTCGGCTCTGCCAGCGGCGCACCCATGGTGACCAACAGTTCGACCTTATGCCGGCGGTAGGCACTGAATTCGGGCTCGGCGCGATGACTGAATCGCCACAGCACGTCATAGGCCACCGCCGCGCCCAGGGAATGGGACAAGATCACTACCCGGTGGCCGGCGTCCCAGCAGCGTCGTAAGGCCTGTTCGAGCGGCAAGCGTATCCGGTCCGCCACGCCGATGTCCTTGTGATAGCGATCCAGCTCCCATTCATGCTCACTGCGAATCGCGGACCCGAATACCAGCGCCGCATGCAGCGCCTCGATGATTTGGGGACCGAAACTGCGATGTTGTTCCGGGGTGAGGCCTGTAGCAGGCACGTGCAGCCCGGCCTTGTGCTTGCGCCGGAGTTGCGCCATCGCGGCCACGGATTGCCCCAGGGCCTTTACCCGACCGGGCAGTTCCGCCAGATGATCGGGGACGGCGTCAGCCCAGTAGGCCGGGATCATCAGGTCCGGGTCTGCGGCAACGCGCCGCCCCAGAGCCGCATCCTCCACCCGCAGATTCTCCACCAGACAAGTCCGCCACAAGCTCAGCCAGGCGTCTGGCGGGGGCTTCCTCGCCATGCCATGGACCAGCAACAGCCGAATGTCATCGGATAGACGCTTCATGCGGCTTCCCCCGGGAGGCCGCAATTCCAGCAGATCTCAAAATTGCTGGCGTTTTGTTCGCCGCATCCGGCGCAGACCCAGTGGCGGCCATCGTCCGGCTCACCCTTTGCGGCCTCATAACCCTCGATGACCGAAAGCGCCTGTTGCCGCTGACCGGGCGGCACCAGCAGGCGCACATCGCAGACCCGCGGCACGCCGGCATAGGCGCCGACAAGACCCTCCCCGCTGATCTCCACCTGGATACCCTGCTGCTCGAGCAGACCCTTGATCAGATTCGCCTCGATCGGGTTGGTCATCCGGTGCACACACACGACCCGCGCCGGCTCAACCACGGGATGCCTGCCCGGCAGTGAGCCGGTTGTGGCTGCCGTCGCAAAACAACTGTGTCCTGCTGCGCCCGCAGCGGCACCAAAAACAGGCCTTGTCTGCCTCCATTTCGACACAATACGGTCCTGGCCCGGCAGCGTCGTGGTCGCTCATTGAGCTAGCTCTCCCTGTTTTCGGTCGACGCGCCGGCCGCTCGCCATCGCGCTCATGCGCGCAAAGACTCCACCAGTGGCATCAACATCTCCAGCCTTTTCAACGGATCGCTCAATTCGAGGAACATCTGCTTCTGCTCGAGACTCAGGGGCAGCACTTCGGCCAGGCGGCAGCCGACCCAGCCGGCATCGTCGAAATTCTTTTCGATAAAACGATACTGCGGCTCGAGTTCGGTGAGGATGTTATCCAACAGAGTCAACAGCGGGCCAAACCGCGTCGGCACCGCCATCGGCGCCTCCGGCTCGAGGAAATCGACGCGACCGATATTCAGGCCATCGTCCTGGCGACGGATCTCCTTGAGCAGAAATCGCGTCTCGCCCACGGCGGTAATACCCAGCAGACCGTCATCGAATTGATACCAGTCCACGATGCGAGCCAGGGTCCCGACCTGGTGCAGCGCCACGCGCTCCTGCTCGTGGCTCTCGACCTGGGACACGACCCCGAATCCCAGATCTTCCCTCATGCAATGCCCGACCATGTCCACATAACGGGTCTCAAAAATCCGCAGCGGCAGCGGGCCGCCCGGATAGAGTACCGTGCGCAGCGGAAACAACGGTATTTCTATGCCGTTCTGGTCCATCGACTTGCTCCCGGACGCCCGCTCAATCGGCGCCCCCATCTCCGTCGCCCCAGGGCCTCAACAGCTGCTGAGGCAAGGCGAGATGGTCCATGATTCGGGCGACCATAAAGTCAACCAGGTCGGACACCTGCTGCGGTCGATGGTAGAACCCGGGCGCCGCGGGCATGACGATCGCGCCGGCCCGGACGAGGCGCAGCATGTTCTCCAGATGGATGGCGGAGAACGGCGTTTCGCGGACCACCAGCAAGAGTGTGCGACTTTCCTTCAGCACTACATCAGCCGCCCGCTCGATCAGCGAGCGACTGGCGCCGGTGGCGACCGCCGACACCGTCGCGGTCGTGCATGGGCAGATGACCATCGCGTCCGGGGCCGCCGATCCGCTGGCCAGCGGCGCGGTCCATTGATCACGACCATAGACCCTGAGCTGCCCCGGCCGCGCCGCGAAGCGCTCCTGCAGCATCTTCTGCATGTCTGCCGGCCGCGCCGGCAGCGACAGGTCGGTTTCCATCGCGGTCACCAGCTGGGCCGGCTTGGATACCATCAGCGACACCGCGCAATCCGCGCCAAGCAGGCACTCGACGAGGCGGATGCCATATTGGATCCCTGACGCCCCGGTCCAGGCCACGGCCACGTTCCGGGCAGGTGCGCGGGCGTCGGTCATGCCGGCGCGGCGGCCTCCAGCGCCGCCAGCAGGCTGGTGTGCAAATCTCCGAAACCGCCGTTGCTCATGATGACCACATGATCACCTGCACGCAGGTCCGACACAAGGCGCTCCCGTAGCGCACCCAGGTCCCGGAACAACTGTGTCGGCGGCTGCGCTTGAGCGGCAATGATGTCGATCTCCCAGTCCAGCCCGGGTGGGGTGAACACATAGGCGGCATCAGCAGCGGCGAGTGCGGGTCCCAGCGTCTCCCGGTGCACACCCATCCGCATGGTGTTCGAACGCGGCTCCAGCACCGCAACGATGCGCGCGCTGCCTGTCTCGCGGCGCAGCCCCTCCAGCGTCATGCGAATAGCGGTGGGATGATGGGCGAAGTCATCGTAGACACGGATCCCGTGGACTTCACCGCGCAACTCCATGCGTCGGCGGACGCCGCGGAAGGATGCCAGCGCCGCGGCTGCGCTCTCCAGCGGGACGCCGGCATGGCGCGCAGCAAGCATCGCGGCGACACCATTCTCGGCATTGTGCTGGCCGCTCAGGGACCACGCTACCGCAGTGATGCCTCCGTCCGGATGGACCAGGTCGAAGCCCCGCCCTGGTTGCAGACGGCATCCCCAGGGCGCGTCGGCGCTGGCAGAAAATCGCTCCACAGGAGTCCAGCATCCCATCTCCAGCACCGCTTCCAGATTGACATCGTCCATCTTGCTGATAATGCAGCCGGACCCCGGCACGGTGCGGACCAGATGATGGAACTGACGCTTGATGGCGTCGAGGTCCGCAAAGATGTCCGCGTGATCAAACTCGAGATTGTTGAGGATCACGGTGCGCGGCCGGTAATGAACGAACTTGGAGCGTTTGTCGAAAAACGCGGTGTCATATTCGTCCGCCTCGACCACAAAGAATGGCCCGCTGCCCAGCCGCGCCGAACTGCCAAAATCGACCGGCACGCCGCCGATCAGGAAACCGGGTTGCAGGCCCGCATGCTCCAAAATCCAGGCCAGCATGCTGCTGGTCGTGGTCTTGCCGTGGGTACCCGCCGCCGCCAGCACCCATCTGTCCGCCAGCACGTGCCGGGCCAGCCACTCGGGGCCGGAGGTGTAATTCAGGCCACGATCGAGCATGGCTTCCACCACCGGCAGGCCACGCCGCATCACGTTGCCCACCACGACACAATCGGGCGCCGGTTCGAGTTGCTCCGCGTCAAAGCCCTCGCTGAGCTCGATCCCCAGCGCCTCGAGCTGTGTGCTCATCGGTGGATAGACGTTCTCGTCCGACCCGGTGACCCGATGACCGGCAGCCTTGGCCAGGGCGGCGATGCCGCCCATGAAGGTGCCGCAGATGCCGAGGATATGGATATGCATCAGATCTCCGCCGGGAACAGCTGCGCAAATGCGACGTAATTAAGGATGAAATAGCCGGCTGACAGCAGGACTCCGCCGACGTAGGGGATTTCAAGCGCGCGCTGGAGAATATGTCCGTTGATGCTGATCGACCACAATACGATCAGATAGATGCCGAGCGCCGGTATCAGTGCCGCCGAGTCGCCGGGCCCGCTGTTACGCAACATCAGCGACAGCGGCAGAGCGAAACAGGCCAGCAGCGCGCTGGCGCCCATCACTGCCGCCAGCGTCTGGCGCAGCCTGGCCGCGCGGCGGAACAGCGACAACAGCAGGCCAAAAAATGTCAGCAGCAGACCGAAATCCAACGCCAGCTGAGCCAGCAGCTCGGCGGAATTTGCCGAATAGAGTGCGATCGAGATCACACCGGTAGCGAGATACAGGGTCGTCATCAGGCCGAGGAAGAAGCTCGACGCAGGCAGGTCCTCGGGCCCGCGGCGCAGGGTCGCAATTTCCAGCATGGCGCGGATGATGTCTTTCACGGTCGGTCTCGTCCCCCGGTCAGCATGCATGATAACCGCGCCGCGCGGTCAGGCCATACGCAGGAGCAGATTCTGGGATAATGCCCGCCCATGGACGATATTCAATTCATCGACACACGCGCCGGCGCGGAGCGGGCGGCCGAGGCCGTGGCGACGGAGCCCTTTATTGCCATCGATACCGAGTTCGTCCGTGAGAAGACCTACCACCCCCTGCCGTGCCTGTTACAGATCGCGGGCGCCGGTCAGATCTTCTGCCTCGATCTGATTGCGCTGGAGGGAACGGCCGCGCTCACGGACGTATTGATGGATCGTTCCGTGACCAAGGTACTTCACTCTGCCCGTCAGGATCTGGAGTTGTTTTATGCGCTCATCGGCGCGGTCCCCGGACCAGTCTATGACACGCAGATCGCCGCCGCGCTGCTCGGCTTTCCGGACCAGTGTGGCTACGGCAATCTGGCCAAACAGGTACTGGACATCGATCTGGAAAAGGGCCACGCGCGCACCGACTGGTCACGGCGTCCCCTGTCCACCGAGCAGCTCCGTTACGCGGCCGACGACGTCCGTTATCTGGTACCGCTCTTCGAGACCCTGCGTCAGCATCTGGAGAACCGTGCCCGCAGCGACTGGCCGGACGCGGATTTCCTGGCGCTCGAGGATCCGCGTCTCTACACGCCGGATCCGGATACGGCCTGGAGCAAGGTTAAGGGCTGGCGCCAGCTCGAAGGCGCGGCCCTGGCTCGTCTGCAGCGCCTGGCCGCGTGGCGCGAAGAAATCGCTGTGGCCCGCAACCGGCCGCGCCGCTGGATCCTCGCGGACGATGTGCTTATGCAACTGGCTGTCCGCGCGCCCGCCGACGAAGAGGCCATCAACGATCTCGATATGGTGCCGCCAGCGGTACTGCGCCGCTATGCCCGGGACCTGATCGAACGGCTATCGATGGATGGCGATCAATCCGTCCCTGCGCCTACGCCAGACACTCGTCTGAGCCGCAGCGAGACC
The DNA here is from genome assembly GCA_947259915.1 of uncultured Gammaproteobacteria bacterium. Taxonomy (GTDB): domain Bacteria; phylum Pseudomonadota; class Gammaproteobacteria; order Steroidobacterales; family XN24; genus CAMYOC01. The sequence goes on from CAMYOC010000026.1 coordinate 121,608, forward strand.
ACGCTGTTGGGACGCCTGGGCAAATACGTCGATCGCCGGGCCAAGGAGACGGAAATCGCGCCGTCCATGCTCGCTACCCGCGCCGAGCTCAAACGCATGGTATGCGGAGATCGGGATCTGCCGGTGTTGAAGGGATGGCGCCGCGAGATCGCCGGCGATGCCCTGCTCGGCTTGCTCGACTAGAAGCCGACAGGGCTCACGCGGGATCGGCAACGCCGAGCGCCGCCTCCAGCCGAGCAAAGACCTCGTCGATCTCGCCTTCGGCCGGCACCACCTTGAGCTTGCCCCGATCTTCGTAAAATGAGACCAGCGGCGAGGTCTGGGATTCATAGACCTTGAGGCGCTGTGTGATGGTCTCTTCGTTGTCATCTGCGCGCTGGATCAGTTCACCGCCGCATCCGTCGCAGACGTCGCCGGTCTTGGGCGGAAAGAAATGGACGTTGTAGACGCGGCCACAGCCGGAGCAGGTCCGCCGTCCGGTCAGACGCTTGAGCAACACTTCGAAGTCCACATCCATCAACACCGCCGCGTCCAGCGGCGCACCGAGCTCATCCAGCACACCGTCCAGGGCTTGTGCCTGGGCGAGATTGCGTGGAAAACCGTCGAGGATAAAGCCGTTGGCGGCGTCGGGCTGCGCCAGCCGCTCGCGGATCATGCCGAGCACGATGTCGTCAGAGACCAGTTCGCCTGCATCCATCGCGACCTTGGCCCGCTGGCCGAGCTCGGTGCCGCGGGCTACCGCATCACGCAGCAGGTCGCCGGTGGACACCTGCGGGATGCCCTGGCGATCGACCAGCTTCTGAGCCTGAGTGCCTTTGCCCGATCCGGGCGCGCCTAGAAGGATGATTCTCATGATCGCCTCGCTGATGTTTGGAGTGGCGCTCCGCGACACCCGTCGCGGGGTCCGGCGGCTCCTGCCTCCCCATAGAGCGGCTGAGGCTAGCGCTCCTCCCAGGCGAGGTCAAACCCATGAAGGCAGGTGTCGAATCGGCTATGCTTTGCTCGCGCTGGAGGTTCAGGAGTACCGATGCCCAAACGTAATTTGTTTTATGCTCAATCCGGCGGCGTCACTGCCGTCCTCAATGCCACGGCCTGTGGCGTAATCGAGACCGCGCGCGAACATCCCGACCGGATAGGCAAGGTCTATGCCGGTCATCAGGGCATCATCGGCGCGCTGGGCGAAGACCTGATCGACACCGGCAAGGAAACCCGAGCCGCTATCGCCGCGCTGCGCCACACACCCGGCGGTGCCTTCGGCTCGTCGCGCTACCGTCTGAAGGGGCTCGATGAGAGCCTGGCGGAGTACGAGCGGATGATCCGGGTGTTCCGCGCCCACGACATCGGCTATTTCGTCTTCAATGGCGGCAACGACTCCATGGATACCGCGTGGAAGGTCTCACAGATCGGCGCCCGCATGGGCTACCCGATCACCTGCGTGGGCGTACCCAAGACCGTCGACAACGATCTGGCGATTACCGACAACTGCCCGGGATTCGGCTCCGTCGCGAAATATGTGGCCACCTCGACCCGGGAAGCGGCGATCGACGTATTGTCGATGAAGCAGACCAAGGTGTTCATCATGGAGGTCATGGGGCGCAACGCGGGCTGGATCGCTGCCTCCGGCGGGCTGGCCGGGAGCAAACGCCATGAGCCGCCCCATATCATCCTGTTCCCGGAGATTCCGCTGGATGAGGTAGCGCTGATCGCGCGGGTGAAAGATTGCGTCGAACGCTACGACAACTGTGTGATCGTCGCGTCCGAAGGCGTGAAATGGCCCAGCGGCAAGTTTGTCTCCGACGCCGGCAGCAAGGATGCATTTGGACACGTACAACTCGGTGGCGTGGCGCCGGTGTTGTCCAACATCATCAATCATCGTCTCGGCTACAAGTATCACTATGCGGTGGTCGATTATCTGCAGCGCTCGGCCCGGCACATCGCCTCGAGGACCGACGTCGAGCAGGCCTACGCCATGGGCGAGGCGGCGGTGAACCTCGCGGTCGAGGGCCGCAACGCAGTGATGCCGGTGATCGTGCGCAAGTCCGATAAGCCTTATCGCTGGGAGGTCGGCGTCGCCGAGTTGAGCAAGGTCGCCAACAAAGAGAAGAAGCTGCCGCGCAATTTCATCAGCCGCGACGGTTTCCAGATCACCGCCGCCTGCCGGCGTTATCTCGAGCCACTGATCCAGGGCGAGGATCACCCACCCTATCGCGACGGTCTGCCCGATTACGTACACCTGAAGAAGGTCCGGGTGCGCAAGCGCCTGCGCGAGACCTTCGACATCGACGGCTGAAGCGACTCCAGTACGAGGAATAAAAAAAGGGGGCGTGCGCCCCCTTTTTTGCCATGCCTGTGTGGCTGTCGTTACAGCAGCGGCGCGATGACCAGGCTGACGATGGCCATCACATTGATCAGGATGTTCATCGACGGCCCCGAGGTGTCCTTGAACGGATCGCCGACGGTGTCGCCGACCACCGTGGCTTTGTGGACGTCCGAACCCTTGCCACCGTGATTGCCTTTCTCCACATACTTCTTGGCGTTGTCCCAGGCACCGCCCGCGTTGGCCATGGTCAGCGCCAGCAGCACGCAACCGAGCAGGGCGCCGCCGAGCATGCCGCCCAGTGCCTGAGGGCCAAGTCCAAAGCCAACCACTACCGGCGCCAGGATCGCCAGCAGACCGGGCGGCAGCATCCGTACCAGCGCCGCGCGCGTGGCGATATCCACGCAGCGGACCGTATCCGGTTCCGCCGTGCCCTCGAGCAGGCCGGGGATCTCCTTAAACTGACGTCGGATCTCCTTGATCATGTCGTAGGCCGCGGTGCCCACCGCGTTCATGGTCATGGACGCGACCAGGAACGGGAAGATGCCGCCGATAAACATGCCGATCAGCACGACGGGTTCGGATATCTCCAGGCTGAACTCCGGGTTGTGGTGTCTGATGACCTCGATAAAGGCGGTGATGATCGCCAGCGCGGCCAGCGCCGCTGCACCAATGGCGAAGCCCTTGCCGATCGCGGCGGTGGTATTGCCGACCTCGTCCAGCGAGTCGGTGATCTTGCGTGTCTCCGGGCCCAGCCCGGCCATCTCGGCGATGCCGCCCGCGTTGTCGGCGACCGGACCATAGGCATCGATAGCCATGGTCATGCCCACCGTGGCCAGCATGCCGACGGCGGCGATGCCGACGCCGTAGAGACTTGCCGACTCATTGGCGAAATAGATAATGCCGGCGATCGCAAGGATCGGGATCACCACGGATTGCATGCCGGTGGCCAGCCCGGCGATGATCACCGTGGCTGGACCCGTCTCGCCCTCACGCGCGATCTTGCGTACCGGCGGGCCGCCGGTGTAGTACTCGGTGACCAGACCGATGATCATGCCACCCACGGCACCGGCGATGACCGCCATCCACACACCATTGCCGATGCCGAGGGCACCGATCACGAACCAGGCAGCGATGATGAACAGTACCGCCGCGCCCAGGGTGCCCACCCTCAGCGCTTTCTCCGGCGGCAACGTTGTCGCCATCCGTACCATCAATATGCCCAACAACGAACACACCAGCCCGGTGGAGGACAGCAGCAGCGGCAGGCCCATCAGGCTGGAACGTAACGCCTCGCCGTTCAGACTGCCGCCAAGACGCTCGTTCATCAGCTGCACGCCGATGGTGGAAGCGATCGCGATCGAGGCGATCATGGCGCCGCAATAGGACTCGAAAATATCCGAGCCCATGCCGGCGACATCACCGACGTTGTCACCGACGTTGTCGGCGATCACGCCCGGATTGCGGGGGTCGTCCTCGGGGATGCCGGCCTCGATCTTGCCAACCAGGTCGGCGCCCACGTCGGCGCTCTTGGTAAAGATGCCACCGCCGACACGCGAGAACAGCGCCACCAGCGATGCGCCCATGCCAAAGCCATGGATCGTCTCGGCCGTCTGCGGATCGCCGCCGAACAGCAGATAGAGGAAACCAAGTCCGAGCAGCCCCATCGAGGCGACCGTGATACCCATCACCGAGCCGCCGTAGAAGGCCACCGACAAGGCCTCGCCGGCGCCCTTGTCATGCGCCGCGACCGTGGTGCGGACATTGGCCCGGGTCGCGGTGTACATACCGATAAAGCCGGCCAATGACGAGGTCAGTGCACCGACGAAAAACGCCAGCGCGGTATCCCAGCCCAGATCGGAAAAACCGATCGCCAGGATGACCAGCGCCGCCACCGCCCACAACAGCAGATACTCGCGCCGCATAAATGCCATCGAGCCCTGCTGGATCTGGATCGCGATGTCAACGACTTTGCCTTCGCCGGCCGGATAGCTGGCGACCAGCCGGTAGATGACAAACGCCGCTACCAGACCGACCACGCCCATAATCACCGGTAATTCGTTAGTGCCCATGATTCCCCTTTCTTTTTTTACTCCGGCAGGATGCGGAGCGGAACTCAAATCCCGATCCGGAGCGGCAGCGCGCGACCGGACTTACCGGCGGCATTATAGCGGGTGTGTGGCGGGAAAAGCAGGCCGATCAGTGCAACTGGAGCGCCTTGGGTCGCCCGACGGCGTAGCCCTGGATAAAATCCACACCCATCTCGCGGACCAGGGAAAATGCCGTGTCGGTCTCCACGTGTTCTGCGATCACCCGGATCTTCAGCGTGCTTGCCAGCTTGATCATCGCTGCCACCATAGCCTGACTCACATCGTCGCTGCCCAGACCGCGGATGATGGCGCCGTCGATCTTCAGGTAATCCATCGACAGGTTCTTCAGATTGGCGAAGGAACCGATGCCGCTACCAAAGTTATCCAGCGCGAACTGACAGCCCATGCCATGCAGCACGGCGATAAAGCGTGCCGCATGCGTCAGGTTGCCGATCACGGCCGATTCGCGCACCTCGAAACAGATCTGCCCGGGGGTCACGCCGCTGTGGTCCAGACACTGGACTACGAAATCGAGGAACTGCGGATCACCCAGGGTCTGGCCCGACAGGTTGACCGTGCAGCTGCGATTGTCGGGCAGGGTCAACACGCCGCTGCCGATAGCGCCGAAGGTCGTCTGCAGCACCCAGCGATCGACATTGGGCATCAGATGGTAGCGTTCGGCCGCCTCCATAAAATCGCCGGGCGTCGCCGAACCCCCGTCCTCGTTACGCATCCGCAACAACACTTCGCAGGCCGGGCCTGTGTCCACGCGGCCGGCGGCCGACACGATCGGCTGCAGGAACAGCTCGAAGTGATCCTCTTTCAGCGCCTTTTGCAGCCGCTGCAGCCAGAGGATCTCGCCACGCTGGCGGGCGACGGCCTCGTCTCTGGCGGAGTAGACATGGACCTGACCCCGCCCCTTCTGTTTGGCCACATAGCAGGCCGAGTCGGCGGCGCTCATCAACTCTTCCAGCGTCCCGCTCTCGTGGCTTATTTCGACCAGACCTACGCTGACGCCGATATTGAAGATGCGATCCCGCCACACGAAACGGTAGTCCCGGATCGCGGCCACAACATCGTCCGAGATCTGTCGCGCCTTATCCAGCGGGCAGCCGCTCAGCAGCATGCCGAACTCATCGCCGCCGATGCGGGCGACGATATCGGAGTCACGCACCTTGTCACGGATCAGGGCAGCCACTTCGCGCAGCATGTTGTCCCCGGCCATATGTCCGCAGGTGTCGTTCACCGCCTTGAACCGGTCCAGGTCCAGATAGCACAACACGTGTGTGGAACCACCGGCCCGGGCGCCGGCGATGATCTCATCCAGCCGGCGCTCGAATTCACGGCGATTGACCAGGCCGGTCAGCGGATCGTGGCTGGCCTGATAGGACATCTGTCGAGCCAGGCCGCGGATTTCGGAGACATCATGGAGCAGCACGACAGCGCCAAAGACATCACCCCGTCCGGCCCGGATCGGCGCCGCGCTGAGTTCGATCGAGTGCTCCTCGCCACTGGTCTTTGACAACATCAGGGTGCGGCGACCGAGATCGATCCGGGTACCTTCGCTAAGACAACGCTGGATCGGATCCCCCAGCGGTTTGCGATCGGCCTCGTCCACTAGTCCCACCAGATCGCTCAGCCGATTGCCCTCGGCCAAATCCAGACGGCAACCCAGCATCAGCTCCGCAGCGCCGTTGGCATAGTCGATACGGCCCTCCAGATCGGTGGTGATCACACCCTCGCCGATGGAGTCCAGCGTGTGCCGTGCGAGGTTCCGTCCAGCCTGGGTCGCTTCCTCGATCGCGTGCGCCGCGCTGGGTCGCACCACCGAACCCAATGCAGCCTGTGATCCGGGGACAGCGAACGGACGCATCTCGACCCAGTGCGACCGGTCGTCCGGATCCAGCAGCTGCAGGGTTAGCGACTCACGCTCGGCCTTGCCCTCGAGTCGCCGTGCAAGATATTGATCGAGGGCATCCCGATGTTCCGGATGGGCGAAATCACGTAGCTCGGTATCTTCCAGCTGGGCCGAGGGCACACCGAAAATCCTCGCCGCCCCGGAGTTCGCATAGAGGATGCGCCGCTCGTGTACCAGCACCGCCTCGTCCATGGACTCCGCCAGCTCGGTGAACAGATCCTGATCGGCCAGTACCACCAGGGGATCGGACCGCGTCGCCGCGGAGGCCTTGGCGGCGCCACCGCGGGCGGACATGGCCCCTGACGGCCGGGGCCCGCCATCGTCGAGCGCGCCGATGCCGCGTGCCGCAAGGCGGCGCCGCAAATAGTAGACCAGGAACCCGAAGGCGCCCAGTCCGGCAGCGATGGTCAACGTCTCGAGCAAGGGTAGTCCGCTTGGGCCTCCATTAAGACTTTTTATACACCTGGCCGCCGGCGCGGCGGAATTCCAGCGCCTTCTCCTGCATGCCGGTCTCCACGGCGGTGTCGAGCTCGACGATACCGCGGCCGCGGGCGTACTCCCGCACCTCCTGGGTGATCTTCATCGAACAAAATTGCGGGCCGCACATGGAGCAGAAATGGGCCACCTTGTGGGCATCCTTGGGCAAGGTCGCGTCGTGGTACTCGCGCGCCCGCTCCGGATCGAGGCTCAGATTGAACTGATCCTCCCAGCGGAACTCGAAGCGGGCCTTGGACAAGGCGTTGTCCCGGATCTGGGCCGAGGGATGGCCCTTGGCCAGATCGGCGGCATGAGCGGCGATGCGATAGGTGACGATCCCGTCGCGCACGTCGTTCTTGTCGGGCAGGCCGAGATGCTCCTTGGGCGTCACATAGCAGAGCATAGCGGTACCGTACCACCCGATCTGCGCGGCGCCGATGGCCGAGGTGATGTGATCGTAGGCCGGCGCGATATCGGTGACCAGGGGGCCGAGCGTGTAAAACGGCGCCTCGAAACAGGCGTCCAGTTCCTTGCGCATGTTCTCCCGGATCAGCTGCATCGGCACATGGCCCGGCCCCTCGATCATGACCTGGACATCTTGCTCCCAGGCTACCGCCGTGAGCTCGCCGAGGGTCTCCAGCTCGGCGAATTGGGCCTTGTCGTTAGCGTCGGCGAGACAGCCCGGACGCAGGCCGTCGCCGAGCGAGAATGCGACATCGTAGGCGCGCATGATCTCGCAGATGTCAGCGAAACGGGTGTAGAGGAAACTCTCCTGATGATGGGCCAGGCACCACTTGGCCATGATCGAACCACCGCGAGACACGATACCGGTGATGCGATCCGCGGTCAGCGGTACAAAAGGCAGACGCACGCCGGCGTGGATGGTGAAGTAATCGACGCCCTGCTCAGCCTGTTCGATCAGAGTGTCGCGAAAAATCTCCCAGCTGAGCTCCTCTGCTTTGCCACCGACCTTCTCCAGCGCCTGGTAGATCGGCACGGTGCCGATCGGCACCGGCGAGTTGCGCAGGATCCACTCGCGCGTCTCGTGGATGTTCGCGCCGGTCGAGAGATCCATGACGTTGTCGGCGCCCCAGCGGATCGCGTGGACGAGCTTCTCGACCTCCTCCTCGATCGACGACGCCACCGCGCTGTTGCCGATGTTGGCGTTGATCTTGACCAGGAAGTTGCGGCCGATGATCATCGGCTCCAGCTCCGGGTGATTGATGTTGGCCGGGATGATGGCGCGGCCGGCGGCGACTTCG
>CAMYOC010000027.1 GCA_947259915.1 uncultured Gammaproteobacteria bacterium
ATCAGGCCGCGCACTCTGAGTGGTTGGCCGACCGCATTTTCTGAGCCAGCAGATGATTCCATCTGCTTCGAAAATGCTCGAGCGCAATGCCAAGCCGAATGGGTTCATTCGGGGATTACGGGATTGCGGTGAGCGTTCGGTGAAGGCGCTCTGGCGGAATGCGGGGGTTGCCAGTTACGCTGCACGGGCAGCGCAACTCCAGGGCAGCAGCTCGTCCAGCCGTGTGATCTTGTGATCGGCGATGCGATCGAGAACGTCGGTGAGCCATGCCTGAGGATTGATGCCGTTCATCTTCGCGGTCTCGATCAGGGTATAGGAGATGGCGGCAGACTTGCCGCCACCCTTCGAGCCGACAAAGAGGTAGTTTTTCCGGCCCAGGGCTATCGGCTTCATCGCTCGTTCGGCCGAATTATTATCGGCCTCCAGGAAGCCGTGGTCGAGATACGGGCGCAGCTTCTTCATGCGGGTCAGGGAATACCGGATCGCCTTGGCGAGTTCGGATTTGCCGGAGATCTTCGGCAACTGGGCGTGCAGCCAGGCCTCCAGATCGTCGAAGATCGGTCGGGCTTGGTCCTGCCGGAGCCGCACCCGTTCATCGGGTGGTTTGCCGCGGGCCTCCTTCTCGACACCGTAGAGCCCGGCGATGCGCCTGATGGCTTCCTCGGCGATGACCGAGCGGTCGGACTGGAAGACATCCGTGAACTTGCGGCGGATATGCGCGAGGCAGGCGACCTCCTGGACGGTTCCTGATCGATAGAGCTCGTTGAAGCCGGCATAGCCGTCGGCGTGCATCCAGCCCCTATAGTCGGCCAGATGCTTTGCTGGATGCTCGCCCTTTCGATCGACAGTAAATCGATACCAGGCCGCCGGTGGCGGCTGGCCGAGCCATGGGCGTTCATCGCGGACATAGGTCCAGATCCGCGCCATCTTCGTTCTGCCGTTGCCGGGTGCCTGCATCTTGATCGGTGTGTCGTCCGCAAAGATCGCCCGCCCCTTCAGGACATGACGTCCGATCGCGTCAGCCAGCGGTTCCAGCAGAGCTGCCGATTTGCCGACCCAGTCGGCCAGGGTCGAACGATCCAGATCGATGCCCTCACGTTCGAAGATCTGGCATTGGCGGTAAAGAGGAAGATGATCGGCGTACTTGTTCACCAGCACATGTGCCAGCAGACCCGGGCCGGGGCGCCCGCGCTCGATCGGGCGGGACGGCAATGGCGCCTGTGTGATCCGTTCGCAGCACGAACAGGCCATGCGCGGGCGTACGATCCGATTCACCACAAAGCGGCCCAGCACATATTCCAGTTCCTCGGTGACATCCTCGCCAAGGCGTTTGAGCTTGCCGCCGCAGGAGGCGCAGGCATCGCCCACTTCCAGAACCGTCTCATTACGCGGGAGATGACCCGGCAGCGGCTTGCGTTTTGGCTGCTGCTTCTCCTCGACGGGCTCATCGGCTTCGATCGTTGCCGGCGTCTCCGCCGCCCGCGCAATCTCTTCCTCTTCCAGCGAGAGTTCAAGCTGGTCGAGGCTTTCCGAGCGTGAGCCGAACTGGTGACGGCGCAGGCCAGCCAGTTGATGCTTCAGCTTCTCGATCAGAAGATCGCGGCTCCGAAGTTCCGCTTTGAACCCAACAATCTCAACCTCTCTCGACGCCAGCAGCACCCGCAGATCAGCGGCCTTTTCCGGGAGATTTTTGGGGGCTTCCAACATGGCCATTCTATAGCCGATGACGCCGATCAGGGGAATCCCGAAGGCGCTTAATCAACCTTTTTTTGTTGACCTTCTCACCCTATCCAGCCGTCAGTGGACGCCATGTTCGCAGCGGCGCTCGCCAGTCGATCCCTTCCAGCAACATCGCCAGTTGCGCCGGGCTGATCGTCAGCTTGCCATCCGCAATCGACGGCCAGACGAACCGTCCGCGCTCTAACCGTTTGGAGAACAGGCACGCCCCCTGGCCGTCCCACCAAATGACCTTGATCAGATCGCCGCGACGACCTCGAAAGACAAACAGATGACCGGAATACGGATCTTGACGAAGAACCGCCTCAGCCAGAGCTGACAAGCCGACAAACCCCTTGCGCATGTCCGTCACCCCGCCCGCAAGCCAGATCTTCGTCGATGTCGGAACCAGGATCATGACGCCAGGCCGCGGACAAAGCGCGACACCGCGTCAGGATCAAAACCGCCACTCACGCAGAGACTGAAACCGTTGGACAATGTGATCTCGATCCTGCCGCCCGAGGCGACGGCATCACCATCCGACATAGTCGCCGCAAGTGAAGCGTCCGGCAGAACCTCGACCGGCAAGAACGACGGGAGATCATCTTCCGCTGGCATGTACCGTGGATCGCGAAGCCATTTGAAAACCATATTGGCGTTCACGTCATAACGACGCGCAACCTGAGAAACCGAGACCCCCGGCACCCGCGTCTGCGCCACGATCCGGCGCTTCT